>DCCS01000018.1:33216-93875 GCA_002316015.1 Prevotellaceae bacterium UBA1075
ACAAAACGATGGCTGCGGCGCATCACCCTGCAAGCCGACTGGAACGGGCGGGGCAGAATCTACTGGACCGAGGACAACCATGTGAGCGAGCCTTTCTATGGCACACTGGACGCTCGCCTCACGCTATCGCACAGGAAGGCAGACCTGAGCCTATGGGGCAAGAACCTGACCAACCAGCATTACCGCTCCTTCTACTTCGAGAGCATGAACCGTGGTTTCAGTCAGAAAGGTGCACCCATCCAACTGGGCGCGGATGTCAGGCTGAGGTTCTGAGACGTTCTCATTGCTGAGACACGCCTCCAACGCTATGCTGTCAGTCCCGAACCTGCCGGCATTTCCGCGACACCAATGCCCGCAGTGCCCTATTCCCATCCCCAACAGGTACTGGCATAATTGCCGCAGCGCGCCAGGTACACGGAAACAGCATGAGGCGCACCCCGGCGGCAACCATGTCACGGGAGGAGCGACAGCGTGGGAAAAGAATGAGGCGGGCTTGGGATTGCCAACCAAGGGTAACTTCTTCCGATTTTTGGGTAATCCGCTATGTGCACAAAAATGCGTACCTTTGCCTTGTCAAAAAGCAAAAGAAGATGTACATAGAGAAGATCAAGTCACCAGCCGACTTGAAGGGACTGGATTTGAAGGCGCTCCAGACTGTCGCCGACGAGACACGACAGGCCGTTCTGAACCGCGTGAGCAAGCATGGTGGGCACATTGGCCCCAACCTGGGATTTGTGGAGGCCACCGTGGCATTGCACTTTGTGTTCGACGCGCCCAGGGACAAGTTTGTGTTCGACGTGAGCCACCAGTGCTATCCGCACAAAGTACTCACAGGGCGAGCATCGGGCTTCCTGGGCAACGTGGACGACATGAATGCCATCAGCGGATACTCCTCGCCCACCGAATGCCCCGAGTATGACAACTTCGAGGTGGGGCACACATCCACCTCCATCAGCCTGGCCACAGGACTCCAGAAGGCACGTGACATAAAGGGCACGCACGAGAACATCATCGCCATCATAGGTGACGGATCGCTTTCGGGCGGCGAGGCTTTCGAAGGACTGGACGAAGCATCAGAACTGGGAACGGGCATCATCATCGTGCTCAACGACAACGAGATGTCCATCGCCGAGGACCACGGAGGCATCTACAAGAACCTGCGCGCCCTGAGGGAAAGCCATGGAGAATGCGCCCACAACTGGTTCAAGGCGTGGGGATTCGAGTACAAGTACCTGGAAGAAGGCAACGACCTGGAGAAACTCATCAAGGTCTTCGAGAGTGTAAAGGGCACCGACAAGCCCACTGTCGTGCACATCCACACCGAGAAGGGGCATGGCTTCGCACCTGCTGTGGCCGACAAGGAAGCCTGGCACTGGGGCATGCCCTTCAACATCAAGGATGGAAGCCGGCCGCAGTCACCCGCTGTGGAGACTTACGAGCAACTCTATTCCGACTGGATGCTACGGGAGATGCAGCAGGACAAAACTCTCATCGCCGTGACAGCAGGAACCCCTTCGGCCGCCGGTTTCACTCCAGAGAAGCGCAAAAAGGCCGGCAAGCAGCACATTGACATGGGCATTGCCGAGGAACAGGCTGCCGCCATGATTTCGGGAATGGCCAAGGGCGGACTGCACCCGGTGTGGACTGTGTACAGCACCTTTATCCAGCGCGCCTATGACCAGATTGCCCAGGACTTGTGCATCAACTCCAATCCTGCTGTCATCAATGTGATGTGGGGAGGCTCGGGCACGATGAACGACATCACGCACATCTGCCTGTTCGATATCCCCATGCTGTGCAGCATCCCTGGCCTCATCTACCTGGCACCCACCACCTGCGAGGAATATTTTGCCATGCTGCGCTGGTCCATCGTACAGGACAAGAAGCCCATCGCCATACGCGTGCCCAGCAATGGGGTCAACCACACGGACATGCCTGTCGACACCACCTATTCTTACGAGCCCAGCTACCTGGTGACACACGCCGGCTCCCAGGTGGCCATCATCGCCGCTGGCTCATTCTACCAGAAGGGCGAGCGGGTAGCCAGATTGCTCAGCGAGAAAGGCATCGACGCGACACTGGTCAACCCGCGCTATCTGAACGGGGTGGACGCATCGACGCTGTACAGCCTGAAGGACAACCACAGCCTGGTGGTGACTCTGGAGGACGGCTGTAAGGACGGAGGCTTCGGTGAGCGTATTGCCTCGTTTTATGGCACCACGGACATGAAAGTGCTGGTGGGCGGTATCAAAAAAGGGCTCTACGACCGCTTCGACCAGCAGCAACTGCTTGCCGACAACCACCTGCTGGACACTCAGATAGCAGATGACATCATAAGCATATTGTAGAAAGCGGTCTGTGCGAGCACAGGAACTGCATGCGGCTGAGGGGCGTACAGCTCACACGGGCACTTGTCCATGCGAGCACCGCTCCACAGCCATGCTGGCTCGCCAACAGCGGACAGCGTGGGCACACGCCTGTCATCCGTTCCAGAACCGCCAGCTGGCCAAGGCCTGCAGGTGCAGCATCTCCAGTCCGTTCTTCACCATGGCTCCGCGCCACGCGCCACGCTTGAGGAAGAGGGTCTCCTGGGGATTATACACGAGGTCATAGAGCAGATGCCTGTCCGTGAGCAGATGATAGGGGATATCGGGACAGGCGTCCACCCGAGGGAACATGCCCAGCGGCGTACAGTTCACCACCACCTGGTAGTGGCCCATCACCTCGGGTGTGAGGTCGGCATAGGTAAGGCGACTTGGAGCGGGCGTGCGGCTCACGTATGTCCAGTCAAGCCCAAGCCTCTCAAGCCCTACCCTGATGGCACGGCTCGCGCCGCCTGTTCCGAGCACCAGCGCGTGTCGGTGCCACGGCTGCAGGAGCGGCCGTATGCTGTCCACAAACCCTATGATGTCGCTGTTGAAGCCCTTCAGCCTGCTCCCGCGCACCCGTATCACATTGACTGCGCCTATCTCCCTGGCCTCGTCGCTCAACTCATCGAGCATGGGGATGACAGCCTCCTTGTGCGGCAGGGTCACATTGAGCCCGCGCAGGTCGGGATTGTCCCGGATGATACCAGGAAGCAGGTCGGCCGAGGGTATCTCGAAATTGACATACTGGGCGTCAATATGCTCGCGCCGGAACTTCTCGGTGAAGAAGGCACGGCTGAAACTGTGCCCCAGGGGGTAACCTATTATTCCATATTTGTCCATAGACTTCGTCTCGTTTTTACTTCGTGGCCAGGTACATGGTACTGATGCCGCCGCAGAACCGTTCCCAGCGCACGCTGGAGAACCCGTTCTTGCGGAGTATCCGCTCCATCTCCTCGGCTTGGGGAAACGCCTCCATGCTGGTGGGCAGGTAGGTGTAGGCACTCCCGTCACGGCTGATAATCCGTCCAAGGACAGGCATCACCACATGGGCATAGAGGCCAAAGAGTTGCTTCATGGGAAAATGCGCAGGCGTGCTCAGTTCCACGATGAGCAGATGACCGCTGGGGCGCAGCACCCTGCACATCTCGCGCAAGCCGGCGTCAAGGTCGCTGAAGTTGCGCACTCCATAGGAGGAAGTGACTGCGTCAAAGGAATTGTCGGGAAACGACATGCGGGTGCAGTCCTCTCTCTGGAAGGTGATGATATCCTCCAGTCCAGCCTCCTTTACTTTCCGGCGTGCCACCTGCATCATGCCCTCGCTGATGTCGGCCCCCACTATGCGGCGGGGATGATTGCGCCGGGCCTGCATGATGGCCAGGTCGCCGGTGCCCGTGGCAATGTCCAGCACCTCCTGCGGGGCAAACTTCCCCAGCGCGTCGATGGCCTTGCGCCGCCAGCGGCGGTCTATTCCAAGCGAGAGGCTATGGTTGAGCAGGTCATAGGAATGTGCGATGCTGTTGAACATGCGCTCCACCTGCTGCCGTTTGTCTCCCTGTCCATAGGGTCTCACTGTCTCTGTCTGGTACATACCATCAGTGTGTCTGCCGTGGGCGGGAAACAGCCCGGACGCACACGTCCCACCGAACGCATGTGCCCCGCCTGTCCCCCCGCGTGGTCACTTACCGTACTGGTTGAGCCAGTCGGTCACGTTCTTCTCAATGCGCGCGGCGATATCTCCCCCGCCTTCAGCAGGGTGAAATTTCTCGCCCACGATATGCTCGTAAAGCTCGATGTAGCGGTCAGACACGCTCCGGGCATACTCATCGGTGATTTCGGGCATGACTTGCCCCGGCTGGTTCATAAAGTTGTGCTCGATGAGCCACTGGCGCACGAATTCCTTGCTCAACTGCCTCTGTGGCAGTCCCTGCTCAAACTTCTCCTTATAACCCTCGGCATAGAAGTAGCGGCTGCTGTCGGGCGTGTGTATCTCGTCGATGAGTATCACCTTGCCGTCACGCTTTCCGAACTCATACTTGGTGTCCACCAGGATGAGCCCCTTGGCTGCGGCCATCTCGGTGCCGCGCGCGAACAGAGCACGTGTATATTGCTCCATCTGCTCGTAGTCCTCGCGGCTCACGATGCCCTGCGCAATGATTTCCTCGCGGCTGATGTTCTCGTCATGTCCCTCCTCGGCCTTGGTGGTGGGGGTGATGATGGGCTCGGGGAACTTCTGGTTCTCCCTCATGCCGTCGGGCAGTCTCACGCCGCACAGCATGCGACATCCTTCTTTGTACTCCCTCCAGGCCGAGCCAGTCAGATAACCCCGGATTATCATCTCCACGCGGAAGCCCTCCGCCTTGAGTCCCACAGTGACCATGGGGTCGGGTGTGGCCAGTTTCCAGTTGGGCACGATGTCGGCTGTGGCGTCGAGGAACTTGGCGGCGATCTGGTTGAGCACCTGCCCCTTGAAGGGAATGCCCTTGGGCAGCACCACATCAAAGGCCGAGATGCGGTCGGTGGCGACCATAACCATCAGGTCGTCGTTGATGTCATACACATCGCGCACCTTGCCATGGTACACGCTCACCTGCCCCGGCAGGTTGAAGTCTGTTCTGGTTAGAGCTTTCATTCTATATATGTTTGTTTTCAAGAGGCAGTTTGCTGTTCTGCTTGCCTCATCTTATATATATCTTCTTGGAGGCTGTCTGCTTGCCCGTTACGGCCTTCACCACATAGATGCCCGTGGGCAGTCCGCTCACATCCAGCTCGCTGGTGTCCCCGGCACTCTCCATCAGTTGCCCCATCGTGTTATATACCTGCAGCTGTTCCACGGTCATGCTGGTGGTCACCGTCCAGCCGTCCAGGTCTATCCGCACCGCATCCTCAGGGATTTCCTCCACGACATCGGCAATGTCGATGTACATGGGCGTGAACTCGTTTCCATAACGGTCGAGTATGCACACGGCGAACTGGTAGCCCTGGCCATACTGTTCGGGAATCTGGTAGGAGTTGGTATAGGTCACGCCCAGCAGGTAGTCGGCCAGGATGCCTCCCGACGTGCTCGTCTCCAGGTTCTCGTCCTTTTTCTCCTCGGGGATGGCGTACACGCTGTACCGCATGCGCTCCACCTCGTCCCACTTGAGTTGCTTCCCGTCCGAGACAAGGTTCTGCACGGTGCCCTGCTCCTCATGCTCCTTCCAGGTGATGGCGGGCGTGAGCGCGGGGTGCATGTACTTGTTGGCCTTGAGCCATGCGCCCAGCCCCCCGACCTTCTTCCCGTCGATGTCGCAGGCCGAGTAGAAGATGGCTCCCGGGGCGGCCGTCTTGGTATATGTCCGTGAGTACTGCACCTGCTTGCCCACCTCCTTCCAGTCGGCGGCGGTGTTGCTCGACTGAAGGAAAGTGAGCGAGTGGCTGGCGTAATGATGACGGCCAAACTGCTTGGCCACCTTGGACCACCACTGGGTCATGGGGCCGAAGGGGTTGGTCCTGTGGTCAGTCTTCCAGTAAATCTGGGGGGAAATGTAGTCAATGGTGCCCTCCTTGAGCCACGCCACGGGGTCAGAGAAGATGCCGTTGTACTGCCAGTCACTTCCCTTGGGTATGGGGTCGACCCCGTGCTTTGCGGCCACTGCGGGGTCGGAGCAGGCCGCTCCGGCCGGCGAGATGCCGAACTTGATGCTGGGGTCAAGTTCCTGTATCATGTTATAGACGTCGCCCACCATGGCGTTGATGTTCTCCCTGCGCCAGTCACCAAAGGAAAGCCTTGTGCCCGAATTCTTCCAGTCATTGTAGTCTTCGGCGTCACTTGACGTGGGCATGCCGCTGGGATAGAAATAATCGTCAAAAATGATGCCGTCGATGTCATAGCCCTCTATCATCTCACGGCATACAGCCACGATACGCTCGCGGGTCGCGGCAAGCGCGGGGTTGAAGATGACCTCGCCATTGTAGGAGATGAGCATGCCCCTTTTCTTCAAGTCCCTGTCATACCTTGTGTTATGGTCCTTGTCCGTCTTTTTCTTCCAGCGGTAGGGGTTGACCCACGCGTGGCATTCCATGCCCCGCTTGTGACACTCGTCCACCACGAACTCCAGGGGGTCCCAGTACAGGCGCGAGCCGCGGGTGCCCGTGAAGAATGCCGACACGGGCTCAAGGCTTGACTTGTACAGGGCATCGGCCATGGGGCGCACCTGGAAATACACGGAGTTGAGCCCTGCGGCCTGCATGGAATCCAGGTACTCCACCATCTCGCTCTTCTGCTTGCGGAATATGGCGTTTGAGCTTCCCTTCACTGATGGCCAGTCGATGTTGTACACCGTGGCAAGCCACACGCCACGTACCTCGCGTTTGACATACCTGTCTGCCGCTGCCAGCGGCCCCAGGGCCATAGCAAGGAGTACTGCTGCGAGTAATGTTCTTTTCATTTTTGTTTAGTTTGTTAAGTTAATAATTCTCTTGTTTCCGTTCTTGGGTCTTGGCCTCATCATCGCGGCGGCGGTAAGCCTCCACGATGCGCGTCACCAACTTGTGCCTCACGATGTCACGCCCGTCCATCTGGACAAAGCCTATGCCGCGAACGCCATTGAGCACCTGCAAGGCATCCGCCAGCCCCGAGCGCACGCTTCCCGGAAGATCAATCTGCGTCATGTCGCCCGTGACAATCATCTTGGTGCGCATGCCCATGCGCGTGAGAAACATCTTGATCTGTGCCACGGTGGTGTTCTGTGCCTCGTCCAGGATGACCACAGCATCGTTGAGCGTGCGTCCACGCATGAATGCCAGGGGCGCTATCTGTATGATGTTCTGCTCCATCATCTCCCTCAGTCTCAAGGGGGGCACCATGTCCTCCAGGGCATCATAGAGTGGCTGCAGGTAGGGGTCTATCTTGTCCTTCATGTCCCCGGGCAGGAATCCCAGCTTCTCACCTGCCTCGACCGCAGGCCGCGAGAGTATGATGCGTCGCACCTGCTTGCTCTTCAGGGCACGCACGGCAAGGGCAATGGCCGTGTAGGTCTTGCCTGTCCCCGCCGGGCCTGTGGCAAGCACCATGTCGTTCTGCTCATAGGAGTCCAGCAGCCGCTTCTGTCCCGGCGTGCGCGGCGCGATGGGCTTTCCGGCCACGCTGTAGACAATCACATCGTCCCCGCCATGCCGTCCCGTATGCTCCCCCCTCAGTATGTGCAGCACATCCTCTTCGGTGAGCGTGTTGTACTTGTGTATATGTTCCTGAAGTTTCTGCATATGCTCCTCCAGCGCGCACATCTCCAACTCGTCGCCCATCAGATGGATGACATTTCCGCGGGCCGCAATGCGCAACTTGGGGTAAAGCCCCTTTATTATCTGCATGTTCGCATTGTTTACCCCGTATAATGTTACCGGGTCGATGTCTTCAAGAGCAATATGTTTCTCTATCATCCAGTTTCGTTTATTCTTCTGCAAATTTACAGCACAAATTTGAGTTTTCCCTTATATTTGACTAACTTTGTTGTTCCAAGACAAGGGAGCCCGCCCCTGCCTGCAGGCGGCCCTCCTCACGCATCCCCGGAACTGCCACCCCCCCAGCATGGCGCGTACGCTCCGCCCGCGCCATGTGCGGTCAAGCTCGCGCCCAGCCTCCATGCGGGTGCGCGACCGGGATGCAGCCCCGTTCCGGGGCAGAAGATTTTCCGCCCTCCTCTTGCACGTTATGGGAAATGTCGCTACTTTTGCCCCGAAACGACATGAGAAGATTAAAGAAGAAAATATACCTGTCGCTGTGCGCCTCGGCTGTAGCCACACTTGCGGCGGTGCGCGCATGCCACCCGGCGGTCATGCCCCGGCAGGAGACCGGTCACCAGGAAAACACAGAAAAGCCACTCCCCCCCGACACCCAGGCCACCCCCGTGCCTCTTGTGCACGCCGTCACCGGCCTGCACGCGACACCGGACTACCCCAACGGTGAGAGCAGCCCCTGGCACAAGGTGGGCAACGTGCATTCCTACAAGGACTGCTTCCCTGACGCGCAGGACGTGCAAATCGCGGCGGCCACCCGGTGGGGCGTGCCTCCCGTGGCCGACAGGCAGGAGGCCGAGCACAGGAAAGCCGAACTGGTGTATGTGGGAGCCGATCCGTACTTCACGGTGGACCGGAACATGAGCCACAGCATCCCCTATCTGGTCCCGCGCGCCCACGACCTGCTTCGCAACATCGGACGCAGTTTCCTGGACAGCCTGTATGTGCGGGGGATACCCCTGCACCGCGTCATCGTGTCAAGCATACTGCGCACCGAGGATGATGTGAGACGGCTCAGAAACCACAACGGGAACGCCAGCGAGCAAAGTTGCCACCGCTACGGAACCACCTTTGACATCGCCTACAACAGGTACGCCACGGTGTACGACCCCCGGGGCCCCGAGCGCAGGGCCGTGCGCAACGACACGCTGAAGTGGGTGCTGAGCCAGGTGCTGAGAGACCTGCGCGCCGACAGCCTCTGCTATGTGAAGTACGAGGTGAGGCAGGGCTGCTTCCACATCACGGTGCGCTGACCGGACGGGCGGGCAAAGCCCCCAGCCCCCAGCCCACGGGGCAAGAGCAAACCACCGCATGCACATGGGGCGGCCAACGCATGCGGCCGCAGTCGCCAACGCAGCGCACTGCATCAGCCAACGCATGCGGCTGCCACCAGGCGGACTCGCCGCCAGCATGTGCCAGCAGCCTGCACGGCACAGGACAACTGGCCATTTTCCACGAAAAGCACACACTCCCGCACCAGGCCCACACACACAGGCATCACCCACAGGACAGCCTCATGCGGAACCTGCCACGAAAAGCCCCGCCGGAAGCCCAGATGTAAAAAAGAAAGGAAAAGGAGAATGCCTCATGCTTTTTTTGACTAACTTTGCAAGAGGATATAAACAAACTCTAAAATACATATCAGTACACAATGAGTACACAAGCAGAAAAGATCAGGGAGTTGGTGGAACTCCGTGCCAAGGCTCGCATGGGCGGTGGCGAGAAGGCCATCGAGAAGCAGCACGCCAAGGGCAAGTACACCGCACGCGAGCGCATAGCCATGTTGCTGGACGAAGGCTCATTTGAGGAGATGGACATGTTCGTGCAGCACCGTTGCACCAACTTCGGCATGGAGAAGAAGCACTACCTGGGCGACGGAGTGGTGACCGGCAGCGGAACCATCGCGGGCAGGCTCGTGTATGTGTTCGCACAGGACTTCACCGTGAGCGCGGGCTCACTGAGCGAGATGCTGGCCAGCAAGATATGCAAGGTGATGGACATCGCCATGCGCGTGGGCGCGCCTGTCATCGGGCTGAACGACTCGGGCGGCGCACGCCTGCAGGAGGGAATCAACGCCCTGGCGGGATATGCCGAGATATTCCGGCGCAACATCCTCTCAAGCGGCGTCATCCCGCAGATAAGCGCCATCATGGGCCCATGCGCGGGCGGGGCCGTGTACAGTCCCGCGCTCACCGACTTCACCTTCATGGTCGAGAACACCTCGTACATGTTCCTCACAGGCCCCGGCCCCGTGAAGGCCGTACTGGGCGAGGTGGTGACACAGGAGCAGCTGGGCGGGGCCAGCGTGCACGGCAGCAAGTCGGGCGTGACGCACTTCACCGCATCCACCGAGGAGGAGTGCATCGCCATGATCAAGCAACTGATGACCTACATACCCCAGAACAACCTGGAGAAGGCTCCACGCGTGGAGTGCACCGACCCCATCGACCGCCTGGAGGACAGCCTCAACGAGATTATCCCCGAGAACCCCAACCACCCCTACGACATGTATGAGGTCATCGGCGGGATTGTGGACAACGGCGAGTTCATGGAGGTACAACCCAACTTCGCAAAGAACATCATCGTGGGCTTCGCGCGCTTCAACGGGGAGAGCGTGGGCATCGTGGCCAACCAGCCCAAGCAGCTGGCCGGCGTGCTTGACTGCAACTCAAGCCGCAAGGCCGCGCGCTTTGTGCGCTTCTGCGACTGCTTCAACATCCCCCTCGTGACCCTCGTGGACGTGCCCGGATTCCTGCCCGGCACGGCGCAGGAGTACAATGCCGTCATCCTGCACGGGGCCAAGCTGCTCTACGCATACGGCGAGGCCACCGTGCCCAAGGTGACCGTGACCCTGCGCAAATCATACGGAGGAAGCCACATCGTGATGAGCTGCAAGCAACTGCGGGGCGACATCAACTACGCGTGGCCCTCTGCCGAAATTGCCGTGATGGGTGCCAGCGGTGCGGCCAGCGTGCTCTATGCCAAGGAGGCAAAGGCCCTGAAGGAAGAGGGAAAGACCGAGGAGGCCAAGGCTTTCATCAAGGAGAAAGAGGACGAATACACCAAGCTCTTCGCCACACCGTACCAGGCAGCCAAGTATGGCTACATCGACGATGTGATAGAGCCGCGCAACACACGCTTCCGTGTCATACGCGCCCTGGAGCAGCTCGCCGGCAAGAAACAGCACAATCCTGCCAAGAAGCACGGGAACATCCCCCTGTAAAACCGTCGTACACAATATAAACAAGGAGACATGACATTACTTACCGACTGGCCCACGGCATGGCTAATGACCGGCATAAGCGTGGGCATCGTGTTTTGCATACTGCTCATTCTGGTGCTCGTGCTGCAACTGATGGGGCGCATCAACAGCCACCAAGGCACCACCGCCACCGCGACAAGGCAGCCCGACGGCAACCCTTGCGGCTGCAACAGCGGAAAGCCCTCGGAGACCGACATGGCCGCAGTGGCCACCGCCGTGCACCTGTACCAGAATGACCTGCACGACATCGAGAGCGGAGTGCTCACCTGGCATCCCACCGAGACAGGCTGGCACAGCGAGCTGAACCCCACGCTCTAAATTTATTTACCTCTTAAAACAGACACAACAAGATGAAGGAATACAAGTTCAAGATAAGTGGCCAGGACTACACCACAAGCGTGGAGGAACTGGAGGACGGCACCCTGAACGTGACCGTCAACGGAAAGGCATACCAGGTGGAAATACCCGAGAAAGCCCAGCATCCCGCCCATTCCGTGGCAAGACCCGCCGCCCCGGCAGGACAGGCCGCGCCCGCAGTGGCACGGCCTGCGGCATCTGCTCCCGCCAGCGTGGCGGCCCCGCTGCCAGGCACCATCACCGCCGTGAAGGTGAAGGCCGGCCAGAAGGTCAGGAGAGGCGATACCCTGGTGGTGATGGAGGCCATGAAGATGGCCAACGAAATCACAGCCGAGGCCGACGGAACCGTGAAGAGCGTGCTCGTGAGCCAGGGACAGAGCGTGAACCAGGGAATGACCCTGGTGGAGTTTGTGGCCGACACGCAGCCCGCCACGGCTTCTGCCACCGCCGCCAAGCCCGCCGCCAGGCCCGCTGCCGCTCCAGCCCCCCCCCCCACGCCCCAGCCTGCCGCAGGCTCCAAGTGCGTCACGGCTCCACTGCCCGGCACAGTGACACAGGTGCTGGTGAAGGCCGGAGACACCGTGAAGGCCGGAGACACCGTGGTGATGCTGGAGGCCATGAAGATGGAGAACAGCATCTGCGCCGACACCGCAGGCACGGTGAAAGCCGTCAGAGTAGAGAAAGGCGCCCAGGTGCAGGGCGGTGACGTGCTGATAGAAATGGCCTGAGGATATGAAGACACATCTGCGCGCCGTGTGCCTCATGGCACTGCTTCTGTTGGTGGCCACACCCATGATGGCCTCTGGATTCAGCCTGGACACTGCCCTGGAAAAGTTCTACAACGAGATGGGATTCACTTCCCTCTTCGTGGGTACCGGCTGGAAAAACCTGATAATGCTGGGTGTGGGCTGCGTGCTTCTCTACCTGGCCATCAAGAAGGAATATGAGCCGCTGCTCCTGCTGCCCATCGCCTTTGGGATGATACTGACCAACCTGCCCTGCGCCGGGCTCTTCCACACCGACATGTGGAACAACGAGTTCCTTAACCCCGAAAGCCCCTACTATCACAGTTACCGCCATGTGATGGCCGAGGGAGGACTGCTGGACATACTCTACATAGGCGTGAAGGCGGGTGTCTACCCCTGCCTCATATTCCTGGGGGTGGGGGCGATGACCGACTTCGGCCCGCTGATTGCCAACCCCAAGAGCCTCCTGCTGGGAGCCGCCGCACAGTTGGGGATCTTCGCGACCTTCCTGGTGACACAGATGGACCTCTTCGGGTTCAATCCCCAGGAGGCCGCATCCATCGGCATTATCGGCGGAGCCGACGGCCCGACCGCCATCTTCCTGACCACGAAACTGGCTCCGCACCTGCTGGGCCCCATTGCCGTGGCCGCCTACAGTTACATGGCACTGGTGCCTGTGATACAGCCGCCCATCATGCGACTGCTCACCACCAAGAAGGAGCGCATGATACGCATGAAGCAACTGCGCACCGTGAGCAAGAAGGAAAAAATCATCTTCCCCATTGCGGTTACTATCCTGGTGTCGCTCATACTGCCCTCGGCCGCCACTCTGATCGGCTGTCTCATGCTGGGCAACCTGATGAAGGAGAGCGGTGTGGTGGAGCGCTTGAGCAAGGCCGCACAGAATGAGTTGAACAACATTGTGGTCATCTTCCTGGGTACCACCGTGGGCGCGACCGCCACAGCCGATGCCTTCCTCAACTGGCAGACGCTGAGCATCCTGTGCGTGGGCATCGTGGCCTTCGGCGTGGGAAGCGCAGGAGGCGTGCTGCAGGCCAAGCTGATGAACCTGTTCCTGAAGGAGAAGATCAATCCGCTTATCGGTTCGGCCGGCGTGAGCGCCGTCCCCATGGCCGCACGTGTGAGCCAGATAGAGGGACAGAAAGCCGACCCCCACAACTTCCTGCTCATGCATGCCATGGGGCCCAATGTGGCTGGTGTCATCGGCTCGGCCATCGCCGCAGGCATCCTGCTCAGTTTCCTGGGCTGACGACTGCCCCCGACAGGGTGTGGCCCCGATGCCTATACACCGCAAGCAGAAAGGCTGTTTTTCACAGTGAGAAAGCCGGCAAGACCTGCCCGGACACCAATGACAAACATGCAGAGCAAGAGACTCCACACACTCACAATGCTGGCAGCCACAGGGGCTGCCAGCATTGTCTCTGCCCAGGGCAGCAAACAGACAGAATGAACTTTGACCACACACACAACAGCCCACACGTGACGAACAACGAATACACGCTGTACGAACTCAACAACCTGGTGCGCTCCGTACTGGAGAAGTCCCTGGACGGGGAGTACTGGGTGGTGGGCGAACTGAGCGATGCCTCCCAGGGCTACGGAGGCCATTTCTACGGCGAGCTCATCGAGAAGGAGGGGGATGGCAAGCGCATCCTGGCCCGTGCCAGGGTAACCTGCTGGGCCAGGACGTACAATCTGCTGCGGCTGCGCTTCCAGCGCGACACGGGGCAGGCGCTGCACGCAGGCATGAAGGTGCGGCTGCTGGTGAGGGTCACCTTCCATGAGCAGTATGGCTACGCGCTCAATATCGTGGATGCCGACTCCAACTTCACCCTGGGCGACATGGCAAGGCGCAGGCGCGAGATAATCATGCGCTTGGAGGCCGACGGCATCCTGCATGACAACCAGACCCTCCCGCTTCCCCGGCTGCTCACACGCATCGCTGTGGTCTCGGCACAGGGGGCTGCGGGCTATGGCGACTTCTGCAACCAGTTGGCACAAAACGACTATGGCCTGTACTTCCACGTCCGCCTCTTTCCCGCCGTCATGCAGGGAGCCAGGGTAGAGGAGACGGTGGCATCCGCGCTTCAGGCCATTGCCGATGAGGCCGACTGCTGGGACGCAGTGGTTATCATACGCGGTGGAGGTGCCACAGGGGATCTGAGCGACTTCGACAGCTACCTGCTGGCCTCGTGCATTGCCCAGTTTCCACTGCCCGTGATAACCGGCATCGGGCACGAGCGTGACGAGACTGTGCTCGACTATGTGGCGCACACGCGGGTCAAGACACCCACTGCCGCCGCAGCATTCCTCATTGACCACCAGGCACAGGAGGCTGCCACGCTCGACAGCCTGTACAGCCGCATCACCCGCTCCGCCCGCGAGCGGCTGCTGCGTGAGCGGCAACGCCTGGAGAGGCAATCCACCCTGTTGCCTCTGCTCACACACAGGAACACCGACCGCATGCGCGCAAAACTGGACCAGATGCGCGCCAACCTGCACGTCCTGCTGCGCCAACGCTTCGAACGGGAGCGTCACCGCCAGGATTTGCTGGAGCAAAGACTGCGCGCCTCTGACCCCTCTGCACTCCTCAAGCGCGGCTTTACCATCACCACTTGCCAGGGCAAGGCTGTCACACGACTCACTTCCATACACCCGGGCGACATCATCACCACCATCACCCTGGACGGGGAAATCAAATCCACAGTAACATCATGCAAGAGGAAAAACTGACTTACGAAGAAGCCATGCACAGGTTGGAGCAACTGGCCGCACGCATGGAAAACGGCGAGATTGCCATTGACCAGATGGCCGAGAACCTCAGCCAGGCACAGAAGTGGCTCAAGCAGTGCCGTGAGCAACTCTACGAGGCGGAAAAAAGATGCGATTCCCTACTCGAAGTCAACGAAAAGGAGTAACTTTGCAGCGCATCTGTGAGGCATTTGCCTACAACCTGCAACGAAAGACGACATAAAGACAACGATATGAAAGAAATCGACTGGAGTAACCTTTCATTTGGTTACATGAAGACAGACTACAACGTGCGTTGCTATTACCGCAATGGCGCGTGGGGCGAGACAGAGGTGTGCAGCGAGGAGACCATCCCCCTGCACATGGCCGCCACATGCCTCCACTACGGCCAGGAAGCCTTCGAGGGACTGAAAGCCTACCGCTGTCCCGACGGCAAGGTGCGTGTGTTCCGCCCCGACGAGAACGCCGCGCGCCTGCAAAGCACGTGCCGTGGCATTCTGATGCCGGAACTGCCCACCGAGAAGTTCATCGAGATGGTGGAGAAGGCGGTGCGCCTCAACGAGCGCTTCATCCCGCCCTATGAGAGCGGGGCCACGCTCTACATACGCCCCCTGCTCATAGGCATCAGCCCACAGGTGGGCGTGCATCCCGCCTCTGAATATCTGTTCGTCATATTCGTGACCCCCGTGGGGCCGTACTTCAAGGGCGGATTCGCCACCAATCCCTACGTCATCATCCGCGAGTATGACCGCAGCGCACCCCTGGGCACAGGAACCTACAAGGTGGGAGGAAACTACGCTGCCAGCCTCAAGGCCAACAAGATGGCACACGACATGGGCTACAGTTGCGAGTTCTACCTGGACGCGAAGGAAAAGAAATACATCGACGAGTGCGGCGCGGCCAACTTCTTCGGCATCAAGGACAACACCTATGTGACCCCAAAGAGCACCTCCATCCTGCCCTCCATCACAAACAAGAGTCTGATGCAACTTGCCCTGGACCTGGGGATGAAGGTCGAGCGCAGACAGATACCCGAGGAGGAACTGGCCACCTTCGAGGAGGCGGGAGCCTGTGGCACCGCAGCCGTCATCTCCCCCATCGAGCGCATCGACGACCTGGAGAACAAGAAGAGTTACGTCATCAGCAAGGACGGCCAGCCAGGCCCCATCAGCACGAAACTCTACCACATGCTGCGTGACATCCAGTACGGCATTGAGCCTGACACTCACGGATGGACCCGCGTGGTCATCGGGTAAGGCTTCACCGGAATCCCCGCACCACCACACACCCAGCAAGCCTGGCCTCCACAACGAGAGGCCAGGCTTGTTGGTTCCTTGGGTAAGGAATACTCGCGCCTGGTGGCAGGGGGCACCACCCACACGGAGAGACTCACAGCATCGCGCCCTGCTTGGGGCAACAGACATCTTCTTGCCCAAGAAGCAAACTTGGACAATCGGCCTTGGTGACCCCTGGCTTGTGCCTGGGGCACTTACTTGTGCGTCCCCACTATAGTGGTGGGAGGAAGCTGCGTGTTTCGGCGGTCGGTCTCTGTCACCACGCGGGCAGCAAACTGCATGAAGGCATGCCCCGTTACGCTCGTGGGGTCGAGAGCGGCGGGAGTGCCGTCATCACCACTCTGGCAGATGTCCTGCACTACAGGTATCTGTCCCAGCAGGGGCACCTGCATCTCCTCGGAGAGCCGCTTCACGCCTTCCTGGCCAAAGAGGAAATACTTCTCGTCAGGATGCTGGGCAGGGGTAAACCACGACATGTTCTCCACAAGTCCCAGTATAGGCACATTGACCTTGTCGTTCTGATACATGTTGATTCCCTTGCGCGCATCGGCAAGAGCCACCTGCTGGGGTGTGCTCACAATGACCGCGCCCGTGATGGGAAGAGTCTGCACCAGGGTGAGATGGATGTCGGATGTACCTGGAGGTGTGTCGAGCACGAAGTAGTCAAGGTCGCCCCAGTTGGCATCGCCAATGAGTTGCTTGAGGGCATTGCATGCCATGCCTCCTCGCCACAGGGTAGCCTGGTCGGGATTGACAAAGAAACCGATGCTAAGCACCTTCACGCCATACTTCTCAATGGGCATGATGAGGTCGCGTCCGTTGACGCGCTCGCTGTAGGGCCGCGCGTCTTCCATATGGAACATCTTAGGCACGGATGGGCCGAAAATGTCGCAGTCAAGCAAGCCCACCTTCAGCCCCATCTGGGCCAGCGCCACGGCAAGGTTGGCGGCCACTGTGCTCTTTCCCACACCGCCCTTGCCGCTGCTCACGGCAATGATGTTCTTCACTCCAGGAAGCAGGTCGGGCAGGTCGGGACGTGGAGCCTGCAGGGACTTTGTCTTGATTTCAACCTCCACGTCCTTGCTCACATAGGCATGTATGGCAGCCTCGCAAGCCTTCACCATGCTCTTCATAAAGGGGTCGGTGGGCTTGTCAAATATCAGCGAGAAACTGACGTGCATGCCTGCGATGCGCAGGTCGTCCTCCACCATCTTCATCTCCACCACATTCTTGCCCGTACCGGGGTAACGCACAGTGGCGAGTGCGTCCATTATCAGTTTAGGATAGAGTTCCATCTTTTTCTTTTGAATGAGAAGTAACAAGTGTAAATGACACGTGACATGCGGCAAGTGGAAAGCGGACAACTCTTCCTTCCACCATTTGCCTGCATCCGCTGCGGTCATCTGCCCACTTCCAGGCTCGAGCGTTTCTGCCGGCTGTAGGAGCGGTATTCGTCCAGGGGGATGTCCACCTCAGGCTCTGTCAGTGCCCCCTGGAGGGGCAGGCTGAAGCACAGGTATTTGATGTCGATGCCGCGCGCGCGCCACATGCTCTCATAATAGGTCTGGATTGACTGTGCCAGGGCGAGCATTCCCTCGGATGGCTCGGCATAGAGGTTGCGGGTCTCGGCCAGGGGCTTGATGCCATTGGCCGAGAGCATCTCGCGCGTGTAGGTATAAAGGAAATTGCTGTCGGTCTTCAGATGCATCAATCCGCCATCTTGCATGAAAGCACGGTAACGTTGCATGAAAGCGGTGCCCGTGAGCCGCTTTGACACCTTTTTCATCTGGGGGTCAGAGAAAGTGAGCCACACCTCGCTCACCTCACCTGGCGCGAAGAAGCGGTCGATGAACTCGATGTTGGCGCGCAGGAAACCGACATTGTCCATGCCTTCTCGTCTCGCTTCCTGGGCACCAGTCCACATGCGCGCCCCCTTGATGTCCACACCGATGTAGTTCCTGTCGGGGAACATGCGTGCCAGCCCCATGGTGTATTCGCCCCGTCCACAGCCCAGTTCGAGCACCAGGGGACGCTCGTTGCGGAAAAAATCCCTGTTCCAGCGTCCCCTCAGGTCAAAGCCATCGGCATGCAGAGTCGCATACGGGCATTCCACCACCAGAGGATTTGCGGCCATGTCGGCAAACTTCGCCAGTTTTCCCTTTCCCATGCTCTATTTGGTTGTTCGATATTAACGACACTGCCTGGCAAACGGCTGTATGCCCCCCGCCGTCCCTCTACTTGCTGATTGTATAGGAAGCCGTGCCTATGTTCTGCCCGTCGGCGAAGATGTCCACACGGTAGGTGCCCGCGCTGAGCGTCTCGCTCACGTCCCAATAGACGGTCACGCTCTGCTCCTCGCCAGTGTACTCTATGTCCTTGCGTATGCTGTATTCCAGTTGCCGGTTCTCATACTTGAAGGTCCCACCACCAGTAAGCACGCTGCCCATGGGGGTAGAGATGCGCAGATAGATGCTGCGCAAGCCTGTGCTGGCGGTCACGTTGCGCGCCACATTGAAGCTGATGGCGAACTTCTTCACATCCTTTATCTTCTTGGCACGCTTTCCCCTCTTGTTGCGCGCCTCTATGTGGATACCCGTAGCGTCCAGCTGGCTGGCAATTTCCACTTTCTCGGAGAGCGACTCGTTCTGGCTGCTGAGATTGGAGATGTGCCGCTGCGCCTGCTCATTCTTGGTCTTCAGGCTGGAGTTCTCCTGTGTGAGTTCCTGGTTCATGCGGTTAAGTGAGTCAATCTGGAGAACATAACTGCGAAGCACCTTGCGCAATACAGCGAGTTCCTTCTTCAGACGCATAATCTCGGCCGCATCGCTGCTCTTCACACGCCTCAGTTCCTCCAGCAGTTCCTCGGTACGCTGCTGTTCCTGTTCCAGTTGTGCCACCAGCGAGTCGTTGTTTATCTTCATCTTCATCTCATTGTACTGCATGGCAAACTGCTCATACTCGTTCTCCATCTCACGCTTGTCCATCTCGGCAAGTTCAAGCATCTGCTTGTTTTTCTCATTCTGCTTGTGCATGCGGAATGTGAGGAAACCGATTACTGCCACAAGCACTGCTGCCACGGTCACGGACAACACAATGGTCTGTTTCTTGCTCATATCCTTTTATGTTGTTTCCTGTATTCTAATCCCATTACCGGGATGCAAAGTTAAGCATAAAGTCTGGATTGCCGCCCATGAAAGCCTTGCTCATTTGTGTTTCATCACATCCGTCCCCGCTCCAGGATGCCGCCGGGAGACTTTTTCCTTTCCTGATACGGACTGCAGCGTGCCGCCAGTCGGGAGAATTGTTGTATATTTGCAGCACAAGAGATTCTGAATGTTAACGCGGTGACGCACAGCCGCGAAAGCGTCAAGTACAGATTCCCACGCAAGCCAACACACCCATAGTATGAAGAGATTTATTATCCCGGCGTTGCTTCTGGCCGGCACACTGGCAGCAGGAGCACAGACACTCACTCGAATGAACGCAACCACCGTGCAGGCCACGCTCGACAACGGGCAGATGCTCTATGTGGACTTCTACGGCCCGCACATCTTCCGTCTGTTCCAAGACCCGAAAGGCGGAATCGTCCGCGACCCTGAGGCCAACCCGCCTGCACAAATCCTGGTTGACAACCCCCGCCGCAAGGTGGAAGGGATCCGTATCGAGGGCAACGCCATCCGCGTGGGCGACCTGACGGTCACGCTGGGCAAGGAGGGCGAACTGCTCGTCACCCGCGACGGGTTGGAAGTCATACGCCAGAAGTCCCCAACCGGCTTCGGACGCAACAATGTGAGCATGACCCTGGAGCAGAGTCCCTCCGACTGGTTCTACGGAGGCGGTGTGCAAAACGGGCGCTTCAGCCATCGTGGAAAGTCCATCGAAATCAGAAACACCAACAACTGGGTGGACGGAGGCGTTGCCAGCCCCACACCATTCTACTGGAGCACACGCGGCTACGGAATCATGTGGCACACATTCGCCCCTGGCACCTACGACTTCGGAAAGACCGAGGCCGGAGAGACCAGGCTGAGCCACGAGACAACGTATCTTGACCTCTTCGTCATGGTGGACAATGGTGCCGTAGCCTTGCTCAACGACTTCTACCAGCTTACGGGACATCCCGTTCTCCTGCCCAAGTTCGGTTTCTACGAAGGCCACCTGAATGCCTACAACCGAGACTACTGGACCGAGACCGAGGCTGGCAAGAACGGTTTCATGACCTACGAGGACGGAAAGCAGTACAACGAGAGCCAGAAGGACAACGGCGGCATCAGGGAGAGCCTCAATGGCGAGAAGAACAACTACCAGTTCAGCGCACGCGCCGCCATAGACCGCTATCTGGACAACGACTTCCCCCTGGGATGGTTCCTGCCCAACGACGGATACGGTGCCGGATACGGGCAGACTGGCACGCTCAAGGGCAACATACAGAACCTGAAGGAGTTTGGCGAATATGCCCGCAAGCGCGGTGTGGAGATTGGCCTGTGGACTCAGAGCGACTTGCATCCCAAGGATGGTGTGGAGCCCTTGCTGCAAAGGGATATAGTAGGAGAGGTGCGCGACGCTGGCGTAAGGGTGCTGAAGACTGATGTGGCATGGGTGGGAGCCGGCTACAGCTTCGGCCTCAATGGTGTGGCCGATGTGGCTCGGGTGATGCCTTACTACGGAGCGCAGGCACGCCCCTTCATCATCAGCCTGGACGGATGGGCGGGCACACAACGCTATGCGGCCATCTGGACGGGCGACCAGACTGGCGGACAATGGGAGTACATACGCTTCCACATCCCCACCTACATCGGCAGCGGACTCTCGGGCCAACCGAATATCACCAGCGACATGGACGGCATCTTCGGCGGCAAGAATGTGCCGGTGAACGTGCGCGACTTCCAATGGAAAGCCTTCACGCCCATGCAACTCAACATGGACGGATGGGGCAGCAATCCCAAGTACCCGCAAGCACTGGGCGAGCCGGCCGCGAGCATCAACCGCTATTACCTGAAACTCAAGAGCCGCCTGCTGCCTTACGCCTACAGCATAGCCCGCGAGGCAGTCGATGGGAAACCCATGATGCGCGCCATGATGCTGGAGGAGGAGAACGACTACACGCTCAGCCCACGTGCCGACTACCAGTTCCTGTTTGGCCCCAGCATACTGGTGGCACCTATATATAAGGAGACGCGCGCGAGGAAGAATGGTGACGATGTGCGCGACGGCATCTACCTGCCTCACGGCCAATGGATGGACTACTTCACCGGAGAGGTGTACCAGGGCGGCCGCATTATCAACGACTTCCCAGCCCCGCTGTGGAAACTGCCCGTACTGGTGCGCCTGGGAGCCATCATCCCCACGCACAAACCCACAAACACGCCAGCCGAGATGGACTCCACCCTGCGCTGCTACGACATTTATCCCGCGCCGGGTTGTCACTCATTCACAGAATACGACGATGACGGACGCACAGACGCTTACCTGAACGGGCAGGCCACACACACCACTGTGTCACAACACACCGACAAGAAAGGACGCCTCAACGTCTGCATACAGAAGACACGGGGCCTTTACGACAAATTCATCACAGGCAAGAGCACACAAGTGCGCATCTACTGCCAGCAGGAGCCCAGCAAACTGACGGTAAAGGTGGGAGGCCGCAAGCAGGCACTCACACGGGCCGAGAACTACACAGCCTGGAAGCAGACTCCCAACACCTACTACTACGGCACAGGCGATGACGCTTACCGCAAGGTGTCCGCGCTGATGGTCAACATCGGCAAGACCGATGTGACGCAGAACGAGATTACCCTCACTACACAGGCATCCATTGACACCGCCAGCCACCTGCTCAAGACACGGGGCACACTGGCAGAACCCGTGTGCCGCATCACCGACGAAGACCTGCAGGCATACACGCTCACCCCATCGTGGGATTCTGTACAGGGAGCCGACTACTACGAACTGCTGTTTGACGGGCAGCTCTACTCCACCATCCGGCAGACACGATACACCATAGACGGCCTACAGCCCAAGAGCGACTATGAGATGAGAGTGCGTGCCGTGAATGCCCAAGGGACATCAGGATGGACTGACATCTACGCCACCACCACCGAGGACCCTCTCAAGTATGCCATCCGGGGCATGCGGGGCACCACCACCTGCGCCAACCAGCCTGGCCAGAAGGTGGCACACCTGTTTGACTTCGACGAGGGAAGCGTATGGCACACGGCATGGAACCTGAAGGCCGTGCCCTTTGACCTCACCATCGACACCCGCAGCATAAGTCATCTGGAAAGCATGCGGTACATCCCCCGCCCCGACGCGGGCAATGGAACCTTGCTGGAGGGCACGGTGAGCCTGAGCGCAGACGGCGAGCGGTGGACCGAGGCGGGCTCATTCAAGTGGAAACGTGACAGCGAGCCCAAGAACTTCGACCTGCTCCCATTCGTGGACGGGACGTGGCGCTACATCCGCCTGCATGTGGCCTCGGCAGTGGGCAATTTCGGCAGTGGCAGCCAGATATACGTGTTCCGGCAGCCAGGCGCACCCTGGCATATCCCCGGCGACATCAACCAGGATGGCAAAATCGACGAAAGCGACCTCACCAGTTACATGAACTACACAGGACTGAGACAGGGCGACAGCGATTTCGCCGGATACATCTGCAAGGGCGACCTCAACGGGAACGGACTCATCGACGCCTATGACATCAGCGCCGTGGCAACGGAACTCGATGGCGGTGTCCACGGAGAGACAAAGGGCGAACTGAAGGGCACCGTGAGCGTGGAGGCCAACAAGCAGCAATATGCCAAAGGCGAGACCGTGACACTGACCGTGACTGGCAGAGGGCTGCAGGGAGTGAACGCCTTGAGTATGTGCCTGCCCTACGATGCCACGGAAATGGAATACCTGGGCGTGGAGGCCGTGGCAGTAAAGGACATGTACAATATGACCTACGACCGGCTGCACACCAACGGCCAGAAGGCACTCTACCCCACCTTTGTCAACCTGGGCATGAAGAACCTGCTGGAGGGCGACTGCATACTCATGCGTGTCACCTTCAAGGCACGCCGGAGCATGAGGTGGGACGGCCGGGTGAGCGATGGCATGCTGGTAAGCAGGCACGGCAAGTCATTAGCCTTCTGATATCATTGCTATTCATAGGGCAGTGAACTGTTTTGGAAAACTTTTCCTTTAAGGACAAGCAAGGCTATGTTGTATATCAATAATTTACAGAACAAAGCGGGAAACATTCGCCTGGATTTGGAAATTAAATCTTCCGAAATGGTTCATTTTCCCAGCAAAAGCATTGCGTATTAGCGGCCGATTACATAACTTTGCGAGGTCATTCCATAAGAGGGAATGGCCTCGCAACTTCTTTTCCACACAATGCGAAAGAGGGGACAGCGGGCCATCCCTACGAGACACACCAGGGAACCACAAACACACAGCAATGATACAGACCGTAAAGAAAAGAGACGGACGCATCGTGGGATTCAACGAGCAGAAGATAGCAGCCGCAATCCGCAAGGCCATGTTCGCCACCGAACAAGGTGAGGACGAGGCTCTGGTATGGCAGATTGCCGACAGAATCACCATGAAGGGAAAGTCACAGATGACCGTGGAGGACATCCAGGACATGGTGGAGAACGAACTGATGAAAAGTTCGCGCAAGGATGTGGCCAAGGCTTACATCAAGTACCGCAACGCTCGCAGCGTGGCACGCAAAGCGAAGACCACCGACATTTTCCTGGAGATCATCAATATCAAGAACAACGATGTGACGCGCGAGAACGCCAACATGAACGCCGACACACCCGCAGGGATGATGATGAAGTTCGCCAGCGAGACCACCAAGCCCTTTGTGGACGACTATCTGCTGAGCGAAGACGCGCGCGAGGCCGTGAAGAACAACTACCTGCACATCCACGACAAGGACTACTACCCCACCAAGTCACTCACCTGCATACAGCACCCCCTTGACCGCATCCTCAAGTGTGGATTCCAGGCCGGACACGGAGAGAGCCGTCCGGCCAAGCGCATCGAGACCGCCAGCATACTGGGATGCATCAGCATGGAGACCGTACAGAACGAGATGCACGGGGGCCAGGCCATCCCCGCCTTCGACTTCTACCTGGCTCCCTTCGTGCGGTCGTCCTACATCGAGGAGGTGAAAGTGCTGGAAGACCTCAATGCCGAGGACTACAGCGAACTTTACCACACCCCCATCGACGACTATCTCAACATTCCCCTGGCCGGCCTCGAGGGACGCGAGCGCATCAAGCAACACGCAATCAACAAGACTGTAGGGCGAGTGCACCAGGCCATGGAGGCATTCATCCACAACATGAACACCATACACAGCCGGGGAGGAAACCAGGTCGTGTTCAGCAGCATCAACTATGGCACCGACACCAGTGCCGAGGGGCGCTGCGTCATCAGGGAGATCCTGCGCAGCACCTACGAGGGCGTGGGCAACGGCGAGACCGCCATCTTCCCCATACAGATATGGAAGAAGAAGCGCGGTGTGAGCTACCTGCCCACCGACAGGAACTATGACCTGTACCAGTATGCCTGCAAGGTGACAGCACGCCGCTTCTTCCCCAACTTCATCAACCTGGACGCTCCCTACAACCAGAACGAGAAATGGAAGGCCGATGACCCAGAGCGCTACAAATGGGAGTGCGCTACCATGGGATGCCGCACGCGCGTGTTCGAGAACCGCTTTGGGCCAAAGACGAGCATCGGGCGCGGAAACCTGAGCTTCAGCACCATCAACATCGTCAAGCTGGCCATCGAATGTATGGGCATCAAGAACGAGCAAGAACGCATCGATGCCTTCTTTGCCAAACTGGACCACCTGCTCCAGATTACTGCGCAACAACTGCACGACCGTTTCGAGTTCCAGAAGACTGCCTTCGCCAAGCAGTTCCCCCTGTTGATGAAGGGTCTATGGCTGGGCAGCGAGAACCTCAAGCCAAACGACACCGTCGCCTCCGTCATCAACCAGGGCACACTGGGCATCGGCTTCATCGGACTGGCAGAATGCCTGGTGGCACTCATCGGCAAGCACCACGGAGAGAGCGAGAGGGCACAAGAACTGGGCATCAGGATTGTCACCTACATGCGTGACCGCGCCAACGACTTCAGCGAGCAGTACCAGCACAACTACAGCATACTGGGCACACCGGCCGAGGGACTCTCAGGCCGGTTCACCAAGAACGACCGCAAGCAGTTTGGCCCGCTGCCCGGCATCACCGACCGCGAATACTACACCAACAGCAACCACGTCCCCGTCTATTACCACTGCACCGCCCTGCACAAGGCACAGGTGGAGGCTCCCTACCACACACTCACCCGAGGCGGGCACATCTTCTATGTGGAAATCGACGGCGACGCCACACACAATCCCGAGGCTGTGATGCGCATCGTGGACATGATGGACAAGTACGACATAGGCTATGGCAGTGTCAACCACACACGCAACCGCTGCATGGACTGCGGATACGAGAACGCCGACAAGCACCTGGAGGTGTGCCCCAAGTGCGGCAGCGCCAACATCGACCGCCTCCAGCGCATCACTGGCTACCTGGTGGGCACCACCGACCGGTGGAACAAGGCCAAACTGTCGGAACTGAACGACCGCGTGGTGCATGACAATTAATGTACTGAAAGTCCTGCACGACACCACCGTGGACGGCCCTGGCTTCCGCACCAGCATCTACTGCGCGGGATGCCTGCACCAGTGTCCCCAGTGCCACAACCCCCAGTCATGGGAGTTTGGCAGCGGGACAGACCGCACCACCGACGAGTTGCTGGAGGAGATCCTGGCCGACCCCTTTGCCGATGTGACCTTCACGGGCGGCGACCCCTTCTACCAGGCCGACGCGTTCACGGAACTTGCCGAAAAGGTAAAGAGCCGCTCAGGAAAGACTATCTGGTGCTACACGGGATTCCTCTTTGAGCAACTGGTCAAGAACACGAGTTGCAGGCAACTGCTGCTCAGCATCGACGTGCTCGTCGACGGGCCGTTCCTCACGGCGAAACGCGACGAGGAAGCCCTGTTCCGCGGGAGCACCAACCAGCGCATCCTGCTGGCACGCGAGAGTGCCGAGACAGGCAAGCCCATACACTGGCAGAAGCCCAACTGGGACTTGTAGGGAAAACTGCGGCGCAAGCCGCGCGCACCAAGGCGGGAAGGACAGCCACCCACGGCTTCCTTCCCGCCTTTCCCATTTTCCGCCCCCGTCCCCGCGTCATGCGACATGGTTCCCGCCACACACAGGGCGCATTCCCGGACGCGGAAAAGTTTTCGACATGCCTTTTGACGGAAAAAAGCGAAAACGCTTGCGCATGAAAGGCAAAAGCCCTAACTTTACGGATTGAAAGTATATCATCCACATCCAAGCCGCACTTACAGCATAAAAGCACACACTGGCAGTTCGCAGGCAAGAAGGAGGAAAGAGAAGAAGAACAGATAAAGAAAAGAAGATGAAAAGAAGAACCGAAGCCACGCTGTGGGCTACACTGGCATGTATCGCCGCTGTGGGCGGAATGTGGTCGTATGGCGAGTACCGCATGATTGACGACATGGGTGCCAACTCCGTCAACCCCTTGCTGGCAGAGAACATCGAGGCTCTTACTGGCAACGAGGCGACCACGACTTGGATGGCACGCGAGTCAAGATGCACCAAGTTTGTGGGCATAGGGAAAAGCGTGCGACTCAGCGACGGAACCACACTCGCGGCTGATGCCGCTGGATTTGTCACCATAGACGGACGCATGGAATACGAGGAAGGAGGCGAGGCATCGTTCCGGCCTGTGTCCTGTGACGACCTTTACAAGACGACAGAGAACTGACACAAGGCGCGCCCATCCCACAACGCGCCCGTTTCACCTGCAAGAGACATGTACCGCACAAGTCCCATACTGACCATCCTCACTGCCCTTACCCTTTTGCTTGCCGCATGCACACGGCCGGGCAACAGGGACGTTCCCACTGTCCGTGTGGATGTCACCCAAGACCTCCCGGCCGACAGTTTCTTCTCCGGATGCACCCACATCCGCCTTGACCCAGTGACCGAGCCGATGCTGTCAGGAGTGCGCGACATCCGTTTCCTGGACAGCCTGATATTCATCCTTGACGACGCGGGACGCATATTCACATTCTCCACCCAGGGCCGTCACCTGGCCACCCTTGACAGCATGGGACTGGGCAGCGGGCAGTACGCGACAGCCGATGCCTTCGATGTGACCGACGCAGGCATTTATGTGCTCTGCCGCCCGCAGAAGCGCATCATGCACTACTCCTTCGGCGGACAGCTGGCACACACCTACCCCATCCACGACTACTATCTGGGCTTCCGCGTTCTGTCCGACTCGACGGTTGTGCTTGCCTCGGGCAACTGCAACGGGCGCATGGCCAACTTCATCACCATGGAGATGGGCACCCAGAGGTTCATCCACGAGGCCGAACCGTTTGAACGCACCGAGTCGTTCACCTCCGACACCTACCATCCCTTTGTGGGGCGCAAGGGCGACACCCTCCTTGTGACCAACCCTTTCCACACCGACATCAAGACGCTGACAGACGGGAACACAGTTCCGCTGTGCACCTACACGTTCAACACCCGTGACCGGTTGCCCAAGGACATGCAGGACTACACCTTCGAGGAACTGGCACAAATGACCCGCCACAAGTCCGTCGTGCGGGGAATCGCACTCTGCTGCGCCACAAGCGAGGCCACCTACACAGGCTACGAGATGTTCGGAAGGTGCGGCCTGTCGTACCTGCTCGCCAGAATCAAGGACGACGGCACCACACAGAACATGACCATAAGGAACAATCCGGAGGCCAGTTTCCCCTATCTCTCCGCTCCCCTGTGCGAGGTCAACGGCCAGTTGGCAAGCGTTGTACCCGCGTACATGCTGCTGCGGATTGAGCAGGCCTACGGGCTCAGCAAGTTTACTTCTGCCGGACTACAACAGACCGACAATCCGGTCATCCTCCTGCACCGGCTGAGATGAGCGTGGGCAAAACACCATCGGATGCCGTTCTGCAAGAGGACTGCCACTAACCAAGAATGGACAAGGGACACACGACCAAGACACACATACAGAAACACATGGCACGCTGGAAGCGCTTCCTGACCATCGTCACGCTCACGCTGATTTGCGCCTGCGCGCTTATCTCGCTGCTCTACGCGGCCGGTGCGCTTCCCGAGATGCTGGAGTTGTCCACACTCTTCGCCGTCTTCACCGCCGTCTTCTCCATATTGGTTCCATGCTGCCTGTGCCTCACACTCATCACACTGTCCGAACCGCAAGAGAGCGACCAGCCCCTGCCACCCGAAAAGGAGGAGCAAGGCGACGAACTGCATGTAGATCTCCTGCACGGGACGCTGGTCTATGGCAAGAAACAGGTGCGCTGTAGACAGCAGATTCTGCTTGTCCTGCAACACATGACAGACAGGAGCGACCACTTCATCAGCAAGAGCGACTTCGCCGCCGTACTTGACGACTCCTCCTACAGCAGCAACTGCGACACCGCAAACGCGAAAATCAACACCCTGGTCTCCTCAATCAGAAGCACGCTGCGCGACCTTCCCTACGAGATTGTCAATGTGAACCGCCAGGGATACATCCTCAACAAGAGAGCCGAAACCATAGAGGTGACGCAGTAAGCCACCAGGAGGCATACGGCCGCCTCACGCAACGCACCCATACACACAACTTCCTCCCCCAAAAGGCGAAAACAAAGGCCGGGACACGCTTCCTGCGGCATGACCCGGCTTTCCGGTTTGTGTGACCGGCAATTCTGCGAAATCATTATCTCCCTATGCTCCAGGGTGTTTGATAGTTTATCCATAGTTATTTGATAATAACAAAACACTAATATGAGAGTAATATGATATCACGTCCCAGCGCATTTTGCTCACCACGCCATAACTTTGCAAATGTAAACGCAGACATTAGTTTCTAACTATTATAAAGTGCCGTCAAGCGTGCGCGTGAGCGTAAGCAAGACAACACAAGGCAAAAAGATCAAATGTCAGATAACTGCCAGAGGAGACCAAGCCGGTGATGAACCTTAGGCAAAAGCCTGTAGGAAAATAACCATATCATCAAAAGAGGCACATATTACTTCACATCACTTCCACATTTTTATTCGTGCGCCCACCATTCAAAAGCCGGCTTGGCTCTTCCACTGGACT
The DNA here is from genome assembly GCA_002316015.1 of Prevotellaceae bacterium UBA1075. Lineage (GTDB taxonomy): Bacteria > Bacteroidota > Bacteroidia > Bacteroidales > Bacteroidaceae > Physcousia. Next base: position 62,497 of record DCCS01000018.1, read on the forward strand.
CTCCCACAAGACTTCGGAACACTACACCCCCGCATTTTCCGTGGCAAGGGGACATATCCCCACTGCGGCGCGTTGACCATTGCATCCGCATGCGTGTGGCGGCCTGCCCCACAAGCAGGACGCGTGTATGGGCATGACCACAAACAAGTAGAGCGCAGGCATGGCCAATATGATGAAAAAGCGATAACTTTGCAAGTCAGGGAAAAAGAACATGCACCACACGAACATGCTGTACGCAAAGAAAGGAATTATCCTGTGCGCCCTTCTGCTCATAGGAGCGGGCTGCACCACACTGCACGCAAGAGGAGAGAAGAGGCAAGCAGGCACCTATGCCCAGCACCCCTGGAACGGCAGGCGCATCGCCTACATCGGTGACTCGGTGACCGACCCCAACCAGGGCGTCGGGCAAGTGACACACTACTGGCAGTTCCTGGCCGACTGGCTACACACCACCCCGCTGGTGTATGCAGTGAGCGGATATGACTGGACACACGCCGTCGGCCTCACCGACAAGCTGTACCAGGACGTGGGGCAGGATGTGGATGCCATCATCGTGTTCCTGGGCACCAACGACTACAACGAGGACCTCCCGCTGGGGAAGTGGTTCACCGAGAGTCCCGAACAGGTCGAGCGCGGCAAGGGCGGCAGGGAGTTCCGGGACGTGCGCCTGCACCGTACCCTGTGCACAGACCAGGGCACGCTGCGAGGCCGTATCAATGTGGCCATGCGGCATCTCAAGAGCCTATACCCCACCAAGCAGATTGTCCTGCTCACCCCCCTGCACCGGGGGTACGCGTTCTTCGGCAAGGGCAACCGGCAGCCAAGCGAGGACTACCGCAATGAGCAGGGACTATGGATAGATGACTATGTGGAGGCCATACAGGAAGCCGCGCATGTGTGGGCTGTCCCCGTCATTGACCTGTTCTCTCTCAGCGGACTGCTTCCCACAGTTCCCAGCCAGAGACAATACTTCTGCCACGAGGACACCGACCAACTGCACCCCAACACGCGAGGTCACCGGCGCCTTGCCATGACCCTGCTGACGCAGCTTGCCGGTCTGCCCTGCGGCTGGGAGTAGTGCCTTGCCACACACACCACGCGAGGCCATGCCGTGACATTGTGTCGCGGCATGGCCTCGCGTTTTTTGACACGAGTGCCCGGCAAGGGCAAGGTGCGGGATGTCCCGCACACCCATGTGGCGGCTGTGCGGTCATTGAGGGGGAATGCTTCCGATGGCGTTCCGGGGAATGGATTTCCACGGCGCTGTGGCAGCGGAAGGCAGTTTCCGGGCGGCAGGGGTGCAGTACACATGACGCATCCGCACGCTGCCACAGGCCCGCGCTGTGCGGAAGCATGTGACCGGCGGCGGGGCGCATGTGGCCTACGTGCCCGCCGCCGGCCCCTTCCCAACATGGGAGACTGCGGTGTGGGCCCGCTCCAGTCTGAGCACTTGTGTGCAGTACTCCACCATGGCCGGGCGGTGAGTCACGCAGATGACAGTGCGCCCTCGCTGCTCCACGCGCAGGTTGGCGAGCAAACGGCTTTCGGTGGCCTGGTCGAGCGCGCTCGTCGCCTCGTCCAGCAGAAGCACGCTGCCCGGGCGCAGGAGCGACCTGGCTATGGCTATGCGCTGCGCCTGTCCCTCGCTCATACCGGCCCCAAGTTCACCGCAGGGCGTGTCGAGCCCCATGGGCAAGTCCGTCACGAAATCAGCGCAAGCCGTGTGCAGCGCGTGGAGCATGTCGTCCTCGGTGGCCTGCGGATTGCCCAGCAGCAGGTTGTCCCTTATGCTCCCACTCAGCAGTGTGTTTCCCTGGGGCACATACACCAGATTGTTTCGCGTGAGCGGGGACACCTCCACGCTCGCCCTGTCGTCATACAGTTCCACGAGCCCCCTCCGGGGTCGCACGAGAGCCAGTATGAGGCGCACCAGCGTGGTCTTGCCCGCGCCCGTCTCGCCCAGCACGGCCGTCACGCTGCCTGGGGGGAAGTCGAAGGAGAAGTCATGCAGTATGTCCCGCTGCCCGTCCGCGTAGGCACAGGTCACCCCAGTCAGCCTGACACCCGCCACACCCCGCATGCGCACAGGCTTGCCCTGCTCCTCCTGTGGCGTGTCCTCCAGTTCCATCAGCCTTTCGCTTGCGGTGGCACATCCCACAAAAGCGGGCACATAGCGGAGCGCGTCGCGAAAGGGACCCTGTACCTGCCCCACCAGCTGCAGGAAGGCGGCCATCATGCCATAAGTGACCAGTCCCTCCTGCAGTTGATAGGCGCACGACACAAAGGCCAGCAGATAGCCCAGGCCAAACCCCAGGCTCACCATTGCCGATGACGTGCTGCTGAACACGGTGCGCCTGCGTACCTGGCCCCTCAGCCTGTCCTGTGCCTCTCCCAGGCGGGCCGCCATGGTGCCGCACCGCTCCAGGGTCTTCAGCACCATGTTGTACTGGACGCTTTCCTGCACGATGCTCTGTATTCTGCTGTCGGTATCGCGGATTTCCCTTGTGAGCGCGCGCATGCGCCTTACATAGACGCGGCTGAGCAGTGTGAACAGCGGGGTGATGCAAAGCAGCAGGCATGCCACCACGGCATTCATGGTACAGAGGAAGAAGAACGCGCCCACGAGACGCGCCACCACGCACAGGGCAGAGGGAACCGTCTCGGTAATCGTGCCGCTCACATCATACACGTCACGCTCCAGGCGGTTGAGCACATCGCCGCTGTGCCGTCCCTCCCGACCCGTCCACCGGCTGCCCATCAGGTGACGGAAGAGCCTCATCTGCAATATGTTCTGCGACCGCACGCCCAGGATAGCGGCTATCCAGCGGCGGGCGTAGCCCAACGACACCTGGAGCAGCAGCAACAGGACGAGCAACAGGGCGGCGCGAGACAGGGGCGCCGGCGCGCGTCCCGTGGCGATGTCGATGGCCCACTTGGAGGCGTATATGAACGAGAAGTCAAGCGCCACGCCAGCCAGTCCCGTCAGCGCGTTGAGCGCAGCCTGCGCGCGCAGCCCCCGGGAGGCGCGCCATATCCAGCGTAGCAGCCTTGTGTCTCTTGTTCCCGTCAGCATACCGTCATCCCGTCCAAAGAGTTTGCCCGCAAGCGCCACTCAGCACTCCCGCGCCCGTGTGTCGCTTCCCCACATGAGTTTCTGCCTGAGCGTGCGGAAGAACGAGCCGCCCGGACGCTTGAGCACCCTCACCTGGCAACCGGCCTTGCGCACATCAAGGCTCACGCCCTCGGCACAGACCTGGCTGCGCCCGTCTATTGCCACCAGGAAGTTGTGGTTGCGGCTCTCCACCGTGAGCCTCACACGGGCATCCCCGCCCAGTGTCAGGGGACGCATGCTCAGGCTGTGCGGGGCCACGGGCACAAGCCCCAGAATGTCGCTCTGGGGTGACATCACCGGCCCCCCGACACTCAGCGCATAGCCTGTGCTGCCCGTGGGTGTGTTGATGATGAGGCCGTCGGCCTGGTATGTGGTGAGGTACTCGCCGTCTATTTCCACCCTGATGCTGATCATGCTGCCCACATCGCGCTTGAGCACAGCCACCTCGTTGAGCGCATACGGATAGTCAAGGGGCTCGCCCGGAGAGAATGCCACGCCCAGCATGGCGCGTGCCTCGGCGCGGAGCTGCCCCCTGAAAGCCATGTCGATGGCCATCTCGATGTCACAGGGAGAGAAATCGGCCAGAAACCCCAGCCGTCCCATGTTGACCCCCAGGATGGGCGTGCCCGACGCCCCCACGCGCTTGGCTGCCGTGAGAAAAGTGCCGTCGCCTCCCATGCTGACGGCCAGCTGGGGCTGGAAGTCCTCGCCGGCAATCCGGGCCGAGCGCGGCACGCGTATTCCCGGCACGGCATTCAGGTTCTCGTAGAAGGGAGGGTCTATGCCCACGCAGGCATTCCTGCGCTCCAGCGCGTCCAGCAGATTCTGGGCATACACGGCCTTGGAGGAGTCCGTGACGCTGCCAAAGAGGGCCACCCTGATAGGTTTCTCCATATTTATGTCTTGCTTACAGGAACAAAGTTAGTATTTTATTTCTAACTTTGTGCCAAGCGGAATCGATTATTGCAATGTGCACATAACATATAAGGTATATGATTACAGTATTTCTGGCAACGGGCTTCGAGGAGATAGAGGCCATTGCCCCTGTGGACATCCTGCGGCGCGCCGGGCTGGACGCGCGCACAGTCTCAATCTATGACACCACCATGGTCAAGGGCGCGCACGGCATTCCCGTACAGGCCGACATGACGCTCGGGCAAGTGGACTTCGGGCAGGCAGAGATGATGGTGCTGCCCGGCGGGCTGCCCGGGGCGACCAACCTGGATGCCTGTGTCCCGCTGCGCGAAGCCCTCACACGGCATGCGGCAGGGGGCAGGGCGCTGGCCGCCATCTGCGCCGCGCCGCTGGTGCTGGGACACCTGGGGCTGCTCAGGGGCAGGAGGGCAACCTGCTACCCCGGTGTGGAGCATGAGCTGGAGGGCGCGCGCTGCACAGGCGCGCTGGTGGAGACGGATGGGAACATCGTCACCGGCAAGGGGCCGGCAGCCGCTTTCGAGTTCGGGTACGCACTGGTGGAAATGCTCAAAAGCCAGGAAGCCTCGATGCCCCTGCGCGACGGGATGCTTTACTCTGAACTGAGGCCCTGAATGGAACGCTGCGCCATACTGGTGGCGGGCGGACAAGGGCTGCGCATGGGGGGCGGTGTGCCCAAGCAGTTCATGCTGCTCGACGGGCGGCCCGTGATCATGCGCACCATCGACCGTTTCCGCGACACGTTTCCCGACATACGTGTCATCGTCGTGCTCCCCAGGGGGCAGCATGACCATTGGCATGACCTGTGCCGCCAGCACGGGCTGGGGGGCGCGTGCCAGACGGCCGAGGGGGGCGACACCCGCTTCCACTCGGTGCTGAACGGACTCCGCGCCATCCCCCCCGGAGTGACCGACGCGCTGGTGGGCGTGCATGACGGGGTGCGGCCCTTCGTGTCGCGCGAGACACTCATCGCCTGCTACAGCGAGGCGGCCAGGAGCGGCGCGGCCGTGCCCGTGACCCCCGTGGTGGAGACGCTGCGGCACATCCTGCCCGACGGCGGGAGCGTGACGGTGCCCCGGGACGAGTACCGTCTGGTGCAGACCCCCCAGGTGTTCCGCCTCGGACTGCTGCGCCAGGCTTACGCGCAACCCTACCGGAGCCTGTTCACCGACGATGCGTCGGTGGTGGAGGCTCTGGGCGGGCGCGTCACACTGGTGGAGGGCAACCGCGACAACATCAAGCTCACCACGCCCGCCGACCTGCTGCTGGCGCGCGGAATCATGGGAGCACACTGAACCACTGCCCATGCAAGACCTCAGAAAGACGGAAATCACCTACCTGCCGGGCATAGGCCCGCGCCGAGCAGCCCTGCTCCAGGCCGAGCTGGGCATAGCCACATGGCACGACCTGCTATATACCTTCCCCTACAAGCACATCGACCGCAGCCGCCTGTACCGCACGGGCGAGCTCACGGCCGACATGCCCTTTGTGCAACTCAAGGGGCACATCCTGAGCATGGAGCAGACGGGACAGGGGCGCAAGGCAAGGCTCGTGGCGCACTTCACCGACGGTGACGGCCTGGTGGACCTGGTGTGGTTCCAGGGCATACGCTACATGACCTCGACACTGAAACTCGACCGCGAGTACATCGTGTTTGGCCGTCCGAGCGTGTTCAACGGGCGCATCAACATAGCGCATCCCGACGTGGACCCCGCCGAGGAACTCTCGCTCAGCCACATGAGGATGCAACCTTACTACTCGGTGACCGAGAGGATGCGCCGCGCGGGACTCACCTCACGCAGCATGGAGCAGTTCACCTGCAAGTTGCTCAGCCTGCTCAAGGAGCCTGTGCCCGAGACACTGCCCGAGGTGATGCGCCGCCAGATGGGGCTGATGCCGCTGGACGAGGCCCTGCGCGCGGCCCACTACCCGCGCACGGCCGACCAGCTGACGCGCGCCATGGCACGGCTCAAGTTTGACGAACTGTTCTTCATACAGCTCAGCATACAGTTATATGCGCGCCAGAGGCAGGCGTCCAGGACGGGACACCAGTTCCTGCACGTGGGGCCGCTCTTCAACGAGTTCTACTCCCAATGCCTGCCCTTCACGCTGACCGATGCGCAGAAGCGCGTCCTGCGCGAGATACATGCCGACATGAGGCGCGGGCGCCAGATGAACCGCCTGCTGCAGGGCGACGTCGGGAGCGGCAAGACACTGGTGGCGCTCATGGCCATGCTGCTGGCCGTGGACAACGGGCACCAGGCATGCATCATGGCGCCCACCGAGATCCTGGCCGAGCAGCACCTGCGGTCGTTCCGCTCCATGCTGGGACACCTGCCCGTAAGGGTCGAGTTGCTCACGGGCACGGTCAAGGGCAAGAAACGCAAGGAAGTGCTGCAGGGACTGGCCGACGGCACGGTGCACATGCTGGTGGGCACACACGCTGTCATCGAGGACTGCGTGCAGTTCCACAGCCTGGGGCTGGCCGTCATCGACGAGCAGCACCGCTTCGGCGTGGCACAGCGCGCGCGCCTGTGGGCCAAGAACACCGTGGCGCCGCACATCCTGGTGATGACGGCCACACCCATCCCCCGCACGCTGGCCATGACCCTGTACGGCGACCTGGACGTGTCGGTCATCGACCAGCTGCCGCCCGGACGCAAGCCCATACGCACGCTGCACATCCCCGACACCGACCTGGGCCGCCTCTACCAGGCCGTGAGCACGCAGGTCGAGGCCGGGAGCCAGGCTTACTTCGTGTTCCCGCTGGTCAAGGAGAGCGACAAGGTGGCACTGCGCAACGTAGAGAACGAGTACGAGACACTGCGGCGGGTGTTCCCCCAGTACCGCATAGGCATGGTGCACGGGCGCATGAAGCCCGCCGAGAAGGAGGAGCAGATGCGCCTCTTCACCCAGGGCGACACACAGATACTGGTGGCCACCACGGTCATCGAGGTGGGGGTCAACGTGCCCCGTGCCACGGTGATGGTCATCTTCAACGCCGAGCGCTTCGGCCTGTCACAACTGCACCAGCTGCGCGGGCGCGTGGGGCGAGGCGGGGACCAGTCGTGGTGCATACTGGTGACGGGCAGCACGGCCGGCACCGATGTGAGGCGGCGCATGCAGGTGATGACCGACACGACCGACGGCTTCCAGATTGCCGAGGAAGACCTCAAGCTGCGCGGCCCCGGAGACCTGGAAGGCACACAGCAGAGCGGCGACGGCCTGCACCTGCGCCTCGCCAACCTGGCCAAGGACGGGATGCTGGTGCAATGGGCGCGTGACGCCGCCGCACAGGTGCTCTCCACCGACCCCACCCTGTCGTCCCCCGCCGGACAGGCACTGCGCCGGGAGTTTGACCTGGAGTTCCCCGACCGCCAGGACTGGGGAAAGATATCATGAGGGAGAAGCCCCCTCCCTCTGCTGGCAAGCCCCTTCCCCCACCTTCCCCGAGGGGAAGGAACATATAACTCGTTCTCTTGATTCTATGACAGCAAAGCCCCATCCCAGCCTTCACCAAGGGGGAGGGGCCGAAACTGCACCGCGCTGCATCCGCCAACGCACCGCACTGCATCCGCCAACGCACCGCACTGCATCCGCCAACGCACCGCGCTGCATTTATTGTTCCACCGCTTCAGCATAAATGCAGAAACGAGCAGGCCGCCTTCATCTTCCCCTCTTTCCTGCTGCCAAAAGCGTTTTCACTCCCATGGGGTATATACTCCTTCCCCTCGGTGGAGGCAGGGGCGGAGGGCTTAGCCAGCCTTTCCCTCTCCCACACCCCTTTTTGCGGACACTGCTTTGCACCCTCAATGTTTTTGACTAACTTTGCACCACTACACTAAGCAAGACTGAACTTGGACAAGCAACCTATACCACTACTCCAGGACATCCACCTGCCCGCCGACCTGCGCAAGCTGCCCAAGGAGGCTCTGCCACAAGTGTGCCGGGAACTTCGCCAGGCCATCATACGCTCCATGGCCGACAACCCCGGGCACTTCGCCAGCAGCCTGGGCGTGGTGGAGCTGACCGTGGCCCTGCACTATGTGTTCGACACACCCCACGACCGCATCGTGTGGGACGTGGGGCACCAGGCCGCCGGGCACAAGATGCTCACGGGGCGGATGGACGCCTTCCGCACCTACCGCAGGCTGCACGGGCTGCGTCCCTTTCCGTCACCGGAGGAGAGCGAGTATGACACCTTCGCCTGCGGGCATGCCTCCAACAGCATCTCGGCCGCACTCGGCATGGCTGTGGCCGACCGGCGCACAGGGCACGGGAAGCGCCATGTGGTGGCCGTGATAGGCGACGGAAGCATGAGCGGCGGACTGGCCTACGAGGGGCTCAACAATGTGAGCGGCACTCCCAACAACCTGCTGATTATCCTCAACGACAACAACATGAGCATCGACAGCAGCGTGGGAGGCATGAAGCACTACCTGCATTACCTGCACACAAGCCACCTGTACAACTGGCTACGCTTCCGCATATCCCAGAAGATGATCAAATGGGGCATCCTGAGCGAGCGGGGAAGGCAAAGGCTGCTGCGCTTCAACAACTCGCTCAAGTCCCTGCTCACCGACCAGCAGAACATCTTCGAGGGAATGAACATCCGCTACTTCGGGCCGAGCGACGGGCACGATGTCGTGAAACTGGTCAACACGCTCGCACAAATCAAGGACATGAAGGGGCCCAAACTGCTGCACATCCGCACCGTGAAGGGCAAGGGATTCATGCCTGCGGAACAGAACCCCACGCTCTACCACTCGCCGGGGCCCTACAACCCCGAGACAGGCGAGTGCCTGCACACCGACACCAGCGGGCTGCCGCCCAAATACCAGGACGTGTTCGGCGACACGCTGATGGAACTCGCACGGCAAAACAGCCGCATCGTGGCTGTCACGCCTGCCATGGCCACGGGATGCGGGCTGAGCCGGATGATGAGAGAGATGCCCGACCGCACCTTCGACGTGGGCATCGCCGAGGGGCACGCGGTGACCTTCTCGGGCGGCATGGCCAGCGCGGGGCTGCAGCCCTTCTGCAACATTTACTCCAGTTTCTCACAGCGCGCCTTCGACAACATCATACACGACGTGGCACTGTGCCGCCTTCCTGTGGTGCTCTGCCTGGACCGGGCCGGGCTGGTGGGCGAGGACGGCCCCACACACCACGGGGCTTTCGACCTCGCGGCCCTGCGCCCCGTCCCCGGCCTCACGCTCTCGTCGCCCATGGACGAGAGGGAACTGCGCCGGCTGATGTACACGGCACAACTGCCAGAGAAGGGCCCCTTTGTCATACGCTATCCGCGCGGACGCGCCGAGCATACCGACTGGAGATGCCCGCTGGAGGAAGTCGAGGTGGGCAAGGGACGGCTCATACACGAGGGAAGCGACGCCGTGGTGCTGAGCCTGGGCCCCATCGGGAACGAGGTAGAGCGCGCCATCGCCGAACTGGAGAGGCAGGGACGCAGCATCGCGCACTACGACATGCGATTTCTGAAACCCATTGACGAGGAAATACTCGCCACCGCAGGCAAAGACTTCAAGCACATCGTGACCGTCGAGGACGGCGCGCTGAAGGGCGGGCTGGGCTCGGCCGTACTGGAGTATATGGCCGACCACGGGCTGCACCCCAGGGTGGTGCGCCTGGGGCTGCCCGACCACTTCGTGGAGCACGGCAGCGTGCCACAGCTGCAGCACCTGGCCGGCATCGACAAAGAAGCAATCATAAAGGCTCTCTCATGAAAATAGTAATCGCAGGCGCAGGAGCCGTGGGAACCCACCTTGCCGAACTGCTCTCGCGCGAAGACCAGGACATCATGCTCATCGACGAAGACCCCGACCGCACGGCCGAGTTGGCCACCTCGGGGGAATTCGACCTGATGACCATCAACGTGTCTCCCACAAGCATCAGCGGACTGAAAGAGGCCGGAGTGCCTCACGCCGACCTCTTCATAGGCGTGACACCCGAGGAGACACGCAACATCACCTGCTGCATGCTGGCACACGCGCTGGGATGCCGCAAGACGGTGGCGCGCGTGGACAACGCCGAGTACACGCGTCCCGAATACAAGGACTTCTTCAGGCAGATGGGCATCGACAGCATCATCTACCCCGAAGCCCTGGCCGCGCGGGAGATACTGGACGGCATCAAACGCCCGGGCGTGCGCCAGTACTGGGAAGTGCACGGGGGCGCGCTGGTGATGATGGGCATCAAGCTGCGCGAGTCAGCCCGCGTGCTGGACAAGCCCCTGCGCGAACTGTGCGGCCCCGACACGCCCTACCACATCGTGGCCATCAAGCGGGACGAGGACACGATAATCCCCGGGGGAAACGACAGTCTTGCCCTGGGCGACATCGCCTATTTCATGACGCAGCGCAAGCATGTGCAGTACATCCTGCAGATAACAGGCAAGGAAGAGTACGGCGAGGTGAGGCACATGATGATCATGGGCGGCGGACTGACCGCCCTGCATGTGATACAGGACAAGCCCGACTCGGTGAGCGTGAAGGTGATAGAGCGCGACGAGGAACGCTGCCGCCAGTTTGCCGACATGCTGGACGACCCCGATGTGAGCATCATACAGGGCGACGGGCGCGACACGGGCATGCTGGCCGAGGAGGGACTGCGCGACATGCAGGCCTTTGCGGCGCTCACGCCATACACCGAGACCAACATCCTGGCCTGCCTGGCGGCGAAGCGCATGGGCGTGCGCAAGACCATAGCCCTGGTGGAGAACATGGACTATGTGTCCCTGGCCGAGAAACTGGACATAGGCACCATCATCAACAAGAAGACCATCGCGGCGAGCCACATCTACCAGATGATGCTGGACAAGGATGTGACGAATGTGAAGTGCCTGACCATCGCCAACGCCGACGTGGCGGAATTCATGGTCAGCGAGGGAAGCCTGGTGACCGCGAAACCCGTGCGCGACCTGCGCTTCCCGAGGGGAGTCACACTGGGCGGCATGGTGCGGGACGGAGTGGGAAGCCCCATACACGGGAACACCCAGCTGCAGAGTGGCGACCGCGTGGTCGTGTTCTGCCTGGGCGGACTGATAAAGAAGATGGACCGCTACTTCTGCCGGCCCACCTCGGCCATCAGCCGGGTGATATCGGCCTTGAGCAACTGAAAAGGGGGGCTCAGGCGGAAGCCCGCCCCCTTCCTGAGCATGACATCCACGCTGCAGATGCTGTGCTCATAACTGCTCCACTCGTTCTGCTTCTGCGTCTCATGCACAGCCAGGCGCGTAATCTCGCGCTCACGCTCGCGGCGCAGGACATTGCACACGGGAGTCAGCAGGGGCATCACCACACCGTCAAAGAGGGTGTGCCCCTGGATGTAGAGGTAAGTGGTGTCGGGCGTGAGCCCCATGGAAAGCAACTCCTCGCGCAGGGGGAGATAGGTCTCGCGCCCCTGGGGGTAGCGGCGCTGGAGCATGGACACGCACTTGTTCACCTTGTGCCTGATGCTTTCCAGGGACGACTGCCCGCCACGGGCGATGTTGACACTGTGGAAGGAGACCACATCAGCAAAGTCGCTCATGCTGAACTCACGGTAGCGCCCATACCGGTAAGCCCACACATTCCACACAAAGAGCGGCCACACGATACGGCTGAACTCTGCCATGAAAGCCTCCAGGTCCATCACGCTGCGGTCATTGAGCGTGCTCATCACGCAGGCAGTGTGCAGATTGGGCGCGTAGCACTGGTAGTTCTCGATGGCGTAGGCATAGGTGTGCAGCACATAGGGGTTGTGGCACACCATGCGGCTCATCTCGGTACTGCCCTGCATGAGCCAGTCATAGTCGGCGTCCACACAGGCTATCATGCACTCGCCCAGGGCGGGCCCCAGGCGGTTCATGAGGGCACTCTTCTTGCCGCGGCCCAATGACGTGCGGCTGGGAAGCATGACCTCAAAGTAATGGCGCTCGTCCTCGAACTCCTGCAGGACTGACCGCCAAAAGAACACATCATCATAACTCTCCACATAAGCCACGATGCGGTGCCTCGACGAGCGCGGGCGCAAGCGGTTTGCGGTCTCGATGTAACTGGAGTTCAGCGCGTCCTGGAGCCGCTTTCCCTGCTTGCGGGACTGCGGTTCGGGGCAGGGCCGGGCCGGGCCGGCTGCACTTCCTGCCACGGGACGGGTCATAGCGCGATGTCCTCCACGTTGGTCACGCAGTCGGCCCAGCCGTCCATGATGACAGCCGGGCTGTGGGTGGTGAGTATCACCTGCGCGTGGGGATTGAGGTCACGCACCAGCCCCACAAGCCTCTGCTGCCACTCGACGTGCAGGCTCACCTCCGGCTCGTCCATGAACAGGACGCACGGCTTGCGCGCCCGCACCAGCACGGTGAGCAGGATGATGAGCATCTGCTTCTCGCCGCTGGAGAGCTTGTAAGAGGGGATTACCTCGCCCATCGAGAGGAAGAATATCTCGTTGCGGTCACGGCAGATGGTCTTGCCCGTGTCCTTGAAGAGGCTGTCGACGATGTCCATGAAGTGCGTCTTCTCCCCGGCTATCTCGCCGGCCTGGCGCTGGGCGTCCGCCACATGGCCGGTGAAGAGCGCGACCATGCGGTTGCTCATGTTCACCTGGTAGTCCAGGTAACGCCGCTGCAACTGGTAGAGCTGCAGGTCGAGCTCGGAGTGCAGTTGCGTGTCCGACATCTTGCCCAGCAGGTCGCCCGACACGAGCGGGCGGTCAAAGGAGCGTATGACGTCAAAGTCCACGCTGTCGGCGTCCTCTGGCTCGAAGGTCAGCGTGACGCCGCCCGTATGCTTCTCCAGCCGGTCGATGCCAGCCAGCCGGCGCACCACACGGTTGAGGATAGTGCTCTTGCCCACGCCGTTTACCCCGCTCAGTATGTTCACGTCGGGACGCAGGGTCCAGTCGATGCCCCGCTTCCCGTTCCACAGCGCGTCTATCCTGATGCGCTTGATGTAGAGTCCCTTCTTGCTCATGTCAGAATCCGCGTTGTCGTGTCAGAAGATGGTGGTGGAGTTCCAGGGGAACAGGCCCTTCTTCACGGAGTACGCGCCAAGGGCGCGCTCCAGTTTGTCCCTGGTGAAAGGCACATGGGCCATGTAGGCGCTGTCACGCCCTATGTACTTGCGCACCTTGTTGGGCAAGTGCGCCCAGTTGATCCTGACAGAGTCGTCTGTGAGCATGTCGAAACCCACATAGGCGACTATGACAGGCAGGTGGAAACGGTTCACGGCACGGCTTATCTGCCAGTTGAGCGTGACGCTCTCCACATCCATCAGGTCGCTGGCCAGCACCAGCAGGTTGTCGGCCTCCTCCATCAGCCTGAGACACCTTACCTTGAATGTGCTGTCAACCAGGTCATCGTGCATGGACGAGAAGTCGATTTCCCGCATGTTGAGGAAACCATAACGGCGCGGATACTGCCTCTGCCACTCCTGCATCTGCTTGAAGTAGCACAGGTTGCTGTGCTCGTGGTCCAGCACACCCTGCGCGTCAAACGCGACGTATGTCTTGTTGGTGTTCATGTGTCTGCCTCCTGTACGCATTGAAGATACACTTAGCAAAGTTAGAAAATCCCGCCCAAACCGCCAAGCACTGGCATGCACAAAAGGAAAAATTGCTACTTTTGCACCCATGATTCAGGAATTGGCATTGCAGAAAAGGCTTCTGCAGGTGGAGTACGCCTGCGAGCGGGAGCAGTTCCGGCGGCAGACGGAGAACACGGGAGTGGCGCGCAAGGTGCGCCGCGGCCTGTGCTGGTTCCCGTTGCGCACGGGCAGGAGCTACCGCAATTCACAGGACACGCTGGTGCTCGAGGTGGAGCGCACCGAGGGGCAAGAGGCCGAGCACCAGTTCGAGCCGGGCAAGCCCGTGTGCTTCTTTGCCGAGGACGCCTCGCGGATGCTGCACTACATGGACTTCGTGGGGCAGGTGAGTTATGTGGAGAATGACCGCATGGTCATCAGCATGCCCTCGGCCTCGGCCGTGAGCCAGGTGCTGGGCGCCGAGCGCGTGGGCGTGCAGCTGTACCTGGACGAATACACATACCGCCTGATGTTCGAGGCCCTGGACCGCGTCGCCAATGCCAAGAGCGGCCGCCTGGCCGAGCTGCGCGACATCATCTACACACAGGCGCCGCTGCACACGCGCGCCCTGTCCCCCATCGCCATGCCCTGGCTCAACACCACCCAGCAGGATGCCGTCAACCATGTGCTGGCCTCGAAGGACGTGGCCATCCTGCACGGCCCGCCGGGAACAGGCAAGACCACCACGATGGTGGAGGCCATCTACGAGACACTCAGGCGGGAGACCCAGGTGATGGTGTGCGCCCAGAGCAACATGGCAGTCGACTGGATTGCCCAGAAACTGAGCGAGCGCGGTGTCAACGTCCTGCGCATCGGAAACCCGATGCGTGTCACCGACCAGATGCTGGCCGACACCTACGAGCGGCGCTACGAGGCCCATCCGCTCTACAGCCAGCTCTGGGCCGTCAGGCGAACCATACGCCAGCTGTATGACAGTGCGCCGGGCAACCGCGAGAACCGCCGCCAGAAGATAGCCCGGCTGCGCGACCGTGCCACCGAGATGGACTTCCAGATACGTGACTCGCTGCTCTCCGAGGCCCGCGTGATAGCCTGCACGCTCACCGGGAGCGCGTCGCCCGTCCTGTTGGGCAGGCACTTCTCCTCCCTCTTCATCGACGAGGCGGCACAGGCGCTGCAGGCCGCCTGCTGGATAGCGATGCAGAGGGCCGACCGCGTGATACTGGCAGGCGACCATTGCCAACTGCCCCCCACCGTGAAGAGCCCCGAGGCACTGGCCGGCGGACTGGACAGGACGCTGATGCAGAAGGTGGTGGAGGCACACCCCGAGGCCGTCTCGCTGCTGGGCGTGCAGTACAGGATGACGGACGCCATCATGCAGTTCCCCAACCGCGAGTTCTATGGCGGCCGCCTGCGGAGCGACCCCTCGGTCAAGTACCGCAGCATCCTGGACTGGGACACGGCCATCGAGTGGGTCGACACACCCGCCGAGCCCGAGTACGGGGAACAGGAGGCGGGCGACGGCACGAGCCGCCAGAACCCGGCCGAGGCACGGCTCACCATAGCCACGCTCAAGGCTTACCTGGAACGCATAGGCACCCGCCGAATCCTGGACGAGCGGCTCGACATCGGACTCATAAGCCCCTACAAGGGACAGGTGAGGCTGCTGCGGCAGCTCGTCGGGCGCGACGCGTGGTGGAAACCGCTGCGCCGCCTCATCAGCATCAACACGGTGGACGGCTTCCAGGGACAGGAGCGCGACATCATCATGATAAGCATGGTGCGCTCCAACAGCGGGGGACAGGTGGGCTTCCTGCGCGACCTGCGCCGCATGAACGTGGCCATCACCCGCGCCCGCATGAAACTCATCCTGGTGGGTCACCAGGCCACCCTGTGCCGCCACCCCTTCTACAAGCGGCTGCGCGACTATGTGGAAAGTTTGTCCGAAGGATAAAATACGCACAAGACTGCTGCCTGATTCAGCAAAAAAAGCGTAACTTTGTGAGCGGAGGAGCAGGCCGGCGCGCCCTGTCGCGCAGGAAAGGCCGCCATCGCGCAGCCTCTCCACCGCCCCTGTTCAGCACGAAAACAAACCAAAACTAATCATATACAACATGGAAAGAAGAAACTTCATCAAGTCAAGCATGGCAGGGATGGCAGCCCTGGCCATGGCATCGTCGCCCGTGGCGGCGATGGCCTCCGGCACCAGAGAGAAGCACTCCGGCAACAGCACCATCAAGAAACCCGTGGAGGAGGAAGAGTTCCACCTGGGCATGGCAGGCTTCTCCTTTGTCAAGTTTGACCTGGACACCACCCTCAAGACGATGCGCACCCTCGACCTGCACTACCTGTGCATCAAGGACTTCCACCTGCCCCTGGACAGCACCGACGAGCAGATAGCCGCCTTCCACCGGAAACTTGCCGACTACGGCGTGAAGGGCTACGCCGTGGGGCCCATCTACATGAAGAGCAAGGCCGAGGTTGACAGGGCGTTTGCCTATGCCCGCCGCGTGGGCGTGCCCTTGCTGGTGGGCGTGCCCAACTATGACCTGCTGGACTACACCGAGCAGGTGGTCAAGCAGTACGACATACGCCTGGCCATCCACCTGCATGGCCCCGACATGCCGCTCTATCCCGATGCCACCGACATCTGGGAGCATGTGAAGGACCGCGACGAGCGCATGGGCATGTGCCTGGACATCGGGCACAACCTGCGCTACGGCTCCGACTCGCTGGCCGACTATGCCAAGTACCACAAGCGGGTCTATGACATGCACCTCAAGGACGTGACGGCTCCCACCAAGGCCGGCAAGCGTGCCGAGCTGGGCAGGGGCATCATCGACTTCCCCCGCTTTGTGCGCCTGCTGCGCAAGTACCACTACACCGGCGCGGTGAGCCTGGAGCACGAGAAGGACATGGACAACCCCTTCATGGGCATCGCCGAGAGCATCGGCTTCTTCCGGGGCGTGTGCCAGGCCACCCGCTGAGCACAGCCTCCGCAGTTCGCCGCCCCACTCACGACGCAGCCCCGCAGGAGCAATCCTGCGGGGCTGCGCTGTGTCTGCGGGCTGTGGTCACTTGCCCTGCGTGGCCTTCCATTCGTCATAGAGGGTGGAGAAGATGGCGGGACTGTCGTGCACCTGCTTGCGTGCGAGCGACTTGTCCTTGCCCCACCACTCCAGGATGTAGTCCTTCAGCCCGTCGTACTCTTCCTTGCCCTTGAACTGTGTCTCGGTGAAGAGCTTGATGATGGGCACCATGTCGGTGGAGGCATTGTAGAGCAGGAAGGCCCGCTCCTGCCCGTTGGGCTTCAGGGCATACCAGGTGGCCCAGCTGCCCCCGGTGTTGACCCCGTTGCCGGGGAGATAGATGCGCGCCTTATATACCGAGGCATCCTTCCCGCGATAGAGCAGCTCCAGCAGGCACTCCTCCTTCATGGGCTTGAACAGGTAGCGGTATATCGTCTGGCAGCGTTCCCACACCTCGCCCTCGGGATGCTCCTCGGTGGGTGTGAGCCACTCTATCTTCTGCAGTTTCTCGGCCTTGTACTTCTTGCCCTTCTTGGCATCGGGCTGGTCGGCCAGCACCACCTCATACTCGGTGGCCCAGGTCATGTACTTGCGGGGGATCCACCCCTCCACCTGCTTGCCGTCGTTGAGCGTGAGGCGCACATGGCGCATGTCGGGGTCATCATTCTTGCGCGCCTGGGCCGCCTGGCCAAGGAGCACGGCTGCCAGGAGCAGCAGCCAGAGCCGGATTGTTCTCATTGTATCGCTTCTTGTTATGGTTTGGTTTGTCTCCGTCGATGAGCTCCAGCACGCGCAGGATCACATCGCTGCGGTTGGTCTCCCCCTCCTTGAGCAGGCTCTGCTCCTGCTGGGCAGAGAGGCCGGCGCACCGGCACAGCTTCCTCACGAAACTCTTGTCACACTTCTTGTAGGCATCGCCCAGGCACACGGGCTTCCCGTCCGTCCCCACGACGTAGAAGTCGCAGGCCGTCTTGCCAGGGATGAGAAACAGGGCAGAGACCCTGTTGCCCTGCCATGCCCTGATGCCCCCGTGGGCATTGAGCGAATAGCCCTGCGAGGCATACACATATACCTCCATGCGCGAGCAGGCGGCATAGAGCCAGCTCCAGCCCACACCCTCCAGGGGAACCAGCAGGCGCACGCTCCCGGGCGTGGCGCTGTTCCACACCACCACCGAGTCGATGCGCCCGATGGGCACCTTGTCCTTCTGGCACTCGCGGGAGAAGAAGCGGCGATAGACCTGCAGGTCACGCTTCTTGCTGGGCACCTCCATGCGGTCATCGCCTGTGTAGAGCAGGCGCGAGCCGCCCTTGAGGCACACACGTCCCTCGCAGGTCTGGGCCTGCAGGTGCACTGCTCCCGCACAGGCAAGCAGGAGGGCCACGAGGAGGAGCCTGGCTCCCCGGTATATGCAATACGCTCTTCTCATACCGCAAATATACGACTTTTTCAGGAAATAAAAGCCCTGGGGGGGTAATTGCACGGGCGGGGCATTTTTTTTGAAATCCTGCTGCCTGCCACGCACTTGGGAGGCATCCTGCCCGCAGACTGGAGACACGCCACAGGCCACCCGGAAGGCAGGCGGTAAGCATTCAGAAGGCAGGCGGAGGACACCCAGGAGACAGATGGTGAGCACCCGGAAGGCCGGGGGGCGAGCACTCAGAAGGCAGGGGGCGAGCACTCAGAAGGCAGAGCGCGGGTGACGGGGAGGCAGAGCGCAGGCAGCATGGTGACAGGAATATTGCAAACTTTGGTACAAACATGCCAAACTTTGAAATGAATGTTGCAAACTTTGGTATATTCGTACCAAAGCGTGAGACAAAGAAGTGACGCGGTTGCCGGTAAACAGGCAGCAGGCTTGCCCAAGGATGCCAGCAAGGTGCCGCCTGCAAGCGAAAAGCATGCCCCAGGACAGGGAAAAGAGGCTCCACGGGGAGGGGACGCGGGGGCGCAGGCAAAAAAAGTGCGCCCGCCAGGCAAGAAAAGCAGGAAGAGGGAGTTTAAGGGGCAGAGTGAACAAGAAAACAGACACAAAATGAAGACAATGAGAATGACCGCCCGCCACTGGCTGCTCATGCTTGCAACCATGGCTCTGGCTATGACCGCGTGCGACCGCAACGAGGACTTCCACTTCAGCAACGCTGTCACCGCCGTGGTGACAGTACGCCCCCAGGCCGACGGGGCGTTTACGATGCAACTGGACAACGCCACCGTGCTGGCTCCCGTCAACCTGAGCAAGTCGCCCTTTGGCGACAAGGAGGTGCGCGCCCTCACCTACTACTCGCCCGTGGAGGACCCGCGCAGCAACGCCATCAGAGTCAACGTACACTGGATAGACAGCATACGCACCAAACTGCCTGCACCTTACCTGGAAGGGCAGAACGACCGCCTCTACGGCAATGACCCCATCGAGATCGTGCGCGACTGGGTGACCGTGGCCGAGGACGGATACCTGACCCTGCGCATACGCACGCTGTGGGGCGACCGCAACATCAAGCACCAGGTGAACCTGCTCACGGGCATGAACGCCGATGACGCCTACGAGGTGGAGCTCAGGCACAACGCCATGGGCGACACGCGAGGGCGCGAGGGCGACGCGCTCATTGCCTTCAACCTCAACCACCTGCCGCGCAACGGCAAGGACGACGTGAGGCTGAAACTGCACTGGAACTCCTTCAGCGGGCCCAAGACGATGGAGATGGACCTGCACCTGCACACCGCCGCCACGGACCTGCCTGCCGACCGCACTTTGCTGAACAGCCGCGTGGAATGACGGGACTGGCATGGACGGGCACGAAAATGGCACCTGTCCACGTTATATATATAAAAGGGATATAGGGAGCGGGAAGCGTGCCGTCACACACAGGAAAGCGGCACGGCCATCCGCCCCCGGCAGGCATGGCGACACTGGGAAAGATATTCGGCCGGGCCACGGGCGACGAGGAGTTGGCGCGCAGGGTGTGTGCCGGCGATATGGCTGCGGCAGAACAGCTCTACCGCCGGCACGCGCGCTACCTCACGGCAGTGTGCTCGCGCTACCTGGCCAATGACGAGGACGTGAGGGACGTGCTGCAGGAGGTGTTCCTCAAGGCATTCTCCTCCATCGCCCGTTTCCAGCCACGGGGCGAGGGGTCACTGCGCGCCTGGCTCGCCAGGATCGCATGCAACGAGTGCATCAGTCACCTGAAGGCCAGCAGCCGCCTCACCTTCACCGGCCTCGGCGAGGACTGCACGCACCTCCCCTGCGAGGAGCCCGAGGTGGAGAGCGTGCCTGCCCAGGTGC
The DNA here is from genome assembly GCA_002316015.1 of Prevotellaceae bacterium UBA1075. Lineage (GTDB taxonomy): Bacteria > Bacteroidota > Bacteroidia > Bacteroidales > Bacteroidaceae > Physcousia. Next base: position 82,390 of record DCCS01000018.1, read on the forward strand.
TGCAAGGCCTGGTGCGCTCGCTGCCCGAAGGCTACAGGGTGGTGCTGAACCTGTATGTGATGGAGGGGAAGAGCCACCGCGAGATAGCCCACACGCTGGGCATCACGACCGGCACCTCGGCCTCGCAGCTGCACAAGGCAAAGCGCGCGCTGGCCGCAAGCATCAAGCAATACCTGAGGGATAATCACACATAGGATATGGACAAATGGCTCAATGACATACATGACCGTCTGAGGGACTATGAGCAGGAGCCGCCCGGGGGGCTGTGGGACAGCCTGCACGCGCGCCTGCGGCAGGAGGGGCTGCCCGGCAAGAGGCAGCCCAGGGCCTCGGCCTGGATGGTGTGGACGCGCCGCGCCGGTGTGGCCGCCTGCATTGCCGTGGCCGCGCTGGCGGGATACAGGCACATGCCCGACTCTGGGAAGTCCGCCGGCACGTGGCAGGCAGAGATAGAGGAGGGTGGCATCCCGCAGGCACGCACGCCCAGGAGGCCCGAAGCCCCTGTCGCGGAAGCCGCCCCGCAGGCAAAGGCCACCACCGGGAGCGCGCGGCACGAGGCCAGCAGAGCGCCTGTGCTGGCAGAGGCCGCAATAAAGGCGACGCCCGCCGCCAGAGCGCATGTCGTCAGCGCGCATGTGGCTGTGGAGGTCACCGGGGAGGACATGGCACCATCCCCCCGGGCGGGACAGGAAGGCAAGGACTCGCGGCAGAAGTCCCGGACACAGGTGTCCACGCCCACCTCCACCGGCATGGGCAGCATCCTGCCCAGGCGCAGCGCCGCGCCACTGGCCTCCCACGATGCCCCGCAAGCGGACTCCCACAGCCGCCTGCAACCATCATCCCACGGCACACGCCCCCCACACGCGCGCCTGGCCGTGGCTGCCTATGCCATGGGGATGGGGAGCAGCGAGCATCTTGCACGGGGAACGGGAGGCTCCCCGCTCACAGCCCTTGGCCCCGATGCGGTGGCCTGGAACGACACCCCACAGCTGGCCCTGGCCGTCTTCAACCGTGGAAGGGCCACCGAGCGGGTGACACGCCACCGCCTGCCCGTGCGCGTGGGAGCCACTGTCACCTATGACCTCACCCACCATCTGGCCCTGGGCAGCGGCCTCACCTACACCCGCCTGCGCTCTGACCTGCGCGAGGGCACGGAGACCAACTACCAGAGGAGCGTGCAGAGCCTGCACTATGTGGGGCTGCCCGTGAATGTGCGGTACACCTTCCTGCGGCACAAGAGGCTGGGCCTGTATGCCCAGGCAGGCGTGTTGGCCGAGGTGCGCGTGGCAGGCACGCTCACCACACGCTACACCCTGGACGGCCACACAGGCCATGAGGGGACGAGCCGCATCGGCTCGCACCCCCTGCAGATGTCGGCCGGAGCGGCCCTGGGAGCACAATACAGCCTCACCCCCGCACTGGCCCTGTATGCCGAGCCAGGCGTGAGCCACTACTTCAAGGACAACTCCAGCGTGCCCACCATCTACGGGGACAAGCCCACCAGTTTCACCCTCAACGTGGGCGTGAGCCTCTGCCTGGGCCGGTAAAAGCCGCCCCGATGCGGAATACGTCAGGAAAGGTGTGGGAAAACGGACTATATTCGTCCAGAAAAGTGTGTCATGAAGAGAAACATATACCAGCAACTGCTTGACTGGAAGGCCAAAAGGAACCGCAAGCCCTTGCTGCTCAATGGTGCCCGGCAAGTGGGCAAGACCTGTATCCTGAAGGAATTCGGAAGGAGAGAGTATGCCAAGGTGGCCTGCGTCAACTGCAGCAAGAACAAGACGGTGAGCAAAATCCTTGCCCAAGACTATGACATACGGCGCATACTGATCTCCCTTTCCGCACTCGTGCATGAGAACACCGAACCGGGAAACACACTGATTATCTTTGATGAGAAACCATACCAGGAACAGGAGTGGATGGTGAGCAAACCGCTCTACGCGCCCTCCGCCTGGATTTGAGCAAGCCCCTGACGTGACCAGAAAGAAATTCCGGCGCCCCACAGGAAGCCTCCCGTCAGGCCGCCGGGGAGCCCTCTGCCCGCCTGGGCAAGCCCTGCATTGGGGCCACACACAATGCGGGCTGCGCCCCCGGACGGTGGCGCAGCCCGCATATGCTGTACATTGTACCGGGGACGCGCGGCGGCCTCCCCACACAAGGCCGTTACTTCACGCGGCCCAGGTAAGAGCCGTCGCGGGAGTCCACCTCGATGGTCTCCCCCTCTTCGATGAACAGAGGCACACGCACCTCGGCCCCGGTCTCCACACGGGCAGGCTTCAAGGTGTTGGTGGCGGTGTCGCCCTTCAGTCCCGGCTCAGTCCACGTCACCTTGAGATGCACCTTCACGGGAACGTCGGCATAGAGCACCGTCTCGGTGCTGGCATCCACCACCACCTCCACGTTCTCGCCCTCCTTCAGGAAGTTCACGCCGTTGACCTGGCCGGGGGCGATGCTTATCTGCTCAAAGGTCTCGTTGTTCATGAACACCAAGTCCTCGCCATCCTTGTAGAGGTACTGGCAAGGGCGGCGCTCCACACGCACGTCCTCGAGCTTCTCACCGATGTTGAAGCGGCGCTCCAGAACGCCTCCGTTGACCACGTCTTTCAGTGTCACGTTCATAATCGTGTTGCCCTTGCCCGGCTTGCGGTGCAGGAAATCGATACAGAAATAGAGCTTGCCGTCCATGCGGATGCAGGTGCCCTTCTTGATGTCCTGTGAATTGATCATAGAAATGAAGTTGTTTTATTTTATTTGCTATCTGTTTATTCGGCTTGCAAAGATAAGAAATATTAAGGGAAGGGCGAAGTAAAAGAAGAAAAAACAAGTGCTTCTCTTGGCAAAGAAGAAGAAAAGTGGTAATTTTGCACCCCGAAACAAAGTGCGTAACAACAAAATAACGAAAGCAAGATATGAAAAGAACATTTCAGCCCCACAACCGTCGCCGCAACAACAAGCACGGTTTCCGCCAGAGGATGACCACCGCAAATGGCCGCCGCGTGCTGGCTTCACGTCGCGCCAAAGGGCGCAAGAAGCTCACCGTATCCGACGAGAGACACGGCAAGTAACTGAAAAAAGATTAAAACAGAGAAAGAAGTGGGGGTCGCCCTACTTCTTTTTCTGTTTTTATTTGCTACCTTTGCCATGAACGCGCGGGCGCACACCGTAACGGCCGGCCCGCCACATCAGGACAGACACATGAGCATCAAGGACATACTAAGGAAATTCACGAGTCCCATCGTGTATTGGAACCTCATCGCGCTGGCCGTGGCAACCTGCCTGGCCATGGTGGGCCTGTGGTTCTGGATGGACAGGTTCACACACCACGGCATCGAGGTGGAAGTGCCCGACGTGAAGGGCAAGCTGGTGGCCGATGCCGAGTACGAGCTGGGGCTCGCACACCTGACGCCCGTCAGGACCGACTCTGCCTACAACCGCAGCCTGCCCCCCGGCACCGTGCTGGAGCAGATACCCGCAAGCGGAAGCCACGTCAAGGAGGGGCGCGAGATATACCTCACCATCAACTCCTCACAGACTCCCACACTGGCCATGCCCGACATAGCCGACAACTGCTCGCTGCGCGAGGCCGAGGCCAAGCTCAAGGCCCTGGGCTTCAAACTGGCTCCCAACGAGTACACCGAGGGCGACAAGGACTGGGTGCTGGGCGTGAAATGTGGCGGACGCAATGTCATCGCCGGCGAGCGGGTGCCCATCGACGAGCCCGTGACGCTGGTGGTGGGCAACAGCGACATGGACGAGGACATGGACGAGATCGGGCAGGACAGCCTGGACAACTTCGACTCGCTGGAGGACTACACCATCACAGAGGAGGCCGAATGACCGTGCCCGGCAGCGAGGACCTCATCCTGGAGGACGACGAGATACTGTCCCCCACCGCCGCCGGGGAGCACGGGGAGCACGAGCACTGGCGCATAGAGGTGGACAAGGGACAGGGCATCATGAGAATCGACAAGTTTCTGATGATGCACATGGGCGACACGAGCCGGAACCGCATACAGAAGGCGGCCGAGGCGGGCTGCATACGCGTGGGCGGAAAGCCCGTCAAGAGCAGCTACAAGGCCAAGCCCGGAGATGTGGTGACGCTGGTGCTCGACCGCCCCAAGCGGGACTGGGAGATAGTGCCCGAGGACATCCCGCTGGACATCACCTACGAGGACAGCCAGCTCATGGTCATCAACAAGCCCGCCGGAATGGTGGTGCACCCCGGATGCGGCAACTACAGCGGCACACTGGTCAACGCCATCGCATGGCACATGAGGGACTGCCCCCAATTTGACGCCAATGACCCCACGGTGGGGCTGGTGCACCGCATCGACAAGGACACAAGCGGCCTGCTGGTCGTCGCCAAGACCCCCGGGGCCAAGACAAGCCTGTGCGCGCAGTTCTTCAACCACACCACACGCCGCCTCTACAACGCCCTGGTGTGGGGGCCGTTTGCCGAGGACGAGGGAACCATAGTGGGCAACATAGGCCGGCATCCCAAGGACAGGCTGCGGATGGCCGTGTTCCCGCCCGGGGGCGAGACAGGCAAACCGGCCGTCACACACTACCGGGTGCTCGAGCGCTTCGGCCCCACCACGCTGGTGGAATGCCGTCTGGAGACAGGCAGGACGCACCAGATACGCGCGCACATGCAGCACCTGGGGCATCCGCTCTTTGCCGACGGGCGGTACGGAGGCGACCAGATACTGAGGGGGGAGAAGACCGCGTCGTACAAGGCATTCATACGCAACTGCATGGAGACATGCCCCCGGCAGGCACTGCACGCGCGCACCCTGGGGTTCCGGCACCCGTCCACAGGCGAGGAGATGGACTTCTCGTCACCGCTCCCCCCCGACATGTCGGGACTGATAGAGAAATGGAGAAAGAAAACCACAGCTTTGTTATGAAGACCATAGCCATTGTATGCGGAGGGGACACCTCCGAGCATGATGTCAGCATGCGCAGCGCGGCGGGCATCGAGTCATTCCTGGACAAGGAACGTTACATTATATATAAGGTGGAGATCCACGCACGCCACTGGGAGGCCATCCTGCCCGACGGCTCCCGCAGCCGCGTGGACAGGAACGACTTCACCTTCGATGACGGGCATGGAGCGCGCGTACGCCCCGACTTCTGCTACATCACCATCCACGGCGTGCCGGGCGAAAACGGCATCCTGCAGGGCTACCTGGACCTCATCGGCATGCCCTACTCCACCTCGGACGTGCTTGTGGAGGCCATGACCTACGACAAGTTTGTGCTCAACAACTACATGCGCTCCATGGGCGTGTCGGTTGCCGACAGCATGCTCATACGCCGTGGCCACGGCCAGGAGGTGAAGGACGAGGACATCATCCGGCGTGTGGGACTGCCCTGCTTCGTGAAGCCGGCCAGCGGCGGCTCGTCCTTCGGGACCACGAAAGTGAAAGAGGCGGACGGCCTGCGCCCCGCCATCGACCTGGCCATGCGCGAGGGAGAGGACGTGATGGTGGAGGCTTTCCTGAAGGGCACCGAGATTACCTGCGGCTGCTACAAGACCAGCAAGCACACGGTGGTGCTCCCCATCACCGAGGTGGTCACAAAGCGCGAGTTCTTCGACTACGACGCGAAGTACAACGGAGAGGTGTCGGAGATTACACCGGCCAGGCTCTCGGAGCGGGTGACAGAGCGAGTGAAGAAACTCACATCGGCCATATACGACATCCTGGACTGCCGTGGCCTCATACGCATAGACTACATCATCACCGAGGGCGACAAGATAAACATGCTGGAGATCAACACCACGCCGGGCATGACAGCCACCAGCTTCATCCCCCAGCAGGTGCGTGCGGCAGGGCTTGACATCAAGGACGTGATGACGGACATCATCGAGGACATTCTGGAGAAGAGGGCATGAACGGCGAATTCGACGACATACGGCCATATGCCGACGGTGAGGTGAAGCAGGCCGTAAAGGACTTGCTGGCCGACCGCCAGTTCGCGCACATCCTGCACTCGCTGGTTCCGTGGCTGCCCGCATGCGTGAGAAACAGGCTCATACGCTGGGCGTTCATCGGCATCAACACCACCCTGCAGTTCCAGCTGCGCTACATGAAACCGCTCGTGCGCCGCATTCTCAGGAAGTGCAGCACGGGCTACACGTTCAGGCACGACGGCATCGAGCCGGGGCCCGAGCGCTACACCTTCATAAGCAACCACCGCGACATCGTGCTCGACAGTGCCATCCTGTCCTACCTGCTGCACGAGGACGGGTTTCCCACAACGTGCGAGATTGCCATTGGCGACAATCTGCTCATCTATCCGTGGATAAGGAAACTGGTGAAGCTGAACAAGGCGTTCACCGTGCAGAGGGGGGTGAGCGCGCGCACCCTGCTGGAAAGCAGCCAGAAGATGAGCCGCTACATGCACTATGCCATCAACGTGAAGCACGAGAACATCTGGATCGCACAGCGCGAGGGGCGCGCCAAGGACTCCAACGACCGCACCCAGGAGTCGGTGCTCAAGATGATGAGCATGGGCGGTGACGGCTCCATCATACAGCGGCTCAAGGACTTGCATGTGGTCCCGCTCACCATCAGCTACGAGTACGACCCCTGTGACTACCTCAAGGCCAAGGAGTTCCAGATGAAGAGGGACAACCCCGACTACAAGAAGTCAAAGCAGGACGACCTGAAGAACATGCGGATAGGCATCTTCGGCAAGAAGGGTCACATACACTACGAGACGGCTCCCTGCATCAACGAGTGGCTGGACGAGGTGGCCAGCCTGCCGCGCACGGAGGTCTACAAGGAGATTGCCCACCGCATCAACATCGAGATTCACCGCCGCTACATGCTCTATCCCGGCAACTATGTGGCGGCAGACCTGCTCAGGGGCACGCGAGAGTTCGCCCTCTTCTACACGCCCGCGCAGAAACGCTCATTCGAGCGCTACCTCAAGAGCAGGCTGGACATGATAGACCTGGAGAACAAGGACGTGCCCTACCTGCGGGAGCGCATCCTCACGATGTACGCCAACCCTGTGTTCAACAAGCAGAAAGCCACACGATGCGAAGAGGACTGACCATCACCGCGCTGTGCCTGTGCGCCCTGCTGCCCACGGGTTGCCGGGACGATGACGGCGGCTCGCCCTTCCCCAACATGTGGAACGAGATAGTGGGTCTGTCCACAGACGGAAGCGGGCGCATCGCCCAACTGGTGACCGACGCGGGCGACACCTACGAGGTGACCAACAGGCTCACGGGCTACAGGCCCGACACCCTGTACCGCGTGATGTGCGGCTACACCACCGGGGCGGGCCGGGCCACGCTCTACCAGACAGCGGGCGTGCACATGCTGCGGGACTCATCGGCCTGTGCCACGCATGACCCTGTGAATGCCACCGCCGTATGGCGAAGCGGACAATACATCAACCTGCGCCTGGCACCGCTCACGCAAGGGGGCACGCACGCATGGGGCTTTGCCGCCGACAGCACCGGCCCAGGCGGGCACCGCTACCTGAGCCTGCACCACCGCCAGGGCAGCGACCCGCCCTACTACACCCAGGAGACCTACGCCAGCATCGCGCTGGCAGACATCCCCGGACTGGCCGGGGGGGACAGCCTGTCGCTGTCCATACACACCTTCAAAGGCGTCAAGACATGGAACTTCAGGAGATAAAGGGCAGCGTGGCCGTGCTCATCTCGGGCGGGGTGGACAGTGCCGTGGTGGTGCACCGCCTGTGCGAGGCGGGCATCAAGCCCGACCTGCACTATATCAGGATAGGCATGGAGGGCGAGGACTCATCGTGCACGGCCGAGGAGGACATAGAACTCTCGCAGGCCACAGCGCGCAAGTACGGCCTCAGGCTGGAAGTGACCGACCTGCAGAGGGAATACTGGGAGCAGGTGGTGGGCTATGCGGTGGGGCGCGTGAAGAGGGGTCTGACCCCCAACCCCGACGTGATGTGCAACCGCCTCATCAAGTTCGGGGCCTTCGAGCAGCGCATTGGCCACTCCTATGACCACATCGCCACCGGCCACTACGCCACCAACATCGAGCGGGACGGGCTCATGTGGCTGGGCACTGCGGCAGACCCCGTGAAGGACCAGACCGACTTCCTGGCCCAGCTCTCCTATGACCAGCTGAGCCACACCATCTTCCCCCTGGGCCGGCTCACGAAGGAGGAGGTGCGGCAGATAGCCATCGACGCCAGACTGCCCAGCGCGCACCGCAAGGACAGCCAGGGCATCTGCTTCCTGGGCAAGATAAACTACAACGACTTCCTGCGCCGCTTCATGGGGGAGCGCGAGGGCAAGGTCATCGACATCGAGACGGGCAAGGTGGTGGGACGGCACCGGGGTTTCTGGTTCCACACGATAGGCCAGCGCAAGGGACTTGGGCTGGGAGGAGGCCCCTGGTTCGTGGTCAAGAAGAACGTGAGGAAGAACATCATCTTCGTGGCTCACGGCTGGGACACGCAGTTGCAGTATGGCCACGACTTCCGCCTGGCCGACTTGCACTTCATCACCAGGAACCCGTGGGAGCGGCCCGATGGCCTTCCCATCCAGTTCAAGATACGCCACGTGGACCACTTCATGCCCGGCACCATCACGCTCGACGAGGAAGGCTACCACATCCACAGCGACCAGCCCATCCAGGGCATCGCGCCGGGGCAGTTCGGCTGCATCTATGACAGCGAGGCCAAGGTGTGCTACGGGAGCGGTGAGATAAGCATCTACAAGGACAGGTAAAGCGCCCATCCGGGACAGGCAAGACACCCATCCGGGACAGGCAAAGCGTCCCCCGGGGACAAACAAGACACCCACCTGGGACTAGTAAAGGCATACACCTGGACAGACAAGAAGCGTCCTGCCGGACAGACGATGGCCAGGCAGACCCACGCCACCTGGCCTTGCAGCCCCCGGCCATCCCCGTCCGGGGAATGGCCGGGGGCTGTGTCTTTCCGTCCTCACTTTCTCTTTATCTCATACCCAATCTTGCCGAATGCCTTCACATAATCGGCAAGCGTGGCCTTGGCGGGGTCATACACGATGGTCACCTCCTGCCTGGGCACGGAGGTCTGTATCTTCCTGGTACCCTTGACAAAGCGGATGTTCTGCTTGATCTTCTTCTCGCAGTTGGCACAATGCATCTGTGGCGTGGTGGTCACGACCAGCGTGTCGGCCTTCTGCACATGCTTCTGCGCCCCCGCGAGCAATGGTGCGCACGCCAGGACGGCCAAAATGGAAATTCTTCTCATCACTTCTGTTTTTTGTTATTGTCACACTTGTTCTGCCCTCTGATAGCGTAACGCCTCGCCGGGCATCCGCGCCCAGAAGGACTTACAGTTTCTCAAACTTCACCCGCACGCCCACATATCCCATGGCTCCCTCGGTGGGTCCCCACACCTGTGTGGCGTCAAAGGCGGGTGCCCACGGGTCGCCGGCCCCTATCACGGGGTTGGGCATCCGGTAGTTGGTGAGGTTCTCGCCCCCCGCATAGATGGCGAAGTGGCGGAACTCGCGCGTCACCTGGGCCTGCAACTGGAAGTAGGTGGGATAGCGTGAGCGGTCGTACATCTCGCCCCTTCCGTTGAGGTGCCCCGTCACGTCAAACTGCCACAGTTCCATGGGAGTCTTGTAGGAGAGGGTGAGCAGTCCCTTGTAGCGCGGGGTGAGCGGCCGCCAGCGCAGGATGCCGTCATAGGTGGTGCGCGCGTCATTGAACCTCATGGCCGCCGTGGCCGTGAAGCCCTCGAAGAAGGGGTAAGTGGCGTCCACCTGCACGGTGTGGCTGTAACTGCGCCCCTGCAGGTTCTCAAACACCACCGAGTGCGCGCCGCGCGCGCCGTCCACATTGGCCACCATCTGGTTCTGGAAGCGCGTGTAGTAATACTCGGCGTTCACCTCCAGGCTCTTGCCCGCCACGGGGAGGTCAAGCGAGGCCGAGAGTCCGCAGTTCCAGGCTTTCTCCTGCCCCAGCCTGCCGTCGATGGTGAACGTGCGTCCGCTGGCCAGCATGGGCACGTTCTCGGCCAGCGCGTGGGGCGTGCGGTAGCCCCTGCCCGCCGAGGCCCTCAGCGCGAGCGGCTGCCAGGGAGTGTACTTCACATGCAGGCGTGGCGTGACGAAGGAGCCGTAGCGCGAGGACGCGTCCCAGCGCAGGCCGGGCATCACGGTGAGGCGGTCGGCGAGCTTGTAGGTGTACTGCGCATAGAGCCCGCCCGTGGTCTCGCGCGGGAGCCCCTGCGTGGGGAGGTTGCCACTCAGGGTCTCCATGTATCGGTCGTGGTTGAGCGAGGCTCCCACCGAGAGGTTATGGCGCTCGGTGAGGTCGGTCTCATAGAGCAACTGGGCATAGGCGTTGGCCTGCCTCACGTCGTAGAGGGTGTGGCCAAACCGGTAGTCGCCCTCGTGCCACGAGCCGTGCAGCATCAGGGCCAGGCTGGAGTTGTGCTCTCCGGGGAACAGGTAGGCGTTCTTCCACTGCCCCTCATAGCGGTCGGTGAGCACCCGCACCCCGTAGCGCGGCATGTCCCACGTCCCCTGGTGGTGGCGGGTGCTCTGCCCGCTCTCGCGTTCGTCACGCAGTGCCCTGAGGCTGAGCTGGGAGATGAACTTGGGGGCGACATACGCCCAGCGGTGCATCACATTGTACTGTCGCAGGCGCGGCATGTCCATGAAGCCGTCACCGTTGCCGTCATGGTCGCGCTGGCGGTTCTCGAAGTGAAGGAGCAGGCTGGTGGAGAGGCGGTCGCTCAGGTGCACGCTGGCATCGGCGTTGGCCTCCAGCTTCGTCTGCGAGTCGAAGTAGGCGTTGCCCCGCACGCCGTCAATGCCCTGTGGCTTGAGGTACTCCACATTGATCTGCCCCGTGGTGCTCTCGTAGCCGTTCTTCACACTGGCGGCTCCCTTGCTCACCATGATGGACTGCATCCACGGGCCGGGCACGTAGCCCAGGCCGTATGGGATGCCCGCCCCGCGCAGGCTTGGGATGTTCTCGGTGAGCATCTGCACATAAGTGCCGCTCAGTCCCAGCAGCCTGATTTGCCTGGCTCCCGTGGCCGCGTCGCTGTAACTCACGTCCACCGAGGGGTTTGTGGTAAACGACTCGCCCAGGTTGCAGCAGGCGGCACGGCGCAGTTGTCCCAGGCCGATGACCTCGGTGTTGTCGGTTCGGTGACGCGAGTGTGTGCCCACGCTCTGCCTCACCGTCACGGTCTTCATCTCATGCTCCACCACCGTGGTGTCGCTCTGCGCCCACACCGGCAGGGCGCAAGCGGCCACACTGAGCAGCGTGATGCCCACCCTCTTGACATATACTGTTGCCATAATCCTCTATTGTCACGGGACGCAGGTGTACGCCGCGTTCCGTTCACGGATGCAAATTTACGTTTTCATTGGCTTACGCCAAGCACAACCGCGCATAAAAATGATTTCGGCAAGCCCCCTCCCATCCTCTCCCAAGGGGGAGGGGACAAAAACGCACCGCACTGCATCCGCC
>DCCS01000018.1:93941-157594 GCA_002316015.1 Prevotellaceae bacterium UBA1075
CGCCAACGCAGCGCACTGCAATCGCCAACGCAGCGCACTGCGTTTTTTGCCTCAATGCGCCGAGGTATCCGCCCTTGGTACTTTTCACTTGGAAAAACTCGGCACTGCGATGAACCAGAAAACGCCCAGCCTCCCCCTTAGGGAGACTGGGCGAAAGGCTTATCCCTCCTGTGGCGCCAGGCCTGGGATTACACTCCCTCCCATCGGGGAGGGCGGGGAAGGGGGCTTGCCGGCGGGGAAGGGGACTTCTCCCTCCCTCACATCTTCCTCAGCCACTCGCGGTAGCCAAACCATGCGATGACGGTATATACGAGGTACAGGGCGGCATAGAAGTATATCTCCTTATATACATACAGCCCCGCGCTGATGGCATCCACCACCAGCCACACCAGCCACTGCTCCACCCACTTGCGCGCCAGCATCCACATGGCGACGATGCTGAGCGCGGTGTTGAGCGCGTCCCAGTAGGGGACGGTGCTGTCCGTGAAGTGCATGAGCACATACACGATGCCGGCATAGACGAGCGCGAAAGCCCCCGCGAGTGCCAGCCACATGGGACGGGGGGTGCGGGTGATGGGCAGTTCCCCGCTCTTCTTCCCACTCCCCCTGCGCCAGCACCAGAAGCCGTAGACGGCTGCCAGCAGATAGTAGATGTCGATGCCGAAATCGGCATAGAGCCCCGCGTTCCAATAGACAAAGAGGGAGATGGCGGGCATGACGAGCCCGGCCACCCACAATTTCCAGTCGGCGCGGTACTCCCAGTAGAGATAGGCCAGGCCCACCATCAGGCCGGCGACCTCCAGGATGCGCCCGGAGTGAAGGCAGAGCAGGCTCCATGCCTGCCCTGCCCAGTCAGTTGCCCAGTCCATCAGAAGCGGAATTTCACGCTGCCCATGGCTGTAAAGCCGGCCGCAGGTATGTAGCCCAACTGGTAGTAGCGGTTGCCCTCGGGATGGTCGGGGCCCACGATGGCGGAGTAGCTCCAGCCGCTTGCTGCATAGCGTCGGCCGAAGATGTTGCCGAAGTCGAGGCCGAAGAGCACATGCTTGAGACCCTTCTGCCCGCAGCGCAGGTCATAGCCCAGGTGGATGTCGGTACGGCAATACTTGGGCAGGGAACGACTCTTGCACTCGCTGTTGTCCAGGTATTGGCGGGACACGAAACCCGTGTGCCATGTGGCCTGGAAACCCTTTATGTGGAAGTCCGCAAAGCCATTCACGATGGCGGCCGGACTGAAGGCCAGCGTGGAGTGGCCGTAATGCTTCACGGTGGGGTCTATCTCCACCCAGTCGGCGTCATAGGTCTCGATGTACTCGTCGAAGTCCTTGATACGGTTCTGGCTGAGCGCCGCGTTGGCCTCCAGGGACAGCCACTTGGTCACGTTCACGCCTGCGGTAAGCTCGGCACCAAGGCGGTAACTCTTCTTCACGTTGGTGGTGAGGCTCTCGCCTATGTCGCTCACCTGGCCCGTCTGCACAAACTGGTTGTGGTAGAGCATGGCGTAGAAGTTCACCCCGGCGTGCCATGTCTTGTTGGCAAAGCTGTAGCCCAGTTCCACATCATGCACGCTCTCGGCCTTGGGTGCGGGGTAGGAGCCGTTGTCGGTGAAGTTGTTGCGCTCGGGCTCGCGGTGGCTGAGGGCATAGGACGCATAGGCGTTGTGCCCGCCGTGGTGCCAGGAGAGCCCGGCCTTGGGGTTCACGAAGTCATACTTGTGACGGATGTCCAGACGCTGGTTGCTGTACGTCCCGTCGCCATTGCTATAGAAGCGGTCGTTGATGCCCTGTGTGATGAAATACACGTGCCGGTACTGCACATCGGCAAAGGCGTCCCACCGGGAGGTGATATGGTAAGTGCCCTTCAGGAAGATGCTCTGGTCGCTCTTGTCGGCGCTGGAGTCGTAATACTTGTACTTGCCGTCGGCCAGCACCTGCTGGCGCAGCTCGGCGTCGGCCACATAGGTGAGGTATCCGTAGTGCCATGCCTCGAAGTTCTGGAACGAGGCCCCGCCGATGACATCCCAGTGCTTGTCGCGGTAGTTGGCGTTCCAGGTGAGTCCGTAGGCATCCTGGGTGAGTCCCTTCTGGCGCACGAAGTCGGTCTTCTTGAGTTTGGTGCCGTCGGCATGGTAGAAGTCCGGGAGGCCAAACTTCTTGAGATTGTTCTGTGGGCGGAACTCATCGTAGTAGCCGTGCCCGTGGGTGTAGTGCATGGTGGCGGTGGCGGTCCAGTGCTCCGAGGGCTTGTAGACGGCGCTCAGCAGGTTGTGGTTCTGCCAGAAGTTGTCGGTGGTGCGCTTCCACAGGCTTCCGTCGGCCATCTTGTAGCGTTCCACAGTCCAGCCACCCTCCCAGTCGGGAGTGAAGTTCTCGTACAGGGAGTTGTACCTGCCCAGGCCGGCCTTGTACATCTCGCGGTAGGTGTGGATGCCGTCATAGACGTTCAGGCTGTAGTCATCGTTGCCGGCTGTCACGCCGCTCCAGGCCTGCCCCGTCTTCTCGTAGTTGCCTATGTTCTTGTAGCTCAGTTTCACGGTGCCGCCATTGTTGAGCCAGGTGAGCCCGCCGTAGTAGCTGCCCGAGTTGCCTGCCGTGCCGTGGATGAACCCGTCGGTGCCCGTGTGGTGGTAGGCTCCGTCGAAGACGAGGTGGTTCATCAGGAGTCCCGTGCTGAAGTTGCCGCCCACATTATAGGTGTTGTAGGAGCCGTAGGAGCCCGAGAGGTCCAGCATGGGAGCGAGCGAGGGGGCCTTGGTGGTGAGGGCCACCGTGCCGCCGAACGCGCCGTCGCCATTGGTGCTGGTGCCCACGCCGCGCTGTATCTGCACGTTGCCCAGCAGAGCGGCATAGCTGTTCATGTTGACCCAGAACACGCACTGGTCCTCGGGGCTGTTGAGCGACACGCCGTCCAGGGTCACGTTCACACGGCTGTCACCCGCGCCGCGTATGCGCATGTAGGTAGTCCCGGTGCCCAGGCCATTCTCGCTCCAGGCCATGATGCCCGGAGTGCGCGCGAACAGGAAGGGGAGCTCCTGGCCGGTGCGGCTGAAGGCCTCCAGTTCCTGCCGGCCTATCCTGGCCACGGCAAAGGGGGCGTTGGCGGGAGCCTTCACGGCCTTCACCACAACCTCATGCAGTTCTTCCACGCTCACCGAGTCGGGCTTCTGGCCACCGGTCATGGCCACAGCGCCCACGGCCAGGCTCCACAGGAGCGCGGCCGAAGTGTACTTTCTCTTCATCTGGATAAATATAAAATGGTTCATAAGTCTCTACGCCAGCATTACCTGGATCAGATATCGGGTATAATCTCAGCGCTGCCCAAGAGGGCAGGCACCCCACAGCGGCTTCCCCGCCACTGCCTTCTGCGGTTGCAAAGGTACGCTTATTTTTCGGTTCACGGGCCGCACACGGTGTCTTTTTGCCGCTGTGCCGGTGACGGGACGGGCGCGTGACAGGCATCCACGCGGCCCCGCCCGCGTGCTGTCCCGGCACATGCTGTGCGGAAAGTGTCGCGTGCGGTGGGGACGGCCTGTGGGGATTGGCGATTTGCGCCATTTGGGAGAGAAACGCACCACACCTGTACTATTTTTGCACGAAAAAGTAGTTAATGTATGTTAACGCACCATCCCGTCTTGCCAGGAATCGGGCAGAAAACAATACTTTTGTAACATCGGATGTCAACCTTACGACAATATCTTAACCATTAAACAGTATTTATCACAATGAGGAAACTCTTTCGCTCATTCCTGCTTACGGCCTTGGGCATGGCAGGAAGCCTCACGGCATTTGCCCAGCACACTTATGTGAACGGCATCTGCACCGACGAGGGCTGCTCCGCTCCCTATGAGCAGCCAGCCCAGGAGGACGGCTGGTTCGTCCTGAAGAACGCGGGCAACGTGGAATGGTTCTCCAAGCAGATCGCCTCGGGAGAACTCACGCTGAACGCCAGACTGGACTGCGACATCGACTTCCAGGGCATCGAGAACCTGCACAGCCCCATCGGCCCCAACACCGGGCGCAAGTTCAACGGCACCTTTGACGGGCAGGGACACCGCATCAGGAACATGGTCATCAACCGCCCGGAGGAGGACAACCAGGGCTTCTTCGGCTTCCTGCGCGGCAACAACCAGGACACGCGCGTGATGAACCTCATCATCGACAAGTCGTGCAGCATCACAGGACGCAACTATGTGGGCGGCATCACGGCCAACGCACAGAACGCCGAGACAGTCATCTACCTGGAGAACTGCGTGAACGAGGCCGACATCACCGCCGCCGGTGGCGGCGACGCGGGCGGCATCATCGGCTCAAGCACCAACAGCACCCCCAAGTGGAACATCAGGAACTGCGTGAACGCCGGCCACATCGTGGCCATGGGCGCCGGCGGTGACCGCAAAGGATATGCCGGGGCACTCGCCGCGTGGATGGGCAACAACGGCTCCATCACGGTGGACGGGTTCCTCAACACCGGAGTGGTGGAGGGCTTCGACGGCTCCAGCAACATCACACGCATGAGCGGGGGCTCCTACAGGAACGTCTATGACCTGAGCGGCACCGAGGGCGCCGGGCAGGGCATCGTGGACGGGCTCGCCCCCGAGGACGTGGCCAACGGCAGGCTCGCCTATCTGATGAATGGCGACCAGACCAGCATCGTGTGGCGGCAGACACTGGGGAGCGACCCCTACCCCGTGCCCTTCAGCACCAGCCTGCAGGTGTACCTCAACGGGCAGGTGCGCTGTGACGGGACTCCCCTCGAGGGCGGCACCTACAGCAACACCGAGAGCGAGCCCGTCATCCCGCCGCACACCTACCCGGACGGCGACTACCACTGCAGCGTGTGCGGGCACATCGACGGGGACTTCTGCCCTGCCATCGACGGGGTTTACCAGATAGGCACGGCACGGGGACTGGAATGGCTGGCCGAAATGGTGGAAAGCGGAAAGACGGAAGTGGACGCCGCCCTGACCGCCGACATCAACCTCGCCGGCTCCACATTCCAGGGAATCGGCACAAAGGGCAAAGGCTACAAGGGCACATTCGACGGACAGTTCCACACCATCTCGGGCCTGGACCTGAGCGCAGTGGAGCACGACTGGTCGGGCTTCTTCAACTTCATCACGGGCGGAGCCACCATACAGAACCTCACCCTGGACGAGACCTGCCTCATCAACGGGGGCACGGGCGTGGGACTGGTGGGAGGATGCAACCAGAGCGGCAACGTCCTGCTCAAGAACCTGGGCATGCGCGGCGACGTGTCGTGCAGCGTGAAGAACGCGGGCGGCATCCTGGGCGCAAACACGGGAAGCCAGGCAAGCGTGCGCATGGAGAACTGCTACATGACGGGCAACGTGATCGCGCCCACCGAGAGCGGACTCATCAGCGGATGGATGGGAAGCAACAACCCTGTGGCCGCCAACTGCTGGGCATCGGGCGAGTGCACGGGTGCCGAAGGCGAGGACAGATACCTGTTCCGCCACAACAACCTGACCCTGACCAACTGCTACGCGCTCTACGGCACACAGGGCAAGAACTTCAGCATGGAGGAACTGGAGAGCGGAGCGCTCACCTGCATGATGAACAGCGTGCTGGAGGCTCCCGTGTGGTTCCAGAACCTGGACAACGGACTGCCCCACGACGACTACCCCACCTGCGACCCCTCGCACGGCACCGTGTATGTGCTGGCCAAGATGAACTGCGACGGCAGCTATGACAGCGAGGACGCCACCTACTCCAACACCAACACGGCTGTACTTCCGCCACACCAGTACAAGGACGGCTTCTGCCAGGTGTGCGGGCACGAGGACGGCGAGTACCCCTTCCTGCGCGTGTTTGCCAACGCCGACCACGACATCACCACCGGTTATGTGAACCACCAGTCCAACGACGGCTCCGGCCTGGCCATCAACAACAGTGTGGCCGAGCACTGGAACCAGCAGTGGTTTGACACCTACCAGCAGGTGACCGGACTCCAGGAGGGTATCTACAAGCTGCGCGTACAGGGACTCACACGCGTGAAGGAATGGCGCGACCAGGAGGGTGAGCCTTACGCAGGCGGCACGCTCTCCGAGGACTTCAAGCCCCTGTACCACAACAGCCAGTACTATGCCGAGGTGGGCGGACGCCGCGTGGCCAACCGCTTCATGGACATCGCCGAGGGACGATACGAGCAGAGCACCGGCGAGACGGAGAACTTCAACGAGAACACCAACTGCTATGTGCCGAACTCACTGGCGGCCGCACACAAGCGGTTCGCGAAGGGAGCCTACTGGAACGCGCCCGTCTACTTCGCCGTCGGGAGCGAGCAGGACACCGTGAAGGTGGGCGTGGAGAACCGCATCTACCTCTACGGCAACTGGACTGTGTGGGACACCTGGAGACTGGAGCGCGTGGGCGACTGCACCGGTGACAACATCGACCTGATACGCGCACAGCAGGAGGCAGCCCTGCAGGACCTGGACGAACTGGAGGCACAGGACAGCCTGGTGACGGCCTACCACGAGGCCAAGTCGGCACTGGACCAGGCCACCACACTGGACGAGGTGCTCCGCGCGGCCGACATCCTCGCGCGCGCCCCGCAGCAGATACGCATGAGCCACCTGGCCTACATCGACTTCCAGAAGGCCATCGAGGCCATCATCACCGAGCGGCAGGCACACGCCGACCTCAACGGCGAGTACGCTGACCTGCTCGACCTCTACCTGGAGGGCGACGAGGCCAGCGCCGAGGGACTGCCCAACGGCACGTACCCGCACATCCTGGCCAACCACACTCTGAACGTGGAACAGCTGCAGGCCGAGGCCGCCTTTGCCGCCAACCTGCTCAACCTGGCCATCAAGAACAGCGTGACCGAGGGCTCCGACCTGAGCAACCTCATCCAGAACCCGGCCTTCGACGCCGACGCCAACTTCAAGGGCTGGACCTACGAGATTACCAAGCGGGGACAGGCTGGCAGCAACTTCTCCAGCAACTCCGGCTTCACCGACATCTACCCCGTGGCCGGCACCTGGAACACGGCCTTCGACCTGTGGCAGGACTTGGAGGACGGCCTCCCCGACGGCATCTATGAACTGCAGGCTCCAGCCTTCTACCGTCCGGGAGCCAATGGACAGGGTGACCTCGAGGGCAAGGACTTTGTGCCCGCCGCGCTCTACATCAACGACTTCCACACGCCCGTGATGAACATCTACACAGGGCAGGTTCCCTATGCCGAGGCCATCAATGGCGTGAACTGCCGCTACGATGCCTCGGGCGACGAGAACGCTCCGCACAACGGCGAATACACCACCTCGCAGGACTACGACACAGGCACAGGCTATGTGCCCGAGCAGCGGCAGGCCATGAGCTTCGCCTTCGCGGGCGGACGCTACGTCAACCATGCCTACGCCATAGTGGAGGGCGGCAAGATACGCCTGGGCATACGCAACCTGGAGAAGCCCTGGAACGAGAGCGGGATGACCATGTGGGGCAAGTTCAGGCTCATCTACCACGGACAGAGCGAGGAGGCCCTGGACGCGATGATAGCCAACCTGGAGGCACAGCGCAAGTCCATCGACACCATCCGTGTGGAGAAAGAGTACTACTACTCGGTGAGCCACACCGCCAAGGCCACCCGCCTGCTGGCACAGGCCAAGGCCAGCGCCGACCTCAAGGAGAAGATGGAACTGGTCAGGCAGGCCAACGCCGAGATAGCCGCCATACCCGCCAGTGTGGCCATCCACGACAAGCTCATCGCCATGAAGGACTACCTCTATGCGCAGGCAAGCCTGCTCACCGAGACCGACCCCGACAAGGGGAACCTGCTCTTCGAGGCCGGTGACGAGATAGACGCGCATGTGAGCAACGGCGACCTCACCGACGAGGAGTGCGAGGCACTCTACCGCGAGACACTCTACCGCACCGACCTGGGCGGCGGCTTCTACGTGCAGGGCGACCTGGTGGATGCCGAGGGCAACGAACTTGCCTACGGCACCACTCACACCCACTATCCGCTCACGCGGCAGGAGGACGGCACATGGACGGGCACCTTCAAGACCCAGAACCGCGCCAACCGCGCCAACTCCGGCGCGCGGGCCGGCATCTACTTCACCCTCATGGGCAACACCTACAAGGCCACCGACGCGCAGAGGCGCTTCGTGACACCAGCCCAGGGCGGCTTCTCGCTCGTGCAGGGCGGCTCCCAGGACTACCAGGCCGTGGGCGGTGAGTTCCGCGTGACCATCGACCCCGCCCGGGACAGCGTGACCTTCGAGGCAATCTCCTACGACTGGGCCGACTACACCTATGTGTCGGGGACCGTGCTGGACAGCAAGGGCGAGCAGCATGACTGGAAGAACGATGAGGCCGTGCCCCTCAAGCACAAGGGGAACGGTGTGTACGAGGGCAGTGTGACCTTCTTCCACACAGCCGACAAGTGGAACGGGAACGCCAGCTTCACCATCTTCGCCTGCCGCTCCACCGAGTCCGACCTACAGTTCTCGCAGATGACCCGCAGCAACTGGAGCGAGGCCCGCTACGGCTCTGCCGGCGACGAGACCCTGCTCGAACCGGGCGGCGCACTCGGCGGCCTCGTGCGGGGCAGCGAGCGCAAGTGGCTTGTGCCCATGGCCGGGGAGACCGAGACGGGCACCTACACCGTGGTGTTCGACATGAACCAGGGCACGGTGGAGTTGCGGGAGTCCACTCCCGATGCCATCGGCGAGATTGCCGGCAGCGAGCCTGACGTTCCCGCCCGCCGCGCCGGAATCTACACCCTCACAGGCCAGCGTGTGTCGAAAGCCACCCGTGGCCTCTACATCATCAATGGGAAAAAGGTGCTGGTTAAGTGAGCACAGAGGCCAAGCGTGGCTTGGCCTCTGCCGAACATGAAGCACCTCGGCCGAGTTGACAAACGAGGCCAAGGTGCCGACAACAGAAATGAGAAACGCCCCGAAGAGGCAGAAGCAGAGAAGTTCCGTGCTTTTGCCCTTTCGGGGCGCTTTCTTGCTGCCTCCCACAGATGCCCTGGCCGGTGCCACCATACCAAACACTCTTCCCCTGCGGGCCGCGATGGCCTCAATTATGCAGCGCGCCGCGTTGACGATTGCAGTGCGGTGCGTTGACGATCGCAGTGCGGTGCGTTGGCGATTGCAGCGCGCCGCGTTGGCGATCGCAGTGCGGTGCGTTGACGGATGCGGGCGGGTTCGGTGGAAAAAGCAGCACAGCGCGCCATGCATGGAGGCCGGGAGAAGCCTTTGGAAACAAACGGGAAGACGGGGTATATACTCCTTCCCTCCGGGGAAGGCAGGCGAGGGGGACTTTTCCTCCTCAGTTTTCCGCCAGCCGGAGCAGGGTCTCCGCCGAAGGCATGTTGGTGTCGTCAAACATGGCCGTCACCTTGCCCCAGGGACTCACGACATAGATGCGGGGGACAATGGCAGAGGCAAACAGGTCATAGACGCGCCTGTCCTCCTGGGGCGAACAAGGGAATGTGAGCCCGTTGTCCCGCCAATATGACGTAACGGCCTCATGCCCTCCCGCGCGGCTGATGCCCAGCGTGTAGATGTCGTCCCGCCCCTTCACCATCTGGAAGAAACGCTCCACCTGGGGCAACTCGCGCTTGCAGTCGGAGCAGTCAATGCTGAAGAGCACCAGCACCAGGGTGCGCCCCGCCCAGGTGGCATTGTCCACCCGCGTCCCGTCAGTGAGCGTCACCGAAAACCGTGGCAGGGAATCCCCCACCCGCACATACTCCCGCACCTCTGGGGCCTTATCGTCCCTGACACAGGACGCCAGCAGCGGGCATGCCAGGAGCAAGAGGGAGCAATACCGCAAAATGCATTTTGCCATCATGTTCATATACCTTTCCTTTTCACCAATATGCAGTGTACGACAACCGCCCACATGCCGGCGCGCGCCATGCCATGTCCCGCCACGCATGCGGGAAGGCTCTCACATGCCGGACGGGCCACGGGCATTCCCGCCCGGACGCACGCTTTCGCCCGTGAGGCCAGCGCATCCCAGGTGTGGGGCCGGCTGCGCCCCGCAAGAGACACACGCCCCTGCACGCAACAACCCCACGCGGGGAAAAAGCCGGGAGCCACCATGCCCTTCCTTGCGGCATGGCGGCTCCCGGATGTCCGGTCAGATGTCCTTGATCTTCTTCTCGCGCCTCACCATCCCGCTCACGGAGAGTTTCACCAGGGGCTCCGAGGCATTGGAACGCACGACCACCACCTTGCGGAAGTATCCGGGCGGCATGCCCTTGGAGTCGTAGCGCACCACAATCTGGCCACGCTCGCCCGGCCGTAGCGGCTCCTTGGGATATGTGGCCACGGTGCAGTTGCAGGCAGCAGCCGCGCGCTGTATGCACACGGGCGCACCGCCCTCGACACGGAAGTGGAACACGGCCACTGCGGCAGAGTCCTTCTCCAACCGTCCCATGTCTATCCTCAGAGAGTCGAACACCAGCGTGCCGCAGGCGGCCTGCTGGCCCCGCACGGCCTGTCCGTGCATGGCCAGCACTCCCGCAACTCCCAAGAGGAGTGCCATCAAGAGTCTTATTCTGTTCATATCCAGTAGTTCTGAATTATACGTCCTGTTTCCCGCAGGCAGGTACCTGCACCCCTACCCGTTGCCGTCACCCGTCCTCGCGGGGACTCGGCGAGCGCGGGCGCCGTCCCGCCGCTCAGGGGATGACGACAGTCCTCGTCTCCTTTTCGTGCTCGCCCCGGGCCTCCACCACATACACGCCCCTGGGCAGTGTGGCGCGCACCTGGCCGTCAGTGCCGGCCAGGGCGGCCACACGGACACCATCAGCCGCATACACACTCACGCTGACGGGTGTCCCTCCAAGGTCGGTGACAGTGAGCACATTGCCCTGAGCCTGTATCCGTATGCCGCTCTCCAGGGACTGCTGCCCACCGGAGCACAGGAAGAGGCGTCCTGCCACATTCCCCCTCACGGTATATGTCATCCCCTCGGTGAGCGGGGTCTCCTGGCCGGTTTGCGTGTCACGCAGGACGAGTCCACACGCCTCGTCCACATGGTCAAAGCGCAAGGTCACCGCCTCGTCCCCGCCGGCAAGCACGCCCACCTCGGTGCTGTCTATCCTGGGCAGAGTGTTGATGTGGACTACCATGTTGCCTGCCACGGTATATACCCTGGCCAGGCTCTCCTGCATGTCGTCACTGATGAGCGCCACGTCCTCGGCCTCGTCATATCCCGCGCGTGCTCCCTGGCACGCATGCAGCAGCGCACGCGACGCGACCTTGCCGTCCACCAGGGCGGTGACACACAAGCCGGAGGCACTGCCGTCCGAGCGTGTCTGCAGGCCGGGAGTCTCCCTGTACGGCGGTGCCAGCAGCCATCCGCCCTGCCCCGCGTTGTCCACATCCACCCGCATCATGTCCTCGTCGTAATCCAGGGCTATGCTGGTCGCCTCGGCCTTGGCCTCCACGAAGAAGGACTGCATGGGAGCCACGAAGCCCGCGCCCTCCATGCTGCCCACGAATGCGCCCGCCGAGGGATCCATCACCGCCGCCTGCTGGGAGTCGCTGGTGAGTATCCAGTACTTGGGGTTGAGTTTCCCGCTGTTGCGGCTGAGGAACTTCTTCATGTCCAGATGTGCCATGAAGGGATTGGCGATGAGGAAATAGCGGGAGTTGCCCGCCGCGCTTGCCGTGAGCGTGCCGTGGGTGTCATTGAGCCTGTAGGCCGTGCCGCCACGGTCAATGGGCGTGGTGCCGCCCGACACGTTGCCTGTGGTATAGTCCGAGTAATAACTGTACGAGGAATCGTCCTTGGGCAGACGAAGCAGGCACTCGCCCACCGCCGTGGGCTGACGGCTGGCGTCCACCTTGATGGAGAAGCCCTCGCCGTGCGAGTAGTCCTCGTCCACATCATTATAGACGTGGCTCCAAGCCGTCTGCACGGCCACGTTGCGGCTGCTGCCGTCTATCTCGTATACGGTGGCCTGTGCCTTGTTCCACGCGCGCTGATAAACGGCGGGGCTGAAGCGGTCGTAGTCCGTGGTGTTGAAGGTGATGGGCCTGAAGAGCTCGGTCTCCTGCCTTGCGCCACGCGTGGGAAGGTACATGTCGCCTGCCACCACCGACTTGAGCGGGCTGCCCAGGGTGTACCACCGTCCAGTGGCAAGGCTCACCTCCACCCAGGCCTTCTCATATGCCAGGTGCTGCTGGGCCAGCATCTCGCTGCCCGGGGTGAAGTTCACCTCGCGGCACGTGTTGGCATACCAGGGACGGCAGAGCACGTGCCCCGTGGTGGCCGTCTCGGCGGCCATGTCAAACTGGACACCCGGTGTGGGTTCGGGCTGCGCCGTCCCGCCTGTGTCTTGTCCCGGACTGTTATTCCAATCGTAAGTCCTCCCGTCTGGAAGGTTTATCTTCTCTGCTGTAAGCCCATACATGCGCGGAGCCGGCACACCCGCGCTGACGATGGCACGTGTGAAGTCCAGGGGGGCGTAGGAAGTGCGGTTGGCATTGGCACCGTCGGTCACATAGGGGTCACGGCTCACGTCACCCGTGCGGTAGAGATTGTCCGAGGACACGCGCGCCCAGTTGTCGTCGTTGTTCCAGTTGGAGTTCTTTGCGCCTGTCCACTTCTGGTACTTGGGCACAACCTTGATTGTGAAGACGAGCTCGCCTGAGCACGGAACGACATCTGCGGTGCGCAAGACTTCCATGAATCCAAACTTCAGAGTGTAATAGTAGCCCTCGTGGAACTGGAACTTGTCGCTGTAGAACACCAGTTCAAACTGGTTGTCCATTTTCCCCTTCTCTGCCCTTATGCCCTTCAGGACTCCCATGGGGAACAGGCCGTCGGTCGAGGAACTGCCGGGGTCGCCCTGCAGGTTCTTGTAGGCGGGGTCGTTGGTGGCAGAGAGGTACACGTTGTCATCACTTGCCACCGCCATCTCGATTGCCCCCGGGGTGACGGGCATCACCTTCTTGACCGGCACGGTCAGATGTCGCGCGAAGGTCTTGGCCTGGGCGACAGGGGCACTCACGGATTCCAGTTGGTCAATCCCAATGCGCAGGGGCACATCGGACATATCCTCGGGATAGAAGCCTATGCTCGCAAAGCCGTCGGTCATGCTGGGCGCATGGTTGTACACCCTCACACGCACCTCGGTGGGGGCAGTACACACCAGCGTGTCACCATATTCTTTGTTGATGGGGACTGCCGTGACATAGACATACTGGGCCGTGTGGGGAACAGGCGGGAAGGTGTAGGATGACCGCCAAAGCAGCAGTTTGGGTGTGACGGGGTTGCCCGCCGCATCGGCTGTGGCGGTCAGGCCGAGCAGA
This sequence comes from Prevotellaceae bacterium UBA1075, assembly GCA_002316015.1. Lineage (GTDB taxonomy): Bacteria > Bacteroidota > Bacteroidia > Bacteroidales > Bacteroidaceae > Physcousia. The sequence continues at coordinate 107,245 of DCCS01000018.1, forward strand.
TACTGGCGCATGGCCTCGGTGAATTTTCCCGTGGGCTGCACCTCCAGCGTGGAACCCTCGCGATAGGCTTCGCGGAAGAGCAGGAGGGCATCCGAGAGATAAATTCCGTCCGCACACTCGGCATAATACTCCTCGGCGGACCCGGCATACCAGTCAAAACGCGCGTTCTTCTCCACCTCGTGCAGACCGCCCTCTCCACTGCCCGGCTTGCCCCAGAGGTCGAGCTGGATGGTGGGTTGCTGGTTCTCGCATACGGTGATCTCGTCGATGTCCTGCCTGGTGACACCGTCCACCTTAATCACGCTGGAGGCGCGCACGCGCATGACACAGGTCTTGGAGCAGTCGTCCTCTATGTTGAACTCACTCGCGCCGGGGGTCGTGGTGGGATTGACGATGTTCTGGTCCTCGGTGTAGATGGACACATAATACTCCCTGCCAGGTCTCAGCCCCTCGTCCTGCGGGAAGGTGTTGAAGCACAGGCAGCGCTCGCCGTCGATGGTGTCGCGCCAGGCTGTCACGGTTATGCCACTCCCGTCCTGGTATTCGGGGTTGCCCTCGTAACAGGTGGAGAAGGAGAGGCGGCCAAAGGTCTGGGCACTCCCCTGACCCGGCATGTACTCATAGCGCAACACAGCCTCGTTGTAGGCTGTCACGCCATCCTTGCCCGCCGCCCGTGCCTCATCGTACTCCTTCTTGTCCACGAAACTGTAGAAGAGGTTGACCGTGCGGGCAGATGCCATGTCCTCTGCCTCCTGGAGACCATTGGAGGCCAGAACCTCGTCGATGGGGGCATAGATGAGGGTCTTGGGTGATATCTTCTCCGAACATACGGGCTCTATCTGCTGTGAGAACACGGTGGGCTTGGCCACAAACACGCGGATGTCATCCACCGCATAGTCGGCTCCAGCGGAACTGATGCAGTTGTTCTCCAGCGCCACGGTATAGGACTCCACATCGGCCGACGTGATGCCATACTCGGTGAGGTTGGGGACAAAGCTGTAATAGACATGCACCCACCGTCCCCGGTCTTTCTCGTCCACATACCCTGTGACGAAACTGTGCAGGATGACATCGCGCCCGTCCTTGAGCCTCGCCTTGAAGTTGAGGATGACGTTGGCTTTCTCCGTCGCTTGGGAGAACTCCGACACCCAGGCAGACACATGTATGGTGCTTCCCGCACATATCTGGTCGATGTGGGCGGTGGCGCACACGCCGGGATCCGACGCGGCATTCACATAGTAGAAGTAGCCCGACCGCTCTCCCTGCGTGTCATAGAAGAGCCTGTCGCGCAAGCCCGAGCCCTTCCCGAAGTTCTCCTCACTGGTCACCGTGGCTGCCGCCGCCTGGTAAGGGACGGCCCAGGAGTGATTGGCCACCACATACATGGCATAGTCGTGACGGTTATCGAAGCCGAACCCGTAGTTGCTGTCTTCCCATGGCCGCGGCCACTTGAATATCTTGGCCTTCTGTTCCAACTCTACGTCTGAGAAGGAACTTCCAAACTGCTTCGTGTTGACGATGTAGTCGTTGGACTCTGTCTGCCCGCCCTCGAGCAGGAGGTACTCGTCATAGTCCACCTTGGCCTGGGGCTCCCCGTACTTGGCGGTCAGATACTCGGTGCGGTGCTTGCGGTACTTGTCATTCCCGTCAAGGGTGGCCTCGTTCAGGAAGGAGGCATTCTCCTGGGGCTCGAAGGTCACCTCGTACTCCATTATCGACAGGCGCTCTGATGTCCCCCGGACATAGATGGGTTTATTGTCCTTGTGCAGAGCCAGCAGCTTCACCACATAGGTGCCCGCCTTGGCGTTGGCGGCATTGCACTTGATCATGCGGTAGTAATTGCCGTTTCCTGCGTAATTGTAACGGAAATAGTGATCCTGTGTGGCCTTGCCGCCCGTGGCGCGGTAGTGCGCGCCCGAAGCGTTTGCGTGCCTGCTGAAGATGCCGGGCACTTCCTTGCCATCCGTAGTGTAAGTCTTCACCTCCCAGTTGGGGATCCTCTTGCAGGAACCATCGGTGTCCTTGTAGTAAAGGCTGGAGTATGTGGAGGACGCATCGGGCAAGGGGGGTTCCAGGCGTATCTGGAAGTCGGCTCCCGCACGGGCGGTTACCTTGCGGCGGTGCTCCCGGATATATTTCTCGTTATTGTCCTTTGACCCAGACAGTTCCTCGGCTTGCTTCGCGCCATCCTTGACGTTGAACAGGTGGCGCACCATCAGGGCTGGCTCATAGAGTGTCCTGGACTTCCGGTCAAGGTTTCTGTCCGGTCCCGTGACATAGGACTGGCTGATGTCGGCGGCGATGGTGGTCTCGGCCACAGACTGGCCTGCTGGCGCATAGTAGAGCGCCCGGGTGGCCTGGGTGCGGTCGCCCTCGCTGTCATAGGAGAAATTGGGCACAAACTCCTTGTCTTTGTCCGCGTTCCAGAACCTATTGTCCAGCCTGTTGAGGCTCACAGGAAAAGTGCTGGTCTGCGCCACCCCATTTTGCTGCCTGTTGGAATAACAGTTCACCATGCGGAAAGAAACACCTCTGGCAAAGGGATAGCCTGTGTCCATGCCACCGCCAAAGGAAACCTTGCTGTAACAGTTCTTGATGAGGCTTTGGGCATTGCTACCCATATACACCGCGATGCCCGATGCCGTGGTTCCCGTTCCCGCTGAGGTCACGCTCCCACATGCCATGCAGTTGACAATCTCTATCTGAGCCTGTCCTGCACCGAAATTACACCCGAACACCCCAGCCGCGTCGGTGACCTTGGCGTAGGAAGTACATGCCGACCAGATGTTCTCTATCAGTATCTTCCCTTTGGTCGAGTTGCCCTCCACATAGGCCACGGGGGCGGCATAGGAGTTGGCCCGGAAGGAGCAGGTTCTGTCGAAGATGAGGTTCTTGATGACGGCCCCGCCCGCCACGCGCCCGAACATGCCAATCTCCCGGTCGCCCTCTATGACCAGGTTGCTTATCGTGTGGCCGTCGCCGTTGAAGCGTCCCCTGTAGGGATGCGCGGCTGTGCCAACCGGCTCCACCGTCTGTCCCCTGAAATCAAGGTCGCCCGAGAGCAAGACATTGAGCGCGTCCTCACCCGCGTTGGCACGGCGGACAAATTCCTTGTATTTGGCTACGCTGTTGATGATAAGGTCATACTTGGACTCCTTTACCATGGCTGTGCCGCCATACAGGCCCGACCCGTTGGTCTGCACAACCCAGTCCTCGCCTGTGGTAGCGAGGTTGGGCGACCTGCGGTCGGTGGCATAGTCGTACCAGCGGATATATTTCTCATGGTAACAAGTGCTTGTCGCCATGTCACTGTAGGGCTCCAGGAACACCGAAGAGCCCGGCAGCACATACACGTCATGTTCCACGACATGGGCGGGTTGCCTCTCCCCGCTGCTGATCCTGGAGTCGTGCTTGCTGTCAAAATAGCCATAGTCGGGCATCTCCACGCCTATCCTTTCCAAAGCCGCCGTGTCGCGTGTCCACTTTCCATTCCCGTCAAATCCGTCTGTCTGCCAGTATTGCTTCATTACGGCGTCCCTGTTGCGCTCATCCAGGACAGACCGCGTGTGCGTGAAGGTGTAGTCGTTGATGACTTCACCATACGTGGCGGTGGCATTCAGCGGGTCGCCCACACTTTCGCGGGGAGTGGTGGAGTGGTCGGTGGAAATCTGCAACTCGGAGAGGGCAAAGCTCCATCCCTTTCCATTGTTGTGTATGAAACTGTCCTTACACACCAGCCTGATATGCTGGCAGTCATAGCGAATCTTCATACCGGGCGTGGTGGTCTTGGTGCCCGGCCCCGTGTATTTCACATTCCAATCGCAATTCTTGGACCAAGCATCTTTGCCATTGGGACTGACCCACACTTCGAAAAGCGAGGGGTAATCGAGAAAGGTATTGTGGTTGCGGAAGCCTATGGTGAGATATACATACTCTCCCGCCTTTACGGGTTCGCTGAGACGGATCTGCAAATTGGGTTCGTTGTAGTTTCCCCGCCAGTCGGCGTGCCAGAAGGTGTTCACATTACCATCAATGAGATACTTCAACTGTTCGGGCTTGCCCTCATCGGGGTCAGGAGCGTTGCTCGAAAGTTGGCCCGCACTGGTGATAAGGTCTTTGGCCCACAGTCCCTGTGCCCCCAGCAGCATAACCGCGATGAGCACGATGCCTCTTGTGATATGCAGTGTCATGTTGTCCTTCATTTTCTTATCAGATAGATTCTCCGGTCATACACCTGGTCGGCAGCCCCATTGCGGTGCACCGTCACCTCCACGTCCACCGAAGCCTTGCCCCTGTTGCTGCTGAGCCGGCCCACAATCTCGCCCGTCGCGCTTACTGAGGGATACTTCGTCAGAATATTCTGGGGGTCGTTCACGGCCTTGACCACACTGCTGTAGCAAGGGTCTCCCGCCCCATAGACCAGCGCGTTTCCCTTCAGCGCGTCCCGTACCGAGAGGAACAGCTCGAAGTCGCCCTCGGTGCCGAACTCGCAGTAGAAGTCCTCGCCGCTCCCCGATGTCACCACCGCCGGATAACCGCCGATGGGCGGATAGAAGCGCGCGTCCACCCCGACCTGGAAGTCACTCAGCACGATGGGAACCACCACATGGTCGTTTCGGTAGATGCTGTACAGGTCACGCGTGAGGGCGAACAGCTGGGTCGAAGCCGCGTCGCCCTCCCTGGTGACGCTCACGGCCAACCGGTAACGGCGGGTCACGGTGCGGGACTGGGACTCGCGCACATAGAACACATCGCGATAGGAGCGGGCTGTCCCCCCGGCATATTTCTTCAGTGAAGCAGCCCCCCGATAGTCACGCACATAGGCTCGCGCACCTGCGGTGTCCGCCGCTTCGGGCATGCCGTTCTGCAGGTACGAATAGTTGGGGAGCAAGGGCACCTGGTCGGTCGGGCTCTGCTCCATTGTCATGCTGTTGATGGTGATGTCCTTCCCCGACTCGTTGGTGAAGGTGACATCCATCTTGGCAAGCATGCGCACCACCTCGATGGAGACGCTGTTGTGCCCCGTCACCTCCACTTGTTGCTTCCCTGTCATGGGGATGTCGGTACCGGGATTCCAGTCCTGCAACAGCGTGAGCGTGGCGGCATCCACATCAGGGCATGTCTCGCCGGGCATGAACTGGAGTCCCGTCTGCCGACGCAAGGAGTCCTGTGAGATGTTGGCAAAAGCATAGAGCACATACTTGCCCTTTGCTACTTTCATGTCCACAGACTCCTGCTCCACGTAGGACGTGTTTCCCGCCGGCCTCTCCACTATGGCCTGCACCTTGCGGTCGCCCTGGTTCACAAAGGCCACCCACCAGGAATGTATCTTCTCGATGTCGTACTCGGCGCCTTCGGGCACACCCGTCGCACGGGTTCCGTTGGCGCGCGAGTGGATGTCGAGGGTGACGGTAACGGCTGTACCCTCCCCCGCATCCTCCCCGCCGGGAAGGTCGCCCTGGCACGAGGCTGCCAGGAACGCAGCCATGCCACACATTATGATATACAGTAGTCGTATGTTGCCTCTCATCGCTCAAGTCTTGTCATAGTCTGATTGTTGGTTGCACCCGCTTGTTCCACTCCTTCACATAGATGCGTATGCTGGCATTGCCCGAGTCGGGCGGGCCGGGTGTGGGAGTTCCGGGACCCGTGACATACTCCACCTCCACGCGGTAAACATTGTTGCGCACGATGCCGTACTTCATGGGATAGTTGTCGCTTCCCAACTGGCCGGAAACCTCCGCGTGACGAATCCACACCTTATAGTAGCACACGCCATCTTCGTAACGGGTCACCTCCCCGCCGCCTGCCACTTTGGCCTTGTAGGCATTGGCGGCCGCCTCGTTGTCGAAATAGACACAGCAAGCCTCTGACGTTGACGACTCCCTGGGAACAAAACGCCAGAACGTGTGTCCCTTGCTGAAATCCTCAGTCGAGCGTGTCAAGGTGTCCCCGTCAGAAAAGACTTTACCTGGCTCATATACCGCGCGAAGCAGAAGGCCGGTCACATAATTCTCATGAAAGTTCTTCTGAGCCTGGGTGTTCTCGTTGGCATAAGCCACGGTGACAAAGGTGTCACCACTCATCTTTCTGATGTACTTCGAATAGGTGTGCACATCCGTGCCCGTGAGGTATTCCTGCAGACTGGCAAAGACCTTGCTCGCCCGTGTGGCGCCATACCAGGCATCCAACTGCTCGGCGCCCTGCACACCCTTGCTGAGCGTGTGGGGCTCAATCACACAGTTGACCGGCACCCCATTCGTGCCCTTGTACTCGTGCCCTCCATACTGCATGGCTCCCGTGCCAAGCACGTCTCCGCGTTTGGTCGTGTGCCTGAGGACGAATGATCCCTCCTGCTTCACGTTGAAGGGGATGACATGCCGGATGTGCAGGTTGGCCAGGAGTTCGCTGCGCTCGTCTCCAGGCACACGGTTGACTTTATAGTCAAAGGAAGTATAGGGGGCATCCCCGCTCACATTCCTCGCGGGGTCGAACTGGAAGTCGATGCGCGCGGCCACCCGCTGCAGCGTCACCTCACCTATGTAAGGATCGGCCTTGGATCCGGACTTCCCCTGGAATACAATCCTGCCGTTGTCGGGGTCGTTGTAGGAGGAAGTGAGCACGAACCGGTCATACTCTGGCAGAGTGCTTCCATTGCTGCGCCATGCCTGATAGCCCATCTCGTCCCTCAGTCGAGACAGATTGGTAATATCGTCGAAGTGGCTGCCCATATTGGCCACCACAATGACACGGTCGTTTTCGGCGGGCTGGTACCCCTTCAGCCTGAATGTCATGTTCAGTCCCTCATTGGTCTTGTTCCACTCCTCACAGTCTCCAGGTTCCAGGTGCCCCTTGAACCTGCAGGGCGTGCTGCCGTCCACGTTCCAGTCGGTCATGTTGAACAGGAAGAACGCGATGTCATCCACCTGGTCTTCCTTGTCGAACCCCTTCTCGAATTCATCCCCGTCCTGTCCCTCGGACGTGCCGCCGCGCGTGTCGGCGGAGGGCAACTGCAGGCTGAAGGTGACATAGGTGTCTGCGTTGCCTGGCTTCACACCACCTTCCTCGCTCTCCTCCACCGCGTCGCGGGTACAGGCAGAGAGGCAAGCCACGACCAGCATGGCAAGTGTAAGCAACCGTATGTAAGCAACCTTCTTCATCTTCATTTCTCATCAGTGGGAAAGGCCAGTGGCCACTCCCCGTCCGTAATGTGTCTGTAAGTTTGTCCCTTTATGTCTTATGTTTATCGTTGCCGTCTCCCGTGTGGAATTCCCTCGCCTCACAGTTCCTCGTTCTGCTTTCTCACCGCCCAGGGCATCACATGCACGGCTATCGAGCAGTAGGCCCAGCGGTCGCCCTTGAGGAAGAAGTTCAACTCATAGTCATACTCACGGTCAAGGTACTCCTGCGCGGGGTAGTTCCAGTAGGGGGAGATGCGGCACTCGGCCAGGAAACTGGCCAGCCCTATCCTGGCCACGGTGATGCCCGTGGTGCGGTTGCGGACGACCAACTGTGCCTGGCTGTGCACATCGGCATACTTCAGACGGTTGAACATCAGGTTGAAGTGCGCGGTGCGCTCCTCCACCTCGCCCCGCGTGGCGGGATGCACATCGCCATCGACGGTGATGTCGCTGCCATCATAGAGTGTGGTCCACTGCGCGTAGGGTATGTATCTCAGCGAGTCGCCTGTGACAAGTTCGCCATTGGTGCGTATCTCGCTGTTGTTGTCCAGGATGTACACCTCGTAGTCATCGGCGTTGAGCACTTCGGGCTCCTCTATCTGCCTGAGTGTGACGTTGAGATGCTTGGTGTCTCTCATCATCGAGACGGTGGCGTATGTGGCATATCCCTCCCGCAGCGTCACCTTCTGCTCTTCGGGGGTGGGCTGGTAGGGCTGGACGGTGGGCGACAACTCGGGGCTCTGGCGGCCATACAGCGGTTCGAGCGAGGTCACCTTCATGGAGTGCCACAGGGTGTCCAGCGGTGCCTGGTTGTTCACCACGGCGGGCGAGCCCTGCGCTGTAGCGGTCGCGGGCGAGCCCTCATGGTCAAGCGTCACCCTGAGTTTGCCATAGGTGCCGGCATCATGCTGCCGGTACTTGGCGCCGGGTGTGGCCAGGGCGGCGTCCCAGTTCTTCTGCATGGCAAGTGCCTGCAGGTAATAGGTGTGTCCGGCAGGCAATTCGTCTGCGGAGAAGTGCATGGTATAGGCATATCGTGACAGGGGCGCGCTGGCCGTCGTGTTGCTCACGCTCTTCTCGGCCACCTTGCGACCCGCCTCGTCATAGACATAGACAACCACATAGCCCACATGATCCTTGAACATGTCGGCGCGCTGTATGTTGTAATCATACACAAAGCGCACATACAGCCCTGTGGGACAATCCGAGCGGTCTTCCTCCATCATGGAACATGAGGCCACGGCAAGCGTCAGACCCGCAGCGAGCAAGAGTGTCGGGAGTTGTCTGAAACGTTTCATCTTTTGTCTTCTTGTTGTGAACTTGACTTACAGTTTTGCGTCTTTCGGTGGTGTGCCGGCGGCATGGCACAATCCATGCCGCCAGCATAACCACTTGGTGGTAAAACGTGTGTGGGCACGTTTAGAGGATCTCGCTCTGCTTGCGCACAGCCCAAGGCAGGATGTGGATCTTCACACTCAGATAGTTCTTCGTCTTGTCATCGGGCGTGTCGTCAGGGGTCACCACGATGGGGTCGCCAATCTGGCTGATACCGCTGACCTCTATCTGGTACCAGTTGTTGCGCACAATGCCATAGCGGCCCAGGAAGTTGCTCTCGGGAGTGGCAGGGGCCGTGGCGTTGTAGATGCCGGCAATGGTGTTCTCGGTGTGCTTCTCGCGGTCCCATGGAGTCTCGGCATCACCGAAGTGCTTGACAAGCAGGTTGTAGTAAGCCACACCACCCTTGTAGAACTTAAACGTGATGAGTTTGTTGATGTAGTCCTCGTCAATGCCCTGGGGTAAATTTTTGCTGCCGTTCAGTGCCACGGTTTCAACCTTGGCGGTACCCGTGACAGCATCATCGCTCATGGTTATGGCAAAGGTTGCAGACTTGTCACTGTCGAGCCAGGTCTTGAACCCGTTGTTGTTGTTGTAGAGGTATTTCTTGATGTAATCCTCTACCGTCTCGACTGTAGCGGAACCCGCGCCCACGCGCTGCAGCATCTTGTTGGCACCGTATGTGCTGGCGATGTAGAAGTCCTTGCCGTCATTGAAGGTCGCGCTGATGGAGAGGCCAGTAGTGTGCTTCTCGGCCTGGTGTGCCACATCGAAGGTGTTCTCTGTCACATACACGCTCTTGCCGTCCTGGGCTGGGGTGGTGATGTCAGCGGCTGTGGGATTGACACGGAAGCCAGCGATGTCACCGCTGCTGTAGTTCATGTCCTCTGCCCAATAGGTGCGCACCACACCGGCGTGTATAGCCGCGCCGCTCAGGAAACGGTACTTGGTGGCCGCGTTCACGTTCCCCTCTGCTCCGTCAGCAGCATAGCCGAGCCATTCGGTCTTCATCTGGCGGGCGTTGTAGTATGACTTGTTCACATTGTTCACAGCCCACTTGATGGATGCCTTGGTGTATTTCACAGTGGGGTCGGAACCAATGGCTGCGTCATCCGCCATAGTGGCCTTCACGGTGATTTTGGCAGCTGCGCGCTCCACATACACCTCTCCGGCAGGATTGTTCTGTGCCTTGGCCTCGGTGGCGTAGATCTTGGTCTTGTCCAACTTGGCCAGGGTGGTAATCTTGGCACCGGCAGCGGGCTCAGCGGCTCCGCCTGTCTTGTCGCACACAGGCGTGTTGGTCATCACCAGGTCGCCCGCATTGCCCAGTTCCTGCATCTCCAGCTTGCTGAAGTCCGCGAAAGATGTGCCTGCGGCCAGAGTCTGGCCATTGATTGTAGTGGTCGAAGCCGGTGTGGCACCGCTTGTCTGCGTAACCGTCACCATGTTGTTGTGGTTCAACACCACATAGGCAAAGAAATCCTGCGCTACAGGCTTGAGGATCTCGGCTGTCACGATGCCCTCGGTGGTGCACTGGTCATCGTCTTTGCCATCGGCCGCGAAGTTGGTGATGTTCATGGGATAGGCTGCGATGAACTCGGCATCAGCCTCGTTGGTGCCCCCGAAGAGGAACAGGGTGGCATTGTTCACCTTGTACTCGTCGGGACGTGGGTCGCCATCGTCAAACTCGTCATTGGCACGTGTGCCTGCTGTCGTGGGGAGTTCGATACTGAAGCCCACATAACCGGTCTCGCCTTCGGGAACCTCACCTGCCCCAGGCTTCAACTCATTCTCGCTGGAGCAACTTGCCAGTACAGCAGCGGCCAGCATTGCGGAGAAAAAGATTTTCTTCATAATTGAATAAAAAAAATGAATAGTAAAACTATGTTTGTCTATATCTATATTCTATTATCCACTATACTACATTCTATTATCTATTTATCTATATTCTGTTTGCAGCAGGTGCGTCACCACGCGCTCTTGTAAGAGGCCCACAGCACTCCTGCACGAGATCCACCACGTCCCTGTGTGAAGCCCGCTGCGTCCCCATTTGGAGTCCGCTGCGTCCCCGTTTGGAGTCCGCTGCGTCCCCGTTTGGAGTCCGCTGCGTCCTGTTTGGAGCCAACCACGTCTCCATTGGAGCCCGCCGCGCTTGCCACACATGGGGCATTGGACAGCCACACTCATTCCTCCACCAGTGCTTTGTTCTTCTGTGCTTCAGGCAGGGAGCCCGCTTTCTTGAAGTGACGTACGGCAGACTCATAATCGCCCCTGTAGGTGGCGAGCACTCCGCGCGCGTTCTCGGCTTCGGGCAGGTCTCCGGCCTTGTCCAGCAAAGTGCCAGCCTCGTCATAGCGCCCGGCCTTCAGGGCGGCCACTGCAGCGTTGGCGTTGGCCACAGGGTCATCGGCATAGAAGCGTAAAGCCGTCTGGATGGTGGCATTGAACTCCTCCGACCCCTCTGGGTAGAGGCGTGCCACACGGAACATCTGGTTGAGGCTGAGCATCTTGGGATTCGTCTTGATAATCTCGGCCAATCGTCCGTCACTCATGGGGCGCAAACGCGTGTTGATGACGAACTTGGTGCAGCGAAGCAACGGGAACCATACAGGCAGGATGGTCGAGCGATAGAGGCGGGCAAACACAGGCGAAGTCTTCAGTTCCCTCTCCTTGGCGTCATAGTCAGCGGGACCATAGACCGGCCTGTCTATCAGCGCGAGCAGACTGGCACGCTGCTCCCCGGTGATGTCCTGGCTCTCCTCGGCCATCTGGCGGAACTCCTCCCAATTCTCTGGTACCGCGCTGAAAGAGCAACGGTCCTGGGGCAGGCTGTACCTCTGGGCGAGGTAGGCGGCCAGAGCCTTTGAGCGGTTGGTGGCCAGATAGTCATTGTGCATATAAGGAGATTCGGGCGAGGCGTATCCGCACACGCTGATGGCCGCAATCTCCACGTTGGGGTCGCTCAGGGCGTAGCGCACGCTGTCATCTATCATCCTCAACTGCTGTCTGTTGTCTATTCTCTGCCCACTGCGGCACCTGTATGGCTCCGTGTGCAGTGTCACACTGTCGACCTCAAACTGCACCCTGGCCCTACCCTCGTGTGCCACCACGGGAAGCTCGGTCACAGGTGGTGTGACAAAGGCAAGGTACATGCGCGATACCGGATTCATGTCTATCGTGGACAGTGGTGGGGTCTCACCCCTGCCCAGGTCGATTCCACAACCACAGGTGTCCACGCTCAGACGAAGGCTGACCTTGTCCCTGCGCATCCAGGACTCCTGGCTCACGGCGGCGAGATAGGGCACCGACTGGCGGGTCCCGTTCTTGCGCGCAACGACCTTGGCTAGGCTGGCATACTCGGCACGCAACTTGCGCGGAAGCCCCGTGCGCTCATACACATACTGCATGTTGCGCCCATTGACAAGCACGGCCGGAAGCGTCACACGCTGTCCACCCTTTCCCTCAAGGTAGGGTGTGACAAACACCTGCCTGTTGCGCGGCAGCGACAGGGAGTCAAGCACCAGTTCCATGCCCACGCTCACCTGTCCCTCGCCTGTCGTGAGCGTCACGTTGCGGGTAGAGATGGCCTCCTCGTGCGCATGTCCCACCATAGAGGCTAAACTCAGTATAACGGTTATGACGAATGATTTAGTTTTCATCTTTTGATCTTTCCTTACATTATACGTCAGAACAGGTACACCAGCGAAAGTCCCAGTTTGGTAAGCCCCACATAATTGGTGTGCCCGCTCTTGATACGGGGGCCGCACTCGCCGCACTCGTACTTGTCATACCACACACGGCAGTATCCCACGGCGGCCTCTGCCTCCACATTGAAGTGCCGGCGCACAATCCACTGGTAGCCATAGGTGAATCCCGCGCCTGCGAAACCGCCCTCATAACTGTGTGAACGCACCTGGCTGCGGATGTTGTCGCCCCCGAAGAACACTCCCGGCAAGGGGATGTCCACGTTTGTGGCATTGAACTGCCCTCCCATGGCGTGCGCCCCTAAAAAATGCCCGTTGAATCGCGAGCATGTCCACCACCTGTACTCAGGCATCAGCACCCAGTGCTTTGCCTGCCTCTTCCCATGGCTTTCCGTGGAGAACTTCCAGGGGTTCAGTCCATACACGAGTTGCATGGTGCCCTTGGGTGCGACACCCACCTCGACACCCAGGTTGGGCGAGGTGGTGGCATCATACAAGAGATTGGTCTTCACGGCCACCTGGGCACACACGGCACCATCCAGCAAAGTTGCCGCGATTGCCACCGCAATGGCTGCAAGGAACCTCCTTGTCATATTTGTTTTATAGGCTTTCATCTTTTTATGTTTGCCTCGTTCGTTTTAGATTTCCTGCAGAATGAATTTCACCCACATTTATGGACTTTGCGCACCAATATAAAATGACACGCATTTTCCCATGTGTTTAATTCGCGTGCAAAGGTATCATATTATTCCATAAGCAACAAACAAAAACAAAAAAAAAAAAAACAACTATTTTGCCACATTTTTGTCCTTTATTTACACTAAAATATACATTGGGTTGATTTTCAATTGTTTATTTACTCCAGTAAAACAATTTCGTTCCCAAGTTCATTTCGGTTCATTTTTCATAATCATTTTTATTTTACATAGCAATTTTAAACAAGAGCTCTGTTGTGAAAGTTTTCAAGCAGCACTTCGTACCATGGATTGTAAAGGGTATTGAAACACAATGACCCTTTCAGAAACTCCTTGCCCCCCCGCTTCCACGGAAACTGGATGTCGCGCCGGACGCATCAGATGTCACAACATTCTAAGGATTATTTTCTTATGGGCATCCCACCCGTTGTGTTTTTACGAGCCAAGAGTATTTGGATGCGTGGTTACACCTGCCCCTGTGTATGAAGCACCTCATCAAAAAGGCAGAAGGGGGTGGTGTATCCGCTGCGGATGCGCCACTCGGACGGATAAAGGTTATTGATGCGGGAGCCCACACTCTTGCCCTGTCCCAGGGGAAAGCCCTCATAGCACAGGGTGACCATTCCACGCGGAGCCTCCACACGGACAACCTCGCGGCGCAGATACTGCAAAGCCTGGTCATAGGAAAGGGCGATGCGGGGAAGGGCGGATGTCCCGGAACCATCCCTTGAGCCATCGTAAAGGACACGGAGAAAGCGACGCGCGCATTCCCGTGCTTGCAGGCGGGGGGCGGGGGCGAGCCCGCCCGTGGCAGGCTTGCGTATGGCTGCCACGTAGAAACCCTCCCCGCAATCGCGCCCTGGCAGGAAATGGCGTTCCTCCAGCAAATCGCCCCCCATGAGCATGCAAGCATGACGGGCGTTCTCCTCGTCCTCGTAGTGGTTGAACGTGCAAGTGCTGTACAGGAGAAGTCCTCCCGGCCTGAGCACAGGCAGGATGTCGCGCAGTATCTCCCGCTGACGCTGGCGGCACATCTCCACATTGTCCAGACTCCAGTCGGCGATGGCCCGCCTGTCCTTGCGGAACATCCCTTCGCCCGAACAGGGCACGTCAGCCAGCAGGAGGTCAAACTGTCCAGCGAGGGCAGCGAAGTCGGCGGGCTGGTTCCCTGTCACGATAGAGAGCACCGGGTATCCTCCATCTGGCATCCCGCCCGTCCACTTGGTCATGTTCTCGGCCAAAACCTGGGCGCGCTTTGGCATCACCTCGTTGCTCACGAGCGTGGAGCCCTGGGGAAGCAGCCCGGCCAGCAGGGTGGACTTGCCCCCCGGAGCCGCGCAGAGGTCAAGGGCGGTCACGGGACCTGCCCCTTCCCCACCCCCAAGTGGAAGGTGCCTGCGAAGCATATCGGCCACAAACATGGAAGACGCCTCCTGCACATAATAGACGCCCGCATGCAGCATGGGATCAAAAGTAAAGGCAGGACGGCGGGGCAAATACCAGGCATCGGGGCACCAGGGGACAGGGCGGAAAACGCTGGCGAAATGCTCACAGATGTCCCGCCCATCCCCGGCGGACATGCACGCATGCATCTTGCGCCTGTTGAGACGTACGGACACAGGAGCCTCCGAGCACTCCAGGGCCCGGCAAAGATCACCGGCCTCGGCGTCCCCATATTGCGAGCGCATCAGCGACACGAAATCCCCGGGTAAAGGCATAGCGGCTCAGACAGATACGGTTCCTTTGATGGCAGGCCAAGGGTCATACCCCTCAAGACGGAAATCCTCGTAACGGAAAGAGAAAATGTCCTGCACAGAAGGGTTGATGACCATGCGCGGAAGGGGACGAGGCTCACGCGTGAGCTGCAGGCGTACCTGTTCGAGGTGGTTGAGATAGATGTGCGTGTCCCCTGTGGTGTGTATGAACTCACCCGGACGCAGGCCGCACACCTGCGCCATCATCATGCAAAGCAGGGCATAAGAGGCAATATTGAAGGGCACGCCCAAAAAGACATCGGCCGAGCGCTGGTAAAGCTGCAGCGAGAGCCGTCCTTCAGACACATAGAACTGCATGAAAGCATGACACGGCGGGAGGTTCATCTGGGGGAGGTCGGCCACATTCCACGCCGAGACGATGATGCGGCGGCTGTCGGGGTCATGCTTGATCATGTCCACCGCCTGCTGTATCTGGTCAATATGCCCGCCGTCATAGTCTGGCCAGGAACGCCACTGGTAACCATAGATATGTCCCAGGTCACCCGTCACAGGGTCGGCCCACTCGTTCCAGATGCGCACCCCGTTCTCCTGCAGGTAACGCACATTCGTGTCACCCCGCAGAAACCACAACAGTTCATGGATGATGGATCTCAGATGCACCTTCTTGGTCGTGAGCATGGGAAAGCCTTTCTCCAAATCATATCGGCTCTGGTGTCCGAAGATGCTGATGGTGCCCGTGCCTGTGCGGTCATGCTTCCGCACGCCCTCATCAAGTATCGTCCGCACCAGGTCAAGATACTGTCTCATTATATATATAATATATGGTCTGGTACCAACCTCAGCCCGAATGCCTGCGACTGTAATCCACAAACCGATAGGCGTGGGCATGACGCTCGTCCCGTCCATGGGTTTCCTCGCCCACGACTTCCCAATCGTCCGTGGAGAACTGCGGGAAGAAGGCGTCGGCCACATCGGGCACATCGTCCACGAGGGTCAGATACATCCGGTCAGCCATGCCTATCGACTGCCGGTAAAGAGTCTCTCCCCCGATGATGAAAACTTCCTCATCCCCGTCACACGAGGCCATCGCTTCCTCGAGCGAAGCATAGACCTCGGCGCCGGGGCAGGAAACCTGCCTGCGCGAGAGAACCACGTTACGGCGATTAGGCAAGGCACCCTTGGGGAAAGACTCAAAAGTCTTCCGTCCCATAACGATGGTGTGGCCTGTGGTGAGTTCCCTGAAACGCCTCAGGTCATTTGGAAGCCAGTAAAGCAGTTTGTTGGCATTGCCTATGGCCCCGTTCCGGGCAACAGCCGCGATGAGACTGGTCATTCTCTCACGCCTTCGTCAAGTTCGGACACAGCAGGGACTGGCAGTTTCCTGCATATGGCCTCATTAAAGGATATGATGGTCTCACTGCGCTGCAGGCCCAAGGGCTGCAACTTGTCGTGGATAATACTGAGCATGTGGTGGTTGTTGCGGGCATAAATCTTGATGAACATGTCATACCCGCCCGTGGTGTAATGGCACTCGACCACCTCTGGAATGTCACGCAGGGCAACAGCCACACGGTCAAAAGCGGAAGGGTCCTTCAGGAAGAGGCCGACAAATGCGCAAGTGCCATAGCCCAGGGAAACTGGGTCAAAGATGAACTGTGACCCCTTGATGACTCCTTGCTGCATGAGTTTCTGGATGCGCTGGTGTATGGCAGCACCCGACACGTGACACGCACGGGCAACCTCAAGGAACGGGATACGGGCATTCTCGGATATCATTGACAATATCTGACAATCTAAGGCATCAAGTTTACTCATATCTTATCACTTGTGGATTCTGTTACTTCATTATCTCCTGTGCCCGCCGCAATCATGCGGAAGCACAAGCCCCGAATGCGGCATAAGCAGCAAACTGACACACAAAAATATAAAAAAAAGGTGACTTGTAAGCAACAAGCCACCTCTTTTTTACGTTTTTGCACCTCTGCCTTACTTTCTGTGCGTGGCAGAGTAGTTGAGCCTCAAGGCCCACGATTTCCTCAGCACTTCCTTGATGTCGGTGATTATGCCCATCTGTGTGTGCTTGTCGGCCTTGATGGAGATTATCTGCTCGGCCTGGTTGGTCATCCCCTGGCGCTCCTCGGCCACGAAATCCATCACCTCACGCGGCTCAATGATGCGGTCATTGACTTGGATACGTGTTCCGCTGCCCATCTTGGGACGCAACTGGTCGGTGGGAGGACCCACATAGATATAGGACACGACAGACTTCTTGGTCAACTTCTCGAGTTCGGTTCCCTGGGGGGTGGTAAACTTCACCTGAAGTGTCACCTCGCGCATGGTCACCACGCACATGAAGAAGAACAAGATGGTGAAAATCAAGTCGGGCAGAGACGAGGTGTTCATCTCTGGCATCTCGCGTTCCTTCTTCTTAAATCCTGCCATTACTTCTGTCCTCCATACTTTTTGGGTTCAGCCTCGGATATGTTCTGGGGGTAGTAGGCACGCACCGCCACCTTCTCGTCATCCGAGAGGGCATCGTAAGGGCGTCCGAACTTCTGCCTTGCCAACTCGTTGCGCAACTCGTTGTAGGCAGCCACCAGCTCATTCTGGACTTCGAAATACACGTCATAAGGAGTGCCACGGTCAGTCTGCACCGATATCACATGCTTGTCTGTGACAAAACACTGGCCCAAAAGGTCGATGTTCTTCACATGCTTCTCGGGAAATTTGCTCAGGTTTTTCTCGTTCTTGACGAACTCCTTCACTCTTCTCCGCAGATTTGACAAATCCTCATAACCGCTTGTCATCTCGTCCTTCACCCACAACTGCCCTGCGGCGTTCATGCGCACATAGAGAATGTTGCGGGACTTGATGTCCATCGTAGCGTCTTCCTGATTCTCCTCTGGCGGACGGGGCAGCCGTCGTGACAAACCCGTATCCGTGTCCATAGAGGTCGTGATCAAGAAGAAGATGAGCAAGATGAAAGATATGTCCGCAGTCGAACTGGAGTTCAACCCAGGAACTTTCTTCTTCTTCTTTGCCATGACTTGATTTTATTTTATAGACTTTGTTTGCTTGCTGCCTATGGTGGTCAACACGCCCGTCATGCTCACGGCCACCGCTATCACGGCTGCCAGGAACAGGATGCCGCTGGACACGCAGAACATGTCCACCACAGTCACCCATCCCGCTGATGTCACAGTGCCGTCCTGCGCGGTGAAAGCCTCTTCGCCCAAACCGCTGACAACACCTATCACGAGAGAGAGGACGAGCAGTGCTATCGTGCCGGCCATAATCTTGCCGCCGGGCACACCGGACGCTGACGAGGAACCGCCACTCTGGCTGCCCAGACCCTTGAAGATGCTCCACACCGTGAGACCCAGCATCACCACAAAGAGGACATACATGAGCCACATCAGGAGGTCGAGCAACTTCGGCTCGTTGTAGTCACCCACGGGATTGCTGAATCCGATGCAGAAGAAAGCAAGGAAGCATACAACAATGACACCCACGCAGATGTAGAGAGCCGTCTTGGATATTTTCTCTATTTTCATATAAGAATCTCCTTTCAACTAATGATTACCAGAGAACTTATTACTTCCTGCACTTGTCTGACTTCACGCACATGGTAAGCAGCTCCTGTGAGGACTCCTCCATGTCCACGGTCAGGGACTCGATCTTGGAGAGGATGTAGTTATAGAACAACTGCAGGATCAAGGCCACGATGATACCGAAGATAGTGGTTATCAAGGCCACCTTCATACCGCCGGCCACAATGGTCGGGCTGATGTCACCTGCGCGCTGGATGTCATCGAAGGCCATCACCATACCAATCACCGTTCCCAGGAATCCCAAGGAAGGAGCCATGGCGATGAACAGTGTGATCCATGAGCAGTTCTCCTCAAGGTAAGAGCCCTGTACCTCGGCCTCGGTGTTGATAGAGCGCTCGATGGTGCCGATATCGTTGCGGTCACTGCTGTTCAGGCAGTCCATGGCGGCCAGTGCCAGCTGGGCCACAGGGCCGCGGGTGCTCTTGCAGGCGGCGATAGCATCGTCAATCTTGCCTGCGGCCACCAGGGCAGCCAGGTTGCCCACAAACTTGCGTGTGTTCACCTGCGCCAGGCTCAGATATATGACGCGCTCGATGCAGAATGCGAGACCCAGCACCAGGGCAATGGCCACCAGTGACATGAAGCCTGCGTCACCCTCGATGAACTTTACCTTGAGTGTCTTGAAGATTCCCTCTTCCTCTTCCTCTGCCACGGGGGCGGCGGCGGTGTCATCCACGGCAGCGGTGTCCACGGAAGCAGTATCTGCAGAAGCCGTGTCTGTCACCTCGGCAGAGTCAGAGTCGGCAGCGACCTGCTCTTCAGCAGCCTCTTGCGCCATCACAGATGTTGTTGCCCAGAAAGAGCAAGCAGCAACCATTGCAATAATTGCAAATAACTTTTTCATTGTGCGTAGTTTTTAATGATTAAATTATCTTATCTTTATTTGTTTGCCTTATTTTGAGTTTCCTTTTGTGACCCCCTGCGGAGAGACGGGGATTCGAACCCCGGAAACGCTTTTGACGCTTACACGCTTTCCAGGCGTGCCTCTTCAGCCACTCGAGCATCTCTCCTTTCCTCGCCCTACAATGCGCCGTCACAGGATGTGTGGCGCATTTCGGTTACAAAAATATCTTTTTTTTGTTAGAACAGCGTTCTTTTTGCCCAAAAACTTTTCTTTGCAGTGTCCTTTTTCGCGTTTTTGTCACGTTACCGCCATTTCGCGCGGGCAAACACCCGCATTGCGTTCTCGTCGGTCTGACGCTCCACCTCATCTGGGGAAAGTCCGTAAACCAGGGCTACCCTGCGCAGCACTTCCACCACATAGGAGCTCTCGTTTCTCTTTCCACGATAGGGTACGGGGGCAAGGTAGGGCGCATCGGTCTCAAGCAGCACCCTGGAGAGGGGCACTTGAGCAAGCACCTCGGGCAGTGTGCTTTTCTTGAATGTGAGTATGCCCCCGATGCCCAGGCAGAAGCCTTCGAAGGCAAGCAGTTCGCGCGCCTCGTCGGTTGTGCCACCAAAGCAGTGGAACACGCCGCTGAGCCCACAAGAGGAGTAGTCGCGCATCACACTGAGCAACTCGCGGTGAGCCGACCTGGCATGTATCACGAGCGGGAGTTTGAGCTCAGCCGCCCACTCCACCTGCGTGCGGAAGGCATCAAGCTGTTCCTCACGACGGGATGTGTCCCAATAGAAGTCCAGCCCCACCTCGCCTATGGCCACATAGGGATGCCCCGGACTGGAAAGTAACCCCCGCATGTAGGCAAGCTCATCGCGATACCCATCCCGCACATCGGACGGGTGAAGCCCCATCATGGGAAAGACCTTGCCCGGATACCGGGCGCAGAGCGAGAGCATGGGGGCGACGCTCTCGCGGTTGATGTTCGGGAGCAGGATGCGGCTGACCCCAGCCTCAAAGGCACGCTCCACCACCTCCGCGCGGTCTTCGGCGAACTCTTCACCGTATATATGGCTGTGTGTGTCTGTCACGGCTCTCACTTTTCACGTCCGAGAAGTTGCCCTGTCCATTGGCGCAGGACGGCCTTGCGCTCCTCTGGAAGGGCCACCTCACCCAGGATGGCCTCGGCCTGGGCTATATATGAGGCTATGCGCTCCTTGGCCATCCGGTCCACCCCCACCCGCGTGTAGATGTCCCTCACGGCGGCTATCTTCTCCTGAGGATCAAACGACTGTGCCAGCAGCCACCTCTCCAGCCCGGCCTTCAAGTCACGTGGTGCGTGGGCAAGGGCGTTGATGAGCATGAAAGTCTTCTTGTTGCACAGTATGTCCCCGCCTATTGCCTTGCCAAAGGTCTTGAAGTCACCATACACGTCCAGGTAGTCGTCCTGGAGTTGGAATGCCAGGCCAACCTTCTCGCCATAGGCATACAGGGCCCGCGCGTCCTCCTCTGGGGCGCCGCCCAGGATGGCTCCCACCTTCAGGGCGCAGGCCAGCAGCACCGAGGTCTTCAGGCGTATCATCTCCAGGTACTCCTCCTCGGTGACATCCATGCGCTTCTCAAACTCCATGTCATACTGCTGCCCCTCGTCAATCTGCAGGGCAGTCCCGGTGAAGGTGGACAAGACCGCCGGGAGCTCTCGCGCAGGACAACTGGCCACAAGGTCATAAGCCATGACAAGCATGTTGTCTCCGCTCAAGATGGCCGTGTTGTCATCCCACACCTTGTGTACGCACGGTTTTCCCCTGCGCACATCTGCCCTGTCCATCAGGTCATCGTGCAGGAGGGTGAAGTTGTGGTACATCTCCAGTCCCAGGGCCACCCGCATGACACGCTCCACATCGGCCTTGTACATGTTATAGGCCATCAGCATCAGCACCGGGCGCATGCGCTTCCCGCCCAGGGAGAGGACGTACCGGATGGGCTCGTACAAGCCACGGGGCTTGCGGTCACAGGCCAGGCTTGCCAGGGCCGAGGCCACCCTCCCGGTCAGTTCTTCTGCATTGTACATTTTCAATCCCTCCATTTCCGTCATACACATATATCGCGACAAAGTTCCAAGGCTGCCAGGGCTGTGCGCGCATGTGCCATCACCGTCCCGCGCACACGGGGCCTGACCGCCTGGCAAAGGTAGGAATAAAAAGTGATTGGCGCCTGCCTGCCACACGGAAATATACACCTGCTCCCGGCAAAATTGCCAGTCTGCGGGGCAACAGGCGGGACTGCATGTTGTACTTTTCCACCCACTCATTCTAAATCCGGAACTTGAGCAAGAGAAAGGTGACAACAATACCGGAAACGAACAGCAGTACTACTGCCCTTGGCATCGCAGTAGTACTGCCTTCGCACTTGAAGTAGTACTTACTTTGCGGCGGAAGTAGTACTTACCTTACGCGCTGGTCTTTCACTGTCCACCAGGACACATGGCATCCCGCGCCATTGCCAAGCATTACTCACCTCATCACCCGCTTCTTTCCACCTATTATATATAGGCCGCGCGAGAGCTTCCCCGTCACCTTGCGTCCCTGCAGGTCATAGGCGGCATGGTCGTCCCCACCGGCTTCTCTTGGGCTTGGGATGCGCGTCACCAGTTCGCCCTTCTCATTCGGCCACAGGTCATAGAGCACCTCACCGCCACGCTCAAAGTGGATCAGGAGGGAACGGTAGTCATTACTCACCTGGCTGTTGCCCAACCATTCCATATACCAGGCTTGGGTGGGGCCAAAGATGCAGTCACGCCCATTCCATGAGGTTATGCCTATCCCCTTGATAATCGTGAGTCCATTCATTTCCACATATTCCAGGGGAACGGAAGTCCCGAATGTGCCTGTCTTGATTTCTTCTATCGTGCCAAATATGTAAGGTGTCCGCCCCTGGGTCAATTGGCAACTGGGCAACCTGAGATGTCACTCCCTTGGACAGCGTCACGGTTCCAGTCTTCTCTATCACCGTGTTGCTTCCCGACTCAAAAATCACCTTTCCACGCTCCCCATTTCTTATGTCACAGCCAGCACGCACATCTGTGACTCGAATGTAATTATCGCCAGGGCACTTAAGTGCCACGAATGTATATGGAAAATTCCATGGCCGCAAGAGATTTGCGTAATTATTCCCTAAACATATGATGATTCTGTGTGTTTTGTAATGCCGGCATAGCAAATGCTCACCACCATAAACTGTAAAAGACTGAGTGCCCCCTGTGCCTGACTTACGAAATTGATTGCTTCCCTCCATTTCACCTCACAAAGCATAAAATGCCCGTCGGAACCTGCCAAAGGCAGCCCTCCCGACTTACTTTGTCAAGTATCTTGGGATACAAATGAGCGATGCGGCCAGGAACAGAAAAGCCAGACAGAGACGACTCCCCGATAAAGGAAGAATGGTCTCTGCCTGGCCTTATAGCCTTGGGCCTCGAGGGTATCAGTTGTTCAGGCGGAACATCACGGGGAGATTGAAGCGTGAACGTACCGTGCGGTTGCCCTGTCTTGCGGGCTTCCACTTGGGCATGGACTTCACCACACGTATGGCCTCCTTGGAAAGGTTCTCATCGGGTGAGCGCTTCACCTCCACATCCACAATGGAGCCATCCTTGTTCACCACGAAGGACACGAACACGCGTCCCTGCACACCCTGTTCCTGACAGATGGCAGGGTACTTCAAATGCTCGGAGAGCCACTTGAAGCAAGCCTCTTCACCACCGGGGAACTGGGCGTTCTCCTCCACAACCTCGTAGATACGGTCATCCTCGTCGACCTCGACCACTGGACCCACGGGGCCGGAGGCAACAACTGAACTGGGAGCACCCGTGCCCACTACAGCGGTGATGGCCTGGTTGACCTCCTCGGTGGTCTCCACCTCCTCTTCGGGAAGTTCGGTGTCATCCTCCACCTCATTAATAAACTCCATCACGGTAGGAGCGGCCGCTGGAGGCGGGGCCATCATCTCCTGCTGCTGTGTGATGGGAATCATGTCCTCCTCCATCTTGAAATCGTAAATCTTGTCGTTGTCCTCCACCACTTTCACCTCACGCTGTGTGAACTCAAAGGCAACGAACAGCAGGGCAAAGGCCAACACAAAGCCAATCAGTATGTTGGTTGACTTCTGGCTTCTCAACTCGTCGTTTGCGGTCATGTAAGCACTCATATTCTTGTTACGTTTTATTTATTCAACAGTTCGCGCTGTGTCCCAGTACTTGGGCAAATTTACCACATTTTTTCATACATGCCATCGCGGTGCCTCATTTTTTTGTCCCTGCGCTCACATTTTCACCCTTGCCGCCGCAAGTTTGAAACAATTTGTCCTATCTTTGGGCAAAATAACAGGCAAACAGAACATCACACCAATGGCAAAGAAACGCTTTCCCGTGCTTATGGCGGCAATCTTGTGCATTGCCATCAAGGCCTCATGCCAGGAAAGCACCAGTGTGTTCAACTTCCTCAACCTTCCCTACTCCGCCCACGCCACAGGACTGGGTGGCCACAACATCTCCCTCATCGAGGACGACATCACGCTGGTGACCCAGAACCCATCGCTGCTGTCCAGTGTGAGCAGCAAGACGCTGGGCTTCAACTTCCTCACCTACATGAAGGGGGCCAAGGCGGGAAGCGTGGCCTATGCCCAGGCTGTGGGCAAGCGCGGGACATGGGGCGTGAGCACTCAGTTTGTGGGCTACGGCGCGATGAGCGAGACTCTGCCCACAGGAGAGGTGACAGGAAAGATGCACGCGCAGGACATCTGCGTCAACGGCACATACGCTTATCTGCTGGGCGACAAATGGTCGGGGGGTGTCACAGGAAAGGTCATCTACTCCCACTATGGGGGATTCAGTTCGTGCGCGCTGGCCGTTGACTTGGGAGCCAACTACTTCCTGCCCGACAAGGAGTTCTCTTTCTCGGTGACGGCACGCAATATAGGCGGGCAGGTGAAGGCCTTCGGGGACCGCCACGAGAGGCTGCCCTTTGACCTGGAAGCGGGATTCACCAAGGAACTCGGACATGCCCCCATCAGCATATCCTTCACCCTGGTTGACCTCACACGCTGGAGCAAGGACTACTTCTACTCCACCTCGGACAAGATAAGCGGCGGGCGCGTGCTCACCAACCACTTTAACCTGGGCGTGGACATCAAGCCCGCCAAGTTCATGTACCTGTCAGCGGCCTACAATTTCAGGCGCGCCTATGAGATGAAGGCTGCAGGCTCCTCGCACGCGGCAGGGCTTTCCTTCGGGGCGGGAGTGCAACTGAAGAGGGTCAGCGCGGGAGTGGGCTACGCGAAATACCATGTGGGCGCGCCCACACTCTCATTCAATATCGCATGCAACTTTCTAAAGGATTGACATCATGAAGAAAATCACGATAGCCATCGACGGGCACTCATCGTGCGGGAAAAGCACCATGGCCAAGGACCTGGCCAGGAGAATAGGTTATGTGTACATCGACACGGGAGCCATGTACAGGGCTGTGACCCTGTACGCGATGCGCAGAGGGCTCATCTCCAACGGCCACGTCCTGGCCGGCGAACTGGAGAAGGAATTGGACAGCATACACATCTCGTTCCGCCTGGACAACGACACGAAGTGCCCTAACACCTACCTGAACGGGATCTGTGTGGAAAGGGAGATACGATCCATGGAGGTGTCACGCCTGGTGAGCATGATTGCCGCCCTGCCCTTTGTACGCGTCGCCATGGTGGAGGCGCAGCGGGAAATGGGCAAGGAGAAAGGTGTGGTAATGGACGGGCGCGACATCGGAACCGTGGTGTTTCCCGGTGCCGAGCTGAAGGTGTTCGTCACCGCAAGCCCCGAGGTGCGGGCTCAAAGGAGATACGACGAGCTGAAGGCCAAGGGCGAGAAATGCCAGTATGGGGAAATCCTGGAGAACGTGAGGCAAAGGGACTTCATCGACTCCACCAGAGAGACAAGCCCGCTGAGGCAGGCCAAGGATGCCATAGTGCTGGACAACACGCACATGACCATACCCGAGCAGGAAGAATGGCTCATGGAGAAGTTCCGCGAAAAGGCCGCCGCTGAATGAGGGTGGAGATTGACGGGGGTTCGGGGTTCTGCTTCGGTGTGACACGTGCCATAGGCAAGGCCGAGGAAGAACTCAGCAAGGACGGACACCTGTACTGCCTGGGCGACATCGTGCACAACGGCAGGGAATGTGACCGCCTGCAGCGCATGGGACTGGAGACCATCGACCATCACAGGCTGGAGCAAATCAAGTGCTCCAAAGTCTTGCTGCGCGCGCACGGCGAGCCACCGTCCACCTACCAGACCGCAGAGAAGAACCACATAGACATCATCGACGCCACATGCCCCGTGGTGCTGCACCTGCAAAAGCGCATCAAGGAAGAGTACAACGCCGACACAGGACACAGGAAGCAGATTGTCATCTTCGGAAAGAACGGGCATGCCGAGGTGCTGGGACTGGTGGGGCAAACCTGCGGGCAGGCCATCGTGGTAGAGTCACTTGCCGATGTGGAGAGGCTGGACTACACCAGGGACATCTGCCTGTACTCGCAGACCACCAAGCCGCTGGACGAGTTCCGCGAGATAGTGGAATACATCAAGGGACACATCAGCAGCAACGCCACCTTTATATATTACGACACCATTTGCCGCCAGGTGGCCAACCGCATGCCGCACATCCGCGAGTTTGCCTCAAGGCATGACGCGGTGCTTTTTGTGTGCGGCAAGAAAAGCAGCAACGGGCGCGTGCTCTTTGGCCAGTGCCGGCAAGCAAACGCCCGTTCCTACATGATTGACTCTGCCAGGGAAATTTCGCCCGAATGGCTGGAAGGATGTCAGAGCATAGGGATATGCGGAGCCACCAGCACTCCCAAGTGGCTAATGGAGGAGTGCAAAGTACGCGTCGACCAGTTGCTTGGCGGCGACGAATGAGGTACACTTGCCTGCCAGGACACTTGCCTCGATGCCCGGGATCATGTCGGCAATCGTCCTGTTCTGGTAGAAACTGTTGTGAAGTTGCTCATTGATGCTCTCGTACATCCAGTACTTGGCCTGCTCGGCTCTGCGGCGCTCAAAGTAGCCGTTCTTCTTCACAAAGTCTATGTATTTGTATATCATGTCCCACACCTCCTTGATGCCGAGGGCATAGAGGCCGCTGTAGGTGAGCACCTGGGGTGTCCACCCGCTCTCGGGCATGGGGAAGAGCTGTAAAGCGTTGCGGAACTGGGTGGCCGCCAGTTGGCACTTGTCCACATTGCTTCCGTCACACTTGTTGATGACAATGCCATCGGCCATCTCCATGATGCCCCGCTTGATTCCCTGGAGTTCATCGCCCGTGCCGGCAAGCTGGATGAGCAGGAAGAAGTCAACCATGGAATGGCAGGCCGTCTCGCTCTGTCCCACGCCCACTGTCTCCACAAATATCTTGTCAAAGCCAGCAGCCTCGCACAGGATAATCGTCTCCCTGGTCTTTCGCGCCACACCTCCCAGACTGCCTGCCGAAGGGCTGGGACGGATGAAGGAGTCGGGATGCACCGAGAGTTTCTCCATACGGGTCTTGTCGCCCAGTATGCTGCCCTTGGAGCGCTCGCTGCTTGGGTCAATAGCCAGTACGGCAAGTTTTCCTCCACGTTCCTTAAGCACATGAATGCCAAACTCGTCAATGCTGGTGCTCTTGCCCGCGCCAGGCACGCCGCTGATGCCCACGCGCACACTCTTGCCCGAATAGGGAAGGCATTTCTCAATCACCTCCTGGGCTATAACCTGATGTTCGGGCACGGTACTTTCCACCAGGGTGACAGCCTGTCCCAATATCGTGACATTACCCTTCAGGATGCCATCGACATAGTCGGATGCCGTGAGCCTGTGCCGCGCGAACCGGCCCTTCTTGAGGTAGGGATTGACTATTGACACAGGGCCAATGCCCTTGTTGACGGTAAGTCCCGCAAACTCGGAACTGTTCTCTGG
This sequence comes from Prevotellaceae bacterium UBA1075, assembly GCA_002316015.1. Taxonomy (GTDB): domain Bacteria; phylum Bacteroidota; class Bacteroidia; order Bacteroidales; family Bacteroidaceae; genus Physcousia. Next base: position 134,320 of record DCCS01000018.1, read on the forward strand.
ATGCTCCACAATTCTCCTCCTTCGTCTTTTTTATACCCTTCAGGGCTGTACCTTAATATGTATCACTTCTTTGGAATGCTTCGGGTCATCGGTAATCAGCAGTACGCGCGGGCGGCTCTTGGCCTTGTCAAGATAGCGCGCATGGATGGTGACCTTGAGTTTGGTGCTCTTGCCCGGCCGCAGCACTCTGTTGCCCAGGCTCACCGAGACAGCCTTGTTGAACACCTGCACCTGCCGGAAGTGCAAGGGTGACTTGCCCACATTGTGCAGGACAATGGTCTGCGACACTTTCTCACGCTGTCCTATCTGGCCCAGGTCAATCTCGTTGGTCTCAATGCGAAGGTCGGGGGCATTGGCCTTCTGCTCCTCGGTCAGGTGGGAGAAATCGGGCAGAAGCACAGCGTTCACATATATCTCATTGGTGTCACTCACCTTGTCACCCACATACCGCGCCAGATATACACTTGTCTGGTTCAGGCCCAACTGTGGAAGTTTCTCGCTGTTGAGTGTGAGCCTTATCCTTCCCGTCATGCCTCCGGGGATATCTGTGGGAACGGACTCGGCCGAAAGATATGGAGGCAAGTGCATCAGAACAGGCCTGTAGGCCGTACGCTCCCGGTTCGCGATCGCTATCTCTACCGACGGCTTGTCACCTCTGTTGACATCATCGAACTCAACATAATTAGTCTGCAGGCACACGTTTCCCAGATCTATGGGATAGTCCTCGCCCAGGTCAATCACTTCTGTCACGACATTGCCTTGTATGGCCATATACACTGGCTCTTCGGAAGCATCGGTAAGAATCTCCACGTCCTTGTAAAAGGAGCCGAGTTGCTCGGCGCTGAAGGTAAACTGGACTTCGGAATGGCCTCCCGCAGGTATGGCCTCTTGCGGGTATCTCACATCGAGGCAAGCGCACGACGGATTCACTTTGAGTATCCGCATCGGTTTGTCACCCTTGTTGCGAAAGCCCAGCACAAAGCGCTTTTGGGACTGGAAAGCCACATCGCCCACCTTCACGATTTCCGCGTCAGGCTCAAACTTTGCCTGCGCCCACACACGCGTGACACAGGAGAGCGACATGACGCATACCACACCAAACACCGTACATATGTGTCTCATTTCTGTTTCTTTATTGTCAGCAACGATGCCTCGAGCAGACGAAGCAAATCTCGCTTCCCTGTGGACGGGGAATACACAAAACCCTCGGCGGCAAAGACTGTGTGTCTGGCTGTGTCAAGAGAGAACAAGGCGATGAAAGGGCCACCTATTGGCGCGTTCCGCACATCCCACATGCCACGCATCTCCACAAACCTCCTGCCCTCGAAACACCGCTCCCGGCTCACCACCAGGGGATTTCCATCCACCCGTGAGGTCTGCATCCACTGCCCTTTTCTCTCACCCGGAATATTGCATTTCATGACCGAGTCACGCTTTTCCACCAGTTTCGCCTCACTCCGCATTACGCTGCCGTCATCGGGGAATTCATAGATGACCACATTCAGGTCACGCTCCTGAAGATTGGAACCTGCCCACAAGAAGCGCTTTCCCCTCTTCACCGCACACACATTCTGTGGCACAAAGACCGAAAGGCCCATATACTTTCGCACCTCATTATACACACGCGCGTTGTGGTGCTTGCGCAAGTCGGCCATACGCACAAGCAACTGGCCATCGAGCAAGGCGTCTGTCAGCTCGCGCTTGTGGCGTGACAGGAACAGGCGAAGCTCCTGCAAGTTGGGGGCCGAGAGGGTAACCTCGGTCTGGGGAGTAGCACTCACATCATGCGCCACGCCCATCATGGGCTTGGACAGACTGGTGTCCAGGGTGACAAAAAGTTTGGTGTGCATGGTCACATGCCTCCTTGTGTAGTTTCCCTTGGAGACCCTGAGTACACGAAACATCGGTTCTGGCTGCATGACCTCAGCCATATTCTCCTGGGTCAGGGCGTTCAGAGAATCCATGACATCACTTTCCCCCACCGCTCTGTCTGTTACCAGCAGCAACTCGCTGGGCAGGCCCTTGGACTGCGGCTTAACCGCAGACCTGTCCTTCCCGCCACACGAGACAAGAGACAAGGCCACAAGCAACGGAAGCCCAGACGTCAAGCGAACGAATTTGAACATACCAACCTTCCCCCCCATTCCTATTGCAACAAGACACGACGCGCCTTGACTTCCTGGCCCATGAAGATACTTGCCGACTCCTGGAACATCTGGGCCTGTTCCGTTGTCAGGTATGTGACGCTACCGCCACACGAGAGGCGTTCCCGCATCTCGGGGTGCCTGTCAAGGTAACATTTCAGACTGGATGCCACGAAGTCGCCCTGCGGCATCACGCGCACGCCAGGGGGAACATACTTCTGTATCTTTTCCAGTAGCAGCGGATAATGCGTGCAGCCAAGTATCAGACAGTCTATCCGGGAATCCTTGGACATCAGGCCGTCCAGGTTCTTCCTCACGAAATAGTCGGCTCCAGGCCCGTCATACTCATAGTTCTCTACCAACGGAACCCACATGGGGCACGCTTCGCCTGTGACCACAATGTCGGGATAAAGTTTGGCTATCTCCAACTCATAGGTGTGGCTCTTGATGGTTCCCGGCGTGGCCAGCACGCCCACATGGCGTGTCTTGGTCAGCATGCCCACGCTCTCGGCCGTGGGTCTGATGACCCCCAGTACACGCCGGGAATCATCCAAGCGGGGAAGGTCATTCTGCTGAATCGTGCGTAGAGCCTTGGCCGAGGCTGTGTTGCATCCCAGGATGACCAGTGGACAGCCCTGCATGAAGAGATACCTCACAGCCTGCAGGGTAAACTCATACACCAGTTCAAACGAGCGTGTTCCATAGGGGGCACGGGCATTGTCGCCCAGATAGACATAGTCATACTGCGGCATCAGATTCCTTATCTGCCTCAGAATGGTAAGTCCTCCATATCCCGAGTCAAAGACTCCGACAGGGCCCTTTCCCCTGGGAAACTGTGCACGCGAGTCCATGTCCTTGTCCATTATGGTTGTGCCTGCTGCTGGACAGGATGTTCGGCAGGATGCTGTACAGGCTGTTCCGCCGGCGTGCCCGTATGAGTCTGCTGCCCTTCCTGTTGTGCAGGCGCGGCGGCACTGGCTCCAATGGGAGGCTCTGCTATCAGTCCCAGTTTCCAGCGCACCAGGTCGGTCACATCAACCCCCACCACGGGGTTGATGAACGGGCAGGAGTCATCGTCCGTGTTGAGCACAAACGCGTAACCGTACTCGATGCCCACCTCCAGGATGACGTTGTTGAGCCTTTTCTTCACCTCGGCCATCATATCCTTCTCGGCCTGCTCCAAGGTCTGCTGCGACTTCATTCTGAACGAGATGCCGTTCTCCATCAAAGCCTGGAGTTCGGCCTGCCTCTTCTGCATGATGGTCTGCGGGAAATCTTTCTGCCCTTGCAGGAAGTCCACGAATTTCTTCTGAAACTCCTCTTCCCCACGTGTTGCCTCGGCATCGTACTTGGCCTTCAACTCAGCCATGCTCTGCTTGGCTTGCGCATACTCCGGCATTTCTGCCATTACCGTCTTGTAACTCACGTAGCCGAACTGCATCTGCGCGCGCGCCATCAGGGGCACCGCCAGCAAGAGCATGGTGAACAGTCGCTTCATCATCATTCCTCTCCCGTTTTTGACTTTTGACGTTGTGCTACTGTACGCCTACAGCCTTCTTGACATCTGCGGTGATGTCGGTGCTCAGCGAGGCGTTCACAAAGGGTATGACTCCTGTGCTCGTGTCGATGACATATACATAGCCTCCTGCCTCGCCTATTTTCTTCACGGCATCAAGCACAAGCTGCTGTATTGCCCCCATCTTTTCCTGCTGCGCCTTCTGCAACGACTGCTGGTTGTCCTGTAAAGACTGCTGCATGCGCTGGTAAAGGTCATTGAGTTCCTGCTCGCGGCGTTGACGCACGTTCTCCAGCAGGTTGGCCTGTTCCTTCTGGTACTCGTCGGACTTCTTCTGGAGTTCGGTCTGCATCAGTTTCAAGTCATCCTCAAACTGCTTCGCCATGTTCTGTATCTCTGTCTGCGCGGTGGTGTATTCCTTCATCTTGGGGATGATGTCTTCGCTGTTGAAATGTGCGAACTTCTGTGCATTCAGAGTCAAAGGCGCCATCACGAGGATGGCTACGAGAAATTTCTTCATTGTCGTCGTTGTGTTATTTGTTTAAGTTTGTATGTTCAATTGTACCCCAACTTGGTGAGCACCTCGTTGCTGATATCGACCTTGGGACTGGCAAAGATGATGCCAGCATCACTGGCACGGTCGAGTATCAGGCTGTAGCCTTTCTGCTCCGAGATGTCCTTCACCGCATTGTATATTTCATCCTGTATGGGTGTCATCAGGCTCTCACGCTTCTTGTACAGTTCGCCTTCGGGACCGAAATACTTTCTCTTCAGTTCGGCGGCCTCCTTCTCCTTGGCCACCACAGCCTCCTCGCGCTTGGTCTTCTGTTCCTCGCTCAGGAACACAGCCTCGGACTGGTAGTTCTTGTAAAGTGTCTGCGCTTCGGAAGTGAGGGCATCCACCTCGGCCTGCCATTTTTTGCTCACCTGGTTCAACTGCTCGTTGGCCCGCTCATAAGCGGGGATATTCTTCAGGATATACTCCATATCGACAAGCGCGAACTTCTGCGCATTGACTGTTGCGGCGACTATCACTGCCACCATTGCCATCCATGCTCTTTTCATACTCTATTACTCTTTTTCTTGTTGTCTTGTTTTCTTGTCCTTGTCTCATTCCCTGCGACCCCTGTTCAGCGGGCATATCAGAACTCCTGGCCCAAGATGAAGTGGAAGTGGCTCCCGCCATAGGTCTTATGCCCGAACACATCATCGAAGCCGTAAGCCCAGTCTATGCCGAGCAGCCCCACCATAGGCAGGAAGATACGCACGCCCGCTCCGAGGGAGCGTTTCATGTCAAAGGGATTGAATTTCTTGACGCTGTTCCATGCGTTTCCTCCCTCGGCAAACACCAGGCCATAGATGTTGGTGCTGTTGTTGAGCATGAAAGGATAGCGCAGCTCCATGGTGAAACGGTCATAGGCATACCCGCTGTAGCCGTTGGGCGTGAGCGACCCGTTGTCATAACCGCGCATTCCTATGGTCTCTGTGGCATAGGTGCTTGTGTATCCACTGGTACCGTCACCTCCCACATAGAAGGTCTCGAACGGCGACTTCTTGTGCTTGTTGTAAGAACCCAATATGCCGAACTCCACGCGTGTCATCAGCACAAAACACTTGTTTCCGCCTGAAAGCGCGGTGTAGGTGCGGCTCTTGAACTTCCACTTGTGGTACTCGATCCACCTGTACTTCTCCTGCAGTTGCTCCTTGTAGTTGCCCGCAGCGGGATTGTTGGCCAGGTGCTCATAGTCCTTGTTGTCAAAGAGGCTGAACGGTGGGGTGAGCGACACGGAGAAGGCAATGTCGGACCCCTTGCGCGGATATATCTGGTTGTCGGTACTGTTCCGGCTCAGATTGAGGTTCAGACTTATGTTGTTGCAGTTTCCGTTGGCAATCAGGAAGTACCTCCAATCCTTGAGCATATACCTGGTGTAGCCCAGGTCGGCACTCAGAGTGAAGTAGTCATCGGGCCAACGCAAGCGTTTGCCCCATCCCACGCTCAGCCCGAATATCTTCACAAACTTGTCGGGGTCATAATAGTTCTCGTAATAGTTATAGCCGCTGTTGCCATATCCATACAGGTAACTGTTGTAATAACTGTTGTAGGCGGCCGAGTTGTAATAGTTGTCACTCACATCGGTCTGTTTGCTGAAGAATGCACTCACGTTGAGTGTATTGGGTCGCTTGCCGCCGAACCACGGGTTCATGTAACTCACGCTGTAGGCCTGGTAGTAACGTCCGTTGGTCTGTCCGCTGATGCTGAACGTCTCACCATTGCCTTGCGGAAGTATTCCACGGCGGATGCCGTCCTTCTTGAACAGGTTGGCCATGCAGAAGTTGGTGAACTTCAACCCTATCTTTCCTATCACACCTGTCTGTCCATACCCGAGCGAGAACTCCACCTGGTCATTGCTCTTGGGGGTGAGTCCCCACGAGAGATCCACAGTCCCGTTGGCCTGGTCCTGCTTGATGTCATAATCAATATGCTCTGGGTCGAAATGCCCCATGGAGGCTATCTCGCGGTATGAGCGCTCCAGGGCGGCCTTGGAGAAAAGGTCGCCGGGCTTGTTGCGCAGTTCACGCCGCACGACGTTCTCATACACGCGGTCGTTCCCCGAGATTTTCACACGGCTGATGTGTGCCTGGGCACCCTCGAAGATACGCATCTCCAGGTCAACCGAGTCGCCCACGATGTTCACCTCGACAGGGTCAAGGTGGTAAAAGACATAGCCGTTGTTGTAATAGAGGTTGCCCACGGCATCTTCGTCGGTGGAGATGCGGTCGTTCAGCTTCTTCTGGTTATACACATCGCCCTTCTTCATGCCCAGGATGGCGTTGAGGGCATCGGTGGGATAAAGGGTGTTGCCGACCCATTCGATATTGCGCACATAATACTTCTGCCCTTCCTCCACATTAAGGTAGATGTTCACATCGTTCTCCCCATAGGGCACCACACTGTCCGACAGGATTACAGCGTCGCGGTAGCCCAGTTCTGCATACTTGGCCACCAGGTTCTCCTTGGCCTCCTTGTACTTGCTTTCTATGAACTTCTTGCTGCGGAACCAGCTTCCGATGTTCTTCTTCTCGTGTATCTTCTTCAAGACACCCTTCCTCACAAGGCCGCCCTTGATTTTCTTTTCGGTCAGGTTGTTGTTTCCAGTGATGTAAATGTGGTTGATCTTCACCTTGTCCTTCTTCTCCACGTTGATGTCCAGGATGACCTTGTCGGGTGCGCCGGCGTCCTCGCGTTGGATGATGTTTATCACGGCGTTCTTGTAGCCCTTGTCCTCATAATACCTGGCCCCGAGTATCTTGGCGCGGTCTATCATGTTCGGTGTCACCTGGTTGTCCTTCACCAGTCCTATTCTCTGCTCCAAGTCCTCTTTCTCGCTCTTCTTGACGCCGATGTAGTTGATTTGGGAAATGCGCGGCCGCTTGGTGAGCTCGATATGCAGATAGGCCGAATCGGCGACTATACTGTCCACGCTGATGGCCACATTGCTGAAGAGGCCGTTCTTCCAGTATCTCTTGACAGCCATGGTGATTTCCTCTCCGGGAATATCGACGACCTGTCCCACTGAGAGCCCGCTGAGTCCTATCAGCAGAGACTCGTCGTAGTTGTCCACCCCGCTCACGGTGATGCCACCGATGCAATAACGTTGGGGGGAGCGGCTGTAGTCGATGGCGGGATTGATTACACGCTTGACCTGTGCGCCGGCAACCGCCGCCAGGCTCAGCCATATATATATAATAAGGTGTATCCTTTTCACTGCATCCTTATGTTGAGAGTTCAAATTTCTTCTTCCAGTACTTGCTCGCCCGTCCTTCCGAACCTGCGCTGCCTGTGCTGGTAGTCGGCGATGGCCCTGTGCAAGTCCTCGTTGCTGAAGTCGGGCCAGTATGTGTCGCAGAAATAGAGTTCACTGTAAGCGCACTGCCACAGCAAGTAATTGCTGATGCGCAACTCACCGCCCGTGCGTATGAGCAGGTCGGGGTCTGGCATGAAATTGGTCTCCAAGTGCCGTGACACCCACTCCTCGCTTATGTCATCGGGGGTGACACGCCCATCGCGGGCTTCCCTGACCGCTTCGCTCACGACCCTGGCCAGTTCCCACCGGCTGCTGTAGTTGAGTGCCGTCACCACGGTCATCCTGTCATTGCGGGCAGTACGTTCCATGCATTCCTTCAGCCTCTGCCTCACCTTCTGTGGCAATCTGCCCATATCGCCTATCATGCGGAAGCGGATGTTGTTCTTCATGAATATCTCATCCTCCAGTTTGGTGGCCACAAGGTTCATCAGCGAGGCAATCTCGCCTTCGGGGCGGTTCCAGTTTTCCACGGAAAAAGTATAGAGAGTCAAGAACTTGACCCCAAGCCTTGCGCACTCTGTGGTGATTCGGTTCACGGTCTCCACTCCCGCCACGTGTCCGGCCGACCGTGACAGTCCCCTCTCCTTGGCCCAGCGGCCATTGCCATCCATGATGACGGCGATGGACTTGGGTATGCGCTTCATGTCCAGTTCTATCTGTTCTTCCATACTTGCTTTCTATTCGTTGTTGCACTTTCTGTATATGGGCGAGAGGTCGTAGGTCACATACACCATTGTGAAACTGTAGCAGTCCTTGTTCTTGAGTCCAACGCTCTTGATCCCATAGGGATGAGCCAGTGTGGTGCTCTTTCCTGTGTTGTCAAGGTCATCGCTGGTGGTGAATCTCATAGTCCACTCCAGCCCGATGTTGAGCCGCTGCCTCATCTTGTACTTGACTCCCACGCCCACGGGCAGACTGAGTGCCCCGCAGGTGCCTCCTCCTCCTCCCATGCCGATGGTTATGCCTGCACCCGCAAGCGCGTAGGGCGTTATGCGGCTGTGCCCTTTGTAGCCCCCACTCATTCCGTACCCCCAGAAGTTCATCTCGAACTGCGCACCCGCGTCGACCACATTCCTCGAGAAGGATACCTCGCAGGGGATCCCCCCTTCGGATGTCCCGCTATTGGGGTCTGTGGGCAGGAAATACCCGTTGGAGTTTCCCCTTATATGCCCCATGGACAGGTTGCCCTTGACACACATGCGCGGGTTGAATATCCTGCGCACAAGCACACCGCCCATGCCGCTGAGCCCCGCAAACGGCATCCTGTTGGCGTCACCCAAATAGAAGCATGTGCCCATGCCTGCGCCAAGTTCCATCCTGTACTCCAGCTCATCGCTGTCCTGCGCATGCAGACCGCCTCCACGGAGCAGCGCGGACAGGATCAAGGCCGCAAGAAGCCAAGTCTGTTGAGCCGGCCTCGCCATACTTCCTTGTTGGCTATTATCCAGATATACTTGTCACTGTCCACCACGCTTGCGATAGGGCCGTCCACACCTTGCAGGGCAACGGGAAGGTGAAGCTCGTAGTCGGGCTTCCAGGTGATGCCGTAGTCGTTGCTGAAGTACATGCCGTCCATCGCCTTGTGCTTTCCGCCGGCATAACCTGCGGCCCCGCCGAAGGCAAGACAGCGGCTGTCATAAGCCATCACGTTGATGCTCTCCAGGCGTGGGCAAAGCCACTTGTTCTCACGCGTCTGGGTGAAGAATATCCACTCCGCATCCTGTTCCCGTTCCCTGGCAGACCAGGTCTTGTTCCATACCATCGCCGTCGTGTCATTCTCTTGCGAGCGGAATCCTGTCATCACCACACGGCTGTCGCCATCATCCCCATCAAGGGCCACCAGGCTCACGCAGGTGTCGGGCAACCAGGCAGGGTCATCGTCATAGGACTCCTGTTCCCACACCTGTCCGTCGGCCGAGCGGAGCAGGGACTTCCCTGCAAGGGCGTAGAGAAATGACTTGCCCACGCCAGCCAGCCTGGCGCCTTTCCCTATCGAGGAGACACGCTGCCAGGAGACTGCGTCGGCCGAACTGTACAACTCGCCCCCCAATGTTCCCATATAGAGTCTTCCGCCCATCTGGCAGAGTGTCCCCACTTGGGCATCCTGGGGCAGACTGGTATCCCGGCGTTCCCACAGGCCCGCCTTTCCGCCAATGCCCCGCGAGGCGACACATACGTTCTGCCCCACACGTCCGAACACCCGCAGTATCGAGCCCTGTGCCACGGCCTTCGTCTCGTCCATGCCTTCCAAGGCTGTCACCACGCTGTCCAGGCGGTTCCAGTACAGGGAGTCGCCCTCTTGCTGGTGCACGTTGACCTTCAGCGTGTAGATACGGTTGCTTGCCCCGTCATTGGCCACGACCAGGAGGTGCAGTGGCCTGCTCAAGTCCATGCTGTCCTTTGTGCTGTAGGCTGTCCACTCGGCTGTGGTATCAGCGGCAGGACGGTACAGCAAGGTGGCTCCCTTGAAACTTACGGACACCAGCACGGCGCTCAGGTCGGAGCCATAGAGCAGGGAGTCACGGTTCAGTATGCTGTCAGACCTCTGGTCGACAGTCATCTGAAACACATTCCCCGAATAAGAGGTCTGGTATCTGACAGGGGCTCCCACACTGTCTGTGGTCCAACTCCAACGCTTGATGTTGCCAAGGCTCACATCCGATATGTAGCAATAGTCGTCATAGGTCACTTCCTCGTCCTTGAAGCACGAAGCAAGCAGCCCGCACAGCAAAGCCAGCAGCAATAGGGTCTTCTTTTTCATCACGCGATATCAGTGCGCGCGCACGGCGCGCATTTACACTTTGTATTATTGGGTTTACAAAAATACGCCTATTATTTGACTTAGGTACACTCTCGCCTCCCTAATTAAGTAAAATTAGGAAAAGTGGTTGACAAGACGCGCTCCTTTCACCACATTTCCCCGTCCGTGCGCCTGTAGCGCGAAATCCAGTGGCCGTCCACCTGCCGTCTGCCCGTCAGGCACATGCCTTCCAGAAGTGGGGCACGCACTCCCGCCCGCAGCAGAGAGGGCGACTCCTCCACTCTGGCCTCATCCCACAGACCCTCGTCCAGGAAACTCTGCAGGAGCTTCGCCCCGCCCTCCACCAGGAGGGACTGCACACCACGCAGGTACAGGTCGGCAAGTATCTGGGCAATCGTCTCTTCGTGATATACATGCGCGGGCACACTGCCGTCCAGCATACGGGCATTGCCGGGGATGCGCCCGTGGCGGTCAATGGTCAGCCGCAAGGGGCTTCCTCCGGGCCAGAGCCGGTTGGTAAGGGCGGGGTTGTCGCGTATCACTGTGTCCGTGCCCACCAGGATGGCCATGTCCTGTGCCCTCATCCGGTGCGCCAGCACCTGGGTGTAGGGCGAGGACAAGCGCGCGGCCGGCTCATGGGAAGCACGGCAAGCGTCGATATATCCGTCGGCACTCTGAGCCCACTTGAGCGTGACCCAGGGGCGGTGCTTTCGGTGAAAGGTCATAAAGCGGCGGTTGAGCCCGACACATTCCTGCTCAAGGACTCCCACACGCACCTCTACCCCCGCATCCTGCAGTTTGCGTATGCCCAGCCCGTTCACCTTGGCAAAGGGGTCCTGGCACCCTATCACCACGCGGGGGATGTGCCTGGACACGATGAGGTCGGCACATGGAGGGGTCTTTCCGTAATGGGCACAAGGCTCCAGGCTCACATAGAGTGTGCTTCGCTCCAGCATGTCCTGGGCACGCACGCTGGCTATGGCGTTGACCTCGGCATGCGGCCCTCCGCACCTTCTGTGGTAGCCCTCGCCTATGATGCGCCCCTCGCATACAATCACGGCCCCGACCATGGGATTGGGAGCCGCGCCCTCGCAACCGCAGCGGGCCAGTTGGATGCACCGCCGCATGTATATTATATCCTGTTCGTCTGGTGTCATCTCACGCTTTTTTCTTACATTTGCCGCATGAACCATTTGCAGGAACTCACCGCCAGATACGGCATCCGCGAGGGCAGGGCCATCTACATGCTCGTCATGGAGCGGCGCTTCGGCCTGTCCCCCACACAGGTTCTGCTGGGCAAAGATAAGGAATTATCGCCACACGACCTCGCCCTGCTGGACAATATTGCCGCTCGCGTGCTCCAGGGCGAACCGGTCCAGTACGTGCTGGGGGAATGCCGTTTCTGCGGACACGACTTCCATGTGGAGCCTGGCGTGCTTATCCCCCGCCCCGAGACAGCCGAACTGGTGAGGATGATAATGGCGACGGCCACGCCGGCCTCGCGCGTCCTGGACATCGGCACAGGGTCGGGCTGCATAGCGGTAAGCCTGGCACTGGAGGGACACCGGGTGACTGCCATGGACATCTCGGCCCGGGCTCTGCGCATTGCCGGCAGCAATGCCCAACGCCTGGGGGCTGACGTGCAGATGGTACAGGAGGACATCCTGCATCCGGGAACACACAACCAGCCGTGGGACATCATCGTCAGCAACCCGCCCTATATCAGGCAAGCAGAGGCAAGCGAGATGGAGGACACGGTACTGGAGCACGAACCGCACACGGCCTTGTTCGTACCCGATGACGACCCCTTGCTCTTCTACCGCGCCATTGGCCTGTTTGCCCTGGAGCATCTGAGCGCGCGGGGGACGCTCTGGTTTGAGATAAACAGGGAGTTCCCCCGGCAGACGTGCGACCTGCTTGCCGCGCAAGGGTTCACCGGCGTACAGGCACTGAAGGACTCCTACGGCAACCACCGTTTTGTAAAAGCCACACGACCATGAGGGAACTGACCGAGGAACAGGCACTGGCCAAGGCGGCCGCGCTGTGCAGCGGCTCGGAGAGATGCTCGGCGCAGATACTGGGCAAACTGGCCGCATGGGGCATCAGCCCCGCTGCCGCCGGGCGGATAGTCATCCGCCTGAGAAGCGAGAGGTTCATCGATGACAGCCGCTACTGCCGTGCCTTCTGCGCGGACAAGCTGCGCTACAACCACTGGGGGCGCATCAAGATACGCCAGGCATTGCGCATGCAAGGGCTGGAGGAAGAGGATATCGAGCATGGGCTGGACTCACTGGAAAGCCAGGAGTACGGGCGGATATTGGATGAGGTAATCCAGCAGAAGGACAGGACGCTGCACGAGGCGGACTCTTACACCCGACGACTGAAACTCCTGCGGCACGCCTACTCACATGGGTTCGAGCCTGAACTCATCCTGAAAAGGGTGGGCGACGAGGAGTAAGAGGGGAAGGAGCATATACAGAACAGGAAAGAGACACCTCTCCACTTCCAAGAGGGAGGGGAACGTTTCTGCATACCGTTTTAGCACATAGGAAAACGGGCTGTTAGTTCCCCGAGCACACGCCCTGGTTACAGCAGGCTGAAAGGAAGAGCCGCAATCGAGCCTTTGCCCGTCCCACGACAGTCATGGCCAGCAAAGGCATACGCCCCCTCCTCCCCTGGGGGAGGTTGGGAGGGGGCTTTACCCATCACCGCTTCAGCCTCTTCACCCTGGTCTTGGTGTTTCCGCCCGCAGTCTTCACCGTGATGTTGCCATCCACGATGTCGATGCGCGCGCCGAAGTTGCAGCCCTGTATCAGCACGGGGAACTCATTGCCCTTTTTTCCCTTGGCTATCATGGTGTAACTGTCGGGATGACGGTGCCCCGCCACCAGCAAGTCCACCTTGGCCTGGTTGAGTATAGGGAGCATCAGCCTGGCAAAGTGTGCTGCTCCTGCATCCTCCTCGTCCAGTGTCTCATTGGTCACGGGGAAGTGGCTGAAGACGATGCGGTAGCGGGCCGTCAGCCAATCCTTGCTCGCCACCACGCCTGCCAGCCAGCGTGCCTCCTGCTCCCTGTACTGGTCAAACATGCCCAGATTGGTGATGCGCGCCATGGGGTCGCCATCGGCCTTGGCCTCACCGCCGTCAAGCATGACCACCATCAGGTCGCCCCAGCGATAGGCATTGTAGAGCCTGCCCGACTGGTGGGGGAAGTAGTCGCGGAAGAACCGGGAGATGTCACCCCTGGTCTCACACTCGCCACGCAACATACTGAAGTCCTGGGTAGAGGCAAAGAGTTCCACACTCTTGTTGACGAAGGAAGCGTAAGGCTCCTCGGGAGCCAGTACAGCATTGGCCGTTATCTGCATGTTGTTCATCATGTCACCCGCATACACGATGTGGTCAGCTGTCTGGTAGTCAAGCGCGTTGAGCATCTGCTCCAGCACATCGGGCTGGCGGTGCAGGTCACTCACCACCACCAGATGATGCTCGGTGGCATTGGGATCCAGGGTGCGGAAGGTGTGCCAGTCGCCCTCATAGACCTCGCCTACCGATGCGCTGTAGGGCTTCATCCAGTTGACCAGCTGGGTGCACACGCGATAGTCATACTCGGTGTTGGGCTTCAGTCCATCCATCCGCACCACAAAGTTCTGCAGGGGTACTGCCACCTTGGGAGCCTGCACCTCGCTGTATATCTGGTGCTGCCCGTCACGGTCCTCGTAATACTTCACGCCAGCCGAATTGCTTCCCTTGGCTTTCAGTTCCACCCAGGAGAAGGACTTGATGCTGTTCTCAAACACCACCGTGACCCCGTCAGAGGAGAGTTCCTGCAGATAGGGCCCGGCCTTGAGCCAATCCTGCGCACAGGCTGTGCCTCCAAGCATGGAGAGCGCGAATGCCACCATGGTGGCCATGTATTGTAATCTTTTCATCGTTTGAGTATCTTTTTGTTGTCCATAATATATATATCGCCTGTCTTCTGCCGCGCGGCATTGGCCTTTCGTCCCAGCAGGTCATAAGCCTGTCCAGCCCATTGTGCGCCAGCCTGCACGGCCTGCACAGCATCCTCCTGGTCAAGCAGGGGCAGGAAGTCAGCCTCACCCTCGACGCAAGGCACATAGGCCGAGCCTGCACTGGCCGAGGTGGCAGACACACGCGAGAAGCCCGCCACGCCATTCTTGACCTTGAGGGTACGCATGCTGCCCGGTGGGATGCCCTTCCGGGCCTCGCACACGGGCACCAATACATTCCCGCTGACCGAGGGTGCATCCTGGGCTGTGCTGGCAAAGGTGTAGGTGCCCTTGGCCGCATGAAGCACAACTGCGGCGCGGGCAGGTATCACGGGATGGGTGTATGCACGCAGATAGAGGTTGCCTTCACGCTCTTCCACGGTGTAGGCCGTCACTCCATCGGGTACCTCCACGGGGAAGGAAGTCCCCAGCACCGCCCAGCCCGAGGAGGGGACTGCGACCTGGTGGTAAGCCTTCCTCAGATACCACGAGGCTGTATAGCCCGAATAGAGGTGTCCCTGGGGGTCAAAGGAGATGGTGTCGGCGGTGTTCTTGCCATAGAGTCCGTGGGTGCCCACCGACTGGTTGGCAGCGGTCATCAGAGCCTCGGGCGCCGAGGAGCGGGCGAGTGTCCAGGCGCCCTCACTGTCGTAGGTCGCAACCATGTTGTCCATGACCAGGCTCTGGTCATAACTCCCCAGCACAAAGTTCTGATTGCCCGATGGGGTCAGACGGAAGGCTGTGGATCCATCGTTGACACTGGTATTTCCCCAGGTGAGCGTGCGGCTCTCCCCGGCTGGAGTGGCCACGAGGGTCTTCTCCTTGCCCTGCCTGGCCTGGAAGGCACGATAGGCATTGACCACGAAATAGTAGCCATCGGCCAGGGGATTCTGGGCCGTGGGAGCCGACTCCAGATACTGGGCTGCGGCTTGCTGCAGTTGGTCTATCATCTCATCGGCCTGTGCCTGGGTGGTGTTCTTGTCCTCGGTCATGGTCTGTGCCTCGTCCACCAGCCGCACGAGTGCGTCCGCCACCAGGGGAGAGACCTCTCCGGGATTGTCCCCCACCCTATACACGGCCATCGCGCCACGCGCGTCGCTGAGTGCGCGCCTGATGCTCATGGCCGGAGTGATGCGTTCATCCCCGATGCGGGAGAGTATGGTAAACATGCCAGCCCCCTGCGTTGCGGCCACCAGGGAATCGCACAGGGCGGCATTCTTGAATTGCTGCACCACGCGCTCACCGCCCTCCCACTCCGTTGCGCCGGTCTTGTCTCTCCTCTTGGCCATGAAGGCGCGACTGGGCCGGGGGGTGTGGCAGAGCAGGTGCCGGTCGTAGGCCGCCATGCTGAGGTAGGAGTATGCCTCGCCCGAGAGGCTCTGCAAGGAGTAGCCGCCCGTGGGCAGTGGCTTGAAGTAGTAGGCACTGGCCGTGAGGCTGGCACTGGCGGAGGGCACGCTGTACAAGTAGGCCACCTCTCCGTTGCGTCCGCAGGGGTGCTCATAGTCGGCCGCGTTGCCATAGGGGGCTCGCAGGACATCGGTGTCATAGGTATATACCTGTCCTTGCGCCAGCAGGGACAGGGAGGTCATGGTGTAGTAGCCTTCCTCTATGTCCACGGCCTTCTGAGCGTGGAGCGAGAGGGTGAGGAGGGGCAGAGCCCCTAGGAGATATATGCGTCTCACATTGTCTGTCATTAGAGAATCCTGGAATGGGAAAACATCCTGCCGTCACTCCTTGGTGGTCAGTATCACCGTCTTCTGGGCCGCCTTGGAGTCCTTGACCACCTTGTCCATGAGCACATTGCCCTGGTGGTCGGCTATCTTGAGGCGTATGTTGCCATCGGCTATGTCGATGCGCATGCCAGTGTGCGCGCCTATGATATACTCCTCAAACTTGTTGCCCTGGCCGTTGTAGTTCTCACCGAAATACTGGTAGGTGACGGGGTGATAGTGGCCCGAGATGTACAGGTCAATGTCGCACTGCTTGAGCAGTGGCAGCATGAGACTGCTCAGATGGGGCTGCCCGTCAAACTCGTTGTTGCGCTTGTTGTCCACCAGGATGGGGAAGTGGCAGATGACGATACGGTACTTGGCCGTGAGGAACTCCTCGCTCTTCATCAGCTGCTTGAACCACTCGGCCATCTCCTCGCGGTACTTGTAGAAGGCGGCCATGCCATAGTACTCCTCGTGGGTGTCCACCTTGTCCTCGCCGCAGTCAAGCATGATGACCTCCAGGTCGCCCCAGCGCGAGGCACTGTAGATGTGTCCGTCCCTGCGGGGGAAGTAGTCCTTGAAATGGCGGGAGATGTCGCCGCGCGTGTCGTGGTTGCCCCGCACCATCTCGAATGCCTTGTGCTTGGCAAAGAGCTCCACGCTCTTGTTGATGTAGCCACGGTAAGGGTCCTCGCCATTGGTGCCCGTCTGCACATAGTTGGTCATGTCGCCATTGTAGAGGAAGTGGTCTATGGTCTGGTAGTCAAGGACACGCAGCAGCGCGGCCAGTGTGTCGGGATGGTTGTGCATGTCGCTGGTGACGAACAGGTGATGCTCGCTCTGCTCAGGGTCAATGGTCTTGAACTCAATCCAGTCCGAGGCATAACTGTCGGCCGGGGCCGCGCTCATGGTGACTCCATTGGCATTCATGCTGTTTATCTTACGCCCGCGCACGCGATATTCATAAGGTGTGTTGGGCTTCAGGCCCTCGGCCCTGATGGCGAAGTTCTGCACGGGGGCCACAGAGTTCTCGCCCAGCACCTGCCTGCGCACCTGTATCTGCCCATCAATGGTCTGGTAATAGTTCTTCACCTCGGTGCCTCCCTTCTCCCTCACCTCAATCCAGGACAGGGAGGGCACACCGTGCTCAAAGACTATCGTCACACCGTCGTCGGTGAGTTCCTGCAAGTAAGGGCCGGCCTTGAGCCACGTCTGGGCCAGGGCTGCCGATGCGCATGCTGCCAGCAGGACACAGGCAGAGAGCGTTCTTCTCAAATAACTGTTGCTGTTCATACAGTGGTTTATTACAGATGTCCCGCAAAGTTAGTCCTTTTTGCCCTGGCAAGACACGAGAAGGACAGAAAAAGCATGTTTTTTCGGGGGGGGGTATTTTTGGGGGTTGCATGCAATACCTCTGTCACACGAAACCTGTATATTTGCAGGGCTGGGCAAGAGTGTCAGGCATACAAACATAGAACATAAGCATTTCACTCATTATTAATTAAACAACAACATTCAACGATGAAGAGAATTTTCCTCTCAATGGCGATGATGGCGTTGGTCGGCACCGCGTGGGCAGACGACCTGGCTATCAACTCGGCCGAGGACTGGGCAACCTTCTGTTCCAGCCCCGACACTTACTCCAGCGGAACTGTCACGCTGGGGGAGGACATCAGTGTCAGCCAGGGCTTCCCCAAGGCCTTCACGGGAACCTTTGACGGGCAGGGGCACACCATCACGCTGGGCAACATCGCCGCTGCGGCAAAGTTTGCCCTGTTTGCCTCCACCGGCGAGGGGGCTTGCATCAAGAACCTGAACGTGGGCGGAGCCGTCACGTCAGCACAGAGCGTGGGCATCGTGGCACAGGACGTGAACGGCGCCACCACCATCGAGAACGTGAAGGTGAGCGCCGACATCACATCCACAGGATACCCGCTGAGCGGCTTCGTGGTGAACAACAAGAGCCTGCTGAACATGACCGGCTGCTCCTACAGCGGACACATCACGAGCAAGGCGAATGCCTCGGTAGACATATCGGGCTTCATCAGCAACATGTCGGGCCAGAGCGCATTCAAGTTGGACCGCTGTTCCTTCACCGGCCGCATTGAGATTCTGGCCGGATGGAGAGCGGGCGCATTTGTGAGTTCAAACACCTCTACGCTGGTGGCCGACTGCAAGATGAACTTCTGCGAGATGTCGGGAAGCATCACGCAGGAGAATGGGTCGGAACGGGTGGGCGGCTTCATCGGCAGCCCCAACAGCGACAAGAGTTCCTACATCCTGAAGGGATGCCTGATGAACGGTACCTGCAAGCGGTGGAACAGCAACAGCGACCACACCTGGATTACCCAGGAGAACTGCATCGTGATGGGTTGTGGCACCTGGAAGAGCATGGGGACCAACACCAAGATGACCAATTGCTACCTGACCCCCACCACCGAGGTGAAGGCACAGAAGATGAGCGAATTCACCATGGTCAGCGACGCAGACGTGTCCTCGGGCGCGCTTTGCTACAATCTGAACGGCGACCAGAGTGCCATAGGATTCTACCAGACCCTGGAGAGTGATGCCGCCCCCACCCTGGACAGCACGCACAAGCAGGTCTTCTGCTCGGGCAGGAAGCACTGCGACGGCACCGACTACGAGGGTGTGACCTACAACAACGTGGGCGGAACCACCACGCAGGACAGCCACGACTATGTGGATGGCTTGTGCTCCTACTGCGGCATGCCCGAGGAGGCCGACGGCTACCTGCTCGTCAAGAGCCAGAAGGCATGGGATGCCTTCGTGGCCAAGCATAATGCGGGCACGACCAACCTGAACGTGCGGCTCTTCTGTGACGTGGAGCAAGACACGCCTCTTGCCGATGGCTACTGCGGCACACTGGACGGACAGGGACACACCATCACCATGCACATGGGTGGAGAGACAGGCAAGTACTCGCTCTTCGGCACCATATTCGCCGCCATCATACGCAACCTGACCCTGGACGGAGAACTGACCGGCGAGAGCAACACGGCAGCCCTCGCGTCGTACAACAACCAGCCCCTGCTGGTGGAGAACGTCATCTCGAAAGTCAAAATCACGCAGACCACACTGAATGACGGCAACTGCGCCGGCATTCTGGCCATGGCCAGCAGCGACGTGACCTTCCGCAACTGTATCTCGGCCGCCCAGGTGAATGCCACCAAGGACGCAGGCGGATTCGTGGGATGGTCGGCCGGGAAGACCATCATCATGGAGAACTGCGCCATGATAGGCGACGTGACAGTCACCACAGGCGCATCGGCTGTGTTCCTGCGCGTCAGGCACAGCGACTGCAAGGTGACCATGAACAACTGCTATTATGTGCCCTGCACGCCCACCATCCTGGCGGGCAACGGCGTGAACATGGCTGTCAAGGCCACCGAGACCGACCAGGCCAGCGTGGCCAGCGGCGCACTCTGCTACCAGCTCAACGGCGACCAGAGCAGCATCGCCTTCTACCAGACACTGCCCGATGATGGCATGCCCGTGCCCTTCAACACCCACAAGCAGGTCTTTGCCAACGGACACAAGCACTGCGACGGCACGGACTATGCCGGCATGACCTACAGTAACACCGAGGGAACAACCCAAATCGACGAGCACGACTACGAAAATGGCGTGTGCAACTACTGCGGCGCGCTGAAACTGAACGAGAACGGCGTGTTCGAAATCAACGACGACCGCACGCTGGCTGCCTTTGCCAAGGCTGTAAACAAAGGCAACGACAAACTGTCGGCCATACTTACCCAGGATGTGACCGCCGACATGGGAGGCAAGGAGGCCGACTGCCCGATGATAGGCATTGACACCTACTACAACGGTACCTTCGACGGACAGGGACACACGCTCAACATCAACGTGGACGCCAACGGCATCGATGGTGGCATCTTCTCCAATGTGGGCAGCGCGACCATCAAGAACATCATCGCCGAGGGCTCGGTGACCAACGGCGCCCAGGCTGGCTTCATAGGCAACATAGGCAATGGCTCACCCACCCTGGAGGGCATCATCGTGAAGATGGACATCGAGGGAACTGCCAATGTGGGTGGCTTCTTTGGCAACTGCAACAACGGCGGAGGCACATGCGACATGCGCAACATGATGTTCGCCGGCAAGGTAAAGTACATGGGCGCGGCAGGCAAGAACGGCATCGGAGGCTTCTGCGGATGGGCATTTGACACGAAGTTCACCATGCGCAACTGCATCATGGTGGGCGACATTGACCTGGGCGAGGGCACCACACCCGGTATCATGCTGCGTGTACGCTCTACCTGCAGCATCCAGAGTGAGCACTGCGCCTATGTGCCCGTCGAGGGCGTGAAGTACATCAATGGCAACAACGCCGAGATGGACGGCACACCGGCAGCATGCGACAATGGCACCGATGGCTCGCTCTGCTACGCTGCCAATGGCAACAGCTTCCAGAACCCCGTGTGGTACCAGAACCTGGACGAGGGCGAACTGCCCGTGCTCGATGCCACGCACAAGGTGGTGTATCCAAGCACCGGCGGCTTCACCTCACGAGGCAAGGAGGAATACGAGGAGATAGCAAGTGACCTCATCACTGAGGCTGGCGAATACACCAACCCCGAGGAGCGTCCTGCACAGAAAACTCTGACCGATGACTACAAGCAGGCCATCGAAGCGCTCAGCAGCGCCACTTCCTTTGACGAGCTGGTGGCTGCCTACTACCCCGCCATCGCCGAGAAGCGCGAGGCAGTGACCAGGAGCATGAAGGCTTACGCACAGCTCGTGTCCAAGGTGGAGGAGACTCGCCAGTACATCAGCGACAACGCCGATGACTTCAAGGGTGGCCCAGCATTCCAGAAACTGGAAAGTTACCTGAGCGACGACATGACCGACCCCGACGAGGAGGAGTTCCCCAACGGTTCCTATGCCTACATCATGGATGCCGAGAACATGCAGCTGGACGAGGCTGGCATCGAGGCCGAGATTGCCTTCATCAGCAAGATGCTGGAGGATGCCCTCAACGAGGGTCTGAACCCAGGCGCTGATGCCACCTCATTCATCGTCAACGCTGACTTCAGCGATGGCTTCAACGGATGGGGGGGCACCAAGATGACCACCGCCGCCAAGGGTGAGACCAACGGCATGAGCATCGCGGAGAGCTGGTCCAAGAACCCCTTTGACATGTACCAGACCATCACTCTGCCCGAGAATGGTATCTATGAGCTCACCCTGAATGGCGCTTACCGCCTGGAGGAGTATGGTGACACCTACATGCATGGTGCCATGATGTACATGAACGGACACCAGACCTTCCTGCAGTCGGCCATCGAGGGCATGATCTCTGCCGACGAGGCCGTGGACCGCGACAACTGCTGGACTACCGGCTCAGTTCCCGACTATGCCATCAAGAACTCCGACAACGAACTGATCGGCTACACCGTGCACGGCGTGCAGGGAGCCGCTTGTGCCTTCGGTGCCGGACGATACACCAACAAACTGCTGGTGAACGTGACCGACAGCACACTCACACTGGGCATACGCAACCCGCACGCTATCTTCACAGGCAATGAGTGGGTGGGCATCGGCAACCTCAAGCTCACCTACTGCGGCACACTGGACGAGGCTGGCGAGGCTATCGACGCCACACTGGCCAACATGTGCGACCGTGCCAACAAGATTGTGGACAGCAAGGCCAATACGGACAACTACACGCTGTTCCCCAACTACGACAAGAACCTGAAGCAGGCTCTGGCCGGCCTGGTGGCACAGGCCAAGGCTGCCACATCGGCCCAGGAGAAGTATGAACTGATAGGCAAACTGGGCGAGACCTTCGGGCAGATATACGACTGCCAGAAGAACTATGCTTCACTGGTGACCGGTGCTGATGCCATGGCTGCCACATGCGACGCACTCATGGCCGCAGGCACCATCACCGACGAGGAGTCGAAGGCGGCCTACGAGCTGATTATGAAGACGCAGGCAGGCTACACCGACGGCACCTACACCAGCGGGCAGGCTGCACAGGGCGGTGACCTGAAGAGCATCTCCTTCTACCCCACCATCAACGAGAAGGGCGAGCTGGAGATTGGTGATGCCAAGACACTGGACGTGTTTGCCGCCATGGTATCGGCTGGCATGACCGAGCTCAACGCCGTGCTCACCAGCGACATCACTGCCGGCGAGGGCTTCACCATGATTGGCGGCAACACGATGGGCACCGACCGCAAGTACAATGGCACCTTCGACGGACAGGGACACACGCTCACCGTAGCCATCGAACTGCCCGACCAGAATATGGTGGGTGTGTTTGGACACACCGGCAATGCCACCATACGCAACGTCAAGTTCACCGGCACCGTCATCGGACACGACAACACGGGCCTGGTGGGCACCATCGAAGGCAACACACGCTTCGAGAATGTGGAGAGCAACCTGGACATCACGGGCGGCAACAACGTGGGCGGATTTGCAGGCGTAGCCACCAGCGGACCCCAGTATATCACTAACTGCCTGTTCTCGGGCAAGGTGACATCGACCACGAATGGCGTTGGAGGATACTACGGATGGTCATCCACCAACCGCGTGTATGCCAACAACTGCCTCTCCATCGGCGAGGTGGTAGGCGAGCAGGCTGCCTACTTCTTCCGCGTGAAGTGCGACGGCACCATAGGCACTGCCGGTGACGCTGGCTGCTATGTGGAGGGCGGCAACATGTACTTCCTGAGAACCAGCGACCCCACAGTGCTCGTATCGGGCACTCCTCTGTGGTGGGGCGAGTTCCTGACCGACGTGATCCTGGAGGTGAGCGAGGATGACCTGGCATCGGGCAAGGTGTGCTACGACCTGAACGCCGGCAACACCGAGGCTCCAGCCTGGCGACAGACTCTGAAGTCGGACAGCACACCGCTGCTCAACAGCGACCACCTGCAGGTGTTCCACAGCGACGAGAAGGGCTACTACAACAACCTGCCCGAAGGCGTGAACGCGGCGGAGACCGACATCGACCAGGCTGGCAACGCCGTCTTCGACCTCACAGGCCGCAGGGTGGAGCGTGCCACCAAGGGCATCTACATCATCAACGGCCGCAAGGTGCTGGTGAAGTGACGGACACCTTACAAGCCTAATCATCACGAGTGGCATCCCCATGGGGTGCCACTCGTCTTGTTTGTGGAAGGCTGGGGGGAAGCCCCCTCACTACCTCCCCCAAGGGGGAGGGGACGTAAACGCAGCGCACCGCATCCGTCAACGCACCGCACTGCATCCGCC
>DCCS01000018.1:157668-161862 GCA_002316015.1 Prevotellaceae bacterium UBA1075
GCATCCGCCAACGCAGCGCGCTGCGTTTTTCTGGGCAGTGCGGCACATTTGGCACCCTTTTCCATTCGAGGCATTTTTCCTCCCGCCTGTCACGCCCTGGCCCGATGCCCCTGAACCAAGTGCCCAACAGGCTTTCAGAACATTTCCAGATGTCCTGGAGGACTGCCCTGAAATGCGCCTCTCCCCCATGAGGGAGGCTGGGAGGGGGCTCACCTGCCATTTATGGGGCAACGTGAAGGCGGAATGGGGGGAAAGCGTTAACTTTGCACTATGGGACTGAGGCTGGAAGGTGGCCTCGCAATAACATTTACGGATATGGGAAAAAGACACTCATGGCTGTGCGGCATCTTGCTTGCCGCACCCCTACTGGCAAGCTGCGGAGGACGCGCGTCACAGAAAAGGAGCGACAGCACGCTGACCATGCTGGTGGGCAGCTATGCCCCCGCTAACGAGGAGGGCGTGCGCATGTTCCGCTTCGACCAGGAGACGGGGGACTGCAAGGCGGTGTGCGGACTGAAGGGCATCAGCAACCCCTCGTTTCTCATCATCACCGATGATGGCAAGCGGGTGTATGCGGTGGGAGAGAACAGCGAGGAGAAGGCTACGGCTCATCTGATACGGCTCAACCAGCAGGCGGGCACCCTGACCCTGGCCGACACGAAGGCGGTGCATGGGGCTGACCCCTGCCACCTGGCCATCATGCCCGACAGCATGCACCTGGTGACGGCCAACTACTCGGGCGGGAGCATCACCATATTCCCGCTCAAGGCCGACGGCACGATGGGGGAGAGCGATGTGATACACTTCACAGGCTGCGGGCCCGACACCACCAGGCAGGAACAGGCCCACCTGCACTGCGTGTATCCCTCGCCCGATGGCAAATGGCTGATGGCCGATGACCTGGGAAGCGACTGCATACACATGTTTCCCCTGGCACCACGGACACGGCTGGGCATCGACACCAGCACCGCACAAAATGCCTGCATGGCTCCTGGCTCGGGGCCAAGGCACGCGGTGTTTGACGCCGAGGGCAAGCACCTGTACCTGCTCAACGAACTGCAGGGGGATGTGGTGGTGTGCAACTATGCCAACGGCAGACTGGCACAGGTGCAGAGCATACAGGCCGACAGCGTGGGCGCACGCGGCAGCGCCGACATCCACCTCTCGCCCGACGGCAAGTACCTGTATGCCTCGAACCGCCTCAAGGCCGATGGCATCGCCATCTTCAAGGTGGACACGCACACGGGCCTGCTGACTCGCGCAGGCTACCAGGACACGGGAGCGCACCCCCGCAACTTTGCCATCACGCCCAACGGGAAGTACCTGCTGGTGGCATGCCGGGATGCCAACTGCATAGAGATATACCAGAGGGATGCCTACACGGGCATGCTCACCGATACGGGCAAGCGCATACAGATGCCCCGCCCCGTGGTCATCCAGTTTGCCCGATAAGCCCCGTCACGGAGGCGCGGCAGCACCCCACAACCAGCGCGCCCTGCAGGGGACAAAAGCACAATTGCATGCTTTTGCCCCTGCAGGGCGCTTCCTGTATCATCTTCAGTCCTCTCCGGCCTCCACGCGGAGGCACTCGGTCCCCTGGGCTTTCCCCCAGGACGATGCGCTCGTTGGGCTTCCCGGCATATTGGTTCTACACCGCAAAGCCCCAGGCGATGCCCCAAACTAACCCGCCAATGGGCTTCCAAAGCGGATTGCTTCCACACCGCCAGTCCAGGGCGACGCCCCAAACGATGCTGCCAATGGGGGGGGCCTGTCCATTTCCCGGTGCACCGAACCAGTGTCCTGAAACGCGCCCCTCCCCCTTGGGAGAGGATGGGAGAGGGCTTCACATGGGGAAAACGTGGACCGGGGAGACTCCCTTAGAACTCGCAGTTCTTGGGCGTGCGCGGGAAGGGAATCACATCGCGGATGTTCTGCATGCCCGTGACGAAGAGTATCAGACGCTCGAAGCCGAGTCCGAAACCGCCATGAGGGCAACTTCCGTACTTGCGCGTGTCGAGGTACCACCACATGTCCTTCATGGGTATGTTGCGCTCCTCGATCTCGTGCACCAACTTGTCGTAACTCTCCTCACGCACCGAGCCGCCGATAATCTCGCCTATCTGGGGGAACAGCACATCGGTGCCCTGCACGGTCTCCTCCTGCTCCACGCCATCGAGCACAGGCTTCTGCTCGTCAATCTTCATGTAGAACGCCTTTATCTTCTTGGGATAATGGGTCATGATGACGGGCTTCTTGAAGTGCTCCTCCACCAGGTAGCGCTCGTGCTCGCTGGCCAGGTCATCACCCCACGCGCAGGGGAACTCAAACTTGTGGCCCGCCTTGATGGCCTCCTGCAGTATCTTGACACCCTCGGTGTAGTCCAGCCGGACGAAGTCGGTGGTGAGCACACCCTCCAGGCGCGCGATAAGACCCTTGTCCACCATCTTGTTCAGGAACTCCAGGTCTTCGCGGCAGTTGTCAAGTGCCCAGCGCACGCAGAACTTGATGAAGTCCTCCTCGAGGTCCATCAACTCGGGCAGGTCGATGAAGGCCACCTCGGGCTCCACCATCCAGAACTCGGCCAGATGGCGGGGCGTGTTGCTGTTCTCGGCACGGAACGTGGGGCCGAAGGTATAGATGGCCCCCAGCGCCGTGGCCGCCAGTTCGCCCTCGAGCTGTCCGCTCACCGTGAGCGAGGTCTGCTTGCCAAAGAAATCATCGCTGTAGATGATGCTCCCGTTCTCGTCCTTCTTGAGGTCGTAGAGGTTCTTGGTGGTCACCTGGAACATCTGCCCGGCACCCTCGCAGTCGCTGGCCGTGATGAGGGGTGTGTGGAAGTAGTAGAACCCGTGCTGGTGGAAATAGGTGTGAATGGCCATGGCCATGTGGTGACGGATGCGGAACACGGCGCCAAAGGTGTTGGTGCGCGGACGCAGGTGCGCCACGGTGCGCAGGTATTCCCAGCTTGCGCCTTTCTTCTGCAGGGGGTAGGTGTTGTCGCAGTCACCCAGTATCTCGATGCCGCCGGCCTGTATCTCGCTGGCCTGCCCGGCCGCGGGGCTTTCCACCAGCGTGCCCGTCACGCTCAGGCATGCGCCTGTGGTGATGCGGCGCAGGGTGTCCTCGGGGAACTTGCTGTCATCGCCCACAATCTGCACGTTCTTGATGGTGCTTCCGTCATTCATGGCCACAAAGAAGATGCCCTTGCTGCCACGCTTGCTGCGCACCCATCCCTTCACATTGACCTCCGCGCCGAAATCCGTACGCCTCAGCACATCGGCAATCCTTGTCCTTTTCATCTTGGCATTATTTTAGACAATCCTGCGGTATCACTCAAAAGCCCCCATGCGCAGCATGTTGACCTCCTGCTCGGTAAGGAAACGCCAGTCACCGCGACGCACATTCTTCTTGGTAAGGCCGGCGAAGAACACCCGGTCGAGCTTGAGCACCCGGTAGCCCAGGCTCTCAAAGATGCGGCGCACGATGCGGTTGCGGCCAGAATGTATCTCGATGCCCACTTGCTTGCGGTCTGTCTCGCTGGCATAGTCAATGGCATCGGCATGTATCTCGCCGTCCTCCAGAGTCACACCATCAGCGATGAGGCGCATGTCGGCAGCCGTGACGTTCTTGTCAAGCCACACATGATAGATTTTCTTCTTCATGTACTGGGGATGTGTGAGCTTGCTGGCCAACTCACCGTCATTGGTCAGCAGAAGCACGCCCGTGGTGTTGCGGTCCAGACGCCCCACCGGATAGATGCGCTCGCGGCAGGCTCCCTTCACAAGTTCCATGACGGTCTTGCGGTTCTGGGGGTCATCGCTTGTGGTCACATAATCCTTGGGCTTGTTGAGCAGCACATACACTTTCTTCTCAATGCTTATCTGCTGGTCGTGGAAATGTACAGTGTCCGAGCGCTTCACCTTGGTGCCCAACTCGGTCACCACCTCGCCGTTGACCTTCACCACACCGGCGGTTATGAACTCGTCGGCCTCGCGGCGGCTGCACACGCCCGCATTGGCAAGGTACTTGTTGAGGCGGATGGGCTCGTCGGGATCGATGTGCGTCTCCTTGTACTCTATCTGCTTCTTCATGCTGTACTTGGCATGAGGATTGTAGTCGGCCGTATGCTGGCGGCGGTTTCCACCGCCGCTAAACCGGTTCTGCTGATAACCGCCCTGGGGGCGCGGCTGGTAG
>DCCS01000004.1 GCA_002316015.1 Prevotellaceae bacterium UBA1075
CATCGAGCTTGGAGCTGAGTCTCCTGTCGCCGGCAAACTCCTCGCGCAGGCGGCGGAACCAGTACGTGAGGCGGTGCTCGCTGCCTGGCAGGTAGTAGTTGTTGGTGACACTGGTGGCCTGGGGGTTGAGGTTGCCCACCGTGCCTGCGTGTATGTCGGCATAGTTCTTGACATGCTCAAGGTTGCCCTGGATATTCGGGTCCATAGGATATGTTGGGGGTTTGGGGTTGGTGTGGCCAC
This sequence comes from Prevotellaceae bacterium UBA1075, assembly GCA_002316015.1. GTDB lineage: Bacteria > Bacteroidota > Bacteroidia > Bacteroidales > Bacteroidaceae > Physcousia. Next base: position 241 of record DCCS01000004.1, read on the forward strand.
AGGCCGGGGGGCTGTGGTGGACGGGGCCGCGCACAGCGGGTCACAGGGTGCCGATGATGGAGGTCACACAGTCGCGCACGCGCCTGTCCTCGGGGTACTCACGCAGGCGGCCGCGCACGGAATGGTCCCTGTCACGCTCGAGCAACTCGGCCAGGCGGCTGGCATTCTGCTCCTGGATGACACCCTGCTCACACATTATATATATTATATTGGCCACCAGGCTGCGGTTGAAGTTGGTGTTCTGCTGCTTGCCCGGCTCGTAGGCCACGGCCTCCACCCCGGGCGCGGAGAGCACAGTCTCCCACAGCGTCCTGTAGCGGGATGCCCACTGGGGAGCCACGCAGCCCTGCAGGCGCAGCACATAGTCCAGTATCTCGTCGCGGCGGGCGGGACGGGCTGCCTCCGTGGAGCCGGCCGCTGTGGCAGGAGCGGCCTTGGGCCGGTCGCCATAGATGTTGTTGATGACGGTGGTGGCATTGGGATTGAAGTTCTGCACAGTGCCAATGTGCAGTTCCATGTAGGTGTTGCCCGTGCCAGGGTCACCTTGTACCTTTATCTCCATAGTGCTTTCTATTTTTTGTCATATCGCTTTGATTGTCAACCTGAAAGTTGAAAGAAAGTTGGGCGCAGGTTTCTTTCTTGCTTTCACCTCGCCACTGGCGTACCTTTGCGTTGCAGTTCAGAAACAATGTCTAACCACTGCCGGGCGCAGGACTGCATGCGTAAACACCAAGCCCCATACCGGCGATGGGCAAACTTTATGATTAACTATTCTACTTGTATGCTGGCCAACCCCGCAAAGCCCGAAGAGAAGCCGCTGGCCTATGCACGCGCCCAGACGAGCGAGGTGATGTCGTTCCGCGACTTCGGCCAGCACATCGCCAACCACGGCGGATACAGCCGGGGCAAGGTGAACGGGGTGATCTCGGACATGTGCGCCTGCCTGGTGGAGATGCTCCTGGAGGGCAAGAAAGTGCAACTGGGCGACCTGGGGGACTTCTGGCTCACGCTCAACAGCAAGGGCGCGGAGAGTGCCGAGGCATTCAACGCCAGCATGATCACGGGCATCAACATCATCTTCACCCCCGGCCCCGACTTCGACGGCATGCTGGGCAAGGCCAACTTCGTCCCGGTATCAAGCCGCGCCGCACAGGCCGCTACCCTGAAGGCAGAGAAGAAGGGCGAGAAGACCGTGGACCTGGAGGCCGCGAAGAAGAAGGGCGAGACTGCCAAGGATGACAGCGGAGACAGCCAGGAGGGCAACGCCGGAGGCGACAACATGGGTTGAGCCGCGCGGCAAGCAAGGGGGCCGCACAGGCAAGCGCGCCTGGGGCGGCCTCCCAATTCCAACAGAAGTTCCATCTTATTATACTATTATCATTATGAACTACAACAGCGAGAACAACTATCCGAAGAGAATATCCTGGGTGTCCATCGTGAACGCCATCGTGCAGGCCGTCATCGCGGCACTCACCGCACTGGGCGTAAGCAGCTGCGCCAACCTGCTGTGAGCACGTCATGGAGAAGCCTGCACACCACACACACATCCCGTCATGATTACCCATTCATTCCCCCTGGACACCTGCGAGAGGCGAGTATGCAGCGAGCTTGCCCTGCTGACGCGGGTGGAGAGCGGCCGGCTGATGGCCTCGCCGCACTCGGTGAGATTCCTGGTCCTGCACTGCTCGGCCACACGCTGCGACCGCGACTATACCGTGCTGCAGATGGAGCGCGACCACAAGGAACGCGGATTCACAGGCATCGGCTACCACTTCTATGTGCGGCGCGACGGAACACTCACGCAACACCGCCTGCTGCTGGAGGTGGGCGCGCACGCCCGGCCATACAACCATTGCTCAATAGGCATCTGCTACGAAGGCGGACTGGACGGGCACGGCAAGCCCCGCGACACGCGCACCACAGCGCAGACAAGGCGGCTGGACACGCTGCTGGTGGAACTGCACAGGCTGTTCCCCTGGGCGAAGATTGTGGGACACCGCGACTTGCCGGGCTCCGGCCCGAAGGAATGCCCTTGCCTGGACACACAGGCGGAATTCGGGTGGATAGCGGAACCATAGGGATGCCGCATGCCCCTGCCTCACCCTCACCATGCCCCGCCGCGATGGCCCCACGCCATACAGCGGCGGGGCTTCGCGCCTGTGCCGCAGGCTGGCACACGCCCTGGGGCTGGCACACGAAGACAGACAAGCACGCCGCCACCAGGGGCGCCAGACACTGATTACTAATCCATGGAATGCATGAGCAGGTTCTCCGGGTTAACAGATTGAATTATCGCATATCGCCCCAGGGCGGGAAGCATCAAGCACAAAGATAAGCATTTGGGGCGAGTTATGCGCAAGAAGTGGCATTTTTATTTTCACATGTCCCCACGGCCACACCGGCAGCCGGACACGGGAGGCCGCGCCCGGTGCGGGAAGCAAGCCCGCCCCTCCTGGCCGTGCCATGGGGAGGGGCATGCCTGGAGGGGCGGTCACTGGAGTCCCATCAGCCGGATGACGGGCGCGGTCTTGCCGCTTTACGGTTTGGCGGAAGGACGGTCACTGGAGTCCCATCAACTGCATGATGACATCCATAATCTGCGTGCTCATGTTGATGGAATAGCCCTGCCGGAACCAGACCACGCGGTTGAAGGTGTCGCACATCATAAATATGGGCAACTCGGCGGAACCGTGCGTGAGTTCCGGGATGTGCATGGCGGCCACCGTCTCAGGGTCGGCGATGCCGAAGAGCACATTGTCGGGCAACTCGTCATAGTCCTTCCTGCGGAAGCGGTCATACTCCTCACGGGACGGGAAGAGCAGCAGGTAGGGGCGGTCCCAGCGGCACAGGTAGATGTTGTTGTCGCACATGTCGCGCAGGACATGCGCCGAGGGCTCGTGGTTGCTGGTCACCAGCCCCACCACATAATACCCGCGTCCCACCGTCTCCAGGATAGACTTGTGCCTGCCACTGGGAGTCGTGTAGCCCAGTCCGCTGTCAAAGGAACCGATGACCGAGAGGTGTCCGTCACTACGGCACATGCACAACGGCTGTACGGCTGTGCCTCCCTGCGGAACGCCGAAGAACGACAGGTGGGCCAGCACTCCACCACTGGCCAACCGTGTGCCGCTTACCATCAGGTACTGGCCGGACTGCACGGCCACGCCCCGGGAGAAGGTGCCCGCCCAGGTGGTGCCGCCCTCCTCGAACTCCTGCAGGCGGGGCTCGCCGCCTGTGATGCGCGAGAGGGTGAAATGGGTGTAATAGGCGGGATTCTCCTTGACCCCGGTGTCGGCATAGGTGAGGCGCAGGGTACCCTGCGGGGCAACCTGGCTTGCCTCCGCCTCAAGGCCGGCCTCGTGCCACACGCGATTGCCGTCGGCCCACTGCACCTGCCCGGTGACCGGATCGAGACGGGCAGGGATGCCCGCACTGCGTGCCGCGCACACAAAGAAAAGGTTGCGGCTGCGCGTGTCGGCCACACGGTGGCGATAGACACCCAGGGGGCTCATGCACAGGCGCAGGGGATTGCGCGTGTCATCCACGCGGATGCTGTCACGCACCCAGGCGGATATCCCGGCCGCGCTCTTCCCGGCAAACGACTTGCCCAGGACTTGCCTCCACGGGGTGAGCATCTCCAGGCCAACACGGGGCGAGGCCACATACTGCAGCCACAGGGAATCGGCGCGCATGGCCACATGCGCGAAGTGGTCATCAAGCACCTCGCGCGTCACATCACGCAAATCCTTGTCGCTGAGCGTGCCCAGCAGCCTGCGCCCGTCGGACTCGCTGGGGACGGACTTGAGGAAGCCGGCCAGTACCTTGTGGTTGGCACGTGCCTTGACCAGCAACTGGTCGGTGCTGTCGTGGGTAAAGGCCGATGCCATGTAAGCGTTGCGCAGACTGTCCTCCCGCGCCAGACGCACCCGGTTGGCCCTGCGCTGGGCAAGTGTCAGCCTGGGGCCGTGACCCCGTTCGGGAGGCGGCATCAGGTCAATGTCCATCTGACCCGAAAACGTGGAGTCCCTGTTGAGAACAACCTGCACGGTGTCCTGCTTGCCCACGCTGGCCTTGGCAAAACCGAAACGCCCCCCGTGCGAGGCCCACAACAGCAGGTCGCCACGCCCACAGGTGAGCGACGCACAGCCATTCCCGTCAGCCGGACAAACGGCCAGAGGATACAGCTCGGCATAGTTGTAGAGGCGGAAGGATACCTGCGCGCCCTTCACCGGATGGCCCGTGGCATCCGTCACACGCGCCACCAGCGGGGAGACTTCGGCATAATTGGAGGTCACATTGATCTCGGTGTAGCAGGCCGTGCGCCGCACCACCTGCTCGGGGCCGTCATAGTGTCCGAAAACGCGCGTGTGCACAAGCATCGCACGCCCCGCCGGCTCATTGAACCACCCAAGGTCAAGCACAGGCTCAGGCTCGCAGGCACCCAGGAAGTGCCACTTGCCATCGACCCAGGCCTCCACCCACGCGTGATTGTCATCGGTGTGCGCCCAGCGGGGCGTATAGACCTGGCGCGCGGGAATGCCCACCGCGCGGAGGGCGGCCACGCAGAAGGTGCTCTCCTCGCCACAACGCCCGATGGCAGAGGCCATCGTGGCCAGGGGCGCGCTGGTGCGGGCATCGGAGGGCTGATAGGTGACATGCTCGTGGCACCAGTGGTTGACCTCGAGCACGGCATCGTACATGCTGAGCCCCCTGACCCTGTCGCGAAGCTGCCCGTAGAGCACGGTGCGGGAGTCGTCGAGGTTCTCGTTGTTGACACGCACAGGGAGCACGAAGTGCCGCCACTCGCGCTCGGGGACACGCGCGCCCCAGGGCATCTCGTGCCGGGCGCGCAAAGTGGTCTCCACACACCGCTCCCAATAGTCGCGGGGATAATCGACACTGTCGGGCAGGGGCATGTACTGGTACAGGAAGGACAGGGCCTCGTCGCGCTCGCGCTTGCCCACCGGGCTGCACGAGGCCAGGAAAAAGGCGAGGAGTCCCGCACACAGGACTCCTCGCAAAAGATGTTTCTTAGTTGTCAGCATACATATCCACTATTAACTCGCCAAAGAGGGTGTTGGCCCAGGCAAACCACGAGCGGGTGAAGTCGGTGGCGTCATCCTTGTTGAAGGACTCGTGCATGAAACCGGTGCCCCCGTCGGTCTTGAGTATCTGCTGCACGCACCACTCCTTCTCGGCACGGTCGTTTGTGGTGAACGCCTTCATGACCATGCTCATCGGCCAGGGCTTGTCCAGGCCGCAGTGGGGGCCGCCTATGCCCTCGCCCGCCTTGCCACGGAAGAAGTAGGGGTTGTCCTCGCTCCACACAAAGCGGCGGGTGTTCTGGTAGATGGGGTCGTCAATGGCCACATCGGTGAGATAGGGCAGGCTGAGCAGGCTGGGGGCGTTGGCGTCATCCATGAGGAGGGCACTGCCGAAGCCGTCAACCTCGAAGGCGTACATCTTGCCATACTTGGGGTGATGGACCACCGCATACTCCTTCAGCGCCAGGTCCACCTGGCTTGCCATCTGCTCGCACTCGCCTGCCAGCTCCTGCTCGTGGTTGACCTGGCGCAGGATGGTGGCCGCCTTGCGGAGCACGCTCACGGCAAAGAAGTTGCTGGGGACGAGGTAAGGGAAGATGGTGCTGTCGTCAGAGGGGCGGAAGGCACTGGCTATGAGCCCGCACGCCTTGCCGGGATGTCCGTATCCCGCATTGCTGCGGGTATCATGCAGAGCCTTCGTCTCACGGCGGAAATGATAGTTGGTCTTCATGCCGTTCCAGTTCTGCTGGTCGCGGAAGGTGGCAAGCACAGCCTTGACCACGCTGAGCCACTTCTCGTCGAAGATGCTCGTGTCACCCGTGCGCCTCCAGTACTCATAGGCGAGGCGCAGGGGATAGCAGAGGGAGTCAATCTCGTACTTCCGCTCGTGCAGTTCCTTCTTCATCTCGGTCTCGTCGGTCTGCCACTCGCCACCAGTGGGGCCCATGTTGAAGGCATTGGCATAAGGGTCAATCAGGATGCAGGCAAACTGCCGGCGTATGACACCACGGATCAGATGGCGCAAGGGCTCGTCCTGGCCCACATAGCGCAGATAGGGCCACACCTGGGCACCGCTGTCGCGCAGCCACATGGCATGGATGTCACCCGTATAGACAAACGTGTCGTCGTCGCCATCGGCTTTGCTGTAGTGCACGGTGGTGTCGAGGGTGTTGGGGAAGCAGTTGGCAAACATCCAGTAGAGCTTTGGATTGATGGCCGTGAGTTTCTCCCTCAGAGCCAGGATTTGCCTCTCCACCGCGTCGCTGCGGAACAGGCGGTCCTTCTCTTCGGGGCGCAGGCTCTTGAGCGTGCTCTGGGCAGCCACATGGGTCTTCCTGGCCGAGGCCAATGCCGGGGCTTCAGATTCGAGGGCGGCACTGGCGGCCACCGGGGCGGCCAGCATCATGCCTAACAGTATTCTCCTCATACAATAAATAAGTGTAACGGTTAAAGAATGGTTGGTTTCGCTTGTCTATTTGGCTGTCATATAGACATCCAGGGTGCCTCCGGCCATTATCTGGCTGTGCAGGATGGTGGTGCCCTTGAGGGTCTTTCCGTTCAGCACATACTTCTTCACATACACGGCCTTGTCAGACCCTCCGTGCGTACGGATGGTGAAGGTCTTGTCCCCAGGCAAGGGAATGACCGCCTCCTCCACGATGGGCGAGCCCAACTGGTAAACCCCGCCGCAAGGCTCCACCTGGTAAAGTCCCAGTGCCGACATGATGTACCAGGCCGACATCTGCCCCACGTCTTCGTTGCCGCACAATCCGGCCGGCTGGTCGCTGTAGAGCTCGTCCATCACCTGGCGCACCCTGCGCTGTGTCTTGCGCGGCTGTCCCACATAGTTGTACATATAGAGTACATGGTGGCTGGGCTCGTTGCCGTGTGCATACTGTCCTATGAGGCCAGAGATGTCGGGGTTGTGGTTGTCCCCCAGGTCGCTGGGTGCGCTGAGCAGCGCATCGAGGCGCGCGTCAAGCGCGGCCTTTCCGCCCATCAGCTCGGCCAGGCCATTGACATCGTGAGGCACCAGGAAGGCATACTGCCATGGGTTGCCCTCGGTGTAGTCGCCTGTCTGGTACTGCGGGTTGAAGTCGTCCGGGAGAGGTCGCAAGTTGCCCTTGGTGTCGACGGCACGCATGCACATGACACGCTTGTCCCACAACTTGCGATAGTTCTGGCTGAGGTTGTGGAAGCGCACGCTGTCCTCCTTGTGCCCCAGTTTGCCTGCCACCTGGGCCACCGCCCAACTGGCCAGGTAATACTCCAGGTTCTTGGCCACCGTCTCGCCCTCGCGTCCGTCATAGGGCAGATACCCCAGGTCGGCCAGGTAATCCTTTCCGCGCAAGGGCAGGCGGCGCACCTGGGCATACTCGGTGGGCAGCAGGCTGGCCTTCATGGCCTGGAAAGCCTCCTCCCGGTCGATGTCCCCGCACTCGTCCTTGAGTATCATGTCGGCCAGCACGGGTATGCCCGGTTCGCCCACCATGCAGTAGGTCTCGTTGCTCACGAGGTGCCACATGGGCAGTTCGCCATGCTCGCGGTAGATGGCCATCATGGTGTGGGCATAGTCCGCCATGCGGTCGGGCATGATAATCGTGGCCAGGGGATGCGCGGCCCGGTAAGTGTCCCACAGGCTCCAGGTGGTGAGTGTCTCATATTTCGCGCACCTGCGCACCTGGAGGTCGGCTCCCATGTAGTCGCCCGACACATCGCACCAGGTCTGTGGGGCTACCATGAAATGGTACATGGCCGTGTAGAAGATGCGCCGCTCACGCTCGGTGCGGAACGTGGCCTTGACACGCGCCAGTTGCGTGTCCCACGCCTCACTGGCGGCCTGGGCCACCGCCTTGAAGTCAAAATTGCCGGGCATCTCCCGGTTCATGTTCAGCATGGCGTTTGCCTCGCTGGTGGGCGAGAGGGCGACCTTGGCCATCACCTGGTCGCCTGGAGAGAGTTCGAAAGTGGCCTCGCCGTAGTGCGCGTCCATCCCCTGGCTGTACCAGTTGTGCATGGGACGGTTGAACTTGATGCAGAAGTACACATGCTGGTCGCTTGCCCAGCCGCTGCTCCTGCGGTATCCCACCAGGGTGTATTCGTCCAGCGGCACCACACGTGCTTCACGCGTGTGGTCACCCACCGTGTTCTCCAGGTCAATGACAATGCGGGCGTTGTTGCTCCCCCTGGGATAAGTGAAGCAATAGAGGGCCACACGGCGCGTGGCCGTCATCTCCGCCTGGATGCCGAAACGGTCAAGCAGCACCCGGTAGTAACCAGGCACAGCCAGTTCGTTGGCATGGCTGTAGGTGCTGGCCAGCCCCTCGCGGGAGAGTTCCACATCACCATATGTGGGCATCAGGGATATGTCGCCCAGGTCGCCGCAGCCCGTCCCGCTGAGGTGCATTTGCCCAAAACCGATAATCTTCTTGCCTGTCTCATGGTAGCCCGAACACCAGTCCCATCCCTGCTCCAGCTGGGTGGGCCCCGCGTTGACCATGCCAAAGGGGACATTCGCGCCCAGGAACACATGCCCATGGTCGCCTGTCCCTATCCTGGGGTCAACGTACTGTGCCAGGCTCTGCGCCCACAGGGCAGTACCGCCCAAGAGGATTGCGGCCAGCATACCACATCTTTTCATTAAGTTTTTCATCTTGCCTTTACTGTTCGTCAATATGTATATGGTTATTCTTGCTCCTAATTCCCTGTTCACACATACAAAGTTACACATTTATTTACAGACAGCCAAGCACGCGCCCCCATTGTGCCCTCCATGGCCGCAAATGAGACCCTCTGCCATCAGGCAAACCAGGGCTCGCGCCCTGACCCGCCGGAAGCAATGGCACAAGACAAAGGCAGAGCGCACGGGCCTCACTTTCCAAAGAGCCTTACGAACTCACTCTCGAAGTTCGGGGTAAAAACCTCCTTGCCCAGCGAGGCGCGCAACTCATCCATCGTCCAGAAGCGTCCGCCGTCTGTCTCGGCACTGGGCCTCACCTCCCCATCGTAGGTGACGCGGTGCGGAAAAACCAGTTCGCGCTCGCGGTCAGACTGGAACACGTAATGCCCCAGCGGCTGTACCTGCAAGGCCGAGAGGTCAAGCCCCAGTTCCTCGCCTGCCTCTCGCGCCAGGGCTTGCGCCACGCTCTCGCCCAGGTCCACATGTCCGCCCACAGCCGTGTCCCACTTGCCGGGCTGTATGTCCTTCCACTCTGGCCTCAGTTGCAGGTATATCTCGCCCCGCGAGTTGAACACATGCAGGTGCACCACAGGATGCAGGAACATGCTCCCGCTGTGACACTCGCCCCGTGTGGCCGCCCCGGTGATGTTCCCCTCCTCGTCCACAATGGGGAACATCTCCCCCGCGTTGTCCTTTCCTACAGCAATCATGGTATCAGCAATGAGGAGTCGCCATAACTGAGGAAGCGGAAGTCATGGGCGAGTGCGTAGTCATAAATCCTCTGCCAGTCCCCCTTGACAAACGCGCTCACCAGCAGCAGCAGGGTGCTCTGAGGCTGGTGGAAGTTGGTGACCATCATCTTCACGATGTGGTAGTCGTAGCCCGGGGCAATGATGATTTGCGTGCTGGAGTGCAGCACATCCAGCCCATGCGCGTCCATATAGTCGGCCAGCCAGCCTATGGCATCTGTGGCAGCAGGCTCCTCAGCGGCATTCTCATAGGGCTCCCACTGCAGCACATGCAGTTCCTCACCCTCCCCAGTGTCCCGGCCATCCTGCATCAGGCGATGGGCACGGATGCCCATGTAGTAGAGGCTCTCCAGCGTGCGCACCGAGGTGGTGCCCACAGCGATGGCCTCGGCATGGTGGTCGAGCAGAGCCCGCAGCACGCTGCGGTTGACCGAGATGTGCTCGGTGTGCATGTCGTGCCCGCCGATGTTCTCGCTCTTCACGGGCTTGAATGTGCCCGCGCCCACATGCAGCGTCACCTCCTGCCGGTCAATCCCGCGCGCGTCAATGTCGGCCAGCACGCGCCCGGTGAAGTGCAGCCCGGCCGTGGGGGCGGCCACGCTGCCCTTGATGCGGCTATAGACGGTCTGGTAGGTGACCAGGTCCGAGGGCTCGGTCTTGCGGTTGAGGTAAGGCGGGATGGGCAGTTCGCCCACAGCGTCAAGCAACTCTGCCCAGGTGACATCACCGTCCCACTGGAAGTCCACCAGGTGTGACGTGCCGCTGGCCTGTGTCTGGCGCGTGGCCGAGAGCGTGATGTCGCTGTCACCGATGCGTATGGTGCGGTGCAGGACACCCTCCTTCCACTTCTTCAGGTTTCCTATCATGCAGTGCCACTGGCAATGTCCGCGTGCCGAGAAATTCTCCTGGTACTCCACGGGGGAGGCAGGCTCCAGCAGAAACACCTCGATGAGCGCGCCCTGGGTCAGTCCGTCGGCGCTGTCCTTGCGGAAATGCAGGCGCGCCTGTATGACGCGGGTGTTGTTGAACACCATGAGTGCCCCTGCGGGCAGGAGCGAGGGCAGCGAGCGGAAGCCCGTGTGGCTCACCTCGCCATGCCGATACACGAGCAGCCGGCTGCTATCGCGTTCGGGCAGCGGGAACTTGGCAATGCGCCCGTCGGGCAGCGTGTAGTTATAGTCGCCTATCTGTATTTCCTTTGTGTTCATCCCTTTATTCCTCTTTTCCTGCAAAGTTAGCGCATTTCGGGGGGAGAAGGGCACGCGCGGGGGAAGTATTATGCTGGGGGCAGGCCACAATGGCGCTGAGTGCCACGCCGTCTCGTATTTTGCCTGCCCGCACCACACTTCATTTCGGGGAAAAGCACTAAATTTGTATCTTGGCAAGAATGGACGAGCCAAAGAAGCAATAACACAGAAAGATGGCAAGAGCAAAGCGGACAGACCCACAAGGGTCAACCTGTGGGGCGACTCCTGGACTATATGGACAGAAGCACGCCAGCAGAGACTACAGACAGGAGGACGCCTGGGGCAAGAACCAGTTTAACAGTTCCTTCCCAGCCTCACTTGTTGCCTACATGTGGCACAAGGGCACTGCCCCTATATATATATGCACAAACAAGCAGAACAAGGTCATACACAAGTCTATCACATCCATACAGTTACTTGGCATCGACCCACTGAGTGACGATGCCTACTATGACTATGAAGCTGGCTACTATCCCTATGAGCAGTACTACACCGCAGCCAAAAAGGAAAAGATTGACCTTGTTATGATTGACCGGTCGTCCTCTGCCCCTGTCGCTGGACTTGAAGTCAAGTTGACTACCCTGCCCGATGCCACGACCAAAGACCTGCCCGACAGCAAGTATGGTTGCGAGATTGTCGTCCGCTCCCCCACCATACTGTTCCTGGCATGCAGTATCTGTGCCTGCTACGATTCGGAAAACAAGAGAGCGAAACTTCACAACCTGCTAAACACCATCGGTGAGGAGATAAAGGACTGGAGTATCATTAGAGAAGTCGTGCCCCACTACGAGGCAATCAAAAAGGCCATACTGAGTGTGTCTGCCGATATGTCGGCAAAGCAAGTTCCACTCATCATGCAGCCTATATGGAAGACAACGAAAGACCTGGCTGACCTTGACGAGAACTGCCTGGACGTTTTCGTATGGTCGAACCTTTCCGTCATTCAGATGGCGCTCCGTGAAACCACGCCCAGCGATGACATCTCCCGCAACCAGCGCACCATAATATGGCTGTACAAAATGTTATGGGACTTCGCCCTGTATGGCAGGTTCAACTATACAGACATCGTCAATGACCTTGCCTACAACTACAAGACAGACAAGGCATTTGCCATTAGCGGCAAACTCACAAACCCATTTATGAAATGCAAGGCACTCGAATTGCCCCGCATATCTAAATATGAGATTAAGAACATCATACTTGGCGACGGGCAGAAGTTCTTGCGCCCAGAACGAAGATTTGACGCCTATCTCGTCAGCCACCCCGAACTATTCACATAACACACCATACAATATGCGCGCAGTTGACCTTTTCTGTGGATGTGGAGGACTTAGCCTTGGCTTCGAGAAAGCAGGGATGGATATCGTGGCTGCCTTTGACAACTGGCCAGATGCCCTGGCCGTATATCGCCGCAACTTCACTCATCCCGCCATCCAAGCTGACCTTATGGATATTGAGGCATCTGCCAAGGCCATATCACCCTTCCGACCCGACATAATTATAGGAGGACCGCCATGCCAAGATTTCTCCTCCGCAGGAAAGCGTGACGAGAACAACGGACGGGGCGACCTGACCATAGCATACGCGGAAATCGTATCCAGGATACGCCCGCAATGGTTTGTCATGGAGAATGTGGAGCGCATACTGAAAACACAGAAACTGCAAGATGCGCTGACCATATTCCGTACCGCAGGCTACGGCATCACCTATATGGTGCTCAATGCAGCCCTGTGTGGGGTTCCCCAAAAAAGGAAGCGGTTCATTTTGATAGGCAAACAGGGAGAACAGGATGACTTCATCAAAGACACACTCCTGGAGAAACTCGCTGACCACGAAATGTCCGTGGCTGAATACTTCGGCGACAAGTTGGATATCAAATACTATTACCGTCATCCACGCAGTTACGCACGCCGAGGCATCTTCAGCACAAAGGAACCCAGCGCAACCATAAGAGGGGTGAACCGCCCCATGCCACAAGGTTACAAGCTACACCCTGGCGACCCAGTAGATTCACTCGATGGCATACGTTCTCTCACGACCAGGGAAAGAAGCATGATTCAGACATTCCCCGAGGACTTCGACTTCAGCGGGACAAAGACAAACATAGAGCAGATGGTAGGGAATGCTGTGCCTGTCAACCTGGGCTTTTTTGTCGCAAACGCGATAAACATTCACACAGGGAAGAAAAAGTGAAAGTCTCTCCTTGAAATCCGGCGGCACCACACCCGGCCTCACCCTCGTAGTAATGTGTCCAGCATGCCTCTCGGTGTCTGCCGCGCATATGGGGTATGAGGGTCTTCCCACGAGCGGCATGGGGAGAAGGGCACGCGCGGGGGGAAAGTATTATGCCCTTGGAAGGATTCCTCCCCCATTGTCGCCATTTTGGATTCCAACCCAACATGGCAATCCTGTCTACCATTCCACAACAAATTCGCATATATAAAAATAGTGTTGCGGCATCTCTGACGATTATTTTGTACCTTTGTTCATTAAACGAATGCAGGAAGAACCGACATGGACAAAGATAAAAAGGTAATAAGCTTATTCTCCGGTGCAGGCGGGCTTGACATCGGATTCGAAAAGGCCGGCTTCAACATCTCGGTTGCGGTTGAGATAGATTCCGCATGCTGCGAGACACTAAGAGCCAACAGACCTACCTTGCCAATCATAAACAAAAGCGTGACTGATGTTACAGGAGAAGAAATTCTCAACGCAGCAAACCTTTCCGTAGGAGAAGCCGCATTAGTTATCGGAGGGCCTCCATGCCAAAGTTTCAGCCTTGCAGGACTAAGGAAAGGGTTAAATGACGACAGAGGGAAACTTCTGTTTGAATTCGCAAGAATAGTACGCGAGACTCTACCCAAAGGATTTGTACTAGAGAATGTCAAGGGGCTGGCCAACTGGGACAAAGGACGCGCGATAGACCTGCTGTTGGAAGAACTGGGAAAACCTATCAATTATAAAGGGAAAACTATCGTTTATCACATAGCTCCGCCAAAAGTTCTTGATGCTGCAGACTATGGTGCCCCCCAATTCAGAGAAAGACTTATCTTGGTAGGAAACAGAATAAACAAAGGCTACTCTTACCCCAAGCCCTTTGACACTCCCCGACGCACGACATGGGATGCCATAGGGGGGCTTCCCGAACCAGATATGCCTTCAGAGGTCGCCTTTAGAGTTTCTGGCATAATCAAAGACAGAATAAAGAAACATGGATACTAAACATCTCAAAAACCACGTTGTCACAGCGCACTCACCATCCACATTGGAAAAAATAAGAAAAGTTCCTATTGGAGGGAAACTATCTGATGTAGAGCAAACATACGGTTCCACTTACAGACGCCTAGACCCCAACAAGCCTTCTTATACAGTAACCCGAAGCGGCTACAGAGATTTTATACACCCATTTCAGGACAGAGTGCTGACCGTACGTGAACTTGCATGCCTACAAACATTCCCACTAGACTGGGAATTCAAAGGAGTGCGCCTGGACTCATACAGTTCAAAGAGAAAAGTGAATATGACGCAGTTCGGACAAGTCGGGAACGCTGTTCCTCCCGTTCTGGCAGAGGCTGTCGCCAAGTCTATTATGGAACAGTGGTTTAACGAATAAAGACTATGCCTAACATTCCCGAATCTGTGATAAAGGAGCGACAAAAGGCATCATGCATAACTGATGAGATGGAGAACAGACTAAGCACGTCCATGACTGTGCGACAAAAATATATAACGGCAAACATCACATCGAGAGACAGCGAGAAGAAAAAGTTCGCAAACAGACTGAGAGTCATCATGAAACTTGCATAAGGAACCATACAACTGACACAAAAGACACACAAGACAATGAACATAGGCGACAAGGTGCGTTTCCTCTCCGAAGTGGGGGGCGGACGCGTGAGCGGATTCCAGGGCAAGGACATCGTGCTCGTGGAGGACGAGGACGGGTTTGAGATACCCATGCTGAGAAAGGAAGTGGTCATCGTGGATGACAGCGAGTATGACATAGGCAAGGTGAACACGGGCACACGCACGGCCACAGACAAAGGCGCCAAGCAGCCCAAGAAAAAGCCGGAGGAGGAAGAAAAGGATTGGGAGCCGGCCGACAAGCCCGTCACCTTCAAGCCCAAGGCGCAGGAGCGCAAGGGGGGAGACCGGCTGAACCTGTACCTGAGTTTCTTGCCCGCCAACATGAAGGAAATCTCCTCCACCAACTTTGAGGCTTACATGGTAAACGACAGCAACTACTTCGTGCAGGTGCTGATACTGAAAACCGACGGGGCTGCGTGGAGCGCGATGTTCAATGCCGTGGTGGAGCCCAACAGCAAACTCTTCATCACGGACATCGAACGCACGGAACTGGCCTCACTGGAACGCCTGTGCATACAGACGCTGGCCTGGAAGCAGGACAAGACCTTCATGCTGAAGCCGGCCCTGAGCACCGAACTGAGGCTCGACTGCACCAAGTTCTACAAGCTGCACACCTTCCAGCCCGACGAGTTCTTCCGCGACCCGTGCTGGACCGTGGGCGTGGTGCGGGACGACAAGCCCGTGCGCACGGTCTTTGCGGATGCCGAACAGATGAGGGAGGCACTGCTGGGAGCCGCACCCACCAAGGAGCAGAAGCCTGCCGAGAGCAAGCCGCACCAGTCGAAGCCAAACGCAAGCCCAGGCGAACTGGTCGTCGACCTGCATGCCGAGGAACTGCTCGACGACACCAGCGGACTGAGCAGCGGGGACATCCTGATGGCACAGATGAAGGAGTTCCGCAGGGTCATGGACGAGAACATGAAGCACAAGGGCCAGCGCATCGTCTTCATCCACGGAAAGGGCGAGGGCGTGCTGCGCAAGAACATCCTGCAGGAACTCAAGTACCGCTACAAGCAATGCACCGTACAGGATGCCTCCTTCCGCGAATACGGATACGGGGCCACCCTGGTGCGCATCAACTGACCACAAGACTCGCGGACTCGCAGGGGTGAAAACCATCATCAGCGGCATCCCCCACCCCATACCCCATCGCATGGGAGAACACTGATTGCTGCCGTCCTGCGCCCCCCCCCAAGAGCACAAATGTACTGCCCGAAGCCTGGTGAAATCCGGCTTCGGGCTTCCCTTTTCCCCAAAGCAAGCCTCCCAAATCGAAAAGATTTCATTCGGGCGCTTCTTTTAGCATTCCACTTCAAGAATGCCATTCCATGTTTTCTCGGAATTTTCCCAAGGATGCAGTATAAAGCATGTTTTATTGGAACATGCTCTCTGAGGAATATATCACTCAAGCCTCTCCTAAGCGGGGCGACCTCACAAACTCAAAAAAAGCCCCCATCCGGCATAAATCTGGATGGGGGCTTTTGTTCTTGCTGTCTTATAACAATATCATACCATCACTTGGGCAGGCGCGCCGTGCTGGCCTTCTGCCACACAGGCTTGGGCATCCTGGGTGCGCTTGGAGCACTGGCTGTGGGATCGGGAGTAGGTATCTGTCCGCTATAGACTGCCTTGATGGTGTGTCCGTTCTGCACGACGAAGTCACACTGGATGGTGTAGTTGCTCTCACCCTCGTTCTTGGTGATGGTCACAGAGCCCCTCTGCACAAAGGCATAATAGGTCGTGTACTTGGAGTCCATGAAATAGTAATAGGTACCCTCGGGGCCCTCGGCACCACCGCTCAGGTCCACATACTTGCCGGCAGCCACCACGCCGGGTCCCTCAACGCTGGACACCTCGAAGGTTCCCTCGGGGAAACTCTTGTCGCCCGTTGTCTCATCGACCACAGCAGGCAGGGCAATGGCCAGGCGATGACGGTTGTTCCACTCTGCTCCAGCGGCATTGGGATGGCCACCGTCCATAATCTCAAAGGCTGTGCCCGTGCTGTAGTAGCCGGCGGTATAGTCGGCCACGAAGTCCAGGTCCTTCTCCAGTGTGGGGCCGTTGTAGCCCTTGAAGGAGCGGTCGTTCAGCCCCATCTCGCCCGTGTAGGTGATAGTCTTGCGGGTGCCATCCTCCTGGTCAATCTTTGCCTCGGCCGTATAAGTGCCGTCGGCGTTCTTCCGGATGGTGAGTGTGGCATCGGTGTAGCCCTGTTGCTCAAGGGTATAGTCCTGAGCCGACACAAAATGCTTTACCCTGAAGAACAGGCTCTCGCTCTGCTCCATGCAGAAGTCCACGGGCGCATCGGGATTGCCCTTCAGCAAGGTATATGTTCCCTCCAGGGGAGCCAGTCCGCCATTGGCAGGGAACTCCTTGGTGTAGATGCTGAAAGTGTAGATGTCACCCAGGCCCTGTATGTTCACGCTCTTGTGGGGAGCATCGCCCATAAACACGACGTAGTTGCAGAAGCCATTGTGATAGATGTCGGCCCAGTAGTCCACATCCAGGTAGTGGGACACAATCTGCTCACGAGGCTCTTCGGCAGTGGTAAACTCTGCCTGTGCCACCTCACCACGCTTCTCGCCATTCCAGCCAAAGGCTATGGCCACATAGGCGGTCTCACCCTCCAGGCTACTGAAGTACACCGATTTCTCGCCACGCTGCAGTCCGTACACGAATGTGCCCTTGTCTATGAGGCTGTCGGCTATCTGGCTTGCGCTCTTGCCCTTCACGGTCTCTGCCTCCAGCAGGGTCACATAATACCGGCCCGTGTCAGAGGGCACCACGTTCACCTTGGCCGAGTTGCTGGTAATCTCGCCCAGCGAGAGGGTCAGCGTGACAGGCTCTGCCACAGGCACCTTCACCTCGGGGCCATCCGACTCGGAGCAGCCCGCGAACATCCCTCCCAGCACCACAAGTGCCGAGAGCAACAGGGGAACAATTGTTTTCTTCATTGTGTTTAACATTAATAAAAACAAGATTTCGAGGTGCAAAGATACGGCATTTCCCGATAACGCATGCCCGGAATGGCACTCTCATGTTGGGTATTTGCAAGAAGACGCGCTTACACGGAGGAAGGGAGGGGGGCCTGCCCGCTACCCTTGCTGCCCTGTGTCCTGTTCGCGTCCCAGCAGCACAAGCCCTGCCCAGCCCCACTTTCCGGTCTTGCGGTCAAGGTCAAGGGCAGCCAGGACAGACACGCGCTCGCCCTCGGCCAACTGGTTTTGCGTGACCAGCGCGGGATGCAGGAAGCAGTTCACACCCTTGGCCCTCACAAAGGCGAAGGACTTCTCGGGCACGCGCCTCACGATGCCCTTGACCCTCTTCACATAAGCGAGGCCTGGGACAGGAGCGTCCATGACGCTTGCCTGCACGACCCGCACGGGATCCTCCCCACTCACGAGGACACGCAAGAAGGTTCCCACCTTCACCCCCTTGCCGCTGATGTCTTTCTTGCGCAGGGCAGTCCGCCTCTCCTGGCCATAGACAATGGCCACACGCCTTGCCTGCTCGTCCACATGGGTGACCACAGCCACACACTCCTGGCAGCCACGGGCCAGAATCCCATTGGTGACCTCCATGAAGTCACTCCCTGGGCTGGCATCAGGAGGCGTGCCGCCGGCACATACAAAGCCCAGCATCTCCCTGACCTCAAGAGGCAAGTGCCAGCCCTGCCGCTGATAGCATGCAGCCACCCTTTCCAGATGGCAACGGGCACGCCCCGGCTCGCCCTGTGCCACATAGAGCGAGGCTATCCTCATGCGCACCTTCCCCAGAAAGGACTCCTGGGTACCACAGTGTACCGCCCGCAGCAGGCATGCCAACTGCACCTGGGCATCCTCGCGGTAGGACTCCGAGAGCAACTGCCATGCCCAGAAGTCCCGGCTCTTCTCCCGCACAAAGGGGACCAGGACATCGAGCACAGCCTCACGGTCAGCCCCCGTCATCACCATCAGCTTGCCACAGAAGTATCCGGGATAGGCCATCTCGGGATGGTCGGCATGCAATTGCTGCAGCCTGGGCAGGAAATGCCCGCAGCGCGCCCTGTCCCTCGATTGAAGCAGAGCCTTGGCATAGGCGATGTGTGCCCGCTCGGCGAGCGACATCAGCCCCTTCCCCCCGAGAGCCTGATAGGGAAGGAAGTCCTCGGCCTGCAGATGGTCCAGCCCCCACCAGTCCAGGAAGTCAAGCATCCCGCTCCAGCCAGACAAGTGCAGGTGAGACTTCAGGAGGAAAGAGTAGGCCCTGGATGGGGAAAAGTGAAACCCCTTGAGAACTGCCAACAGGCGCGTGCCGTCGTCCTGCTGCAAATTCCTGGCCATGAGGGCCAGTTTCCACAGGACGCTGTCATAGAGCATCTGGTCGTCAGAGGGACGCAACTGGTCCAGCCGGGACAGTTGGGACAGGCCGTCCAGCACATCCTCCAGCCGGTTGGCTTCCGCAGCGTCCTTGATTCTGTAATACTGCACCCAGCCCATCTTTCGCTGTGTCCAGATGTCACCGGGAGCGGCATCAAGTTCCTGCCTTACCTGGGCGTGGGCAGCATCCCACTCGCCATCCCTGCACATCTGCGTGATTTCCCTGATACCTGCCATAAGTCTTTGTCTTTGGGCGTGATTATTGTCTGTTGGGACTTCGAAGTTACTCTTTTGTCGCCATTCGTGCAACTTTTCCCAGGCAAATCATACCCCCGACGCTCTTCCAGGCTGCTTGGCCAAGTATCCTAGGATCGTTGTCCGGGAATCTTGGGATACTTTTTCAGGGCTGTCTCATGCTTTGTTCGCGGGACTGCCGATGCCTCAGATTGTATCCCGCAAATCATTTTTTTAGTGGAACATGCTCTCTGAGTGGGACGTTTGAAGCAAACCACGAAGCCGCGAAGGTCTTAATCCTTGTTTTATTGGAACATGCTCTCTGAGATATTTGCAAAGTTGGGAAAAACCTCCAACACTTACAAATACGCCTTTATAAATATTATATCTTGGCAAGTTTTCTGTTTAAATATAGTACTAATAGATATAGATACACAAATATTATCACATTCAGCAACATGTATCCATTGCACACATTCTCCAATGAATCATCCAAATACAAGTCGTCCTTTGGAAACAACCACGTCATTTTATCGGAAAGTAAGATCAGTTCGTGCATGCATTTGTTAAATGCATAATTAACATTCCACACTTTATAATGTATGAAAATTGCAACCATTGCAATTACGTTGAGTACGAAATAACAAAAGCTGGCAATTATCCCACTTCTTTTCTTGATTCTACATACAAACAACGCGAACGATGATATAACCAACGATACCGGTTGTATGCATAAATTGACTATTACCGCGGACTCCGTATACGGAATACCGAATAGATTTGCAATCGCAAAGAGTACTGCAATGCACAATACGAATATAAGTGCTATAATAAACATGAATATCTGTATCATCTTGATATTTATTTTTTATCTTCCTTAATTCTGCAACACTATAATTTGCAATTTTTATAAGTACCTGAGCAACAAAAAGTTGCTCAGGATTTTGTCATGTCAGAAAATTCACCTAAATTAGTGTCGCAATAAAATCAAGACAAATCTTCAACAGACATGGCAAAAATACATATAAAATCCGAGAAGCTCACCCCTTTTGGAGGAATATTTCCGATAATGGAACAATTCGACGCTCTTTTATCAAAGACGATAGACTCCACCTTGGGACGACGCTGTACATCGTACGGGTACCAATACAGCGAAATACTCCGCTCTTTGATGTGTGTGTATCTCTGTGGCGGTTCATGCGTTGAAGACGTGACGACACACCTCATGAAGCACTTGTCTTTGCACCCGGTTCTCCGCACATGCAGTGCGGATACCATACTGCGGGCGATAGAGGAGCTGACCTGTGCCAACACAACGTACACGGCATCTTCCGGCAAGCTATACGACTTCAATACCGCGGACACGATGAACGAACTGTTGGTCAACGCGTTGTTCGCAACCGGGCAGCTGAAGTCCAACCGGGAATACGACTTTGATTTCGACCACCAGTTCATTGAGACGGAAAAATGCGATGCCAAGCCCACATATAAAAAGTTCCCGGGCTACGGGCCTGGCATCGCAGTCATTGACGACATGATTGTCGGCATTGAGAACCGGGACGGGAACACCAACGTGCGTTTCAACCAGAAAGAGACACTGGAGAGGATATTCAAGAGACTGGAGTCCTCCGGGATACGCATTTCACGCGCCCGTATGGACTGTGGCTCATGCTCGGAGGAAATAGTGGAGACGGTGGAGGCGCATTGCGGACATTTCTATATCCGCGCCAACAGATGCGCTTCCCTTTACGACGCCATGTTCGCATTGAGAGGCTGGAAGAAGGAGGAAATCAACGGCATCGGGTTCGAACTGAATTCCATCCTTGTTGAAAAATGGAAGGGCAAGCCGTACCGTCTTGTCATACAGAGGCAGAGGCGGATGGACGGCGGCCTTGACATATGGGAGGGGGAATACACTTACAGATGCATACTGACCAACGATTTTGAGTCAGGCGTGAGGGACATCGTGGAATTCTACAATCTCCGGGGTGGAAAGGAGCGTATCTTCGATGACATGAACAACGGGTTCGGCTGGAACCGCCTGCCAAAGTCGTTCATGGCGCAGAATACGGTGTTCCTGCTCATGACGGCTCTCATCAGAAACTTCTACAAAGCCATCATGCGGAGACTGGACACCGGGAAGTTTGGCTTGCGCATAAGCAGCCGCGTAAAAACCTTCGTCTTCAAATTCATCGCCGTGCCTGCCAAATGGATTAAGACCTCACGCAGGCATGTACTGAATATCTACACCGACAACCATGCATACGCCAACCTGTTCCAAACGGACTTTGGATAAGACGTATACCTTGTAGGAAAATATGCGTATTGCCTCAAGTCGCTTTATGGGGTAAGGGGATTTGGCCCATAAAAATTATATGACCTATGTTTGGCTTCTTTGGCTTCAATAGATTCCTATCTTTTGATAGCAAAATCTCCTT
>DCCS01000003.1:0-38080 GCA_002316015.1 Prevotellaceae bacterium UBA1075
GAGTCCGTAACAGTTGACTATCAGACAATCGGCCTGGGCCACTGTCTCCATCCTGGCTTCGGTATAGCACACCGAAGGGCGTTTGAGCTTCTCCTTAATCTGGCGCAGGCGCTCGTCGCTGATGACGTGGGGCGCAAGGATGAGCTTCAGACGGGGATGCTGGTTGAAATAAGGAAGGATGAGCGACTCGTCGGGTTGCCAGCTGCTGCCCACGACAAGCACCTTGTCGGCGTTGGAGACAAACTTCTCCACCAGGGGCAGTTCCTTGGCGCGACGGCAGATGTCAAGCACGCGGTCAAACCGGGTGTCCCCCACAATGGTCACATTGTCCCTGATACCCTTGGTGGCAAGCAGCCGCGCCGACTCCTCGTCCTGCACAAAGAAGTGAGTGATCATCTTGAGCACGCGCGCGTAACGCCTCCCGTACCACCTGAAGAATACCTTGTCCGGGCGGAAGATGCTGCTCACGCTATATACCGGGATGCCGTGTTTGTGGCAGGCGTGTATCATGTTGTACCAGAACTCGTACTTGATGAAGAAAGCCATCTCCGGCTTCACCAGGCGCAGGAAACTGGCCACATTGCCCGGCGTGTCCATGGGCAGGTAGCACACGATGTCGGCTCCTTCGTAGTTCTTGCGCACCTCGTAGCCCGACGGGCTGAAGAAGGTGAGCAGTATCTGGAACTCGGGATGCCGGCTGCGGAAGCGTTCCATGAGCGAGCGCCCCTGTTCAAACTCGCCCAGGGAAGCGGCGTGGAACCACACATAACGCTTGCTCTTGTCAACCTTCCTGCGCAAGATGATGAAGGTCTTGAGCCGTCCCTTGAGCATCGCGCGCGCCTTGCGGTGAAAGGGGGACACCAGGATGATGCACAGCGTGTAGAGATATATGGCGAGTGTGTACATGTCAGCCCAGCGTGTCTATTGCGTGTCTCATGCGGGACAGGGTCTCGTCACGGCCCAGGAAGGCTGCCAGTTCATACATGTCGGGGCCCTGGCCGGCTCCCACCAGACAGATGCGCCAGGCGTTCCACGGGCGCAGGCCCGTGCTCTCGGCCCAGGGGTCAACAGCCGCCTTGAGCCCCTCTGCCGTGAAGTCCACCACCCCAGCGAGCACATCGGCCAGCCGGGACATCTCCCGCGCCGTGGTCTCCTGCCAGTTCTTGCGGACAAAGTTGTCGCTGGTGTCAAACTCTGTGGGCGCAACGAAGAAGAACCGCGTCAGGGGCCACAGGTCACTCACGAAACTGACATTGCGCTTGTGCCTGTTGCCCAGCTTGTCCACATACTCGATGACCTTGAACTTCATCATCCTCACCACGGCCTCCTCCTGGGCGGCCGTGGCGATGACACCCTGCCGGCGAAGCAGCGCGTCGAAGGAGGGGACCCATGCGGAGTCCGGCTGGCGCAGCAGGTACTGGTGGTTGAACCACGCCGCCTTGACGTAATCAAACTTGGCCCCGTTCCTGGAGCACTTGCTGAGGTCAAAGAGCCGCACCATCTCGTCAAGCGACATGATCTCCTGCCCGTTGCCGGGATTCCAGCCGAGCAGGGCCAGGAAGTTGAGCACGGCCCCGGGCAGATAGCCCTGCTCGCGGTAGCCGCTGCTCACCTCGCCGCTCTTGGGGTCACGCCACTCCAGGGGGAACACGGGGAAGCCCAGTTTGTCACCATCCCTCTTGCTGAGCTTTCCATTGCCCACAGGCTTGAGCAGCAGGGGCAAGTGGGCAAACCGGGGCATGGTGTCCTGCCACCCGAAAGCCTCGTAGAGGAGCACATGCAGGGGGGCGCTGGGCAGCCATTCCTCGCCACGGATTACGTGGGTAATCTCCATCAGGTGGTCATCAACGATATTGGCCAGATGATAGGTGGGCAGGTCGTCGGCGCTCTTGTAGAGCACCTTGTCGTCCAGGATGTCACTGCTGACATGCACGTCCCCGCGTATGATGTCGTGTACGGTCACATCGCGCCCCGGCTCTACCAGGAAGCGCACCACATACTGGTGCCCCTCTTCCATCAAGGCCTTGGTCTCTCCGGGCGGGAGAGAGAGCGAGTTGCGCATCTGCATGCGGGTGGAGGCGTCGTACTGGAAGTTCTCCACCGAGGCGCGCTTGGCCCCGAGCTCCTCCGGGGTGTCAAACGCGATGTACGCCTTGCCGCTGTCCAGCAGCCGGCGCACATACCTGCGGTAGATGTCCCTGCGCTCGCTCTGGCGGTAGGGGCCATGCTCCCCGCCAATGCCCACGCCCTCGTCAAAGGTGATGCCGAGCCATTTGAAAGCCTCTTGTATATACTCCTCTGCCCCTGGAACAAAGCGCGTGGAGTCGGTGTCCTCTATCCGGAATATCAGGTCACCACCATGCTGGCGGGCGAAAAGGTAGTTGTAAAGGGCTGTCCTTACGCCCCCTATATGCAGCGGGCCTGTGGGACTGGGGGCGAAACGCGCCCTCACTTTTCTCTCAGACATAAGTTCGTGACACTTGTTTCGTGCAAAATTACCGCTTTTTTCCCAAATGACTGGGGTTTTTTCGTATTTTTGCAAAGCACAAGGAGGGGGTCGGGGACTCCCGGCAAAACACGCGGAAAAGATGAGCAGATTCAATCACAGGCGCAAACTGGCGCCAAGGGAGATCTTCCTGAGGGCACTCACCATACTGGCCTCAATAGTTGTCCTGGGCACAGTGATGCCCAAGGACACGGTCAACGAAATGACCTATAAGAAAGGGGAACCGTGGGACGACAGTCCACTCATCGCCAAGGACAGCTTCCCCGTATTCAAGCCCGACGAGGTGCTCCAGCGCGAGCGGGACAGCCTGCACCGCTTCTATGAGCCATACTTCCAGCAAGACCCCACCGTGAGGGACTCGATGACGGAGGCCCTCAAGCGGGATTTCGCAAGCCTTTCCAGGAAGACGGTGCCGCACTATTACCTGGCTCACCTGCTGAGGAAACTGTCCGAGGTGTACCAGAGAGGGGTGATGGAGACCGAGGACTACGACCGCCTGCTGCAGGAGAAGACGGCCTTCGTGAGGCTCTTCTGGCAGAACGAGGCCGGCGCGAAGCCGCTGCGGCAGGTCTTCACGGAGAAGACCGCCTATGAGTACATGATGGAAGAGGGGGACAGCACGCGCTTCACACACAAGGCCCTGGGGGCATGCGACCTGACCAGGTACCTGCGGCCCAACCTGTCATACGACGCCGCCAAGTCGCAACAGCAAAGGCAGGAGGTGGACAACACGCTGGTGCCCTACATGGGGCAGGTGCAAGTGGGGCAGAAGATTGTGGACAGAGGGCAGATTGTGGACAACTACACTTACTGCGTGCTCAAGTCGCTCGAACGTTACCAGAGGGAAAGGGAGAAGAGCACAGCCGAGCGCATGGCACTTGTCACAGGCCAGTTCATGTATGCCACACTGATGGTGCTGATGCTCTTTGGCTACTTCCAGCAGTTCCGGAGCGACTATCTCGACAGCACGCGCACCGTGGCCCTGGTCATGTCGCTCAGCCTGGTGTTCCCGCTCATCACCTACGGCATGATGGAGCACTCGCTCATGAGCGTGTACGTGATACCCTACTGCATACTGCCCATCTTCATACGCATCTTCATGGACTCGCGCACGGCGTTCATCACACACGTCATCATGCTGCTCACCTGTGCCGTGGCTCTCAAGCACCCCTACGAGTTCCTGGTCACAGAGACGCTGGCCGGACTGGTGGCCATCTACAGCCTGAGGCAGCTCAACCAGCGTTCCGACCTCCTGAGGGCGGCCATCGCGGTGACCGCCGTGTCGCTGGCAGCGTACCTGTGCATGGATATCATACACGGCAATCTGGCAAGCACCGACGGGCTGGACAAGTGGACTTACATCTACCTCACCATCGCGGGCATACTGTCCATGATATCGTACCTGCTGCTCATACCCGTCGAGCGCATCTTCGGATTTACGTCCAACGTGACCCTTGTCGAGCTCTCCAACATCAACAACACCGTCCTGCGCAGGCTCTCAGAGGAGGCGCCCGGCACCTTCCAGCACAGCATGCAGGTGGCCAACCTGGCCGCCGAGGTGGCCAACAACCTGATGGCCAAGAGCCAACTGGTGCGCACAGGAGCCCTGTATCACGACATAGGCAAACTGATGAACCCCGTGTTCTTCACCGAGAACCAGTCGGGCGTGAACCCGCATGACGGCCTGCCGTTCGAGAAGAGCGCACAAATCATCATCCGCCATGTGCCCGACGGGCTGAAACTGGCCGACAAGTACAAGTTGCCCAAGGCTGTGAAGGACTTCATCGCCACGCATCACGGCACCAGCATGGTCAAGTACTTCTACATCTCCTACAAGAACAAGTACCCCGACCGCGAGCCCGACCCCAGGCTCTTCACCTACCCCGGCCCCAACCCCAGCACGCTGGAGCAGGCCATCCTGATGATGGCCGACGCCGTGGAGGCCGCGTCACGCAGTCTGCCCGAATACACCGAGGAGAGCGTGAGCGCGCTTGTGGAGAAGGTCATAGACAGCCAGGTGAGGGAAGGGTACTTCAAGATGTGCCCCATCACATTCCGGGAGATTGAGATAGCCAAGGAGGTGCTCAAGTCCAAGCTCAAGACCATCTACCACACCCGCGTGCAGTATCCCGACGAGGCGAAGAAGCCCGAGGAGGCCACCCCGGACGCACATGGAGGGCAGCAAAGCCCCAGCGGAGATGGCCAAGGAGCAAAGCCGGGCTCGTGACATGACCTTGGCCGCACCGCCACAGTTCCTGTCCCCCGGGCTCCCCAGGAAAGCACATGGAAAAACGCACCGCGCCGCATTCGCCATCGCACCGCGCTGCGTTGGCCATCGCAGTGCGCCGCATCCGCCATCGCACCGCACCGCTTTTTTCGCCCTTACGCCCAGGGAAGATCCACGTCACCCAACGCTCCCTCCCGAAGAGCCGTCCGTGTCCTTGTCCGCACAGGCTATCCTATACTCTGCCGGCACCAATGAAAACGCGGCCGGGATGATATAGGACATGTATTCGGGAAGCCAGCACACCAGGAGCAGGAGCAAGAGGCTGTGCACGCCCCACAAGGTCATCACCTGGCGAATCCTCTTCCTCGGCGCACACGACTGCCTGCGCAGAACATTGTCATACGCATTAAACACAAGCAGGAAGGCGATGCTATAGGCAAGAGCCACACCGCACGAGATCACGAAATTCGCCATGGTTGCCTTTATATAATATAGTACCGGAAAAACTCATTCAGTCCACATCATAATACACCTGCGCGCTCTTGTACTGGGGCTGTGCCAGCAGGTACTGCTGTATCTGCCGCAGGCGGGTGCGGGCCTCCTTCATCGAGGCCGTGAGCTCTATCTTCACCAGCACCTTGCGGATATACATCAGGTTTACACGCGAGATGGGAGGCGTGTCGGGGCCCAGCACACGGTCGCCGAAGACCTGCCTGGCCCACTGCGCCATGTCCCTGCTCAGGCTGTCGAGCACGCGCTCGTCGCGGTGCTTCAGATACACGCTCACCAGGTGGCACAGGGGCGGGTAGTTGAAGAGTTCGCGCTCCTGCATCTGCGCCTCGTACATGGCCTGGTAATTGTGCTCCACCACCTGCTGCACCACAGGCGACTGTGCGTCACGCGTCTGCAGGATGACATGTCCCTGTCCGCCCTTTCTGCCCGCGCGCCCGGCCACCTGCTCCATCATCTGGAAGGCACGCTCGTGGCTGCGGAAGTCGGGCTGGCTGAGCATCCCATCGGCATCCAGGATGCCCACCACGCTCACGCGCTCGAAGTCCAGCCCCTTTGTCACCATCTGGGTGCCCACCAGCACATCGGTCTTGCCCTGCTGGAAGTCCTGCAGTATCTGCTCGTAGGCCATGCGGCTGCGCGTGGTGTCGAGGTCCATACGCGCGATGCGTGCCTCGGGCAGCACCTTGGCCAGCTGGTCCTCGATGCGCTCGGTGCCATAGCCCACGTGGCGTATCTCCTTGCTCCCACAGGCAGGACATTGCAGGGGCACCGGGTAGGGGGTGCCGCAATAGTGGCACACCAGTTGCCTGAGACGCTGGTGATAGGTGAGGCTCACGTCACACTTCCCGCACCTGGGAGTCCAGCCGCACACGTTGCACTCCACCACGGGCGAATAGCCACGGCGGTTCTGGAACAGGATCACCTGCCGCCTGTGCTGCAGGGCCTCGCGCATGAGGTCGATGAGCTGGGGCGAGAAGGGGCCCGACATGAGCCGCTTGCGTCGCATCTCCTTCACGTCCACCACCTGTATGTGAGGCAACTGCACATCGCGGAAGCGTGTGGTGAGCCTCACCAGCCCATACTTTCCTGCCAGGGCGTTGCGATAGCTCTCCAGACTGGGTGTGGCGGTGCCCAGCAGGGTCTTGGCCCCCTGCTGCGCAGCCAGCACCAGGGCGGCGTTGCGGGCATGGTAGCGCGGGGCGGGGTCCTGCTGCTTGAAACTGGTCTCGTGCTCCTCGTCCACTATCACAAGGCCAAGCCTCTGGAAGGGGAGGAAGATGCTGCTGCGCACGCCCACGATGATGTCATAGGGCTGGCTGGAGAGCATCTTCTGATACACCTCCACCCGCTCTGCGTCGGGGTAGCGGGAGTGGTACACACCCAGGCGGTCGCCGAACACGCGCCTCAGACGGTCGGTCAGCTGTGTGGTGAGCACTATCTCGGGGAGCATGAAGAGCACTTGCCGCCCACGCTCCAGTTCCTTCTGCATGAGGTGGATATACACCTCGGTCTTGCCGCTGCTGGTCACTCCATGCAGCAGGCACACGTCCCGCGTCCGCCAGGCAGCCTCGATGCCATCCATGGCCTGTTGCTGCGCCTGGCTCAGGGGGTGCATGACAAGCTCGGTAGGTAACTGGCTCTCCGGGAGCCGCCCCACAGGCTTCTGCCACACCTCCAGCACGCCCTTCTTCCTGAGGGTGTTGAGCGTGGAGGGGCTTGCGGTGCCGTCGCCCATGAGTTCCTCGCGGGTCACGTCCTTGAGCAGGCTGTAGTTCTGCAGCACCTGGGCCGCACCGGTGGAGGAGAGTTGCATGTACCGTGTGAGCAACTGCTGCTGCTTGCTCTTGGCAGGCAGGGAGAGGAAGAAGGCGCGCAGAGTGGCCTCGTCGAAGTATTCCAGGGTGAGGCGCACGCAGGGCAGCGTGCGCGGCTTGTAGGTGCGGCGCACCTCCTCCTTGACCCTCACCGCGCCCTTGGCCAGCATGCGGTTGACCAGGGAGAGGACAGAGGCCAGCCCCGTCTGCTTCTGCAATGCCGCGAGGGTCTGCACGGGCTCTTGTTCCAGGAGGTCATAGACGCGCCTCTCCGAGGGTGTGAGGCTGTCGGGGTCGGTAAAGTCATCGGCATACATGACACGGCTCTCGCTCTCGAGCTTGAGCCCCGCAGGCAGCGCGGCCTTGTACACGTCGCCCAGGGCGCACAGGTAGTAGTCGGCTATCCACCGCCACAGGCGCAGCTGCGCGGGGAGCACCAGCGGGCTGTCACCCGCCAGCTCGAGCACCTCCTTGGTGGCATAGTCGGGCTTCGTGTCGTGCAGGCGCACGATGACGGCGCTGTATATCTTGCGGTTGCCAAAGGGCACTATCACCCTGCACCCCACCCGCGCACGCTCCTGCATGGCTGCGGGAAGGGCATAGGTGAAGGTGTCGCCCACGGGAACGGGAAGCACTACATCGGCGTACTTGGGCATGTCTTGCGGGAGTCAATGCAGCCAGGTGCGGCTCACCTGGCTGGAGTTTTTCTTGCAGACTATCTGCGCTGGCGGCGCGCGCTCACGCGGGGGGCGGCATTCTCGGCCTTCTGCCGGGGTTCCTTCTCGGCCTTGGTGTCGCGCCGGCGGCTGCTCCCGGCCTGCACGGCAGTCTCCCGGTGCCTGCCCGCGCGCCTCACTTTCTCTGGCTTGGCCGCCACGGCAGAGACGCTGTCGGTGGAGTCGGCACGATGTCCCCACACCACTTCCTCAAAGTCGGCGAGCTGCTTCTCTATCTTCTTCTGCTCGCGGCTCATGGCACTGTCGGTCTTGCAATAACTGGCCAGCACACGCCCCTGCAGGTTGTTGGTCTTGTATATCTTGCCCTCGTAACGGTTCATGGTGAAGTAGTCATCGGCCGTCATGTTGGTCACGTTGTTGAGGTTGCTGCCCATCACCGGCAACCTGGAGAGCCATGGGGCAATGTCGCTGTACCGCACCCAGAAGAGCGGATAGGGCGTGGCCTCGGTGCTGAACTCGTCCGCTCCGCGCATGAGCACGGGGCACAGGGCTGTCACACGCGTGGTGAAGGTGCCCGTGCGCTGGTCCAGATAGACACTCTCCTTGAGGTAATAGCGGGTGGCTTCGGCACTGGGCACATCGCTGTCGGCCACCTGTATCTTGCCGTTCTTCTCTTCGTAGTAGATGCCATAGCGCTCGAGCATCTCCTTGACGGCCAACTTGTTTTTCTCCTCAAACGACTCGTTGCCATCGAGCTGGTAGGTGTAGGCGGGCACCCGGCCTGTGAGAATCAGCCGGAACAGGTAGGTGAAGAGGTTGACCTGCCTGCCCTGCGGCTCCACGGGATAGTACAGCGGGGCGTTCTTGTCCCTTGTGAGGTCCAGCTGCCGGTATATGTCACGCTTCCACACGACATCCTCGGGCATGGCGGCCGATGTGGGAAACTGCATGGAGGCACGGTCGGTGCCTTTATTCTGCGCCGCTGTCTTCTGCCCTGCCCCAGCCGCCGTGGCCACACGCCTCTTGGCCGGCTGCGCGCTTGCCATGCACGCTACAAGTGCCATGGCAGAGAAGAGAAGGAATACACGTCTCATATTACACTTTATCATTTATATTTATGGTCGCTTCGCTTCCAGGTCTTGGGGTTCCAAGGCCGCTTCGCCTCCAGGACAATTCCCGTGCCGCGCGACCTTCCATCCGCCCTTACAACCTGACAACACAGTAACCTCATAACCTTACTTCCAACCTAAATGCCTTACAGCAACATGACCCCATGGTCTCAAGGTGAAGTCACCTGACGATGACCTCCATCGCACCGCTGAGCGTGCGCTCCACGCCATCGGGGCCTGTGGCGCGGATGTTGGTGATGTAGAACCGCTTGTTGCGCGCGAGCGAGCGCATCTGCCCCCTTTGCTGGTCGGTGAAGTCCGCGCCCTGGCTCTTGTAGGGGACAGCGTTCCCCATCGCGTCATAGAACACGGTCTCGAAGCCCTGCACGCGGAAGGCGATGTTGAGCAGTCCGTCGTCGATGGCCGCCCCTATGCCCTGTGTGCCCATGAGCACCTGCTTGCTGAGTGCGCCCCCCCGGAAGTGGCTGTCGGCTCCGCTGGCGTCCTTGAAGGCGATGAAAGCGGTGGGGTCAGGCAGTTTGCGCACGCGGAAGGCGAACTTGCCCATCTCCTGCACGCGTCCCTCATTGTCGGCCGCCACCGTTATCACGGCCTCCCCGCCCACCTTTGTGGGCCTGGCGATGTACTTCCCGTCGCCCTTGGGAATGAGGTTCCCGCCCGCCATGCTCACGCGCAGTTTGCTGGTGGCCACACCCGGCACACTCACGCTCATGGGGTTGTCATAGCCCGCGTAGAGCACATTCATGATGTCCGCGCTCACGGTGGCGCTGGGCGCCACCACGGTGTACTTCTGCTGGAAGTCGCGCCTCACGGTCTCACCGGAGCCGTTGAGCATCTCGATGTAGCCGTTGAGCGTGAAGTCGCCCGTGCGTCCGCACACGGTCTCATACACGCCCCGGTCGCCCTCGATGCGCCTGCCCCCCACATAGATGGCGGGACGGCGCGTGGTGTCAACGGCAGCCATGATGATCTGCGCGCTGAAGCGCCCGCCCTGCACCACGGTCTGCGACGAGGGGATGACGTAGGCGTTGAGCTGGTTCACGCGGATATCCTTGACATCCACATTGTTTATCAGGTCATGCAAGACCTCGCCCTCGGCATAGCGCACGTCGTTCTGCAACTTTGTGAGGAGCGTCACGGCGGCGGCCGTGGGCATGTTCTCAAACATGTACTCCTGCCAGTTCTTGCCCAGCGTGGTGGCCTTTGCGGGCACCTCGGTGGAGAGGCTGGAACTGATGACCTGCCTCTGCTGCTTGTCGGTCACCATCCTGATGACCTGGTCGCGGTAGCGGTTGATGGCGTCGTAGAGTTCCCGTCCGCGCCCCTTTCCGGGAGCGAGCATCACCTGCGTGCTGGCCTCCAAGTCCTCGCGGTTCCTTATGTTGTCCACATCGGCCTCCTTGCCGTCGCTCTTCCTCACGATGGCCATCTTGAGTTCCTCGGCCAGGTTGTAGAGCGAGTCGCTCATGTCGCGCACATGCTTGGCTTTCGCGTACCAGAGGCGCACCTTCTCGGGGTTGGCCTTCATCTGCTGCTCGAAGGCCTTGTAGATGCCCTCGTTGACCTGGCTCGCGCTCTGGGCCGACTGGTTCAGGCTGTCACTTACCAGCGAGAATCCGTTCAGCACGTCGCTCGACACATTGAGCGCGAGCATGGCCATGAGCACCACGTACATCAGGTTGATCATCTTCTGGCGGGGTGACACCCTCTTCTTTATGATTGGCATATTCCTTGAGCCTTGTGTTGGTCCGTACTGTGTTCTTGTGTGTGTCGCGCTCACGCCTCACCCGCCGCGCCCTGGGTGCCCGCCATGGGCGACATGTTCACGGTGAGCGCCTTTATCATGCGCCCGTACACATTGTTGAGTTCCTCTATCTGCTGCGCCATGCGGCGGGTCTGCTCGTCAATCTGCTCGATGGTGCTCACCTGCTTGCTGATGTTGCGCAACTGCAGTTCATACACGGTGGCGATGCCCGTGAGGGTGCGGTTGAGGTTCTCCATCTCCTCGCTGTCGGTGCTCATGCGCGCGGCCTGGTCCTTGACGCGGGCAAGCACCTCGGTGAGTTCGCGCAACTCCTCGGCGTAGTTCCGCACGGCCTCCTCCACCTCGGCGGGGTCGGTGGAGCGTGCCAGGGCGGGATCCAGAGTGGGCGTGCCCGCGTTCTGAAGCTGGTCGAGGGCAGCCTGGGCCGCTGCCGCCGCCTGTCCGGCGGCGGCCAGGTTGGCGGCCGCCGCGCTCAGTCCGGCCGCGCTGGAGATGGCCTCGGATCCGGGCTGTACGGCGGGTGCCGTGCCGGCCACCACCTGGGCACCCGTGCCCACGGCCACTGCGGGCTGCGGGCTTGCGGCGGGCTGCGAGGCAGGTGTGCCTATGACGATGGTGCCCTGCTGGGGCTGGCCTTCACCGCCATCAAGCTGCATGCCGCCCTGGATGACGATGGAGGGGCCGGCCTGTGTGCCTGAGGCCTGTCCAGCCGATGGCTGCTCCTCGCCGGGAACCTTGTCATAGGGCTTGTCGAATCCCGATATGAAGAACACGAGCACCTCGGTGCCCATGCCCACGAAGAGCATCGCGTTGGCCCCAGGCAGGTGGGTGAGCTTGAAGAGCGTGCCCAGTATGACGATTGCCGCACCCCAGCTGTATGCGTAGTTCATGAACACTTGACCCGCCGGGGAGTCCATCCACTTTTGGATTTTGGCTATGATATTCATCTCTCTCTTGTGCTTTATCTTGTTGTCTTTTCCGTTCTTTCCTTGTTCACGCGCGGGTGTCTCCCGCCCCTGGCGGCTCACCTGCGCCTTGCCGAGGCTGTGGGGCGCTTGCCCCCGCCCTTGGTCTTCTGGCTTCCGCTGCGGTCGTTGACCATGGTACGCACACAGCGGAACCCGATGTAGCAGCGGGGCTGGTTCTGGTACTCATAGGTGCGCCAGGCCGAGCGTATCATGCTTTCGGGGTCTTTCCATGAGCCTCCGCGCACGCTCTTCTTCTTGAGCCTGTAGGGGTCCTCCTTGGCCGCGTTGTACCTGAGTTCGGGGTTCATGTCGCTCATGCTCTGCACTCCCGCCTCGGTATATACGGTGCTTGTCCACTCGGCCACGTTGCCGGCCATGTCATAGAGGCCGTTGCTGTTGGGGCTGTAGATGCCGCACTTGGAGGTGATGAGTGAGCCGTCGCGGGTGTAGTTGCCCCGGTCGGGCTTGAAGTTGGCATAGTAGCACCCGCTCTCGCTCTTCACCTCCAGGCTCTTCCAGGGGTAGGGGTTGCCCTCCTTGCCGCGTGCGGCAAACTCCCACTCTATCTCGGTGGGCAGGCGGTAGCGCTGTATCTGGCGGGCATATCCGCCCATTCCCTTCATGAGGAAGTCGGTGCGCCAGGCGCAGAAGGCGTTTGCCTGTTCCCACGACACGCCCACCACGGGATAGTCGTCATAGGCGGGGTTGCTGAAGTAGAGCTTCATGTAGCGCTCGTTGTCGGCGTTCTGGAAGTCATTGACCCAGCACGTGGTGTCGGGGTATATGTTCACGATGTAGGTGTTGAGGAAGTCCCAGGGGCCCGAGAGGGGGCGCGTGATGGTCTGCCTCACTATCTTGCCGTCGTCGTCTATCCAGGCCGTGTCCTTGCTTATCATCACCTCGCCCATGTCCACGGCATGGTCGGTGTTGAGGTCGCGCTCCTCAGGGTTGAGGCGGTACTTGCGCTGTGCGGCGGCCGCATAGTCGTATATCTCGTAGCGGTAGTTCATCTGGCTGGCGTCGAGCATGCGCGTGCCGTCGATGGGATGGGTCACATAGACGCTCTCGATGGCGCGCTGCTCGTCCTCGTTGGCTTTTTTCCAGGGGATGGCCTTGCTCCAGTTGAGGTGGGGCGTGACGGGATTGCCCTCCCTGTCTTCCTCTATCTTGTAGCTCTCGTCGCCCCCGTAGGCGGGGTCGGCCAGACGCTCGCGGATGATGCTGTCGCGCACCCAGTGGACAAACTGGCGGTACTTGGCGTTGCTCACCTCCTGCTCGTCCATCCAGAACCCGTCCACACTGATGTCCCGCACGGGGAGTTCCGTGCCCCACAGGGAATCGTTGTTCTCGATGCCCACACGCAGCGACCCCTTGTGGACAGCCACCATACCGTAGGGGGTGGGCTCGCTGTAGCCCGACCCTCTCACGCCCGTGAGTTCGCCACCGACGGCGTTGGCGCCCGAACTGCTTCCCATGCAGCCCCCCATGGCAAGGCTTGCCAGGGCGAGCGAAAGCGTTATCAGCAGACTCTTTGTCTTCATATCCTCATGTTCCTCTCAGTATATTACCTTATATATATACGCATGCGCGCGGGCTTCCGGTCAGAGCAGCCGCACGCTCTTGTGCAGGTTCTTGCCTTTCTTGAACAGGTTCAGGTCGGTCTGGTAGCCGAGCATCACCTCGTGGGTGCCGTTGAGCGCGCCTATCCCGCCCGTGTATATCTCATAGCTGTAGCCGATGTTCACCCCGTGGAAGTTGATGCCCAGCAGCACGCCCACGCTGTAGGTGGGGCTGTACATCACACCGCCGTAGAGCTTGTGCTTGGCTCCGTCGTACAACAGCCGCGCGGCGAGGTCGCCCCGCCATTCCCTCAGGTCGGTGCTCAGGAGCGCGTCGGTGGCCACGGCATACAGGGGGTTGCGGAAGCGGAACTTGTATCCGCCCGTGGCATAGAGCGACGGCCTGACCTTCAGCTCGTAGCTCTTCTCGTCACCCAGCCGTATGGTGGGGCTCACCAGGTGTGCCGCGCTCACGCCGGCATACCACCGCTGCCCCCAGGTGTAGCGCACTCCCGCATCCAGGTCAAAGGCGGTGCCGGTGACCTGGCTGGTGGCGAAGGCGGGGTCGCTGCTGTCCTCGATGTCGGCCTTCGAGCCGTCGAAACTCTCGGTGAGTATCACCGGGCGCACGCCCACACTGAGCCTGCCCTTGCCCAACTTCTGGTAATAGGCGTACTGCAGGTATATCTTCTTGGTGGTGAAGAGCCCCGCCTTGTCGTTCATGAAGCCCAGTCCGGCTCCGTGGCTGGGCCCGAAGAACCACAGGGGGAGGTCGGCCGTGAGTGCCATCGTGGCGGGTGCGCCGGTAAAGCCGGCCATCTGCTGGCTGTAGACCCCGTGCACGTCCAGCTGCCCCCCAACGCCTGCCGCCGCAGGGTTATACCAGGACTGGAGCGCCCATGAATTGGTGAACGCCACGTCAAACTGTGCCCGCGCCTGCAGGCCGGCCAGCAGCATGCCTATCCACAGCAGTCTTCTCATCCTAATTGTAATAACGTTTCGCACCCCCGCATTATTGTATCATCCGCCCACAAAAACTTCCCCCGCCCGCCCCCAGCCCTGTCTCTCCCCCACCATGCCCTGCCGGCACAAGCCTTGCTGAGCCCCTCCTGCCCCGCACCAGCACGTCCCTCCACCTGCCACCGGCCTCATCCGCCCCCACTCCAGCACACCTGCCCCAGCCCACAAGGCCGCCCGACTCACCCCTTCGGCCAGGCTCTTTCACCGCTCCACCTCGTCTGTCTTGTCCAGCAGAACCGCCCTCTCACCCCCGCCGCCTGGCCTCTACCCCGCCCCACCGCGATTGTCCCGACCGGCGGGAACTCCCGGAAATCCAAGACATGTGCGCCCTCCTGGCATCCCTGCCCGCATGCCAGACTGACCCTTCCGCGCTCACACTGCCTGACATACAGGCTGCCACGCCGCCTGGACGCGCCCGACTCGTATATTTTGCACTTTGCAACCATTGTACCAAACTTTGGTATATAAGTTCCAAAGTTTGCAACCATTGTACCAAACTTGGCAATATTCCACCCAGCAGTCTGCAGGGGAACAGCAAGCAGCCCCGTCGGGGGAAGAAAACAGGCTTCAGCGGGGAAGGAATATTTCGTCCGCGAAGACCCTCACATCGCAGCATGCCCTGCCCCGCCAAGCCCACGAGGTGGCTGGGATGCTGTCTCGCATCGCCTTCGGCTCTTTCGCCACCTTCACCGACACACAAAACGCATGATGCCGAGCCGTGTCTGAAGACGGCCCAGGCCCAGGCAATTGGCATAATGAACCCCATCGGCACTTCCGGCATAGCCAGGAACAAGAAGGGGAAGATAAAGACGAGGTGAGGCGGACAGGAACGTTCATAATGGTTCACGAATGAATGTTTTATGGAGAGGGGCATTCCGTGTGAACTTTATTCCCTAACTTTGTGACCCGCCCCATTGCACCACGGATGTGGCGGCACGTTCACTATCAAACAGGAAGAGATATGAATGACTTAGCGTCAACCTTTGTTATTGGCCTTATAGGGATGGGGGTCTTCCACGTCTGGAAGAAACTGCTCAAGGAGAACCGGCAGAATGCACAGGACAGACTGAGCCCACAGCCCTTGCCTGTGACTCACACACCCTTCATGATGGATGGTGACACGCAAGGTCTGGAGAAAAGGCACAAGGAGCAAGAGAGCACACGCCAGGACGGGAAAAGCCAGGACAAGCCACAGGAAGAGGCCTCCAAGGAGCGCACTGCCATGGAGATGTGCCTGGAGTTCCTGCACGAGTACAACTGTGATGTGAAGTTCAGCGAAAGTAACGAGAACCTTTGCCTGGTGGTGTTCCAAGGTGGCAATTTCTATATGAATGCATGGAACGACCGTGTAATCCAGGTGGATTACTCCGAGTTTCTCAGCGTCCCCTTGGACCAGTACGATGAAATCTCGCGTATCCGCAAGGCCATCAACTACGTCAATATGTATGACTTCTTCACATTGTACTACACCATTGACGAGGAGCGGCAGTACCTCTCTGTGTCAGCAAAGAAGGCCACTGTCCTTCCCCCCGAGATGAAGGACACGAGCAAATACCTGTTTTCAATCCTTACAGGATGCTTCGAGGCGGCACGTCGGTTTGTGGACACTTTGGATGCCATAAGGCAGGAGGAGAAGAAGGAGAAGTAAGTCCCCAGCCCTTCCCGACACCCACCCCACCACCAGGAAGAAGCGCGACCTAAGAGCCTCTGCAATCCGAAGGAAGGCAGAGAACAGCATGTCAGTCCTTCCCACTCTCTAATGCCGGGCGCATCCCTCCACAATGGCGAGGGGCAGTCACCACATGGTGTGGTGACTGCCCCTCGCCTGTATCGCGTCTCATGTCCGGCTTGAGCCAGGCAGGAGACGCTCTGTAAGGGGATTACTTCACGCGGTAGCGCACCTCCTTGGTGCGGAACTTCTTCACGCTCTGCTTGTCCTTCACGTCCTTCAGACCCGTGGCCACGATGATGCTCACGCGGTTCTTGTCGTTCTCGGAGAAGGGCTGCACGGTGTCGCCATAGCTGCTCGAGGTGATGGACGACCTGGGCACGCCCGCATCCACCAGCGCCTTCACGGCCTTCTCGGCACGCCGGGCAGCAAGCTTCTTGTTGTAGGGGGGGGTGCCCGTGCCCTTGTCGGCGTAGGACTTGATGTCCACCTTGCAGTCGCGGTGGTCTTTGAGGAACTCGCCGATTGCCTTCAACTGGGCATCGGCATGGAAGTCGCTCTTGTCAATGGGATAGAAGACATTCCAGGTCATCTTGCCATCCTCGATGCGTGCGCTCTCGACCACGTCGTCATACCAGATGGTATCCAGGCGTGTGGCCCATTCCTCCGCGACGGGAGCGGCCACGCCCTTCTGGGCCTTTTTGTATCCGAACTTGAAGGCGAGGCCCAGTGACGCGGTCAATTGCCAGTCGTCACCGGCATTCACCTTGCTGTTGTAGCGGTCACCCAGGCTGTTGGCATCCACCTCCAGATTGAGGCTCACGTTCTTGTGCAGGTTGATGTCAAGCTGTGCGCCCACCCTCGCGTTGTGGCTGAAGAGGTCGTCCTTGTAGGCGCGGGGCATCTCGGCCTTGTGCGCGTACGCGTCATCATTGTCCCACGCATAGTTGAGCCCGATACCGCCGATGAGGTAGAGGTTTACCGGATAGTAGTCCTTGCGCCCGAAGAGGGTGACCAGGTTGAGCATGAGGTCAAGGTCGGTGGTGACGTTCTTGTAGTCATACTTGAAGTCGGTGCCACGCCCCTTGTATCCTCCCTTGTTCCAGATACCGCTCACATGCAGGCGTGAGCCCACCACGGGAGTGAACCACCCGCCGAGGCTCACGGCCGTGTTGGGCGTGATGAGCCTGGAGTTGTCGTAGTTGGTGAACGTGGTTTGCGCCCCGCCCTGTATGCCCACAAACATGTGGGGGAAGGGCTTGTAGTCACGGCCATTGCTGTCCGTGTCCTGGGCCAGCGCAGTTGTTGTCAGGCATGTGGCCATGGCAATGGTTGCGAAGAACATCTTCTTGAACATATCTACACGTTTTTGGTTATTGGTTTGTACTTGTCACTTCACGCGCACTTGCTTCTCCTCGGTGCGGAACTTCCTCACGGTGCGGGTGTCCTTGACATCCTTGAGTCCCGTGGCGGTGATGATGGTCACGCGGTTCTTGTCGTTCTGGGCGAAGGGCTGCACGGTGTCGCCATAGTAGGTGGCGTCGATGATGGAGCGCTGCACGCCCGCATCCACCAGTGCCTTGACGGCCTTCTCGTTGCGCGCCTTGGAGTACTGCATGTTGATGCGGGGGTTACCGGTCTGCACGTCGGCATAGGACTTCACGGTAATCTTGCAGTCGCGGTAGTCTTTGAGGAAGGCTCCTATCTTGGCCAGTTGCGCGTCGGTGTCGCTGAAGTCGCTCTCGCGTATCTCGTAGAACACGTTCCAGGACATCTTCCCGTCCTCGACGCGCGGGGTCACCTGTGCCTCGTTGTACCAGATGGTGTCGATGCGCGTCTCGTACTCCTCCCTGGCAGGCGCGGCCTTCTTGCCGCCGAACTTGTAGGCCAGGCCAGCCAGCAGGACAAACTGGTCGTTGCTCTTGTCGAAGGTGTTGGTCTGTCCCGCGTGCAGGTTGTAGCTTCCTTCCACGTTCACGGCCAGGTCACGGCACACGTCGTAGGCAAACTGCAGGCCCAGGCGTCCGTTGAAGGCGTTGCGCTTGGACTCGTTGACATCGATGAGGCGGTACTTCTGCGCGGCCAGGCTGACGGCGTCGTCATTGTTCCACGAGTGGTAGAGACCGAGTCCCATGATGAAATACAGGTTGGCCGGATAGTAGTCCTTCTTGCCAAAGGACGTGCACAGGTTCACCAGGAGGTCGGCACTGGTGGTCAGGTAATTGAAGTTGTAGTGCGCGGTCTGGTCGGCGCTGAAGGTGGAGAGGGCTGTCCCCTTGTTCCACGCGCCGTTGAAGTTCAGGCGTGCTCCCACCACGGGGCTGAAGTAGCTGCCCAGCGAGAGGGCCGCCGTGGGGGTGAAGGTCTTCTTGTTGTCAAAGTCGGTGTCGAGCGTGTTCTGCACTCCGCCCTGCACACCCACAAACATGCGGGGGAAGACCTTGCGGTCAGCCCACTTCGAGTCGGTTTCCTGCGCCATGGCCGGAGCGGTAATGCCCAGTGCCAGGAAGGCCAGGGCAAGGGATTTGGTGAATGTCTTCATAATGTCTTATTAGTTTCCTTGATTGTCCATCCGGTAGCCCAACCCATGCGCAGAACTCGCATGTGCCACGCACACAGGCGGTATAAGCGCAAAAGTATATTGTTTTTTCCCGATTGGCAAAGATTTTTATAACTTTCTTTCAAACACGTTAAAGAATGGTAACAAAAAGGGTGTGCAGGCGCGCGAAAAGCATAATTTTCGCTAACTTTGTGTGATATAACTTGTACAAGAAGCAACATGCCAACAGAAAAGACCATTGTCTGCAGCGTCACGACCCACCGCGAGCTCAAGGCTTTCGTGCGCTTCAACTACCAGCTCTACAAGGACAACCCCTATGCGGTGCCCGATTTCCTGGAGGACACACTGGACACTTTCAACAAGGAGAAGAACCCGGCCTTCAGGTTCTGCGAGGCCGAGTGGTTCCTGGCACGGCGGGGCGGCAGGATTGTGGGGCGCGTGTGCGCCATCATCAACCGCAAGGCCAACGAGCGGTGGAGGCAGAAGACCGTGCGCTTCGGCTGGATTGACTTCATCGACGACCCCGAAGTGTCGGGACTGCTGCTGCGCACCGTCGAGGACTGGGGACGCGCGCGGGGCATGGACAAGATTGTGGGCCCCATGGGGTTCACCGACATGGACCGGGAGGGGATGCTCACCGAGGGGTATGACCAGCTGAGCACGATGAACAGCATCTACAACTTCCCCTACTACCCACAGCACATGGCCCAGCACGGATATGCCAAGGAAGTGGGCTGGGTGGAGCGCAAGGTGTTCGTGCCGAAAGCCGGGCACGAGGCCCACCGGGACAAGTACTTCCGCATTGCCGAGATGGTGAGGAAGCGCTACGGGTTCCGAATACACAAGTTCAAGAGCAAGAGCGAGATACGCGATGGCGGCTATATCCAAAAGGTACTGGACGTTGTGAACCGCGCCTATGCCAACCTGTATGGCTACAGCCAGATGGACGAGGCGCAGATGAACGCCTATGCCGACCAGTACCTGCCGTACCTCGACAAGCGTTACCTCTCGGTGGTGGAGACCGCCGAGGGCGAGGTCATAGGCATGGGCGTCTGCATCACCAGCCTGAGCCGCGCCATCCAGAAGGCCAAGGCCAAGATGTGGCCCTTCGGATGGTACCACATGGCCAAGGCCCTGTGGTTCAACCGCCACCCCCAGATACTGGACATGCTGCTCGTGGGCGTGCTGCCCGAGTACCAGGAGAAGGGGGCCAACGCACTCATCTTTGCCGACCTCATCCCCGAGGCCACAAAGGACGGCTACGAGTGGGCAGAGACGCACCACCAGCTCGAGGACAACATACCCAGCCAGGCCCAGTGGAAGAACCTGGACTGCGTGATACACAAGAAGCGCTGCGCCTTCAGCAAGAAACTCTAAGCACGCCACATGGAAGAGAACAACGAGACACAGCAGCCCGCCGTACAGTACACCGAGGAGAACGTCATCCACCTGTCCGACATGGAGCACGTGCGCACCCGCCCCGGCATGTACATAGGCCGGCTGGGCGACGGCTCGCACGCCGAGGACGGCATCTACGTGCTCCTCAAGGAGGTCATCGACAACAGCATCGACGAGTTCAAGATGAACGCCGGCAAGCGCATCGAGGTGACGGTGGAGGACAACCTGCGCTGCACCATACGCGACTATGGGCGCGGCATCCCCCAGGGCAAGCTGGTGGAGGCGGTGTCGATGCTCAACACGGGAGGCAAGTATGACTCCAAGGCATTCAAGAAGAGCGTGGGGCTCAACGGCGTGGGACTGAAGGCGGTGAACGCTCTGAGCCGCCACTTCGAGGCACGCTCCTACAGGGACGGGCAGGTGAGGGCCACCACCTTTGAGTGCGGAAGGCTCACATCGGACACCACCAGGCCCACCGACGACGAGACGGGAACGTACATCCACTTCGAGCCAGACCCCTCGCTCTTCAAGCACTACAGTTTCCGGGGGGAAATCGTGGAGGAGATGCTGCGCAACTACACCTACCTCAACACGGGCCTCACCATCATGTTCAACGGCCGGCGCATCCTCTCGCGCAACGGGCTGAGCGACCTGCTGGCCGACCGCATGACGGCTCCCCCGCTGTACGAGATTGTGCACCTCAAGGGCGAGGACATCGAGATAGCCTTCACCCATTGCAACCAGAACGGCGAGGAGTACTACTCCTTCGTCAACGGGCAGCACACCACCCTGGGCGGCACACACCAGGCTGCCTTCAAGAAGTACATAGCCGAGGTCATCAAGGAGTACAGCGGCAAGAACTACGACTACAGCGACATACGCAACGGCATGGTGGCGGCCATCAGCATCAACATCCAGGAGCCGCTCTTCGAGAGCCAGACCAAGATCAAGCTGGGCTCACTCACCACCGAGCCCGACGGGGGCGTGTCCATCGACAAGTTCGTGGGCGACTTCGTCAAGAGCCAGGTGGACAACTTCCTGCACAAGCACACGGACGTGGCCGAGGTCATCCTGCAGAAGGTGAGCGAGAGCGAGCGGGAGCGGAAGGCCATGGCCGGAGTGGCCAAGAAGGCGCGGGAGATGAGCAAGAAGGCCAACCTGCACAACCGCAAGCTGCGCGACTGCCGCATACACCTCAACGACGCGAGGGGAGACCGCCAGGAGGAGTCCTGCATCTTCATCACCGAGGGCGACTCGGCCAGCGGAAGCATCACCAAGAGCCGCGACGTGAACACCCAGGCCGTGTTCAGCCTGCGAGGCAAGCCGCTCAACTGCTATGGGATGACCAAGAAGGTCGTGTACGAGAACGAGGAGTTCAACCTCCTGCAGGCCGCGCTCAACATCGAGGACGGCCTGGACGGCCTCAGATACAACAAGGTCATAGTGGCCACCGACGCCGATGTCGACGGCATGCACATACGCCTGCTGATGATCACGTTCTTCCTGCAATTCTTCCCCGAGCTCATCAAGAAGGGGCACGTGTTCATCCTGCAGACCCCCCTCTTCCGCGTGCGAGCCAGGAAGAGCAAGCTCAAGAAGGCAATCCTGGATGCCCTGCTCGAGGAGACAAGGGAACGGCGGAAGGAGGCCGGGGAAATCGCCAGGACAGCCGGGGACACCGGGGACGGCGAGGCGGGGGAGGACACCGGGGACGGCGACCGCGGCAACACGGGGGGACAGGACCGGGAGAAGAAGCCCATGCGCAACCTGAGTGTCACCAAGGACTACATCATCCAGTACTGCTACTCCGAGGAGGAACGCCTGCAGGCCATCACCGACCTGGGGCCTGACCCCGAGATCACGCGCTTCAAGGGACTGGGCGAGATAAGCCCCGAAGAGTTCATCAACTTCATCGGCCCCGACATACGGCTTGACCAGGTAACCCTCAACAAGGGCGACCAGGTGGCCAGGATGCTGGAATACTACATGGGCAAGAACACCATGGACCGGCAGAACTTCATCATCGAGAACCTGGTGATAGAGGAAGACCGGGCCGACGAGGACGAGGAATAAAGGGACGGGGAAGGCACCTCACTGACTGACGGGAAGCACCCTCCCGGCCTCCCAC
This sequence comes from Prevotellaceae bacterium UBA1075, assembly GCA_002316015.1. Taxonomy (GTDB): domain Bacteria; phylum Bacteroidota; class Bacteroidia; order Bacteroidales; family Bacteroidaceae; genus Physcousia. Next base: position 21,935 of record DCCS01000003.1, read on the forward strand.
AGGGGGAGGGACGCTTGATGCGCTCCGGCGCGCGGGGCTGAGCATGGGGATGCATTGGTCTGGACATTCCCTTGCGTCAAAATATGCACCGCGCCGCATCAGCCAACGCAGCACGCTGCACCAGCCAACGCAGTGCGCTGCACCAGCCAACGCACCGCACTGCACCAGCCAACGCACCGCGCTGCATTTCCGGGCCTGGTGCGGCCCACTGTCCGGCCTGGGCCCTGGCAACGGGAACAAGGAACGCGAAAACGCCTTCGCCCAAGGGCAAGGCGACATGACAATAGAAGCAGAGATGACAAGGAGATTCGTGATGACAGGGTCATTTGACCCGTTCACCATCGGGCACGCCGATGTGGCACAGCGCGCGCTCGCCCTGTGCGACGAACTGGTGATAGGCATAGGTTACAACGGGCTCAAGGCGGGCTGGATACCCGTGGACGAGCGGCTTCGTGCCCTGCGGGAGTTCTATGCCCGCGAGCCCAGGGTGCGGGTGGAGAAGTACTCCTGCCTCACCGTGGACTTCGCGCGGAGGGTGGCCGCCGCCTGTATCGTGAGAGGCGTGAGGGGCATGGCCGACTTCGACTACGAGACCCGTATGGCCGAGACCAACCGCCGCCTCTCCGGCATCGAGACGCTGCTGCTGCCCGCCAAGCCCGGGATGGCTCATGTGAGCAGCAGCATGGCACGCGAACTGGCCCGCTTCGGCAAGGACATCACCCCATGGCTGCCACAAGGACTGAACTATATAATATAAATAAGGTGTAGAGCAATGAGGAAAGCATTTGTCTTCATAACGGCACTCTGCATGACAGCAAGCGCCACGGCACAACTCCAGTACCAGAACCGCCCGCCTGGGCAAAGGCACCAGGCGAGCCAACTGGAAAGGGACGTGCAGAAGATGGTCATGGCCACGGCCATGATATACAACTACTATGTGGACAGCGTGGACAGCAAGAGGCTGGTGGAGGATGCCATCAACGGCATGATACAGAAGCTCGACCCGCACTCGGCCTACTCCACGCCCAAGGAGACCAAGAAGTTCACCGAACCGCTCGAAGGCTCCTTCGAGGGCATCGGGGTGCAGTTCAACATGCTGGACGACACGCTGGTGGTCATCCAGCCCGTGCCCAAGGGGCCCAGCGAGAAGGTGGGCATCGTGGCAGGCGACCGCATCGTGTCGGTCAACGACACGGCCATCGCGGGCGTGAAGATGGCGCGCGAGGAGATCATGCACCGCCTGCGGGGCCCAAAGGGCAGCCATGTGGACCTGGGCATCGTGCGCCGCGAGATAAAGGACACCCTGCACTTCGACGTGACGCGCGACAAGATCCCCGTCAACTCGGTGGACGCGGCCTACATGGTGACACCCACCATCGGCCTCATCCGCTTCAACAACTTTGCCCAGACGACCCACAGCGAGGTGGTGGAGGCCATCAGGAAACTGCAGGCCCAGGGCATGCGTGACCTCATCATAGACCTGCAGCAGAACGGGGGCGGGTTCCTGCAGGCGGCCGCCGACATCGCCAGCGAGCTGCTGGAGAAGAACGACCTGATTGTATACACACGCGGCCGCGCCGTCCCCAACCAGGAGTTCCGCAGCACAGGCAGCGGGCTCTTCAGGCAGGGCAAGGTGGCAGTGCTGGTGGACGAGTACAGCGCGTCGGCCGCAGAAATCCTGTCGGGAGCCATCCAGGACCAGGACAGGGGCATCGTGGTGGGCCGGCGCACATTCGGCAAGGGACTGGTGCAGCGTCCCATCGACCTGCCCGACGGAAGCATGATACGGCTCACCGTGGCCAAGTACTACACGCCCAGCGGACGCTGCATACAGAAACCCTACGAGAAGGGAGACCGCCTCGCCTATGCCCGCGATGTCATCAACCGCTACAACAGCGGCGAGCTGACCAACGCCGACAGCATCCACTTCCCCGACTCGCTGCGCTACCAGACCCTGCGCAAGAAGCGCACGGTGTATGGCGGTGGCGGCATCATGCCCGACTACTTCGTGCCGCTCGACACCACCAAGTACAGCCGCTGCTACCGCGAGCTCTCGGCCAAGAGCCTCATCATCAACGCAAGCCTGAAGTACATCGACCAGAACCGCAAGCCGCTGCGCAAGTCCTACCCCACCTTCGCCAAGTTCAGGGACAAGTACCAGGTGCCCCAGGCACTCGTGGACAGCATCATGGCCAGGGGCGAGAGGCAGGACATCAAGCCCAAGGACGACGCCGAGCGGGCGAAGACAGAGGACAACATACGCCGCATCCTCAAGGCCCTGGTGGCGCGCGACCTGTGGGACATGAGCGAGTACTTCTGCATCATCTACGAGGACGACGAGGTGGTGAGGAAGGCCGTGGAACTCCTCGGGCAATGATCACCTACAGCACCACAGGGGTGGAGATGCCCCCCATCGACCAGCCGCGCGTGACGGAATGGGTGATGCAGGTGGCCCGCAGCTACGGCATGGAGACGGGTGACATCGCCTTCATCTTCGTGAGCGACGAGGAGATACTGCGCATCAACCGCGAGTACGTCCACCACGACTACTACACCGACCACATCGGCTTCGACTACTCGGCGGGGCGGCACATAGCGGGCGACATCTTCATCGGCACGGAGACGGTGGCCTCCAACGCCCGGCTCGTGGGAGACACCTACATGCGCGAGCTGCACCGCGTCATCATCCACGGCGTGCTGCACCTGCTGGGGCTGGAGGACAAGACACCGGAGCAGCGCCGGCGGATGGAGCAGGCCGAGGACACCGCGCTGGACATCCTCTGAGGCCGTGGGGGCGCGGGGACAAGCCTGCGGAAATCCTGGCACAGGGTGGCCAGGGAACTGCCACATGCCACCAGACCCCGGCCAAGGCGGCAAGAACACACAACACAACAGCATAAGTGAAAGAAGACTTCGACATAAGACAGGAGGGACGCTCCAAGGAGAAGGAGTTTGAGAACGCCCTGCGGCCGCTCCGCTTCGGCGACTTCAGCGGACAGCAGAAGGTGGTCGACAACCTGCGCGTCTTTGTGGACGCGGCCAAGTACCGTGGCGAGCCACTCGACCATACGCTCCTGCACGGCCCTCCCGGACTGGGCAAGACCACGCTGAGCAACATCATCGCCAACGAACTGGGCGTGGGCTTCAAGCTCACCAGCGGCCCCGTACTCGACAAGCCGGGCGACCTGGCAGGCATCCTCACCAGCCTGGAGCCCAACGACGTGCTCTTCATCGACGAGATCCATCGCCTGAGCCCCGTGGTGGAGGAGTACCTCTACAGCGCCATGGAGGACTACCGCATCGACATCATGATCGACAAGGGGCCCAGTGCCAGGAGCATACAGATTGACCTCTCGCCCTTCACCCTGGTGGGAGCCACCACGCGCAGCGGCCTGCTCACCGCACCCCTGCGTGCCCGCTTCGGCATCAACCTGCACCTGGAATACTATGACGCCGACACGCTGCAGGCCATCATCAGGCGCAGCGCGGGCATCCTGGGGCTGCCCATCGACACCGAGGCGGCGGGCGAGATAGCCAGCCGGAGCCGGGGCACGCCGCGCATAGCCAACGCGCTGCTGCGCCGCGTGAGGGACTTCGCGCAGGTCAAGGGCAACGGGCGCATCGACCTGCGCATTGCCCGGATAGCCCTCGAGGCACTCAACATCGACCGCTACGGACTGGACGAGATAGACAACAAGATACTGCTCACCATCATCGACAAGTTCCGGGGAGGCCCTGTGGGCATTGGCACGATAGCCACCGCCATAGGCGAGGACAGCGGCACGGTGGAGGAGGTGTACGAGCCATTCCTCATCAAGGAGGGCTTCATCAAGCGCACTCCACGCGGCCGCGAGGTCACCGAACTGGCCTACCGCCACCTGGGGCGCCCCATGGACGACCGCTACGGCAACGCATCGCAGGGCTCTCTCTTCTGAACCGGAACAAGCAAACTGACGGCCTCATGGTACTCAATTATATATGGATAGGGTTCTTCGCCACCGCCTTCCTGATAGCGGTGGCACAGTTGGCCATGGGCAACACGGAGGTGTTCCCGGCCATCATGAACAGCACGTTTGAGAGTGCCAAGACGGCCTTCGACATCTCCCTGGGGCTCACTGGTGTGCTCAGCCTGTGGATGGGCATCATGAAGATAGGCGAGCGCGGAGGAGTGGTGGACTGCCTCGCGCGCTGGCTCAGCCCGCTCATGACGCGGCTCTTCCCCGAAATCCCCGCAGGGCATCCCGTATTCGGGCACATCTTCATGAACTTCAGTGCCAACATGCTGGGGCTCGACAATGCAGCCACGCCGCTGGGACTGAAGGCCATGGAGGGGCTCCAGGAACTCAACGCGAAGAAGGACACGGCCACCAACGCCATGATCATGTTCCTGGTGCTCAACACCAGCGGGCTGTGCCTCATCCCGGTGGGCGTGATGGTCTATCGCGCCCAGATGGGGGCGGCACAGCCCACCGACGTGTTCATCCCCATACTCATCGCCACCACCATCGCCACACTGGCGGGCATGGTGATCACGAGCCTCTACCAGCGCATCAACCTCTTCAACCGTGTCATCCTGGGCACCGTGCTGGGCATGTGCCTGCTGGTGGCCGGGGTCGTATGGCTGGGCACGCGGGTGGACCGCGAGACGATGAACCTGTGGAGCACCGTGGTGGCCAACGTGATACTCCTCGGCATCATCATGGCCTTCATCCTGGCGGGGGTGAGGCGCAAGGTGAACGTCTATGAGGCGTTTATCGAGGGGGCCAAGGGGGGATTCGAGACAGCCGTGCGCATCATCCCCTACCTGGTGGCCATACTGGTCGCCATCGGGGTGTTCCGCGCGAGCGGCGCCATGGACTTCATCACCGGGGGCATAGGGCGCGCCGTGGAGGCATGCGGGGGCAACCCCGACTATGTGGCCGCCCTGCCCACGGCCATCATGAAGCCGCTGAGCGGGTCAGGCGCGCGGGGCATGATGGTGGACGCGATGCAGACCTACGGCCCCGACTCCCTCGCCGGGCGGCTCTCCTGCATCTTCCAGGGAGCCACGGACACGACCTTCTACATCCTCGCGGTCTATTTCGGCAGCGTGGGTGTGCGCAAGACCCGGCACGCCGTGGCCGCCGGGCTGCTCACCGACCTGTGCGGTGTGATAGCCTCGCTGGCAGTGGGATACCTGTTCTTCGGATAAGCACAACAGAATGGCAAGCATAAAGACCCTGGCCAAGGACACGGCCATCTATGGACTCTCGAGCATCGTGGGACGCTTCCTCAACTATCTGCTCGTCCCGCTCTACACCCATGTCATCTCCGCCGCGAGCGGGGGCTACGGCATCGTCACCAACCTGTATGCCTACACCGCCCTCATCCTGGTCATCCTCACCTTCGGCATGGAGACCACCTTCTTCCGCTTCGCCAACAAGGAGGGGGAAGACCCGCACACCGTGTTCGGCACCTCGCTGGCCATGGTGGGCACACTCTCGGCGGTGTTCCTGGCAGCCGTGTTCACCCTCATCACCCCCATCAGCCGGGCACTGGGCTATACCGACCACCCCGAATACATCCTGATGATGGCCTCGGTGGTCGCCCTCGACGCCATCCAGGCCATCCCCTTCTGCCTGCTGCGCTACCAGAAGAAGGCTGTGAAGTTTGCCTGCCTGAAACTGCTCTTCATCATCATGAACATCGGGCTCAACCTACTCTACTTCGTGGTGCTGGGACACACCGAGGTCTATTATGTGTTCCTGCTCAACCTTGTGTGCACGGCAATCATCACCCTCTTCTTCATCCCCGAGCTGGCCAGGATACGCTTCCGCGTGGACATGAGGCTGCTCGGCAGGATGCTATCCTACTCCTGGCCCATCCTCATCCTGGGCATCGCGGGCATCCTGAACCAGGCCGCCGACAAGATGGTATTCCCCCTGGTCTATCCCGACAGGGCACAGGGCATCCGCGAGCTCGCCGTCTATGGAGCCTGCACCAAGATTGCCATGATCATGGCCATGATAACGCAGGCGTTCCGCTACGCCTATGAGCCTTTCGTCTTCGCCCAGAGCCGCGAGCGGGGACAGGCGCACATGTATGCCACGGGCATGAAGTACTTTGTCATCTTCACACTCCTGGCCTTCCTGTGCGTCATGGCCTGGCTGCCCGCCCTGCGCCACATGGTGGGGGCCGACTACTGGCAGGGGCTGCGCGTGGTGCCCATCGTGATGGCCGCCGAGATAATGATGGGGATATACTTCAACCTCTCGTTCTGGTACAAGCTCATCGACAAGACCATCTACGGGGCCGTGTTCTCCATCGCCGGATGCACGGTGCTGCTGGCCGTCAACTTCTGGGGCATACCGCGCATGGGCTACATGGCATGCGCCTGGGGCGGGTTTGCGGGCTACGGCACGGCCATGGCACTGAGTTATGTCGTGGGGCAGAGGATGAACCCCATCCCCTACCCCATGCGCAGCATGGCGTGCTACTTGCTGCTTGCCGCCGCGCTCTTCGCGCTGATAGAGTGCATCCCCGATGGATGGCCTGTGGGCGCGCGACTGGCCACCGGCACAGCACTGGTGGGCGTATATGCCGCCTACACGGTGTGGCGCGACTTGCCCCTGGCCGGGCTGCCCGTCATCGGGAAATACTTCCGCAAGCACTGAACACACAGGAAAAAACTACCATTTAACCAAACCCATAAAACAAACTAAGATGAAAAAAGAGAAAGAGAAAAAGAACACGGGCGGCATGAACCGCCGGGACTTCCTGTCAACGGCCGCCACAGGCATAGCCGGATTCATGATCCTGCCCAGCTTCACCATCGACGGGGTGCGCATCGCACCGTCGGACCGCGTGGTCATGGGCTTCGTGGGGCTGGGCCAGCAGGGCTGCAGCGACTTCCACTCATTCACTGGCTGCCCCGGTGTGCAGGTGGCGGCGTGCTGCGACGTGGACAGCATCAAGCGCGAGCGCTTCCGCCGTTATGTGACCGCCTGGCAGAAGGAGAAGGGCATGCCCCGGCGCTGTGACATGTACGAGGAGTACGAGCGGCTGCTCGAGCGCACGGACATCGATGCCGTCGCGATAGCCACGCCCGACCATTGGCACGCCCTGGTGGCCATCCACTCGGTGCAGGCCGGCAAGGACGTGTACCTGCAGAAGCCGCAGGCATACACCATCACCGAAGGCCTGGCCGTGCAGGCCGCCGTGCGGCAGAACCACCGCACACTGCAGATGGGCTCCCAGCAGCGAAGCAGCAGCGAGTTCCAGCAGGCCATCGCGCTGGTGCGCTCCGGCGGGCTGGGTGACATCAAGGAGGTCTATTGCCGCGTGGGCGAGCCGCCCAAGCCACTGGACCTGCCCGAGATGCCCGTGCCCGAGAACCTCAACTGGAACCTGTGGATGGGACCCCTCACCGACCCGAAGATCCACTATCATCCCGACCTGTGCCCGCCCGTGACGCTCGACCCGGACCAGAACGAGAAACTGTGGGGCGCATGGCGCTGGTACAGTGAGACCGGCAACGGCTTTCCCGCCGACTGGGGCGCGCACATGTATGACATCGCGCAGGCCGCGCTGGGCATGGACGGACTGGGGCCCGTGGAGTACATCCCCAAGGGCTACAAGGGCGCGGAGTGGGACACCATGAAGTATGCCAACGGCATCATCATGCAGGAGCGCCCCTTCACCGACGACAAGGAGGCCAAGGGCATCAAGTTCATCGGTGACAAGGGATGGCTGAAGGTGACACGCGGATACATCGAGTGCTCGGACAGCAAACTGCTCAAGAAGCAGCAGGAGGAGATAGGCAAGGGGCAGTACGAGGTGAGCTCGCCGCACATGCAGAACTTCATTGACGCCATACGCAACCACACCGACCCCAACGCCCCTGTGGAGTATGGGACCAGCACCAACACGCTGTGCTGCCTGACCAACATCGCCCGCGAACTGGGACGTCCCGTGCACTGGAACCCGGCCACGCTCAGCTTCGAGGGTGACAAGGAGGCCGCCGCGCACCGCCTGTACTACTACGAGTACCGCCGTCCCTACAAACTGCCCTACCTGGACAAGCGCTGCTAAGGGAGAGGCAAGCCCCTCCCATCCTCCCCCCCCACGGGGAGAGGGGGCTCGCCCTGCTTGCTACCGTCATACGACAAAGGCGCGGATGCCTCCTGTGGCATCCGCGCCTTGAAATTCGCACAGGCAGCACTCCCCTATGGCAAGGCCGCATGGGCATCCGGACAGGCAATCATCACTTTTCCTGGCCAAAGCACCGCAGTGTGGGCAGGGACTTTCCCTCGTCTATCTGCCACACGTTCCCGAAGTCCCATCCCTGGTAAGAGGCACGCCTCATCATTTCCCCGCTCGTCAAGCCAGTCGCGCCATTGAGGCGGTAGTCAAGCAGTTCTCCAAGTTTCCCCGAATCATAATAACAGGCAGAACAACCCCTGTTACTTATAGGGCTTACATTATTGTTGTCGGGAGCCTGAATAGTGCCGGCGAAATAGCACCGCACAGCAGAACCGCCTATACCGTTGACTTCCCTGTAACTGCCTGTGATGGAAATGTCTGCCAGCACATAGCAGTCGATCACGTTACTACTGCCGTAGCCGCCCCTGATACCCCCTATATATCCGCCAGAAGCACTGACAATAGAGCCGGACACGGCACATTGCCTGATTGTTCCTCCACCACCACCACAGATGCCACCTGCATCCGCGCTGCTCTCTATTCGTCCCGACACCCTGCATGAGGATATGGTTCCATACCCAAGACCACAGACACCACCGACATAATCACGTCCACGGATGCCCTTCCCTGCCAGTTGGATGGTAAGGTTAGACACTTCCGAGATCCCGTCTGTCTGAGCGAACAATCCCACACAATTTACCTCACCGAGGTCAATCCACAGCCCCTTGATGGCATGGTGCTTGCCGTCAAGATGTCCACTGAAGGATTCTATGGGAATCCATCCTGTGCTGTTGGCATCCAAATAAGTGGAGAGGTCGATGTCGTTGCCCATCTCAAAGTGGCCGTCGGAATGGTTGCGCACGTTGCTCAGTTGGGCTGGCGTGCTTATCACCCAGGGAGCGCTCTCCGTGCCGCGCCCTTTGGCAGATTCCGGTTTCTCGTTCTTCCTCTGCCGCACAGCCAGTGTGGCTGTCCCAGCAGCGTTCCCAATCACGATGTCACCCGCATATTCCAGGCCCGAGATGTTGGGTGTGACCGCGACCCGGATGTAGTTGTCGCCTGGGGTCACGGTACACCAGTCGGGCGCGGACTTCACCGTGAAGGACATGGGACTGGCCAGTTCGATATCCTGCGAGAGGTTGTCCACGGCGTCAAACTCCCATGAGGAAGTCTTGAGCTGCGGCGCGAACTCGAATGGAGCCTGGCATTTCACCTTGTAGCCAATGACTCCTCCTGTCGTTCCCACTATCTCGCTTACCACATAGAACCTTGCATAGGTGTATGTCCAAACGCCATTTCCCCAATGCGTCCCGCTTCTGGCCACATATCCCTCACCAGGTGTCACGGCCACGGTGGAGTTCCAGCCTTCCTTGGGGATATAGGACACATTGCCCAGCCCCTTCACCCTGCCAATCGACACAAAGTCCACACTCCAGCCCGAGAAGTTGTAGGCCGAGGTTATCTTCACGACCGTAAAGCCGTCTATGGACTCTGACTTGTCCTCGCCCACCATCATGTTCAGCGTGACGGTGCCCTCTGGGTCAGCGATGTTCTTGTCCGGGTCAACTACCGTTCCGCCCCCCCTCGGGCTTCACCTCTGGCGTGTCCTCGCCACAGGAAGTGAGGCATGGCAGGATGGTCACCGCCATGCACAATACGATAAGATACTTCTTGTAATTCATTATTGTTAATAAAGAAAAGGCGTGACACCATCCTCATGCTTGCCTTGTATCAGGTTACCGCCAAGTGACCTACTCTACGACAAGCGACAGGATAGCCCACGCCTGAGCGTGGACTCCGGTCTGCCTGTTCTCGTAGAGTTGAATATTGGCGGTATTCGATACAAGAGAACAAGAGCCAAAAGCCCATTATCCTAAGAAAACACCAAAGATGGGAACGCCAGATTAAAACCTTGGGTGAGGGTTTCCCGCTCACCGAATGTGTACTCTGCCTGCGGGAGACCCGCTCCTTGAGCGTTCCGTTTCCCGCGTCCCGATGCTGTTAGTCTGTCTGTTTCGTCAATTCCTTTTTTAAGTCCGACACTGTGTGTGGCTGCGCGCCCCATGGTGACCTGCGCCAACCATAGGGCCACGCGCCCTCCCGTGGCAAAGTTAGAAAGATTTTCCATCATGCCAAACAAAACATGGACTTTAGTCCATAAAACGCAAACAATCCCTCCGGCCCGGACTACGTAAGGCCCTGGGGGCGGAGAGGAAGAATGGCCGAAAAACGAAAGGGAACAAAAAAGGACGGCATGGAAGTCTTCTGTCAAGGCTCCCATGCCGCGTTATTTACCGCGCCCGACCCGCAGACGCCATGCCACGGGCTGTCAATACTCGTCCTCGTTGAAGAGGAAGTCCTCCTTGGAGGGATAGTCGGGCCAGATGTCCTCGATGGTCTCATACACCTCTCCCTCGTCCTCTATCTCCGACAGGTTCTCAATCACTTCCATGGGCGCGCCGCTACGCTGCGCGTAATCGATAAGTTCTTCCTTGGTCGCGGGCCAGGGCGCATCGTCCAGGCGCGAAGCCAGTTCCAGTGTCCAGTACATACCTTATATATTTATATATTAACGCTTTCCCGAATTCGGGGCGCAAATATACAACTATTTCTTCACAATCTATCGGGAATACCATAATTTTTCTTCCACCCCGTCAAAATAATTCAGCCGGAGCGCCAGCACGTAGAACATGTCGCTCAGTCGGTTGACATAGGCAAGCAGGCAAGAATCCACCCTGCCTCCCGCCGCATCCAGGGCACAAATCCTGCGCTCTGCCCTGCGGCATACCGTGCGGCACACATGAGCCTGCGAGGCAGCCAGGGCTCCTCCGGGAAGGGTGAAGCCACGCCAGGGCGGAAGGCCATCGTGCAGGCGGTCAATGTAATGCTCCAGGCCGCGCACCTGCTCCATGGTCACCGGGCAACGGGCCGCGTGGCCGACACCGGGCGGTGTGGCCAGCATGGCGCCCACGCTGAAGAGGACACGCTGCACGCCCAGCAGCATCTCGCGGATATCCTCACGCGCCACGAGCGAGGCAAGCAGGCCCGTGTGGCTGTTCAGTTCGTCCACCTCGCCATAGCTCTCCAGGCGCAGGCTGCACTTGGCTGTGCGGGTGCCGTCGGCGAGGGATGTTTGCCCGCTGTCGCCCGCGCGGGTATACATGTTGCTCTTTTCCATTCAGAAATTGATGATATAGTGTTGCTTGTCGAGCCGCGACTCATAGATGGCCACGCCCACGTCATAGAGGTCAAAGGTGAGCGCGGCAGGCAGGTTGCGGAACCACTCGCGGTGCCCGCGCAGCCCGTCGAGCACCAGTATGCCGCCGTCCCTCACCGCCCGCGCGGCCCGGTCGTCGGGCTCCCGCAGCAAGACCATGTCGGCCCCGCAGGCGGGAAGGCTGCCGTACAAGGCCGCATGGCGGCATCCTGCCAGCAGATAGGAACGTGCGAAGGATGCGTCGCCAGGTGCCACCACCACCTGGGGCTGCAGCCAGTTGGCCAGCCTGAGCAGCAGGTGCAGGCCTTTCTTGCGGCGCAGGCGCATGCCCCACGGCAGGGCGGGATCCAGCGTGGCGTAGGCGTAATAAGGGGTGCGCTCATACACGACCCCGGTGAGGAAGCGGAAGGCAAAGGGCGAGTGCACGCCATAGCCGCAGCGATGGCGGATGCGCACGAGCCACACCAGAGGATTGCTGAAACGGTTCATCGCGCACGAGAGGTTCGCTGGTTCCCCTTCCACATACTCTTTCCCACACACGGGCAAATCGCCTGCCCGTATTTCCACACAAAGTTAGGCATTTAACGCATGGGCTCAAAACAAAACTTCGACAAATTCGGGCAGAGGTGAACACACGCCCCCGCCGATATGTTAAATAAACTTAAACAGCATCCCAAATCCCGCTCGCCAAAGCACGCGCAAACCCATATTTGACTTACATTTGCAACGTCACCTTTATAGTGATGTCATGTCACATTAAAGTAAACACATTATTCATTAAACTATCAACTACTATGAGCAGAAAGATTACTTCTCTCTTGACGCTTTTGGCTGTGATGTTCTTCAGCCTGCCCGCATTGGCAGTGGTGGACGAACTGAACATGAAGAGCGTGACCATCGGGGAGGCGGTCACCGAAATCTCCCCAGACCGCTGGTACGTGCTCACCAGCCAGGGCCGCCCCGGCTATGTGCGCACCGAAGGTGTGGGCAACACAATCATGAACCGAGACCGCTCCCTCCTCGCTGACGGAGCCATGGCCACCGAGGTCGCAGGCTTCCTCATGCGCTTTGTGGAAGCCGGGGACAGCCTGTACTACATACAGAGCGGCGAGGGATGCTACTTCGGCACCCTGACAAGCGGCGGCAACAGCGGTGCGGTGGCCGAGGCCAGCGTGCCCTACAAAGTGCAGTACCTGGACGGTATAAATGGCTGGTGGATATACGAGAACCAGACCCCCCTCACCCTGGACACCAACCCCGTGGGCACATCCGTTTCCGGCTGGGGAACAGGAGAGCCAGCAGCCGGCGGAAACGCCTGCTGGACCATCAGCGAGGTGGTATTCACATCACTGAGCACGCGTGAACTGCTGGAAAAGGAGATCAACAAGCGTCTGGCCCTGTACGAGCAGTACCTGGAGGGCCGTGGGGACACCCTTGACATCGGTCCCGAAATAGGCCAGTACAATGTGACGAAGGAGGAATATGAGACCTGGGTAGGCCACGTGCAGAAGGCGTTTGACATCCTCGATGGCAAGTACCCCGACATCACCGACGAGGAGATACAGGCCGAACTGGACGCTATCGATGAGGGCTGGGCATACATCCAGTCCAAACTGGTGGAGCTGGAGATAGCCGACGGCAACTACCGCATCGTGAGTGCCATAACGTGGACCAACACGGCCATAGTGCCCGGCGAGAACCCCGAGGTTTCCGACACCATCACCACCAACCCCCGGAAGGCCATCTATGCCACACTGGACACCAAGCAGGCCAAGTGGGCCGACATCGACTCCACCGACTGCCGCTACCTGTGGAAGCTCACCAACGTGGGCGAGGATTCCATCCAGGTGATGAACATCGCCACCGACGGCATCATCGCCACCATGCCCACGAGCGCAGTGGCAACCCTGGATCCTGAGAGCACCCAGACCATGTCGTTCATGTTCGTCAAGCGCACAGCCGACGGCAAGGCGGTGCTGTCATTCGAGCCCCAGGGCGGCGGGCAGTACAACTTCGCCCACTGCGGTGGCCATGGAGGCGGCAAGGGCAAGGCCGGCAACATTGTGGGCTGGAGCAACGGCACCCAGGCCGATGCCAGCCAGTGGGTCCTGGAACCCGTGGATGACGAGACCGTGGCCAAGCTCATCGAGGACTACGCTCCCTACAAGAACCACGAGGTCCTGGTGCAGAACTATCAGACGCTGCAGGCACGGGGCGACTCCGCCATCGCGGTCTCCAAGGATGACAGTTACATTGTGACGCGCGGCGAGGGCCTTCTCACCAGCGGCGAGCAGTTCAGCAGCCCCTTCACCTGCACAGCCGAGCAAGAGCCAAAAGGCGCGTCCTTCGACAACCTGTTTGACGGCGACAACAGCACCTACTGGCACAGCGACTGGAGCAGTTCTGTGCCCGCCCACACCCATTACTTCAACGTGACACTGGACGACCCCGTGGCCGACGGCACCATGTTGCAGGCCTACATCTACCGCCGCAACGTCAAGAATGACCACATCACGGCCATGACCGTGTATGGCGCCAACGACGGGTCGGCCATAGACGACGCCACCGAGGCCAGCTGGACACGCCTCGACAGCATCAACACGCCCTGGACAAGCGGGCAGACCGAGGTGACCAGCGGCCTCTTCAACGCCGCAGGGTACAAGTACCTGCGCTTCTACATCGACAACACCGCAGGCTCCGAGATCACCTCGACACGAGGCTATGCCCACATGGCACAGTTCCAGCTCTATCCCGCCACCATCGACGGCAACACCCAGTACTCACAGATGGGCGAGGTGAAGACCAACCTGGAGGCCGCACTGGCCAAGGCCGACACCATCGACACCGAGGAGCTGACCATGGACGACTACAACGAGCTGCAGGCCGCAGTGGACGCTTTCCTGGCCGCGCTGGTTGACCCCGCCGAACTGGCAAGCACCATCAACGCCAACAAGAACACCGCACAATATGTGGTAATCGGCACCAACCCCGGCCAGTGGGCAGAGGGCAGCAACGGTGACGCACTCAACAAGTTGCTTGACGAGGCCCAGGCATACATCAAAAGCGGTGCCTACACCCACGAGAAGACCGACAACTACATTGCCCAAATCAAGGCCACTGCCGACGGCATCATGGAGTCGGCCAACAAGGTGGAGACCGGCAAGTGGTACTCGATCCGCTTTGACACCGAGGAGAACTACGACAAGTACGGCTGGCCCAAGGGCAACGTGGTCAACACGACCCTGGGCGACCTCTACGGGAACTACCTGATTCCCGCCAACCAGGTGACCGAGGGCGAGGAGACTTTCCTGCAGGGGTACGATGCCCTCGACGACATCTGCATTGGCCAGGAACTCCGCTTTGCGGATGAACAGCGCATCAACAATGTCGACCAGATGGCCTTCCGCTTTGTGGCTGTAGGTGACACCGCCTTCTACATCCAGCACAAGAGCGGCCTCTATATGGCATCCATGAACCGTGGGAACACCCTCACACTGGGTCTCACGCCCGGCCTGTTCGACGTGAAGGCATGCGGACTGGGCAAGGTGCTCGTCCACGCGCGCAACCTCAAGGGCGAGGAGCTGTACGACGAACCCATCTATCTGCACGCACAGAATGCAGGTCACGCACTGGTTACATGGAACGCCACCGACATAGGCAGCAACAGCGCTCTCTTCATCGAGCCCATCAGTGAGAGCGACCTGGAGAGTCCCGACATCGCCGAGTCTATCAAGATGAACGTGGTGCCCAACAGCATGCGCATCTGGTGCTACGGCACTGGCTACAAGGTAAGCGGGGGACAGCTCTACGAGTACAAGGGCGCTGCCATCAACGAGACAGAGATAAGCCTGGCCTTCAACGAGATTGAGGAGACCAGGCCCGGACAGCCCGTCCTCTATCTGAACGGCGACACCACAGCCTTCGACAAGGACGCCGAGGTGGAGCCCGAAGAGTTGACCATCATCGGCAACGAGTTTGCCGCAGAGCCCGACTCAGTAGGCGGAATCCACGGCCGCTACGAGTACCTGTGGGTTGACCCCTATGTGAACGTGGTGGTGGCTGGCGGTGTTCCCGCCCGCGAAGGCAACTTCTTCGAGGAGGCATACGGCGAGGACGCCACTGACTGCTCCCGCGACATAGCCGCCAACAGCGGATACATCGTGCCCGCCGAGAATGTCATCGACAACTTCAATGCCGCCGACTACAGCCTGGTCATCACCGTGGAAAAGAACCCCAACGCCATCGGGAAGGTGGCAAGTGTGGTCAACAGCCGAGGCGACATCTACAGCGTGGATGGCAAGTTGCTGAAGAAGAACGGCACGCTCAGCGACATCAAGGCAATGGGCCGTGGCCTCTACATCATTGGCGGTGCCAAGGTGATGGTCAAGTGAGTGGAATGACAAGGAAAGCCAGCAGGGCTTTACTTGGAATTCCCGAGCGCAAATCACCTCGGCGTCAGCCAGGGTGATGGTCAAATGAGAGGAATGACAAGGAAAGCCCCATAAGCCAAGACAATCACGGAAGCCCGTTCCCCGCAAGGGGGGCGGGCTTCTTTTTTCGCCAAGAGAGACGGGACACCTGCCGGCAAAAGCCCCCCTTCACAAGCCCCCTCCCGGCCTCCGCCAAGGGAGTGGAGCCCAGGGCACCCGGGACCCCGCAGAGCCAAGCGCCCTCCACAAGCCCCCTCCCGGCCTCCACCAAAGGGAAGGGGACATAAACGCACCGCACTGCATCCGCCAACGCACCGC
>DCCS01000003.1:38143-65582 GCA_002316015.1 Prevotellaceae bacterium UBA1075
GCCAACGCACCGCACTGCATCTGCCAACGCACCGCACACAGGGCGGGACGGGAAGAAAGGCGCGGCCTCCCGTTCATCGGGGAAAAGGGAGCATGGAAGTGAAATTTTCCTATTACCCAAGAAGTTTCGCAATTTCCACAATGACATTCACACGATTCTTCTTATCTTTGTCCGTGAAATAATCTATTATCTACGAAGCCAAACATGAACAAACTCTGCACATTTCTCTTGACGCTGCTCATGGCACTGTCAAGCACTGCCCATATATGGGCAAGCGACGAGGACTTTTCGGGAAAGATACTGTCACTGGGCAGCGCCGCCGCCAGCCTGGAGACAGGCAAGTGGTACTATCTGAGCAACCATTCCTCTGGACGCTATGTGACCGAGGGGCGCGGGAACACGCTCACCCTCTCGGCCACCAGCCCCAACGGCCTCGAGGCCACCAGCAACCTGGGGTACCTGGTGCAGCTGGAAAGTGCTGGCGAGGACGGGAAATATTATCTGAAGACCGCCCTGGGCAACTACTTCAGCAGCGTGACCGCAAGCAAGAACAATGGCACCGAGGCCACCAAGCAGTCCAAGGGCATCTACACCATCGCCAAGTTCAGCAACACCGCAGGGCACTGGTCGCTGCGCAGCAACGGCATGTACTACCTGCAGGACAACAACGGCACCCTGAAGGGCTCCTCGTCTCCGGGCTCGCTGGGCGGAGACCGCGACTGGTCACTGCGCGAGGCCGTGCTCAAGAACGTGTCCGACCTCACCGGCACTGCCTACATCAAGTACATACTGAACAAGGGCGGGCTGGTGAGGCTGGCCAACCGCCGCCTGCCCAATGCCAACCTGGCACAAATAGGCGACCAGGCACAGGGCACACAGGCACAGGAGAGCGACCTGGCACAGGTGTGGATACTGGCCAAGAACGGGGACGGCTACAGCCTGCGCAACGCCAGCACCGGCAGTTACCTGGACTCGGAGAGCAACTTCCGCCAGCCCAGCAGCAGCGCGGTGAAGATATACATCCAGGCCAGCCCCAACAACACGGGCACCTCCAGTTATGTGAACATCTCCACCGAAGCCGACTTTGAGGGCAATGTGTGCCTCAACCTGAACGGGGACGGAACCACCCTGTACAAGTGGGCGTGCAAGAACGACCAGGGCTCGGACTGGAGCATCACACCCGTGCAGAACTTCAACCTGGAGGAAGTGGAGGCAGGACTGCTCGCCGGCAGCAAGTACAAGACCCCCGTGGCCGGCAAGTACTACCGCATGCAGAACCTCAACTACAAGAGTTACATGAACGAGGGCATCACCTCGCACGGAGTGGGCTGCGAGGGCCTCAACGAGGACAAGCTGGCCCAGTACTGGACGCTGGTGCAGGTGGGCGGCGGATACGCCCTGCAGAACCTGTGCACCCAGCGCTACCTGACCCGCCAGGGAGGCGCGCTCAGCCGCCAGTACACCACACAGGAGACCATGCCCGGCCAGGGATTCACACTCAAGCGCACCACCGACGGGACCACCTACACCTATTATGTAATAGACAACGGACAGGTGGGCCTGCACTGCGACCAATCCTCCAACGTGGTGGGATGGAACACCACCGGCATCAGCGCCAGCACATGGGGCTTCGAGGAAGTGGAACTCAGCGACGAGTTCATACAGAAGGGGCGCGACGCGCTCAACGCCTACACCAGCCTGGTGGCCAACATCGACAACTACAACACGGCTCTGGCCGGCCTGTTCCAGGACAAGGCTTGTACCACACTCAAGGAGGACATACAGGCCCTGAGCGACGAACAGCTGGAGGCCAACACCGACTACCAGGCACTCACGGCCGACATGCAGGCCATGGTCAAGAAGGTGAAGAACAACACCTGGCAAACCTACTCGCGCGCCAACGGCTACAGCCGCGACTTTGAGAAGTTCTTCCGCGTGCGCGACGACTACAAGGCATACAGCCACTACCAGAAGATGGCCTGGAACGAATACACGGGCATGAGCAACTCCTTCGGCAAGCTCTCGGGCCCCACCGGCATCGTGGGCAAGACGGGTGACATCATATACATATACGTGGACGAGGAGCCAAGCGCCGACTGCACCCTGCAGGCCGAGGTGGTGAAGGACAGCGAGTCGCCCGGCGACCGCCGGACAGGCACGACCACCAACCTGCATGCCGGGCTCAACGCGGTGGTCCTGGGCGAGCCCAGCACGCTGTACATCTTCTACCAACTGGACGACCCCGAAAAGTTCCTGGCCGACTACCCCGACATGAGAATCCACATCGAGGGCGGTGAAGTGCAGGGCTACTTCGACCTCACGCGCGGCATGACCAACGAGGACTGGATGCTGCTGCGCGAGAAGCTGCTCGACAAGAGCAACGTGGTGAACCTCAAGGGCGAGCGCGTCGTGCATGTCATGCGCAACGACCTCGTGCAGAGCGCGCTCGACGGGAGCGGCAACGAGATGGAGGGACTCGTGCGCGTGTGGAGCAAGTTTGTGGACTGCGAGGAAGACCTCATGGGCTTCGAGGAAGACCTGAAGGGACGCTTCCGCAACATCTGGAACGCCTTCTCGGTGAACCACGGCTACATGTACGCCACCACCTACGGCACCTACTACAGCGACGGCACGCTGAGCACCGTGCTCAACTACAACACCCTCACCACCAGTGGAGGCTCCATCTGGGGCCCGAGCCACGAGATGGGGCACAACCACCAGGCTTGCCTGAATATCGTGGGAGCCACCGAGGTGTCCAACAACCTCTTCTCCAACGTCAATGTGTACCTGCTGGGCATCTCCACCACACGCGGCACCGCCGTGCATGACACCTTCAACTCCTTTGCCAGGGGAGCGGGATGGTTTGACATGAGCATATGGGAGCAGACACGCATGTACTACCAGCTGTATCTCTACTACCACGCCCAGGGGCACAACCCGAACTTCTACCCCACCCTGTTCAAGCTCCTGCGCCAGGACCCCATCCGCAAGCGCAGCGGAGACTATGACGCCTCGCTGGTGGACGGCGACGGCAACACCGTGGGCGGCTACAAGTCCTACGGCAAGCAGGACTACCTGCACATGGCCATGAAGATGTGTGACGCGGCCCAGCAGGACCTGAGCGAGTTCTTTGAGGTCAACGGCATGTTTGTGCCCGTGGACAACAGATACGTGGGCGACTATGGCAACTACTGGGTGACGACCACAAAGAAGGACATCGACGAGGTGAAGGCCTACATGCACCGCTATCCCAAGGGGCCGAACATCTGCTTCATAGACGACCGCGTCAAGCAGTCGCCCGTGCTGAAGGACAGCCCGCTCGAAGGCCGCTCGTCCAGCGAGTACCGCGTGGATTACGAGAACACCGAGGACCGCCGCATCGGCTATGCCGACGTGGGCCAGTACAGCGACTTCGTGGACGGCTACACCACCAATGGCTACTACTATACCACCACCTACAGCCAGGGAGTGACCACTTACGCCATATCGGGCAAGGGAGCCGTGGGCTTCAAGGTGTATGACTCGGAAGGCAACCTGGTGTTCCTCTCCAACAAGACCCGCTTCTCTATCCCCGCCGACATCGCGGCCAGGCTGGGCGACAATTTCCGCATCATGGCGGCCGAGGGCAATGGCTACGACGTGCTCGTCCCCTTTGGCCCGGCCATGTACCGTGGCGAGATGACCGCCTATTACGAGGGAAGCGACACCCCGCACACCCTCTACTATTATGGCACAGGCGCAGCCGGCAAGAGCAGCATCAGCGACCTGCCCGACAACTCCATCGCCTACATCAAGGCCGGGCAGAGCGGCAAGAAGCAGCCCACAGCCAGCCTGCTGGCACAGGCTGGCGTGGTGGACGGCAACCTGCACGCCCAGTCCCTGGCCATCGATGGCGACAAGCCCCTCTACATCCCCACGGCCTTCACCGCCGACAGCATATCGTTCACCAAGAGCGGCAGCGGGAAGCAGGCACTCCGCCTGCCCTTTAACCTGTGGGAAGGTTACCTGGGTGTGATTGAGGGAAACAGCCTCAGCACCCTGGTGGAGACCGCCAAGGCAGGCATGCCCGTGGTGGTGGAGGGCAAGGTGAGCCTCGCCAAGCGGAACGCCGAGGTGCAGGCCGGCACCTACGCGGCCAGCACGGGCGGTTATGTGCTCAACACCGAGGGCACCGAGGTGGTGGCCTCCGAGGGCGAGAACAGCCCCTTCACTTATGTGTGGGACCACGCCTTTGTAATCGACGCAACTGCCGTCAACGGCATTCTGGAGAACGGCAAGCAAGGCCAGACAACCATCTATGACCTTCAAGGCCGGCACCTGACACGCGTCAGCCAGCCCGGCATCTACATCGTCAACGGCCGGAAAGCCCTTGTTAGATAATGAGACGGAAGACCTACCAAACCAAAAGCGCGGAGCACCGGGGCACGCGTCCGTCAAACAAGCCCGCCGCTGCCCCGCACAAGCGCAAGAGGACATTCCCGCCCGCATTGCCTCTCTTCGTGGTGGCGATATGGGCTTGGGGTGCATTCTACTATGGAAGCGTGCTTCATGTGAGCCGCGAATACAGTTTCTGGGCCAGCGACACCGGGCTCATGCAATACGTGCTCTGCCAAAAACTCGGCATGCTCAGGTATGTGGGGCGGATGCTGCTGCAGCTCTACCAATACCCATGGCTGGGCAGCCTCGCGCTGTCGCTGATGCTGGGCGCCATCACCTGGCTCACCGGCTACTGCATGCGGCTCACCCCCAGGTGGAGACCCGTGCAGTACATCCCCGCGCTTGCCTTCCTGGCAGCCGTTACCCACCAGGGGCTCGACATATTCTTTGAGGCCGAGACGGGCTACATCATGGGCATCCCGTTCGTGGCTCTGCTGGCACTGGCCATATGGGCGGCGATGACACGCGGCCTTTGCCGCAAGCCCATGCCCGCCCCGCTTCGTCGGCCCCAGGGCGAGAGTCCCGGGCAAAACCTCGCACAGCTGGCTTTCGCGCTGCTGGCCATTGCGGCCATCATGGGATATGGCCAGTGGAAGCGTCCCTATGTGCGTGTCATCTGCCAGGAAATGTCCATGCAGTACAAGCAGGACTGGGCCGGTATCGGGCGCGTGGCCCGCGCCCATGCCATCCAGAGCAACCGCCCCATGGCAGCCTACTACGCCATGGCACTGGTCCACACAGGGCAGATAGCCGAGCGCATGTACGACATCCGCCTTGACTATGACTCCCTGTACCTGCACGGATACGGCGGGCAAACCAACAACGGGGTTCCCCTGTATGAGCCCGAAGGAAACTTCCACGCGGGGTTCATCGAGCCATGCATGCGCTCGTGCATGGAGCAGATGGTGATGACCGGCCCCACCCCACGCCTGCTCAAACTGCTGGTGAAATGCTCGCTGATGCGCGGCGAGTGGATGCTTGCCCGCAAGTACCTGCGCATCCTGCAGAGCGTTCCCTTCGAGGCCGCTTTCGTCAAGAAGTACGAGGCCATGCTGGACGCGCCCGGGAAAGTCAACGCCGACAGCGAGATGGCTCGCCTGCGACTCACCGAGCCCATACACGATTGCTTCGAGAACCAGTTCCAGACCCCCTTCTTCATGGGCTACAACCTCAACCTGGTGGAGGCGCGCGGCATGGAGGCTCTCACCCACAGCCTGTGCGTATGCCTCTACACCAAGTTGATGCCCCCCTTCTTGAGCCGCGTGCAGTTCATCAAGGGAAGTACACCCCCCGAGATTATCGCCGACGGATTGCTGCTGGCCGAGATGAAGCACCCCGGAGCCTCACAGGGATACGGAAACCTGGACATGCGCATGGCACGCCTGCAGAACTTCATACAGGCCACACAGCCCTACATGAAAGACCGCGCGGGCAATGCCTACAAACTCTTTGAGAGATACAAGGGCTACTACCCCTACTATTATTTCTTCGGCAACCTGAAGGCCACAAAGAAGGGCTACACGGGCGAGCCCAAAGCAAGTGCCGGCGTAAACTGACTTGATATGGAAAGAAAGAGCACACACCGCATAACCCTCACATGCCTGCTGCTCATGCTCGCACTGGCCACAGCATGCGGGCACAAGGCCGAAGTGCCCGACCAGGCGACAGCCGTGGAGACACAGGCCAGCATGTTTCCCGACTACAGGGACATCGTCATCCCACCCAACATCGCGCCCCTGAACTTCCAGGTAAGGGACTCTGGAGCCACTGCTGCCGTGGCACTGCTACAGGGAGACAACGGACAGGAGGTGCTGGCACAGGCCGACAGAAGCATGACCGTGCGCATCGACACCAGCGCCTGGAGAGGGCTGCTGACGACCTGCAAGGGCAAGGACATACGCGTGACCGTGTACGTGCAGACACCCGCCGGATGGGTTAAGCACAGGCCGCACACGCTCACCGTGGCAAATGAGGACATCGACCCTTATCTGAGTTACCGCCTCATCGAACCAGGATATGAGCTTTACCGGCAACTGGGCATTTATCAGCGTAACCTGACCAACTGGGACGAGCGTGCCGTCTATGAGAACAACCGCACCTATGAGGAGGAGGAAAACCACTGTATCAACTGCCACAACTACCGCAACCAAAGCGCGCAGGACATGCTCTTCCATGTGCGTGCCCACCACGGGGGAACCATCATTGTGCAGAACGGCAAGGCACACAAGGTACAGGTGAAGGACAGCACCATCCTCTCCAGTGCCGTATATCCCGCATGGCACCCCACGCAAGACCTGGTAGCCTTCTCCACCAACAAGACCGGCCAAATCTTCCATGCCTACCACGCCGAGAAACTGGAGGTGATGGACGAGGCCAGCGACATGCTGCTCTATGACGTGAGCCGCAACGAGGTGAGCCATGTGTTCCGCAGCCGCGACGAACTGGAGACGTTCCCCGCATGGGCACCATCGGGCGACCGCCTCTACTACTGCAGCGCACAGGTGGGGCATCTCATCCCGTCCGAGACACCCGACAGCATGCGCGGGTTGAAACTGATGCAATGCTATGACAGCATCTACTATGACCTCAAGTCCGTCCCCTTCAACCCCGGGACACGCACCTTCGGCGAGCCGCGCACCGAGGTTCACGCAGCCATACACAGGCACAGCATCACCCTGCCACGTATAAGCCCCGATGGGCGGTATGTGCTCTACACACAGGGCGACTACGGGCAGTTCCACATCTGGCACAAGTCAAGCGACCTGTGGGTCAAGAATCTGCAGACCGACTCATGCTACAACTTGCGCGAGGCCAACAGCCCCGATACCGACAGCTTCCACAGCTGGAGCAGCAACGGGCGCTGGATAGCCTTCAGCAGCCGCAGGATTGACGGCAACTACACCCGCGTGTTCATCGCCTATTTCGACCGCCAGGGGCATGCACACAAGGCTTTCCTCATCCCGCAGGAAAATCCCGAACACAACACGCTGCTGCTCAAAAGTTACAATGTGCCCGAACTGACCCGTGACGCAGTAACCATCAGCCAGGCCGACCTGGGCCGTTGTGTGCGTGGGCAAGACGGCGAGAGAGCCAGATACAGGAAGCACCTGGCACCAGCCCCAGCCAAATGAAAGGCGGGATACAGAAACGAATCAAACCCAACTCACGAAACAGACAAAGAATATGAGAGTCATCATCGAACCAGACTACCAGCAACTCAGCCGCTGGGCCGCAGAGTATGTGGCAGCCAAGATCAACGCGGCACAGCCCACCGGGGAGAACCCCTTCAAACTGGGATGCCCCACAGGCTCGTCACCCCTGGGTCTCTACAGACATCTGGCAGAACTCTGCCAGGCAGGCAAGGTAAGTTTCCGCAACGTGGTCACATTCAACATGGACGAATATGTGGGACTGCCCGAAGAGCACCCCGAAAGCTATCACAGCTTCATGTGGAACAACTTCTTCAACCATATCGACATCAAGAGGGAGAACGTGCACATCCTCAACGGGAACGCCGCCGACCTGCAGGCCGAGTGCGCGGCCTACGAGCAGGCCATCCAGGAGGCTGGCGGCATCGACCTCTTCATGGGCGGCATAGGCCCCGACGGGCACATTGCCTTCAACGAGCCTTTCAGCTCGCTGCAGAGCCGCACCCGCGTGAAGAGCCTCACCACCGACACCATCATCGCCAACAGCCGCTTCTTCGGCGGTGACGTGAGCCAGGTTCCCCGCACAGCACTCACCGTGGGCGTGGGCACCGTGATGGACGCGCGCGAAGTGCTCATCGTGTGCAACGGACATGGCAAGGCACGCGCCCTGCACCATGCCATTGAGGCCCCCGTGTCACAGGAGTGGACCATCAGCGCACTCCAGATGCACCCTCACGCCATTATCGTGTGCGACGAGGCCGCCACCGACGAGCTGAAGCACGGCACATACAAGTACTTCAAGGATATCGAGAAGGACAACCTCTGACCAGGAAAGTCCACCCGCACCACAGCCCCGCACCCTTCCGCAAGGAATCGTGCGGGCTGCCTCGTTTTTCAGTCATCCCGTTTGGACAACTGGAGGAATTTCGTTACCTTTGCATTACCAGCATGCGCTTGTGGTGGAATTGGTAGACACGCCAGACTTAGGATCTGGTGCCTTCGGGCGTGTAAGTTCGAGTCTTATCAGGCGTACCATATCGCTGGGGGGCCGCATGGCTGATGGTTTCCCGTTCTGGCAAACAGCCATTCGCGGCACACATACATCACATACTGAAACTACATCAAGACAATCCACATGAAGAGAACGACCCTCCTGGCAGCAGCCCTTGCTGTCCTTGCGGCAAGTGGAGCGCACCCCGCCAAGAAGACCACCCCACAGAAAGTGGGCACCGTGAGCATGAGCGGGTATGTGGGCCAGCGCTATGCCGACTGTATCAACCGCCGTGTGAAGCCCGAGAACATCGACACCCTCATCTCCGTCTTTCGCCTACAGGACGAGAAAGGAGGATTGTGGGCCAGCGAGTTCTGGGGCAAGTGGGTGCAGGGAGCCATTGGCATGTACCACTTCACGCAGGACCCCGAACTCAAGAGCATCGTGCAGCAAGCCGAGGACAGGCTCATGGACTGCCAACTCAAGGACGGCTACATCGGCGACTACGACACCGGCCACCAGCTCACGGGCTGGGACGTGTGGGGCAGGAAATACACCCTGCTGGGGCTCATCAAGTGGTATCAGGAAAGTGGTGACAAGCGTGCCCTGAAGGCTGCCACACGCCTGCTTGACTACACCATGGGCCAGATAGGCCCTGGCAAGAAGTCCATCCTCGACTGTGGTGCCTATGTGGGCATGCCGCCCAGCAGCATTCTGGAGCCCACCATGTTCATGTACCAGATTACCAGGAAGCAGCGTTACCTCGACTTCGCGAAATACATCGCACAGGAGCTCAACAGGCCAGGCGGCCCCGAACTCATCACCAAGGCCAATGTGCCTGTGGCCCGGCGCGTGCCCCTCAAGCCTGGCGACCAGTGGTATGGCAACAAGAACGGCCAGAAGGCTTACGAGATGATGTCCTGCTATGTGGGGCTGCTCGAACTCTTCCGCGTGACCGGTGAGCCTGCCCTGCTGCAGTCGGCCCAGACCACCTGGCAGCACATCGTGGACGAGGAAATCAACATCTGCGGTTCGGGAGCCTCACATGAGTGCTGGTATGGCGGACGTGCCCTCCAGACACGGGTGTCCGGCCTCACCATGGAGACCTGCGTCACCTTCACCTGGATGCAGTTCTGCGAACGGCTGCTGGAGTTCACGGGCGACCAGAAATACGCCGACCAGATAGAACGCACCCTGTACAACGCACTCATGGCAAGCATGAAGGGCGACGGCTCACAGATAGTGAAATATACCCCGCTGGAGGGCTACCGCCAGGAGGGAGAGCACCAGTGCCACATCCCCATCAACTGCTGCAATGCCAACGGCCCGCGTGCCTTTGCCATGATACCCCGCGTGATGTACCGCCTGCCTGCGTCCGACCGCGTGGATGTGAACCTCTTCATCCCCTCACACACCACCATTGAGATGGGCGGACAGACCATTACGCTGAGCCAGGAGACCCGCTACCCCGAAGACAGCAAGGTGCAGATAAACATCACCCCCCAGCATGAGGCCGCCTTCACACTGGGCTTGCGCATCCCCGCATGGAGCAGGCAGAACACCGTGGAGGTGAACGGCCAGAAGGTGGAAGGCGTGAAGGCCGGGCAATATTGCCTCATCAACCGCGCCTGGAAGGCAGGCGACCGCGTGACCCTGAACACTGACATGAGGGCAAGGCTGGTGCAGATGAATGGCATGCAGGCCATAGAGCGCGGCCCCGTGGTACTGGCACGCGACTCGCGCTTCCGCGACGGATTTGTGGACGAGTCATGCCAGATACCCGCCCATGACGGCGACATCGTGGACCTGGAGCCCGTCAAGGCTCCCCAGGGAATGTGGATGGCCTTCAAGGTCACCATGCCCCGTGGCGCTTACGACACCGAGAAGTTCACCACCCACTTCTGCGACTTCGCCTCGGCAGGCAACACCTGGAGCCAGGCTGAGCGTTACCGCGTGTGGCTTCCACTGACCGTGGACCCCACCAAGGTGAAGTGAGAAGGCCGGCCACCTATGGGAAACTCACTTGAGCATGCGGCTGGAGCACATGCGCACGGCTAATTGCCGAGGAGTGCCTCACCCCTCCTCCAATTACAGTTGACATACGAGGCCGTCTCACCCTGCGGGTCACGCTCAAAGTCGTGGTTGGTGAGCACGCTGTCGCTGAGCCCATCCTGCGAGGCAGGCACCGAGCCCACCCTCTGCACGCGGAAGTCATCCACGATGAAGTATCCGGCCCCGGCCTTGTCAGCGCCCTGGTTGGCACTGTTGGTGCGTATGCCCAGCATCAGGTCGTCGCCCTCGGCCAGGGTCACATACACCTCCATGCGCTGCATGTTCTGCGATGATGAGCCAGCCCGCCCGCCCGCATGTCCTGCAAAGGTGGTGCGGTAGTCGGTGTAGTCGAGGTTGTCATAACCCGACGAGCCATTGCGGTAGTAAGGCTCTGTGCTCCAGTACTGCACGTTGCAGCAGGAGCCATCGCCCCTGGAGGCAAACAGGCAGCAGGTGCCATAGTAGTCCTTCTCCACCCACATGCGGCAGGTGACCCTGTAGGTGCCCGCACCCAGCCGCGAGGCCGGCACCTTCTGGTACAGGCGCAGGGGGGTGGCGATAGTCTGGCCCTGGGCAGGCTTGCACATGTAGGCATTCTGGCCATCCCGGCCTGTGGGCGTGGCAGTGAGCGACCTCTGCAGCGTGGTGCCCGCAGGAGCCTCCATCCAGCCTTGGGGCGGCTGGGAAGCCTGGACAAAGGGCTGCTCAAAGGAAGGATTCGCCAGCACGCGCCTTGTGATGTCCACCATCACACGCCCCCGGTCGGCAGGCTGCACATCATACCTGTGCACGTCCAGCCCATGCTCCAGTTGCCTGAGGCAGTCGGCGGGGTCCACCTCCTGCACGCATCCCTGGTGCTCGTCGATGGCCTGCACGGCGGCCAGGGCTGTGGTCTGGCCCAGTACCATATACACCGGCTCCATGCGTATGGAGCCATAGGCGATGTGCGAGGCCGAGAGGCACACGGGCACCAGCACGTTGCTGGCCTCTTCCCTATGGGGAGTGATGGCCCGGTAGGATATGCCGTAGGGGCCCTTGGTCAGGTGCCTCTGCACGTCACCCTCGTTCTTCACCATCCCGTTCACCACATAGCGTCCGCAGTTGTGCGAGTCCATGGTGTAGGCTCCCCAGGCTATGGGGTCGTCCGCCACCTTGTTCTTGAGGCAATAGTCCTCGGTCATCACCATGCGTCCCAGCATGCGCCTGGCCTCGCGCACATACAGCTGGGGCGTGAAGTTCCCGTTGTCCTCGTACTCGTCCAGCGGGTATCCCCACTTGCGGAACTCGGCCTGTATGCTGGCGGGCACACGCGGGTCGGTCCACAGGATGTACAGGAGACCCTTGGTATAGTCCTCGTGCAACTTGGCGATGGAGTCCCTCTGCTCGTAGGTGGCCTCTGGATAGTCCCAGCTGTAGCCTATCATGTCGGTCGAGAAGCCTCCCTGGTTGTTGTTGTCAGTCTTGAGCGCGTTCCACTCATTGGGCCCCGACTTATCCTTCATGTACGACCACTTGAGGCAGTCACCGTAGCCCTGCCACCCCTTCTTCTCCATCCAGCGGAAGAGCAGCTCGTATCGCGAGGGGGCGTAGTTGTCGGGCACCTTGTCGGTAATGGCACGGAAGGGCTTGTTCTTGGTGAGCGTGAGGCGGTAGTTGTAAGCCTGGATATGATTGTCCCCCTCGCCCTGCCTGCCCATCGGCCCGGGCATGATTCCCCACAGCAGTCCGCTGGTGGAGTCGCCCGGCACCACATAGGGGTCCACCCCATCGCAGAACTGGTGCTTGTTGAGGCATTGCACGCCGTTCTCTGGTTCGCCATACTGCGAGGCTGGCTCCCTGCCCACGGTGTAGGAGATGCCTGCCCTGGCCATGAGGTCACCCTCGTAGCTGCAGTCGATAAACACCTTGGCATGCACCGTCCTGTGTGGGGTCTGACGGGGTGCTGTGGCATCCTCCAGGGTGATGCTGCCAAGTGTGCTACCTGCCTTGTCGGCACTCACGATGCGCCACTGGTACCAGATGTCGGTGCTGTCCTTGATTCCTGCCTCGTCCAGAAATCCCCTGAAAGTGGCCAACGCCACCTTGGGCTCGAAATAGAAGGTGGGTGAAGCCATCCCGTAATGCTGGCCTATGCGCCTGTAGAACTCGCGTGCATAGCCCTTCACGATGCGTCTGTGGCTGATGCTGTCGCCTATGTCCGTCCAGCCCAACCCGCCTGTGGTCATCCCCCCCAGCCGCTTGGTGGGCGACACCAGCAGCACGCTCTTCCCCTTCTGCCTGGCTGTGTATGCGGCCATGATGCCTGCGGGTGTGCTGCCATACACACATATATCCACATCGGCGCTGACAGGCGACTGATGGGCGTACGAGCACAAGGGCTGCACACACAGCACTGCGGGCAGGAGTCCACGAATGATAGTTTTTGCTTTCATGTTTGTACGATTTTGCCTGAATGACTTTGCTTATTATACCATTTTATCCTGCGAATATACAACTATGCGCATGAACGACAAAAGGAACACTAAAGAAAATGAGAAAGATGGCGGGCGGAAAGGCGCACAAGAACGAGCACAGGGACAACTGGCACAAAATCCCATTATCCGCGCCATCTACTTCCCCTGGCGCGCCTCAATATACACCCCATTGTTCATTACCATACCTCCCATCAACGGCCGCCGCTTTTTGCCAGACGTGTTTGGTTCCACGTTGATGGCCATCTCCCCAGCCTTGCTGTTGAACTTGGCTGTCAGCCAGTCCTTCCTGGCATATTCCCCACGGCCTTCCTCACCATACTCACAGCCCGCCGTACTTCCGCTCCAAGTTCTTGTCTCCACGCCATACAGGTCTCTATCGCCCTTTACCCCCATCGGCGCTGAAGGACACCTTCTTTGGAAACCCATGATTGCTGGATCGCCATGCGTCTCTGCGCCCCATGAACCTTAGAGCACTTGTCATCTTCCGGGAATTTCATAAGCAACAACATGTTTAAGGCTATTGTGATGCGTTGACTCGCGAGGATTAAAAGAAGAAGTTACAAAAACGGCCATGCGGAAGCACCAAGGTATATCCGTTCATTAAGCTGGATATTGAATCAACACCCCTAAATCTGTCCAAAAACTTTCAGCAGGACAGGTGACAACATCATCGTCACCAATACAAGCACCCACAGATTGCCCGTTGATGGATTGTAGGCACGAAGGATTTCCGCGATTGTACTGCCTCCGGCAATTCCTGCTGCAGATTCGAAGGCCACTGTCAATAACACCCAGCAGACACCCATTACCAGGCAGTCTTTCATGCCACAGCCGCTTGCCAAGCGGGGAAGCACAAGCCAAGTCGCCATAAAGATGAATATGCTCAGCAATATCCCGCTCAGTGGCAGTGCTGTTTCTTCTCCGAGAAACCTGGCCAGCACATACTCACGCAGTCCACCATTGAGTATTGCCATGGGAATGAAACATGTCCACACGACAAATGATTTCAATAGACGCATAATTTCCAGTATGCCTTAAATTAGCAGACTTTTAATTATTCGCAAAGCAAGTCGCCGGATAACGACAAGTTGCCCAACGCCTACATATGTCTGAAACTTCACTTACCTTAGTGCTGCTCAAAACTCAAATAAGGAGCATCTGACATATGGCAAAGGTAAGCATAAAACCTGATAAATTCACCCCGTTCGGTGGAATTTACTTCACGAACAAAGCATTTACGCACTCTATTTCATTTCATTTGATTGAATAAGAGCACACGGATTACCGGAATTTTTCGCCATTCTGATTCATAGTGCAAAGGCCGCATGGTGCACAAACAAATTATAATACCAAGCTAAACGCTTTCCGATTTGAAAGAAAAACCACAAATTTGCGCTATATTGACAATCAAAGACAAATATAGCATGCGAATCATACAAACCTTTTGGAGTGGAGCAGCAAATCCACTTTGCAAGACATACGGGTGGCCACATGCAGAATACAATCTAATGTCCTGGGCTTTAAGTTGTCTTTCACTTCGCAGGTATTACGATGATGTTATTCTATACACTGACCAACGAGGGTACGAAATACTTATCGAAAGACTACATCTTCCATACACGGAAGTTCATGTTGTCTATGATGACAACCTTTGTTTGCCAATACATTGGGCATATGCCAAGATAAGCACATATTACAAACAGAAAGAGCCATTTATACATATAGATGGAGACGTGTACATTTCACAACCTTTTTCTTCAGACATCCTACGAATGCCACTTATTGCCCAAAACAAGGAGACTTGTACAAAATATTACCAGGACATGATGAGTCGAATTTCCACATCCACAGGAATACACCTGCCTGATTATTTATGAAAGGAAATAGAAACAAATAAGATTTCATCATACAACATGGGAATATTTGGCGGATGCAATTTAGAGTTCATACACAATTACTGCGACAAAGTTTTCAATTTCTTTGAGTTGAATCATTTGAATGACCCCTCATGTGATGGAGGCAAAGTAAACTGCAACATATTCTTCGAACAAATCATGTTTGCGATGACATCCGAAAAAGAGCACAAACATGTTTCTTGTATCTTAGACAACCCCATCAACGACAACGGGTATACAGGGAAGACTTTCTGTGATATAGAAAATATTGCAGGCAAACCATTCCTGCACATCATTGGAAGTCACAAAAAAAGCATGCACATCTGCCAAATGCTCAGAAACGCAATGATACACCAAAACCAAAAGAAATACAAGGAGATTTTATCCTTGTTCCCATACGAGAATGCAAGATTCGGAAAAAAGGAAGAAAACGACCATGAAAATATTCGCCTACCGGTAGAGCATTTCATTGCCAAATATGAAGACATTCTTAACAGGAAAAGAGAAGAATGGAAAGATATTTCAGAGACTGTAATAGGCGAATGGGAGACCCAAGGAGTAACCGGCTTATACTTACTTAACTCACGAAACAGCGGGGCAAATCATATGCTTTCCATTCATCCTTGTTGTTTTATATATGAAATGGCAACAGAATGGCCGCAAGAGGCATTGGATATCATCAAAGATAGATTGGGAAAAGACAAGTATTTCTATCTCAAGGGGGTGCTATTGTCCCCATGCCTTGAAGGAAAAGGCGTAAAAGAAAGCCCCCTAAGTGGTCATGCATACCAAATCATGTCCACCGTAAAACGTGGAGAGATCAAATATGAAGATATGCTCAAAGAATGTTTGAGTTGTTTTGGACAAGACAATGGCAATGCGCTACTTGATGCCGAGCAATATATAATCAAAGAAATGACTGGACTTGTAAGAAACGGGATTTTATTCTATAAAGAATGTCAATAATCCTATGAACACATTTAAAATCAGAAGAGATTCCTCTATATTTGCAGAGAATTACATTTCAAACACTAAAAACTTAGCACTATGGGGCAGAATTATTCATCAACAACAAAGGGAAGTGTTGGCAACCCGTATACTCATTCAGAGTTCTTGACGCTTTTTAACGCGAAACAGTGGAGGGGTGGATTTGTATCCATGTACAACAATGGCACCAAACAAATTGTGTATGTATTTGAGGACGGATGTGCATCAAGACCTAAAATATGGGACATTGACGGAAGCAAATTCACTACGGGAAGCGATTTCTTCTCTTCTGGCACCGGTACAGACTCGGGATCAGGAAGCGGAAGTGGCTGCAGCACAGGTTCCAGCGAAGGAAGCGGTTCTGGATCTTGTATTGAATCGGAGAACCAGCCAAGGGTAGAAATCTTTGCGGGCTCCAAAACAAAGACTTTTGAAACTCAAAGTTATTCGCTTTCTATGAGTTTCAAGTGGACAGACGGTTTCTTCTTCGAGAATAGCAAATATTGTACTTCGGAGATGCAATACGCTGTAAATCGGCTGGACACATACAGCACACTGTCTGGCTACACTATAGAAGTTGGATGGGATGCTCCGTACCTTATATTAATCAGAATTAAACTTGTATTTGAAAATTCAGAACTAAATCCCATTTCTATATATGAATATGTAAGAATCGAACAAACGGACCTTAACAAACGGGGTTATTAAATCAAGAAAGCAACCGTTACTATGAGGAAATTTCTTGCCGCCATCTTCGCACTTGCCCCTTGTGTCACTATTTTGGCACAGGACGAGCGCGTCCCCTTTCATGCCTTAGTCGATAGGGTTGAGAAGTTTGGGCACAGAATACCGCAGGAGAAGGTGTATGTGCATATGGACAACACCTCATATATGACGGGAGACACCATTTGGTTCAAGGCTTACTTGAGAAGGACCGATACCGGCAAACCTTCGGAAGTGAGCCGGACGCTTTATGTGGAATTGCGGGATGCCGACGGCTACTTGGTCGAACGCAAGCTCATACACATGACTGGCGGAGAAGGGGACGGC
Source organism: Prevotellaceae bacterium UBA1075 (assembly GCA_002316015.1). Lineage (GTDB taxonomy): Bacteria > Bacteroidota > Bacteroidia > Bacteroidales > Bacteroidaceae > Physcousia. Next base: position 55,179 of record DCCS01000003.1, read on the forward strand.
TTCTTTTCCCTGGCTGACAGCACTTTTTGCCTGGGAGGATACTACGAGTTGCGAGCCTACACACGTTGGCAACTCAATTGGGGAGCCCATGAGCACCCACACACGCCAATAGCAAACAAGTGGTTTTTCAACAAGGCTGCGGCGCGTGATTATTTCCGCGACTATGACAAGCTATACAGCCGTGTCTTCCCAATCTTTTCCGAATACGAGGAGGTGGATGGGGAGATGTTTCCTGTAATGTACACAAGACCTATGCGCCGGCTGTTCAAGAAAGAGCCAAGGCTTGCCAAGCCCCGGTTGGATTTCTTTCCAGAAGGAGGAAATCTGGTGGCAGGCCTGCCCAACAGAGTTGCCTTTGAGGCCACAACGGCTGAAGGGAAATACCTGGACGGATGGCTCTATGTGGATGGCGACTCCGTAAGTACGCAGAACCGTGGACGTGGAACATTCCTTGTCACTCCACAGAGAGGTACGGAAACCAGGATATCATTTGTGAGTAAGGACGGGGAGCGGATTGAGACCAACTTGGACAAACCCGCCGATGATGGAGTGACCGTATCGTTGTGCAGGCAGGGTGACAGGTGGCAGGCACAAATACGCACGGCAGGAAATGTCTGCGCCGACTCGCTGGCCCTCACGATAATGCACGAGGGACGGCTGGAGGATTTTCATCCATTGGTCTCCCTGGCTCAGGAACACAGTGTTTACCATCTGCTCCTGGACAAGGCACAGGCTTCGGGGGTGCACCAGTTCACTGTGTTTGACACACAAGGACGAGTGTTGGCCGACCGACTCTTCTTTGTCACTCAACCCGAAGACTTCCAACCCACATTATATATTAGAGGGCAGAAGGACGAGTATAAGCCCTACGAGCCCATCTCGCTATATATCAAGAGAAATGAAGGAAGAAGTGGCAAGGTGTCATTGTCTGTGCGCAGCAACAGATCCGCAGCGCGCTTGTACGACAACGGAAACATCCTGACAGAAATGTTGCTTGCCAGTGAAGTGAGGGGATTCATCCCACAGCCAGACTGGTACTTCGAGGCCGATGATGAAGAGCGCCGTTCGGCACTTGACTTGCTGATGCTTACCCAGGGATGGCGCAGGTTTCCATGGCAGGAGATGGCCATAAGAGGGCACTTTGAGATAGTGCACCCTGCAGAAACCTCCCAAATATTGACAGGCGCAGTGCACACTTACCAAGCCACCATGAAATTCGACCCCGTGCTGATGGAGACCATGATTGAGCAAGAGATGCTCATGGGTACGCCGAAAGAGGAAATTCCCAACTTTCTGAATGAGCGGTTTGGCCTTGATGAGGCGGGAGGGAGGAGATTCCATTATGGCAAGGATCTGAAGAAGAACGAGAGGGCAGACAGAATAGGCGCCACAAAAAAACTGCGCAAGCAGTTGATGGAAGACGGGGAGAAACTGAAGCATGAGGTGAAGGTGCATGCCGAATTCCTTTCTCCCCAGGGTGGTGCGGCCGTGTGGGGAGAGAGTGTCACCCATGATGGTACCTTCCGCATCCAGACACCCTTGATAGACGAATACTGCTACCTGACACTGGCCGCCTCGGACACCACCAAATGGAGCAAGGCCGAAAGGCTGGGCAAGAAAGAGCACCAATGGTACTGGCATGGTGATGCAAACTACCCCGAATTCTATGTACGCCTGTCTTTCCCATACCCCAATTTCGTAAAGCCATACTCTTACTACCAAACCCGCCTGGCTCCCGCCGACGGGCCGCGCGCTCCTGTACTGACAGGAAATACGGCAAGCGCCCTCATGATGAAAGAGGTAAACGTGACTGGCAAGAGACGCAACCGCCTGCTGAGTGTGACCCACACGACACCTGTGGTAAGGATGAAGGCCTACGATGCTTTCAACATGCTGGTGGACGGCGGGCTGCTGAACGGATGGCTCTCGTCACCCATGCAGTTTGGAACAGCCATGGCACGGTATGTGGTGTCCGACATGGGGCAGAACAGGCCGTACAGCGTGAACCTGAACTATGATGGCCAGTTGACCAATCCCGGTGGCCTGATGGCCATCAACGGCATCAATCCTGATGCTGTCATCCGAAAGGCGGGGCTCATGAGCATGCTCGACTCGGTGTTTGTGTTCACCGACTACGCTCCGCGCAAGGAAGGGAGCCCCCAGTATCAGGCATCCAACCAGCCCGAGGTGGACATCCTGTTCACCCTGCTTGACTACCCCGCTCCCAAAAATGTTGACCGTTTCTTGTTCCTTCCCGGCTTTGCGCGCGCTGCAAAGTTCTACAGTCCTGACTACAGCGGGCGCACACCCTCCAGGGAGGATGCCGACTACCGCCGCACACTCTATTGGAATCCCTGCGTGAACCTGGATGGCAAAGGTGAGGCACAGGTGCATTTCTACAACAACGCCCTCACGGGTGGCATCCTGGTCAACGCCCAGGGACAGGACTGTGAAGGCTCACTGCTGTGGAACAAACAGCAGGAATAGCCCCCGTGCAGCCACACCTCCACATGTCTCCAAGCCTGGTGACTCACAAGTGCCTGGAGCCAAAGGCACGCGCCCGCAGGTAATAAGTTCCTTCGTGCCAGTAGCCAGGGACTTTCAGCAAGGTTTGTGCTATTTTCCATACAAAAGAAAAAGTTCTTCAGGATTAATGCTTAATTTTGCACTTGCCGGTTGGGCCCTACAGCACTACACCCGCTTTTAACTTTATGCAATGCAAAAATGAAACAGATAAGACTGATAAGAAAGACCTGGTCACTCACAATGGGATTTTTCCAAATACTGGCAAATAAGGGAGGAGCATTTCACGCGGAAGAGACGAGATTACTCCAAACATACTATGATGCAGCAACGCACCAGCCCCTGGAAAACCTGAAAACCGGCATAGTGATGATGATAGACGGGCGCACCATGCACGGCGGTCTCTCAGACAGACTGCGCGGCATCTGCTCCATATATTATTGGTGCAAACTGCACGATGTCCCATTCTACATACACTTTGAATACCCTTTTCACCTTGCCGACTACCTGCCCCCCGCCGCTTACGATTGGACTATAGAAAAAACCGAAATAAGCCATCATCCACGTCAAGCGAAGCCAGTTTTGCTCATGTTGCACCTATTACCCAGCAAACTGCACAAGTTCTATTTGAACCGCCTGCTCAAGCAAACCCACACCAAGCAACTGCATGTATACAGCAACACGCTCATCTACGACAAATACTATAACCAAGCATTCAAAGAACTATTTGCTTATGCCCCAGTGCTTAAAGCGGCTGTTGCACGCCAATTGGAACAATTCGACCAGCCGTTCATTGCCATAGTACTACGCTTCCAGCAACTCTTGGGCGACTTCAAAGAGGGCAACTACGAGGTGCTTTCTCCACAAAAGCGTGAAGAGCTTGTCACCAAGTGCATTGGAAAAATAGAACAGATACATCGCACACAAGCCCCCAGCCGCCTTGTACTGGTCACCTCGGAAAGCGCCACCTTCTTGCAAAGAGCAGCCACAGCCCTGCCCTATGTGCGCATAATCAGCGGCAAGGTTGTTCACATGGACTATACGCCCAATGCCGGCAATGATGCGTATCTCAAGTCGTTCGTTGACATGGTGACCCTATCGCACGCCCAACGCATTTACCTGCTGCGAACAGGACACATGTACAAAAGCGGATTTGCCTACAGAGCCGCTGCCATAAACCGCACGCCATATGAATATATAGAGTTTTAACCGTTTGCATGCGCGTTGAAAACACGAGTGCGGAACTGTGCTCGTTGACATCTTCGTCACAAAATCAATAAAAAAGCAAGAAAGTAGAAAGAATCCTGTTCAAATTTGTCCTGAATAAGACAACATGGGCAGGAAAGAGCCGAATTTCCGTTTTCCGCGCCTTATACAATCTTGACACCCCCATCGGTGCTGAAGGACACCTTCTTGGGAAACCCATGATTACTGGGGAACAGAAGACCACCACAAGAAGTGAGAGAAACTGCAATCATCACTCCCAGAGCAAGAATCGCCATGCGTCGCTGCGCTCCAAAAAACCATAGAGCACTTGTTATCTTCCAGGAATCTCATAAGCAATAATATGCTTGAAGTTGTTGTAATCGTGACACCAGAGAGACCTGTTTCCCTCAGCGAACTCTTTCAAGAAAGCATCTTTTCATGCCTTTTCACGCTTGCCCTCATCCTGCGATACTGCTCCACAGCCAGACAACCGCCTGGCAGAACTTCGAGACCATGTCCTGGGAATATGCCAGATACACCCAGGTGGCGACAAAAGCCACAAACCAGAAGGCACTCCACAGCACCCCAAACCACGCACGAGCCTTGAAAGCCCTGTAGCCGTTCTTGCAACCACGCACCAGCACCCAGAAAAAAAGAGCCGTCAAAATGACTGGCACAACCAAATCAATCAAGTATCTCATTACATATATTAACGCATCGATTTTCCGAATCAAGTCATACGCAATCATCCCAACAGTCTTACGCAGCTAATGCAGCCATGCAACCGCTCGAAATAGCGAAGTACAGACAGCAGGCAGCATTTATCTTGTTGCTTTCATCTCATTGACATCTTTGTCACAAAATTAAGAAAAAAACAAGAAAAAAGTAGAAAGAATCCTGCTCAAATTTGTCCTGAATGTGACAACATGGGCAGGAAAGAGCCGAATTTCCGTTTTCCGCGCCTTATACAATCCATCCGCAAAGGCAGAATAACACATGTTTCTTTGATAACTTTGCGACACGAGAAAAATCACAGAGTAGCAAGGGACGGCCGAATGGCCGCCTCTTGCTACAAATTCTGCAACATAAAAGTCAATTACCCGCGCCATCTACTTGCCCTGGTGCACCTCAATATCCACCCCATTGTCCATTACCATGCCCCCTATCACCAGCCGCCGCTTTTTGCCAGTCGTGTTTGGTTCCACGGTGATGGTCATCTCCCCAGTCTTGCTGTTGAACTTGGCTGTTAACCAGTCCTTCCTGGCATATTCTCCACGGCCTTCCCCATCATACTCACAGCCCGCCGTGCTTCCGTTCCAAGTTCTTATCTCCACGCCATACAGGTCTCTATCACCCTTTACCGTCTTGACACCCCCATCGGCGCTGAAGGACACCTTCTTGGGAAACCCATGATTACTGGGGAACAGAAGACCACCACAAGAAGTGAGAGAAACTGCTATCGTCACTCCCAGCACAAGAATTGCCATGCGGCACTGCCCTCCAAAAGCCTTAGAGCACTTGTTATCTTCCAGGAATCTCATAAATATTTACACACTTTTACTCATTCTGCAATACAGCTCCACAGCCAGGCAACCGCTTGGCAGAACTTCATGGCCATGTCCTGGGAATATGCCAGATACACCCAGGTGGCGACAAAAGCCACAAACCAGAAGGCACTCCACAGCACCCCAAACCACGCACGAGCCTTGAAAGCCCTGTAGCCGTTCTTGCAACCACGCACCAGCACCCAGAAAAAGAAAGCCGTCAAAATGACTGGCACAAATAAATCAATCAAGTATTTCATTACTATATTATAAATATAACGCGTCTGAGTTCTGAATCAAGCCATGCACTATCATCCCCACATGCAGTAGCCAAACTCTCCCACTGCTATGGCGACCCCCACAGGACCAAGTGCCTTCTTTGCGATACTCTTGAATGCTATCCGCATAGCTGCCTTACTCCAAACCTTGCCTGCTGATGCAAAAGCCATCCCTTCTAAATCAGCCACCAAAGCCCTGAATGCACAACTTCCTGCCTGCGCGGCCACATTCTGCCAGGTGGCAGCATAAGCTGGAGTTGACAACAAACTGAAAATTCCGGACGAAGCGTTGACGCTCGCAGTTTCGTCACTGGCATTCTCATCTGTAGAGACGTACAGGACAAGTCGAACCAGTTCCGACTCATCGACTCCATTTTCCTCTAGCATCTCCTCAATCTCCACATCACTGAATCCCTTGCCGCGAAGGTACTCCCTACTCGCAGCAACCAGCGGTGCTATTGCCTCTCTTGCCTTTAACTCCGACAACACTATCTGTCCGTCATGACTTCTTGTAGAATCCGTGGTCAACTTCACACAAGCCAACTCTGCCATCTCTATCAAATCCCTGGTGGTAACAACCTCAGTAAGATGACGCTCTATCTTGACTTTCTCTTCCTCACTATAATCATCAGGGATTTCCAGATACACTGGAACGGAATCTGTACGGTTGCGCGATGGGGCCACTTCTTTACGTCCCGCTGCCTTCGCACTGGCCGTTGGTCTCAAATCAAGGTCCATCATGCCACGATAGATCGAACGAACCCCATTCAAATAAGCACCATCCTGGCTGTTCGCCATTTCCTTCTGGCCAGGCTCGCTTTCAGAACAAGAACTCAAAAGAACACAGCCACTTACCATGAACATCGTGGATGTGCAAATAATTCTAAAAACTTTCATATTATTTGTATTTAATAGTAATTAAGATAAGAATTCAGATATTTCAAGTTATTATAACGATTCATCGTTTAACGCATAATGAAGTTTTTCCATATTGTACGCATTTGTTGCTTGCCTCAACTCAAATTGGGAGCTGTCCTACATACGTTACATCGCCAACGCGCAAATATACATAAATACATCCGATGGGGCTCAAAGCATTTAACTCTACAGTACTTTCCTCGTCCACTGTCAAGAGCAATGTACCACTCAAGGCACATTCTCCATCTTCCTTTACTATAGAATATGTCACAGGCTGGGCACAAGAACACCTAAACACAAGTTCACCGGTATTCTTATCATACTCTATCCAAGGTACCATGTACGCCTGGGGAGATTTATGCTTTGGGTGATGCTCCGTTTCTTTTGGCCACCCTTCATCATCAGAATCACCATTGTTCTTCCTTACATGAACTGGGACAGGAATGCGCTCTGCCCATGCTACATTTAGCATAGATGACAACAACGCGAACAAAATCATTTTTCTCTTCATTTTACGCTTTTCCGTTTATCAATGTTGATGCAAATTTACGAGTAATCTTACTTATGGGGGAAGAAAGTGGTGTCCCAGGTTGTCCCATTTGGGACGACTTGGGACAGGAAAGGGGAGAAAAAGAGATTTGGACATTCTGCTCCTGATTTTTCTGTAATGCTCAGCAATGTAGAGACAGACACGTCCCCACTTGCTCCCCGTTGCTAATTTTCCAAGATATTTTATCCTGCCATTTGTCGCAAGCGTATATAAAACGTAACTTTGCATCAAAAACAAAAAGCATCGCGCATAATGGGAAAAATCAAAATATCTATATGGGTTGGCATCCTGATGACGCTCGCGTCATGTGCTCACCAAAGCAGGAGGGAAAAAGAAACACTCAGCAAGATAGAGCAGATATGGGACTTAAGTGACCACGACCTGACATCTGCATCGCAAAAATGCAGACTTATACAGAATGCGGTTTACACATGCTCTGATTACACAAGAATGAGATACGACTTACTTTGCATTCGTATTCGGGACAAAAGCAACATGCCCCCTTCCTCCATCGATTCTACCAGAAAAGTGACAACCTTTATGGAAAGAAGAGGTTCGAAAAAAGACATCATGCGAGCATATTATTACATGGCATCAGCCTACGAGGAGCTCAACGACAATCCACATTCCGTAGAATACACACTTAAATCGCTGGAACTTGCAAAAGACAAGCAGGCATGCGATACGGCTATCGCACTAAAATGCTATTCACAACTTTCCTACATTTACAGAAGACTCCACAATCCACAGGAGTCTATCAACATGGCCCTGACTGGGCTAAGACTGGCAGAACAGGCAGGACTGGCAGACGCCTGGTATATCATGGACGCTGCCACGTCCTATAAGACAGCAGGAAATTCCGACAAATGCATCTCTTACTGCGAAAAAGCGTACCAACAATTATTCAAGGAGAAACAAGACCAGGCAAATGCGCCCTTAATCTCTGAAATGACACAATACTTTCTGGAATATAAGGAGTATAACAAAGTGGATACACTTATCTCGCTTTTAGAGGTTATTCCAGAACACGAATTCACACAAGAGTACAACTTCGCAAAAGCTGCAGTATATGAAGCACGAGGCGAAACAGACTCTGCCATTGCTTACTACACAAAAGACTTGACTTATGCACCCAATCCAAGCCTCAGGCAAGCAAGCACATTTCACCTTTTCTCTTTGTACTACCACCAAAACAAATACGAACTGGCTGCAAAATATGCCCTACAATACATAAGAAACAAGCAAGCCACAGACAAAGCGGAACAACGCGAATGGACACGCAATGCCAAGGGACTGTACAGTTACCAAAAGGACAAAGAACACGAGGAAGCACTAACCCGCGAAAATGAGGCCATGAGATTCTGGGGAACTATGGGCTTCTGCATTCTCCTTATAATAATAGTATCCCTCGTCGCCATCTATTACTACCATAGGAAAAAATTACTGGAAGAAGCTCTCGGCAAAGACAGAAAGTTGTCCAAACTGCACACGTTGCTAATCTCAAAAGCGGAAGAGATTGAAGAAAAAGAGAAGTCCCTAAACGAATTGAAGCAACGCACCGAGGAACTGAGAGCCACAATAACAAAGAAAAGAAGAGAAATGAACGAGGCCATAAGAATGTCCAACCTAAGCACAACCCGCATCAGCATGCCCGACATCGCATTAAGCCTCGAAAGGTCGGCACGCGAGGGTAAGGCCATGAGTGAAGAACTTTGGCAACAGCTCACAAACGCCATCGACCAGGACGCTCCTGCATTCAGGGAAGAAATCACAGAACGCATTCCCCGCCTAAGCGAAAGCATGCTACGCACAGCCTACCTGGTAAAGATTGGCATGACTAACCAGCAGATAGAGATTCTGACAGGAAGCCCCCACCAGACCACATGGAACAGAGTGAAGAGAATCAAGGGCACACTGGCCACAAAGCAGTAATCCCCCGGGGAACCCCGGGGAATCTGTAGTCAGGGACGGCCATTTTCACCAAGAGAAACGGTATCCCCAGTTGTCATAGCTGTCAAGAATGACAGAAGCAGGATAACCCTTTTCGTCCAAAGTCCATTGATAGTACCACTTTTCCTTATCATCGATTACACCTACGGGCAAATGCCGCGTGGCCTTGCCTAAAAGTCCTGCATAGTAGGCATACTCCATCTCATCCAGGTCTATATCGAAAGCATCGTCAAACAGCATTACACATCCTTTGTTTTCAATCGGAGCATTTATGGTCGGGGACGTGTAAAGTATGCTGTCCTCCCAGTCGTCATCGCCTTCCTCAGTTGTCTGTCTTACTTTTACAATGTCACCATTTTGGTATGACACGAAAATTTCCTCTTTATCGTATTCTTCATCGTACGATTCTTTCACGATGTGCGAGAGTTGTCCGTCTGCATTGTATTTGAGCCTCCAATGACATTCTTGCTTCTCGTCCAAATCCTTTTCTACCTGTTGCGCTTCTTCAACGAATCCGTTGCTCCCAAGCCGCATGGTAAACAGGGAATACTCACCCTTGCCGTAGTCAACCTTCATTCTCACGGATGGTGCCCTGTCTTCTGAACGTGCAGATACGTTTGCATATTCAAATTCCACATTCCCGTCACTGATTGACATTGTCGAGACGAGCCCCTCTTCGTTGTAAGTTATCGAATGTACTTCACCGGCAGACTTTGGCATCCCGCCCGTGAATACGGATTTCAGGTCAACGCTGACATATGTAGGCTTACCGCTGCCTCCGTTGCTGTTGTCCTCCTCACCGCAAGCCGTGAACATTGTACAGATTGTGAACAGTCCCAAGAGGACTTTTGAATACGTCGTTGTTTTCATTGTCTTTATTGTGTTAAGTTCACAAGAATTTCTTCTATTGTTCCCTTTGGTTGAAAAAGAGCACACAAATCGCCGGAATTTTCGTCACCTTCCCTGATAACAGGTTGCTCTTTTGGGGGAATTTCCACAAAAAAAATGGTTATGGTGACGCAATCCCGTTCGGCGGCAAAATTACACATTCTCGATTAATCAGAAAAGCTTTTTGAGAGCTTTTCCGCATTTCTGCTGCTGCCACATTTGAGCGTGAGCAGCTGATGGTGTTTGATTGCCGATACCCATATGTGGCCCTTCGTCGTTATAGATGGTTTTTCCATAAGGCTGTCAAGAAATAAAGGCACGAGCCCGCAGGTGATAAGGTGATAAGTTCCTTCGCGCGGGAAGTTAGATGACGTTGCCACGGGAAGATATGTTGGTGCCATGTTGCAAAGTTGGAAATTTTCATTGCAAAGTTGGAAACAAATGTTGCAAAGTTTGGTATATTCGTTTCCAACCGCGAAACGAAACAGGCTCCAGGCTTCCCAGGCAAAGCGTCCACCGCTCCCGGACCAAGCGTCCACCGCCCCAG
>DCCS01000016.1 GCA_002316015.1 Prevotellaceae bacterium UBA1075
GGGCTCGAGGCCGGAAGGGCAGAAGGGCTCGAGGCCGGAAGGGCGGAGGGCGCAAGGGAGACCCGGCTGGAGACCGCCAGGAACATGCTGGCCATGGGGCTGGACGCAAGCATCATATCCAAGGCCCTGGACATGTCCAGGGAAGACATAAAGGCCATCGGCCCCCACACCAGGGACGCGGAACAGGAGTGACCGCCGCGCGCCACTTTTCCGCCAGCCCCCTGGGGATAAGGCTCCATCCCCTTTGCCACGAGAGAATTATGCCGTAACTTTGCACACCAGGACGGACGCACACCACGCGCCCGCCGCATACACATTCACGAAACATCTACCCGACTATGGAGCAACCACTCATCATCTACAATACACTCACGAGGCAGAAGGAGCTCTTCCGCCCCATCAACCCAGGCCATGCGGGCATGTATGTGTGCGGCCCCACCGTATATGGTGACGCACACCTGGGACACGCGCGCTCTGCCGTCACCTTTGACCTCCTGTTCCGCTACCTCAGGCACATCGGCTATAAAGTGCGCTATGTGCGCAACATCACCGATGTGGGCCATCTGGAGCACGACGCCGACGAGGGAGAGGACAAGATTGCCAAGAAAGCACGCCTGGAGCAACTGGAGCCCATGGAAGTGGCACAATACTACACCAACCGCTTCCACGAGGCCATGCACGCGCTGGGCTGCCTGCCCCCCAGCATCGAGCCGCTCGCCAGCGGGCACATCATCGAGCAGGAGCAGCTGGTGCAGCAGATACTGGACAACGGATACGCCTACGTGAGCAACGGAAGCGTCTATTTCGACGTGGAGAAATACAACCGCGACCACCACTACGGCATCCTCTCGGGACGCGACCTGGAGAACGTGAAGGACGCGAGCCGCAACCTGGCCGGCGTGGGCGAGAAGCACAACCAGGCCGACTTCGCCCTGTGGAAGGCGGCACAGCCCGAGCACATCATGCGCTGGCCATCGCCCTGGAGCGAGGGATTCCCCGGCTGGCACTGCGAGTGCACGGCCATGGGCAGGAAATACCTGGGCGAGCACTTCGACATACACGGGGGGGGCATGGACCTCATCTTCCCGCACCATGAGTGCGAGATCGCGCAGGCCGTGGCCTCTCAAGGAAGCCAGATGGTGCGCTACTGGGTGCACAACAACATGATCACCATCGACGGCAAGAAGATGGGCAAGAGTTACAACAACTTCATCACGCTGCCACAGTTCTTCAGTGGTGACCACCCCATGCTCGCGCAGCCCTACACGCCCATGACCATACGCTTCTTCATACTGCAGGCGCACTACCGCAGCACACTCGACTTCAGCAACGAGGCCTTGCAGGCCGCCGAGAAGGGGCTTGCCAGACTCATGGAGGGGCTGAAGAACCTGCGCCGTTTCCTGGACGGGCAGAAGGTGAAGGGGCAGCCCGCCGTGGAGATGCGGTACGTGGACGACCTCAGGCAGAAGCTCTACGACGCGATGAACGACGACCTCAACAGCCCCATCGTCATCAGCCACCTGTTTGACGCCTGCCGCGTGGTGAACACGCTGGTGGACAAGAAGGCGGGCATCAAGGCCGAGGTGGCACAGGCCCTGCTCACGCTCATGGACACCTTCACGCATGAGGTGCTGGGGCTGGACGAGGAGACGGGGGGCACCAACAAGGCGCGCGAGGAAGCCTTCGGAGCAGTGGTGGACATGCTGCTCGAACAGCGGCAGCAGGCCAAGGCGGAGAAGAACTGGGCTCTGAGCGACCAGATACGCGACAGGCTTGCACAGTTGGGCTTCGAGGTGAAGGACACCAAGGACGGCTTCGCCTGGACACTGAACAAATAAAATGCGGAAAGCCCCTGCCCGGCCATGGCGGGGCGGGGGCGTTTCCCACCTGTACAGGAAGGGAAATCCGGGAGGACTCTTTCGCGAAGCGACCTTCGCGAAAGAGTCCTCTGCTTTTCCCGCAAGGGTTTCAGGTGGAGCTTTATCCCCAACCGGTCATTAGAAAACATCGCTTTCTTTTTGTCTTGAAACAAACCGAAAGCCGCGTGTTGCGTTAGCATACAGAGGGGATAATGGTGGTAGCCGGTTTACGTTAACTTTCTTTTTGCGCAAGGTAATTCTAATGAATGGTTTGGGCTTGTGTACTCTCCAAACCATGCCCCCCTTCCGGAACACGCAGGGCAAGCGGAAAAGCCAGCGCAGCCCGCACGCGTCAACATGACGCCCAGGCACAGGCAAACCGCAGGAGGAAGGCAAAAAGCGGAAAACCGGGAAGCACAGAGAAGCCGCCTTCACGAAACAGGGGAAACTCACACACTGCGGTGCATTGGCCATCGCATGCGGCTGCGTTGGCCGATGCAGCCGCATGCGTTGGCAATCGCAGCCGCATGCGTTGACCGTCCAGCCCGGGCTGGACGCAAGGCGCGGTGCGGCACCCCCCACCCCACATACGCATGGCGCGGACACCCCGCCAGGATGTCCGCGCCGCCAGGATGCCTCACTGCGGCAGGGGCATCAGGAGAAACTGGTGTCATTGTGCATCCTGCGCATGGCGGCCACATCGTTGCGGGGGCATATCATGAGTATGCCCTCCTCCTCGGCCACCACATAGTCCCGCAGCCCCTTGACCACTGCCGTGCGCCCCCCGGAGAGGCGTATCACATTGTTGTGGCACTCATACAGGTAGGCGGGAGTGTGGAGCAGGACGTTGCCGTCGGGGTCGGACGGGGCATCGTCATAGAGGCTCGTCCATGTGCCTATGTCGGCCCAGCCGAAATGTCCCTGCTGCACATATACCTGGTTGCTGCGCTCCAGGATGCTGAGGTCAACGCCCAGGTTGGGCAATGAGGTGAAGAACTCGGGCACGAGGCGCGGCGAGGCGGTCTCCGCCTCGGCCATCATGCGCGGGATCTCCACCTGGTACTCTGGCACGAGGCTGTACAGGTTGCTCAGCATGACCTCCACATGGTAGGTGAGGAGCCCGGTGTTCCACAGGAAGTTGCCCTCCTGCATGAAGACGCGCGCAAAGTCTGCGCCGGGCTTCTCGGTGAAGGACTTCACGGGGAAGATGCCCGGAGCGATCTCGCGGCTGTCCTCTGTCTGTATGTATCCGTAGCCCGTCTCGGGCCTGGTGGGGGTGATGCCCGTCACCAGGATGCCCTCCTTGCGCGCGGCGAAGGCCAGGGCATCCGCCATGTCGCGCCTGAAGAGAGACTCGCCGGTCACTATCTGGTCGGCGGGCGTGACCAGCAGGCACGCCTGAGGGTCGCGCTTGGCCACCACCACGGTGCTCCACGCCACCGAGGCCAGTGTGCCCCTGCGCAGCGGCTCCTCCAGGATGTGCTCGTCATCCACCTGCGGCAGTTGCTCGTACACCAGCGGCAGGTAGTCCACATTGGTCGATATGTAGATGTGGTCCTGGGGCATGAACTCCGCCAGGCGGTCATAGGTCTGTTGCAGGAGCGAGCGCCCCGTGCCGAAGAAGTCGATGAACTGCTTGGGCCTGTGCGCGCTGCTCACGGGCCACAGGCGGCTTCCGCAGCCCCCGGCCAGTATGAGGCAGTAGTTATGGTTGTCCATGGATACTGTGTTCATTGTCACCTCCTAACGCAGTTTCTTGATGACGGGGAGCAGCAGGCGCTCCATCACCGTATACCCCTCCGCGTTGGGGTGCACGCCGGGATTGTCCTTGGCATACTCGGCCCTCATGGCTGTCCCCTCGTCGTTGACCATCGCGCTGAAGTAATCGACATAGGGTATCTTGTTGGCCCTGGCGTATGCCCTGACACGCTCGTTGAGCGAGCGTATCTTCTGCATGCTGTCGGTGATGCCGCGCCTCCAGCCGAAGCCCCCGGCAGGCAGGCAGCTGGTGAGGATGACCTTTATCTTGTGGTAGCGCGCGAGCTCCACCATGGAGCACACGTTGCCGAAGGTGAGGTCCTCGTCGTACGCGCCTGTGTTCTCGGCGATGTCATTCGTGCCATAATTGATGACCACCACCTTGGGCCGCAGGTTGATAACGTCCTGGCGGAAGCGCAGGAGGAACTGGTAGGAGGTCTGCCCGCTTATGCCCCGCCCTATCAGCCCGTTGTCCTTGAAGAACTGCGGGTGTGTGCCTGGCCATCCGTCGGTGATGCTGTTGCCCATGAGCACCACACGCCGCTCGCCCTTGGCGGGGAGTCCCAGCGTCTGGTTGGCCTGCGCGTAGCGGTTCCAGTTGGCGAACTCGTGTTTCTGGGCCTGCGCGCCCAGGCTCGCAAGCAGAAGTATCTGCAGCAGGAGGGTTCTTGCTTTCATCTTGTATGCGTTTTTTTCTGTTTCCGCATGTGCAAATTTAGGGCTTTCCGCACAAACAAGACAGCAGGGAGGGAAGTTTTTGGCTTCCCTCCCTGCCCGTTTTAACTTCTTGTAATATTTCCCGCCCGCGCGGGGCAGTCCCGGCATGCGGCCTGCAGCCTGTGTGTGCGGCGCGCGGCGCGCGCGCTGTGTGTCCCACGCGTGCCCCATGCCCGTCACAGCTGCTCGCGTATGCTCCGGGCTATCTGCTCAAGCTCGTCGGGCGTGAGTTGCAGGTGGGGATTGGTGAAGCGCATGTCGGCCTCGCTCTGCATGGGCACCAGGTGGATGTGTGCGTGGGGCACCTCGAGCCCCAGCACGCACTGCCCCACCTTGACACAGGGGATGGCCTTGCGGATGGCGATGGCCACCTTCTTGGCGAAGACCTGCAGCCCGGCCAGCTCGTCGTCGGGCAGGTCAAAGATGTAGTCCACCTCGCGCTTGGGTATCACCAGCGTGTGTCCCCTCTGCAGGGGGCTGATGTCGAGAAACGCGAAGTAGCGCTCGTCCTCGGCTATCTTGTGGCAGGGTATCTCGCCCGCCACTATCCTGGAGAATATGCTTGCCATGGCGCGCCCCCTCACTCGTATGAGATGGATATGACCTCGAGCTGTATGGTGCCCTGGGGCACGCGTATCTCGGCCACGTCGCCCACTCTCTTGCCCAGCAGACCCTTGGCGATGGGGGTCTCCACACTGATCTTGCCTGCCTTGAGGTCGGCCTCGCTCGCGCTCACGATGGTGTACTTCATCCTCATGTTGTTCCTCACGTTGCGCAGCTCCACCGTCGCGAGTATCTGCACGGTGCCGGTGTCCATGTGGGTGGTGTCGATGATCTTGGCCTCCATGATGGTCTTCTTCAGCATCGCTATCTCGGTCTCGAGCTTGCTCTGCCATTCCTTGGCGGCGTCGTACTCGGCGTTCTCTGACAGGTCGCCCTTGTCGCGCGCCTCGGCGATCGCGGCACTGGCGGCTGGCCTGTCAACGCTCTCCATGTGCTGTAACTTGGCCACGAGTTCATCGTAGCCCTTTTGTGACATATAAGCCATAGTGTTTGTTGTGTTTTAAGATTATGCCTGCCGGCAACGTTTTGTATGGGATGCTGCTTCGGGAAAGAGCAAAAACAAAAGAATCCCAGCCCTTGGAGCCAGAACCCTTTACCCATTACTCGTTGATGTCAACGCTGCAAAGATAGGCACAAAAAACGAACCCGCAAACTTTTCGGCGGGAAATCTGCTTTTCCCCGGGCTCCCGGCACGCCTGGCGCACGCGCGTGCCCCATGCCCCCAGGCACTCCCGCCGCCATGGCACCGCACGCCTCAGAGCAGCTTCCCGATGGACGCCCCCAGGGTCTTGGGGTCTTCCTGGCGCGACTTGAGGTCGCAGTTGCGGTCGATGAGGAAGTATGTGGGCAGGCTCTGCACGTTGTAGAGCGTGAGGATGTCGCTGCCGAGCCCCTCCTCGCAATACACACAAGTCCAGGGCAACCGCTCGCTGCGCTGGGTCCAGAAGTGCCTGTCGGGGTCGACACACACCTGGTAAATCTCGAAGCCGCGGCTGTGGTAGCGGTCATAAAGCTCGCGCAGCTGCAGCGTGCGCTCGGGCGCGCCATCCAGGCCGAGCGCGGTGAAGTCAAGCAGCACCACCTTGCCCTTGAGGTCGCTGAGCGTGCGCTCCGTGCCGTGGATGTCGGGGAAGGTCATGTCGATGATGCCCAGTTCCCGCACCTTGCTGTGGCTGGTGTCGATGACTATCTCGCGGGGCCTGGCCTGCAGGCGCTGTCCCTCCATCACGATGTTGTACAGGTTCTGGGCCCGCTGGCTGCCGGGGTACTTCTCGCTCCAGGCATTGGCCACGGCGCGCACCCAGGTGAGGTCGCTGCGGTCGGCCATGGGGTCAAACAGGAGCCGCCCCCCGAGCGCCTGGAAGCAGGCATAATAGCTGGCGGCCGCATCGTAGCGGTTCTGTATGATGTCCGTCTTGACCTCTGTCTTGTACTGCCGCACCAGGTCGTCAATCATGCGGTCTCGCTCCTCCACGGTATAGTCGCGGTCATCGGCCACACGCCTGACGGCCCTCTCCAGGTCGGCGAGCTTGAGGCACAGGAGACGTATGGTGTCGCAGGCGCCGCTGCCCTCCACGCGGTAGCCGAAGGACATGTCCCTGAGGCTGGCCTCCACCCGCACCGTCTCGGTGCTGTCAATGGCCAGGTTCACGCACTGGCCGCCTATCCTCAGGCGGTAGAACTCGGGGGTGGACATGGTGTCGCCCCTGAGCGCGAACGCCCCGTCGGCGCCCAGCCTCACCGAGTCCACCACCTCGATGCCGTCGCCCAGCGAGAGGTGCTCAAGGTACAGGACCGTGTCGGCGGCGTCCGTTATATGGCCCTCCACACAGAACTGGCCACCATGCCGGCACGAGGCCACCGCGACGGCAAGAACAAGCAGGCATATCTTTCTCATAATTCCGTTCTCCATTTTCTGTGCCGTAAAGGTACTGCGATTTTCTCCCTTTCGGGCACTATTCTGGCCAAAAGGGAAGAAAAGAGCGCACGCGCAAGAGAAAACGCGCCACGCCCTGCCCCGTTCCAATAATAAAGATGTATCTTTGCATGATTTTCATTTGACGCAAAAATATATCGAGATTAACAAGATGAATGTAATTACCAAGACAGTCGAGTTGCCCGATGGGAGAACCATCAGCATCGAGACCGGGAAACTGGCCAAACAAGCCGATGGAGCCGTCATGCTGCGCATGAACAACACCATGCTCCTGGCCACCGTTTGCGCCGCGAAAGACGCTGTTCCAGGAACCGACTTCATGCCCCTGCAGGTGGAGTACAGGGAGAAGTATTATGCAGCCGGGCGATTCCCCGGCGGCTTCACAAAGCGCGAGGGAAAGGCCAATGACGACGAGATCCTGACATGCAGGCTCGTGGATCGCGCCCTGCGCCCCCTCTTCCCCAGCGACTATCACGCCGAGGTGTATGTGAATGTGATCCTCTTCTCCGCCGACGGCGTGGACATGCCCGACGCCCTGGCAGGCTTTGCCGCATCGGCGGCGCTCGCTGCCAGCGACATACCCTTTGACGGCCCCATCTCCGAGGTCCGCGTGGCGCGCATTGACGGCCAGTTCGTCATCGACCCCACATGGAAGCAGCTGGAGCAGGCCGACATGGACCTGATGGTGGGAGCCACCGAGGAGAACATCATGATGGTGGAGGGCGAGATGAAGGAGGTCTCGGAGCAAGACCTGCTCGCCGCCCTCAAGGTCGCCCACGAGGCCATCAAGCCCATGTGCCGCCTGCAGAAAGAACTCTCGAAGGAACTGGGCAAGGACGTGAAGCGCGAGTACTGCCACGAGGTGAACGACGAGGAACTGCGCCAGGCCGTGAAGGACGCATGCTACCAGAAGGCATACGACGTGACCAAGCAGGCCCTGGACAAGCACGCGCGCGCCGAGGCCTTCGAGGCCATCCGCGAGAAATTCAAGGAGGAGTACGCCGCCGCCCACACCACCCTCACACCAGAGGAACTGGAGGAGAAGAACGCGCTGGTGGACAAATACTACCACGATGTGGAGCGCGACGCCATGCGCCGCTGCGTGCTCGACGAGGGGATACGCCTGGATGGCCGGAAGACCGACGAGATACGCCCCATCTGGTGCGAGGTGAGCCCGCTGCCAGGCCCCCACGGAAGCGCCATCTTCACACGCGGGGAGACACAGGCACTGGCCACCTGCACGCTGGGCACCAAGAACGACGAGAAACTGGTGGACGACGTGCTGGTGCGCGAGTACCAGCGCTTCCTGCTGCACTACAACTTCCCGCCCTTCTCCACCGGCGAGGCGAAGGCCCAGCGCGGCGTGGGACGCCGCGAGATAGGGCACGGGCACCTGGCCTGGCGCGGCCTGAAGGGGCAGATACCCGAGGATTACCCCTATGTGATACGCGTGGTGAGCGACATCCTGGAGAGCAACGGATCCTCGTCCATGGCCTCTACCTGCGCCGGATGCATGGCCCTGATGGACGCGGGCGTGCCCATCAAGAACCCCGTGAGCGGCATCGCCATGGGGCTTATCAAGAACCCCGGAGAGGACAAGTATGCCGTGCTGAGCGACATCCTGGGTGACGAGGACCACCTGGGCGACATGGACTTCAAGACCACGGGCACCAAGAACGGGCTCACCGCCACACAGATGGACATCAAGTGCGACGGGCTGTCCTACGAGGTCCTGGAGAAGGCGCTCATGCAGGCCAAGGCCGGGCGGGAGCACATCCTGGGCGAAATGATGAAGACCATCGACAAGCCCCGTGCCGAACTGAAGCCCCACGTGCCGCGCATCGAGCAGATGACCATCCCCAAGGAGTTCATCGGCGCGGTGATTGGCCCGGGCGGGAAGATTATCCAGGGCATGCAGGAGGAGACCGGCGCCACCATCAGCATCGACGAGGAAGACGGCGTGGGCAAGATACAGGTGAGCGGCCCCAACAAGGAGACCATCGACGCCGCCATGGCCAAGATCAAGGCCATCGTGGCCATCCCTGAGGTGGGCGAGGTGTACGAGGGCACCGTGCGCAGCATCATGCCCTACGGCTGCTTCGTGGAGTTCATGCCCGGCAAGGACGGCCTGCTCCACATCAGCGAGATAGACTGGAAGAGGCTGGAGACCGTGGAAGAGGCCGGCATCAAGGAGGGCGACAAGCTCAAGGTGAAACTCATGGAGATTGACCCCAAGACGGGCAAGTTCAAGCTCTCACGCCGCGTGCTCATCGAGAAGCCCGAAGGATATGTGGAGCGCGAGCGCCGTCCGCGTCCCGAACGTGGCGAGCGCCGCCCGCGTCCCGAGCGCGGCGAGCGCCGTCCACGGCCCGACCACGACTCGGGGAACGGGGCTGAATAGGCAGCGGACAGGCGGGGCGTGACGCTCCCGCAAGCACAGGGAAGGCGCGCATCCGGCAGGATGCGCGCCTTCTGTCATCATACCGCCCCTCCCACGCCCATGGCCGTCCGGCACATGAGGCACGCGCCCTGGCGGGTGCTTCCTCCATCCTCCCACGGGTTCTGGTACCGCGCCGGGCAAGCCCTTGCGCCACAGGAGGAATGCCACCTCACGCCACACCACCGGCCGAGAAGGCAGGCCAGAGGAAAGGGCGGGAATGTCCTGCGGGAGGGAGAATGCCGCGCGCGAGTCCACGTCCAGCCCCCACGGGATGGCTGCGGGGCGGGAACGGACACGGCCGGGGGAAACCGCCACGAGGCACGCGGACTGCGCCCAACGCCCTGCCATTCCCCACATCTACGGCACGCGGACTGCACCCAATACCCTGCCATTCCCCACATCTACGGCGCGCGGACTGCGTCCAATGCCCTGCCATTCCCGCATCTACGGGCGCGCGGACTGCACCCAATACCCTGCCATTCCCCACATCTACGGCACGCGGACTGCGCCCAACGTCCTGCCATTCCCGCATCTACGGGCACGCGGACTGCGCCACAGCACCCTGCCATTCCCCACATCTACGGCGCGCGGACTGCGCCGCTACACCCGATGCCTGCCCGACATTTGACCCATAAAACGGAGAGAGACCCCGTGCGGCACGAACCGCGCGGGGTCTCTCTGATTATATCTGGCGGATGACGGGCTCTTGTCCCTTGTCGTCCCCGGGCTCTAAGCCAGGGTGACGGACATCCGCCTGGTGCAGGTCAAGGCACGCTGTGCGCCTGGGGCCACTCCTGCCGCTTTGCCGTCACCTTGGCTTGATGCCTTGGTGACTCGCGTTTGGAAGTGGCACCAAGGCGCGTTGTGCGCCTTGGGCCACCCCGCTCACTTGACCATCACCTTCTTGCCGTTGATGATGTTCACGCCCTTCTCTGCCTTCTGCAGACGCACGCCCTGGAGGTTGTAAACCTTCTGGTCGCCCGTCTCGTTGGCAACATTTTCGATTCCGGTCTTTATCTCGCCCACCTTGAAGGCGCAGCGGGAAGAGGCGGGAGTCACGGTAATGTTGTCCGTCCGGCTGGGGATCACATAGCGTGCGACTGTCTCGCTGCCGCTGGCTGCCACCACCAGGTTGCCGGCATAGTCGAATGCCATGGCCGAGATGTTGCTCTCCAAGTGCTTGAAGTTGGCTATGGGCTTCAGGTCGATCAGCTTGTTGGGCATGGGCACATAGTCGGTGGTGTAAACAATGATGTTGGCACCATTGGCCACAGCCAGCGTTGTACCGTCAGGCGAGATGGCACAGCCACCGTTCTTCAGACTGGTGCTGATGTCGGAGTAGTCCTCCTCGCCCTGCGCGTTGTAGTGCTTGAGGGCGGGCTGCTTGCCGCTCGGGCTGCTTCGGAACTGCACATACCATGCGCCTCCGTGCTGGTCAGAGAGGATGCTCACAGGCATGGGTGCGATGGTGTACTGGCCGGTGAGGGGGGCGAAGTTCATGGTGGGAGCTCCGGTCCACTGCTTGGCTGTACCCAGCGCATAGATGTCGGCCTTGTAGTCGGTGTAGTTGAATCCACCGTCGCTGCGGGCCATGCCCAGTGCCAGGAGCTGCATGTCCTTGCCCTTTCCGGCGAGGTCGAAGCTCACGCTCAGGCGTGCCTGCTCCTCGTCGCCCGCATAGGTGATGCCGGTCTCCTTGTCGATGGTGCCGGTGAAGACAGGCGTCCAGGCCTCCTCCATGTTGTCGGGGTTGACCTCGAAGATGGGGCTGTCGCTCTTACCACTGAAGCGTCCCACGAAGAGGCGTCCGTCCAGTGTGGTGCGCACGGTCTTGTAGTCGGCGTTGGGATAAGAGTTGGAGGCCACCACCTTCACGCCGTCGGTCATGCCGCCCTTCCATCCGGGAGTGCCGTCGGCGGCGTTCACCACCTGGAACAGGGGAGTAAACATGTACAGTGCCGAGTGCTTCGTGTCGGAGATATAGCCGGTCAGCTCCGTGCCCTTGCCGTATCCCGCGTCATTCCCGTCGCTCTCGGTGAGGTAGATGTTGCCGAAGGACGCGCTCTCGGTGTCGTTCATGATGGCCATGCCATAGGGGGAGTATGCCTTGATCACCTCGCCCACGCGTGCGGGATCCTTGGAGCCATAGCCCGTCACCTTCACATCGAAGGTGAGCGCGGTGCCCGCCTCGGGCAGGCTGCTGTTGCTCACGGTCACCTGGTGGGAGCCGGCGCCGAGGTCGCTGGTGGCGAGTGTCTCGGTATATACCACCTCGCTGCCCTTGTAGAAGCGTATCTCACCCTCGCGCGCCGGAGCGTTGAGCAGATAGGAGACAACCACCTTGTCGGCGTCGCTCTCCAGCGTGATGTTCGAGGCGTAAGAGTTGAGCTCTATATGGGGCTTCTCGTTTATGTACTGGCCGTCATAGTAATACACGGTCGGGCCGGGGGTCACGTGCGGGACGGTGTCGGTGCCCAGGGTCTGGAACCACGCGGGATCCTCGCTCTGGCTGCCGTTGAGGAGGAAGCAGAGCTCGCCGCTCTTCATCTTCTCCAGGGTGGTCTGTGTGCCCAGGGTCCCGCCGAAGGCCTTCAGGTAGTAGCTGTTGCTCACGACGCAGTTGTCGGGATAGCGTCCCCAGGTGTGGCTTCCGTTTTCACCCACGTTGAGGTCGCCGATCTGCAGGCAGTTGGTGATGTAAGCCTTGTTGCCTGTCCATCCTATGAATCCGCCGCAGTTGTCGGTGGTCTCACTGTTGATGGATCCGCAGAAGACGCTGTTGCTGATCTTCGTGCCGGCACCCTCGAGTACGCCGATGACGCCGCCATGGGTGCCGTCGCCCGAAACTGTGGAGTGGATGTTGACAGCCACGGTCACACGGTCAATCACGGCATTGGACCAGGAGTGCGCGGCCACACCGGCCGCATACTTGCCCGAAGTGGTGATGTTGCCCGCCACGACGAGGTTCTTCACCGTGCCGTCATTGTGGAGGAAGATGGCCGCGTTGTCCGAGGTCTTGTCAATGTTCAGCTCCAGCGTGTGGAACTTTCCGTCGAACACACCATTGAAGTCATTAATCATCATGTCGCCCGTGAATCCCTTGATGTCATCCACGAGGTCGACATCGACACTTCTGTCCACGTTTTGCACGTATGCGCTGAAGTAAGCCATGTGCTTCAGGTTGGCCAGATGCATCACGCTGTCCATCTCGGGGACATACCCTGCCAGTTCGGGAGTGTTGTCAAACATGGCAAGGTTCTTGGCCTCCTCCAGGGTGTACGAGCCCGCTACGGTAGCGTCAAAGACTCCATCACATTTTTCCAGAATGGTAGCGTACTCAGCATCCGTCACGAGGTTGCCCATCTTTTCCGCAGCGGTACTCAGTGTGCGTGCCGTGACTGCCACCTCCACATAAGCACTCTTGGCCTCGCGGATGAGCAGGAACAGGTCGGAGAGTTTCTGCACGGCGGCCATCTTGCTCTCGTTGTCCGCAGCCTCTTCCGCAGCCTTCACGGCGGCCTTCAGCTCGTCGACGAGCCCGGTGGGAATGCCTGGTGACTTCCTGGCGTCCTCGGGGTCGGGCAGATACTGGTCGGTGATTACGGTGGCACGCGCCGTCTGGCTGGCCAGCACCTTGTCAAGCGCCTCGGTGGTCTGGCCGGTGGTGGCGTCGCCGCAATAGGTCAGGCGTATGTTGCCGAAGCCGAACCAGTCATTGATACCCTTGGTCTTGTCCTGGCGCAGCCTCACGCTCAGCTTGCCGTCCTGGCCCACATGGGCCAAGGTGTAGTTCTTGTAGCGCGTTCCGCCGTTGATGGCGGTGGCCATGCTGAGTGTTCCGTGCATCACATATCCTGTAAGGACATTATCCTGGGTCTGTTCTGTGGAGTATCCGTCCTCAAACACGGGGAGGTCGGCAGTGTTGCCCGTGATGTTGCAGTTGACACCGTCGACGGCATCCTCGGGCGCGATGGGGTCCTCGATGTCGGCCATGAAGTAGTTGGCGGTGCCGTTGGCATCCAGTGTGGCGATGTAGTTCAGCCCGTAGCGGTCATTGTTCGGACGCACCGCGCCGGTCACTTCCATCAGATAGTAGCCCTCCTTCATGCCGGCCACCTCCTGTGTGAGGTCCAGGGCCTGTCCATAGCTCTCCGCGCCGGCCACCTTCTTTCCTTGGATGGTGTAGATGCCCACACCGATGCCCTTGGCGCCTGTCCAGCCGGTCTTGCCTTGCAGGAAGTCGGCATTGGTGAGCAGCCTGGTAACCTCGGCGCCGGCCACATATCCACGCATGATGGCGGTCTGCAGGGCGTTGTTGACACGTGTTATCTCGGAAGCGAGCGAGTCCGACGGGGCTTTCATCTGCTCGGTGATGTAGAGGTATCCGCCCAGGGGATAGTCCTCGTTGGGCTCATCGGGGCTCGCGAAGTAAGCCTCCAGCGCTTCGCGCTCCTCTCCTGTGAAGTCCAGGTTCTCGTCCAGGTATGCCTGCACCTTGGCCATCGCGTCCACATAGTTCTTGTACTTTGTGGCGCTGGTCGCGATGGCGGACTTCTTCTTCTGCATGTCGTTCATGTAGGCATCGGCCACCTCGGCGGTGGTCGCGAGGCTTGCCAGTCCCTTTGCGGCCTCGACATACGCGTCCTTCAGAGCCTTCTCGGCCATGGTGCTGTCGGCGTATTCATTGGCCTCGTTCTGGATGGCCTCCACCACTTGCTGCAGTTCATCGCTGTTGGCGGCCGACATGTACTCCCCGGCCAGTTTGAACACCACACCATGTGTGGGTATTGGCAGGGGGTACGGGTCGGCCTCGCTGCTGTTGCTCAGGTTCTGGTACCACTTGGGCTTCACGCTGGTGTTGCCGTTTGCGCGGTAGGCCAGGGCTCCGCTCTCCACGTCCTCGGCCGTCATCTTGGCCACCACCACGGTCTCCTTGCCGTCCACCGTCTGCGTGACCTCGCCTCCGTAGAGTGAGAAGCAGTTACGTATAGTGGCCCCGGCAGGACGCGCGAAGTAGAGGGTTGTCGTCTGCTCCTCGGCAGGCTTGGGGTTTCCGGCCTCATCCTTCAGCACACCTTCGGGGTTCTCCACGGTGCCTATGGCGTAACAATTGGTGACGGTGGGGAAAGAGCCGAGCCATCCGCTGATAGCCCCGTTTTCCGCTGTTCCGGCCACCTCGCCCGTCATGTAGCAGTTGTCGATGGTGATCCTGCACGCGCTGTTCATCACACATCCCAGTATGCCGCCGGCATTCGGGCCGGACGAGGCCACCTTGCCTTCCATGCCCACGTTCTGCACCAGGACGTTGCCGGCCCAGGGCCCGGTCATTCCGACCACACCCACATAACCGGCTCCGGTGATGGAGCAAGTCTCGTCAAGCACCACGTCGCGCACCACCACGGGCTCCTTCTCGCGCGCGGCGGCATCGTCGGCACTGGCCTTGGGCTCGCTGTTTATCACCGATATAAGGCCCACGCCTCTCACGTTGTGGCTGATCTCGAAGCCACTGATGCGGTGGAACTGCCCGTCGAAGTTTCCATAGAAGGGAGCCAGCTCCGTACCGATGGCAGAGTAATGGGCGTTGTCCTCGGCCGTCATGGTGATGTCGGCCGCGAGACGCGCGCTGGAGCCCAGGTTGTACTTGGCGGCATAGCAAGACCACCATGCCAGTTCGTTTCCGTCCTTGATGTCAAACCACCCGTCGGCCCCGGGGGTCATGAAATGCTCGTCGATGCCTCCGCACACGCCGCAGAAGCCGCCATGGTACTGGTGGGCGGGGATGCTGGGGGTAATCGCCTCGTTGGTGTAGGTGATGTCGCCCATGGGCTCGCCGTCACACCTGAACGACTCCGGCTTTCCGTACACCTTGGCGTGTCCGTTGGCCAGGGGCATGGGGAAGTTGTCGGTGCCCAGGGTCTGGTAGAAGCGGTCGGCTCCCTGCGCCTTCCCGTTCAGCAGGAAGGCCAGCTTGCCGCTCGTCACGTCGTCGGCCTCTATCTTGGTGTACCCTGCCGGCTGCTCCAGTTCATTCAGGTAGTAGCAGTTGTTGGCGACCACGTTGACGGGATTGCGGCTTGCCACAAACGCCTCGCCGCCCACGCCCTCGAGGTTGCCCAGGAATGCGCAGTTCTCCATGATGGAACGTCCGCTGCTCCAGCCGCAGAGTCCGGCGCAGTTGGTCACACCCGAATTGGCCTCGCCGGTGAGGGTGCCCGCATAGACCACATTGCGCAGGGTGACGTCGGCATCCACCAGTCCCACGATGCCGCCGCAGGTGGCGTCGCCCGCATGCGACAGGATGAGTTGCACGTCACTGAACACGTTCTCAATCACGGTCTTTCCTGCCAGCGTGTGGCCGGCCACCGAGCCGTAGTTGATGTTGGGACCCGAGATGGAGCCGTGCAGCACCAGGTTCTTCACGGTTCCCTGCAACTGGGGGAAGAGTGCGGCGCCGTTGGGGGCCCGGGTGATGTTGATGGTGACGGTATGTCCCTGTCCGTCAAAGACTCCCCCGTACCAGTTGTCGTTGTTGAAGACCGTCGTGCTGTCAACCGACAGTTCCACGTCGGCCATCAGCACCATGTCGTAGAAGGTGCCCCGCGCGATGCGGTTCTGTCCCTCGGCCAGGTGGAAGTCGGCGGCCGACTTGAGCAGGATCTTGTGCTCCTTGTCGTCTTTGGGACAGAGCGTGTAGTCGTAGTATCCGCAGGTGGGGCACACGCCGAACTTGTCGATGGCATGCTTCTCGCATGTGGCTGTGCCGGGCGTGTTGCTGTAGGTCACAGCGGTGCCCTCGGCCACGTGTCCGTGGCAGTCGGTGGGGGCGCTGGCATACACCTGCTTGCCGCTGCCGAAGGGCGTGGGCAGGGGGTACTCGTCCTTGCCCACCTCCTGGGTCCACACTATCTTGCTCTGGTCGCTGTTGAGCTGGAAGCACGCCGACCCGTCCTTGAGGCCATCCTGGCCCACGACGGTCACATACTTCACGTTGTCCCACTTGGCCGTGGCGAAGTTGCCGTAGCTGGCTCCTCCGGGGCGCGTGCCCTTGGCGTACGCGGCGGGGTCGATGCCCTGCAGGTTGTCGGGAGCGCGGCTTATGGTGCCGCTGCCCGACAGGTTCTTCATGTCGGTCTCGTTGACCAGCACGCAGTTCTGGATGGTGGTGTAGTTGCCCGACCATCCGATGATGCCGCCGCATTTGGTGGTCTCGGTGCCGTTCACCTTGAACTTCACAAAGCAGTCGGCGATGAAGGTCGCACGCTGCGCCTCTGCCACCACGCCGGCGTGTGTGCCGTCGCCCACCACACTGGAATTGACGGTGCAGTCGATGTAGCAGTTGTGGATGTAGGCTCCCTGGGTGTAGGAAGCCAGTCCGGCCACCTTCTGCACCGCCGTGGTGATGGTGGCGTTCACCCTCAGGTTCCTCACCTCTGCCGTGTTCTGCAGGCGGTAGAACAGGCCATAATAGTTTGCCGTCGGGTAAGCGTTCACCGTGATGGCGTGCCCCTGCCCGTCAAATGTGCCCTGGTAGTAGTCCGGCGCCCGTGTGCCAATCATCGTGCCGTCCGTCCCCAGGTCGATGTCGGCGTTGAGCACTGCGTTGGCCGCAGGGTTGCCGCCATCCTCGGGGCTGGCATTCACGAGCTTGGCGAAGGCCAGATAGTCCTCCAGAGAGTTGATCTGATAGACGCCGCCGGTCTGGTCAAGCGCCCATGCAGACATGCCCATGACTGTCATCACAGCCATCAGGCACAGACTAAGAAATCGTCTTCTCATGCTTGTTGTTTTAAATTAATAATAAAAAGTTAGCACTCACTTCCATCTCTCATAACGGCCTGCCCGGCGGCCCCACAGCCAGTCCCCTGGCCATGAAAACGCGCAAAACAGGCGTTCCGAACCACAAATTTATGTTTTTTTTTACCATTGGAACAAACTTTGGACAGTTTTTTGCCCCCCAAAAATGGGCTTTTTTATAGAAAAACCCGTCCGACTGTCCCCGCGCGCGCATATAATATAAATAATGAGTGGACTCCCATCACCCTCCCGCATGAGGGGCACGGCAAATCGGCGGCGCGCCCTCCCGTCCGGCCTCCCGGGGGAGAAGAGGACGGGACAGGAAGGGAGACAGCCCCGGGACACGCGCTCCCCCGGTGCCCCCGCCACCGCAACGGGGGGGACGAACGCAGCCGCATGCGTTGGCGATTGCAGCCGCATGCGTTGGCCATCGCGGCGGCATGCGTTGGCCATCGCGGCGGCATGCGTTGGCACGGGGTAAAATGCGCGGCGGCCACACCGGCAGGCTGTGGTGCCGGTGTGGCCGCCCGGGGCTTTCGCCCAATGGCCAATGAAATGTTCGGGGGAAAAGACCGTGCCCGCGTCATCCGCCCGCCTGCGGACGGGCTCACGGGGCACAGCAGCGTGCCCGCGTCAGAACTGGCGCAACTTGACCAGCACCACCGAGAGCAGGATGTACCACACGATGATGGCGGCAAAGGCGCTGTAGCCCAGCGGGGCAAACAGCAGGCAACCCACCAGGAAGAGCACCTTCCAGCGGCATGCCTGCCAGGTGAGCTCCTTGAACTTGAGGGCCATCATGGGCACCTCGCACACCAGCAGGTAGCACGAGAGCAGCGTGAGGGCCACGAGCCACACGATGTTGAAGCGCAGGGAGGTGAGGAAAGCGTGCTGGCCCAGCACCAGGGAGCCCCAGAAGAGGGCGTTGGCGGGCGTGGGCAGACCGATGAACTGGGTGCTCTGGCGCACGTCGAGGTTGAACTTGGCCAGCCTCAGGGCCGAGAAGGCGGCCAGGAGGAAGGCCGTATAGGGCAGGACACCCCTGAGAGGCATGAGCGCCTCGGGGCAATGCACCTCGTGCATCACCCAGAAGACGATGGCACTGGGGGCCACGCCGAAGGTGACGCAGTCGGCCAGCGAGTCGAGTTCCTTGCCTATGGGCGACGACACCCCCAGGGCGCGCGCGGTGAGCCCGTCGAAGAAGTCGAACACGGCCCCGCATATAATCATGATTACTGCCCAGTGCAGGTGGCCGTAGAAGGCCGCCCCGGTGGCTGCGCATCCGCACAGCAGGTTGCAGCAGGTGACTGCATTGGGCAAGTGGCGTGTAAAGGCATTAGGCATCTGTTATATCCTATTATTTAAGCAGTTGTTCTATCTTGTGGTGGCGCCCCGCCCTGTGACGGCCGCCCCGCCGCAGGCTCAGCCCTGGGCGGCAGGCCCGGGCTTCAGGCGGGCGATGACGGTCTCGTTGCCCACCGTCTTCTGGCCCAGCGACACCAGCACCTCGCTTCCGGGGGGCAGGTAGAGGTCTACGCGGGAGCCCAGCTTGATGAAGCCCAGGTGCTCGTCGATGTAGCAGTCGTCGCCCTCGCGGGCGTAGGTGACAATGCGCCTGGCCATGGCCCCGGCTATCTGCCGCACCAGGATGTCGGTGCCGTCGGGGGTGGTGATGACAATCATGCTGCGCTCATTCTCCTCGCTGGCCTTGGGCAGCCAGGCGCGGTGGAAATTGCCGTCCTGGTGCCTCACGACCCTCACGGTGCCGTCCACGGGGATCCAGTTGGCGTGCACGTTGAACAGGCTCATGAAGATGCTCACCATCACGCGGCGGTCGTGGAAGTACTCGTTCTCCTCCACCTCCTCCACGACCACCACCTTCCCGTCGGCCGGAGCCACCACCACCCCGTCGGTGTCGCCCGCGAAGATGCGTATGGGGCACTGGAAGAAGTTGAGCAGCACGGCATAGACCGCCACGCTGAGGCACAGCGTGGCCTTGAAGAAGAGGCCCGCCGCCAGGAGCAGATAGACCGCCCCGTTGAGGACAAGCAGGGAGCACAAGACCAGCACGAGCGTGTGTGTGCCCTCGTGGTGCAGCCTTATTTTCTTGAGTTTTCTCAGTCGTTTTCCCATGCTCGCATGCTTTCCTACCTCATGGCAAAGTTATATGATTTTTCACTTCCAGCCAAGGTTTGCTTCCGTTTTTGTGCCGCCACGGCCCTTTGGGGAACATTTTGCCAGGCGGGGCCTGCCGTGTTTGGCACAAATGTGCTACCTTTACCTCCTGTAAGAAAACACTGGTTATGGAAGACTTCGTTCACCTTCACGTACACTCGCAATACTCCCTGCTCGACGGGCAGGCCTCCATCAGCCGCATGGTGGACAAGGCCCTGCGGGACGGCATGCGCGGCATGGCGCTCACCGACCACGGCAACATGTTCGGCATCAAGGACTTCTTTGACTACTGCGCCAAGGTGAACAAGGGCAGGAAGCGTGAGGGGCTGGAGCCCTTCAAGCCCATCTTCGGCTGCGAGGTGTATGTGGCGCGGAGGTGCAAGGAGGCCAAGACCGACAAGAAGGTGGACCTGGGCGGGCACCACCTCATCCTGCTGGCCAAGAACTTCCACGGCTACCAGAACCTCATACAGCTGGTGTCGCGCGCCTGGGTGGACGGCTTCTACGGCAAGCCGCGCACCGACCACGCCGACATCGAGCGCTACCACGAGGGGCTCATCTGCTGCTCGGCCTGCATCGCGGGCGAGGTGCCCTCGCGCATCCTGGGCGGCGACACCGAGGGCGCCAGGAGGAGCGTGGAGTGGTACAGGAGGGTCTTCGGCGACGACTACTACCTGGAGCTGCAGCGGCACGAGGTGAAAGACCCTCGCCAGAGGGCCAACCGCGAGACCTTCCCCCTGCAGCAGGAGGCCAACAAGGCGCTCATCGAGCTGGCGCACGAGTACGGCGTCAAGCTGGTGTGCACCAACGACAGCCACTTCGTGGACGAGGACGACGCCGAGGCGCACGACCACTTGCTGTGCCTGGCCACGGGCAAGGACCTGGACGACCCCACGCGCATGCTCTACAGCAAGCAGGAGTGGTTCAAGACCAGGGAGGAGATGAACGAGGTGTTCCACGACATCCCCGAGGCCCTGGCCAATACCTGCGAGGTGCTCGACAAGGTGGAGACCTACAGCATCGAGAGCCCCCCCATCATGCCCTGCTTCCCCATCCCCCGGGACTTCGGCACCGAGGAGGAGTGGCGGGGGAAGTTCTCCGAGGAGGACCTGCGCCGCGAGTTCACCAGCGACGAGAACGGCGAGAACCCGCTCCCGCCCGAGGAGGCCGACCGGAAGATAGAGAAGCTGGGCGGGTATGACAAGATGTACCGTATCAAGCTGGAGGCCGACTACCTGCGCAAACTGGCCTACGAGGGCGCGGCGCGCCTGTACGGCGACCCGCTGGACAAGGAAGTGGACGACCGCATACGCTTCGAGCTGCACATCATGAAGACGATGGGCTTCCCCGGATACTTCCTCATCGTGCAGGACTTCATCAACTCGGCACGCAATGAGCTGGGCGTGTGGGTGGGCCCGGGGCGCGGCTCGGCCGCCGGCTCGGTGGTGGCCTACTGCCTGGGCATCACCAGGCTGGACCCCATGAAGTACGACCTGCTCTTTGAGCGTTTCCTGAATCCCGACCGCATCTCGCTGCCCGATATCGACACCGACTTCGACGACGACGGGCGCGGCAAGGTGCTGCAGTGGGTGATGGACAAGTACGGGCACGAGAACTGCGCCCACATCATCACCTATGCCACCATGGCCACCAAGAACAGCATCAGGGACGTGGCGCGCGTGGAGAAACTGCCGCTCGAGCGCAGCAACGCCCTGTGCAAGGCCATCCCCGACCGCCTGCCCGACGGGCTCAAGATGAACCTCAAGAACGCCATCACCTGCACCCCCGAACTGCAGGCGGCCGAGGCGAGCCAGGACCCGCGCGAGGCCAACACCATCAAGTACGCGCGCAAACTGGAGGGCACCATACGCGGCACGGGCATACACGCCTGCGGGTTCATCATCTGCCGCGACCCCATCAGCGCCCACGTGCCCGTGTCCACCGCCGACGACCCCGACTTCCCGGGGATGAAGACCGCCGTGACACAGTACGACGGGCATGTGATTGAGAGCACGGGGCTCATCAAGATGGACTTCCTGGGGCTGAAGACCCTCTCGGAGATGAAGGAGGCGTGCCGGGTGATCAAGGAGGCCCACGGGGTGGACATCGACCTGGACCGCCTGCCCATCGACGACGCGAAGACCTACGAGCTGTACCAGAAGGGGCGCACGGTGGGCACCTTCCAGTTCGAGTCGGCGGGCATGCAGAAGTACCTGAAGGAGCTGCACCCCACCGTCTTCGAGGACCTCATAGCCATGAATGCGCTCTACCGCCCGGGGCCCATGGACTACATCCCGTCCTTCATTGCCCGCAAGAACGGCCGCGAGGAGATCAAGTACGACATCCCCATCATGGAGAAGTACCTGAAGGACACCTACGGCATCACCGTGTACCAGGAGCAGGTCATGCTGCTGAGCCGCCTGCTGGCCAACTTCACGCGCGGCGAGAGCGACGCCCTGCGCAAGGCCATGGGCAAGAAGAAGAAGGACATCGTGGACGCGATGAAGCCCAAGTTTATCGAGGGGGGCGTGAAGAACGGGCACGACCCCAAGGTGCTGGAGAAGATATGGGGCGACTGGGAGAAGTTCGCGTCCTATGCCTTCAACAAGTCCCACGCGGCGTGCTACTCGTGGGTGGCCTACCAGACAGCCTACCTGAAGGCCCACTACCCCCCGGAGTTCATGGCAGCCCTGCTCACCAGGCGCAAGGACGACATCAAGGAGACGGCCAAGCTGCTGGACGAGTGCCACCAGATGGGCATCGAGGTGCTGGGTCCCGATGTGAACGAGTCGCACCCCGACTTCGGCGTGAACGCCAAGGGACAGATACGCTACGGGCTCACGGCCATCAAGGGGCTGGGCGAGGCCGCCGCCGTGGCCATCGTGCGGGAGCGCGAGAAGGGCGGGGCCTACCGCGACGTGTTTGACTTCGTGCAGCGCGTGTCGCTGCCGGCCGTCAAGAAGAGCGGCCTGGAGTGCCTGGCGCTGAGCGGGGCCTTTGACACCCTGGGCGGCGTGACGCGCGAGCAGTTCTTCGCCCCCACCTTCAAGGACGGCCTCTTCGTGGAGGCCCTGCTCAAGTTTGGCACGCAGTACCAGCAGAGCAAGGCCGAGGCGGCGTGCTCGCTCTTCGGCTTCGACGAGGTGGAGGTCACCACGCCCGCCGTGCCCGCAGCCGAGCCCTGGGGCGCGCTGGAGAGGCTCAACAAGGAGAAGCAACTCATAGGCATCTACCTCTCGGCACACCCGCTGGACGAATACATGGTGATACTCAAGAAGGTGTGCAACCTGCAAGTGGCACAACTGGAGAACCTCACGCCGCTGGCCGGACACGAGGTGAGGCTGGGAGGCATCGTGACCGCGCTGCGCAAGGGCGTGACCAAGAAGGGCAAGCCCTACGGCATCGTGACCCTGGAGGACTACTCGGGGGCGGGCGAGATCCCGCTCTTCGGGGAGAACTGGGCACGCTTCGGGAGCTACATGGAGACCCCCGGCACCACGGTGTATGTCACGGGCAGGGTGCAGGGCAAGCGGTTCGCGCCCGACGAGATGGAGCTGAGCATCGGCAACGTGCAGTTTCTCGACAGCGTGAAGGACAGCCTGGTGGAGAACATCACCATACACCTGCCCGAGGCGGCCGTGAGCGAGGACCTGGCCGTGCAGATGGGCGAGGCCGTCAGCAAGCACCCGGGCAGGACAGACCTGCTGGTCAACATCATCGACGCGGAGAACGGCATACCCGTGTGCCTGCACAGGAGGCGGGGCGGCATCACCGTCACCAAGCAACTCCTGGAGATACTGGACAACAACAATATCCCCTATACCATCAACCAATAAAAGAAGCAAGACAATGGCACAAACCATCAACAGCAGCAACTTCGACGCGCTGGCACAGGGCGGCAAGCCCCTCGTGCTGGACTTCTGGGCCCCATGGTGCGGCCCCTGCAAGAGACTCGCCCCCATCATCGACGCACTGGCCGAGGCATACGCCGGGCAGGCCGTCGTGGGCAAGTGTGACGTGGAGGAAAGCGAGGAACTGAGCCTGCGCTTCGGCGTGCGCAACATCCCCACCGTGCTCTTCATCAAGGACGGAGAGGTCAAGGACAAGGTGGTGGGGCTGGTGACCAGGCAAGCACTGGAGGACAGGCTGAAGGCCCTGCTGTAGGCGGGGAAAACACGAAAACGCGCAACCGCAAGCCCGCGCGGGCGCACAACCGCAAACCAAACCATAAAGACCAGAAGAAATGAGCACATTCGAAGAAGACCTCATCGCGGACGCCGAGGACGACAGGCTGGCCGTGGAGTACATCCGGAACTACCTGCCCCAGGAGGTGAAGGAACGCCTGAGCGAGGATGACCTGTACTACTTCCTGGACGTCATCGACGAGTATTACACCACGCTGCTCGAGAAAGCCAACCGGGCAGGCGTGAGGGACGACGAGGACATCAGCATCGACATCGACGAGGCCGCGGCCCACCTGGCACGGCAGGCACGGAAGGACAAGATGGGCGACTTTGACCCCGAGGACCTGCGATGGGTCGTGGAGGGCGAACTGGAATACGGCGAGCAGGCCGGCGGGGAGGAGTGAGGCTGCGGCCGTGGCCGGACACGGCGCGGGTGACGCGTCCGGCCCCGGCCTGTGTGCCTCATCCCCGCTCCCGCTCCCACAGCATGAAGGCGCGGGCTATGGTGGGCGCCATGTCATAGTAGCGGTACTCGGCCAGGCGGCCCGCGAAGATGACCCCGCGCTCCCGGGCAGCCAGGCGCCGGTAGGAGGCAAGCAGGGCAGAGTTGGGCGCGTCATTGACGGGATAGTACGGCTCCAT
Source organism: Prevotellaceae bacterium UBA1075 (assembly GCA_002316015.1). Lineage (GTDB taxonomy): Bacteria > Bacteroidota > Bacteroidia > Bacteroidales > Bacteroidaceae > Physcousia. The sequence continues at coordinate 24,070 of DCCS01000016.1, forward strand.
CCCCGGCTTCCACTCGGTGCTGTACTCGCGGCTCACCACCGTGCGGGGACTGGACTCCACCTGCGGCCCGAAGCACTCGAAGTGCTTGTGCTCAATCACGCGGGTGTAGGGCACACGGGCGTCGGTATAGTTCATCACGGCCACGCCCTGGTGGTTGCAGGTGTCGAGCACCTCGGTCTCGAAGCGCACGGTGCGGTACTCGAGGTGCCCCAGGCAATAGCCGAACCAGGCGTCCAGGGCGCCCGTGTAGAGCACCTTTCCCGCCAGGGGAAGCAACTCGTCACGGCACTCCAGGAAATCCACCCCCGTGCGCACCTCCGAACCCGCGAGCAAGGCATCGGCCAGGCGGTTGTACCCTCCTACGGGGATGCCCTGCCAGGGGTCGTCGAAATAGTTGTTGTCAAAGGTGAAACGCAGGGGCAGGCGGCGTATGATGAAGGCGGGGAGCTCGGCACAGGGCCTCCCCCACTGCTTCTCGGTGTAGCCCTTGACGAGACGCTCGAAGATGTCGCGGCCCACCAGCAGCAGCGCCTGCTCCTCCAGGTTGCGCGGCTCACGGCCCCGCAGCCGCTCGCGCACCCCGGCACGCTGCTCCTCGATGCGCGCGCGAGCCTCAGCGGGCGTGGTCACACCCCACATCTGGTGGAAGGTGTTCATGTTGAAGGGGAGATTGTAGAGCCGCCCGTGCCAGTTGGCCACCGGGCTGTTGGTATAGCGGTTGCAGGGCGCGAGGCCGTTGACAAACCGCCACACGCGCTCGTCCCCCGTGTGTAGGATGTGCGCCCCGTACTGGTGCACATGGATGCCGGCCAACTGCGCGCAGTGGATGTTGCCGCCCGTGTGCTCCCTGCGCTCCACCACCAGGCACCGCCTGCCCGCCCGGGTGGCCAGGTGGGCAAAGGTGGCCCCCATCAGCCCGGAGCCCACTATCAGATAGTCATATCGCCGCTTCATCCCTACAAGAGTGCTGGAGAGAGGCCCTGTGGCGGGCCTCGCAGGACAAAGTTAGGCATTTTGCCGCACCCGCGCGACCTCCATGTGGGAATTTCTGAGTAACTTCGTGCTGTAAACCACAAAACCATATTCCATGCGCTACAGACTCCTCGCCGCCCTGGCCGGCACGCTGGCCGCAGTCCCGCTGCAGGCACAGCAACCAAAGTACACCAATCCCGTCTTTGACGAGAACACCCCCGACCCCACCGTGGTGCGGGCTCCCGACGGCACCTTCTATGCCTACGGCACGGGGGGGACCTGCCGCAGCAGCCGCGACCTGGTACACTGGGCCGATGAGGGCGTGGCGCTGGAACGCCCCACCTGGAACGACTCCATACGGGAAGGGAAAGACGGCAAGCAGCACCCCATGCGCTTCAACATATGGGCCATGGACGTGAGCCGCACAAGGGGGAACAAGTATCTGGCGTACTACGCATCAGCCCTGTGGGGCGACGAGACACGCACGGGACTGGGCGTGGCAGAGGGCACGTCGCCCACCCGACTCACCGACTGCGGGCGCATGTTCCGCAGCACGGAGATTGGCGTGCAGAACAGCATCGACCCCTGCTATGTGGAGGACGGAAGGCGCAAGTACCTTGTGTGGGGAAGCTTCAGGGGACTCTACATGGGCGAGCTCACCAAGGACGGCAAGCGGCTGAAGCACCCGCGCGACCTCACACGGGTGGCGGGCACGGCCTTCGAGGGCGCCATGATATACAAGCGCGGGGGCTACTACTACCTGTTTGCCAGCGTGGGCACATGCTGCGAGGGCGCGCGCAGCACCTACCGCACCGTGGTGGGACGCTCCAGGAAACTGGCAGGGCCCTATGTGGACAGGCAGGGCGGACGCATGCTGGACAACCACTACGAGACCATCCTGAGCGGAAACGACCGCTGGCGCGGCCCAGGACACAACAGCGAGGTGGTGACTGACGACGCGGGAGAGACGTGGCTGCTCTACCACGCCTATGACGCGCAAGACCCCGCCAAGGGGCGCGTGCTCCTGCTGGACAAGCTGCTCTGGGACCGGGACGGATGGCCGTCGGTACAGGGCGGGACCCCCAGCACGACCCCACAGGACGCGCCCGTGTGGAGAAGGTGAGGCTCACCCGTGGCCTGCCCACGCCACCCCACCACCATGCCCCACACACCATGCGCGCGGGAGCGGGAACGCCTCCCAGGGGCAAAGAGGAAACACCATGGTCAAGCGCAACAGGCCAGGAGAGTCGCGCCATGTGCACTTTTTAACCGAAACATTGCACACGATGTGATTATTTTTGCTAAATTTGCGGTGTTGATAACTTAACATAGACCCTAAATAACATAAGAGTATGTCCACAAGAAGAGATTTCCTCAAGGGTGTAGGACTGGCCACAGCCGGCCTGACCCTCACTCCCGGCAATGTGTTTGCCATGACAAGCAAGGAGACAAAGCGCGCCAAGAGCGAAAAAGTGAAGATTGCCTACATAGGCATCGGCAACCGTGGAGAGCAGAACATCAACGAGTTTGCCAAGACCGGCATGGTGGAGGTGGTGGCCCTGTGCGATGTTGACCTGCAGGGCAAGCAGTGCCAGAAGGTGCTCTCGATGTACCCAAACGCCAAGCGTTACACCGACTTCCGCAAACTCTTTGAGGAGTATGCCGACCACTTCGACGCCGTGGCGGCCAGCGTGCCCGACCACACACACTTCTTCGTGGCCATGATGGCCATGAAGTACGGCAAGCACATCTACTGCGAGAAGCCCCTCACACGTACCTTCCAGGAGGGCGAACTGCTCATCGAGATGGCCAAGCGACACCCCGAGCTGGCCACACAGGTGGGCAACCAGGGGCACTCCGAGGCCAACTACTTCCAGTTCAAGGCATGGATGGAGGCCGGCATCATCAAGGACGTGACCTCGGTGGTGGCACACATGAACAACGACCGGCGCTGGCACAAGTATGACTGGAACATGATCAAGATGCCCGAGGGCGACCCCATCCCCCAGGGCATGGACTGGAACACATGGCACGGCGGCGTGCGCTACCACGACTTCAGCAAACTGTACCACCAGGGTGACTGGCGCAGCTGGTACGACTTCGGCATGGGTGCCCTGGGCGACTGGGGCGCGCACCTGCTCGACACGGCGCACGAGTTCCTGCAGCTGGGGCTCCCCTACGAGATAAACATGCTCTACGCCAAGCACCACAACGAGTTCTTCTACCCCTACAGCAGCACCATCCTGTTCCGCTTCGGGGCGCGGGGCAACATGCCCCCATGCGACGTGACGTGGTACGACGGAGTCGACAATCTGCCTCCCCTGCCCGAGGGCTACGGCGAGAGCGAACTGGCCGAGGGCATCCCCGCCAGCGGACAGGGCGAGTACACCAAGCAGAAGCTCAACCCCGGGAAGATCATCTACAGCCGCGACCTCATCTTCAAGGGCGCGAGCCACGGCAGCACCCTGAGCATCATCCCCAAGGAGAAGGCCGAGGCCATGAAGGACAAGCTCCCGCAGGTGCCCAAGAGCCCCAGCAACCACTACGTCAACTTCCTGCGCGCCTGCCAGGGCACAGAGAAGACACGCTCGCCCTTCCAGATAGCGGGAGTGCTGTGCCAGGTGTTCTGCCTGGGCGTGATAGCGCAGCGGCTCAACACACAGCTCTTCTTCGACCCGCGTACCAAGCAGTTCACCAACAACGAGTTTGCCAACGCCATGCTCTCGGGCATGCCCCCGCGCTGCGGCTGGGAGGACTTCTACAAACTCGACTGAAGCCCGCGCACGGGCTGCCTGCACGGGCATGCGGCCGCCTGGCCACGCGGGACCGGAAGGCACACACGCGCCACGCTCCGCCCCGCGCGGACAAGCGGCCGCGTCACCACAGAACCGCACATCCGCAACACTCCTGCGCCCGGACAGCGGCACGGGAGCGGGAGCGGGACTACGAACAACCGTAAAACAGAACATAATGAAAAAGATCGTATTTGTCATGATGCTGCTCGCGTTGACACCCGCAGCAGCCAGGAAGAAAGTGGCCACGAGCGCACCAGTGGCACAGCAGCAGCCCGACAACACGCTCACCGGGCAGGAGCAGCGCGAGGGCTGGAAACTCCTGTGGGACGGCAAGACCACCCAGGGATGGCGCGGAGCCAAACTCACGACCTTCCCCCAAAAGGGATGGAGCATCGAGGACGGCATCCTGAAGGTGGAGGCCGCCAGCGGAGCCGAGAGCGGCAACGGCGGCGACATAGTGACCGACAAGGTGTACCACAACTTCATCCTCAAGGTTGACTTCAAAATCACAGAGGGTGCCAACAGCGGCATCAAGTACTTCGTGGACCCCGACATGAACCGTGGCGAGGGCAGCGCGATAGGCTGCGAGTTCCAGATCCTGGACGACCTGCGCCATCCCGATGCCAAACTGGGCGTGAAGGGAAACCGCAAGCTGGGCTCGCTCTATGACCTCATTCCCGCCCCTGCGGAAAAGCCCTTTGACATCACGGCCTGGAACACGGCCACCATCATCGTCAAGGACAACCATGTGGAGCACTGGCTCAACGGGGTGAAGATGCTGGAGTACGAGCGGGGCACACAGGAATGGAACGCCCTGGTGGCCTACAGCAAGTACAAGAACTGGCCTGACTTCGGCAACCGCGACGGCCGCATCCTGCTCCAGGACCACGGCAATGAGGTGTGGTTCAAGAACATCAAGATAAAGGAACTGTAACCAAGAGCCACTGCCCGGCACGCCTCCCGCCATGGAGGCATGCCGGGCATTTTGCTCCCCGGCGCGGGCATGTGCCAGGGCACTTGCCCGCATGACTCACCGCATAAAGAACGCATAAAGCCGACAGCCTACAAGATGAAAAGAATTATCCTTATCCTTGCCTGTGTGTGCGGGGCCACACACGCCCGTGCCCAGTACACTTACACAGACTCCATCCAGTGGCAGACCTACGAGGACTTCAACAAGATATTCCTGGACGCCAAGAAGAACATCTACCGCGACCACTCTGCCCGCACGAACGCCGTGGACCGCTGGAACGGCGCGGCCGCCATCTGGTGCCAAGCCATCTTCTACGACATGGTGCAGAACGCTTACCGGCGCGCGGTGGCCGAGAAGGACGAGGCCAGGCAGAGCAAGTACAGCACGCTGCACCGCAAGATATACCTGGGCGAGAAGGCACAGTATGTGAACTTCAACTTTGATGACTGCAACACGAACACCGGATGGTTTGTCTATGACGACATCATGTGGTGGACCGCGGCCCTGGCCCGCGCCTACGAGACCTTCCAGAGGCGTGAGTACCTCATCTATGCCGAACGCAGTTTCTGCCGCGTGTGGTATGGGTCGGCCAAGGTGGGCGACGACGGAAGCTACGCCGACCCCGCGCGGGGACTGGGCGGCGGCATGTTCTGGGAATGGCAGCCCATCGACAAGCCCAAGCCACACCAGCCCGGCGACTTCCGGTCGGCCTGCATCAACTTCCCCACGGTAATAGCCGCCTGCACCCTCCACAACATCGTGCCCGAAGGACGCAAGTCACCCACAGCCGCACGCCCCACACAGCAGACACGGGAGTGGTATCTGGAGAAAGCCAAAGAGGTGTATGCCTGGGCCGACGGCACCCTGGTCAAAAACGGGCGCGTGGCCGACGGCATCCATGGAGGGGGCCCCGAATTCAATGACCACCTCTACAACCAGGCCACCTACATCGGAGCCAGCTGCCTGCTCTACCAGATTACGGGCCAGGACAATTATCTCCTCAAGGCCAAGAAGGCCGCAAACTACGTCTTCACCTCGATGTGCAGCGGCGGCATCCTGCCCTGGGAGTCGGGCGTGGAGCAGGGCGTGTACGCCGCCATCTTCGCGCAGTACATGCACATGCTGGTGTATGACTGCGGCCAGACACAGTACATGACCTACATCAAGCGCAACCTGCAGCGCGGCTGGGACAAGCGTGACAAGACACGCGGAATATCCAACGGAAACTTCCGGAAGGACACCGCCGAGGGCAGCCAGATAGACAGCTACAGCGCCAGCGCGCTGCCCGCGCTCATGCTGATGTTCCCCGCCGGCGACAGCGCAAGCCCCGTGCGGAGTGTGACTGCCGCCAGCCATGACACCAGGCACGACGGCATCTACACGATTGACGGCAAGCGCGTGGCAAGCGGCGGCGAGCCCGGACAACGGGAACACCTGGCCAGCGGCATGTACATCTGCGGCCAGCGCAAGATGCTGGTGCGCTGAGGTACAACGCCCCCGGGCACAAGGGAAGATCCCGGGCCTGAACCGGGGCGGCCACCAAGGAGCGGGGGAAAAATCCGGGCAAGCGAAAGAGGCAGGCAAAATGGCAAGGCCACAATGGGCACGGACTTTTTCGGCCGCTTGCCCTCAACGTAAAGGAAACGCGCTCCACAACAGCAAAACAGGCCAGGAACGGGGGAAAGCACGTCCCGTCCTGGCCTGCTGGTGTGTGTACCCCGGACTATAGCGCCAAAGGGCCTGGTGTCCTGGAATGCCCCGGGAACGCCTGCCGTCCGAGAAACAACCCGGCTCTCGGAAGACAAGAACAGAGGCTGCACCGCAAAACTTAATACGGCACAGCCTCTTGTTCATGTTTCCCGCAAAAGCTTAGCAGGCGGTGACGGTCGCCAGCGTATAGCGGCAAGGCGCCTGTTGATGGCCAGAGAGACCCATGTTCTCCCCCACCCTTTCCTGCAGGAAAGAGCCGGGGTCACTTCCAGTCGCTCAGGTCCTGGGGATTCTCTATCACGCTTGGAATCTTCTCGAAGATGGCTTTCAGACGAGCCGCGTCGAACTTCGGGCGGCGGTCATAGTAATAGAGTCCATTCTTCTCCTGCTCCACATCGGTTATCTGTGTGTAGCAGAAGCCCACCACGTGCTTGCATGCCTTCAGGGCGTCAATCTCCTTCTCAAGGATGTTGTAGAAGTCCTCGATGGTCTCGATGTTGGCCCCGTATCCCCATGAGCTGGCGCGCTCTTCCTTTGGAATCCAAGGCAGACCGCCAAACTCGTCCACCATGTATGGCTGGCCAGCATACCGGGCCAGATAGTCCTTGCCCTTCATGTTCCGGTAAGGTTCCACTCCTGGCTTGAAGGTGTGGTTCTGCACCAGGCGGTCGTACTCACGCGTGTAGTCGTGCACGCTCCAGATGTCGGTCTTCACATGGCTGTCCCCGCTGGCATCGTTGACTGGACGGGTGGGGTCGATGGCCTTTGTGAGATTGTACAGGTCGTTGACGAAGCGCACATACACCCCGGCTTGCGCGTTCCACGTCTCGTTGAGGGGAGTCCAAGTGACCAGGCTGGGGTGGTTCCGGTCACGCACCACGATGTCGGCCCATTCGGTGAGGAAGTTGCGCACAGCCTCGTTGTTGTTCACGTCGAGTCCCCAACTGGCTTCCTCGCCCCAGGTGAGGTAGCCCAGACGGTCAGCCCAGTAATAGTACCGCTCCTCGAACACCTTCTGGTGCAGGCGCGCCCCATTGAAGCCCACCGCCTTGCTCATGGCGATATCCTGCTTGAGGGCCTCGTCGCTGGGAGCCGTCCAGATACCGTCGGGGTAATAGCCCTGGTCAAGCACCAGGCGCTGGAAGTAGGGCTTGTTGTTGAGGTAGAAGTAACCGCCCGAGATGTGTACCTTACGCATGCCCACATAACTGCTCACCTGGTCGATGACGGCTCCCTGGGCATTCCTGACCGTGTATTTCACATCATACAGGTACGGGGACTCGGGACTCCAAAGGCGAGCGTTCTTCATGGGAAGGATAATGGTGCTCTGGTTGCAGGCCTTGGCTGTGCGCTTGGCGATGGTCTTCTTCCCGTCCAGCACCTCCACCGTAAGGGTGTTTCCATTGCCCTCCCCGTAGAATTCGGGGTGAACGGCCAGTTGCTGCTGGTCGATGTCGGGAATGGCAAACACATTCTTGAGTGCCTGGTCGCTCACGGCCTCCATCCACACAGTCTGCCAGATACCTGTCACGCGGGTGTAGTTGCATCCCGCCGAGAAGAGGGCTGTGCTCTGCTTGCCGCCTGGCTGCTTACCGCCGCGCAGGTCGTCGTCCACACGCACCACAAGGTTGGCCTGCTGCCCTGCCTTGACGTAGGGAGTGAGGTCGATGGCGAATGAGGAGCCCGTGCCATAGTGCTCCCCTGCCAGGTGGCCGTCCACATACACGTGTGTCTCATAATCGACCGCGCCAAACTGAAGCAGGATGCGCTTGCCTTCCCATCCTGCGGGGATGCTGATGGTGCGCTGGTACCACACGCAAGGGATGAAGTCGGTGTAACCGATCCCCGACAGTGAGCTTTCCGGGCAGAAGGGCACGGTAATCTTGCGGGACAGAGCCTTGGAGTTCTTCCATCCACGCTGGTCTCCTGTCTTGCCGAAATCCAGTTCGCAAGTCCACTGCCCGTTGAGGTTCACCCATTCCGCGCGCTCAAACTGTGGGCGCGGGTACTCTGGCCTGGGAATGTCGGCTCCCTTTGTCTGTGTGCTCGCCGTCACGGTGATGGCCGCGAGGAGCATCAGTCTCTGAAAGAATTTTCTCATGTCTTCTCTTATAGTTTATAGTGGTTAATTGGTGTCGTAATCCTGTTTGTACAGCCGCTTAACATTGCTGCCATCGGCATATTGCACGAGGCTGGCGCCAGCCTGTGGTGTGGCCGGAACGTGCCCGCCACCGGCGCAACTGCGGCTGGCCTGGCTGCCGGATACCTGTGTGTCCTTGACGGAACTGCCGATGCTCCCCCGGATGTGGCGCAGGGAGGAATTGAGCGACTGGGCGAGATTGGCAAAGCCACCGGTCTTCATTTCCTCGGCGAGTGGTGTGTAGAGCTCCAGGCTCGACTTCATGCACGAGCCCTGATGGTGAGCGGAGAGTTCCTCCATGGTCATGCCGCTGCGCCAGAAACTGAGTTCCGAGTATTCACGGGCAAGATCCCGCCGGTCATCGCCCACGGTGAAGAGCGTGGGGGACATGCGCTCTTTCACCTCGCCCACCAGTTGGTTATCGACATATACCAGCGTGCGCTGTTGCGCATAATAGTGAGTGACGGCTATGTCATAGGCGGTTTGGCTGTTGGCCAGCAGGGCTTTTGCGGAGCACAAGGTGTCGCCTGAGGTGGACACGTACTGGATGCGCGCGCCGTGGACAACCCTCAGTTCGGCCCCGCCCCGCTCTGTCTGTATATGCAGAAGGCGGCCTGCCTCACTTCCCTTGACACGCAGAGCCACGGTAAACGGGTGCACAGTTCCCTCGCCGGCAAACTGCAGGGTGGAGCCGGCCCGCAGGGTCATGCTCTTCTTCGTGTCCCTGACAGGGTAAGGCTTGCCTTGCCTCAGCGCGTCGAACAATGACGGGGGAATGGCGTACATGAATTCGCGATGCCCCTCGGTGTCCTGGTGGTAGGTGTCACGCATGTAGCCGTCGGCCCACTTGCCCTCACCATTGTCGATGGCACCCAACACATTCACGCTGGGCACTTCCCAGCGATGGATGTCCAGGTTCATCTGCTTGACGTAGGAATAGTCATCCCTGTTGTAGTCACCCCGCGTGTAGTTGTTCATCACCACGGGTATCTTTCCGTCCTTGCGGCACTTGCTGATGAGTGTGAGCATGTTGGTGCGGAACTGGTTGAATATCGCCGCTTGGTTGGCGGCGCCGTGTATGCCCTCGTTGCCCAGACTCAGGCCGATGATGACATAGCGGCCGAAGTCGTGCAGCATCTCGTCATACCGCGCGAGCAGGTTCAGTGTGCTGTTGCCGCCAATCGACACGCCACTCACATAGAAGGGCGTGGGGCTGTCACCATTGCTGTAGCGGGCGGCCAATTGCTGGCCATACATATAGGCATACCCTTTGTGGCCGGCGGCACCCTCGCCATTGCACACAGACGAGCCGAATGCCGAGATGCGGTTCTCGTCGATGGGAGCATCGATGTCCCAAGTGTGCCTGGCCATGTCCAGGGTGACGGTATAGGTGCCCCGGTTGACGCGTATGTTCTCGGTACTGAAGCCTTCCGAGGGCATTGCCATGCTGGTGCGGCTCCCCGCCACCCGCCTGACAGCCAGCGCATCGTCATTGTTGAACGCGAAGTAGAAGTACTTGTCGCTGAACAGGAACACGTCCCCGTGGTTCATCTCTACCCGCGACTTCCACACACCATGTCCATCATACTGCACCTGTGTGCCTGGCTTCACGATGTTGCCTTTCAGATAGAGGCTGACGGGCAGGATGCTGATGCTGTCCTGGCCTGTGTCCAGCCGCACCCTCACCACTTGCTCCTGCGTGATGACGAAGGGCAGTCCGTCCTTCCTTGTCTCGGCCTGCGTGGCCCCTCGCCCCAGGGACAGCACGGAGTCGCCACCAGCCAGCGTGCCCTGTATGGTGAGTTCCCCGGGCCTGGCCTTCATGTATGCCTCGTACACCCCTGTGCTTTGCCCGTTGGGCCGTAACTCGCTCATAGGCACGGGCTGCCCGTCCTCGGTGGCACTCCCCGACAGGAACACTTGACCGAAGTGTGCTGTGTGTGTGTCCTGGCCGTGCAACTCATATCCTGACAGAACAGCCAGTGCCAGTGCGGCCAATCGTATTTGTCTCCCGTGTATCATCATTGTGAGTCTTTGCCTGTAAGTTTGCCCGTTACCTCTCGCTTTGCCCGTTACCTCTCGCTTTCAAAAGTGTAGGAGCCCGATCCCACCTCGATGATGGTGTATCCCTGCTCCTCACGCACCTTGCGGACACCCTTTCCTGTACAGGGAAACACGCGAAACCGGCTGGGGATGCTGATTTGAGCTTCGGTGTTGGCCGGTATTTCCACATGCCAGTCCAGGCGGTTGCCCTCGCGGTGCCATTCGCTCTTGATTAGTCCCGACACGCTGTGGTAACTGGCTTTCACATGGTGGAGGCTGTCGGGGAAGCATGGTTTCATGTCCAGGTGCCTGTATCCCTGCGTGCCGTCCATCTGCCTGATGCCTGCCAGGTCTTCGTAGTACCAGAGCAGCAGGTCGCCCAGCAGCATCACATGGTTGCCGCTGTTCATGGCAGGACTGGCAGTATTGCCGTTCCACAGTTCCCAGATGGTGGTGGCCCCGTGCTCTATCATGTACCCATAACTGGGGAAGGTGCGTTGCGTCACGATCTTCATGGCCAGGTCGGCGTGCCCGTGCCTGGTGAGTCCGCGCATCAGATGCTGCATGCCCAGCACACCGCAACTCACATGCCCGTCAAACTTGTTCTCGGTCACATCGACGATATTCTGCATGACTCGCTCCTCGTATTCCTCGGGCACCAGTCCCACTTCCAGCGACAGGATGTTGGCTGTCACCGTGTTGTTGCTGTATTGTGCCGTCTCGGGATGGAAGAACCTGCGGTTATACGCCTCCTTGATGCCCTTCCTCAGCCGGGCGTAATAGGCGGCATCGGCATGCAGTCCCAGCCTCTCGCCCATTTCGGCCATCATGCGCAGGCAGTCGTAATAGACTGTGGTGCTCAGCACAGCCCCCTCGGTGATGCGTGAGGGGTCCTGGCTGTTGATGAGTTCCTTGCTCTCGGGCGGCATGCACCAGTCACCATAGTTGTCGCGCACCACCACTCCATCCTGCATCAGGTCACGTTCCACATACTGCATCCAGCGTCTGAGGGCAGGATAGTGCTCGGCCACAGCCTGCACATCGCCCTGGTGCGTATAGAGCATATAGGTGACGTACACGAAGGCCGCCTGCCAGGTCACGTTCTGGGTGTAGAGCTTGAGGTGTGGGGGGCAGATGTCACAGATGTGCCCGTCATCGAGCTGCGTGTCCTCGATGTCACGCAGCCACTTGTAGTAGAGAGCCCAGTTGTCCAGCAGCAGGTTCTCGCCGAAGCATCCCATCACCCGGTCGCCGGTCCATCCCAGCCGCTCATCGCGCTGGGGACAGTCCACGGGCATCCCCTGGTAGTTGCCCTTGATTCCCCACAGGGCATTGTGGATGATTTGGTTGAGCAGAGGGTTGTCGCAGGTGAATGTGCCTCGCTTCTCCATCTGGTCATATTGCACCAGCCCGGTGATGTCCTTGGGTGAGGGCTGTGCGGTCACCCCGCTTATCTCCACATATCGGAAACCCTGATAGACCAACTGGGGCTGGAAGGTGAAGGTGCCGTCAGAGGCAGGTATATAAGTATTGGTGTAGCGCGCGGTGCGCAGGTTGGCCGTGTAGATGCTGTCGGGGCAGTAGGGGTCCAGCATCTCGGCATGGCGGATGATGACAGGCTGCCCGGCCTTGCCACGCAGCCGTGTGCGCAGTTGCCCCACCATGTTCTGTCCCATATCTATCAGATAGCGTCCTTCGCCAGTCTTGCGTATGCTTTGAGGGGAGAGGGTCATCTGGGTGCGCCTGCCAGGGCATGGCTGTGGCTGCAGGCTTCCTTGCGGTGCCTGCATGCGTGCGGCATGCCCCCATGACGAGTCGTCAAATCCCGGTTCAGTCCATCCTGGCTGCTCCAGCCTTGCGTCATAGACTTCTCCTGTGTATAGGTTGTTGAACCGGATGGGGCCTTTTCCGGTTGCGCGCCATTGGTCGCTGGTGGATATTACCAGCGTGTCCCGGGCTGTCTCCACCACCAGTTGTGCCATGAGCCGTGGCAGGCCAAATGAGGTGTGCTCGCGCCTGAGCCCCAGTGCGTAGCCGTTGCCCAGTACCGTGCCTATGGCATTCCTGCCCTTGCGCAGGAGTGCGGTCACGTCATAAGTGTTGTAATAGACCGTCTTGTCGTAGCCGCTCAGCGTGGTGCCAAACACATCCTCGCTTGCCTGGTGGCCATTGAGGTAGGTGGTGCTCACGCCCATCCCGCTCACATAAAGCATGGCATGGCGCACCTTGCCTGTCACGGTAAACTCGTGGCGCAGATAGCGTGCGGACAAGTCCCTGCAGCCTCCCGTCTCGTTGACGACCTTGTCTTCGTCGCTGATGCCTATCCATTGTGCTTGCCAGTCGGCCAGTCTGAGCCCGGTCGTGAACTTCAGCACGGGACTCTTGACACGCTCCCCCGTGTTGAGCCACACAGTCACCTGCCAGTAGATGTCCTTTTTCCGGGGCAGTTTACGTCCCTGGTAGGGTACTTGCAGGGTCTCGTCACTCTCCACGCGCTCAGAGTCCCACAGCAGTCCTTTTCCCTGCTTGCCAAGTTCCTGCGGTGTGGTGGCCACCAGTATGCGGTAAGCCGTTTGCCGCACATCGTGCTTGCCGCTTTCTATTTGCCAGGAGAACTGCGCGGTACGCATTATGCCCGCAGCCTCTGCCATGCGGCATACGCGGAAATCCCTGAGCCTGGCCGCGCGCATGCCCAAGCCGGCTTCCAGAGCCAGGACAAGCATTACACACAGTATCTTCTCCATCCTTTGCGATATCGTGGTTCTGTGGATTTCCCCTGCCGCAGTGCCGCGAGCCAGGGTTCTTGCCGGACAGGCAAATAACGGCATCCTATGTTTACAAGGGGCAACGGGCATGCTCACGTCCTTCCTGCCTGTGCTATCATGTTGCGAAGCCGGGCGGCGAAGTCGTGGGCTGCAGCCAGGCACTCCAGGGTGAGGTGCATCCGATAGCGCCAATAGTGGTGAGGCTTGGCGGGTATGTTGATGCGCTCGGCCTCGGGGTTCGGGCCTGCCAGCGCTTCGCTGGTGGAGAGCCAGTCCTGCAGGCTCAGCAGGCACAGCATCGATGGCGAGGCCAGGTGTTGCTCCACCACTTGCGCGCATAGCCATGCGGGCATCTCCCTGGGAGCCTCCCCGTCGTGGTGCAGCACATGCCGCCAGTAGAGCCTTGCCCGTCCGGGCTCCTCCTCCCACCAGCCGCGCAGGGTGGGCATGTCATGGGTGGATATGGTACACACACTGCGGTAGGGGTTGTCGTCCAGGTTGGCAAAGAGTTGCCCGTAGGTCTTGGGCATCGTCTGTATCTCCAGTGTGAGGATGCGCAGCCTTTCAAGCACGGGCTGCACACAGGCGGGCACCATGCCCAGGTCCTCGGCACACGCCAGCATGTGGGTGGCGCCGACCAGGGCGGGCAGCACTTTCATGGCGTGGCTCTCCCACAACTTGTTGTGCCGCTCATAGAAATAGTGGTTGTGAATGCGGCGGAAGGCATCCTGCTCCTGGGGATTCAGCGCGCGGAACACAGGCTCGCCCCCGGCTCCTATGCAGGGGTGGTAGCGGTCAGCCGACTCCTCGTCATGGACGAAGAGCACCTGGCCTGTGAGGCGCGTCAGGCCCAGGCGTATTTGCGCGTTGTGCTTGTCACCGGCATCCTTCTCTTCGGGAAAGCGCTGCTGTATCTTCCTCTGCGTGGACAGTTCCGCGCGCAGACGGTAACGCCCCTGCCCGCACGGCTCCACGCAATGTTCCCTTACCCATCCCGACAGCCCTGCGAAGAAGTTGTCCAGGACAGTGTCGGTGATGTACGGCTCGGCCATCGTCTCGGGATGTACGCCGAGCCCGAAGCCCGCTATCTCCTCCCTGCTCATAGGCAGCGAGGGCGAGAAGTGCCCCAGCATTCCGTTTGTGCAGCACAGGGGAATCTGCCAGATGCGGAAGAAGCCCAGCACGTGGTCCATGCGGAAGGCGTCGAAGTAGCGCGACATCCAGGAGAGCCTATCACGCCACCACAGGTAGCCGTCCTGCGCCATGGCCTCCCAGTTGTAGGTGGGGAACCCCCAGTTCTGCCCTGTGGCGCTGAACGCGTCGGGCGGCGCGCCCGCCTGCCCGTCCATGTGGAACAGCCCTGGCGATGTCCATGCCTCCACGCTTGTGCGGCTCACGCCTATGGGTATGTCGCCCTTGAGCCACACTCCCAGGCTGCGGGCATGGTCTGCGGCACGCTTCAGCTGCTTGTCGAGGATGTATTGGACAAAGGCGTAATATCCTGCCTCCCGCCCCCTTTGCCTTACCATCATGCGCGCCTCGCCCGGCTTGTAGGCACTGTGCTCTGGCCATTGCGTGAAGTCGGCAGTCCCATACTGGTCACGCAGCAGGCAGAAAGCGCAATAGGGTATCAGCCAGTCCTCGGCCTCGGCCTGGAACCGCAGGAAGTCATCATCGTCCACGAGTGCGCTCCCCTCCTGGAGGTAGAGCGCGTGCAGATAGTCGCACTTCAGCTTGTTTGCCGCCTCGTAATCCAGTTGGGGCATGGCGTTGAGCTCGGCCGCCCTTTCCCCGAAACGGCTCATGCTCTCCTGCGACTTCAGCCTGGGCAGTTGGCGCAGGTCGGCATACATGGGGTGCAGGGCATAAACGCTCATTCCGCTGTAGGGATAGCTGTCGCGCCAGGTGTGCGTCTGGGTGGTGTCATAGACGGGCAGCAACTGCACGGCGTGCATGCCCGCCTGCGCTGCCAGGTCTGCCATCGTGGCCAGGTCGCCAAAGTCACCCACTCCCTGGCTGCCCTCGCTTCGAAGTGAGAACACAGGAACCACCACTCCTGCCACACGCCACCGATGCTCCGGAAGCCGTATCCCGTGGTCAAATACCGCCAGCACAGTCTGCGGCAAGATGGCCGAGGACGGGCTCCTGCGGTTCCCGCCCTGCTCCCACTCCAGCATGCTGCCGGTCTGTTCGTCCAGCATCACATACTTGTATTCAAAGGGCATCGACAGCCCCTCGGCATCGAGTGACAGCACCCACTCGCCCGGGGCATAAGGCTGCATGCGTATGGCCTGTGACACGTTCCAGCCCCCCAGGGAGGGCTGGTCACCGACCAGGGCAAGCACCTGCCCGGCACCCAGTTGCGGGGCCAGGACTCTGAAGACTATCGTGCGCGCGTAATATATAATAGGTGTGCGGGCAGGAGAAGGGGCGGCGGAACACATGGTGCTGTGTGTGTATGCCGATGTGTAGAGATGGCTGTCCTGGGGGATGTCGCGCCAGTAGTCGGGGAAGTTGAACGCGAGGAAGTCTCTTGCGGGGAATCTCCTGGGCACCGCATTCCATTCGCGCCGCACCACACGCTGTTCCTTGACCACCACATAGCGGTACTGGAACGCGCATATTCCCTGTGCGGGCAGTGTGAAGCGTCCTGTCCACGCCTGCCCGTCCGCCGTTCCCAGGGCAAGCACGGACTGTCCGCGTCCACCGCTTATCTTCTCCGTCTCTATCTCCACCGCGATGCTCTCGCCCCATTGGGTGCGGTATTCTATGCTGAATGTCAGTTCCATTTTGCCATTGGCGCTGTGTTCTATACGCAAATTTAGTGGAAAATGGAGAGAGACACAACCTTTTTGCCGAAAAACATTCCCCGTTTCCCTTGGACGGAATGCGGATTTGCCGTACCTTTGTCTCAGGAACATGATAGAGAGCGACAAGCCTACCGCACTGGTTCGACTGGGATACTCATCAATAATAAACGTGAAACCGAGAAAAGTTTCACTTGCCAATGGCGGGCCACGCTCCGCAAGGAGTTCCGAAGAGGACGGTGGATTACAAAGGCGGTGAACACTCAAAACCTATTCATTCGGAGTTTCATCACATCACCAGTGCGGTTCTTATAGGGCGGATGGGAATGCGGGGAGCATTCCCGTCCGCCCTCATTCTTCTGCCCGGGCAGCATAACGGAGGGAGAGGTGATGCCCAACGAAGCCCACGCGGGCAGGCAAACCCTTCCAGTCCATCCCAAACCATGGCATATTGAAAGAAATGTCAGCGGTTTACACACTCACGTAAACCGTTGACATTAGCGTGGACCAGCTAGGGCTTGAACCTAGGACCTCCAGATTATGAGTCTGTTGCTCTAACCAACTGAGCTACAAGTCCGGTGCGAGGCGACTGCCCGCTTGCGGGTGCAAAATTAGTTAAAAACGGCGAGACCGCCAAACGCCCGCCGCCAAAAATTTGGCCTGCCCAGGATTATTGGCTAATTTTGCAGCCCTAACCACAGCCTTGTCCTCGCCCGATGGCAGAGGCGCACCGCCGCGCTGGAGCCGCTGCCATGCCTCGCGGGAAAGGCTGATATGCGAGGGACAATGAAGAGATACGCCGCCACCATAGGTTTTTTTGACGGGGTTCACCGTGGGCACCAGTACCTTGTGGCCCAGTTGCGCGCGTGCGCCGCCTCGATGGGCTTGCCGTCGATGCTGATAACCTTTGACAGGCACCCGCGCCAGGTGCTTCATGCCGACTATGTGCCCAAGTTGCTCTCCACGCTTGACGAGAAGGTGGAGCTGCTCTGGCAGACGGGCGTGGACGAGGTGCGGGTGCTGCACTTTACGCCCCAGATGGCCGCCATGGACGCGCGCTCGTTCATGCGCGACGTGCTTGCCGGGGAGCTGCATGTGGCTGTACTGATGATGGGATACGACCACCAGTTTGGGCACGGCGGCGGCACCTTCCCCCAGTACCAGGCCTGGGGCGCGGAGGCCGGCATCCAGGTGGTGCGGGCCACGGGCATGCCGGGCCCGAAGGTGAGCAGCAGTGCCATCAGGCGGCTGGTGTCCTCGGGCGACGTGGCGGGCGCGGCGCGGCTGTTGGGGCGTGACTACATGATTGCGGGGACGGTGGTGGGCGGCCACCATGTGGGGCGCGGGCTGGGCTTTCCCACGGCCAACATCGTCCTGCCGGCCGGGAAGATGACACCTGCCAGCGGCGTGTATGCCGTCAGCGTCCTGCTTCCCGGCGGGGAGCGGCGGGGCGGGATGCTCTGCATAGGCAACCGCCCCACCCTGCACAACGGCGAGGACGTGACGGTGGAGGTCAACATCTTTGACTTCCGGGGCGACTTGTACAACAAGGAGATAAGGGTGGAGTTCGTGGGGCGGCTGCGCGATGAGCGCGCCTTCCCCTCGGTGGACGCCCTGCGCAGGCAGCTGGCACAGGACGAGTTCCAGGCCCGCCTGCTGCTGGGGCAGGCATGAGCAGCCTGGGCGAAGCCACCTTGCCATCCAGGCACACGGCATGATGGACAATCGGGAATACATACTCAGGCATCGCGGTGAAGATGTGCGCGTGCTGGCTCTGCGCGGAGCGGAGGCGGGCGTGGATGTCCCCTACTGCCTGTGCCAGATAGAGGCGTGGCAGAAGGCGCGCGTCAAGTTGCCGCGCTGGGCCGCGACCGACGGCATTCTGTTCCCGCCACGTCTCAACATGGAGCAGTGCAGCAGCCAGTGGGCAGCCGAGTACAAGGCCCGGCAGGTGGAGCGGCTCCTGCCCCGGGGGCGCGCCTCGATGGCCGACCTCACAGGCGGCCTCGGTGTCGATTTCAGTTTCCTGGCCCCCCTGTTCCGCTCCGCCACGTATGTCGAGCGCGACCCCGGGCTCTGCGAGGCAGCGCTTCACAACCTGCCCCTGCTGGGCGCGGCGCATGCCCGTGTGGAGTGCGCGGCAGCAGAGGATTTCCTGAAAGCCACGGGATGCCATGACCTGATTTACCTGGACCCTTCCCGCCGCGACGGGACCGGGCGCAAGGTGGTGGCCCTGCACGACTGCTCGCCCGACGTGCAGGCACTCGCCGGCACACTCCGTGCCAGGGCTCGCCTGGTGATGGTCAAGCTCTCGCCGATGCTTGACATCAGCCACACCCTGGCCGCGCTGCCCGACGTGCGCGAAGTGCACGTGGTGAGCGTCGAGGGCGAGTGCCGCGAACTCCTGCTGGCGCTTGCCCCCGGCGAGGCATCCCCGGTGTACCGCTGCGCCAACCTGGGCCGCACTCCCCAGTACTTCTCCACCAGCGGGAGGCACGCCCGTCCGCGTGTCGCTCCCCGCCCCGCGCGGTTTCTCTATGAGCCCAATGCCTCCATACTGAAGGCGGGGGTGCAGGATGCCCTGTGCGCGCGTTGCGGCGTGGAGAAACTGCATCCCTTCAGCCACCTCTTCACCAGCGAAGTATTGTGCGGGGACTTTCCCGGACGACGCTTCCGTATAGAGGGAGTCTCGGCCTGCGGCAAGCGTGAGCTGAAGACGTTTCTGCGCGATGTGCGCCAGGCCAATCTGGCCGTGAGGAACTTCCCCTCCACCGTGGCCGCGCTGCGCAAGCAGTGGCGCCTGGCCGAGGGAGGGGACATCTATCTCTTTGCCACCACCCTGGCCGACGGAAGCCACGCGCTTGTGCGCTGCTCCAGGGTGTGACGGAACTTCCCGTCCCTGACGCGTCTGTTCCCCAGACGAGCCCTCCCCCCCCAGACCCTTTCGCCGCTCCCCGGCCGAGGCAGTCCACCGCCCCGCCCCCAGGCGGCATCCTCTGTCTTCCGTTCAGCCCAGGCTGGACGGTCATCGCAGCGCACCGCGTTGGCAGATGCAGTGCGCCGCGATAGCAGATGCAGTGCGCTGCATTGGCCG
>DCCS01000017.1:0-55110 GCA_002316015.1 Prevotellaceae bacterium UBA1075
TCGCTCTATGAAGGGATGCCTGTTGTGGGTATAGAAGCACAATGCGCAGGTTTGCCTATATTCTTCTCCAAGAATATCACAGAGGAGACCACAGCATCTTCATTGGCTCATTATATAGGGTTGGAGGAATCTCCTAAGGCCTGGGCAGATAAGATTATCCCAATAGTTAATAAGAATATAACAGAGCGTAGAAGTTATGCGGAAGAAGTAAAACGAAATGGCTTTGACTCGCATAGTGGGGCGAAGAGAATGATGAAATATTATTTGGGCAAAATCAAATAACTCTTGATGTTTTATGAAGGGAATCGTATTAGCAGGTGGTAGCGGAACACGTTTGTATCCTATCACAAAGGGTGTCAGCAAGCAGCTGATACCTATATTCGACAAACCGATGATATATTATCCTATCTCGGTCTTGATGTTGGCGGGTATTCGGGAGATATTGATTATCTCGACACCATTTGATTTGCCTGGTTTCAAACGCTTGTTGGGCGATGGCAGCCAGTTTGGCGTAAAGTTTGAATATGCCGAGCAACCATCTCCTGACGGCTTGGCGCAGGCATTCATCATCGGCGAGAAGTTTGTAGGAAATGATTCTGTTTGCCTGGTGCTCGGAGACAACATCTTCTATGGTGCTGGATTGAACCAGATGCTTGCCAAGGCAGTGGTGGATGCTGAGCAGAATAACAAGGCTACCGTGTTTGGCTATCGTGTCAGCGACCCTGAGCGATATGGCGTGGCTGAGTTTGATGAGCAAGGCAATTGCCTGAGTATCGAGGAAAAGCCAGAACATCCTAAGAGCAACTATGCTGTGGTGGGCTTGTACTTCTATCCGAACAAGGTAGTGGATGTGGCAAAGCGCATCAAGCCATCGGCTCGTGGTGAGTTGGAAATCACAACGGTGAATCAGGAATTCTTGAAGGATAAGCAACTGAAGGTGCAGACGATGGCGAGAGGATTCGCTTGGCTTGATACGGGTACTCATGATTCGTTATCTGAGGCATCTACCTTTATCGAGGTGCTGGAGAAGAGACAGGGCTTGAAAGTGGCTTGCTTGGAAGGCATCGCTTATCGTAAGGGATGGATTGACGCTGATACCTTGCGAAAGAATGCTGAACCTATGATGAAGAACGACTATGGGAAGTATCTCATGTCGATTCTAAATGAAAAAGCAGAAACACTGAAGAAAAATCTTGAATATTAATTTCTTGAACACGAATCTTACGAATGACACGAATATAAAGGTTGTTTCTCCTGAATGATTCGTGTAATTCGTAAGATCCGTGTTCTTTACATCTACATAAGAATGAAGAATATAGTTATTACTGGCGGTGCGGGCTTTATAGGCTCGCACGTTGTTCGCCTTTTCGTAAATAAATATCCTGAGTATAACATCATCAACCTCGATAAGTTGACCTACGCAGGCAACTTGGCAAACCTCAAGGACATCGAGGACAAGCCAAACTATAAGTTTGTGAAGATGGACATCTGCGACTTCGACGCTTTCTTGAAGTTGATGCAGGAGGAGCATGTGGATGGTATCATCCATTTGGCTGCCGAGAGTCATGTGGACAGAAGTATCAAGGATCCATTCACTTTCGCCCATACCAACGTGATGGGTACCTTGTCCTTGCTTCAGGCTGCCAAGACTTATTGGGAGAGTCTGCCAGAGGGCTATGAGGACAAGCGTTTCTATCACATCTCTACTGATGAGGTGTATGGGGCCTTGAAGATGACTCATCCAGAGGGCATTCCTGCACCATTCTCTACCAAGGCTTCGAGCGGCAAGAATCATGAGGCATACGGCGAGGAGTTCTTCACTGAGACGACCAAGTACAATCCTCATTCTCCTTACTCTGCATCCAAGGCAAGCTCCGACCATTTCGTCCGTGCTTTCCACGATACTTACGGTATGCCTACCATCGTAACGAATTGCTCCAATAACTATGGTCCTTATCAGTTCCCTGAGAAGTTGATTCCGCTCTTCATTAACAATATCCGCCATCGCAAGCCATTGCCTGTATATGGCAAGGGCGAGAATGTACGTGACTGGCTGTATGTGGAAGACCATGCCCATGCCATAGACTTGATTTTCCATAAGGGTAAGATAGCCGAGACTTACAACATCGGTGGTTTCAACGAGTGGAAGAACATCGACATCATCAAGGTGGTGATTAAGACTGTGGATAGACTGCTCGGTCGTCCTGAGGGTGCTGACTTAGATTTGATAACTTACGTTGCCGATAGAAAGGGGCATGATATGCGTTATGCCATCGATTCCCGAAAACTACAGAGAGAACTTGGTTGGGAACCAAGTCTCCAGTTTGAGGAAGGTATTGAGAAGACTGTGAAATGGTATCTCGACAACCAGGAATGGATGGACAACGTGACGAGCGGTGACTATCAGAAGTACTATGATGATATGTACAAGAAGTAATGACTTGTGATTGATAATATGACACAAGCATTAGCAAATCTTTTGTTTTTGAGATATTGCCTTGGCAATAAAATTGCTATGGGGATGGTTGTCGCTAAGATGGATTGGCGACAGCTATACTCTTTTGCGTCTAAACAGACGATACTCGGGTTTTGTTTCGATGGTCTCGAGCGATTGGGTAAGGAGTATCCTGATGTCTTGAAAGACAATCCTATCGGGCAGGAATTGCTGATGACTTGGATGGGTAAGGCGCAACAGATTCGCCGACGGAACATGAAAGTGAATGAGGTTGCCGTCAAACTTTATCGGCAACTTCGGGAGGATGGTTTGCGATGCTGTATATTGAAAGGGCAAGGCAATGCGCTGATGTATCCGAATCCGTATTCAAGGACTCCTGGAGATGTGGATGTGTGGGTGAATGCAAGTCGTGCTCGGATAATGGAGTATGGCAAAAGCCATTTTGACTTGGAGGATGATATTCGGTATCATCATCTGGAGACTTCGATGGATGGTGTACCTGTGGAACTGCATTTTTTCCCTTGCGTGATGAACAATCCCGTTTATAATCATCGTTTGCAGAAGTGGCTCAAGCGAAATGCGGACTTGCAATGCTCAAATGTGGTAAACTTGCCTGATGATGCCGGTGAGATTGCCGTGCCGACAACGGCTTTCAATATGATTTACCAACTATGCCATCTTTATCATCATTTCTTTGATGAGGGAATTGGGATGAGACAAATGATAGATTACTACTATGTTTTGTTGAACACGGATAGTACGAGATTTGTCAAAGACCCACCGATGAAAGGAAGGAATCCAACGAATAAGGCTGCACTTCAGCATGGGTTGAGGTATCTTGGACTGTGGAAATTTGCCGGGGCGGTGATGTATGTGCTACATGAGGCGCTGGGATTGTCGGCGGATAAAATGGTGCGACCTATGGATGAGAAACGAGGGAAGTTACTGCTATCGGAGATTATGGACGGAGGCAACTTCGGAAAGCACTTTTCCAAGTACGGACATTTCACTCAGCAAGGCATGGCAAAGAAGTATTTCCTGAAGATATGGCGCAACATACACTTCGTGAGGTATTATCCTGCCGAGGCTCTTAGCGAACCCGTATTCAGGACATGGCATTTCTTCTGGAGACTTGGAAACAGGAAATGACAGACGCTCCGGCCGGACGAGATGTGCGGACCGCCCAAGCGCAAACCAGGCTGTAATCCCCCGTAAACACGGAAGATTACAGCCTGACTTGTAAATGGTGCTTGTGTGGGAGGATTGAGAGTTATCCCTCCACCGCTGCCTGCGCTGCCGCCAGGCGCGCTATGGGCACGCGGAATGGCGAGCATGAGGCATAGTCCATGCCTATCCTGGCGCAGAACTTCACGGAACTTGGCTCGCCACCATGCTCACCGCAAATGCCGCAGCGGAGCCCTGGGCGTACTTTGCGTCCCTTCTCAACCGCCATCTTGATGAGCTGGCCCACACCGTTCTGGTCAAGAACCTGGAAGGGGTCAACCTTCAGAATCTTCTTCTCCAGATATGCGGGCAGGAAACTTGCGATGTCATCACGGGAATAGCCGAAGGTCATCTGCGTGAGGTCGTTGGTGCCAAACGAGAAGTACTCGGCCTCGGTGGCAATCTTGTCGGCTGTGAGCGCGGCACGGGGTATCTCTATCATGGTGCCTATCTCAAAGTCAATGCGCACGCCTTCCTCGGCAAACACCTCCTCGGCCACCTTCTTGATAATCTCCTTCTGCTGCTTCAGCTCATAGAGGATGCCAATCAGCGGAATCATTATCTCTGGGTGAGGGTCGAAGCCTTCCTTCTTCAGTTGGCAGGCAGCACCCAGGATGGCGCGAGTCTGCATGGCTGTAATTTCGGGGAATGTGATGCCCAGGCGGCAACCACGGTGCCCCAGCATGGGGTTGTTCTCCGCCAGGGAATGCACGCGCTTCCGTATTTCCTCCACGCTTACGCCCATTTGTTTGGCCATCGTCCTCTGCCCGGCCTCGTCATGCGGGACAAACTCGTGCAGGGGAGGGTCGAGCAGGCGGATGTTCACTGGCAGTCCGTCCATGGCCTTCAGTATTCCATAGAAGTCCGCCTTCTGGTAGGGGAGCAGTTTTGCCAGTGCCTTTTCGCGTCCCTCCACTGTGTCGGCAAGGATCATCTCGCGCATGGCGACAATCTTCTGGCCGTCAAAGAACATGTGCTCGGTACGTGTCAATCCGATTCCCTTTGCGCCAAATTGGCGTGCAATCTGTGCGTCGTGGGGGGTGTCGGCGTTGGTGCGGACTTCCATCTTGGTGTATTTGTCGCACAGGTCCATCAGTTCCTTGAAGTCGCCTGAGAGCTCAGCGGCCTTTGTGGCGATTTCTCCCGCATAGACCTGGCCTGTGGTGCCGTTCAGTGATATGAAGTCGCCTTCCTTGTATATGGTGCCCTCAACCTCCACGGTCTTGCTCCTGTAGTTCACGTTGATCGCGCCTGCGCCGGACACGCAGCACTTGCCCATGCCACGGGCCACGACAGCCGCGTGTGAGGTCATGCCGCCACGGGCGGTGAGGATGCCTTCGGCAGCCGACATTCCCGCGAGGTCTTCGGGAGAGGTCTCGATGCGCACCATGATGACCTTGTGGCCATCGGCATGCCAGGCCTCGGCGTCATCGGCGTGGAATACAATCTGTCCGCATGCGGCTCCGGGAGAGGCGGGAAGTCCCTGTGTGATGACCTTGGCTTTCTTCAAGGCCTCCTTGTCAAACACTGGATGCAGCAGCTCGTCGAGTTTCTGGGGCTCGCAGCGTTCGATGGCGGTCTTCTCGTCAATCATTCCCTCATGCAGCAGGTCCATGGCAATCTTTACCATTGCCGTGCCGGTGCGCTTCCCGTTGCGGGTCTGCAGGAACCACAGTTTGCCCTCCTGTACGGTGAACTCCATGTCCTGCATGTCCCGGTAGTGCTTTTCGAGCTTGTCCTGCAGGGTGTCAAGTTCCTTGTACAGCTCGGGCATTGCCTCTTCCATGGAGGGATATTTGGCTGCGCGCTCTTCTTCTGAGATTCCAACTCTCTGGGCCCAGCGCTGTGAGCCAATCTTCGTGATTTGCTGCGGGGTGCGTATGCCGGCCACCACATCTTCGCCTTGGGCGTTGATCAGGTACTCGCCATTGAACAGGTTCTCGCCATTGCCTGCGTCGCGGCTGAAGCATACGCCTGTGGCAGAGGTCTCGCCCATGTTCCCAAACACCATGGCCATGACGGACACGGCGGTTCCCCACTCGTCGGGTATTCCCTCCATCTTGCGGTAGAGAATGGCGCGGTCGTTCATCCAGCTGCGGAACACGGCGCAGATGGCTCCCCACAACTGCTCCTTCGGGTCGGACGGGAAGTCGC
Source organism: Prevotellaceae bacterium UBA1075 (assembly GCA_002316015.1). Taxonomy (GTDB): domain Bacteria; phylum Bacteroidota; class Bacteroidia; order Bacteroidales; family Bacteroidaceae; genus Physcousia. The sequence continues at coordinate 5,834 of DCCS01000017.1, forward strand.
TGCCGGTCTGCTTCTTGATGGCGTCCTTGAACAGTTCCACCAGTTTCTTCAGGGACTCTACGGAGAGGTCCTTGTCGAGTGTCACGCCCTGCTCTTCCTTCACCTTTTCGATGATGGCCTCAAAGGGGTCGATGTCCTCCTTGTTCACAGGCTTCATGCCCAGCACCACATCACCATACATCTGCACGAAGCGGCGGTAACTGTCATACACGAAGTGGGGGTTGTTTGTCTTGGCCACCATGCCCTTGGCCACCTCATCGTTCAGACCCAGGTTCAGGATTGTGTCCATCATGCCGGGCATGGATGCGCGCGCGCCGGAACGCACAGATACAAGCAGTGGATTCTTGGGGTCGCCAAACTTGCATTTCATCAGAGCCTCGGTGTGTGCGACAGCGGCATCCACGTCTTTCTGGAGCAGTTCCACGATTTTATCCTGGCCCACCTTGTAATACTCATTACAGGTGTCCGTAGTGATGGTGAAGCCTGGAGGTACAGGCACGCCAATGTGATTCATTTCAGCAAGGTTAGCACCCTTGCCGCCCAAAAGTTCGCGCATCTGGGCGTTTCCCTCGGCATGTCCGTTGCCAAAGGTGTAAACACGTTTTTGACTCATACTGTGTTTTAAGTTAATTACTACATTTGTCGATCACTTTTGCAAATATACCCTCTTTTAGGTGTTTAGGCAAGAGAACGGGGTATTTTTGTTTCGGAAATGATTAAATTTGCACCCGTTTACAAGTCACAATACACGATATGTCCAGAAAGAAGAAGGTTTTCCCCGTGCTGGAAAACGTCAGGATAACGTCCGTGGCAGCCGAGGGGAAGGCGCTTGCCAGGGTGGACGACCTGGTGGTGTTCGTTCCCTATGTGGTCCCCGGAGATGTGGTGGACTTGCGGATTGTACGCAAGAAAAGCCATTACGCCGAGGCTGTGGCAATCAAGTTTCACCAGTTCGGCCCCGACCGCGTGCAGCCGTTCTGCCCCCACTTTGGGGTGTGCGGGGGCTGCAAGTGGCAATGCCTCTCCTATGAGGCGCAGTTGGCGGCCAAGCAGCAGCAGGTGATGGATGCCCTGGAGCGGATAAGTGGGGTGGAACTGCCAGCCTGCAGTCCAATCCTCGGGTCGGCCAAGACACGCGCATACAGGAACAAGCTTGAGTTTGGCTTTTCCGACAAGGCTTGGCTCACGGCAGAGCAGATTGCCTCAGGGGAAATCTTTTCCTTTCCAGGAGCGGTGGGATTCCACACAAGCGGCTCCTTTGACAAGATCTTGCCCATCGACTTCTGCGGCCTGATGGACAACGTGAACAATGACCTTCGCAATGGTGTCCGCGACTACGCCTACGAGCACGGCCTGTCCTTCTATGACCAGAGAACGCACGAGGGGCTCTTGCGTGGGATGATGATAAGGCTGGGCAACACGGGCGAGTTGATGTTGCTGATGCAATTCTGCATCTCGAGAGAGGGCGAGCGTGAGCAGACCATGGCGCTCCTGGACTGGATAGCGGAGCGTTTCCCCCAGGTGAGCAGCCTGCTGTGGGTGGACAACCAGAAGTACAATGACACCTTTGCCGACCTGCCCGTCTCTTGCCACAAGGGCACAGACCACATATACCTCACGATGGAGGGGCTTCGCTTCAAGGTGGGGCCGAAGAGTTTCTACCAGACCAACACCGACCAGGCCCACATCTTATACAAGGTCGCGCGCGACTTCGCGGGGCTCACAGGCGACGAGTTGGTGTATGACCTCTACACGGGCACAGGCACCATCGCCAACTTCCTGGCCCGCCAGGCCCGCCGGGTGGTGGGCATAGAGTACGTGCCCGAAGCCATAGAGGACGCCAGGGTCAATTCGCGGACAAACGGCATCCAGAACACCGAGTTTTACGCGGGTGACATGAAGGACATCCTCGACCATGAGTTTGTCGGGCGGCATGGCCGTCCCGACGTGATTGTTACTGACCCGCCACGCGCGGGCATGCACAACGATGTGATTGAGGCCATCCTCTTCGCCGCCCCGCGCAGGGTGGTGTATGTCAGCTGCAATCCTGCCACCCAGGCGCGTGACCTCCGGCTTCTCGACGGGGACTACCGTGTGGCAGCCATACAGCCCGTTGACATGTTCCCGCACACCCAGCATGTGGAGAATGTGGTCCTGCTGGAGCGCAGGCTGGTGTAAGGCGGCAGGCCATGCCGCCCAGGGTGGGGGAGGGCGCGCAAAAGAAAGGCGCCCATCTCTTGCATGTTTGGCCGAAAGTGTTTACCTTTGCATTCGTTTCTCGCGGGAGGGGGCAGCATGCGCGCGCCTGCTCCCGGACGGGAAGGGATGGTTCGGTAGCTCAGTTGGATTAGAGCAGCAGCCTTCTAAGCTGCGGGTCATGGGTTCGAGCCCCATCCGAATCACGAAGAGGGTTATAGGCAGGCTCCTATAACCCTCTTTTGCATAACGGATGCCCCGGATTGAGATTGCGGCCTGGCGGTTTCCCCTTGCCGTAATGTCCGTGCGGGGGCAGGAAAATCCGCCATTCTGTGTTGCTAACCCCGGACTCCAGTCCATGCATGCTTGGACGGGAGTCCGGGTATGCAAGGACTGGAATCCAGACTGGTATGAACTGAGATGCAGCACATGATGCCCTGACCGGTCACGCGCCAGCGTCTTTCTGGAACATCGGGGTGAGGCAACCTCACAGGTGCATTCGGCTGTTTTTCCCATTTTTTCTTGGTGTGTAATACAAAAGACAGTAACTTTGGGCATAGGCTGACAGCATAGAAGCCCGGAGCGCATGCCACAGGCGGGCGCAACGGGGGCAGGCCAGCCCTACAGAACAGAGCAAACTTAAAGAAACAACGGGTATGAGTTACTTGCAATTCGACAAGACCCTGATGACAAACCTGGCCGAGTCGCTTCCCAGGGAGATACTCCGGTCAAACCGTTCGGGATCCTATTCCTGCTCTACCATAGTGGATTGCAACACACGCAAATATCATGGCTTGCTGGTAGTTCCGGTGCCGGGACTGGATGATGAGAACCATGTCCTGCTCTCCTCGCTCGATGCCACCGTCATACAGCACGGCGCGGAGTTCAACCTTGGGCTGCACAAGTATGGAGGCGGGAATTTCAGTCCCAGGGGGCACAAGTATATCCGCGAATTCAGTGCCCAGCAGGTTCCCACCACCACCTACAGGGTGGGCGATGTGATCCTGCGCAGGGAAATGATGTTCCAGCATTTCGAGGACAGGATAATCATTCGCTACACCCTTGTCGACTCACATTGTCCCACGACAATGAGGCTGCAGCCCTTTCTCGCCTTCCGCAGTGTAAGGGAATACACCTACGAGAACGACCGCGCGAGCCGTGATTTCCAGGAGGTGCGCAATGGCATAAAGACGTGTATGTACCAGGGGTACCCCGAGCTGTTCATGCAACTGAACAAGGAAAACGAGTTTGTGTACAAGCCCGACTGGTACCGGGGGCTGGAGTATCCCAAGGAGCAGGAGCGCGGCTACGCGGGCAACGAGGATTTGTATGTGCCGGGCTACTTCGTGTTCACTATCGACAAGGGGGAGAGCGTGGTGTTCTCGGCAGGACTCAACGAGATAGACACAGACACGCTGGCAGACCTGGCCGAGTATGAGAAGAACGTGCGCACGCCACGTGACAACTTTTATAACACGCTGGTCAACAGCGCACACCAGTTCTTTGTTCATCGGAATGGTGAGGACTATGTGCTGGCAGGGTACCCATGGTTCAAGTGCAGGGCGCGGGACATGTTCATTTCCTTGCCCGGCCTTACGCTTACCAACAACGAGATAAAGAAGTTTGACGATGTGATGGTGACTGCCGAGAAGGCCATACGCCACTTCATGGCGGGCGAACCCTTGGGAGTGAGTGTCACCGAGATTGAGCATCCCGATGTGCTCCTGTGGACTGTGTGGTGCCTGCAGCAGTATGCCGACACGCAAGGGGTGGAGGCGTGCATGCAGAAGTATGGGGGCCTGGTGCGCGACATCATGCGGTGGCTCATGGACGGGAAGCACCCCAACCTGGAGATACGACCCAACGGGCTGGTCTACAGCGAGGGGCGTGACAGGGCTGTGACATGGATGAACAGCACCGACCAGGGCGGCAAGCCCATTGTGCCCCGCACGGGCTATATAGTGGAGTTCAACGCGTTGTGGTACAACGCGCTGATGTTCACGGCCCGGCTCTTTGGCAAGAGCGACGACGTGGCCTTCGTGCAGAACCTGGAAAAGGCCGCGCGCGCATGTGCCGAGAATTTCGCGCCCATGTTCTACAACGAGCATGGCTATCTGTGCGACTACTGCGTCGATGGCTACCGCTGCTACGATGTGCGCCCCAACATGATACTCGCCGTGGCCTTTGACTACTCACCCCTGGACAAGGGACAGTGCAAGAGTGTGCTTGACTGCTGTACCAAGGAACTGTCCACGCCCAAGGGGCTGCGCTCGCTCTCGCCCAAGAGCCGGGGATACAACCCCATGTACGTGGGGCCTCAGGCACAGCGCGACTATGCCTACCACCAGGGCACAGCCTGGCCTTGGCTCGCGGGTTTCTACATGGAGGCTTGCCTGAGAGTCTACCGCACGAGCAGGCTGAGTTATGTGGACCGCCTGCTGGTAGGCTACGAGGAGGAACTCTTCTACCATTGCATCGGCACCATTCCAGAGCTGTTCGATGGCAATCCGCCCTTCCACGGACGGGGAGCCATCAGTTTCGCCATGAACGTGTCGGGCATCATGCGGGTCGTGAGGCTGCTTGACAGATACAACAACCTTTAAGGACACCGGGAGGAATAAGAGAAAATGAGAGTGCTGATGTTCGGATGGGAATTTCCCCCCAAAATATATGGTGGCCTGGCTGTGGCCTCCTATGGCATCACCAAGGGACTGTCTGTGCAGGGTGATGTGCAGACCACCTTCTGCATGCCCAAGCCCACGGGAGACGAGGAACACTTCCTCAAGATAGTCAATATGAGCCAGGTGCCGGTAGTGTGGCGTGATGTCCCCTATGAGGAGGTGCGGAGACGCATGAACAGCCATACGCCCGAAGACTATTACAGGTTCCGGGACCACATCTATGCCGACTTCAACTATCTGCAGGGGCTGGACGACCTGGGCTGCATCAATTTCGCGGGCGGGTATCCCCCCAACCTGCACGAGGAGATCAACAACTTCTCCATCATCGCTGGGGTGCTGGCACGAAGCGAGGATTTCGACATCATCCACGCACACGACTGGCTGACCTATCCTGCCGGTGTGCACACCAAGATGGTGAGCGGGAAGCCCCTGTGCATTCATGTGCACGCCACGGACTTTGACCGGTCACGGGGAAAGGTAAACCCCACAGTGTACAGCATAGAGAAGAACGGGATGGACCACGCCGACTGCATCATGTGCGTGAGCGAACTCACCAGGCAAACCGTCATCAACCAGTATCACCAGGATCCCCGCAAGTGCGTGGCCATACACAATGCCGTATATCCCCTTTCCGAAGACATACGCGCCATAGAGCCGCGCAAGAACAAGGGGGAGAAGGTGGTGACCTACCTGGGGCGCATCACAATGCAGAAAGGGCCCGAGTATTTCATCGAGGCCGCCAAGCGCGTGCTGGACCGCACACATAACATACGTTTCTGCTTTGCCGGAAGCGGTGACATGATGAACGCCATGATAGAATTGGCGGCCACCTATGGAATTGCCGACAGATGCCATTTCCCTGGGTTCCAGCGGGGACGCCAGGTGTACGAGTGCTACAAGAACTCGGACGTGTTTGTGATGCCAAGCGTGAGTGAGCCCTTCGGCATAGCGCCTCTCGAGGCCATGCAGTGCGGATGCCCCTGTGTGATAAGCAAGCAGAGCGGGTGTGGCGAGATTTTGCACAGTGTCATCAAGGTGGATTACTGGGACGTGGACGCCATGGCCGACGCCATCTACAGCATATGCACCAACGAGGCATTGCACAACTACTTGGCCGAGGAGGGGCTGCGTGAGGTAAACGGCATCACATGGGAGAAGGTGGGGTTACGCATACGCCAGTGTTACGACCAGCTGGTGGGGCGCGGATGGTTTGACAATGGCGAGTACCTGCAGGCTGTGAAGAATATAAAGTAAGGCATGCAGGGCAATCATAGAGCTTTCATTTTTATTGTTATATAGTAGAAGTTATGAAGACAATCTGCTTTTATTTTGAGATACACCAGCCAAACCACCTGAAGCGTTACCGCTTCTTTGACATAGGTACCGACCATTATTATTACGACGACTACGAGAACGAGCGTCAGACGGTGGAAGTAACCCAGAACAGTTACCTGCCTGCGCTGAACACCATGCTCGACATGATACACACCTTTGGCAAGGAATTCCGCGTGGCCTTCAGCGTCAGCGGTGTGTTCCTGGAGCAGCTGGAGCAGTATGCCCCCGAGGTGATTGACCTCCTGCAGCAGTTGGCAGAGACCGGGTGTGTGGAATTCCTGGCCGAGCCTTACAGCCATGGGCTGTCGTCGCTTGCCAACACAGAGTGCTTCATCAGCGAGACCAAGAGACAGATGAGGAAGATGAAGGAACTCTTCGGCCACACGCCCAAGGTGCTGCGCAACAGCTCGCTCATATATGACGACGAGATAGGGGCGGTAGCGGCCGAAATGGGCTTCAAGGGGATGATGGTGGAGGGAGCCAGGCACATCATGGGCTGGCGCAGCCCGCACTATGTGTATTCCTGTGCCCAGGACTCACGACTCGCGCTGCTGATGCGCGACTATAAGTTGAGCGATGACATCAGTCTGAGGTTCAGTGACAAATCGTGGCCAGAGTTTCCGCTTATGGCTGACACCTACATGGGATGGATCAACTCCCTGCCCGAAGGCGAGGAAGTGGTCAACATCATGATGGAACTCAGCGCGCTGGGCATCTACCAGCCCCTGAGCAGCAATATCCTCGAGTTCTTCAAGGCACTGCCCGCTGTGGCCGCCCGGATGGGAATCAAGTTTGCCACTCCCTCCGAGGTCGTGAGCAAGAACCACCCTGTGGGGCCGCTGGAGGTCACATACCCTGTGAGCTGGAATGACGAGGAGCGCGACACCAGCAGCATGCTGGGCAATGGCATGCAGCGTGAGGCGTTTGCCAAACTCTATGACGAGAAAGTCGTGGGGCGCATCCTGGCTTGCCGCAACCGCCGCATCCAACAAGACTGGGACCGCCTGCAGGCCACCGAGAACTTCCGCTTCATGACCACGAAGAACAACGGCATGGCTGTGTACCGGGGCATTTATGACAGCGAGTATGATGCGTTTACCAACTACATGAACATCCTGGGGGACTTCCTCAAGCGAGTGCGGGATCTTTATCCCGATGATGTGGAGAATGACGAACTCAACAGCCTCTATACTCAGATCACAAACATGGCCAAGGAGTTGAACGTGAAAGACAACGAGATAAGCAGGTTGCGCGCGCGACTGGAAAAGTATGAGCCAAGGGTGGACAACGCGGGCGAGCCCGAGGGCATTCCTGCCGGAAAGGCCGCCCCCAAGGCGCACGCGGATGCTCAGACGGCGGCCAAGGGTACGGAGGGGAAAGTTTCTCCGGCAAAGACAGCAGTCGCCAAGGCTGAGCCAGTTTCTCCCAAGCCGGGCAATGAGGCCAACGGTGGAGATGGGGTATCCGCCGGCTGAAAGGCTTCGCACGTCTCCATCCCCGCAAACACAGAGAAAAAACCACATGAAACAGTGTCGCGGTGAAGATGGTTTCACCATCGTGCGCATACCCATCCAACGGATGGTAATCCCCATTCTCCACGGCGCGTGCCCGGACACCCGAAAAATTGTAAATTTTTGGTTGGACCCGTTACATGATGCAGTTTAACAAGCAAAAGAAAGACAGCAAATGAGTACAAGACAGAAGCGATATTTCCTGACAGAGGAGGAAATACCCACAAAGTGGTACAACATACAGGCGGACATGGTGAACAAGCCCATGCCTCCCCTTAACCCCGTCACCAGGAAACCCCTGAAGTCCGAGGATCTGCTCCCCATCTTTGCCGAAGAACTGGCAAGGCAGGAACTTGACCAGACGCATGCCTGGATAGACATACCGGATGAAGTGAGGGACATGTACAAGTACTACCGTTCCACGCCCCTGGTGCGTGCCTATGGGCTGGAGGAAGCCTTGGGTACGCCGGCGCACATCTATTTCAAGAATGAAAGTGTAAGCCCTGTTGGCTCACACAAGTTGAACTCGGCCCTGGCCCAGGCTTATTACTGCAAGAAGCAGGGGGTGACGAATGTGACCACTGAGACGGGAGCCGGACAGTGGGGAGCGGCTCTCAGTTATGCGGCCAGGGTGTTTGGCCTTGAGGCAGCGGTGTATCAGGTGAAAATCTCCTACAACCAGAAGCCCTATCGCCGCAGCATCATGCAGACTTATGGGGCGCAGGTGACAGCCTCGCCCTCCATGTCAACACGAGCTGGAAAGGATATCCTCACCCGCGACCCCAACAACCAGGGCTCGCTGGGCACTGCCATATCAGAGGCCATCGAACTTGCCATGAACACGCCCAACTGCAAGTATACCCTGGGCTCGGTGCTCAGTCATGTGACCCTGCACCAGACCGTCATCGGGCTGGAGGCCGAGAAGCAGATGGAAAAGGCAGGCGAATACCCCGATGTGGTGATAGGGTGCTTTGGCGGTGGCTCAAACTTTGGAGGCATATCGTTCCCCTTTATGCGCCACAACATACTGGGGGGAAAGAGGACACGCTTCATCGCCGCCGAACCTGCCAGTTGCCCCAAACTCACCCATGGAGTGTTCCAGTACGACTTCGGCGATGTGGCAGGCTACACGCCCCTGCTGCCCATGTACACACTGGGGCACAATTTCATGCCCGCGAATATCCATGCCGGAGGACTCCGCTACCATGGGGCGGGTGTCATTGTGAGCCAGTTGCTCAAAGACGGTCTGATGGAAGCCACTGACATCAAACAACTTGACTCATTCAGGGCGGGCATGCTCTTTGCGCGCGCCGAGGGCATCATTCCCGCACCGGAGAGCTGTCACGCCATAGCGGCCACTGTCAACGAGGCCGAGAAATGCAAGCGGTCGGGCGAGGAGAAGGTAATCCTCTTCAACCTCTCGGGTCATGGCCTTATCGACATGGCAGCCTATGACCAGTATCTGTCGGGTTCTCTGCAGAACTACGACCTCACGGACGAGGAGGTCCAGAGAAACCTCAGCCAGATAGAGAAGTATGTGTGAGAGTAGGGCTGTCACGCACTGGAAAAGGCACAAGGAGATAAATTGCGGGAATGCCGGCTGGGCAACTTGCGCTTTTTATCGTACCTTTGCAAGCGTGGATTGTGTTTCCGCCAGCAGGTGAAGCTGTGAGGATGACGTTTCGTCAGAACACATTATATATATATAGTAAAGCAACAAATGCCAGAAATCTCCCTGCGGGGTACGCAGATGCCAGAGTCGCCCATCAGGAAACTCTCCCCCTTGGCCTATGCGGCCAAGCAGAGGGGAATCCGTGTATATCATTTGAATATCGGACAGCCCGACCTGCCTACACCGCGAGCGGCCATTGACGCCATCAAGAATATCCACCGCACGATACTGGAGTACAGTCCCAGCCAGGGCTACTTGAGCTACAGGGCCAAACTGGTGAAGTACTACGAGAAGTACCACATCAATCTCAGTCCAGACGACATCATCATCACGAGCGGCGGTTCCGAGGCTGTGCTCTTCTCCTTCCTGGCCTGCCTGAATCCGGGCGATGAAATTATCGTACCTGAGCCTGCTTATGCCAACTATATGGCATTTGCCATATCGGCGGGGGCAGTCATACGCACTATCGCCACCACAATAGACGAAGGGTTCTCGCTGCCCAAGGTGGAGAAGTTTGAGCAGCTTATCAACGAGCGTACACGCGCCATCCTCATCTGTAACCCCAACAATCCCACGGGGTATCTGTACACCCGCAGGGAGATGAACCAGATACGTGACCTGGTGAAGAAGTATGACCTGTATCTTTTCTCCGACGAGGTCTATCGTGAGTTCATCTACACGGGCAGCCCTTATATCAGTGCCTGCCACTTGGAGGGCATCGAGCAGAATGTGGTGCTCATCGACTCGGTGAGCAAGCGGTACAGCGAGTGCGGCATACGCATAGGCGCGCTCATCACCAAGAACGTCCAGGTACGTCAGGCTGTAATGAAATTCTGCCAGGCGCGTCTCAGTCCGCCACTGATAGGGCAGATAGCGGCCGAAGCCAGTCTGGATGAGCCTGAGGAATACGGGCGCGAGGTGTACGATGAGTATGTGGAGAGGCGCAAGTGCCTGATAGACGGTCTTAACCGCATCCCTGGAGTATATAGCCCCATTCCCATGGGAGCATTCTACACGGTGGCCAAATTGCCTGTGGATGACGCAGAGAAGTTCTGTGCCTGGTGCCTGAGTGATTTTGATTATGAGGGAGAAACCGTGATGATGGCTCCGGCAGCGGGATTCTACACCACGCCTGGTGCGGGACGTGACCAGGTACGCCTGGCCTATGTGCTCAAGAAAGAGGATCTCAACCGTGCGCTCCTCGTGCTTCAAAAGGCTCTCGAGGCATATCCTGGCACCGTGCGCTGACAAGTATTTATTCACAATTAAATAACGCGGTCAACAAATCGGATGTTCTTTCTTGTTTCGCCATCATCTTCCATCCAAGGGACGGCTCTGTTCCCATGTCTCACCAGTCATGTGGTGCGCTGTGCTTCTTTCTTCAGACATGGTGGAGATACATCTTGCCGTCTGTGTGAAGTATAGCGGCATTTGATCATGAACATCTACTTATTGTCCACTTTCCAGTAGGAGCAAGTATGTATTACGCATGGATGATGGCACGGCGGATGTTCTCGCACCGGGAAGATGCGGGGAGGGTTTCGCGTCCGGCCATCACTATTTCAACACTTGGCGTGTCCATAGGTCTGGCGGTCATGCTGGCGAGCGTGTCCGTAGCCATGGGGTTCCAGCGCGAGGTGCAGGCCAAACTGCTGGGATTTGGAGCGCACATTCAGGTGTTCAGTTACGAGAGCCTGGGCTCCAATGAGATGAAACCCATTGTGGTGGACAAGGAAGTGCTGAAAAGCCTGGAGCGCATTTCTGGTGTGAAACATGCGCAACGATTCAGTGTGAAGCCAGGAATGCTCAAGACAAACGACTCGTTCCGTGGCGTGGTGTTCAGAGGAATAGGGCAAGAGTACGACACCACTTTCCTGGCCAGGAATCTGGTGGCAGGTGCGATTCCCTTGCTGACAGACTCGGTGTCATCGGGAAGGCTGCTCGTGTCGCAGGCACTTGCCAGGCAACTGAAACTGGAGGTTGGGTCTTCCGTTTACGCGTATTTTTTTGAGAACAGCGTGAAGGCACGCCGTTTCCGTGTAAGTGGAATTTACTGCACGCATCTGTCCGATTTTGACAGCCAGGTGGTGTTTACCGACCTGCATACGGTGCATGGCCTGCTTGACTGGGACACTAACCAGCAGGGTGGGGCAGAGTTGCTGACGGAGGATTTCGGGAAGCTGGAGCAAGTGAAGGAGCAGGTGGTGAAGGCCATAAACAGGAAGCGTGATGCTTATGGCGCGCAATACACTTCGATGACCATACGCGAACTATATCCACAGGTGTTCGCATGGCTTGACCTGCTTGACTTGGACGTGTGGGTGATACTGATACTCATGACATGTGTGGCAGGCTTTACCATGATAAGCGGATTGCTCATCATCATCCTGGAACACACCAACTTCATCGGTGTGATGAAGGCCATGGGTGCCACCAACAGAGAGATGCGCCATCTGTTTCTGCATTATGCGGGCTTCATTGTGCTGCGTGGTATGCTCTTTGGCAACATTCTGGCTTTCGCGTTGCTGGCACTGCAGCATTTCACTGGTTTGGTGCGCCTGAATCCTGAAGTTTACTATGTGGAGTCGGTCCCGGTGATGTTCTGCTGGGGCTACTTCGTGTTGGTTAATTGTTTCACACTCATTTCCTGCATTATGGCTTTGCTGCTGCCTAGCTACATCATCTCGTCCGTCCACCCGGCAAGGAGCATACGCTTTGAGTGAGTTTGCCAGTTTGCCCTTTGTCTGAAAAAACATACGGTCAGATGTTTTGAGGTACTTCGCGAAGTAACACACGCAGGAGACTCTTTTCCCTTCGGTTCATCTGCCTCTGTCGCGGATTATCACCTTGCTCACATTCACCGTGCCGTCCTGGTGAGTGTGGCGTATGATGTTCAGCCCCTGTTGGGGCGAGGCGAGCCTGATGCCATCTGTTGTAAAGTACTCGGTGCGTATGATTGGGGAAGAGCCTGGAACGCGGGGACTGGTGACTGAGGTTGGGTAGTGCGAGTCGTCGTAGTTCGTGTCTTTGCCATAAATCCACTCCGCGCTGGCCGACAACCAGTTTGCCGCACCTATTGTTGGCCGCTGCATGCGGAACACCCGCTTGCCTCCATCGGGATATCGTCCCACGCTCTGGTCGCCGCTGTGTGTGTCGTAGCGCAAGGTGTCGCTCCATGAGCGGTCGGCGGCGGTGAGTATGACCACTCCCCCCTCTTCGTCCTTTAGTTTGAAGGGCGCATGCAGCTGTGTGTGCCCGTTGGCCTTGTCCATCCAGATGATTTTGTGCCCGTGTGCGGGAATGATGGTGTTGCTTTCCATCGCGTCAGGGGTGATGGTTGCCTGGAAGGGATTGGCCAGTGAGTTGCTCAGATACATGCCCGTGAGGTCAATGTCCTGTCCGGTAGTGTTGTAGAGTTCCACCCAGTCGGCTCTCTTGTAGAGGTCGTTCTGGTAAATGCTGTTGCGTGCGCTCACCTCGTTGACAACCACGGGGTGACTTCCCGCATCATTGAGGGCAGAGGCCTTGAGTGGGGCGAATACTGCCTCAAGAACCATGTCTTTGTCTTCCCTCACTTCAAGCACGCGGCAGCTGGAGATGATTTCCCCGCCTTCTCCTCCGAGTCTCCATCCAGTGAAGTTATACCCTGCTGGGGCGGAAGCCTCGATGCTGACGGGTGCGAAGAGTGTGCCATTGAACTTCCCGAATGGCACAGGTTGCCCGTTTACGCGGAAGGACACCTGTGGCACATTTCCGGCGAGGCTCACGCTCATGCCGTTGCCCAGGCCATAGTTCTTGCGCAAGTCCTTCATCCGTTCCCTCCTGCGTGTCTCGCTTCTCACGGCATTTCTTATCCTTTGGTATGTGCTCTGAGGGTTGCGTCCTTCGTAAGAGAGTGCCTTGCTCACCAGATTGCAGATGCTGTCACCCACCAACGCGCAGAGGTCACTGGTGAACACGCTGCCGTCGGCCAGGCAGAAAGCGTCCACAAAACTGCGCCGCCACTGTGGGTTCTGCTTGATGTTGTTGTAGATGCAGAGCAATTCATTGCTGCGGTTGCCCTCCAGCGAGGACAATGCTGTATTGCTGTTCCAGCCAGAGTCCTGGTCAAAGAGTACGAGGTGAAACTTCCCGTCGGGCAGAGAGCGGTAGCCCTTCACGTTGTTGTGGTTGAGAATCCAGTCGTCAGGGCCGATATAGGCTACTGCCGCCCAGTAATTGGTGTATTCGTCAATATCCAACATCTGGCACAGTTTCGCGTACGAGGTTGGCGACTCGGCTTGGGCCGAAAGGGCAAGCAGCGCATCGAATGCATCGCGGGTGCCACTCGTCTGTACATAGCCATTGGAATACTCGAAGGCATCCATCTGGTCATCGTCGTACCCATAGTTGGCTGTCCCGTGATAGCGGTTGCTGGGCTCACGCATGTTCAGCAAGCCGATATACTTGCCGTTGAAGAATACGTGCACAGGCTGCAGGTCTTGCACGTCCACCATGTACTGGCTGCTCAGTATCATCTGCTGTGTGATGGCATCCGTGACTCGCCCGCCCTGGGGGGCTTCGTTGTCGTTCCCCCCGTTACGTACCAGTATCTGTTTGTATCTGTTGAAAGGTTTGTGCGGAAACAGCACAGCGTCGAGGCTTTTCCTGTTCTCGTAGGTCTTGCTGGCCTTTATCTTGAACGATGCGGGCATGAAATGCCTGCTCCATCCTCCCGACACTTTGAATTCTGCCTCCTGGTTGAGTTTTGGCTGTCCATCGGGACTGATGAGTTCCACGTTCACGGGACGCTCCCAGTCCATGTTCCTGTTTGACTTGCCGTGGTTGCGCCCGCTCTCGCCGTTTACCCCGTCCACATATACGCCTATGCTGTCACCATACAGATTGTCGGGGGCGGTGGTGACCGAGAGCACGGGCAAGTAGTAGTCTCTGTCCCTGAATATGTAGGAGCGGGTGACTACCTCGCTGGGCAGGAAGTCCTTTCCGATGAGCACAAAGCGCAGGACAAGAGTGGACGAGATGGTGAACTCGCCGCTCTTGCTCACAAAACCGTGTGTGGCTGTGGGGGTGCTTCCATCGCTGGTGTAATGTAATGTGCAGCCTTCGGGTATGGGGACATGCATGCTGAAAGGCACTGTGAATATTTGTGAGTCAACGCTTGGAGCAGGGGTGCTGGCGCGTTGCGATGCAAACCGCGAGATGTTGTTGCTGGCTGACGGGGTAGGCTCTCCTGTCGTTGACCATGTGCCGCCTCCGTCTGTGGTGCGGGCATAGGAACAGCGTGCTGTGGGCTGTGGATAGGTGACTGACGAGATGGGTGTGCCATCCTGCGAGGACAACAGCACCGTGCCGCCATCGTTTGAAAGTTTCAGCCGCACTTGTCTGTTGGCAGTGGGGCCATATGTCCCGTCATCTTTGTAATGGTCGAAAAAGAGAGCCTTCCAGCCCTTGGGGGGTATCACTCCCGCCTCCTGGGTCAACTGGAACTGGCGGGGATTGTTTGTGTCCACGCTCAGCCAAAGTCCCGCCAGTGGCACGCGTTTTTCTGTAGGGTTGTAAACCTCAATCCATCCGCCGTAGTTGAATGACCAGTCAATGTACTGGTCGATGTTGCGCGCCTGCACCTCGTTGATGACCAGTTGGGTGGGGTCGGCATCTGCGTCCGACTCCTCGTAGAAATCCTTTTCCACCGCCATGCCGCAGTCAAAGAAGCGTCCGCCCCAATTCTGTTGTATGTATGCGGCAATCACGTTGCTTCCCTCGCGCAGGAGGTTGCACGGAATGGGAATGCTCACATATTCCTTACCCGCAGTCCACCCTGTGGCAGCGTCAAGCAGGTGCCCGTTGACGTAGATGCGGTAACTGTCGTCGTGACACACACGTAATGTGTATTTTGAGCGTGGGTTGACTTCTTTGATTGTAAATTCGCGCCGTATCCACAAGTTGGTGTTGTCCCCTCCTGGCCACTCGGTTCTCACTTCGGGCATGTAGTCGAGATTTCCGATAGGCATGGATGCGGAAGGCCATGAGGATGCATCATAGTCGGGCATAGTCCATGACATCGTCTCATTCCGTCCGCCAATAGCCATGTCCTTTATCCGCTGTCCTGTGGCGGGATTGGCATAGTATAACCAGTTGAAATAAGAGGTGCCGTTCCATAGGTCGTGCCTGTCTTTCTGGTCCAGGATTCTTATTCTTGAGATGGTGATGGTGGTACTGTCGGCCTTTGTGGGAAAGCGGAACTCCAGTTTGGCAGAGTTGATGTCCGTGCCCGTGAGGTTGGACATGACGATGGACTCGTCTTGGCCTGCCGCGAGGTCGCATGTGGCTTTTGCCAGGCACACGTCGTCATTGTCGCTTTGGTTCAGGGCAAACTGCACGCCTGGCACATCGTGGTCAGCCGTCAGTACCACCCTCACCTGGTACTTGTGCCCTGGCAGAAGTGATATGGGCGTGCGGAACTGCACGCGTGCGTTTTCGGCAGTGAGTGCTGCTGTGGGCAGGGATATGGTGTACACATCCCCCGACTTTGCCTCGTAGAGCCGTTCCCATCCATGTGTCTCACTCTCTACGTTGTTGTACTGGCCATTGTAGCCGCCCTCGGGATTGAAGAGCAACCGTGCGGTCCAGTTCTCCACAAAGCCCATGGGCAATGAGCCCAGTTCCTTGTCCTCGTAAGGCGCACCATAGAGGCCGCAGTCGGCATATCCACCTCCGTAGTTGTTGTGCACATGCAGGGCTATCACGTTCTCCCGTCCATCGGTGTGCAGCAGTGCCACTTGTTCGGCATTGAGCAGGATATATTCTGACTCGTTCCAGTCCTTGCCCGTTTCGTGCACCAGCGTGCCGTTGATGTAAAACTGGCTTTCTCCATCATCGTGGCCTACAGCCATATACACGCGGCTGCAGTTGATTTTGTCCAGGGTAAAGGAGCGGCGTATGTATATGTCGGATGTGGTGGAACTGCTTCCCCATACCGTGCAGGGGAGATTGTTGTAAGTGCCTTCGGTGTAGTAGGGAGCCTTGGTGACTTCCCATTGGTATGTTCCGCCCGTGGGGGTGTATTCGCGCTCATGCCATTGGCGGCCCTGGGTGTCAACGGGCGGCGTTCCCTGCACATTGCTGTACTTGCCCCATGTGGAGGCCGTTCCTGGGTTTGCGATGTAGGTGACAGCCTGCCAGTCCATGCTGCTGTAGTAAGTGGACGGAAGTATCTCCTGGGTGGCATTCACTTCTCTGATTCCCTGCGCGCGTATGACGTAGATTGGAAGCGTGGATAGGGCAGAGGCCAAGAGCAGTATTCGTCTCAACATGGCGAGTGTGATTGTTTTTTTGTTCCTTACATGATGTGACCATAAAGTTACAGGCTTTTCCTCTATGGTGCAAGGAAATGCGCATTTTTGTTTCCGGCCGGGGTTACGTCTTTCCCTTTCCCCTGGAAACCACGATTGTGACGGCCACCACGATGAGCAGAATCCCTATGACACTTCGTGGCGTGAGAACTTCCGAGAACACGGTGACACCCACGAACACTGCCGTGATGGGTTCCAGGGCTCCCAGTATGGCTGTCTCTGTGGAGCCTATGTGCTGGATGGCCACGCCAGTGAGTGCCAATGAAAGTGCGGTGGGAAAGATGGCAGCCCCCAGGGAGTAGCCCCAGTGCCAGCCGTGTGGCGTGGTCAGGTGCCCTTGTGCGCACACACCTGCTATCAGCAGGGCGCATCCCATAGCCAGAATGTAGAAAGTGATTTTTGCCGAAGGCAGGCTCCTGAGGCAGCCCCTGCCTATATAAATAAGGTACAAGGCATAGGCGAGGGCTGAGAACAGAACCAGGACCACCCCTGTAAGCGAGACATGCGTCTCCTCCTTGTCGCCCCATCCACTCAGTATGGCTATCCCCAGGGTGGCAAGGGCCAGACAAAGTCCCACGCTCCAGTGCATGCGCTCACCAAAGACAATGGCCATTAGAAGTGCTGTGAGAATGGGATATACAAAGAGTATGGTGCTGGCGATGCCCGCGCTCATGTAGTTGTATGACAGATAGAGAAGCAGCGACGAGCCAGCCATCAATATGCTCAGCAAAAAGAGTTGACATGCCTCTCTCTTGTTTATTCTCAGGTCGATGTCTTGCCTGTAAAGCATTGTGCCGAGCAGTGGTACGGAAAGCAGGTACCTGAACAGAAGTGTCGACCACGCGTCCATGCCGTCTGCAAAGAGCGGGAGGGCAAAGAGTGGGTTGAGCCCGTAGAAGGCAGCGGCAAGGATGCCTGCCGTATATCCAACTCTTCGGCCGTTGCGTGCCATTGGGCTACAATTGTGGGTGAGAGCCATGATAGTTTGCGCAAAGAGAGGAGACGAGCTCCACATGGCGGAACCCGTCTCCTCGTAATTTTGAGTTTGTCGTGTGTGGTTTACTTTATGCGAATTACTTTACGCGAACATAAACCACGCGGTTGGAACTTTCGCTCTCGGCACCATGGGCGGTTGTGCTCACCACTTTAATGCCACGACCCTCGAGGTACTTCTTCACCGCATCGGCGCGTTTCTGGGAAAGTTTCTTGTTGTATGCCTTAGTTCCTTCGGGTGAGGCATAGGCATCAAGAGACACAGTGGCGTTGGCGGGAACATCGTTCAGGGTTGCCTTGGCTGTTCCGGTGAGGATGCTCTTGTTCTGTGCGAACTCCACAACATAGGTGTTGCCTACTTCCTTGGAAACCTCCACACGAACTTCCTTGATCTTCTCCACGGGTTTCTCCACAATCTTCTCCACGGTCTTCTCGACCACCACGGGCTCAACAGTGGTGAAGTGGTGGCTCTTGTTGGAAGTCTTGAAGTGGTAGGTCACGCCAGCGGTAATCTGGAATGTGGCCGCGTGTGTGAAATGGGAGGAGTGGTTGCTGTCGTCGCAGCCCCACATGCCAGAGGCTTCTGTGTATCTGCCAGCCTTTTCGCCTGTGGTCTCGTTGGCATGTGTCAGGTCAAACACCACGGCGGGCTTCACGCTCAGTGTCCAGGCCTTCTTCTCACCGAGGTTGAAGTCAAAGTCGATGCCTGCCTTGCCAACTGCGGCGTTGCGGTAGTTCTTGCTGTTCCACCTTGTGTCTTCGGGGTAGAAGTAGTGCATGTAGCCGCCACCAATCTTTGGGCTGATTTCGAACACGCGGGGAGCCCCCTTGTAGCCACAGAACCAGTTCATCAGGTTCACCTTGGCCATCAGGGCGGCAGTCACGTTGTCCACTGTGCAGTCAGAGTGGTTCACGTTCCAGTTGCTCCAGTTGTTGAATCCGGCCTGAACCTCAGCCTGTACGCTGAGGACGGGTGTGATTCCCTTTGTCAGTTGAATGGCAGCCACACCGCCATTGGGGGTGTCAAAGTCACGCAGGTTGGTCGTGACTCCACCATCAACGCCAATTGACCAGTTGTCAAAAAAGCGGTGTCCGCTCACGTTGTACTGTGCACTTGCACTGGTTGCCATCGCGAAGATGGCGATAACCAAAGAGGTAATCTTTTTCATTTCTGAATCTCTTTTAAAGATTAGACTTTAATTTTGTTCTTGATTTATTTCTCGTCTCATTCAATTGCCTCGTGGGGATGCTCAAAGCCTCCATTCCGCACTGCAAAGATAGGTTATTATTTCAATACAAAAAAGGAAAACAAAACTTTTTTACTGTGCCCACATAAAGAATATGAATGTGTCTCAGTGCATTTGTCCTATTTGTGTCTTCTTTTATACTCTTTGGGTCGGGGCAGTTGCCTGCTTTGGTCGCGGGTGTTGTCTGATGGCCGCAAACGGGACAGGGATTGTGGTGTGACTGACGGGTCAGTGTTTCTGCAGGCGAAGGGAATGGTCGATGCAGTCTGGCAGCTCCTCCTGGTAGTGGGTCACCATCACCAGGGTCTTGTGCGGACGCTGGCAAAAGGCGTCTATCACTTGCCTCACCAGCACGCGCCTTGGCTCGTCCAGGCCGTGCAGTGGCTCGTCCAGGATGAGCAGGTCGGGATCCTTCACAAAGGCTCGCGCCAGCAGGCAGAGCCTTTGTTCGCCACTGCTCAGTTTCAGAAACGACCTGTCGGCGAGGCTCTCGATGCCGAACACCCGCATCCACCCCAGGCACACACCCGTCTCCTCTGGTCTGGGGCGGGTGTATAGCCCCACGGTGTCGTGCAGCCCACTTGCCACGATACTCAGCGCGGCCATGTCGCGCATGTAGCCTCTGTGCATTTCGGGGCTCACGTATCCTATGTGCCGCTTTATCTCCCAAATGCTCTCGCCGCTTCCTCTCTTGTGTCCGAACAGTTCAATAGGACATGCGTACCCCTGTGGGTTGTCGGCACATACGAGGCTGAGCAACGTGCTTTTCCCTGCCCCGTTCTCTCCGCTCAGTGCCCATCGCTCGCCCTCATGTACAGTCCAGTGCAGGTTCTTCAATATCGTGCGGTTGCCGTAGCCTATGCTCACTCCGTCAAACTTCAGAATCTCACGCCTCTGTTCGGGGCAGGAGGACTCTGTGTCCTGTGCGCGTCCGGGCAAGTGCAGTATCCACTCCGTGCGCTCGACGGGCAGGCAGTGTGGGGCGGGGGGAGATGCATGGCGCATGTATTCCTCACGTGTGGTTTTGGGCATGAGGCGGCATCCTGCCACAGGCAGGACGTGTGTGATGAAGTCCGGGATGTCCGAGTCACGGCTTACGATGAGGATGACCTGTAGCCCGAAGTCAGACGCGAGCGAGGAGAGCAGGTCTCTCAATTGCTTGCGCGTATTGATGTCCAAGCCTACAAAGGGGTTGTCCATGACCAGCATGCGCGGCGCGCATCCCAGGGCTCTTGCCAGTTGGAACTTGCGCAGTTCGCCGCTGCTCAGCGAGATGATGTATTTGTCATAGAGGTCGCGCAGGTGAAACAGGCTGAGCAGCACCTCGCGCTTCTCGTGCATGCTGGCGCAAAGGGTTTCCCGCTGTGCCTCGTCCAGCCCGTGCCCTACGCTCTCGTCGGCCTTTCTGAAACTTTCCTCCAGCAGCATGCCCATGGTGGGGGTTCCCTCGTCTATGTCGTGCTGGTTCCACCTTTGCTGGTAGTAGTATGTCGCATCCTGGTCGCCATATGAGTCCCTGAACGCTATGTATTTCATGTTCTCGCTCACCAGCCTCATGGGACTGGGGCTGAAGTTGTAATGTATGGCATCTCCCAGCAGAGGGTAGTGCCCCGTCAGGATTTCCACCAGGCGGCTCTTTCCCGACCCGTTTTCTCCCACGATGGCAATCTGTTCGCCCTCCAGTATCTCCATGTCCAATGGCTCGGCCATTCTCCACATGGGGTTTCTTGTCACTCCATTGCGTATCTTTATTATTTTCTTCATGTTGTGTGACATCTTTTGTTTCACCTCTTTAAGTGTGGAAATGGGCTGCTTAAGTGGGGGGATGGGCTGCGTGCTCATCCCTTGCTCACCCGTGAGGAGTTTTTCATCGCGAAGTCTTTCCAGCTGCTGTATTTCTTCCCTCCCGTGTCGGGCTGCCCCATCTGTAGGTAATGGCAATAGGCTGCTGCCAGGGCGTCCGTCGCGTCCAGGAACTTGCCCATTTCCCCGGCGTCCAGGCGCAGTATCCGCCGCAACATGTCGGCTACCTGTTCCTTGCTCGCGTTCCCGTTTCCAGTGATGGCCATCTTTATCTTGGTGGGCGCGTATTCGGTGATGGCCACTTGGCGACTGATGGCTGCGGCTATGGCCACCCCCTGTGCACGTCCCAGTTTGAGCATGCTCTGCACATTCTTCCCAAAGAACGGGGCCTCGATGGCAAGACAGTCGGGCAGATATGCCTCGATGATGCCCGACACGCGCTCGTACACATGTCCGAGTTTACGGTAGGGATCCTTGGCTTTGTGCAGGTCTATCACTCCTATGGCCAGTGCTTCCGTGTGCTGGCCTGCCGCACGCAGCACGCTGTATCCCATGATGCTGGTGCCTGGGTCGATGCCCAATATCACCTGTTCTCCTTCCCGTCTTGTATTCATTCCACGACCTCCATCAGGGTAGCGAAAGCCATTATCCTGTCCCCGAAAATCTTGCTTTGCTCAGCCTCCATCTGCCTGCCCTGGCGCAGGATCCACTTGTGCAGGGTGGCCGAGTCTGCCACGTTGAACTGCAGGCAGAATCTGTAGCCCTCCTCTCTGCTGTGGCTCAGTATGCGCGCCAGCCTGCCGTTGCTCAGCGCGCCGTCGGCATGCACGGCTGGCATCATGTTCTCTCTCACCCAGACAAGGAAGCAGGCCAGATCCTCCTCACTCAGGACATATGTGGTGTTGTATATAAGCATGTGTCGTGATAAGCATGTGTCGTGTCATATGCGTGGATGCCGCATTGGGGGACAAAATTACTAAAAAAAACGCATCCGCCTTCGGTGTGCAAAGTTAAATTCGGTGCGCCAGTTGCCAAGGTACGGAATAATTCAGTAACTTTGTGCCTGTGTTATAGTGAAAAAGCAAAGACATGACATACTACAGGATTAAGCAATTCGCCGTGGCTGCCCTGCTGGTTCTCGCAGGTACCGGAGCGCATGCCCAGACGCAGAAGCCCAAGGTGACCACCACCGGTGTGAGGGCCTCCATGACCACGAAGGCCGAGAACTATGCCGAGATAAGGTTTGACACCTTGCGACACGACTTTGGCCGCTTCAGCAAGAAGAACCCCATTGTGCGCTGCTCGTTTTCCTTCACCAACACAGGTACAGCCCCTCTGATCATCCACCAGGCCTTTGCCACCTGTGGGTGTACGGTTCCCTCGTGGCCACGCAAGCCTATCAGGCCAGGCGGGCGCGGGGCGATAGAGGTGACTTACAATGGGACCGACAAGTTTCCGGGACACTTCCAGAAGACGGTGACCATACGCTCCAACGCCGCTACCGAAGTGGTGCGCCTGACCATCGAGGGCACGATGGAGTGAAGGAAAATTCGGTGCGTGGGCCCGACGGGTCTTGGGGCATCCGGGCGGCGCGCTCCCTCTGTTATTTCGACAGAGTGAAGCGGATGGTCAGTCCACCGTGTGGAGTCAGTTCGGCTGATAGTGTGCCGCCATGCGCGTTGACAGAGTTCTTCACGATGGCGAGTCCAAGCCCTGTTCCGCCGAGTTTGCGCGAGCGTCCCTTCTCCACGCGGTAGAAACGCTCGAAGAGGTGAGGCAGGTGTTCGGGCGACACTCCCTGTCCGTTGTCGCTTACCGTGAACTCATAGGAGTGCCTGTCGCCCTCCTCCACCTCAATGGCCATGATGCAGAGCCTTGTGGCTCCCGTGGCATGGGCTATGACATTGTCCACCAGGTTTCTGAAAATCCCGTAAATCAAGGTGGGGCTGCCCGTTATCATCACTTGGCGGGGCATATTGACCACCACTTCAATTCCCTTCTCCCTCAGTTGCAGGTCGGTGTCGTCGAGCACGCTCGCCACCACTTTCGTCACATCCACCTGCTGCCTCATGTCGGGCAGTTCCATTCCCTTCTCCATGCGTTCCTGCGTCTCGTCCAGTTTGCTGAGCGCGGCCATGTCCTGCAGCAGTTTGCACATGCGCTGGCTTTGTGCGTAGCACCTTTCCAGGAAATGCTGCCGCGTGTCTTGCGGCATGTCGGGGTTCTCGATGATGCTCTCCAGGAATCCCCTTATACTGGCAGCGGGTGTCTTCAGCTCATGCGCGGCATTCTGTGTGAGCTGCTTCTTGATTCTCAGCTTTTCCTCCTCGGCGTGGTGCAGTTTCCAGTAGAGCAGTATGATGGTGTGCGATATGTCACCCAGTTCATCCTCGGGGAGCCGCTTCTCCAGCTCGTGGTCGAGTTCTTCTCCCTGCTCTGCCTTCCTGGCAAACTCGCGCAGATATCCTATGTGCCGGCTGACGCGCGATGTGTGGAAGTATAGTATGAAGCCCAGCAGGATGGTGAGCATCAGCGTGAACACCAGGTAGGTGTTGTCGGCTTGCAGCGACTTGGTGAGTTTGGCAGAGTAAGGCACGGCCGACCGGATGACCACCGGGCCGAAGTTTGTGGCCGAATAGAAGTAGGTGCGGTGTGTGGACGCCGACACGCGTTTGATGTCGTAACCGCTTCCGTGCCTCAGTGCCTCGTCCACCTCATGCCTGTGCCTGTGGTTGTCCAGTGCCTCCACGTCCCTTTCCCGGCTGTCCATCACCACTCTCCCGGTGCTGTCGATTACCGACACGCGCAGGCCCTCGTAGTGGTGCTTTGCCACATAGGCCATGAAGGACTCCCTGTTGAGCAGTCCCTCCTCGTGCAGCGAGTACATCATCTCATAGTTGTACATCTGCAGGCGGGCGTGCAGGATGTCAATCTTGTACTCCTTCTCCCTCTTGTACTGGTAGATGCTGAAGCACAGCGCAAAGAGCACGAATATGATGCCCACGCTGAAGAACATGTTCTTCTGGAAACTCTTGGACTTGATCATAGGCGGTTGTCCAATATTCAACGGTTCTGTCTTTTTGTTGTCCGGCAGCTGTGTCTTCGGGGTGCCGTGCCGTCTGACGGCTATCCCTCAAAGGTATATCCAAATCCGACGCGAGTCTTGATGCACTTGCCGTAAGGGCCAATCTTCTTGCGCAGGCGGTTGATGTTCACGTCCACCGTGCGGTCGAGCACGATGGAGTCCTTGGGCCAGCAGCGTTCCAGCATCTCCTCGCGGCTGAACGCCCTGCCCATGTTCCTCAGCAGCAGCGACAGCATCTCAAACTCCAGTTTGGTCAGTGCCACGGGCTGTCCGTTGATGCTCACCTTCTTGGCGTCGCGGTTGAGGCAGAGCCCCTGGTAGGCGCATATGTTCTGCGTGCCCCGTTCCTCGCCGGCCCGTTTCGTGCTCCTGCGCAGCACGGCCCTTATGCGGGCTTTCACCTCGCGCACGCTCAGCGGTTTCACCATATAGTCGTCGGCTCCGATGTTGAGCCCCCTCACCAGGCTGTCCTCGCCTTCGAGCGCGGTGATGAAGATGATGGGCACCTGGCTGGTGACAGGGTTCTCTTTCATCTTGAGGGCCATCTGGAACCCCGACATGTCGCCCATCATCACATCGAGCAGTATGAGGTCGAATGTCTCCAGTGGCATCTGCAGAGCCTCCTCGGCGGAGTTGGCAGTGCTCACCTCGTAACCCTCGGTCTCCAGGTTGTACTGCAGTATCTCACACAAGTCCTGCTCGTCATCCACTACCAGTATTCTCATAGTCTTGTGTCTAAGTTCTCTTTTTGTGGGACAAAGTTAGGTGGTTTTGTCCTCTCGGCATTTGTTTGTGTTGTTACGATGTCGTGACAATTGGAGGCTGGACTTTTCACCCATCCTCCACGGCGGTCGTGAGCACATAGCCCCGGGCGGGGTTGGCGACCATGCTCAGCCTGATGCCCCGCTCCCTTGCCTGGGTGAGTATGTCCGGCAGCGAGCCGGTGATGCCTGTTCCCAGCAGTTTGAACACGGCCTCCTTGCATGTCCACAGGCGTGTGAACTCCACCTCGGGGGCCGCCGAGCCCATTATCCGCTCCTGTTCCTCCGTGTTCATCGTGCGCCTCACGAGGGTGGGCTTCGGCGCGCGTATGCTCTCGATGTCCAGTCCGCAGGGCTTCTCGGCCAGCAGGCATCCCACGGCCTGCCGGCAGTGGCTCATGCTGAAGTGCAGGCCGGGGCATTCGGGCAGGAAGGGCTTCCCATGCCCGTTCCATCCAAACCGTGGCCGTGTGACCCGCGAGCCGCGCAGGGCCAGTGCGCGCTCCAGCTCGACATATGCCAGCGCGCTTTGTAACTGTCCCGCCTGGTGCCTGTAGGCCAGCGCGCGCTCCCTGCGCCACGGGGGCAGGCAGGCGAGCGCCCTGGCCAGGGCATCACCGTCCAGTTCCTGTATGTGGTCGTTCAGGCAGAGTGTCATATGGCAGTGTGTGCGGCCTATGGCTCACATGTAGCCCTTCAGCATGGCGTGGAAGTACATGGGCTTCAGGAAGCGGCGCTTGAGCCACCAGGCAGTCCTGCGCTCGTGCGACATGTCCTGCATCGAGAAGGGGAAGGTGATGGCAGGCCGCTTCTCGTAGTCAAACTCGCACAGCAGCACGTGCCCGTAGTCGGTCACGATAGGGCAGCAGGCGTATCCGTCGTACCGCTTCGACGGCTCCCTGCCCTGCATGAGGTCAAGCAGGTTGGCCTCGGCGACGGGCAGTTGCATGCGTATGGCTGACGAGGTCTTGCTGGTGGGTATGCCCGCGCAGTCACCCAGCGCGATGATGTTGGGGAAGCGTGTGTGCACGAGCGTCTCCTTGTCCACCTCCACCCAGCCCCCTGCGGCCAGTTTTCCATGGGTCCACGCCAGGCCGCTCTGCCTGATGAAGTCGGGAGCCGACTGGGGCGGGACAAACGACAGCAGGTCGTAGTCCTCGGCAAAGGGAGTCACCATCCGGGTCTCCCGCTCCACCTCATGGCCGGTCTCGCTGTCCCACACCGTCTCCTTGCGTGTCTCGTGCCGTTCCATGTACACCCGCCTGGCCTGGGTGTCGATGCCCTTCACGCGGCAGTTCACCTGCAGGCCGATGCCGCGCTCGCCATACAGCTGCAGCAGGCGCGGGGTGTAGTAGGGCACGTCGTAGAGCGCTTTCTCGGAACAGAAGTAGTCAATCCTCGTGTGGCTGCGGGTGCCCCTCTTGCGTGCCATGTGCTCGGTGAGCATGCATATCTTCTTGGGCGCGCCGCCGCACTTGTGCTTGGTGTAGGTGTCGGTAAACACACCGCGTCCGCCCCTTGCGGTAAACTCCCGCATGGCTTTCCAGTACTTCTGCGCGCCCAGGAAGTCGTAGATGCAGTGGGCGTTGCCCTGCCCCAGGGTCTCGCGTGTGATGCCCTCCACCTGGTGCCAGTCCAGTTGGATGCCCGGGCACAGCACCAGGAAGTCGTAGCCCAGGCGCTTTCCGCCAGCCGTGCGCGCTTCCCGCGCGGAGGGGTCCAGGCCGGCCACGGTGTCTTTTACCCAGCGCACCCCCCTCGGGATGAACTCACGCTGTGGCCGCCACACCTCGCCGGGCTTGAATATGCCTGCAGCCACAAAGGTGAACCCGGGCTGGTAAAACTGTCTTTCGCTGGGGTCCACGATGGTGATGTCGGGATGCTCAATCCTGCGGGCCAGGCGCGCGGCCATGCTGCAGCCGGCCGCTCCCCCGCCGATGATAAGCACGCGTCCCTTGGCGTCCACGGTTTTCAGGAAGTCGTGTGTCGCCTTGCCGCAGGCGGCCAGCGCGGTCACGCCAACCGCGCTGGCCGCTCCGGCCTTGAGAAAGGTGCGGCGCGAGATGTGGTGCCCAGTGGGGTATTGGTTGTCTGATGTACTCATTATATATATGTATGCCCAAACAAAGATACGCCTTTTTCCGCGTTTTGCCAATAGACGCAGGGCGAAAAGATGTGCTCCGGGGCACGGAGCGGGGAAAAAGGCAGCGCGCTGCGTTGGCGGATGCGGCGCACTGCGTTGGCGGATGCAGCGCGCTGCGTTGCGTCCCCCGGCCTGGGACGGGATGGCGGGGGAGTGGCCTGCCGGGGAGGACGGGCTAAAGCCGCGCTATCCACTTCCGGGCGTACTCGGCCACGAACTGCCGCAGTGCGGGGGTCTCTATCACGACCTGGTCGGCAAGTCCCACCAGGAACCGCGTGATGCCTCGGTAGCCGCTCACCCTGGTGTCAAGCACCCACTCCTCGCCCCCCGGAAGGGGCGACACGTCCTGCTCGCACAGGGGGAACTCCTCCATGAGCAAGTTGTAGGCGCGCCGTTTCATCCTGACACGTGCCTGCAGCGTGCACCCGTCCATGCTCAGGGTGCGGAAGGCATCCATGTGCCCCTGCTTGTGCAGGCGGCCGAAGAGCCACACCTGTTCCTGGATCTCCACGCTCTGGATGCGGCTGATGCGGAACACCTTGCACATCGCGGTCTCCACCTCGAAGGCCCACACGTACTTCTTGTCGGTGGTGAGCGCGAATGGCTCCACCAGCCTGTCCCTCTGGGTGTTGCTGCTCGGCGAGGAGTAGCCCCTCAGGACGGCTCTCCTGCGCTTCTCCATGGCCTCCATCAGGTGCTTCGTGTTGCGGTTCTTCTCCATGCGCATCAGTTTCTCCGACACCAGGCTTGTGCCGTAGATGGTGGCCAGCTTTGACTTGAGTTCCTCCCTCAGCCGCGTGTCGGTCTCGATGCTCTCGATGGCGTTGTACAGGGTCATCGCCTCCTCCTGGTTGAAGAAGAGCAGGTCCGAGAGCTGACGGTGTATGGCGGTGCCCGTGGCCAGGCGCACATGGTGGTGGTCGGTGAGCACCACGTAGCCGGCCTCGTTGAAGGTGTTGATGTAGCGGTACACGGTGCGCCTGTCGATGCCGAGCCGCTCGGCCAGCTGTGCCACCGAATAGCGGCGTGTGCGCTGCAGCATCAACGCCAGCATGCGCAGGGCTCTGTCCTGTTTGGGTTGCTCCATGACTGGGTGGTGATAAGGGTTTTGCCTGGTAAAATTACGGATTTTCCATTGTACGGCCAACGCCGGGCCTGTCAACTTTTATCCCGCAGCCACAAGCCGGGGACTTGCGCGGACGGATTCTTTGTCATAAATTTGCACAGGAAACAAAGTAGATAAGACAATCCCTTGGCAACAACGAACACAAGCGGAAAGGGCTGTGCCTGCGGCATGGCCCATGCGGAGCACTCTGCCACCCGTGCCAACGGCGAGGGGAAGGCATACGACCATGTGCTGAAATACACAGGCGTGTTTGGCGGGGTGCAGATGCTCAAGATGCTCACCTCGGTGGTGCGCAACAAACTCACGGCCGCCTTCCTGGGCGCAAACGGCATGGGGCTCATCTCGGTGTACAACTCCATCACCGAGTTTGTGGTGAGCAGCAGCAACCTGGGCATTCCGCTCAATGCCACGCGGCACTCCAGCGAGTTGCTCGAGCAGGGCGACCCCGCGCGCGTGCGCCACTTTGTCATGGTGGTGCGCACGTGGGTCTTGCTCACGGCCCTGCAGTCGGTCGTGCTCTGCTCCTTGCTCTCGCCCCTGGTGAGTTATATCCTCTTTGACCAGGAGTTTGGCCACTGGCCCCAGGTGATGACCATGATTCCCGTGGTGGTGTGCTTCCTGGTGGCCGAGGGCGAGTGTGCGGTGCTCAAGGGGCTCCGCAAGGTCAGGCAGGTCGCTGTGGTGGAGACGGTGATAGCCCTGGCCACACTGTTGCTCACCGTGCCCTTCTATTACCTGCTGGGCATGCGCGGCGTGGTGGTGGGACTCATATGCTGCGGTCTGGCCTCGCTGGTTGCCCACTTCTGGTTCTCGCTGCGCATCGTTCCCTACCGGGTGCGCCTCTTTGACCCGGATGTGCTGCGCGAGGGTCTGCCCATGGTGACCAAGGGCATCCCCTATGTGCTGGCAGGAGTGTCGGGCGCGGCCCTGGGAATGGCCATCCCGGCTCTCATACAGATGCAGGGAACCCTGGCCGATGTGGGCTATTACCGCATGGGCTACATGCTGATGGTGGGCTATGCGGGCATGGCCTTCATGGCACTGGAGGCCGACTACTACCCGCGCCTGTCCTCGGCAAACGGGGACGCGGTGCGCTTCAACGGCACCATCAACCAGCAGATCGACGTGTGCGTGCTCGTCGTCACCCCTTTTCTGATACCCTTCATCGTGCTGATGCCCTGGATTATCCGCCTGCTATTCACCGAGGAGTTCCTTGTGGCCCAGGGCATGACGGTATGCGCGGCCTTCTACGTGTTCCTGCGTGGTATCATGCTCCCCGTATCCTACTCCTCGCTGGCCAAGGGCGACTCGCTGGTGTTCCTGGCCGTGGAGGTGGTGAGCAACCTGGCCACAGCCCTGCTCTTCTGGTGGCTCTATGGCCTGTGGGGCATCACCGGTACGGGTGTGGCCCTCTCGCTGGGCGCGCTTCTTGACGTGGCCTGCGTGCTGCTGGTGTATGGACGCCTTTACGGATGCAGGGTGACGGCTGCCACATGGCGCGTCTGCATCGTGCAGGGCATCACCCTGGGTGCGGCTGTGCTGTGCTGCGCGCAGGACAACCTGTGGGTGCGCTATGTGGCCGGCGCGTGCCTCTTCGCGTTCTCGGCGGCCTACAGCCTGCGGCTGCTGTCGCACCGCTCGAATTTCTTCCGGCGCTTGCGGAGATAGGGTGAGAGCAGTGCCCCCTACCGCCTGCCCAGGCACACCAGGCGGAAGTCGCAGTGGTCACAGGTGCGCCTGTCGCTGCATTGCGTGAAGGGAAGGGCGGGCGAGAAGATCTCCGACACGCGTTCCTTCAGCCCGCCGATAAACTCTTCGGCCACCTGCTTGCCGAAGTCGTTAATCTCCTGGCCACCGATGCGCAGCGTGGGGTCATAGTCCCTCAGGCTCGCTTTCCCGGGATAGAAGAGCACGGGCTTTATCCTGCATCCGGGCGCGCTCTGCCACATCTGGGCATAGGCATACAGGAAGGTCTGCAGGTAATAGCCCTCGTGCGAGTCGCCCAAGCCCGTCACCTGCTCCATGCTGCGCACTTCGGGCACGTGGTTGCCCGTCTTGTAGTCCACCACCCTCACGCATCCATCCACCTCGTCGAGCCGGTCGATGCGTCCGCCCGTCTCGATGACCAGCGGCTCCGCCCCGTGGGGACGGATGTCCATGGCAAACTTGCGCTCCACCTCTGTTCCCATGAGTCGGATCGGTGCGTGCCGCGTGTCGTAGCGCAGCAGCTGCTCCAGGTATTGCAGAATGACACTGCGGTAAATGACGAGTTCGCCCGAGTATTCGTTTCCGGGGCGGAAGCCCCGGTCGGCCATCTCGCGGATGCGTTCGCTCGTGTGCCATTTGTCGCCGGTGGGATGGAACACGTGCACGTCAAACACGATGTCGAGCAAGGGCTCCACCTGGCTTTCCCTCTGCCTGAGCAGCTCATTGAGCACGTTGGCCCCCAGGATCCGTGTGTCCGTGCGCCGTGCCGCCCGCTCGTAGAGTATCTGCGCCGTGTCGTGGAAGATGTCGCCGATGTCGGCTGGCTGCAGCCCCTCCTCGATGTCCCTCTCGGGCTGCAGTCCGGCCACGTGCTGCAGGTAGAACTTCATGGGGCACGACATGTAAGTGTTGATGGCCGAGGGGCTCAGCGTCACATGACGGCCTCCGGGCTGTGACTGGTCGTACTTGTGCCGCATGGCCTCCAGGATGCGCCCGTCCTTCTGCACGCACATGGGGCGTGCCGTCTCCACCTGCGGCACGCTGCGCAACCACAGGGAACGGATGGGGATGTCGGTCTCGGCCAGCATCTGCCGCAGGAAACGCGACATCTCATGGCGGGTGTTTCCGGCGCTGTTGGTGTTATATACGCAGGTCAGGTGCTCGGCGCGCTGTATGAGGCGGTAGAAGTAATAGGCATAGACAGCGTTGCGGTGGCGGGGAGTCGTGAGGCCGAAAGCCTCGCGTATGTCGGCTGGAATCATGGTGTCCGACTGCGTGGCGCGCGGCAGCATCCCCTCCTCCACCGAGAGCATGAGCAGGTGCGAGAAGTCCAGGCAGCGTGTCTCGAGCACGCCCATGACCTGGAGCCCCAGGGCTGGCTCGCCATGGAAGGGAATGCTGGTCTGCACGAGCACACCGCGCAGAAGCTTGCGCATGGTGACTGGCAGCACATCGAGCGCGTCCTGGGGCAACTGTGCCAGGCGGATGAACTGCTGCAGGATGCGGTGGGCCTGGAAGATGGCTTCCATGTAGAGCATGTCGTAGGCAGTGGGGGTGGAGAGCCCTGCGAAGTGGGTGCCCACGCGCTGCACCATGCGGTCCATCCACAGGAGCAGGGTGGTGGAGTCCTCTCCCTGCCAGGCACCGGCCCATTCCGACTCGTCGCCCAGCATGGGAGCGTAGGCATGCCGCCTGACTGCCTGCATGAAGGGGTAGCGGAAGGTGTGCCTCTGCAGGTCGTAGCCGTCGGTCTGCAGACTGGCCAGAGCCAGGAGCAGGCTGTAAACCGGGGTGTCGGCCAGCGGGAAGCCCATGGTCACGTTGACCTCCCGCGCCATGCCGGGCAGCGCATGCAGCACAGGGTGCAGGAGCGACTCGTTGCAGAGCACCACGGCATTGCGGTTGGCGGTCTTGTCCAGCGGCCGCGCGAGCCATTGCCGCGTGTAGCGCGCGGCGGCATTGTCGGTGGTGCAGGAGATGAACGTCACGTCGCGCAGGCGCTTCAGGTTGCGGAACTCGTCCCGGCCCAGCGCGCATGGGAAGTCAAGCAGGTTCTGGCGCATGAAGGTTCCCGCCTCGTTGGCCTCGTCATCCACATAGGCCGTGTCATAGTCCCAGTAGAACAGCCCCTTGCCGCTGCGACGGATCTCCTGCATGAGCGCATGCTCCACATCGTTGAGGACGTTGAATCCCACAAAGGCCACAGCCTTGCGCCCGTCCAGATAATCGCCGAGCAGGGCGGGTGTTGCCCTCAGACTGTCCACCACGCTGCGGTACAGTGCGCCGGGATACAGGACTCCCTTGGCCTCCATGGCCTGGTTCAGAGCCTTGTAGAGGTCATGCATGTGGCTCCACACATGCAGGAAGCGTTCCTTGATGGCTGTGTTTCCCTCGGACGAGAAGTTGCTGAAGAAATGCCTCAGAGCCTCCTCCTGCTCTGCGGTCAGAAAGTCGGTGCCCTCCAGGCAGTGCTGGTCATACACGTTGGCGAGCACCAGGCGCGCGTCGGCCATGTGCTTGTCAATGTCGTCAAAGTCCGACAGGATGACCTCTCCCCAGCCCCACAGTTGGTCGAGGCTCTGCGGCTGCTCTTCGGGGATAATCTGCCGCATCAGTCTCAGCAGCGTGCACACGGTCTCGACGGGCTCGGCCTGGGCCAGCGGGGTGAATGCCTGGAACAGCCTGTCCATGCTGGTGTATTCGGGTTCCCACAGGGGGGACTTGCCTGTCCTCACCAGCTCCTGGGTGAGGAACAGGCTGGCGCGCTTGCCGGGAAACACTACTGTCACGTCCTGCAGGTTGCTGCCAAAGCGGCTGGTGAGGTCGCGCGCCACTGCGCCCAGAAATGTGTTCATGTGTATGTCCTGTGTGTCAAGTGAGTGTCAAGTGGATGGCTCCTGCCAGATCGCGCTGTCCTCCAGCTGGATGCTCTGCTGCGGGTCACCGCCATCGTGGAATATTCTTTCGGTCTGCCCGCTATACACATACCACAGCCAGCCCCGCACCTCCATGTGTGGGTACATGGAACTGACGAGCCGCATGTACTCGCGCACCTGTTGCCCGTATCCATCTTTCCGCTTGCCAAACTTGTAGTCTATCACGGTGATGAGGCCTGGTTCCATGACCACGCGGTCGGGCCTGCGCACTATGGCCTGCCCTGTCGCGGGATCGCGTGTGGCGATGCCGCATTCGCGCAGGAACCGCTTTCCAGGCGCGAACCATTGTGCCACGGTGGGGTTGGACAGGCCGTGCTCGATGGCCCGCCGCGCTTTCTTCCATTCGGACGACTGACCGGCGAGCCCCTCGGCTTCCATGCGGTCGAGCACAGCCGCCGCTTCCATGGCACAGCCTATCCGGCTCAGGGCATAGTGCATCAGTTTGCCTGTCTCGATATAGGAGTCAGTCTGCCGCTCCTCCCCAGTATCCTCGCCCAGGCTGTGCATGAACAGACGCGCCTGCTCGCTCTGCATGAAGCGCATCACGGGAGGGCGCGAGGTCATGGCTATGTCCACGGCGTTGCTCTCATCGCAGGGCATGTTCATCCTTTGGGCAAGATTGCCTTTCCCGTCCTGCGCACTGTTTCCCTGACGGCCACTGGATGCCGCACCGCACAGGGTGCCCTGTTCATGGCGCAGGGTGTCCTCCTCCTCCGTCATCTCCAGCGCCCCGCCGACGAGGTCGCCCACGCACGCGAGCCGTCCATTGGCCGAGGTCATGCCCCATATCATCAGGTTGCAGCGGGCGCGGGTGAATGCCACATATATCATGTTGAGGGTATCCACGCGCCGCTGGAGCATCTCCTCCTGGTAGTCGGACGCAAACACGCTGTGCTCCATCTGTGTGGAAAGGCGTATGGGCAGTGAGCCTAACTGGTCAAAGGGGGGCTCTGTTGCGTTGCACCAGAGCAGGTTGTCAAGCAGAGGGTCAACGCCCAGGTTCCAGTCCATATAGGGCAGTAGCACGGTGTGGTACTCCAGCCCCTTGGACTTGTGTATGGTGAGGATGCGTATGCCGCCCGTCTCGCACCCAGGGATAGGGCGTGTGGCGAGACTGTCGTCCCATGCCTGTAGAAACTGGTGGATGTCCTGGGGGTTGTCACGCAGATAACCCTGGAGTTCGTCCATGAAGGCCAGCATATAGGCATCCTGCCCCTTTATGCGGTCCAGGCAGAGTGAGTGGTAGAGCCGCTCGGCCAGGAGCATGAGCGGAAGCCGTGCCGTCTGGTCACGCAGCGAGGTGAGCACATCGGGCAGCACATCCAGGGGGGACTGCTCCATCACCATGTGCAGTTGGACACCTGTGCCCAGCACGTCCTGCTGGTAATGGAACATCAGATAGCGCAGGGCCACGGGGTCAGTCCGGTCGGCACCGTCTGCCACAACCTGCATGGCCGCCACCAGCATCTGCACCGCCACCGAGGCCTGCAGCAGGAAAGCCTCGTCGCTCACCAATGGAATGTCGGGAGCCAGGTCGTGGAAAAGGGCCAGCAACTGTGAGGCTGTGCGGTTGCGGCGCACCAGGATGGCCATGTCCTGCTCGTGCACCCCCAGGGATTTCAGTTGGCGAATGGCTTGCGCCATCTCCATGATCGTCAGTTCGTCATAGTCCTGTGGGCGGTTGCGCCCCTGCCGCTTGTACAGGCACACACGGGTGTAGCCCTGCGGCCCCCCGGAGTGGGCGCACCTCTGTGCCACATCCTTGTATATGTCCGTCAGCCGGAAGCGCGCCTCGCCGGCCTGGCTGTCCAGCAGCGAGGCGGCCTTGGGGAAGAATGCGTTGTTGAAGGACACCACTTGGGGCAGGCTGCGCCAATTGTCGCAGAGCGTGATCTGCTGTGGAGCAAGGCGGCTCAACTCGTCCTGTGCTCCCTGCAGGATTTCCCAGTCACCGCCGCGCCACCGGTATATGCTCTGCTTCACATCGCCCACCAGCAGGCTGTGCCCGCCGGTGGAGAGGTTCTCAAGCAGCAGGCTGCGGAAGTTGTTCCACTGGAGGCGGCTCGTGTCCTGGAACTCGTCTATCATCACATGGCGGAACTGGATGCCGGCACGCTCAAGCACAAATGGCGCGTCACTGCCCTCCACCATGCGGCTCAACAAGGATGCGGTGCGGCTCAGCAGGAACTGTCCGGCCTCGGCGGATATTTCTGTGGCCTCCTCCTCGATGGTTCCCAGCAGGCGCAGGGGAGGGAGATAGTGCAGCGCAAGCCGTATGCTGGCAAGCAGGCGCAGGGCCTCGGAGTAGCGCGAACAGAAGTTTCCCAGTCGCGCGGCGGTCATGGCGGCCTCTTCCATGAGCCTGTCGTCTCTGCGGTCGGCGGCCTTGAGGAGTTTCTCCGGATGCAGTACCGCGTCGGTAATGCGGGTCGCGGGCAGCTTGTAGGCAATGGTACGGCCCTCGTCGGTGCCCATCATGCTTGCCTTGGACAGAAACGGCTCAAAGGTGTTGCGTCCGTAACTGATGCGCTCGAAGTTCACTTCCTGCCGGCTGATGTGTGCCAGCAGTTCTGTGGCCTCGTGGCGTATGCTCTCTTCCTGCTCGGCCTTCAGCCTGCGGAGGGTGTGCTTGAATCTTGTGGCTTGCTCCTGTTCCTCCCCGCTTGTGTGGCTTCCGGCCTTCTTGCGGCTCTGGAAGTCCTCTTCGTAGATGCACCGCCCCAGGGAGTTCATGCTGCCCCGTATGTCCCAGCGGTCGTTGCTCTCGATTTGCTCACGCACATAGTCGAGCACCCACTGGCGCACGGAGGGCCGGTCGGCGAGGTGTTCCATGACGCGGTCCACGGCGCGCGACACCACCTGGTTGCTGTTCAGTTCCACGCGCAACCCCGATGTGAGCCCCAACTCGCGTGCCAGGGTGCGCAGTATGCTCTGGAAGAAGGAGTCGATGGTCTCTACCCTGAAATGGCTGTAGTCGTGCAGGATGACGCTGAGGGCAGTCTTGGCCCGACGGCGCAGGACGGCCGGCTCAAGGTTGACTCCCTGCTTTTCCAGGCACTCAATCACCTTGCGCAGCATGTCCTGGCTGCCTTTCAGCCCGTTGCCGATGATGTAGAGTGAGGACAGGATGCGGTCTTTCATCTCAGCGGTCGCCTTGTTGGTGAAGGTGACGGCCAGGATGTGCTCGGCCTCGTGACTTGTGGGGGTGGCAAGCAGCAGGGAAACATACTCTGCGGTGAGGGTGAATGTCTTGCCTGATCCCGCCGATGCCCGGTAGATGGTAAGCGGTGATGTCATATGACACAAAGGTAGGCATTATCTGTGTAAAAAGGTGCGGGAGGAAGAACAAAATCATTCCTCCTCCCGCTTGTGTAGCCTTTATGGCGCATACAGGCACGCGGATGCCGTCACGTGCCTGTATGCGCTATTGGGAACTGTGCTTCCTGGCCTGGCGCAAGGCTTTCTTGATGGGGCGTGCCTCCACGCCCTCAAAGGTCATCTTGACGGGGGCGATGGTTCCGTCTTCCCGGAACACGAGGCGGTCGATGCACGTCTCGCGGTAATTCCCGTCGGATTGGTCGAGCGGACGGCGGTGGTACACGATGTAGTACTCGTCCTTGCCGGGTATCTGGAGCACGGAATGGTGTCCTGCCCCGCGTGCCACGCTGTCGTCCTTCTGCAGTATCTTGCCCTTGCGCTCAAAGGGGCCGAAGGGCGTGTCGGCTATAGCATAGGCCACACAATAGTCGGGGCCTGTCCATCCGCCTTCGCTCCACATAAAGTAGTATTTCCCCTTGCGCTTGAGCATGAACGGGCCTTCCACATAACTCTCGCTCGGGGTCACCTCATGGAACAGCTGGCCGTCGGGCCAGGGGATGATAGAGAGCAGGTCGGGGCTCAGGCGGCACATGTTGCAGTGCCGCCAGCCGCCGTAGTACATATAGTACTGCCCGTCGTCGTCACGGAACACAAACTGGTCGATGGGCTGCGCGCCGTTGACAATCTCGTTGACGAGTGGCTTGCCCAGGGCATCCACATAGGGGCCTTCGGGCTTGTCGGCCACGGCAACCCCTATTCCGCCCACCTCGCCCTCGTGCACATCGTTGGCGCCGAAGAAGAGGTAGTATCTGTTGTTGGCCTCGATGATGGACGGGGCCCACAGGGCGCGCCGTAGCCAGCTGATGTTCTTCTGCTCGAGCACGCGCTCATGCTTGGTCCAGTTCACCAGGTCGGTGCTGGAGAAGGCATCGAAATAGAGCTGTTCGTCGAATGGTGCGCTGTAGGTGGGGAACACCCAGTACTTTCCGCCCATGACGGCAGCCTCCGGGTCGGCATACATACCGTGGAATATAGGATTCCCACTGCGCTTCTTGTCCTTGGCGCAGGCGGGTGCAGCGGTCAGCACAAGTCCTGCAAGGACGATGGATAATACCTTTTTCATATATCTCTTGTGTCTTTTCTTTGTGTGTGACGGCCTGTCATGTGTCCGCTTAATTCTTGAACGAGTGGATGGGGGCTGGGATGCGTCCCTTGCGGTTGACGAACGCTGCGCAGCTGAATCCATTGACAGGCATGATGGGGGCATAGCCGAGCAGGCCTCCGAACTCCACCGTCTCACCCACGTTCTTGCCTATCACGGGAATGATGCGCACGGCTGTAGTCTTTTGGTTGACCATGCCTATGGCGGCCTCGTCGGCGATGATTCCGCTGATGGTGGTGGCAGGGGTGTCGCCAGGAATGGCTATCATGTCCAGTCCCACCGAGCAGACACAGGTCATGGCCTCCAGTTTCTCCAGTGTCAGAGCGCCTGCCTGCACTGCGTCTATCATGCCCTGGTCCTCGCTGACAGGGATAAACGCCCCGCTCAGGCCACCCACATAGCTGCTGGCCATCACGCCCCCCTTCTTCACCTGGTCGTTCAGAAGGGCCAAGGCCGCTGTCGTGCCTGGCGCGCCTGCGTGTTCCAGACCTATCTCGCGCAGGATGTCGGCCACCGAGTCGCCCACTGCGGGAGTTGGGGCAAGGCTCAAGTCGATAATCCCGAAGGGGATGCCCAGGCGGCGTGAGGCTTCCTGTGCCACATACTGTCCCACGCGGGTAATCTTGAACGCCGTCCTCTTGATGGTCTCACAGAGCACCTCGAAACTTGCCCCGCGTATGCCCTTCAGCACATGGTGCACCACACCTGGCCCGCTCACACCCACATTGATGATGGCGTCCGCCTCGCTCACTCCGTGGAAAGCGCCTGCCATGAAGGGATTGTCATCGGGCGCGTTGCACAGCACCACCAGTTTTCCGCATCCCAGCGAGTCGTTCCCTTTGGTTTCCTCGGCAGTCTGCAGGATGACCTCTCCCATCAGTCTTACAGCGTCCATGTTGATCCCCGTCTTGGTGCTGCCCACGTTCACGCTGCTGCAGATGCGTTCTGTGCAGGCCATGGCACGGGGTATGGAACGGATGAGGAGTTCGTCAGAACGCGTCATGCCCTTGCTCACCACCGCGCTGTAGCCTCCCAGGAAATTCACGCCCACCTCTTTGGCAGCCTTGTCCAAAGTCTGTGCGACGCGCACATAATCCTCTGTCGTGCGGCAGCATGCGCCTCCCACCAGGCTGATGGGTGTGATGGACACGCGCTTGTTGACAATGGGGATGCCTATCTCGCGGCTGATGTCCTCGCCGGTGGACACCAGGTCCCGGGCCAGGCCTGTTATCTTGTCATATATCTTGCGGCAGCATGCGTCCAGGTCCTTGTCGGCACATTCCAGCAAGTTTAT
The DNA here is from genome assembly GCA_002316015.1 of Prevotellaceae bacterium UBA1075. GTDB lineage: Bacteria > Bacteroidota > Bacteroidia > Bacteroidales > Bacteroidaceae > Physcousia. The sequence continues at coordinate 44,156 of DCCS01000017.1, forward strand.
GCCCATGGTGATGGTGCGCACATCCAGTGTCTCCTCCTCTACCATCTTGTTGGTTTCGAGTACCTCGTTTATGCTAATCATAATGCTGTGTGTAACGTTATAGTGCAAAGTGTGGTGCAGCTCAGTCTCAGATGCGGTGCATTTTCTCGAAGATGGCTTCCTTCTGGCACTTTATCTGTACGCCCAGTTCTGTGCCCACCTGTTCCAGTTCGTTTGCCACCATGGTGAAGTCCTTGGTGCATGCGGCGGTGTCGGCGATCATCATCATGTTGAAGTATCCCTGGACGATGGTTTGTGTGATGTCAAGAATGTTTATCCCGCTTTCGGCCAAGTAGGTGCAAACTCGTGCGATGATGCCTGTCGTGTCCTTTCCGACCACGGTAATGATAATCTTTTCCATGCTGTTTCTTTTTATGTGTTGTGTTCTTTTTGCTGCTTCTTCCTTTGCCGCCTCTCCAGGGACAGCATTTCGTCCAGTGTCGCGGTAACCTTTTGGGTTCCCCCTATCCATATGGTGAAGGGCTCCTCGCGCGTCAGCCTGTGCCACTCTGTGATGTTCCCATGGTGGTCGCATTGCACAGAGACGGGACCCTCGATCGTGTGCGCGTCCGCCGTGCGCAGTCTGTGGTAAGCCTTGCAGTCCACTTCAGTATTGTTGTCTGTTGTCTTTTCTTGTCAGTGTCTTGCCTTGCGTCTGGGAACCATGCCGCTCCTGGGGGAGGCGGGAGGCATTTCATTCTCTTTCCGCATCTGCCCTGTCGTGGCATGGGGGCGCGCCTCGTGCAGCTGGAGGGGCTCTGGTCTCTGCTTGAGTGGAACTCTTTGTGGGGAGGCCGGAATCGCCGCCCCGGCCGTAGAATCCCCCTCCCTGGATTTTGCCGAGTCGGCGCTCGTCTCGCCGGGGCTTTTCACTTCAGAGTCCGCAGCGGGTTTCCTGTGCATTCTGACAAGTGAAATATCCTGGAGCAGCAGGGCCTCTGCCATATTCTTCCCCTGTCCGTCACCTGCGGTTTGCTCATGCGTTGGCATGAAGACCATTGCCGTGACCGATGTGGGCTTGATACTGTCAAGCGGTGGGGTTGGGCTGTAGGAAATCTCTGTTTCCCTGTTGCCAAGCATGTGTGAGGTGACACTCACCACGGTGTCATTCTCATAATGCAGTATCAGTTGCACGCACACATCGGGCAGATTGCCTTGTGCTATCTTCTGGCTGTTGCAGTACCATGTGAATGAGTCACCGGCATGTGTCGCGGTGTCGGCTTCCCAGTTGAGCACAAGCAGGTTGTGCAGGATATCCGGCATCAGCACCGTGTGCCGCATTCCAGTCCATACGTTTGCCGTGTCGCCCTGGGTCGTCAGCCGGGCGTACTTGCCCATCGCGTCATGGCCGCCGTTCCCCGTTCCCGCATTTCCACCCAGAGCCTCGACCTTGTCACACACATGTGCGCAGATGACCGCAAACTGCTCCGAGTTGGCGCTGTAATAAATCATCGAGGAGTCGAAGACCGCCTCCTCGATGTTGTGTTTCTTGAGTGCGGCACGGATATATATGTATCTCATCTCCTCCATGCTTTGTGTGCCGCTGTAGGCTTCGGCCATTCCCTGTGCCAGGTGATAGTCCACGAGCAATTCCTCCATTTGCGTGGGGGAAAGTATTCCCGAGGGTCTCTTTGGCTTGCACGAGACGATTGCGAGAAGCATGGCGCCTGTCACCATCATCATGCGGAGCGTCTGGCGGGTGGCTTTCATCATGACTGGAACACCTTGCGGTGGAATATCAACAGAGCCACAACACCGCAGGATATGCAGGCGTCTGCCAGGTTGAATATGGGGCTGAAGAAGATAAAATGATTTCCCCCAATCCAGGGAAGCCATCCAGGCCAGTCCCATTCCACCAGCGGGAAGTAGAACATGTCCACCACGCGCCCCGTCATCATGCCTCCGTAGCCTGTTCCCCAGGGAACGAACTCGGCCACCATGGGGGCGGGCGGGTTGTTGAACACCATGCCGTAGAAGAGGCTGTCAATGATGTTGCCGGCCGCTCCTGCGGTAATCAGAACCAGGCACATCAGCAGTCCCCATGACACCCCCCGGCGTATATTGCGGTGGATGACCCAGCAGAGCACGGCCACGGCCACGATACGGAATGAGGTGAGGAAGTACTTGTTGAAAATCTCGGCCCCAAAAGCCATGCCAGGGTTCTCGGTGAAGAGAATCTGGAACCAGTCTGTCACATGGATGCTCTGGTGCAGGTACATGTGTGTCTTCACTGCCACCTTGATGATCTGGTCTGCCATCAGGATGAGCAGGGACACCAGCACGGCCGCCGTGGCCTGTTTGCGCTTCCTTGAAATGTTCACTTTGTCTGGTGTTCTATACCTTATATATACATTATGCGCGCGCGTGCGCGGTTTTCGCTGCTGCCAGCCAGCGCCTTCAGCGGCGCTTCTTGTCCCTCGCGTTTTTGGCCTCGATAGACAGGGTGGCGTGCGGCACGGCTCTCAGGCGCTCCTTCGGAATCAGTTTCCCGGTCTCGCGGCAGATGCCGTACGTCTTGTTGTCTATGCGCACAAGCGCGGCCTCCAGTCCCTGTATGAATTTCTGGGCACGTGCGGCCATGCTTATAAGCGCTTCCTTGCTTTGCGTCTCGCTGCCCTCCTCAAGCACGTGGTAGGTGGGCATCGTGTCATCCACGCCATTGTTGTTGCGGTTGTTCAACTGGTCGATGAGTACATTGTAGTCGTGCCTGGCCACCTTGAGTTTCTCCAGGATAATCTTTCTGAACTCTTCGAGTTCCTCATCGGAATATCTGAGTTTCTCTTCCATATCCTTTATGTTTGCGTTTTCCTGTTTGTTTCTGATGCGTTCTGCGGTGGTGCCTCTCACACTTTGCGTACAGAGATTTCCGTTCCTTCGGCACGCACGCTGTCGGCCAGCACCTGCTGTGCGATGTACTTCCCGAACCGCCGCAGGCACTTCTCGTTTTCTTCGGTTGCGGGCACGGTCACATGTATGCGGTCGGTAATCTCGAAGCCGCTCTCCTTGCGCAGGGTCTGTATGCTGCGCACCAGTTCGCGTGCCATGCCCTCCAGCCTCAGTTCCTCCGAGATTTCCAGGTCGAGGGCTACGGTCAGGGTGCCCTCGTTGGCCACGCTCCATCCGGGGATGTCCTGGCTGAAGATTTCCACGTCGCCCAGTTCCACTGTGGCCTGTTCCCCGCCGGCGAGTGCCAGCGTGATGCTCCCCTCGTGCTCCAGGTGGCTTATCTGCTGTTGCGTCATGGCTTGTACGGCGGCGTTCACTTTCTTCATCTGCGCCCCGAACTTCTTTCCCATGACCCTGAAGTTGCATTTCACCTGCTTGGTGAGCACTCCCTCGGCCTCCACAAACTCCATCTCCTTGACGTTCACCTCGTCCAGGATGAGTTGTCTCATGGCTTCTATGCGTGCCCTCTGCAGCGCGTCGGTGGCTGGGATGGCCACTTTCTGCAGAGGCTGCTTCACCACGATCTGCTCCTTCTTGCGCAGGCTGAGAATCATCGAGGTCAACTGTTGTGCCAGTCTCATGCGTTCCTCCTGCTCCGCGTCAATGCACGACTCGTCGGCTTGCGGGAACGCGCACAGATGCACGCTGGCCACCTGTCCCTTGCCCGTGCCTCGTCCTGTGGCGCCGGTCAGGTCTCTCCACAGGCGGTCGGCATAGAACGGAGCGATGGGCGACATCAGTTTGGCGATGGTCTCCAGGCAGGTGTACAGGGTCTGGTATGCGCTCAGTTTGTCGTTGCTCATGGCGTTGCCCCAAAAGCGTTTCTTGCTCAGGCGCACAAACCAGTTGCTCACCTGGTCCACGGTGAATGCCTGGATGAGACGTCCGGCCTTGGTGGGCTCGTAATCCTCATAGCATTGCTTCACGTCCTTGATGAGCGAGTTGAGGCAAGAGAGCAGCCAGCGGTCCATCTCGGGACGCTCTTTCACGGGGATGTCCTCTTCCTCGTGGCTCCATCCGTCCACATTTGCATACATGGCCAGGAAGCTGTACGTTTGGGCCATTTTGCCGAAGAAGGTGCGCGCCACCTCCTTCACGCCCTCCTCGTCAAACTTCAGGTTGTCCCAGGGCGCGCTGTTTGTGATTATGTACCAGCGCAGTGGGTCGGCTCCATATTGCTCGATGGCTCCGAAGGGATCCACGGCGTTGCCCAGGCGCTTGGACATCTTCATGCCGTTCTTGTCCAGCACCAGGCCGTTGCTTATCACGGTGCGGTAGGCCACGCTGTCAAATATCATGGTGGCCAGGGCGTGCAGGGTGTAGAACCATCCGCGTGTCTGGTCCACGCCCTCGGCTATGAAGTCGGCCGGGAAGGCCAGGCCCTTGTCGATGGCGTCGCGGTGCTCGAAGGGGTAGTGCACCTGTGCGTAGGGCATGGCGCCGCTGTCAAACCACACGTCAATCAAGTCGGTCTCCCTGGTCAGCACGCTTCCGCTCTTGCCCGTCAACTTGATGTCGTCCACCATGGGGCGGTGCAAGTCGATGCGGTCATAGTTCTCCTGGCTCATGTCGCCCGGCACGAAGCCTTTTTCCTTCAGCGGGTTGCTGGTCATGATGCCTGCGGCCACACTCTTTTCAATCTCCCGGTACAGTTCCTCAAGTGACCCGACGCACACTTCCTCGCGTGTGTCCCGGTTGCGCCAGATGGGTAGCGGAGTGCCCCAGTAGCGGCTGCGTGACAGGTTCCAGTCGTTGAGGTTCTCGAGCCATTTCCCGAAGCGTCCCGTGCCGGTGCTCTCGGGTTTCCAGTGTATGGTGCTGTTCAGTTCCATCATGCGCTCCCTGGCTTTTGACGTGCGTATGAACCAGCTGTCCAGGGGGTAATACAGGATGGGCTTGTCGGTGCGCCAGCAGTGTGGGTAGTTGTGCACATGCTTTTCGATGCGGAAGGCCGTGTCCTGCTCCTTCATCTCGATGGCCATCACCACGTTGAGGTCCATGTCCTTGGCGGCGGCCTTCTCGTCGTATTTGCCGTCCCGGTTGTATTTGGGGTTGTACGCGTTCTTCACATAGTCTCCGCTGTGCTTCCAGTAGCCCTCGCGCACGCATTGTTCCACAAAGTCAGGACGCATGTCCTCGCGCACGAAGTACTTTCCCTGGAAGTCCACCATGGGCCTGGTGTCACCGGCCTTGTCTATCACGAACAGGCTGGGTATGCCCGCGTCACGTGCCACCTTTGCGTCATCGGCGCCAAAGGTGGGCGCGATGTGCACGATGCCCGTACCGTCCTCGGTGGTCACATAGTCGCCGGGGATGATGCGGAAGGCGTCGCTGGTACGGTCCACCACCAGGTCGTTCACCAGGTCGCAGGGCTTCACCCAGGGCATCAGCTGCTCATAGTGCAGCCCCACCAGGTCGGTTCCCGCGCCGCGCCACACGGTTTCGTGGGCCGTCATGGCGCCGTCCTTGTCCTTGGCCATGGGGAAGTATGTCGCCAGGCGTGCCTCTGCCAGGATGTACATGGCCTCCTCGCCGCTGTAGGGATTCTTCCCGCGCACGGCCACGTATTGTATCTTGGGGCCCACGCACAATGCCGTGTTTGAGGGCAGGGTCCAGGGCGTGGTGGTCCAGGCCAGCGCATACACCGGCAGCCCCCTGGTGTCAAAGGGCACCTTGTCCAGCAATCTGAACTGTGCGGTCACCGTGGTGTCCTTCACGTCCCGGTAGCATCCTGGCTGGTTGAGCTCGTGGCTCGACAGTCCCGTGCCGGCCGCCGGGCTGTAGGGCTGTATGGTGTATCCCTTGTAGAGCATGCCATTCTGGTAGAGTTGCTTCAGCAGCCACCAGAGTGTCTCGATGTACTTGTTGTCATAGGTGATGTAGGGGTGCTCCATGTCCACCCAGTAGCCCATGCGCTCGCTCAGGTCGGTCCATTCGCCGGTGTATTTCATCACGTCCTGCCTGCAACGCTTGTTGTAGTCCTCGATGCTGATGGTGCGTCCGATGTCCTCTTTCGTGATGCCGAGTTCCTTCTCCACACCGAGTTCCACGGGCAGTCCGTGCGTGTCCCATCCCGCCTTGCGGTGCACCTGCTTGCCGTTCATGGTCTGGTAGCGGCAGAAGGTGTCCTTCAGGCTGCGTGCCAGCACATGGTGAATGCCCGGGTGGCCGTTTGCCGATGGGGGGCCTTCGAAGAAGACAAACTGTGGGCAGCCCTCTCTCTCCTCTATGCTCTTGTGGAAGAGATCCTCCTCCTCCCATTCCTTCAGCATCTGCCGGCCCACCTCGGGGAGGTCCAGACCGTTTCGCTCGGTGAAATTCTTCTTCATGATGTATCTCTGTCTTTCCTTTTGGGTACTTGGGTTATGGGAATCTTCCCTGTCCTAATAACACTCTTTCTCAGAGGGGAAACGGCCTTGGCGCACATCATCGGCATAGTGTGCGACGGCCTCGGTTATCTCCTGGCCGATGTTGGCATACTGCCTCAGGAACTTGGGGTGGAAGCCCTCGTTCATCCCCAGCATGTCCGGCAGCACCAGCACTTGCCCGTCGGCAGGCCCGGCGCCGATGCCGATGACCGGGATGGTGAGCCCGGCGCACACCTGGGCGGTAAGCCTTGCGGGTATCTTCTCCAGCACGAGGGCAAAGCAGCCTGCCTCCTGCAGGGCTTTCGCGTCGCGGACGAGTTGCTGTGCCTCGGCCTCCTCCTTGGCCCGCAGGCCAAATCCCCCGAACACATGCACGCTCTGCGGTGTCAGCCCCAGGTGCCCGCACACGGGGATTCCGGCCTGCACCAGTGCCTTCACCGTGTGGGCCACAGGCTCTCCGCCCTCCAGCTTCACCGCGTCCACACCGCTCTCGGCCATGATGCGCACGGCGGCCCTCAGCGCGTCCCCGGTGCACACCTGGTAGGTGCCGAAGGGCATGTCGCATATCACCAGGGCATGCTTGGCGGCCCTGGCCACGCTTCTCGCGTGGTAAATCATCTGGTCAAGTGTGATGGGCAGTGTGGTGTCGTTGCCCGCCATGACGTTGCTGGCGCTGTCCCCTACCAGGATGACGTCGATGCCGGCCTGGTCCACCAGGGTGCCCATGGTGTAGTCGTATGCGGTGAGCATGCTGATGCGCTGCCCTTTTCTCTTCATTTCCGTGAGCATGGTGGTTGTCACCTTGCGCGCGTTTTCTGAGATGTAGTTTGCCATTTTCTCGTTTCCTCTACAGCCCTCTGTGCCCTGTGTCCCGCAGTCATCCCCTCGCGGGTTTTGCCCAGGGCACACCTGTGGTTGCTGGCGGGCTTTCTTTTTAAGTTGGACAAAGGTACAACTTTTTATAAAACAGCGTGTGGTATGGCAGGCAAAAAAAGGCCCGCAGCCTCGCCGCAGGGTGTCTCTTCCCTTGCCGCATCGGCTTGTGGGGCAAGGGCGGGACCCTGTGGCGGGGCTGCGGGCTGTGTCTATGGGGTGGGCGTGTGTGCTACCTGACCAGTATCTTGCGTCCCTTGCTCACGTACACGCCCGGTGCGAGCGAACCGTTGCGCGGCAGGCTTTCCCTGCCCACGCGTTGTCCGGTGATGGTGAACAGGCTTCCGTCCCCGTTTCTGGTGACCGCGCCCGGGCTCTGTACGGCGGTGTCCAGCGACTTGGGTATCCGGGGCAGGGCAATGCTTGCCGGCCTTGTGCCCGCATCCAGCGTGGTGGTGAAGTACGCGCCTGTGGGTGTGGTGGTCACGGCGTCGTCAGAGTACTCAAAGGCGGTGCCGTCGCTGTTCAGCGTGTAGATGCCACTCATGCTCTCGGCCAGGGTCGTTCCCCGGAGAGTGTACTCCCGGCTGCTCACCACCGATTTGGTGGCCGAGGTGCCCTGTATGGTCACGTCCCTGCCGTGGAACTCTATCGTGTGGCCGGCCATGCTGCTGTCGGCCGCGACGAGATAGGGTGTGTTGGCGCGCAGCTGCCCGGCGGGCGCGAACACCGGCTCGCCGTTGTCGTCATTCCATGCGTACTCGTATATCCAGAAGTGGTTGAGCGGGTCGTCCAGCGCCACGCTCTTTCCGTCCACGGTGAGCGAGTCACACTCGAAGGGCAGGTTGACGCTCTGCCATCCCTTGCCGTACCCCTCTTGGGGGAAGGTGTGTGCCAGGCGTGCCCTCTTGGCCGTGAAGGTGTGCGGCACGCAGTAGGCATACCCCGATGTCAGGCTTATGGCCTCGGCCGAGTCACCCGTCACCAGGTTGTGCCCGTCGAGTCCTGTGGGCGCAGCGGTGCCCTCGCTCACCGCGTATATCGTGTTGGGGTTCTTGTTGGGCGAGACTCGCCGCACGTTGGCCTGGTCTATCAGCAGCGCGCAATAGTTGCTGTTAGCCATGAACGCGGTTCTTGACGGCACGGCGGCCAGTGCCCCGTTTTCCTTCCAGGCGAGTATGCCCTCCTTGCATTCCCAGCCGTGTTCCCACAGGCCGCCCTTTTCGATGTCCTCGCCATATACCTTGACCTGTATGCGGTAGGTGGGGCCGTATTCCAGTCCGTCGAAGTCGAAGGCCGCCAGGCAGGTGTGTGCCGGCTCTATCTCGAGGTTCACCGTCGATGACTTGTAAGTCCATGCCGTGCTTGACCCCTGGGCTTGCCTCCACATCTGCAGCACCACCTTGCCCGCAAACGGCTTGCTGTCTTTGTTGCGCACGGCCACCGTTCCGCACAGCCTCTTCCCATATACAGTGCCGTTCTGCGCGTTGCTGATGCGGAACGAGGCGACCGCGAGCTTGGGCTTGGAGCCCTGTCCTGCCCCGGCTATCGTCATCTGTCCGGTGCCCACCACCTCGTTGCCGTCGCTGTCAGAGCATATCCACAGGTTGTATGTCCCGGCCTCGGCGGGCTTGTAGAAGAAACTGTAGGTTCCGCTCTCGCCCTTCCTCAGGGCCACCATGGCACGGCTTTCCCCATCGGCCTTCACGCCGGTGGTGCTTGCGAACAGCCTCAGTTCCCTCAGGTACTCGTCGCCGTGGTTGGTGAACCGCACCTGTATCTCCTGCTGGTCTCCCGCCTGTCCCGTGCCTATGCACTTGATAGTGTCTATGCTGATGTCATGGTTGGGTGTCACGGTGCGCAGCGTGGTCTTTCCCTGCGCGTCCACCACGGCCTCGATGTAGGTGTCGCGCATGTTGTACTTTGCGCGCCAGGTCTTGGCGTTGCTCAGTTTGCTGGCGGGCGAGAGCCTCCATGTGCCCTGTGGCAGCAGTCCGCTCACGCTGTAGGTCTTGGTATAGTAGTTGTTGGGATTCAGCGTGAGGGTCTCGTACTTCCCGCCCACAGGGGCCAGCGTGCTGTCCTCTTTCTGGTACACGATGCAAGCGTGGAATCTGCCGCTTGACCCTGTCCAGTTGATGTAGTTGCCCTTGATGGAGGCGCCGTCGATGGCCACGTCGTTGATGGTGAGGCACGCGGTGGGGTCGGCCTTCACGGCATCGGGCAGGCGCAGGTTCAACAGCGCTGTCTGCCCCAGGCTGTACCCGTCGCTGCTGGTGCTCGCGCCGATGCCGCTGTTGTCGCCCGGATTGAGCACGCCCAGCAGGAACCACCCGTCGCTGCCGCCTCCCCAGCCCCAGTTGAGGTGGAACAGGCTCTCGCCGTCGAAGCCGTCCAGCACGAACGAGTGCCCGCCCCCTGTGCTCCACCCCGCGAATCCCACGGGATGTCCGGATGCGATTTCGTTGTATATCAAGTCAAACCACCCGTCGATGGTGTAGTCTGTGCGCGAGGCTGTGTAGGCTCCGTCGTCGTACCCGAAATAGTCAATGAAGGCCGAGGACACGTTTGACCCGAATCCCGCGCCCGACGAGGCGCCATAGCCCATGCCCACCGACTGTCCCACATAGTACATCAGATTGGCCACGGCGTCCTTCTGCTCCTGTGTCTCGCTGCCTGTGTAGTTGTCCGCCATGTTGTCCCAGTCTATCTTGGTGCCCACCCTCACCGCCTTGGTGGTCACGGTCTTCTTGGCCCCGTTGTCCAGCGTGTAGGTGTTGCTGATGGGCGGTATGTTCTTGCGTATGCGGCTGGGGTGCTTGTAGAAGTTCATCACCTGGGCCAGCGCAGTGGCCACACAGCCTGTCGCGGGCTGGCCGGTGGTGCCGTCACCCTTGTAGTACATCGGGCACTTGGAGTTGTAGGGGTCTCCCTGGTTCCATGTGGTGCTCATCAGCACGGGCACGGCGTGCCTGGTGCTCCGCATCCTGCGTCGGGCTTTGGCTCTCTGGCTGGCCGTGCTTCCCTGTATGTTGTGGTCGGTGAGGAACTGTATCTGGTCGGCGTATCCCCGCAGCCATGCTTTCATGTGAGCGGGCAGCGCGTGCTCGCTGTACGTCCCGTGGTCCACGTATCCCAGTATCTCCTCGGTGCGGTCATCGCCCGACACTATCACATAGCCCTGGTCGTCGCCTGCGTTGAACACATAGTAATATGAGTTGTCCCGCCCTTCCGCTCCCTTGCGCGGTGCGCGGTGCGCGGGAGCCTGCGTCTTCATGTCGATTCCCTTGTTCTCCAGGAAGAGCCTTGCGGTCTCCCTCGCGGCCTCGCGCCCCACGGGATCTGCCCACAAGGGCAGGCTTGCCAGGGCCAGTGCCAGCAGCGTCAGTTTTCTTTTCATCCGAATGTTTTTTGGTGGTTAGTACATTTTCCCCACAAAGTTAGTTTTTTGTTCAGGAACAGGCAAGAGTCCGCAAGGCTTTTCCCGGTTATGCCCGGCTTTTTCCCCCTTCTCTTCCTGTAGCGGCTTCCGCCTGCATGGAAAGGCCGTGGCCCCATGGTGGCGTGGGGCGTGCGGCACCACGGCATGGCTCCACGTGGGGCTTCCGGTCTGCCCTGGACAGCATCCGCGTGTCGGGGCACCACGCTCGGGGCTTCCGTTCCGCCCGTGCGGGGAGGATGTCGCAGTGCGCCGCGTTGGCGGATGCAGCGCGCCGCGTTGGCAGATGC
>DCCS01000017.1:55161-69419 GCA_002316015.1 Prevotellaceae bacterium UBA1075
TGGCGGATGCAGTGCGCTGCGTTTTTCCGGGTGCTGCCTTCCATGTTTCCGCAGGGCGGGAGTGTCCCCCCTTTCCTGCACTAAAGAATATATAATGAGAGCGGGCATCCGGCGCGTGTCTGTCCAGCAGCGCGGGAGTGTGTTCTTGCCCCTTGGGACATTCTTTTGCTTTTCCCGATATGGTGGAAATGGAGAATTTTTATAATTTTGCATAAATGTGTAAATAAGCCAAAGGAACATGAGGGGAAATGAGAGCCCGAAACATGTGTATGCGCGTCCCGTCATGGAGTTTCTGGCGGTGGCCACCGAGTATTGTGCCACACTGGAGCACAGCCGGGAGCGAAGCCGTGGCGAACTGCTGGACGCGCTCCTGCGCCTGTTGCCCGTGCTGTACTGGAACGCGCAGGTGCTGGATCCCATGGAGACTGACGGACAGTTCCTGCCCGACGACAGGGTGACAGAGCAGGATTACGAGTACGTGAGGGCAGGACTGCGCGGGCTGCTTGACGACTGGGACGAATACGAGGACCTGGTGATGGATGATGCCGGCGAGCGCGAGGAGTGCCGCTGGGTGAGCCTGAGCGAGTCCCTGTCCGATGTGTACCAGCCCTTGCGCAACTTCGTGTGGGTGTACCAGCAGCGGCTCGAGGAGTGCATGGCCGATGCCATGTGGGCCGTGCGCGACAGTTTTGAACTTTATTGGGGACAGTGCGTGGTGGACTGCCTGAGACGGCTGCACAGGCTGAAGTACATGGCGCACAGGGAAAGTGATGAAGACGATATTTGACAAGATTGACAAGGAGGCTGTCAACAGCCTCGACCGCGTCCTCTTTGGGGGGCGCGTCGAAGTGGTGCAGAGCCCTTCCGAGGCCGGGCGCGCCGTGGACTACCTGCTGTCGCAGCCCATCCTGGGGTTTGACACCGAGACCAAGCCGCAGTTCCAGCGCGGGCACTCCTCTCTGGTCGCGCTTCTGCAGGTAAGCAGCAGGGATGTGTGCTTCCTGTTCCGGCTCAACATGATAGGGCTGCCCGACTGCCTCAGGCGGCTGCTCGCCGACGAGGGCGAGACACTCAAGGTGGGGCTTTCCTGGCATGACGACATCTGCGGACTGCGCCGCAGGGGGGAGTTCACCCCTGGGACCTTCATCGAGATACAGCAGATTGCCAAGGAGATGGGGCTGCGCGACATGAGCCTGCAGAAACTCTATGCCAACCTGCTGGGCGGGCGTATCAGCAAGGCGCAGCGGCTGAGCAACTGGGAGGCAGACCACCTGAGTGAGGCGCAGAAGAGTTACGCGGCAACCGACGCGTGGGCCTGTATCCAGCTCTACGAGGAGATGATGCGCCTGCGCCGCGAGGGTTATCTCATACGGGTGGCTCCCGTGACCGACCCCGTGAAGCCCATGGTGTTCCCCGACCTGGAGGAGCGCGCCGCCCCCCCGGACACCACGCCCGGAATGCCGGGGACAGCCCGAAAGTCCGCAGGCAGGGTGTCCGCGTCGCGTGCCGCGCGTGTGAAACCCGGCGCAGAGGGGGAGAAGGCCGGCAAGGAAAAGCCGCGCCGGACCCCAAGGAAAAAGAAGACAGACAAGCAGAATGAGTAAGACAGTAGTACTGCGGCGGGGCAAGGAGGAAAGCCTGAAGCGCTTCCACCCCTGGATATTCTCGGGTGCGGTGATGCGCCTGGAGGGTGCCCCCGAGGAGGGAGATGTGGTGAGCGTGCTTGACAGCCAAGGCGGGTTCCTGTGCCGGGGGCACTGGCAGGCGGGAAGCATTGCCGTGAGGGTGCTCACGTTTGCCGACGAGCCCATAGACGGCTCCTTCTGGCGGAAAAGGCTGAAGGGGGCGCTTGATGTGCGCGTGGCTGTCGGACTGGCCGGAAGCGAGGCGGGCGACACCTATCGCCTGGTGCATGGCGAGGGCGACTGCCTGCCCGGCCTGGTGATTGACATGTATGGCAAGACGGCGGTCATGCAGGCACACAGCGTGGGCATGCACGTAAGCCGCGAGCAGATTGCCGAAGCCCTGGCCCAGGTGATGGGGACGCGACTGGAAAGCATCTATTACAAGAGCGAGACCACACTGCCCGTCAAGGCGGCCATCGACGGAGGCGACGGATTCCTGCTGGGCGAGAGCCATACCGACATCGCCACCGAGAACGGGCTGCGCTTCCACATCGACTGGCTCAAGGGACAGAAGACCGGATTCTTTGTGGACCAGCGCGAGAACCGCAGCCTGCTGGAGCGCTACGCCTGCGGGCGCAGCGTGCTCAACATGTTCTGCTACACGGGCGGCTTCAGCGTGTATGCCTTGCGCGGTGGAGCCCGCCTGGTGCACTCGGTGGACAGCAGCGGCAAGGCTGTGGAACTGGTGCGTGCCAATGTGGAGCTCAACTTTCCCGGCGACACGAGGCATGAGGCGTATGCCGAGGACGCTTTCCGCTTTCTCGACGGGATGGCCACTCCCTATGACCTTGTCGTGCTTGACCCTCCCGCCTTCGCCAAGCACCGCGATGCGGTCAGGAATGCCCTGCGCGGCTACACCAGGCTCAACGCCAAGGCCATGGAGAAGATTGCCCCGGGCGGCATACTCTTCACCTTCAGCTGTTCCCAGGCCGTGAGCAAGGAGCAGTTCCGCACAGCCGTGTTCACCGCAGCCACACTGGCGCACCGCCAGGCGCGCATCCTGCACCAGCTGCACCAGCCCGCCGACCACCCAGTGAACATCTACCACCCCGAGGGCGAGTACCTCAAGGGGCTGGTGCTCTATGTGGATTAAGGCGGGACAGGAGGCCGGCGCAGTTATCACCAAAGACAAACCGACAAGATACAGAGTACAAGATGAACGCGAAAGTAAAGTTGACAATACTGAACTTCCTGGAGTTCGCTGTGTGGGGAGCCTACCTCACATCCATGGGCAACTATCTGGCCAGTGTGGGCATGGCCGGGCAGATAGGGTGGTTCTATAGTGTGCAGGGCTTCGTGTCCCTGTTCATGCCCGCGCTCATGGGCATCGTGGCCGACCGCTGGATAGAGGCCCAGAGGCTGCTCTCGCTCAGCCACCTGCTGGCCGGGGCCTTCATGCTGGCCGCCTGCGTGTACGGAACCCAGGCGGGCGGCGCGGTGCGGTTTGCCCCGCTCTTTGCCCTGTACACCCTCAGCGTGGCATTCTACATGCCCACCATCGCCCTGTCCAACAGCGTGGCCTACAGCGCGCTTGACCAGGCGGGGCTTGACACGGTGAAGGCTTTCCCGCCCATCCGCGTCTTCGGCACCGTGGGCTTCATCATCAGCATGTGGATTGTGGACTTGGGCGGGATGCAGTCAACCCCCATGCAGTTTGGCTGGAGCGGACTGCTGGGCATCGTCCTGGCGGCCTACGCTTTCACCATGCCCCGCTGCCCCATAAGCAAGGGCGCGCGCAAGAGCCTGGCCGACGCGCTGGGGCTCAAGGCGTTTTCCCTGTTCCGCAATTACCGCATGGCGCTCTTCTTCATCTTCTCGATGTTCCTGGGCGTGTGCCTGCAGATTACCAACGGGTTTGCCAACCCCTTTATCACATCGTTTGGCAGCATCGCCGAGTTCCAGGACACCTTCGGCGTGCGGCATGCCAACATCCTCATCTCGCTGAGCCAGGTGAGCGAGACCTTGTGCATCCTGCTCATCCCGTTCTTCCTCAAGCGTTTCGGCATCAAGCGCGTGATGCTGCTGGCCATGCTGGCGTGGGTGCTCCGCTACCTGTTCTTCGCTGTGGGCAATCCGGGCAGCGGCGTGGTGTGGTTCGTGCTCAGCATGATAGTCTATGGGGTCGCGTTTGACTTCTTCAACATAAGCGGCTCGCTCTTCGTCGACAAGGAGACGAGCCTGGACATACGCAACTCGGCCCAGGGACTGTTCATGATGATGACCAACGGCTTCGGAGCCACCATCGGCACACTCTCTGCCCAGCAGGTGGTGAACCACTATGTGTTTGACCTGGGAGCCGGAGCCGACCCCATGGCGGTGTGGCAGGGGTGGAACACCTGCTGGTACATCTTTGCGGGCTATGCCCTTGTGGTGGCCGTGGCGTTTGCCCTGATGTTCCGCTACAAGCATGTGCCCGGGGACGGGAAGGCACTTGACTGAGGGGGTGCGGGCATGAAGGAGGTACGCTTTTTCTACGTTCCCGGCGCGCTCCAGGCCACAGAGCTCCCGCCCGACGAGGCGCGGCATGCCCTGCGCGTGCTGCGCCTGGGGGTGGGGGACGAACTTTACCTCACGGACGGGGACGGACTCTTCCTGCGTGCCGAGATTACAGGGCAGTCGGGACACCGCTGCCAGTACGCTGTGCTGGAGACGCTGCCCCAGCGGCGGGCCTGGAAGGGACACCTGCACATAGCCATGGCACCCACCAAGATGAACGAGCGCGTGGAGTGGATGGCCGAGAAGGCCACCGAGATAGGCGTGGACGAGTTCTCCTTCGTGGACTGCAAGTTCAGTGAGCGCAGGCAGCTGAAGACCGAGAGGATAGAGCGCATCGTGGTGGCGGCGGTGAAGCAGAGCCGCAAGGCGTGGATGCCGCAAGTGAACACCATGTGCCCCCTGGAGCAGTTCCTGCGCCGGCCCAGGAGCGGCGGACGCTACATCTGCCATTGCTACAATCCTGCCGACATCGGGGCTGGGAGCAGTCGCGAACCCCTGCTGAGCCTGCTGGATGACCACCAGGATGCCACCGTGCTCGTCGGGCCCGAGGGCGACTTCAGCGTGGAGGAGGTGCGCCTGGCCGAGAGCCTGGGCTGGCAGAGCGTGTCCCTGGGGACAAGCCGCCTGCGCACGGAGACAGCCGCCCTGGTGGCTGTGCATCTGATGCAACTTACTCACCAACTGCCGGAATGGCCTGGCAACCGGGCTGCCGAGGGTGGTGCATTATATTAAGGTATATAGGAGAAACGATGACAACAAAAGCGAGGTACAGGGTGTTGGGCGCGGTGGTGGCAGCCGTGGTGGCAGCTGTAGTGGGCTGCTTCTTCTTGTCCATGGGGAGCGGGTATGAGAGTTCCCTGCCTGCCGACGCGCAGGCACTGGCACGGCTGGATGCAAAGGCGTTGCTGGAGAAGACTTCCTTGTCCCTTGTCAAGCAACGGCAAGGGGAACTGGAACACAGCGGCATTGACTTTGCCCATTCCCTCTATGCCTTCGTGGACGGGCGTGGTGGCCCCGGCGTGCTCCTGCCGTTGCGCAGCGCCAGGGATTTCAAGGCGTATCTGCAGGGCAAGGGTATCGAGGTGGAGAGGCAGCGGGGCTACAGTTGGGCGCGGAGCGGACAATGGCTGATGGCGTTCTCGGATGACCGCTGCCTGGCCTTCGGGCCGCTCTCTGAGCAGGAGATGGGCGCAATGCGCGGACAGATGGCGAGCCTTATGGGGCAGAGTGGCAAGCCCAAGGCCGCGCTCCTGGGGCGCGTGGAGAAGTCCCGCGCTCCCTTGAGCGCTGCTTTCGACGTGGGACAGGCGCAACGCCTGCTTGCGCGTGTCTTGCCCGAGGTGTCCGGTGTGTTACATGGCGGGCTGACGGGCACGGTGGGCATGGATGTTGATTTCAAGGAGCAGCGGATTGTGGCGGATGTCACCTTGTACGGCACAGGGGTGGAGGAGGGAAAATCCTTCCTGGTCCCGTTGGACGAGCCAGCCTCGCTTCCAAAGTCGGCCGACGGCATGTGTGTACTGACAGTGGGCGTGGACGGCGATGCGCTGCTGGCCCTGCTGCGGAGTTACCCGGCCGTCCGCACGGCATTGCTGGCCATCAACTTCACCTTTGACCTCGACCAGATGATCAGAGCCATACAGGGCGGCGTGAGCCTCTCCGTCGTGAGAGACGATTGGGAAACCCCTCAGATTGCATTGACCACACGCTTCAAGGACACACATTTCAGGCAGAGCCTCGAGGGGCTTACGGATTTTTACTACCCCATAGGAGAGGGCGGCGTGGAGGTGCATGATGACAGCACGTTCTGTGTGGGCTTTCCCGGCGGAAACCTTTACCTGGGACTGCGAGGGAACCGCCTGGCCGCGTGTACCGAGCAGGTGCGTGGGGAGGCAGCCGTCAAGGATTTGGAGGAGGGCCGCCTCGTCAGTATGAAGGATGCGGTGGGGAACCTCGTGTACATGCAACTCGACTTGACCACATTGCCGGAGCGCCATTGGATTTGGGAGCCTCTTGCGCGTCATGGAGTGGATATGGGCAAGTTTCTCAGGCAGTATGGCAGGCTGATCCTGCGCGTGAGGGCAGAGAAGGACGAACGGGAGAATGACTGATGAGAAAGCACGGACAAACATGCACGATTGACAGAATCACGCTGGACAACGCCCTGCCACGGATATTCCACGGCAGGGACATGACGGACAGCGAGGTGTGGAGGAAGCCGCTCACGCTGGAGCGCGGAGGCGTGTATCTGATAGAGGCGGCCAGCGGAACGGGCAAGACCAGCCTGTGCAGTTATCTGACAGGCTACCGCAACGACTATGAGGGGCGCATCCTGTTTGACCACACCGACATACGCAGCCTGACGATAGGCCAGTGGGTGGAGGTCAGACGTACGGCATTGAGCCACATGTTCCAGGAACTCAGGCTGTTCCCGGAGCTCACGGCACTGGAGAACGTGGAGATAAAGAACAGCCTCACCCACTGGCGCGGCGCGCGGCAGGTGGATGAGTGGTTCGACGCCTTTGGCATTGCCGATAAGCGCGACGAGCCGGTGGGGCGCATGAGTTTCGGCCAGCAGCAGCGCGTGGCCATGATACGCGCGCTGGTGCAGCCCTTCAGTTTCCTGCTTGCCGATGAGCCCATAAGCCATCTCGATGACACCAACAGCCGCGCGATGGCCGAGGTGATGCTTGCCGAGGCGCGCGCTCAGGGCGCGGGCCTGGTGGTCACCAGCGTGGGCAAGCATATGGATTTTCCTTATTCCCAAACCTTTAGATTATGAGTCTCGTCTGGAAGTTATTGCGCCGCCACATCAGCCCCTTGCAACTGGGTGGATTCTTTGCAGCCAATCTGCTGGGTATGCTTATTCTCTTGCTGGGGCTGCAGTTCTATGTGGATGTGCGGCCGCTGCTGGGCGGGCAGGACGGCATACTCGGGAGCGACTATCTGATTGTGAGCAAGCATGTGTCGGCGGCCTCTGCCCTGGACGGGGGCGAGGGGCAGGTGTTCACCCCCCAGGAACTGGACGACCTGCGCGGCCAGCCCTTCTGCAAGTCGCTGGGAGCCTTCACCGCCAGCCGTTATGCCGTGAAGTGCCGCATGGGCATCGACGGTGTGGCGGGGTTCAGTACGGACATGTTCTTTGAGAGCGTGCCAGACAGATATGTTGACACACACCTGGGCCAGTGGTCGTTTGACCCGCAGCATCCCCGCGTGCCCATCGTTCTGCCGCGCTCTTATCTGGCTATCTACAATTTCGGCTTCGCGCAGAGCCAGAGCCTGCCCCGGATTTCCGAGGGCGTGGCGGGCATGATAGACATGACGGTCACGCTTTCGGGCAACGGGCTGACCGAGGATTATCCCGCCAGGGTAGTGGGTTTCAGTTCCCGGCTCA
Organism: Prevotellaceae bacterium UBA1075; assembly: GCA_002316015.1. Taxonomy (GTDB): domain Bacteria; phylum Bacteroidota; class Bacteroidia; order Bacteroidales; family Bacteroidaceae; genus Physcousia. The sequence goes on from DCCS01000017.1 coordinate 62,737, forward strand.
ACACCATTCTGGTACCGCAGGACTTCATACACTGGAGCAACGCGCGCTATGCCCCCGACACCGCCGACAAGCCCACACGCCTCGTCGTGGAGGTGGGCAACCCTGCCGACGACGCCATCCCCGCCTACATGAGCCGGCATGGCTACGAGCTCGCGGAGGACAAGCAGGAGAGCGGACGCACGACCTACTTCCTCAAGGTGGCCACCGGGGTGGTCATGGGAGTGGGCTTGCTCATATGCGCGCTCTCGCTCTATATCCTCATGCTCAGCATCTATCTGCTCGTGCAGAAGAACACCGAGAAACTCCGCAATCTCATGCTCATCGGCTACAGCCCGTCATCGGTGGCCCGCCCATACCAGTATCTCACGCTGGCCGTCAACCTGGCCGTGCTGCTGATAGCCCTGCTGCTGCTCACGCTGCTGCGCCGCGCCTATATGGAGCGCCTCTGGCTCATGTTCCCCACCATGCGTGACGCGGGCATGGGACTGGCCCTGGCGGCAGGCGCGGCACTCCTGCTGGTGGTGGGCGCGCTCAATGTGATGGCTGTGCGCAGGCGCGTGATGGCCATCTGGAAGCACAGGGTGTAGGGCGTGTGCGGCAACCGCACGCGCGGCATGGGCTTCCGGCGCAAGGGAACAGCACAGAAAGAACACACGAATGGAACAACTGATACAACTATACAGGGAGTACGCAGGCGAGGACGCGCAGTCCTGCACGCCGCTTCAGGGCGCGGGGAGCAACCGCAAGTATTACCGCCTGCTGGGCAGGGCGGGCAAGAGCGTGGTGGGGGTCGTGGGCACGAGCCGCGACGAGAACCATGCCTTCTGCTACCTCGCGCGGCACTTCTGCCTGTGCCGCTTGCCCGTGCCCAAGGTGCTGGCGGCCAGTGGCGACGGGCTGCGCTACCTGCAGACTGACCTGGGCGACCTCACCCTGTTCCAGGCCCTGGAGGGTGGACGCATGGCCCACGGACGCTACAACCAGCATGAGCGTGAGCTCCTGAGGCGCACCATGGCGCTCCTGCCCTCCATACAGATACGCGGGGCCAGGGGGCTTGACTTCACCCAGTGCTATCCGCAGGAGGAACTCGACACCACAAGCGTGCTCTTTGACCTCAACTATTTCAAGTATTGCTTCCTCAAGGCTACGGGGCTTGACTTTCACGAGTTGAAGCTCGAAGCCTCGTTCCAGCTGCTTGCCAAGGATATCGTGGCGCTTCCGGGAGCAGCCTTCATGTACCGGGACTTCCAGGCGCGCAACGTCATGCTGGACGCTGGAGGAAACCCCTACTTCATCGACTTCCAGGGAGGCAGGCGCGGCCCCGTGCAATATGACGTCGCCAGTTTCCTCTGGCAAGCCTCGGCCAACTATCCCGACCCGCTCCGGCAGGAACTCATCTCTGTCTATCTGGAGCACCTCAAGCTTTATGTGGAGGTCAACGAACAGGATTTCCACCGTGGCTTGCGGATCTGCCTGCTGTTCCGCCTGCTCCAGGTGTTGGGCGCCTACGGCTTTCGCGGCTACTTCGAGCGCAAGAGCCACTTCCTCAACAGCATCCCCCCGGCCATGTGCAACATGCGGCAGTTGCTCAAGGACGGTGGCTGCCCGTATCCCTACCTGCACGAGGTGCTCACGCGCATGGTGGCATTGCCCCAATTCCAGCCGCAGGAGGAGAAGCCCCAGCCACGCGCCGATGGCTTCCGTACGGCTCCCTCCACTCCTTACACCGCCCATCCCCAGGACGGCCCGGCTACCTTCAGCAAGTATGACGGGCGCGGCCCCCTGGTGGTGAACGTGTGGAGCTTCTCCTATCGCAAGGGCATCCCGGCCGACCCCAGCGGAAATGGCGGCGGCTATGTGTTTGACTGCCGCAGCACCCACAACCCCGGACGGTACGAGCCGTACAAGAAACTCACGGGACTCGATGAGCCTGTCATACGCTTTCTGGAGGACGACGGGGAGATCCTCACTTTCCTGGAGAGCGTCTATCGCCTGGCCGACGCCCATGTGCTGAGGTACATCCAGCGAGGTTTTACCAACCTGATGTTCTGCTTCGGCTGCACGGGTGGCCAGCACCGGAGTGTGTACAGCGCGCAGCACCTGGCCGAGCATGTCCACGGGAAGTTCGGCGTGGAGGTGCATGTGCACCATCGCGAGCAGGGCATCGGGCAGACGCTCAGCCCCGTGCGGGCCATGATATTCGCGGCGGGCCTGGGCACCAGGCTCAAGCCCATTACCGACCACATGCCCAAGGCTCTTGTGCCGGTGGCAGGCAAGCCGCTGCTGCAGCACCAGCTCGAGAGGCTGCGCGCCTTTGGCTGCCGTGATGTGGTAGTCAACGTACACCACTTTGCCGACATGATAGAGCGGTGGGTGGCCGACCATCCCATGGACATGGGCGTGCGCTTCTCCGACGAGCGTGGCGGGCTGCTTGACACGGGAGGCGGCATCAAGCACGCCGCGCCCCTGCTTGCCAGTGCCACCGACGGCTTCCTCATCCACAATGTGGACATCCTGAGCAATGTCGACTTGCGCCAGTTTGTGCAGGCCGCAGCGGCTCACGATGCCACTCTGCTTGTATCGGAGCGGGACACGCAGCGCTACCTGCTGTTTGACGGGGACATGAGGCTTGTGGGATGGACCAACATCGCCACGGGGCAGGTGCGCTCTCCCTATCCTGCCCTGGATGCCGCCAGGTGCCGCAAACTGGCTTTCGCCGGCATCCACTACATGAAGCCCTCGCTCTTTGCCTATTTTGACGAGTTCCCGGTGAAGTTCAGCATCATCGACTTCTATCTGAAGGTGTGTGACCGCGTGCCTGTGTATGGCTACGTGCAGCCGGGCTTGCAGATACTGGATGTGGGAAAGGCCGGCGCCCTGGAGCAGGCCGAGCGGTTCGCGAGGATGTTGTGAGGGCACACGGGAATCCGTCCCGGACGGATGAGGCGGGCGCACGAATCCCTTGCCCATGTGCCCTGCGGGCGCGGGACATGCCCTCTGTGTTCGCCTGAAGGGACGGGACTTCTCCTTGGTGGAGAATTATTCTGTTTCCCCCGGCGCTCCCTCCGGGCCCTGGAGGTATCTTATGGAATAGAAAATGGAAATACACAAACTACAGGAGATATACGGGCGGCATCCGCTTGTGCGCCGCCTTGCCCAGGTCTTGCAGCAGAAAAGCGCGCGCCACGTGTGCCTGAGCGGACTGCAGGGAAGTTCGGCCTCCCTCTTCTTCGCCTCGCTTGCCCTGCGCTCGCCGCAGGTGCTGGGTGTCCCCTTCCTGTTCGTCCTGGACGACAGCGAGGAGGCTGCCTATTTCTACCAAGACCTCACGCAGATGCTGGGCGACACGCAGGTGCTCTATTTCCCGTCCAGTTACAGGCGCGCCGTCAAGTACGGGCAGCGCGACGCGGCCAACGTGGTGCTGCGCACCGAGGCGCTCAGCCGTCTGGGCAGCGGCACGCTCCCCCTCTTTGTGGTCACTTGCCCCCAGGCCCTGGCCGAACTGGTGGTTGACCGTGACACCCTCAAGGGGCACACGCTGGAGGTGGGCGCGGGGCAGACCCTGGACGTGGTGCAGGTGCAGAAGACCCTGCTCGACCTGGGCTTCTCCCGGACCGATTACGTCTATGAGCCTGGACAGTTCGCGGTCAGGGGCAGCCTCCTGGACGTGTACTCCTACTCGAGCGAGTACCCCTACCGCATTGACTTCTTTGGCGACGAGGTTGACAGCATCCGCACCTTCGACGTGCAGGACCAGTTGAGCCTCAAGAGGCTGGACCATGTGAGCATTATCCCCGGCCCGGGCGGGGCGGACAGCTCGTTGATGCAGTCTTTTCTCTCCTTCCTGCCAGAGGACACCCTGCTTGTCACGCGTGGCGCGGGGTATGTGGCCGACAGCGTGAGGCAGGTGTGGGCCGAGGGCTTCTCGGCCCAGGCCGTGGCCGTGCAGGAGGCAGAGAGGCCATCTGCCGAGGCAGCCGGGACGGGGAGTCCCGCAGAAGGGGAACCTGCGGAACGACCTCTCGTGAGGGAGCGTCTGCTGGTGAACCCCGACGCATTCCAGGAGCAACTGCAGAAGTTCCGCACCATCACGCTGACGGCCCAAGCGGGGCAGGCGGCCGATGTGACACTCGAGGCGCACACCATAGCCCAGCCCGTCTTCCACAAGAACTTCGACCTCCTCTTTGACTCCTTCCGCAAATACCAGGAACAGGACTACGACATCTATGTCCTCTCCGACAACGAGAGTCAGACCGACCGCCTGGAGAGCATCTTCCACGACCGCCAGACGGGGCTGCGCTTCACTCCCGTTGACCACACCCTGCACGCGGGCTTCGTGGACACCGACCTGCGCCTGTGCTGCTTCACCGACCACCAGATATTCGAGCGCTTCCACCGGTACACCCTGCGCAGCGACCGCACCCGCAGCGGGCGGGTGGCTTTGACGCTAAAGGAACTGCAGCAGTTCCAGATAGGCGACTATGTGGTGCACATCGACCACGGCATAGGACGCTTTGGCGGGCTGCTCCGCATCCCCAACGGCGACTCCTGGCAGGAGGTCATCAAGATTATATATAAGAACGACGATGTGGTGTTTGTCTCCATCCACTCGCTCCACAAGGTGAGCAAGTATCGCGGCAAGGACGGGGAGCCGCCCCGCGTGAGCGCGCTCGGCACGGGCGCCTGGGAGCGGATGAAGGAACGCACGAAAGCCCACATCAAGGACATCGCCCGCGACCTCATCAAGCTCTACAGCCGCCGCGAGCACGAGAAGGGCTTCTCCTACAGCCCCGACGGCTACATGCAGCACGAGCTCGAGGCCAGTTTCCTGTACGAGGACACGCCCGACCAGCAGAAGGCCACGCGGGAGGTGAAGGCCGACATGGAGCGCGCGCAGCCCATGGACCGCCTTGTGTGCGGCGATGTGGGCTTCGGCAAGACCGAGATAGCCGTGCGCGCGGCCTTCAAGGCGTGCTGCGACGGCAAGCAGGTGGCTGTGCTGGTGCCCACCACCATCCTGGCCTACCAGCACTTCCGCACCTTCTCGTCGCGCCTAAAAGACCTGCCCGTGAGGGTGGAGTACCTCAGCCGCGCTCGCTCGGCGGCCGACACCAAGGCCGTGCTTGCCGACCTGAAGGCGGGCAAGGTGGACATCCTCATAGGCACGCACAAGCTGATAGGCAAGAGCGTGCACTTCCATGACCTGGGCCTGCTCGTCATCGACGAGGAGCAGAAGTTCGGGGTGAGCACCAAGGAGCGGCTGCGGCAGTTGAAGACCAATGTGGACACCCTCACCCTCACCGCCACGCCCATCCCGCGCACGCTCCAGTTCAGCCTCATGGGCGCGAGGGACTTGAGCGTCATACAGACCCCGCCCCCCAACCGCCGCCCGATACAGACCCAGGTGTGCGGCTTCAGTTCGGAGACCATCGCCGAGGCCATCGGCTTCGAGATGAGCCGTGGGGGGCAGGTGCTCTTCATCACGCCGCGCATCAGCCAGCTTCCCGACCTGGAGGCAATGCTGCACCGCTGTGTGCCCGATGCCCGTGTGGCTGTGGGGCATGGCAGAATGCCGAGCGACGAGCTGGAGAAGGTGATGCTCGACTTCGCCAATTACGACTATGACGTGCTGCTCTCCACCACCATCGTGGAGAGCGGACTGGACATCCCCAATGCCAACACCATCATCATCAACGGGGCGCAGTGCTTCGGGCTGAGCGACCTGCACCAGATGCGCGGGCGCGTGGGACGCTCCTCGCGCAAGGCGTTCTGCTATCTGCTGGCACCGCCCCTGGGACTGCTGCCCGCCGACGCCAGGCGCAGGCTGCAGGCCATAGAGAACTTCTCGGCCCTGGGCAGCGGCATCCAGATAGCCATGCAAGACCTGGACATCCGTGGGGCCGGCAACCTGCTGGGGGCCGAGCAGAGCGGATTCATCGCCGACCTGGGCTACGAGGCTTACCAGAAGATACTGGCCCAGGCGGTGGGCGAAATCAAGCGCGAGGAACTGCAGGGCACCCCTGGGCTGGAGCACAAGCCTTCCCCCCAGGTGGCCGACGGCACCCTGTTTGTGGACGAGTGCGTGCTTGACAGCGACCTCCCCATGAGCTTCAGCGAGGACTATGTGCCCACCCCGGCCGAGCGCATGCTGCTCTACCGCGAACTGGACTCCATGCAGAGCGACCGCGAGGTGGAGTCCTTCTGCCAGCGCATGCGCGACCGTTTTGGCCCCATTCCGCCCGAGGGAGAGGAACTCATACGCGTGGTGGCACTGCGCCGGCTGGGCTGCTACTTCGGCGCCGAGCGCATCGTGCTCAAGAAGGGGCGCATGCGGCTGTATTTCCTGGGCGACAGTGACAGCCCCTTCTTTGCCAGCCGTGCCTTTGACCAGATAATCTCCTTTGCCACAGCCAATGTGCACCGTTGCCGCCTGCAGGAGCAGGGGGGCAGGCGCAGTCTTCTCGTCACAGATGTCGCTACCGTCGGGCAGGCCGTGGAACTGCTCACCCAGATAAGCCAATGTGGCTGACAGGGTGACGCGGCCAGGCAGGAGCACCACGCTATGCGCAGGGGTGGCAGGCAACTGCCGCCCCTGTGTGCTTTCATAACCGCCATGCCGCATCATCCGTCCAGCCTTGGCTGGATGGTCAACGCATGCGGCTGCATCTGCCAACGCGGCGCAC
>DCCS01000017.1:69530-81623 GCA_002316015.1 Prevotellaceae bacterium UBA1075
AGCGCACTGCATCTGCCAACGCATGCGGCTGCATCTGCCAACGCAGCGTGCCGGTACACCGCCCGCTTCCTTTTCCTGCCCTCTCCTTGCCTTTCCGCGTTGCACTTCTCAGAACTGTGTGCCGAAAGCAAAATGCTGCCGCACGCGTTCTTCTTGTACTTTCAAAATGAAAGTTAAATGTTATTTTTCTGTAACAGAAAGAAACTTGTCAGAGCGTTTGGGCAGCAAATGTGTAACCATGTACTCTTATGTGTGACAAAATGTATTGCGTTTCTTTGTTAAGTGTGTCATAATGCAATACCTTTGCAGTATAAATGAAGCAAAAAGATATTTGATGTAATCAAATGCTATCAAAATGATTGGCTGTATGAGGCGTATATGTAAACAGTGTTAAATAATAGAGTAAGATGAAGAAGATTGAGGCAATCATCCGCAAGACAAAGTTCGAGGATGTGAAGGAAGCTTTGCTTGCAGCGGACATCGAGTGGTTCTCCTATTACGATGTGAGAGGCGAGGGCAAGATGCGCCAGGCGAGGATTTACCGTGGCGTGATGTATGACACGAGCAGCATAGAGCGTGTGTTGCTCAACATTGTGGTGCGTGACAAGAACGTGGAGAAGACCATACAGGCCGTGCAGAAGGCTGCCTGCACGGGTGAGATAGGCGACGGGCGTATCTTCGTTATTCCTGTGGAGGACACGGTGAGGATACGCACGGGCGAGCGTGGTGACATTGCCCTGTACAACGCCGAGCAGGAAAAGTGAGGTCTGGACGAGTTTCTCACGTGTGCGTGCATTATATGTATAATGAGTGCAGGAAGCGCGTGGGGCATGCGGCGCAAGAGCCCGGCGAGCCGGGAATGTCTGTTTGACGAAAGAAATTCTTCACAATTAAAAACTTCAATATTATGAGTGTACAAGATTTGGCAATATCATTGGATACAGTGTGGATGTTGCTGGCAGCGATGCTGGTGTTCTTCATGCAGCCCGGCTTTGCCCTGTGCGAGGCGGGCTTCACGCGCGGCAAGAACACGGCAAACATCCTTTTCAAGAACTTTGTGGACTTTATGATTGGCTCGGTCCTGTTCTGGCTTGTGGGATTCGGGCTGATGTTTGGGAGCGACGGGGCAGGCTTCGCAGGCATGCCCAACTGGGGCGACCTTTCGTTTTACCATGGCGCCCTGCCCACCGAGGGCTTCCTGATGTTTGAGACCGTGTTCTGTGCCACCAGCGCCACAATCGTGTCGGGAGCCATGGCCGAGCGCACCAAGTTTTCGATGTACTGTGTGTATTCCCTCTTCATCTCCCTGCTCATCTATCCCATCGAGGGTCACTGGACGTGGGGCGGAGGCTGGCTGTGCGACGGCGAGGCGGGCTCCTTTATGATGAACACCTTTGGGGTGGCCTTCCACGACTTCGCAGGCTCGGCCATCGTGCACTCGGTGGGTGGCGTGCTCGCCCTGGTTGGGGCTATCTGCCTGGGCCCCAGGCTTGGCAAGTATCGCGGTGGAAAGAGCACGGCCATCCCTGGCCACAACCTGCTGGTAGCAGCCCTGGGCGTGTTTATCCTGTGGTTCGGGTGGTTTGGCTTCAACCCCGGCTCACAGCTCGCGGCTTCGGGCGAGGTGAACCGCGTGGCCATTAGCCATGTGTTCCTCACCACCAACCTGGCCGCCGTGTGCGGTGGACTGGGCACCATGTTTGTAAGTTGGATTAAGTACGGCAAGCCCTCATTCTCGCTCACGCTCAACGGTATCCTGGCAGGCCTGGTGGCCATCACGGCAGGATGTGACCTGGTGAGTCCCCTTGGGGCGGCCATCATCGGGCTGCTCGCGGGTGTAATCCTGGTGTACAGCATCGAGTTTATCGACACCAGGCTGCACATTGACGACCCTGTGGGCGCGAGCAGCGTGCATGGCGTGTGCGGTATCTTCGGTACGCTGATGACTGGCCTGTTCGCTGTGGACGGAGGCGCGCTCTATGGCGGCGGCTTTGGGTTCTTCGGAGCACAGGCATTCGGAATCCTGGTGATAGACGCGTGGGCCGCAGTCACCGGCATCATCCTCTTCTGGGGCATCAAGAAGACAGCCGGGCTGAGAGTGGACAAGCGCATTGAGGAAGAAGGCCTTGACATCTACGAGCACGGCGAGAGCTGCTACAACTGAGCCCCAATCCTTCCCTTGAAGGAAAGAACCGACAACACAGTCGCATGGCGGGAGGCCCGGTGCGGGAAGCACAAGGCGGAGTGCCGGGCCTCCACCTGCCTGCCATGAGGAAATCCGGTTCCTCACCCCCAAAAATATGTTTCTCACCCAAAACGATTAGACTATGAACAAAGAGACGAAGATGAGAGAGATGGGCGGCAAGGCTGCCCGCATGGTTGCCATGTCGGTATTGATGGCAGTAACTCCGCTCGCAGCCACGGCCGGCGACAAGGTGGAGACAACGATTGCCACGGACTTCGTGAGCCAGTACTATTGGCGTGGCCAGGAATTGGGTGACATCTCGGTGCAGCCCACACTGGGCATCGGATGGAAGGGGCTCTCGCTTACGGCATGGGGCAGTGTGGGGCTCTCTGACAACGCGGACACCAAGGAGTTTGACCTTACGGTGGCCTACGCGGTGAAGGGGTTCCATGTGGGGGTGACCGACTACTGGTTCAACTACCCCCGCGAGAAGTATTTCGCATACCGCAACAACAACACCTCGCACGTCTTCGAGGGCAACCTGGGCTATGATTTCGGTTTCCTGTCTGTCAACTGGTTCACCAATTTTGCGGGAAACGATGGGAAGAACAAGAGTGGCCACAGAGCCTATTCCTCATATGTGGAGCTGGCCGCTCCCTTCCGCCTGGCCAAGTGCGACTGGACAGCCTCGGTGGGTGCTGTGCCTTATGCCACTACCTTCTATGCCAAGGCCGACGGTTTTGCGGTGACCAGTCTTTCGGTCAAGGCCTGTTATGAGGTGCCTGTGACCGAGAAGTTCCACGTCCCCCTCTTTGCCCAGGTGTCGGCCAATCCCAGCACGGGCAAGGCTTACCTTGTGGCGGGTTTCACGCTCAAGGCTTTCTGAGCTTCCCGCCTGCGGGAAGACATGGATTGCCCATGCATGGAGTGGGCAAGGCCCTGGAATGGGGCAGTTGCCGGTCCCCGGAATGGAGATGTTCATGCCGGGAGGAACTTGAAAAACGGGGAACGGCGAGGAGCGCGTACCTTCCGCTCCCCGCCGTTCCATGGATGTGATTGGTGAATGGTGCCGTGAGGCACTTCCTCAGATGCCCTTTTTTCAAGGGTAATACTGTTGTTTATTGGTTGTTAAGGACACTCTCCAGCCTGGCTCGGAACGACCAGGGCAGGGGAGTGTCCATCTTCTGTTTTCATGTGCGGTTGGGCGGCCCCGCGCCTTTATGGCTTATAAGGGCATGCGGTTGTCCGGTCTTGTTTGGGTGGCATCCGCCAAGGCGAAGCGGCCGCAAAACCATGTGGCCATGCAAAAGCAAGTGCCTCCTCCCGGGCGGGAGGAGAACTGTGTCAGAACTCGATGTTGAAGCCTGCACCCAGCACGCGGTTCTTGCGCCAGTAGTGGTCTTTCTTCTCGCCGGCTGCGGTCATGGTGGCCACATCGCGTGTCACGTAGAAACTCTGCATGTAGCCCAGGTCGATGTTGAAACGGTTGGTGCACTTCACGCGTATGCCCAGTCCCAGGCTGTTGTTGGAGTTGGTGAAGCTCAGGTCGTTCATGAAGGCGTCGCTCTGGCGGTAGCAGGTCTTCTGCCAGCTCACGCTTGCGGTCAGGCGGCTGATGATGTCCCATTCGGCACCCGCGCTGAACTCCATGGTGTTCTTGTCCAGCAGGTTCTGCTTGCCGGCGAAACGCTTGGCCTGCTTGTCGAAGTAGTAGTGCCATCCGGCCTGCAGGCGCACCTGCTTCACGGGGCTGTACTGCGCGCCCATGTTGATCATGGCAGGGATGTCCTCGCGCACATGCTTTCCATCGGCAAACTGGCCCAGTGTGGCGTTCTGGCTGGCCACCTGCTTGGTGTAGTCGTTCATCTCAGTCTTGTTCTTGAGCCACAGCACGGTGGGAGCCTCGGCGCGCAGAGCCAGGTTCCAGTGCTCGTTCACCTTCCAGTCGATGCCGATGACGGGAGCGGCGCCAATGGCGGTCTGGTCGCAGTTGAGATCCAGTCCGCTGTGCGACAGGGTTTTGTCCACCTGCTCGTCCAGCTGGTTCTTCACCTGGCCGAGCACGGCCTGTTGGGTGGGAGTCAGGGTGGCCAAGGTGGGGGTGACGGTAGCCGCGTGCACATCACTCACCCAGCCGTTGTAGTTGTTGGTGGCGTAAGTGCCCTTGATGCCGAGGAACAGGGCCACGTTGTCCTTTACCTTGTAGGTGGTTCCCAGGGTGAGCCCAAAGCCATACTGCCGGCCTTTCATGTAAGCGTCCATCTTGTATCCGCCGAAGGCCAGGTCGCGTCCTGCCTTCAGGGGGCTATATCCAGGAGCCTGTGCATAGGCGGCATTGGCTTGTGCCAGTGCTCCTGCGATGCCAGTGTTCAGCTGTTTGTAAATCTGTGCGGCATACAGAGCCTCGAAGGTGCCAAGTCCATTGTCAAACTCGCACTTGCCGCCGCCGCCTGCCAGGGCAAAGCCTGCGTTGATGCTCCATTTCTCCCAGTTGTAACTCAACTGGAAACTGGGGATGACAGGAGCCTTGGCATTGCCCTCGAACTTATGCGACTGCTGGCCTGGAGCGGCCATATTGTATGCAAAGAGAGGGAAGGTGGTGGTGATGTCGCGGCTCTGCTTGGCGTTTTGCGCGCTGAGGTTCATGTGGAAGCCGGGAGCCAGGAAAGCAGTTCCCGCAGGGTTGAGGTAGAGGCCGTTGATGTCTATGATGGCATCCTGTGACATCTGGCGCAGGAAGGCGGCATTCTGGTTGGTGTTGGTGAGCAGCCCTCCCGCGAAAGCCATGCTTGAGAGGCCAAAGGCCAGCACGGCGTTAAGCATTTTTTTCATCTGTTAAAGCACATTATGTTTCAAAACGGCTGCAAAGGTAACACTATTATGCCAAGTGTGCAAGTGGATGAGTGAAAAATGCTCATAGGTGTACATGTGTGTGCAAAAGCGATTCGCCATACTCTACGTTCCTCTTTCTTCTCCGCGCGCCCGTACATATATTCCCATACATTAATAATATATATGTCATGCGATGGGTGATGGTGGCACTTTTGACGTGAGGGGAGTGAAAAAGCGTTGCCAGGTCAAGATGCTAGAATGTATAACACCAATGTTAATGGCTATGATTACATTTTGTGCTTATAGAATTGATTTCTTTGGAACTCTTTATCTTGCGTTTATGCGGACGACCGCACGAAGCGCAGTTTCCGCATAAACGCAAGATACATTAGTTTCTCGGTCAAGCCATGTCACAAGAGCGGCTCTATCACAAAATGGTAACTATAGGACTTTGCCCTCAGTTCGTACTTGGGCAGTGGACCCGGCCCACAACTGGCATTGCCCAGTCCACGCATGGCCGCGTCAAGATGCAACACGACCTCGGGACGATAGATGCTCTTCAACTGGTGGCGGTACTTCACCTGCCACAGTTCCTCATCGGAATAATGCTGTGCGCTGAAGCCCAGTTCACCGTCAAGGAGACGCACACGGATGCCCTTTCCCTTCTTGTCGGCCAGGGTCAGCCACTCCACATTGCACCGCTCGCCCATTGACTGGGGCTTGATGTATGACTCGGCCATTTCCTTCACTGTACTCTGGTAGCGACCCACGAAGGCTGCGTCACAACGGTCGGGATAGTTCTCCATCGGGCCGCGCCCCAGCCACTCCACATGCTCCAGACTGGGATCGAGGACAGCCTGCAAGCCCAGGCGTGCAAAATCCTGGTTTTGGGTGTTTCCCATGCTGCACTTTACCTCGATGTGCCCGTCTGGCGTAATGCGGTAAGAGGTTTGTACGGGCACCTGGGTGCGGCCTTTATGTCCTGCTGTCACCATCTGGCTTACACTCACCGTCACGGTGTCGCCATGCGGCTGGTCTTGAAGCACCTCTTTGGTCTGTATTGCAGTACCAAGATTTGATCGGCGGTCATTGTTGATGCTTCGGTAACCGTTGAACAGGAAATTCCCGCCCAGGGCACGCTCTTCGGGAGCCAGCATCTGCTTGCCCGCATAGGCAAGATAATTGATCGAGCCGTTCTGCTTGTCAAACGACACAGAGAAATCCTTGCCGCGCACAGTGAGCGTTCCGTTCCGCTCCTCGACAGTCAAAGGCTGCGTGCCGATAATTCCGGAAGGCTCCACCACGGGTGTCCCGCCCAGGGCTATCTGCTCCGAGGCCACCTCGTGTCCTGCCTTTGCCCATGTGGTAGCGTGCCGCATACGCAGGGAGAGGTTGAGGTGATACATGCCCGGAGTGTCGGGTGCGCCGGCAGGCATGTCCACAAACGCGCTGTCGCCAGCCGCAACTGCGGGAAGGCTCACAATGCCGGCCTGGATAGGCTGGCCGTCACGCAGCAGAGCGTAATGCAACTGAAAATCATCAAGGGGGAGGAAGGCATAGCGGTTGCGGATGCGCAACTTGCCATCGGGCATCCGCTTGAAGTCCACATACTGGTACACCTTCTTCACTTGTTCCAGTTTGGGGGTCACCTGCCGGTCGGCCGTAACGATGCCGTTGCAGCAGAAGTCGTTGTCATTGGGATAGTCGCCAAAGCCGCCACCATAATACATGTTTGTAGTAGGCTCGCCCCACTTGCAGAGCCCTTGGTCTACCCAGTCCCAGATGCAGCCTCCTATCATGCGCCTGCTTCCGAACTCGATGTAGTCCCAGTACTCCTTGAGGTTCCCTATGGCATTGCCCATGGCGTGGGCATACTCACACAGGAAATAAGGACGGCCCTGTTTGCCGGCATCCATGTCGGAGCGTATCATGTTGTCCACGCTGGGGTACATGTGGCTGTCCATGTCGGCCACCTCGTTCATGCCCTCGTAATGCACCATGCGCCCATCCAGGGCGTTGATGGCCTTCTTTGAGGCCACGAAATTGTCGCCCCCTCCGCTCTCGTTGCCCATGCTCCAGAATATGACACTTGGATGATTGCGGTCACGCAGTACCATGCGTACCTCGCGGTCCACATACTGAGCCTGCCACGAGGGCATGCGGCTCAGGCGGTGATTGGCATGGCACTCCACATCGGCCTCGTCCATGATGTAGATGCCATAGTAGTCGCAGAGCGCGTATAGGCGCGGGTCGTTGGGATAGTGGCTGGTGCGGAGAGTGTTGAGGTTGTGCCGCTTCATCATCAGCACATCCTTCACCATGCTCTCCAGAGGCACAGCCTTTCCATGGACAGGGTCGGTGTCATGCCTGTTGGTGCCCTTGAAGAGCACGCGCCTGTTGTTGATGAACACGCGCCCGTCTCGGTTCTCTATCTTTCGGAATCCGAACTTCTGGGTGCTGATGTCGCCATTCACGGCCACATTGACCGTGTATAGATTGGGGGTCTCGGCAGTCCACAGAAGTGGATTGGCCACGTCCAGGCTCAGTTGCAGCAGAGCGGTGTCCCCCTTGGCCAAAGGCTCGGTGCGTCCCACGACAGCCGTCTGCACCGGTTTGCCATCGGGGCCAACCAGAGCCACATCCGCCTTGACCATCCCTGCCTTCTTGCCCGCGTTGAGCACCTTGAGTTGGACATTCATGCGCGCGTGCCGCAAGTCGTGGCTCAACTGGCTGGTGAGGTACACGTCCTGTGCATGGAGTCTCTGCCGTGCCTCCAGATATACCTCGCGATGGATGCCGCTCATGCGGAACATGTCCTGGTCCTCGATATACGAACCGTCCGACCAGCGATAGACCTCCACACACACCAGGTTCTTCCTGCCCGTCTTCAGATAGCGGGTCACATTGAACTCACTGTCGTTGTTGGGGCCCTGCGTGTAGCCCACCTTCCTGCCGTTGACCCACACATAGGCAGCACTGTACACGCCATTGAAATGCAGGTATATCTCACGCCCTTCCCACGAGGCTGGCACCTCCACCGTGCGCCTGTAACTGCCCACAGCGTTTGGCTCCTTGAGAATGGTGAAGCCCTCCTGTCCACGGATGAGCGGGGGAAGGTTGCGGAAGGGGTAGGTGATGTTGGTATATATGGGTGTGCCGTATCCCTGCATCTCCCAGCAGGAAGGCACGGGTATCTGTTTCCAGTCCTTGGCATCGAAGCCTGGCTTGTAGAAATCCACAGGCCTGTCCTCGGGCTTTGCCGACCAGTGGAACTGCCACTGCCCGTTGAGCGAGAGGCGCAGACTGCTGTGCGGGGCAAGCCAGGGCTTCCTGTAAGCCTCGTCGTCCTTCATCTCCTTTTCATTGGGATAGAGCAGCATGGTAGCGCGTCCGGGCTCCTTGTTGATGCCAAAGACGGTCTCGTTTTCCCAGTCGTTCTTGCTCTTTCCCAGGTTGGTCTGCACGCTTGTCTTCAGATTGGTCTTCACCAGTCTCCAGCGCACAGCCTCGTCCGAGTCATCAAGTTTCACCTGCCACACACGTCCACCTGGCTGGCAGTTGTCGTTGTAGCCCAGTTTCAGTCCTCCTGCCGCGCAGGTCAGCGTGTAAGTGTCCTCGGCCACCTGCTTGAGTTTCCACTGCTGGTTGGCGTTGTCGGGATTTATATCCCAGGGGCACACTTCTCCCGCGTTGTTCCCATGGTTGCCATTGTCCAAGGCCATCTGGGTCTGCGGATTGACCAGCACGAAATAGCCGTCACGGGCGGATGGCTTGATGTTCCACACTTGATTGCCCGACTTCTTGTTGACGGGGTTAAAGGTCATTATGCCCCCCGTACATTCCAGGGCCAGGCCGCTTCCGATTTCCATACGGTAACCCTGCGTTGGTGAAAAGTCCTGGGCAACTGGTGACATCCAGGGAACGAACAGGCAAAACAAGGCCAGGAGCGTTTTTGATGTTCTCATAAAAACAATGTGTTATTTGACTGATAGAAATGATTTCTTGCAACAAAGATAACGCTTTCTGTACTAATTTCGCTAACTTTGCCCCCAAGAAAAGAGCATGACATTATTTTATGCCTTATATTATTAAAGAAAGGAGACAAAAGCAATGATTAGAGTAAACTGTTTCTTCCAGGCCAAGGACGGAGAGTACAAGCGCGCGCTGGAGGCAGCCATCGCACTGGTGGCCAAGTCCCGTTCGCACAACGGGTGTGTGTCATATGATGCCTTTGAGAGCGCCACCCGGCCCGGAGTGTTTGTCATCGTGGAGACTTGGGAAAGCCAGGCCGTGCTGGACGCGCACATGTCCACACCTGAGTTCAAGGAGTATGTGGGCATCATGCAGGAATGCGGCGAGCTGAAAGTTGAGGTAATGGAGAAGAAGTAAGTGCCCGGCAGGCCCCGTCCTGCCACAAGTGGCGGAACGGACTGCCTGCACAAGGGGAAAACAAGGCCAAATCCCATCATCCCGGAAGGGAAGATGGGACTTGGCACATTTTGACTTCACCCTGACTTTACAAGAACCACGACAATGGCAGATACAGGAAAAGGCGAACAGGCCGCCCCGCTGGTGAAGTCCGGCAAGGCAGGCACAGGCACGAGAAAGAGGACGGGGCTTTACGCAGCCTATGTTATCCTGGCGGCAGCCATCACAGCCGCAGGTGTGACACTTGGCGGACTGCTCGTCCCGCGCGGCCAGTGGACATCCGACAAGGATGGCTTCCTCTATGTTGACCAGGACGACACTCCCGACTCTGTGAAGGCAAAGAGTGGGCTGGGGTGGAGGATGAGTCTGTGCGCCAGTCTGCTGGATTACCACCCGCGCACAGGACGCTATGGCACATGTGACATGGCAGCGCTCACGCTCTTCCGGCGGCTGAGAAACGGGCGGCAAGAACCCGTAAGGCTCACCATCCCCTGTGTTCGCACCCTGGACCAAATGGCCCGCTACCTGGGCAGCCATCTGATGATGAGCAGCCAGGAGGCTCTCTCTTATATGGGGGACAGCAGCAAATGCGCCTCGCTGGGATACTCCAGGGAGGAACTCCCGGCACTCTTTGTCCCGGACACCTACGAAGTATATTGGGACACCAGCATGGATGCCTTCATGCACAGGATGCTCAGGGAACACGAGCACTTCTGGAAAGGCGACCGGACACGGAAGGCCCAGACATGCGGGCTCACACCCAACGAGGTGTGCACCCTGGCAAGCATCGTGGACGAGGAGACCGCAAACAAGGCCGAGAAGCCCGATATCGCGGCCATGTACATCAACCGTCTGAGGCTGGGCATGCCACTGCAGGCCGACCCCACCGTAAAGTTTGCCGTGGGTGACTTCACGCTAAGGCGCATCTACCACGGGCATCTCATGACACAAAGCCCATATAACACTTACCGGAACACCGGTTTGCCGCCAGGCCCCATACGCGTGGCAAGCATAGAGGGGATAGACGCGGTGCTCGACCACAGCGACCACCCCTACCTGTACATGTGTGCCAAGGAGGACTTCTCGGGCACCCACCGCTTTGCGGCCACCTACCAAGAACACCTGCAAAACGCGCGCCGTTATGCTGAGGCATTGGACAAACGGGGTGTCAGATAATGGGTGTCAGAAACTCAAGGCCACAAAAAAACGCATGAAAATGAAAGAAATAGCAGCCCGGCCGCAAAGGCTTGAGTCACTGGATGCGCTGAGAGGGTTTGACATGCTCTTCATCATGGGGGGAGCGGCTGTCATCACGGCCATGGCGGGCTTCTTTCCCGAGAGTGCCACGTGGCAAGCCATTGCCGAACAGATGACCCATGCCAGCTGGGACGGCCTTCGGCATCACGACACTATTTTCCCACTTTTCCTGTTCATAGCAGGCGCGTCCTTTCCCTACTCGCTGGAGAAACAGCGAGAGAAAGGGATGAGCCACAGAGGCATTGTGACCAAAGTGGTCACACGGGGCTTCACGCTGATGGCATTAGGCTGGGTGTGCAATGGGATACTGAAACTGGAATTTGCCGAACTGCGTTTTTGGAGTGTGCTGGCACGCATAGGCATGGCGTGGATGTGCGGTGCGCTCATCTACATGCATGTGCGCAGTGTGAAGCGCATTCTGCTGATTGTGCTCGCTTTGCTGGTATGCTACAGCCTGGTGTCAAGCCTGGTGGTGGCTCCGGACATGCCAGGGGCCAATGCCCTGACGCGCGAGGGCAACATCGCTTGTTATATAGACCGCACGCTATTCGGAGCACACTGCTATCGTCCCGACTACGACCCAGAGGGGCTCCTCTCCACCATCCCCGCCATAGGCACAGCCCTGCTGGGCATGCTCAGCGGACGTTGGATAAAGACAGAGCGCGAGGGGCTGAGCGGGACACACAAGGCCTTGGCCATGTGCGTGGCAGGAATCGCACTGGGCTTTGTGGGATACCTGTGGAGTTTCTGGACTCCCATCAACAAGGCTCTGTGGTCCAGTTCCTTTGTGTGCGTGGTAGCCTGCTACTCACTCATCATGCTGGCTCTCTTCTATTATATAATAGACGTGAGGAAATGGCGTGGCTGGGACTTCTTCTTTGTGGTCATCGGCATGAACTCCATCGCCATCTACATGCTTCCGCGTTTTGTCAATTTCGGTTTCATGCGTGACCGTCTGCTGGGTGGCGTGGTGGGACTGTTCCCCGAAGTTTGCTACCCGGTGGTGGAGCCTGTCTCCTACATCATCACCTGGTGGATATTTCTCTACATCATGTACCGCTACAGGATTTTCCTGAAAGTGTAGGCTATTGTTGGCGCGTCTGCCCGGCAAGGCACAGCATGTGGGGTTTTCATGCTTGCGAGAGGGGTTTCCTCGTCACCATAGCCAGGCAAGTGCGTGGTGGCCTGCGCTCCGGCAAACCGTTACGGGCAGTTTTTTATACCTGCCTCAGTTTCTCCTGATTATAGTGTCGCTTGCCGTATTCGGCTCCGACGTGTTTCCGGTCGGATCTGCCGGATGGTCTCACCCCTTGCGTTTGTCATTGTTGATACCCGGTTCTTCCCGCCGAAGTAGTACTGCCCCGCCCGCCGAAGTAGTACTGCCCCGCCCG
>DCCS01000017.1:81719-88581 GCA_002316015.1 Prevotellaceae bacterium UBA1075
GTACTGCCCCGCCCGTTGAAGTAGTACTGCTCCGCTCACCGAAGTAGTACTGCTCCGTTGGTTGAAGTAGTACTTCCCTGGCGCATGAAGTATTACTTCCTTTGTAAATCCCCAAAGGTTTGTGTAATCTTATGGAAAAATTTTAAAGGAGGAGGAGTATGTCTTTAATGGCGGAGAAGTATGTCTGCCAGGCCGTAGCGGTCCATAAAGCGGCTACGGTCCACATGCGTGCGTACCCCCGACACACGGCCCTCTGACGTGAATTGCCAAAGTACCATTTGAGGCTCATCGAGCAGCTGGGGGATGTCCTCGGAATAGGAGGCAATCATGAATTTGTACTGGCTGAACTGTCCCACAAGATAGCGGTTGTAGAAATTCATGTATGTATAGATGATGGGCTTCACACCATATGCCTTCTCCACTTGCAAGAGGAAAGTGCGCAGACGGCTTTTGAAGGATTCGGCAGATCCGCGTCCACGCTTTTCCACATCAATGACGGGAATGAGGTCCTGTTCCTGTGGCTGCACACTGCCCAGGAAGTTGCGCAACTGTTCGCTTACCGGGGCTGTGGGACTGAAGAAATGATAGACTCCCACGGGTATGCGCGCGCTTCTCGCCCCCGCCAGGTTGCGTTTCATGTAGCGGTCGCGGAGTGTCGAAGCCTCGCTTGCCTTCACATAGGCGAAGTGCACCGAGGGGTCTCCGGCCACATCCGCCCAGTTGATGCTGCCTTGGTAATGTGACACGTCTATTCCCGTAAGTCCGGTGGGATGGTGCGTCTCGTCGGGAATACGATATTGGGGAAGTGGCCTCACGGGCTGTTCGCTAAGCAAGGGAGCCGGCAAATCGTCGGGCATGGGCAAATCGTGCTCGGGGACCCCGTCGTATTGGGGTGCCCCATACACAGAAACGGAAGCAAAGACAAGCAATGCTCCCGTTACACCTAATGTCCTGGACCGAAATCCGCCAAGCCTGCTCATTCGCCCAGATACCGGCACTCGAAATTGCGGCCTTTGATGCTGGGGAACTGGCTACGGGGGTCCACATCGCTGCGCGTGCGCAGGTGGTTGACAATCGCATTGTAGCAGTCCTGTACCGAATCGGTATGGACGCGCGCCACAAATGTGGTGTCCATATACTGGAATTTCTGAGTCTGCGGGATGGCTATCACACGCTTGAACTGTAGCTTGCCTTCATACCAGCCCTCCTGTTTCGCGGAAAAAAACAACTGCCGCTCCTCACGCTGGGCCCTGGCGTTCTCTGTGGCCTCGCGTGCGGCTGCTCCCTTGTCCTTGAACTCGCCCAGGGTCTTGGCCGTGGTCTTGATGACTATGAAATAGGAGTGCCCGCGCACCTTGTAGCGCTTGGGGTACATGCTGGAGCTCTCCACAAAGTTCTTGATGTCCTGCACGAGAAACTCATCCATGTCTATGTCGGGAATACCCTGAAGGAACTCAATCGCGTCATCCACTGTGGAGACAAGTGTCTCCTTGTTGAAGTATCTAAGATAAATGTTCATGCCTCGTAAGCCTGTAATACATGGAAAATCGAATGCAAAGTTACAATAATCACAGCACCGGGCGAACTTTATGGCAAGAAAAGATAAGGCGGACGGGCATATTTGTGTAATTTTGCAGCCGGAAACGTTCCTGGACAAACAGGAACTCCCTACAAAACAGTTGTGATGCGCGAGTTTCTCAGACGCTGGACTCTGGCCGTGAGCATGGTTGCCGGAGTCGCCTCTTATTTCATCATGTCGTCACTCCCCTTGGGAGACGGTACACGCGATTTTCTTCTTCATGGAGTCTCCATAGTGCAGCCCGTGCTCATCTTCGTGATACTTTTCCTCACATTCTGCAGGGTACACCCCTCGCAACTGCAGTTGTGCCGGTGGCAGATATGGGACCTGGCGCTTCAGGCGGGCATGTTCTCGCTGCTGTGCGTACTGCTGGTTGCCTTCCCCCACACATCGTTTCGCCTCATAATCGAGAGTGCCCTGCTGTGCTTTATTTGTCCCACAGCCACCGCCGCCGTGGTGGTGACAAGCAAACTGGGCGGACGGGCAGGCACGACCACTGCCTACACCCTGTTGGCAAACCTCTGTGTGGCCTTACTGGTTCCTCTGTTTGTCCCGCTGGCTCACCCGCAGTCCGGGATGGGGTTCGCAAGGTCCTTTGCTGTCATCCTCGGCAAGGTGTTCCCGCTTCTGCTTGGCCCGTTGATAGCGGCTGAGGGACTGAGGAAAGTGTCTCCCAGGCTCACCGAGTGGCTGGCCTCACACCGTGACCTTCCTTTCCACCTGTGGGCGGTGGCTCTGGCTCTGGCTCTGGCCGTCACCACGCGCAGCCTGGTCAAGAGCCATGTCTCGCTTGCCGTGGCAGGCGGCATAGCCCTGGTGTCCCTTCTTTCCTGTGTCGTGCAGTTTGCTGCCGGCAGGTGGGCGGGACGCAGGTATGGCGACCCTGTGAGTGGAGCGCAGTCGTGCGGACAGAAGAACACGGTGTTTGCCATCTGGATGGGCTACACCTTTCTCACACCCGTGACGGCGCTTGCAGGCGGATTCTACAGCATCTGGCACAATGCCTATAACTCATGGCAACTGGCTCAGATGAGAAAACGCCAAGCAAACACATCTTCCTCCTGTCCTGTGGAGAAAGGTGCAAAATAAAACTACCCCTATCCCCCGGCGGGCGGACTCCGTCGTAGTGCAACAAATGCGCACAACGTCCAGGAAAACGAGGCGATATGAAAATCCGTGAATTTACATAAATGAGAGTTTATCTTTTTATCACCTTGCGTCCGTCCTGTATGTAGACTCCGGACGGCAAATTGTCGATACTGCCGCCCACGCTCCTGCCCTGCAAGTCGTACACTCCAGGCACTGGCTGTGGGGTCTTGCCCGATTGCACCAGGTCAACGGCATCAGGCACATCCGGCTCCAGATACCCCATGCCGGCATATCCGAGCGTGTTTGACAGGTAGTCAAGCACATAGTGGGCGCGCTTTCTTATCCACTCCTTGCTTCGCGCGGTGATGGCCGCGTAGTCGTCGCTTCCTCCACTTGACCACAGCATGTTGTCATGCTCAAAGGATCTCGCCGCCACCGCATAGTAGTCGTCCAGGTACTCCAGGAGGTCATCGAGGTGGTTGTGCACGAAATCCGTCCACACGCGGTAATACTGCCTGTTGAGTTCCTCGCCGCCGTTGTAGCGCAGGGCTCTCAGAAAAGCCCTGCCAGTGGAGGCTGCCTCCGTGGTGCTGTAGAAGTCTGTCTCGGCATTCGAGCGGAAGTAGTTTCCGGCGGTCTCGTAGCCAAAGCCCCAGTCGAAGTCCCACACGGGTCCAAAGACATAGCGGGCCGTGTCGCTCAGAATATTCTCGTGATAGACATACAGGCTCTTGGGATGGTAAAGTTCGAGGTTGAAGACAAGGTCGTTCACCATGAGGAAACGCGCGAGATACACAGGGTCTGCCGTCTCCTCGATGGGGCGCATGCGCTGGAGCGCGTTGGTGAGTGTGTTGAAATGCTTTGATATGGACGAGAGCGTGAGGTTGGTCTCGTCGCTGGAGAAGTCGGGGTACTTGACATTCACGGGGATGCTGTAGCGTGTGGTCTTGAACTTGTAGGTCTCGTCATAGTACGTGTCCAGTTCGAGCAGCACGGCATTTGTCTCATCGGGCAGGTCTATGCTGTTGTTGCCCATCCCGACCTTCTCGGTGAGTGTGTATGAGCCACGGTAATTCCCGTTGATATAGAGTTCCACGGGCAGGAAATGGTTGGCCGCCGCCGCGCCCACCATCCCGGCCACACGCGACCCGATGACGTTGGTGGTCATAGAGCCTCGCAGGGCGTTGGCTATGAGGTTCCAGTTCTTGCCGGCCTTCATTCCCAGCGGCTTCTGCTTGCTGGAAAACTTGATGCGGTAGGGGCTCTTTCCCCAGGCTCCAGCCCATGAGCTGTTTCCGCGCCCTTTAATCTGCATGTGTGTCTCTTCCATGTCGGGGAAATAACCGGCCCCATCGATGCTCACCTTGGCATTCCAGTAAGTTGACTTGCTGCTTATCATCGTGCCGTCATCGGTCGTGATGCGCATGACCGGCACGCCATAGTCGCTGGTGGGCGTGTCGCACAGGTAGCGCACGGTCACCTGGTAGTCGTTTCCGAACGGGTGCATGCCATATTTCCCCGTGACGGCATTACGCCTGAGCATGCGCCAGCCGGGCAGAGCCACAGTATAGGTCACTGGCGAGTCAAAGCGCCGGCTGGTGCGCTTGCTCTCCTGTAGGGAGTCGGCCACGTATATCTCGGCTTCATCGGACGAAGTCTTGATGCTCGCAACGAGACGCTTGCCAATGCTGCCCACGCTCACGCTGATGTGCGATGGGTCGGCAAACTCCCCCTGGGCGTCTACCATAAGCATGTCGTTGAACTTGTTGTTGAACTTGAAACTGAGCATCTCGGGCAACTTGGCGGGAGTCTTGGTGGTGATGCTGTCCACGCTTTCCTCGTCGTAGGCAAACGTCTCCCCGTTCTTGGCAAGGATAGTAATGTGGCCGTCTTTCACTGTCTGCGTGAGCATGTATTCCTTGGGAAAAGCATTCACCCCTCCATCGCTCATGCACAAATACACAATCTCCCCGCGCACGGGCATCCATGCCGTACTGTCATCAGCGTGCTCCTGGGGCAGACTGGCCGGGTCACACTCGCTCACCTGGATGCTTGACCCAGGGTCATCGGGCGCGTTCTGGCTGTTCCACAGGGCTATGCGCCCCTCGTTGCCAAAGTCGTTCCAGCAACTGCGGGCAATGCCTGGGTAATGCAGGTTTATGCCACCGTTTTCATTCTGGTTCAGCATGAATGTGAAGGATCCCGCCTTCTGGCTGTCCAGTGGCTCCATGGCAATCGTTGTCCCGTTGTCAGCCGAGGAGGCATGAGCCGCGTACCCTGTACCATAGGCGTAGTTGTAGGCAGTGAACCCTTCGGCCTTGTTGCCCGTGGAGCACCACAAATGGCTGCGCGACAGCGTGTCAGCGGGCGCGCACAAAAGCCCCGCGTCGGTCGCTCGAATCAGTTTCCCTGAACGGATGTCCATGTTGTACCAGCGGGTTCCGGGCGCAAATTCCCCATTCACGACACGCGTGCAGCGGAAGGGAACCCCCTCCTCCTGTACAGGCAAAAGGCTCTGCACATCCACCTCCTCGATATACATGCGGCATCCCACGCCCGATGGTGCGGCCGAGGATGTCCACAGCGTGAGCACCCCGTCATTATGCAGGTCATTTACGCAGGCCGTTTGGTTTCCCGGATAATAGAAATTGTAGCCGTCTCCGTTTCTGCTCACTTTCAGCGTGGAGGGCGACGGGGCCGATGACCTGGGCACAGGCAAGAGCGGCTCATGGCTCGTGTCGCTGGCACAGCATATGACATAAGAGGCGCCCAGCGACCGGTTGAATATGTGGAAGCCGTTCACGTTGTCACCCGCGAAGCAAAAGTAGTTGGCGTCCGTGAAACTCCCACTTACCGCCGAACAGACGAGAGCGCCGTCCTCCACGGCCCAATACTTTCCGCCTGACACTTGTATCTTGTACCATTGAGTGGCATCCGCGATTTCTTCTCCTTCCATCACGGCGGTTTTGAATGGCAAGGGCAGATTGTCGTTGGCGTCAGAGTACCCGGTCGCCGAAACCTTTTGCCCCAGCAGCATCACCAGACATACAAACAGCGGCTTGAATGACAATTTCCTGTTCATATTCAAAATTTTGCTTTTACTGTTTTAAATACGACTTTTCACTTGGTCATCGAAGAGGAACAATCTCTCGTGTCTTGCAAATGTAGATAGATTTTCATATTCATAGATACCTTTTCCGTACAAATCTGTATCTATCTTGCTCGCTTGGAGGTTGAATACAGGCCCGGATGAAGAGTCAAACAGCATAAGATTGACCCTGCTTCGCAAGGAAACAGGCGTAATTCACTATGGTTTAGAGAAGCCTTTCCATAATCATTCGCGACGTCCAAATGTTGTCGTTGACTTTGTGCATTCTCCCTATGCCATTGTTCTGACCTCTTCTATTGTAAGGTACACACGTTCCTTTTCTCCTGTTTTGAAGCCCTCTACTCCACGCAGTGGGTTTGTGGCATCCGCTTCGCTTGCCCTCAAAATATCTTCACATCCCTAATAGTCAAGCGCATTCTGCTTTAATCGGTACGAACGGCATATCAACATTTAGCCAAACATCCATAGAATGTTCCAATCCTTGATATTCAGCCGTTGCGCATGTCCTCTCGTACCACGCTTCTTCTTTGTGCTATTTTGTGGTAACTCTGATGCAGCAAAGATACTTATAATCAATGAAAAACAAGCAGGAAATCGCAGAATTGTGATGATGAAATCTTGAATTGGTCATGTTTTTTAGAAAATTGATGTAAAACGCAATAATTTGGATAATTATTTCCATAATCTTTCTTGATTATCCAAGTTAATGCTTACCTTTGTAAATCAAGAAACACATGAAGGGATATGGCAAAGAAAGACATCAATCGCATCAAGATAGTATTGGTCGAAAACAAAAGGACAGCTAAGTGGTTGGCAGACGAACTTGGTAAGGACCCTGCAACCGTGAGCAAGTGGTGTACCAACAGTTCGCAGCCAAGTCTCGAAACACTTGTGCAAGTGGCAGAAGCGCTCGATGTGGATGTGCGCTCGCTCCTCGTACAAACGAAGAAAAGCCGTATAGAGATAGAAGCGGAGAAACTGCTCAATATATCGTCAAATGTATAAGTCTAACAAAAACAGATTGCAATGGAATACAATATAAATGACAAGATAGAATGGACTGTGATATTTGTCAGGGAATTTGG
>DCCS01000013.1:0-8172 GCA_002316015.1 Prevotellaceae bacterium UBA1075
AAAGCGACATATACAAGCGTATAACAGAATATGCGAAACACGAACTCACCCAGCCCATCATCTGCAATTGCAGTTCATTGAACGAGGAATACATGCTTTATTACGTCAAGCGTGCGGTTGGCACAAGTGCCGATAGAGAACATCTAAAACTGGAAAACAAGCCCAAATTCATAAATGAGCGTGAATGGAGGTACATCTCTCGAAAAGCACGCATGGAATTTGCAACGAAAACAGAAGTACAAGACAACCTCTGCACAAAACTAAGCGAACGCACAAAGGACGAAAAACTGAAATTGCAGCCAAACAATATCAAATACATTATTGTCAAAAGCGAAAAAGAACGTATCAATATCATCAATGAAATTCTAAGAATATTTGAGAAAGAAGAGAATGATTGCATAAACTTGCTCATATCCAAAGTGTGCAGTTCAGAACAAATGAAAGAAGACTATTAACAACATGGAAGAAATCAAGAAACCTGCGGAAGCATGGCAGTCCGGCATGGCCAAGGACATCACCTTCATTGTCACGAAGGACTGCCAGTTGGCCTGCAAGTACTGCTACCTGGTGGGCAAGAACACCAAGGAGCGGATGCCATGGGAGGTGGCCAAGGCCGCCATCGACTATATCCTCGACCACGAGGAGGACATGAAGGAAGAGAGCGTGATATGGGACTTTATCGGGGGAGAGCCATTCCTGGAGATAGACTTGATAGACAGAATCTGCGACTATCTCAAGACCGAGATGTTCCGCAGGAACCACCATTGGTTCAACTCATATCGCTTCTCGTTCTCCACCAATGGCATCAACTACGGTTCAGAGAAGGTACAGAAGTTCATCCAGAAGAACCGCGACCACCTCTCCATCGGCATCACCATCGACGGAACCAAACGCAAGCACGACCTCAACCGCATCTGGAAGACCAAGGAGATGGAGCAGGGCATCCAGCCCAAGCATGAAGAGGAGAAAGGCTCGTATGACGACGTAGTAAAGAACATCCCGCTGTGGCTGAGCCAGTTTCCCGGTGCAGGCACCAAGGTGACCATCAGCAGTGCCGACATACCTTATATAAAGGAGAGCGTGCTGCATCTGTACTCGCTGGGCATACACGAGGTGAACATCAACTGCGTGTTTGAGAATGTGTGGAAGGAAGGGGACGATGCACTCTTCGAACAGCAGCTCACCGAACTGGCCGATGCCATCATAGACGGCGACTACTACCAGGACCATGCCTGCTCCTTCTTCAACGAGCAGATTGGAAAGCCCCTGGACTGCCATCTGCAGAACCAGAACTGGTACGGTGCAGGCATGATGCTGGCTGTGGATGCAGAGGGCAACTTCTACCCCTGCACACGTTTTGCACAATACTCGCTCCGCAACAAGAAGGCCTGGATTATAGGCAACACCCGCGATGGCATAGACAAGAACAAGTTGCGCCCCTTCCTCGCCCTGGACCGATGCACGCAATCCTCGCAAGAGTGCATTGACTGTGAAGTGGCCGAGGGATGCGCCTGGTGCCAGGGAGAGAACTACGACGCTGCCGACACACCCACCATCTACCAGCGCTCCACTGCCATCTGCAAGATGCACAAGGCGCGCGTGAGAGCCAACAACTACTACTGGAACAAACTATTCCGCAAACTGGAGAAGGAAGGAGGTGAGAAAT
Organism: Prevotellaceae bacterium UBA1075; assembly: GCA_002316015.1. Lineage (GTDB taxonomy): Bacteria > Bacteroidota > Bacteroidia > Bacteroidales > Bacteroidaceae > Physcousia. The sequence continues at coordinate 1,667 of DCCS01000013.1, forward strand.
GACACAATACATCATCATCTTGCTGGATGACACCTCGGTGTCCTTCTGCCATTACGCAAACGGCCTACAAAAGCGCAATTTGATTCCGCTCGAGACATTGAAGAAAGGCATCATGTATGCGATGAAGGAGAACCTGAACATCCAGTTTGTATACCCCCGCCACCCCATGCCGCAGGACTATCTGGAGGCCATCGACAGCATTGACCACACCGACATCAAGCCTGCCAGCCTGCACGAACAGGCCGACGTGGTGGTCCTTGACGGTGTGGAACAGACCCGCGACTATCCCTTCACGCCCAATGCCGCGTATGTGCTGAGGACAGGCAGGGAAGAACTGTTTGCCCACACGGCAGGCATCTGCGCATTGCTGGACAAGGCAAGCCGCCTGAACATAGTCATCACGGACATCGAGCACTTCACCGAGGACGACTTCGAGAGATACAAGGACACGCTCCGCACGCTGTCGGAAAAGGTGGAGAACGTCTATCTCTCAGGAAAATCTGTGCAGTTGAACCTCCTGACAGACAGCATGATGCTGGACAAGATGAACAACTGCGGGGCTGGCGACACCTGCATCACCCTGGCTCCAGACGGATGCTTCTATGTGTGTCCCGCATTTTATCTGACCAAGGAGGAGGACGGAATGGGAAGCCTGAAGACCACCATTGGCGACCTCCAGCATGGACTCAGCATCAAGAACCCCCAACTCTACAAGCTTGACCACGCCCCCATTTGCAGACATTGCGATGCCTACCAATGCAACCGCTGCATCTGGCTCAACCGCAAGACCACCCTGGAGGTCAACACCCCCAGCCACGAGCAATGCGTGGTGGCACACCTGGAGCGCAACGCAAGCCGGGCACTACTGGACAGCATACGCCGCCATGGCGAGTTCTTGCCCGAACGCGCCAGCATCAAAGAGACAACCTACCTGGACCCCTTCGATATGCGAAAAGAGTGGAAATAAGCGGGAACATGCACAAGCATCGTCGCCACTCATCCGCCACACGAGAGAGCACCGTAAATTTCGACAAACACCCGAACAAACAAACTTAAACAGAAACATGACAGCAAGGAAATCGGTGGGGCAAGTGACCCCAGAGGAGAGAGACGAGATACAGCAGCTGTTTGAGCGCAGAAACAGCCTGAACGAACTGGCCAAGATACTGACTGCCGACAACACAGCACTGTATGACAAACTGGTGAAAGACCTGGGCGAGACTGGCACGCGCTTCCAGGCGTGGTGGGACCGCATGGGCGCCAAGTATCAATGGGAAAGCGCCGAGGGTGGCAACTGGGAGATAAACTTCGACACCTGCGAGATATTCCTCAACACATGAGTTGACCTGGCCTTTCCCACACGCCTGCCCACAATCCACACCCACATTGGGAGCAGATGAAGAAAAATGCCAGCCGTCAATGTCGCGCGACGCACATTGCCGGCTGGCATTTGCACACGCCGTGCGCCAAGCCCACTGCCGGGGGATGCCACAATGGGACTCCCGCCCGCTCCATGGTTGGCCGGCTGCATGAGAGTGCAAGTCCTTTTTGCCGAACACGCTTACGTCCCCGAAGTATGTGGAAAACATTACAAGAGTGCCTCATTTGCCCCCTATTCCCCAAGAAATTGGCCGAAAAACTTGCACATACTGAATGGAACGGCTAATTTTGTGCTGTTGTACATATAATTATGTGCACTTCACTGAAAACGTCAAACTACAAGAGACAATGAAAGATTTCATCAAGTACACTATGGCCACCGTGGTGGGGCTGGTGCTGGTAAGCATCATCATGGGTGTGATCACCATCGTGTCGATGGCCGGCATGATGGCCAGCGAGGGCATGTCATCACCCATCGAGAAAAAGTCCGTGCTGCGCATCACGCTGCAAGGAAGCATGACTGAGCGCGCGGGAGAGGAGAACCCACTGACACAACTGGGCGGAAGCGCCACACAGCAGATTGCCCTCGACGAGGCCCTGCAAGCCCTGGAGAAAGCGGCCAAGAACGACAAGATAGAGGGCATCTACATCGAGGGGGGCGCACTGGCCGCATACCCCGCCGAAGCCCAGGAACTGCGTCAGGCCCTGCTCGACTTCAAGAAGAGCGGCAAGTGGATTGTAGCCTATGGCGACACCTACTCGCGCGAGGCATACTATGTGTGCTCGGTGGCTGACCGTGTCTATCTCAACCCCATCGGCATGCTGGATTGGAGCGGAATAAGCAGCAACCCCATGTTCTTTACCGGGCTGATGAAAAAGGTGGGCGTGAAGATGCAGGTGTTCAAGGTGGGCACCTACAAGAGTGCTGTGGAGCCCTATATCGCCGAGCACATGAGCGACGCCAACCGTGAGCAGGTGACCAGTTACCAGCAGAGCATCTGGCAGAACATGCTCAAGGAGGTGGCCAAGAGCCGCAAGACCACAGCACAGGCCCTGAACCTGCTGGCCGACAGCCTCACCTTCCTCGCCGACCCGCAGACAAGTGTCAAGGGCGGACTGATAGACAAGACATGCTATCCGAGCGATGTGAAGAAGGAACTGAAGAAGCGCACCAAGACCGACGACGACGAGAGCCTGTGCTTCGTGAGCGTGGCCGACATGGCCAAGTCGGAAGAACTGAATGACAAGGTGGATGACGAGGTGGCCGTCTATTACGCCTGCGGCGAGATAATGGACAAGGCGCCCGGTTTCAGCGCCAGCAAGCAGAGCATAATCACGGCCAGCCAGATGACCAAGGACCTGCAGAGCCTGCGCGAGGATGATGATGTGAAGGCCGTGGTGCTGCGTGTCAACAGCCCCGGAGGCTCGGCCTACGCCAGCGAGCAGATATGGCACGAGGTGCAACTGCTGAGGCAGGAGAAGCCCGTCATCGTGAGCATGGGCGCGCTGGCTGCCAGCGGCGGTTACTACATCAGCTGCGGCGCGGGCAAGATCTTCGCCGAGCCCACCACCCTGACGGGCAGCATCGGCATCTTCGGCATGATTCCCGACGCGTCCGAACTGATGACGGAGAAACTCGGCCTGGGCTTTGACGTGGTGAAGACCAACAAACTAAGCGACTTCGGTGCCATGGGCCGTCCCCTCAACGGGGAGGAATGCCGCCTGGTGCAGGCATATGTCAACAAGGGCTACGAACTCTTCACCGGCCGTGTGGCCCAGGGCAGGCACATGCCCCAGGACAGCGTGAAGGCCATTGCGGAGGGTCGCGTGTGGACAGGAGAGCAGGCACTGAAGATTGGCCTGGTGGACAAGTTGGGCAACCTCGGTGATGCCATCGCCGCAGCCGCCAAGGCCGCCAAGATGAAGGAATACAGCGTGGGGCGCTACCCCGAGCCGGAGCCTTGGTTCAGCACACTGCTCCAGGACAAGAAAGCCGACTACATGGAGAGCCAGATGCGCGCCTCACTGGGCGACCTGTACCCCGCCTTCAGCCTCGTACGCAGCATCAGGAGCCAGAACCCCATACAGGCCAGGATGCCCTTCGTCCCCGATTTCAAGTGACAAGCCACCACACTTGGCAAGCCCGTCCACGCCACTTGACGGAACGGGCTTGCCACCACAATATCTCCTGACATACGATGGAAGGTGACCACATCCACATCAACCGGTGGCTCGTGCCGCTCAGTTGGATATACGGGATGGGCGTGACACTTCGCAACTTCCTGTACAACGCGGGAATACTGAAGAGCCATGCCTATGACATCCCCATCATCGATGTGGGCAACATCACCGTGGGCGGGACAGGCAAGACCCCGCACATCGAATACCTGGTGCGCATGCTCACCCCCCACTACAAGGTTGCCGTGCTGAGCCGTGGCTACAAGCGCAAGAGCCACGGCTATGTGCTTGCCGGCACCGACACGCCCATGCACAAGATTGGCGACGAGCCCTGGCAGATGAAGCAGAAGTTCCCTCACATCCATGTGGCAGTGGACAGCGACCGCTGCCGGGGCATCCACAGGCTCCGCACCGACAGCGCCACCCGCGATGTGCAGGTCATCCTGCTTGACGACGCGTTCCAGTACCGCAGGGTACGCGCGGGGCTCGACATCCTGCTGGTTGATTACCACCGCATGATCACCGATGACCGCCTGCTTCCTGCGGGAAGGCTGCGCGAGAAGGCAAGTGCCAAGGACCGCGCCGACATTGTGGTGGTCACCAAGTGCCCGCCAAACATCACCCCCATAGGATTCCGCGTCCTGCGCTCATCCCTGCATCTGAAACCGTTCCAGGCATTGTTCTACAGCACCTTGCGCTATGGCCAGCTCCACCATATACACAATGGCGGCATCCTGCGAATCGACGAGTTGCGCAAGCGCAACACACACGTCCTGCTGCTTTCGGGCATAGGCAATCCACGGCAACTGGAACAGGACATGCGCCGCTACTCCAGGCACATCACCCCACTGGCCTTTGCCGACCACCACTATTTCAATGACCAGGACTTGGCCCTGGTGGGGCGCACCTTTGAGAGCCTGCCCACGCCCCGTGTCATCATCACCACAGAGAAAGACGCCGGCCGCCTGCGCAACTTGCCCAGTCTGCCCGACACGTTGCGCGAGAACACCTACGTGCTTCCCACCGAAGTGGAAATAATGAGAAACGAGAACAAGGCATTCAGCCAAAAGATAAAAGACTATGTCCACAAAAATTCAAGAGACCGCCAACTGGCTCAAGGCTAAGATGCCCAGCCGGCCACAGACAGCAATCATACTGGGCACGGGACTCGGACACCTGGCCGAGCATATCGAGAAAGTCCTGTGCCTTCCCTACGCGCAGATACCCAACTTCCCCGTCTCCACCGTCGAGGGGCACAGCGGCCAGCTCATCTTCGGCCGCCTGGGAGGCAAGGACATCATGGCCATGGAGGGGCGTTTCCACTATTACGAGGGGTACTCCATGCAGCAGGTCACCTTTCCCATCCGCGTCATGTACGAACTGGGCATCAAGACCCTCTTTGTGAGCAACGCGGCGGGAGGCACCAATCCGGCCTTCCACATCGGCGACATCATGATTATCACCGACCACATCAACTTCATGCCCGAAAATCCCCTGCATGGCCCCAACGTCCCCACAGGCCCCCGCTTCCCCGACATGAGCGAGGCTTACAGCCACCGGCTGGTGCGGCTGGCCGACGAGATAGCGGCCGAGAAAGGCATCCACGTGCAGCATGGGGTGTACCTGGCCACCCAGGGCCCCACTTACGAGACCCCCAGCGAGTACCGCATGTTTGGCCTCTGGGGTGCTGACGCCGTGGGCATGAGCACCGTGCCCGAGGTCATCGTGGCCCACCACTGCGGCATCCAGGTGTTCGGCGTGAGTGTCATCACCGACATGGGTGTAAGCGGGCGTATTGTAAAGGTGACGCACGAGGAAGTCCAGCGGGCCGCCAACGAGGCCCAGCCCCGAATGGCCGCCATCATGGAGGAGATGATACGCCGCTCGTGACACGCTCGCGGCATCAACACACAAGACAAGCAACCAAGTCCAATGGAAATATCAGAACTGGGTGAGTTTGGCCTCATACGCCACCTCACCTCAGACATCAAGCCCGAGAATGCCTCCACCATCAAGGGCGTGGGGGACGATTGTGCCATCCTGGCTCCGGCCGAGGGCACGCGCACACTGGTCACCACCGACCTCCTGATGGAGGGCGTACACTTCGACCTCACCTATGTGCCACTCTACTGCCTGGGCTACAAGTCCGTGATGGTCAATCTGAGCGATGTGTACGCCATGGGCGGAACGCCCCGCCAGATAACCGTGAGCCTGGCCATCGGCCGCCGCTTCAAGGTAGAGGACATCACAGAGCTCTATCGCGGCATGCGGCAGGCATGCGCCAAGCACCATGTGGATATCGTGGGCGGTGACACCACCAGCAGTTTCACGGGCCTGGCCATCAGTATCACCGCGATAGGCGAGGCCAGCCCCTCCGACACCGTGTGCCGCGACGGCGCGCGCGACACCGACCTCATCTGTGTGAGCGGTGACCTGGGTGCCGCCTACATGGGCCTGCAGTTGCTCGAGCGCGAGCGTGCCGTCTATAACCAGCAACTGGCCGAGGCACGCAAGTCGGGCAACAAGGAGGAACTGGCCCGCCTGGAGGATTTCCAGCCCGACGTGAGCGGGCGTGAGTACCTGCTTGAGAGGCAGCTGAAGCCCGAGGCGCGCGGCGACATCATCCAGGCGCTGCGCCAGGCCGGCATACACCCCACCAGCATGATAGACATCAGCGACGGCCTGAGCAGCGAGTTGCTGCACATCTGCACACAGAGCCACGTGGGCTGCCGTGTGTATGAGGAGCGCATCCCGCTTGACTACCAGACGGCCGCGATGGCCGAGGAACTGGACATGAACGTGTCCACATGCGCCCTCAACGGCGGCGAGGACTACGAGCTGCTCTTCACCGTCCCCCTGGCCGCACACGAGGCGGTGAGCCGGATCGAGGACATCAAGGTCATCGGCTACATCTGCCCCGAAAGCCAGGGACACAAACTCATCAGCCG
>DCCS01000013.1:8280-11754 GCA_002316015.1 Prevotellaceae bacterium UBA1075
TCCGCCCTCCCCCGGTTTCGCCCAAGCGTCTCCACATCCCGACCGCATCGCCACGGGGACAAATCCTTACCTCCGGATAGACATGAAGAAAGAGAGCGCACACGAGCGCGCGCTGGAAGTGTGCTGCACCGACCTGCCGAGCGTGGATGCCGCCGTGCGCGGCGGGGCACAGCGCGTGGAGTTGTGCCAGGCACTGGAACTGGGCGGTGTGACCCCGTCGGCTGGCATGATAGAATGGGCAGTGGGAAGGGGCATCCGCGTGCACGTGCTCATAAGGCCGCGCGGAGGCCATTTTGTGTACTCGCCCGATGAGGTGCGCTGCATGGCGACGGACATAGCCATGGCCCGCGCGCTGGGGGCTTCGGGGGTGGTCATCGGCGCGCTCACTCCCGCCGGGGACATCGACACAGAGGCGTGCGGCCTGCTCGCGCGGCAGGCAGGGGGCATGAGCGTCACCTTCCACCGCGCCTTCGACGAGTGCCGCGCCCCCTTGCGGGCACTCGAGGACATCATTGCCCTGGGCTGCGACAGGCTGCTCACATCGGGGCACGCGCCCAGCGCGGCCGAGGGCTGCGGCCTGCTGGCCACACTGGTGAGGCAGGCTGCGGGGCGCATCACCATCCTGCCCGGATGCGGGGTCACGCCCGACAACGCGCGCATGATATTGGAGCGCACGGGGGCCTGGGAACTGCATGGCTCACTGCGCACGTGCGGGCACACCGACACCAGCCTGGTAAGAAGCGTGGTAGAGGAGATGAGGTGAGGGGAAAAAGGAAAGGCGAAGCCCCCTCCCCTGCCTCCTCCTGGGGAGAGGGGGGGGCAATTACCTTACCGGAGTTGTGTGAGGAACTGCCGGGCACTTGCGCGGGTGTGGAAAAGGGGGAAGCCCCCAGCCTTGGACTTCAGATGAAGTCAAGGCTGGGGGCTTCGGCATGCCTGCGGGCCCATCCTGTTGCAGAAGGCCCCTCCCCTCAGTGGGGAAAGGCGGTGAGGGACTTGGCCTCACCTCCTGTAATACTTCACGCTGCGGCCCGCGCTTTCCATCACATACACACCCGCAGGAAGCTGGCACCGCCCCAGTTCCATGCGTGTGGTGGTGAGCACCAGGTGCCCGGCCGTGTCGTACAGCCTCACCGTCACACGGTCGGGCACGGCGCACCCGCTGTCCTCGGCCACGCCCCCGATAGCGTCGGGGATGGGAGTGAGCGGTGTGGAGGTGCCCCGGTTCATGTAATGCACCTTGTAGGTAGTCCTGTTGGCCAGCACCTTGTAGCGGGTGGTGGTGGTCTTGGTCTGCTGGGTACGGTAGCCCTGGCAGTAGAGTTCCACGAAGTAGGTGCCGGGAGTAAGGTCGGTGAACACGAAGATGCCGTTGTAGTTGTCGTCCACCTCGTATGTCTTCAGCACATGGCCGCTGTTGTCCTTCAGCCTCACGGTGGCTCCGTTGAGCGGCATGAACTCGTCTTGCGTCCCCGGGGCATACTTGTAGAGCTGCAGGTTGTCGGTCTTCTCGCTCTTGCTCCTCACGGCTCCCATGATGCAGCCCAGTGTGTCGGCCGTCTTCCCGAACCAGTCAACGATACCACGGGCGTAGCGCCTTCCCTCCATGCGGCACCAGTCGGGGTTGAGCGCGCGGTGACGCGAGGGCTGGTAGGTGTGGAAGTACCCCTCTGCCAGGTATCCCGGCCGCCCTTGCATGAGCACGCCCAGATAGCCAGTGTAGCCCTTGTTGTTCGTCCAATTGTAATTATAGAAGTCAATGTCACCGCGAATGTTCGTGCTGGTCTTGTAGGCGCTCATGAACTCGAAGCCCGCCTTCATGGCCTCGGTGTGGAAGGGCCACATCGCCGCACACATCGCGCGGCTGTCCTTCACGGCGTTCTCCTTGTCCAGTCCACGGTAGAGGAAGAGCGGGTAGTTGGCCAGCGCGCCATCCGCCGCCGCGTTGCTGTGCACGCTGATGAAGTAGTCGGCGCGGTAATTGTCCACCTCGGCCGCGATGACAGAGAGTGCGCGGTCGTACTTCATCTCGTCCCTGGCCCCCGACACCCAGGGATAAGGGCCGCAGGCCCTGCGGCTGTACTTCACGGAAAACTCTCCGCTGGCCTTCAATATGCGCCCCATCTCCTCGGTCTTCCACAGGTTGGTGTTGCTCTCGTAGAACCCGCATGTGTCGGGCCGCCCCGTCTCGGGCAGCAAGGGATGCGAGATGGTGGCCAAGGGCCGGTCGTTGGGGCTCCAGCCTCCATGGCCAGGGTTCAGGTATATGCGCGGCTTGGTGTCGGCCATTGCCGCCGCGCTCAGGCAGAGCAGTGCTGCCAGCAGTATCTTTCTTGTCATGTTGCTGTCTCCTTTTCGTTATAGCAATTGGGGTACGGTTGTCATTTGGCCACACTCAGCATCACCATCTCGCCGTTGCCACGGGCACACACGATGCGTCCCGCCCGGGCCGAGCAGTAGGGGTACAGCAGCACGTCACTCTCGGGGGTGAGTTGCTGGCGGGCGCCGTCGAGCGTGTAGGCCACGATGGCGCTTGACACGATGCTGAGTTCGCTGTCCCTTGTCACCATGCCCACGATGGTGTTGTCGTCATACCATTGCGGCGCGAGGCAGTCGTAGGCCACAAACTGCACATCCTCGCCCTCGAGGCCACACACATAGGTGCCCTCGCCGCTCACGTGATACAGGATGCGCGTGCCGTCGGGCGATACGCTGGCCCATATGTAGTGGGTGTCCTCATCGTCCCCGTTGGGGGCGAGCGTCACCGTGCGCCCGTCGCGTGTGAGCTGCAGCCTGAGGTCGTCACAGGTCACGGTGGGCCTGCTTGCGGCCACGCACTGCCTGGCGCTCACCCTGCGGCGCAGCGTCTGCCCTCCCGCATCCACCTCGGCCTGCGACCCCACGAGACGGAACGCGCGGAGCTCGCGCACAGGCTCCGTGACCCGCTGCACCGTACCGGCCTCCACGTCTCTCACCTCCACAGCCGTGCGCAGCAGGTGGTCGTCGCCCCGGATGTCGCAGCAGTGCATCACCAGTTGCCCGTCATCGCTCATCACCGGCTGGAATCCCGCGCCCGGCTCGTCGGTGACCCGCACCCGCTCCCCGTTGTCCAGCGACACGCGCTCCAGCCCGCCGTTCCCCATCGTGGTGACAAGCGCATAGCGTCCGTCGGGACTGAGGCCGGCCATGCGCACATTGCCGGGCTCCGACCCGTGCACCTTGCCTATGGTCACAGACGTGAACACCTGCGCCAAGGTGAACTGTGGCAGCAGTACTGCCAAAATACAGAGTTTTCTCATCTTATCTAAAGTTAGTTCATAGACCAGCCGAAAACCGCCCCAGGCGGTTACATGCGCAAATTTACCTACTTTAGGTGAAATGAGCAAAATGTTGGATGAAAATGTACGAGCCGCTTCACGGTGCCGCAAGTCCCCTCCCGGCCTCCCCCAAGGGGGGGAGGCATGCCAGTGTGCC
>DCCS01000024.1:0-6804 GCA_002316015.1 Prevotellaceae bacterium UBA1075
TTGTGTTCCAGTGGATACATTGGCAGTTTAAATTTTGCTAATTTGGACATTTGCGGACATTCATTAGCGTAAAGCCAAAGTCTAAGTTCATTTCGAGCCTTAGAGGGGATGAAAACTGTGGAAATATCAGTTTTATAAACGGACTGAGCGGAATCGCTGTGGCAGAATCTCCTTTTCCGACTATTGACGTTCCAGTTTCTTGATTATGCTAAAGTATAGGACTGCGAAGCATGCGGTGTGCTCTATTCCAGCCTGTTGCTTGTTAACAGGAGGGGACTCTGTGTAGCCTGGTGAATCTCGTGCAGTTCGCCAGGGGTGGCGTGTGGCCGGGTTAACATTCTTGTGGGAGGGGCATGGATGACTATTATGGAGTCTCCATGCCCCTTTATGCTTTTCGGCGGAATGCTCAACGGCGGCTCACGCCACGCGGTTGAGTTTCTTGATGATGCTGAAGATGAAGAGCGCGGCCACCAGGCAGATGCACATCAGTGTGCCCCACACGATGTAGAGGTCCTTGCCCCACAGGATGGTGGGGATGCTCACGAGGAAGTTGCCCACGGCGGTGGCCACAAACCATCCGCCCATCATCATGCCCTTGAACTTCGGGGGAGCCACCTTGGTGACAAAGGAGATGCCGATGGGGGAGAGCAGAAGTTCGGCAAAGGTGAGGATGAGATAGGTGCTCACCAGGATGTTGGGGCTCACGTTGGCCAGGTGCTCGGGTGTCTCGGCGTTGGGGGCGGGCAGGCCGATGGAGGTGACGGTCATCAGCAGGTAGGCGACGGCCGCCACCAGCATTCCCAGTCCAATCTTCACGGGTGCCTTGGGTTCCTTGCCCTTCTTGCCAAGCCAGCCGAAGAGCGCGATGCTCACGGGAGTGAGAGCCACTACAAAACAGGGGTTGAACTGCTGGAAGATGGGTGCCGACACTTCCACCTCACCCGTCTGTGTGTATTTCCAGCCCAGGATGATGGCGGCTATCAGGATTACTGCGCCCCAGATGCCCTTCTGCTTCATGGCCTTGCTCTGGCAGATGCCAAACAGGCCATAGACAATCACGATGCAGATCAGGAGGTTGGTCACGTCAAACTCCATGGCGGTCACGCCTGTGGCTGTCGTGGCCACATAGTCGCGCGCGAAGTATGTGAGCGTGGCTCCGTTCTGGTGGAAAGCCATCCAGAAGAATATGACCACGGCATACACGAGCACCAGGCACACGATGCGCTCGATGGTCTCGTTCTTGCTGAGTTCCCGCTCGCCTGCCGCCTCACCCTTGAGGGCGTCCTTCTTCTTCACGTTGGCCACCTGCTGGAAGGTGGACTTGAAACCATAGTAGATGGCGATGGATACTATCAGTGACATGCAAGCCACCGCAAAGGCAAAATGGTAGGAGTCGGCCTCACTCACGTTCAGTGACTTCTGTGCCCACTCCATGATCTTGATGGCGGCGGTGGGGGCAAAGAGGGCACCCACGTTGATGAGCATGTAGAAGAGCGAGAAGCCCGCGTCACGCTTGGCGGCATACTTCGGGTCATTGTACAGGTCGCCCACCATCACTTGCAGGTTGCCCTTGAACAGACCTGTGCCCACGCTCACCAGCAACAGGGCCGCGCCCATGGCCACAATGGCCGTCGTGCCGGCCCCCATGGGGATGGCCAGCAGCGCGTAGCCCACAAACATGATGATGACCCCTGTCGTCACCATGCGGCTGTAGCCCCACAGGTCAGCGGCGATTCCGCCAAAGAGCGGCAGGAAGTACACCATCATCAGGAAACTGGAATAGACGAGTCCTGCGGTGGCTCCGTTCCAGCCGAAGTTGGCCTGCAGGAAGAGAATGAATACTGCCAGCATGGTGTAGTAGCCGAAACGCTCTCCCGTGTTGGCAAGAGAAAGGGCCCAAAGCCCTCGCGGTTGTCCCTCGAACATAGTTTTCTTGCGTTAAATTAGTATTGCAAAGGCAAATGTACTAAAAAATGACGGGACGGCAAGGGCTGGCGGGCAAATAAGTGCTTGCCGGCAAGCGAGGTGCCCTGTAGGTCGCAGGGGCAAAAAAGGGGGGCGGGATGCAGCCCGTGCCTCCTGGCACTTGCTGCATCCCGCCCCCGGAAAATCCCTTGGGTGAGGGAAATATGTTCAGTGGATTACATCATGCCGCCCATTCCGGGAGCTCCGGCACCCATGGCGGGAGCAGGGTTCTCCTCCTTGGCGTCGCAGATGACACACTCTGTGGTGAGGAACATGCCTGCGATGCTGGCAGCGTTCTCCAGGGCCACGCGGGTCACCTTGGCGGGGTCAATGATTCCGCTCTCCTTCATGTTCTCGTACTTGGCCTCGCGTGCGTTGTAGCCATAGTCACCCTTGCCCTGGCGCACGTTGTTCACCACCACGCTGCCCTCTTCGCCTGCGTTTGCCACAATCTGGCGCAGGGGCTCCTCGATGGCACGGCGCACAATCTGTATGCCGGTGGTCTCGTCGGCGTTCACGCCCTTCATGTCGGCCAGCACGCTCTGTGCGCGGATGTATGCCACACCGCCGCCAGGGATGATACCCTCCTCAATGGCAGCGCGTGTTGCGCACAATGCATCGTCCACGCGGTCTTTCTTCTCCTTCATCTCCACCTCGCTGGGAGCGCCCACATAGAGCACGGCCACACCGCCTGCGAGCTTTGCCAGGCGCTCCTGCAACTTCTCCTTGTCGTAGTCGCTGGTGCTTGCCGCAATCTCGTTCTTTATCTGGTTCACGCGGTCCTTGATGTTCTTGCTCTCGCCGTGGCCGTTCACAATGGTCGTGTTGTCCTTGGTGATGACCACCTTGTCGCAACTGCCCAGCATCTCGATGGTGGCCTGCTCCAGTTTCAGGCCAGTGTCCTCGCTGATTACCAGGCCGCCGGTCAGGATGGCGATATCCTGAAGCATGGCCTTTCTGCGGTCACCGAAACCGGGAGCCTTCACGGCGCATATCTTCAGCTGGCCACGCAGGCGGTTGACCACAAGCGTAGTCAGAGCCTCGCTGTCCACGTCCTCGGCAATCACCAGCAGGGGACGGCCGCTCTGCACGGCGGGCTCCAGGATGGGCAGGAAGTCCTTCAGGTTGCTTATCTTCTTGTCGTAGATGAGGATGTAGGGGTTCTCCATCACACACTCCATCTTCTCCGTGTCGGTCACGAAATAAGATGACAGATAGCCACGGTCAAACTGCATGCCCTCTACCACTCCGATGGTGGTGTCGCGTCCCTTGGCCTCCTCGATGGTAATCACGCCGTCCTTGCTCACCTTCTGCATGGCGTCAGCCAGCAACTTTCCTATTTCGGGATCGTTGTTTGCGCTCACGGTGGCCACTTGCTCTATCTTCTGGTAGTCGCTGCCCACCTGCTCGGCCTGCTCCTTGATGCTGGCCACCACAGCGGCCACAGCCTTGTCTATGCCGCGCTTCAAGTCCATGGGGTTGGCGCCGGCCACCACATTCTTCAGACCCTCGCGCACGATGGCCTGTGCCAGGATGGTTGCTGTGGTCGTGCCGTCACCGGCGTCATCGCCGGTCTTGGTGGCCACGCTCTTCACCAGCTGTGCCCCAGTGTTCTGGAAAGAGTCCTTCAACTCCACTTCCTTGGCCACGCTCACACCGTCCTTGGTGATGTGGGGCGCACCGAACTTCTTCTCGATGACCACGTTCCTGCCTTTCGGGCCCAGTGTCACCTTCACTGCGTTGGCCAACTGGTCCATGCCCTCCTTCATCAACTCGCGGGCGTCTGTATTGAATTTTATCTCTTTTGCCATGATTGTGTTCTCCTTCTTGTCTTGTGTTGTCTTAATATGTTAATGTGTGGGGTGTGTCAAGCAAGCACGGCCACCACATCGCTCTGGCGCATGATCAGGTACTTCTTGCCGTCCAGTTCCAGCTCTGTGCCGGCATACTTGCCGTAGAGCACCTGGTCGCCCACCTTGAGCACCATCTCCTCGTCCTTGGTGCCATGCCCTATGGCAACCACTGTACCCTTGAGGGGCTTCTCCTTGGCTGTGTCGGGAATGATGATGCCACCTACTGTCTTTGTCTCTGCAGGTGCAGGCTCAATGAGCACGCGGTCTGCCAATGGTTTGATGTTCATAGTTCTTCTATTTTATTTGATTGATATTTTAATCTTCACCCATTCTCTTACCAACAGTGTGCCAAAGGCGCGCGAGTGGACAAAATGGCAGTGGGCGGGCTGACATTTCCTGCCTCATTGTCCGCTCCCGGCTGTACTTTTCGGTCTTGCGCATGCTGTCGTAAGGGAATAAGTCCGTACCTTTGCCTGTGTGTGGCCTCACGTCCGAGGACAATCCGTGTACGCCACGCCAGATATGCATATAGACTATAAGAAGGCACTCACCTATATGGCCGTGTTTGCGGCCACCTCCCTGCTTGCCTGGCTGCTTCCCCACAGGCACATGGCCCAGTGGCGGCTGTGGGTTGTGATTGCGTCCTATTCGGGGCTGTTCACCCTGCTCGTATGGCTCACCTGCCGGCTGGTGCGCTACGGGCGCAATGCAGGCGAGACGGCTGTCACGGCCCTGTTTCTGCTCCTGTTCCTGCCCAGGGGCGGTGGTTTCCTCAGCCTGGATGCCCGCTCGGTGGCCCATCTCGCGTCCCAGTGCATGGTCCCCTTCTTCATAGGCCAGTACATGCGCATCCGCAGGCGCGACTACGGCCACATCTACGCGCTCATGCTCCTCATGGGCGTCTTCTGCAGTTACACCCACGACGGCATTGCCATTCCCCTGTGCGGGGGCTTCCTGTGCATGTCGTGGCTCACGCGCGGCCACTTCTTCCAGCGCGCGTGCTGGCCCATGGTCATCGGGTTCTGCATAGGCACGGGGCTGTGTGTGTGGCAAGCCTTGAGCGCGGGACGCTTCTCGCCTCCCTCTGACCTCAGCCAGACACTCAGCCAGACCGCGCTCGTGCTGCAGACCCTGTGGGACACCAAGGTGTTCCTGCTGGGTCTGGCGCTCACCACCTGGCTGGCTGTGCACCGGTGGGGCCGCCGCCTGCTGGTGCGGGTGCTGCGCCGCCATATCCTGCTCTCGCTCTGCACCCTGTTCTCGCTCTGCACCCTGCCTTTTGCCCCGCTCGGGCTCGACAAGGCCGCCGAGGGCGTGTGCTTCTTCTGCCTGTACTGGACACTGCTGCTCCTGAGGCAACTGGCCGACCTTTACTATTATAATCACCATAACGCAAGATGAGAGAATACCTGGTTATTTCACGCACCAACGGCACCACCCGCACGGGCAGTCCATACGCCCTGCTCAAGGTCGCCGACACCGACGAGACACTCAACATAGCCGTGTGGGACCTCGCTCCCGCCGCCCAGCCAGAGGTGGGGCAGCTGGTCACCATCTACATGATAAGCGAGAAGGGAGGCAAGAAGTCGTGCAACGCCCAGGACTTGCAGGCGGGAGGGTTCCCCGATGCCGGCCATCCCCTCTACCATCTCCTGCCGCGCCCTGTGGAGCGCAAGGCATGGGACGACACCATGGCCACGCTGCTCTCCTATTGCACCGACAGCACCCTGGCCGGCATCATACGCCAGTTTGCCGACAAGCTCTACACCCCCTACAGCCGTTACCCGGCCGCCACCAGCATGCACCATGCCTTTCCCGGCGGGCTGCTCAACCACACGCACCAGATGCTGCACATGCTCGAGGGGCTCTACCCCTGCCTGCCTTACCCGGTGAAGGTGGAGCGCTGCATCCTGGCCATCCTGTTCCATGACTACGGCAAGGTGTATGAGTACAATGTGCAGGGTGAGACCCAGCCCGACATGTACCTGCTGGGGCACATCTACATCAGCGCCCACAAGTTGCACAATGTGCTGGAGCAGCGGGGCGTTGACCCCGAGGAGGTCAAGCGCACGGTGCATTGCGTGCTGGCCCATCACGGCACGCGCGAGTTTGGCAGCCCCGTGGTGCCCTGCCTGCCCGAGGCCGCCCTGGTCAGCTACCTGGACAACATCAGCGCCAAGACCGATGCCATGGAGGGCGCGGGCAACATGGAGATGGTGCCTGCCCTGGGCACCCACATCGTGAAGGAGAACGCCTGACACCGGCCTCCCGCCCGCTCCCTGCCAGTTCCCGCCGGCCTCGCCGCTGCCCCTGGACAGGCAGAGGCGGCAGCGCGCGCGGGCCAATAATGCACGTGAGATGACGATAGAGGAGCATCCCCTCGAGCCCTTCCTGCCCGATGGAGCACGCGTGCTGTTCCTGGGCAGTTTCCCTCCACCCCGCAAGCGGTGGAGCATGGACTTCTTTTACCCCAACTGGCTCAATGACTTCTGGCGCATCATGGGACTCATCTTCCTGGCCGACAGCCACGCCCTGGAGACTGCGGGTGCCAAGCGGTTTGACCGGGAGAGGGTCATCCGCCTTGCCCGGGAGCACGGCCTGGCCTTCTTCGACACCGCCCGCAGGGTGTGCCGCACCAGGGACAATGCCAGCGACCAGTACCTGGAGATTGAGGAGCCCACCGATGTGGCTGCCCTGCTGGGTCACCTGCCCCATTGCCGTCAGGTGGTGACCACAGGCGGCAAGGCCAGTGAGGAACTGCTGGGGCAGACCGATGCCCAGGCCATCCCTGCCGTGGGGGCATGCACGGACTGCCGCATCGGAGGGCGGGCTGTGCGCTGGTGGCGAATGCCGAGCACCTCGCGTGCCTACCCCATGAAGATGGAGCAGAAGGCCGGGTGCTACAGCCGCATTTTCACGCAGGGGGAATGACAGGCACCGCTGGAGAGGCAAGGCGGAGGAAACGCAGCGCACTGCGTTGGCGGAT
>DCCS01000024.1:6872-55759 GCA_002316015.1 Prevotellaceae bacterium UBA1075
GCGGATGCAGCGCACTGCGTTGGAGCAGCCAGAGAAGAGTAAGGCAGAGGATAACAGACAAAGGAATGAAGATAAACGTATCAGAGGAGGTGAGGACAGCTTGCCCCGCATTTGTGGGCGCTGCAGTGAGCCTCACATTGACCAACACTGACTATAGTCCCCAGCTGTGGGCGGAAATCAACCGCGAACTGGATGAGTACCGCCTGCGCTACACCACCGAGAGCATCAAGGACATGCCCTCCATACAGGCCACGCGCCGTGCCTACAAGGCATTGGGCAAGGATCCCAGCCGCTACCGCCCCAGCGGGGAGGCGTTGGTCAGGCGCACGCTGCAGGGAAAGAACCTCTACAGGATAAATACAGCGGTTGACCTTGTCAACCTGGCCAGCATCGCCTATGGCTACAGCATAGGCGGCTTTGATGCCGACAGGATAGTGGGGGACACGCTCACCCTGGGTGTCGGGCGCGAGGGAGAGCCTTACGAGGGCATCGGCCGCGGGCTGGTGAACATCTGCGGCTTGCCTGTCTATCGCGACGCGGCGGGCGGGATAGGCACTCCCACCACCGACAATGAGCGCACCAAACTCTCCCTTGCCACCACCCATCTGCTGGCCATCGTCAATGGCTATGACGGCAACCGCCCGCAGGTGGAGCAGTGTGCCCGGTATGTGCAGCAGTTGGCCGGGCGTTTTGCCGAGGGCAGGGACGCGCGCCTCCTGTGGTTCTGAGCCCTAGTGCAGCCCGCACGCCCCTGCCTGCCTACAGGCGGCGGGGGCGTGATGCGTGCTGCCTGCTGGCAGGCAGCGCAGTTGCGGTGTCTGGAGTTGCCTGTCGCAGCCCTTATCCAAACAGGTCTTTCAGGAGAAACTTCACCCCGTTTCTCACAATCTTCCAGTCCCGCGCGAGCGGTTTCATGTCCATGGCATGGCGGAGCTTGTTCCTCAGCACGGCCTCGCGTCCCAGGTTCTTGTTCTCCCTTGCCGCCATTCTTTGCTCGGCCTGGCTGCCCTGGCTGGCCGCCGTGTGGCCAAACACCAGTGCAGCCACCTGGGCACGTTCCCTGGCCGCCAGCCCTTTCTGTGTGGACGAGATGCCGTCCATGAAGTAGATGGACACGATGGATGGCAGGCTTCTGTAGGAGGCGTGGTGCAGGTGCCAGCAAGTGGCAAACTGCTCCCAGTCGCTCATGATGCGGTGTGACTCATTGAACGGGTGCTGCCTCATGAGGCTGGTGCGCGTGAAGAGGGACTGGTGGCAGAGCGAGTTGACCAGGATGAAGCCCACGCTCATGCTGGCAGGCGGCATCCAGGTTCTGGCCTCCTGCCCCTTCATGAACACGGCTCCCCCTGCGCAGAAGTCGGCCTCGCCGAGCAGAGGCACGCACTGCTCGAGCACCATGGGCGAGAAGAACATGTCGCCCGAGTTCATGAAGAGGCAGTACTCGCTGCTGGCCCTGGCCACTGCCTTGTTCATGGCATTGTAGATGCCATGGTCGTGCTCGCTCACCCAGTAGTCGATGCGCGGCTCGTGCTCGATGTATTCGCGGCTTCCGTCGGTGGAGCCGCCGTCGATGACGATGTACTCAAAGTCCTGGAACGTCTGTGCCACAACGGTGGGGACGGTGCGTCGCAGCCCCTCCAGGTTGTTGTAGTTGATGGTGATCACAGTCAGTGTCATGCTCTATCTGATACGTTTGTGCTCAGGGCAGGCAACCATCGTGTCCCGCAGGATGCGGGGCATGGGGAGGGTCTTGCCGTGAGCGTGTGCTTGAATATGGCGATGCCCTATAGGGGGCACCCGATGTCCTCGCGCGGGACTTTGCTCCAGGCAAACAGGGGGATGAGGCTCCTGGCCTCGCGTGGGCTGTCGTCGGGGGCGAGTCCGGCCAGGTGGGCCAGTTGGCCGATCAGTTGCTGAGGCGAGAAGCGCGCACGCAGCACGCCCATGTCGAGCGACTTGTCCCGCTTGGACAGCCTCTGCCCGCTGGCGTTGACGAGCAGCGGGATGTGCGCGAAGGCAGGAGGCTCGTGGCCCAGCAGCCTGGCCACATACATCTGCTGGGGAGCCGATAGCAGGAGGTCGCGGCCGCGCACCACCTCGGTCACGCCCATCAGCGCGTCATCCACCACCACTGCCAGCTGGTAGGCCCAGGCCTGGTCGCGCCTGCGCACGATGAAGTCCCCGCACTGCGAGGCCAGATTGACGCTCACCTGGCCATAGTGCCTGTCCAGGCAGCGCACCATGGCCAGTGGCTCGGGGGGCACCATCAGGCGCAGTGCGGCCTGGCCCGCCTGCCCTGCGGGGCTGCCCTGCGGGGCGTGGGGGAATACTTGGGCGGCTGTGCCGTGCGGGTGGTCATCCACTCCCTCCTCCAGAATTCGCTTCCAGGGGAGCACGACCGATGGCCGGCAAGTGCCCTTGTACACCACCCGCCCGTCACTCTCGTGCGGAGCCTGGGTGGCCATGATGTCGGCACGGGTGCAGGTGCAGGGGTACACCAGTCCCGCCCCTTGCAGCCGCGCGAGTGCCTCCTCGTAGAGCCCTCCGCGCCCACTCTGCCAGTAGGGGCCGTTGCTGCCGCCCACCCTGGGGCCTTCGTCCCATTCCAGCCCCAGCCACAGCAGGTCGTCCATCAGAGTCTCGGCAGATTCCCTGTGCGAGCGTTGCGGGTCGAGGTCCTCGATGCGCAGCAGCCACTCCCCGCCCTGGCTCTTGGCCGAGAGCCACGACATGAGGGCGGCAAACACGTTGCCCAGGTGCATGCGTCCTGTGGGCGAGGGGGCAAAGCGGCCCTTCACAGGCCGGTGGTGGGGGAGGGGTGTGTTCATCCGGTAGTGTTTTCCAGTCGGGTCTTGTGGGTGAGCAGTCTCATCAGGCAGTCGGGCCAGGGATGTGGCAGGCGCAGCATGAGGCTGTACAGCCAGTAGCCGGGGGTGTAGGTGCGCACGGGCAGGGGCAGCAGGTGCTCGCCGGCCAGCGTGGCCATGCGGTGGCTGCGCCTGGCAGGGTCGCACTCCAGCCGGTACACATTATATATATAGTCGCCTGTCAGTTGTTCCACCCGCCGCGTGAGTGCGGCCTTCTCCAGGGGCGGCAGGGTGCTGGCCGCGTTGCGCAGGCGGCGCGTGATGTCCATCAGGTCATCGAGCCGGCGCGACCTCTGCTGGCTGGTGTGGGTGTGGGTGATGCTGTGCGTGCGCTGGCGGTAGTAGTAGGCGGCGGCTGGGATGTCGCGCGTGCTGTGCATCCTGAGCAGCAGCAGCGGTGTGAAGAGTTCGTCCTCGTGGGTCAGTCCGGTGGCAAAGCGGAGTTTGCCCAGCCGGCTTCGGCGGAACAGGTAGCAGCAGGCCGAGGCGCGCATGTTGTGGCGCAGCAGGTACTCTGTACCGCTCTCCATGGGTTTCGGGACGGCGGTGGCGGCCTTTCCGGGGCATCGGGTGTCCTTCTCCCCGCTGGCGGCTGGCGGTGTCTGCGGCACCCGGGTGGTGAAGCGGAACAGGATGATGTCGGCGTCCAGCGCGCTCCTGGGGCAAAGGCTGCAATAGGCGCGGGGCAGCAAGGCGTCATCGGCATCCACAAACTGCACATATTCGCCCCTGGCCAGGGCCAGTCCTGCGTTGCGCGCGGCGGAGAGCCCCTGGTTTTCCTGCCGTATGTAGCGTATGCCGCGGTCCATCTGCCTGAGCGCGTCCTCTGGCGAGACCATGCTCCCGTCGTCCACCACGATAATCTCGAATGCCCCCTCGCTCATGCCCCGCCCCGTCATCATAGCGCGCACGCGCAGCACACTCCGCACACACTCGGCCAGGAGCGGGAGCGGCTCGTCGTAATAAGTGATGATGAAGGATATCAGTGGCATGACTGGTGCAGGCGGCACAGGAGTTTGACAAGGGGCCATCCGAGCAGCGTCCTGCCCGTGAGGCGGTACACGTCCAGCTGGCGGCAGAGCATGCTGTGGTACAGCCTCCACCCGTGTGGCGGGAGCATGTGCGTGTGCGTCAGGCGCACTGCCCGCATCTGTGCTTCGAGCAGCTGTGCCAGTGCCTCGCCGCTGGCGGTGGCCGTGATGCCGCTGTGGTTCCAGTGGTAGATGTACATGCCACGGCCGGTGGTCTGTACCCTTGCGGGCAAGGCCAGCAGGTGCGGTATGGTCCACATGTCCTCGAACACACGGCCCATGGGGAACTGCACCTGGCTGAAGAGTGCCCTGCGGTAAACCTTGTTGCAGGCGTATGTGTGCTCCCATGCCTCGGTCTCCAGCCAGTAGGAGCGGGACGAGGGCCATCGCCTGTCGGGCAGCGTGAGGTCATGCTGCGTGCTGTGCCCGGCATGCACGCGCATGGGGAACTCCAGGATGTCGGTGTCGACGTTCCCGGCCAGCAAGTCCAGCAGCATGGGGTAGGTGCCATCGGCCACCTCGTCATCGGCGTCCACAAAGGTCACATAGCGTCCCCGGGCCATGTGCAGGCCGGCATTGCGCGCGTCACTCAGCCCCCCGTTGTGCTTGTGGCACACGCTCACCATGGGGTAGCGTGCCGCCCAGCGGTCGGCCATGAGCCCGCTCCCGTCGGTGCTTCCGTCGTCGATGAGCAGCACCTCCATGCCGTCTGTCTGCTGCCTCAGGACGCTCTCCAGGCAGCGCGCGAGTGTGTCGCGTGAGTTGTATATGGGTATGATGACGGACAGTTCCATGCTCTTTGCCGGGAATTTTCCCCCATGGGCAAAGTTATGAAAAAAGGCTGTCCCCACCAATATTCCCCACCGAAAAGGCGTGGAGAAGTGGATTTCTCATTACCTTTGCCCTCGACAAAAAGACCGAGAATGATAGTATGCATAGCCGAGAAACCCTCCGTGGCACGTGACATTGCGCACATCCTGGGGGCCGACAGGCAGAGGGACGGGTACATGGAGGGCAATGGCTACCAGGTGACCTGGACGTTCGGGCACCTGTGTGAGCTCAAGGAACCGGCCGACTACACGCCCATGTGGAAGGCATGGAGCCTGGGTCGCCTGCCCATGATACCGCCCCGGTTCGGCATCAAGCTCAAGGCCGACCAGGGAGTCGAGAAGCAGTTCCACACCATCGCGACGCTCATGAGCCAGGCCACGGAGATAGTGAACTGCGGTGATGCCGGCCAGGAGGGCGAACTCATCCAGCGCTGGGTGATGCTCAAGGCAAAGGTGTCATGCCCGGTGAAGAGGCTGTGGATCAACAGCCTGACTGAGGATGCCATACGCCAGGGATTCCAGTCGCTCAAGGACCAGGGCGAGTACCAGGGGCTCTACGAGGCGGGACTGATGCGCGCTATCAGCGACTGGCTCCTGGGCATGAACGCCACCAGGCTCTACACCGGACGCTATGCATCGGGCAGGCAGGTGCTGAGCGTGGGGCGCGTGCAGACACCCACGCTGGCTCTCATCGTCAACCGCCAGCGCGAGATAGCGCACTTCGAGCCCGTGCCCTACTGGGTGCTCACGACCGTCTATCGCGGCGTGACCTTCACGGCGGTGATGGAGGAGGGCGAGCGGGGCTTCCGCACACGCGGGGAGGGCGAGGCGGCCCTGGCCTCGATGGGCGAACTGCCGTTCACCGTGACCGACATACAGAAGAAGAAGGGCACCGAGGCACCCCCGCGCCTCTTCGACCTCACGAGCCTGCAGATGGAGTGCAACCACAAGTACGGCTTCAGCGCCGACCTCACGCTCCAGCTCATACAGTCGCTCTATGAGAAGAAGCTCACCACTTACCCGCGCGTGGACACCACCTTCCTGCCCGATGACGTGTACCCCAAGTGCCCGCAGATACTCAACGGGCTCAGGGCGTACTTCCCCCTGATGGAGCGCATCAAGGGCAAGCCACTGAAAAAGAGCAAGAAGGTCTTCGACAACAGCAAAGTGACCGACCACCATGCCATCATCCCCACGGGCGTGCCCGCCAGCGGGATGAGCGAGATGGAGGGGAAGGTGTACGACCTGATAGCGCGCCGCTTCATCGCGGCCTTCCATCCCGACTGCCTGTTCAATGCCACCACCGTGCTGGGGCAGGTGGCCGATGTGAGGTTCAAGGCTACGGGCAAGGTGACCACCGACCCGGGCTGGAAGGTGGTGATGGGGCAGCAGGACAGCGAACAGCCACAGGACAAGGACCGCCAGCTGCCCGACTTCCGCAAGGGGGAAAGCGGGCCGCACACGCCCGACCTGGCCGAGAAGAAGACCACCCCGCCAAAGCCCTATACCGAGGCAACCCTGCTGAGAGCCATGGAGACAGCGGGCAAGATGGTGGATGACGAGGAACTGCGCGACGCGCTCAAGGAGAATGGCATCGGGCGTCCCAGCACGCGCGCGGCCATCATCGAGACACTCTTCAGACGGCATTATATAAGGAAGGAGAAGAAGAACCTGTGGGCGACACCCACGGGCGAAGAACTCATTGACCTCATCCACGAGGACTTGCTCAAGAGTGCGGAGCTCACCGGGCGATGGGAGCGGAAGCTCAGGCAGATAGAGCGGCACGAGTATGAGGCGGCTGCCTTCCTGGCAGAACTGAAGCAGATGGTGACCGACCTGGTGCAGACCGTGATGTCAGACCCCACTCCCCGACGCGTGACCGTGACGGTGGACGAGCCGGAGGGCAGGAAAGGCAATAAAAAGAAGAAGTAAAGCGTTATATAGGATATAAGGTTGTGAGGTTTTTAGATTAACAGGTCACAGGATGGTGTGGGGCTGTGGTGCGGGCCACGGAGTGCCGGCGTGAGGCTGGGCAATCCCGCGACCTTGTGGCCTGAAGCCCACGCGACCCAAGCCCCAATGACTTGGACAGATGAAACAGGCGAACTTGCTATACGTCTTGACATGGACACGGAGACAATGGAAATTTTCCCCCATGGCCATCGGAGCGGCACTCATGGTGCTGCTCACCGCGTGTGGCGCGGAGACGAATGTGAAGAAGGGCGACCAGTTCTTTGCCATCGGGGAGTACTTCGACGCGGCAGCGGAATACAAGAAGGCATACTCACGCACGGCCATCAAGGACAAGCCCAAGCGTGCCGAACGCGCCTGGAAGATGGCCGAGTGCTACAGGCGCATCAACTACACAGCCAAGGCGAAGGGCGCGTACCAGAACGCCTTGCGCTATCATTACCCCGACACGCTCAATCTCTTGTACCTGGCACAGATGCAGCACAGGATGGGAGACTACAAGAACGCGCGGAAGAGTTACGACGCTTACCTGGAACTGAGGCCAAACGACACGCTCGCCATCAACGGGCGCATGGGCTGCATGCTGGCTCCCGTGTGGAAGAAGCGTCCCACGCTCTATACCGTGAAGAAGGAGCCCGTGCTCAACGGACGGCGGTCGGACTACTCGCCCGCGCTCTTTGGCGATGAGTGGGACCAGTTGTACTTCACCACCACACGGCCGCAGATAGCGTCGGGCGAGATAAGCGGCATCACAGGTGTCAAGAGTGCGGACATCTGGATGAGCAAGAAGGACGACAAGGGGAAATGGGAACAGCCCGTTGCCGTCGAGGGCGGGCTCAACAGCGAGTACGAGGAGGGCGCGTGCAGTTTCTCGCCCGACGGGCACACGATGTACCTCACGCGCTGCACCTTTGACCCCGACTACCCCCGATATGCCGAGATATTCACCAGCACGCGTTCCGACGCTTCCTGGAGTGCTCCCCAGCGCCTGCAGATAAGCAAGGACACGCTCTCTAGTTACGCGCACCCCGCTGTGAGCCCCGATGGGAAGTGGCTCTATTTCGTGAGTGACATGCCTGGCGGTGCGGGAGGCCTGGATATATGGCGGGTGGCCCTTACCGAGCACGGCATGGGCGGCGCCGAGAACCTTGGGCAGCCCATCAATACGCCCGGAAATGAGATGTTCCCCACGTTCCGCCCCAATGGCGAATTGTATTTCTCCAGCGACGGACACCCGGGAATGGGTGGCCTTGACCTCTTCCGGGCCGAGTGTGACAGTGCCGGGCACTGGAAGGTGGAGAACCTCCAGAGTCCGATGAACAGCAATGGGGATGATTTCGGAATGACTTTCGAGGGGCTGCACAACCGGGGCTTCTTCAGCACCAGCCGTGGTGACGCGCGCGGGTGGGACCACATCATGTCCTTTGAGTGCCCCGAAGTCCTGCAGACGGTCAAGGGATGGGTGTATGAGAAAGACGGATACGAACTGCCCGAGGGGCTGGTGTACATGGTGGGCGATGACGGCACCAACCTCAAGCTGAGCGTACGCGGTGACGGCTCCTTCACCCAGGAGGTGAAGCCGCGTGTGCGTTATGTGTTCCTGGGCACTTGCAAGGGCTACCTCAACCACAAGGAGGAACTGACCGTGGACACCAGCAGCGTGAGCCGTGAGTATGTGCTGCAGTTCCCCCTGGCAAGCATCAACGTGCCTGTGCTCGTACGCAACGTGTTCTATGCCTTTGACAGTGCTGAGCTCACAGAGAACAGCACCATGGCACTGGACAGCTTGGTGGACCTCCTCAACGAGAACCCCAATGTGACCATTGAACTGGCCGCTCACTGTGACTATCGGGGCAAGGACGAGTACAACCTGCGGCTGAGCCAGCGGCGTGCCGAGAGTGTGGTCAACTATCTCCTTGCGCATGGGATAGCCCAGGACCGCCTTACGCCCGTAGGGTATGGCGAGAGCCGTCCCAAGGTGGTGACGCGCAAGATAGCCGAGCAGAACACTTTCCTGCACGAGGGTGACACGCTCACCGAGGCTTTCATCAAGGCTCTGCCCGACACGGCGCAGCAGGAGCGGTGCAATTCGCTCAACCGCCGCACGGAGTTCAAGGTGCTGCGCACCACCTACGGACTCTTTGACATGCCTTCTCCTGCATCCAAAGAGCCCGCGCCCAGTGCCCCTGGAAACACATCGGGCAGTGCCGCGTCCACACTCAAGGAGGCTCTTCCCTTGGATGGGAAGAGGTAGTACGCTCCTCCATCCGCATATGTTTTCCCCATGGGACTGTTGTCTTTTGCCTGCATGACGGCTCAAGGGCTCCTGCCGGAACCGTATGTAGCCCGGTAAGGAACGGGCATGGTTCCCCTTGAGAGGATGTTCCCGGCCAGGCTGTGGCGGTGCGTATGTCCCCCCTCTCCCCGGATGTGCGGGCACGCGCGGAGGGGTGCGGGGAGAAGCACAGGACGCTCATGCCCTTTACGGTACACGCCATGTGGCGTGTGCCGTGCGTGTTTCTGCCCGCGCCCATTGGCGTGGCATGTGTTTGTCCAGTCTGTACATTACGGCTGTGCAACACCCCCTTCGGTGTCCTGCATGGGGAAATGGGCGGAGAAAGAAAAAGACGGACTCCGCTGTCAAGCGGAATCCGTCTCTGTGAATGCCCGTAAGGGCTGGGCGCGGATTACTCCTTGCCCAGGAGCAGCTCCATCATCTTGCAGGCCGAGTAGGGCACAGGAGTGCCCGGGCCGAAGATGGCGGCCACGCCTTTCTTGTACAGGAAGTCGTAGTCCTGAGTGGGGATGACGCCGCCGGCCACCACCATGATGTCCTCGCGGCCAAGTTTCTTCAGTTCCTCGATGAGCTGGGGCACCAGGGTCTTGTGGCCCGCTGCCAGCGAGCTTGCGCCCACGATGTTCACATCGTTCTCCACGGCCTCGCGCGCCGCCTCGGCCGGTGTCTGGAACAGCGGACCCATGTCCACGTCAAACCCACAGTCGGCATAACCGGTGGCTACCACCTTCGCGCCACGGTCATGGCCGTCCTGGCCCATCTTCGCCACCATGATGCGGGGGCGCCGGCCTTCTTTCTTGGCGAACTCCTCGGTCAGCGCGCATGCCCTCTCGAAGTCCGCGTCGTTCTTGCTCTCGCTTCTGTACACTCCTGAAATTGTTCTGATTACTGCTTTGTACCGGCCCACAATCTCCTCGCAGGCATCGCTTATCTCACCCAGTGTGGCCTTATGCCCGGCTGCGATGACAGCCAGGTTGAGCAGGTTGTCCTTGCTCTTCTTGCCCTCTTTGAACTCGCGCACGCACTCTGTGATGGCGGCCAGGTCTTTCTTCACCTGCTCGTTGTCGCGGCTGGCGCGGAGTTTCTTGAGCAGTTCCTCCTGCTCCAGGCGCACGGCTGTGTTGTCGATTTCCAGGATGTCGATGGGGTCTTCGTGGTCAAGGCGGTACTTGTTCACGCCCACGATGGTCTGCACGCCCGAGTCGATGCGTGCCTGTGTGCGTGCTGCGGCCTCCTCGATGCGCATCTTGGGCAGACCCGTCTCGATGGCCTTGGCCATGCCGCCCAGTTTCTCGATCTCCTGGATGTGCTCCCATGCCTTGTGGTATAACTCCTGTGTCAGTTTCTCCACATAGTACGAACCTGCCCAGGGATCGATGTGCCTGCACACCTGCGTCTCGTTCTGTATATAAATCTGGGTGTTGCGTGCGATGCGCGCGCTGAAGTCGGTGGGCAGTGCTATGGCCTCGTCCAGGGCGTTGGTGTGCAGGCTCTGGGTGTGTCCCAGCACGGCCGCCATGGCCTCGATGCAGGTGCGTCCCACATTGTTGAAGGGGTCCTGCTCGGTGAGTGACCAGCCCGATGTCTGCGAGTGCGTGCGCAGAGCCATTGACTTGGGGTTCTTCGCGCCAAAGCTCTTCGTGATCTTCGCCCACAGCAGGCGGCCCGCGCGCATCTTGGCTATTTCCATGAAGTGGTTCACTCCGATGGCCCAGAAGAAGGACAGGCGGGGCGCGAATGCGTCCACGTCGATGCCCGCGTTGATGCCTGTGCGCAGGTAGTCGATGCCGTCGGCCAGGGTGTAGGCCAACTCAATGTCGGCGGTGGCGCCTGCCTCCTGCATGTGGTAGCCCGAGATGGAGATGCTGTTGAACTTGGGCATCTTCTGGCTCGTGAACTCGAAGATGTCGGCGATGATCTTCATCGAGAAGGCGGGTGGGTAGATATAGGTGTTGCGCACCATGAACTCCTTCAGGATGTCGTTCTGGATTGTGCCTGCCATCTCTTCCAGTTTCGCGCCTTGCTCCAGACCCGCGTTGATGTAGAAGGCCAGGACTGGGAGCACGGCCCCGTTCATGGTCATGGACACCGACATCTTGTTGAGGGGGATGCCGGCAAACAGTACCTTCATGTTCTCAAGGGAGCAGATGCTCACGCCGGCCTTGCCCACATCGCCCACCACACGTGGGTTGTCGGGGTCGTAGCCACGGTGCGTGGGCAGGTCAAAGGCCACCGAGAGGCCCTTCTGCCCGCTGGCCAGGTTGCGGCGGTAGAACGCGTTGCTCTCCTCGGCCGTCGAGAAACCCGCATACTGGCGGATGGTCCACGGGCGGAACGGGTACATCATGCTGTAGGGGCCGCGCAGGTAGGGCGGGATGCCGGCCACGAAGTCCAGGTGCTCCATGCCCTCCAGGTCTTCCTTGGTATATACGGGCTGGATGTCAATCTGCTCGGGAGTTTTCCAGTTGGCGGTGATGCCGTTCTCCTTCTGCCATTGCTGGCCGTTCCTTGCCTCGATGCCGGCAAAGATGTCTATGTCCTTAAATGATTTGCGTGCCATTGTCAAATGCCCAGTTTAGCGTTATACTCCTTCAGTGTCTTCAGTTGGTCCACGCGCACATGGATGAAGTTCTCGATGCCTGCCGCCTTGAGGTCGTCGGCGCATGAGGGCGCGCCTGCCACCACAAACATGGCCCGGCCGTCCAGGTACTTGTATGCGGGTATGGCATACTCGGCATACTCGTCGTCGCTGGAGCACAGCACCACGATGTCGGCACCCGCCTCCAGGGCCTTGTCAATGCCTTCCTCGACGGTGGGGAAGCCCAGGTTGTCGATGACCCTGTAGCCCGCAGCGGCCAGGAAGTTGCATGAGAACTGCGCGCGGGCCTGCCTCATGGCCAGGTTCCCGATAGTGAGCATGAATGCCACGGGCACCTTGGCGGTCTTCTCGGTGGCGAGGCGCAGGGCCTCGAAGTCGCTGGCCAGGCGTGTCTCGCCTATGGCGGGGATGTCGCCCGCGCATCCGCACTTGCCGCACTTGCTCTCCATCGGGGTCTTGCCCTCGCTCTTCTCGGTGAAGTTCGGGAACTGGTTGGTTCCCAGGATGAACTCCTTGCGCTTTCCGGCGTTGGCGTGACGGGCGGCCGAGGTCTCGTTGATGGCAGTCTGCACCTTGCCCTCCAGGGCGGCCTTCAGGAAACCTCCCTCCTCCTCGGTGGCGAGGAACAGTTTCCACGCCTGCCCGGCCAGGGCTGTTGTCAGTTCCTCCACGAAGTAGGAGCCGCCTGCCACATCCACGATTCGGTTGAAGTGGCACTCCTCCTTGAGCAGCAGCTGCTGGTTGCGGGCGATGCGCTCGGCAAAGTCCGTGGGGACTTCATAGGGCGTGTCAAAGGGTGTCACCACCATGCTTTCCACGCCTCCCAGGGCCGCGCTCATGGCCTCGGTCTGCGAGCGGAGCATGTTCACATAACTGTCAAACAAAGTCTGGTTGAAGGTCGTGGTGTAGGCGCACACATGCATCTTGGCGCTCTCCGGGTCGCCGGTGTACTGCTTCACCACGTGTGCCCACAGCATGCGTGCCGCGCGCAGCTTGGCAATCTCCATGAAGTAGACGCCGTTGATGCCCAGGTTGAACTTGATGCTCTGTGCGGCCCGCGCGGCCGGCACGCCGGCCTCGGTGAGGGCGGCCATGTACTCGTTGCCCCATGCCAGGGCGTAGCCCAGGTCCTGGTAGCTGTAGGCTCCCGCGTTGGTGAGCCTGTAGGCGTTCACTGCCACGGCGCGCAGGTTGGGCCACGCGGCCAGTGTCTCCACCATCTCCTTGGCTGTGGCCATCAGTGCCGACTTGTCCTTGCCCTTGGTCAGAATCTTGCCGATGGGGTCAAAGTTGATGCTTCCCTCCACCTTCTTGGGGTCGGCACCCTTCTTCTCCAGGTAAGCCGCCAGTATCCTGGCCAGCTCGAGGCTCTTCTTCTGGCATGTGCTGAAGTTGAGCTCCACGCACTCCACATAGATGCCGTCGAGCAGGGTGTCGATGTACTCGGCGCTCACATCGGCCGAGGGGATGATGAAGCCCAGGCTGTCAATGCCCCGGTTCAGTATGTCCAGAGCCTTCTCGTTGGCCTCCTTGGCGCTTGTGCAGCGGATGTCCTGGCGCACGTGCCAGTTGTTGTCGGCCTTCCTGTTGCCTCGCACATAGGGATACTCGCCGGGCAGGGCGTTCACGGTGGGCAACTTGTCCACGTCCTCCTTCAGATAGAAGGGCTGCATGGAGAAGCCCTCGTTGGTCCTCCACACCATCTTCTTCTGGAAATCAGCGCCCTTCAGGTCCACCTGGATCTTGTCGAGCCATTCTTGGCGGGTGGGGGCGGTGAAGTCAGAGAAAAGTTTCTGTTGTTTGTTGTCTGCCATTTTATTGTGTGTAAAACAATGTTTGTTTGCCTTCCAAATAGCATGTAAAGTTACGAACTTCTGCCTGGAGTGGCAAGTGAACTTCCCTTATTCTGCAAATTAATGGCTCCACAGGCTAATTTTCAGTGCTTGATAAAGATATTTTAACAAAACTTGCCTACCTTTGCAGCCGCTATCCAGGCAGGCCCACCTATGGCTGTGCCGCATGTGGCGGGCAAGTGGCTTGTGGTGGCAGCCGAACTGTACGACATGGGGTAGTCGAACCATACAACATTATGAATACATACAGGAAACATGGAATGGTTAAGTAGTCTGTTTACCAGTACGGGCAGCGTGGCCCACATGGTGCTGCTCTACGCGCTGGTCATCTCGGTAGGCATCGGCCTCGGAAGGATCAAGATAGCCGGAGTCTCGCTTGGAGTCACCTTTGTGCTGTTTGCCGGCATCCTGGCCGGGCACATCTACAATCAGCTGGGGACCACGCCGGGCGAGGTGTCCTATGCCTGTCCGCCTATGCTCATGAACTTCATACAGGACTTCGGGCTTATCCTCTTTGTCTATTGTATAGGCTTGCAGGTGGGCCCCGGGTTCTTCGAGAGCTTCCGCGAGGGGGGCATCCGGCTCAACGCGCTGGCCACAAGCATCGTGCTGCTCAACGTGCTGTGCTGTGTGGCTCTCTTCTTCCTCGTGTTCTGGGACGGCGGAAGCATGAGCGGGGGGCAGAACTCCGTGAACCTCTCCATGATGGTGGGCGTGCTCTGCGGGGCCGTGACCAACACCCCGGGCCTGGGCGCGGCCAGCGAGGCGTGCAACCAGGTGTTCGGGGCCGACAACGCGCCCGCCATCGCCAACGGGTACGCCTGTGCCTACCCCCTGGGCGTGGTGGGCATCATCGGGGCCACCATCGCGCTGCGCTACCTGTGCCATGTGAACATGCGCAGGGAGCAGGACCAGGTGGAGGCCGAGCATGTCGCCAATCCCCACATGACCCCCCACAAGATGACCCTCGAGGCCACCAACAAGGCGCTCGACGGACGCTCGGTGCTGCAGATAAGCCAGTTCCTGGGCCGCGACTTCGTCATCACCCGGCTGCTGCATGACGGCCAGGTGTCCATCCCCAACCGCGACACCCTCATCCATGTCCACGACAAGATGTACATCGTGTGCGCCGAGGACGACGCCGAGGCCATCATCGCGTTCATCGGAGAGCCTTGCGAGGTGGAGTGGGAGGAGCAGCGCGTGGACCTGGTGAGCAAGCACATCCTGGTCACGCATCCCAACATGAACGGCAAGACCTTCGGCTCGCTGCACTTCAGCTCCATGTACGGGGTGAACGTGACACGCATCCGCCGCTCGGGCATGAACCTCTACGCCGACCGCAACCTGCGCATGCAGGTGGGCGACAAGATAGTGGTGGTGGGCCCCGAGGACGCTGTTGACCGCGTGGCCGCCCTGATGGGCAACTCGGTCAAGAGCCTTGACCACCCCAACCTCTCCACCATCTTCATCGGCATTGTCATGGGTATCGTCCTGGGCTCTCTGCCCATCGCCCTGCCTGGCGTGCCCACACCTGTGAAGCTGGGACTGGCCGGTGGCCCTCTGATAGTGGCTATCCTGATAGGACGCTTCGGCTACAAGGCCAAGCTGGTGGCCTATACCACCACCAGCGCCAACCTCATGCTGCGCGAGATAGGGCTGGTGCTCTTCCTGGCCAGTGTGGGTATCAAGGCAGGTGCCACCTTCTCCGACACGGTGCTCAAGGGCGACGGGCTCACCTATGTGTGGTGCGGGTTCCTCATCACGGTGATCCCCCTGCTCATCGTGGGCGTGGTGGCGCGTCTGCGGTACAAGGTCAACTACTTCACCCTGATGGGCATGATAGCGGGAAGCACCACCGACCCGCCAGCCCTGGCGTTCGCCAACCAGGCGGCGGGCAACGACGAGCCTGCGGTGGCTTACTCCACCGTGTACCCCCTGTGCATGTTCCTCCGCATCCTCACCGCGCAGATTGTCATCCTGCTCCTGTGCGCCGTGGCGTAGGGGGACAAGCGATTCCTGCATACGGGCGAGCCCACCCCAACTACTGGGGCGAGCCCCCTACCAGCCTCCCCCAGGAGGGAGGGGACGTAAACGCAGCGCGCTGCATCCGCCATCGCAGTGCGCTGCATCCGCCATCGCAGTGCGCTGCATCCGCCAACGCAGCGTAGTGCGTTTTTCATGCTGTCGAGCCACAAGGCCAGGACAAGGGTGTTCCCTCCATTGCGGGGGAGGTGTGGATGCTGCTATACGGGGATGTGGAAAACGTCAATGCACCGTGCCTCTACGGCTGTAGAAGCACGGTGCATTGTCTGCAATGTAGCCTGCTGTTGTTCCCGGCTGTGGGACAGGAGGGGGCTCCCCGTCCTATTGTATCCCCTCCAGGATGCGCTTGATGACCACCTCGGCCGACACCTCGCGGTTGGCGGCTTCGGGGATGACCAGGCTTTGGGGGCTCTCTATCACGTCGTCGGTGACGATGAGGCCACGGCGCACGGGCAGGCAGTGCATGAACTTCCCGTCACGTGTCCACGACATGTGCTCGCTGTCTATCGTCCACGACTTGTCGCCGCACAGTATCTTGCCATAGTCCCCAGGGCGTGTCACGCCGGGGCAGCTCCAGTTCTTGGCATACACGAAGTCGGCTCCCTCAAGGGCTTTCCGCTGGTCATACTCCACGCGCGCGCCGCCCACAAACTTGCTGTCGAGCTCGTAGCCATGGGGGTGGGTGACCATAAAGTCCACATCGGCGGCGTTCATCCACTCGGCAAAGGAGTTGGGCACAGCCTGGGGAAGGGCCCGGCAGTGCGGGGCCCAGGTGAGCACCACCTTGGGCCGCTTGACGTTCTTGTGCTCCTCGATGGTGATGAGGTCAGCGAAGGCCTGGAGCGGGTGCACCGTCGCGGTCTCCATGGCAAACACGGGCTTTCCGCTGTGCTGCACGAACTGCCGCACGATGCTCTCGGCATAGTCAAACTCCCTGTCCTGCAGCCCGGCGAAGCTCCTCACACCGATGATGTCGCAGAAACTGCCCATCACGGGGATGGCTTCCAGCAAGTGCTCGCTCTTGTCGCCGTCCATGACGACGCCGCGCTCCGTCTCCAGTTTCCACGCGCCCGCGTTCACATCCAGCACCATCACGTTCATGCCCAGGTTCATGGCTGCCTTCTGGGTGCTCAGTCGCGTGCGCAGGCTGTTGTTGAAGAATATCATCAGCAGGGTCTTGTTGTGCCCCAGGTGCTGGTAGGCAAACTTGTTGGCTTTCACTTCCAGTGCCTCGGCAATGGCCTCTTGCAGGTTGCCCAGGTCTTGTACGTTGAAGAATGTTCTCATACGGCTGTGTGTTCTGTCCCGGCCTGCCCTGTGGGGTCGCCTGGGGCGGCGCGGGGCTTTGTTTGTAATATGTCGTTCTCTCCTTGTGGGCTTCCGCGTGCCGGCTTCCCTGTGCGTGTGCCGGGGCGGTGTGGGTGGCGTGTCGGGCTCAGGCGCGTGTCTGCCCGTCGCCGTCGATGAGCCACTTGCAGGTGGTGAGGGCAGAGAGCCCCATGGGGCCGCGCGGCCCCAGTTTCTGGGTGCTGATGCCTATCTCGGCACCCAGCCCGAACTGGCCCCCGTCGGTGAAGCTCGTGGGCGCGTTCCAATAGACGCACGCCGCGTCCACCTTCCTCTGGAACCGCCGGGCCTCCGGCTCGTCACCGGTCACGATGCTCTCGCTGTGTCCCGATCCGTAGCGGGCGATGTGGCGGATGGCCTCGTCGGTGGAGGCCACGGCGTGCAGCCCCATGGCGTAGTCCATGTATTCGGTGTGGTAGGTGTCCTCCTCCTGGCCGTCGGCGATGGGGATGACCAGCGTGGCGGGGTAGAAGCCCAGGTGGGGGAGCGTGCGCCGGTCGGCGTGCAGCCTCACGCGCTTTTCCGCCAGGGGAGCCAGGAGCGCGGGCAGGCGGTCGAGCAGTGCCTCGTGCACGAGCAGCGTGTCCAGCGCGTTGCACACGCTCACGCGCCTCGTCTTGGCATTGGCCACGATGCGTGCGGCCATCTCCAGGTTGGCCGAGGGTGCCACATAGGCGTGCACGACCCCGGCTCCCGTCTCGATGACGGGGACGCGCGCCGTGTCGCGCACAAAGTCAATGAGCCGCTTGCCCCCGCGCGGGATGCACACGTCAATGTAGCCCGTGGCCTCGAGCATCTGGGCGGTGGCCTCGTGGGTGGCGGGCAGCAGGGTCACGGCGGCCTGGGGCAGGCCATGTGCGGCAAGCACACGGCGTGTGAGGGCCACGATGGCGCGGTTGGACTCGTGGGCATCCCTGCCGCCCTTGAGCACGCAGGCGTTTCCGCTCTTCAGGCAAAGTGCGAACACGTCAAAGCTCACATTGGGGCGTGCCTCATATACCACGCCCACCACGCCAAAGGGGACGCTCACGCGGCGCAGGCGCAGTCCGTTGGGCAGCGTGCGCCGCTCCAGTTCCCGCTCGAGCGGGGAGGGCAGGGTGGCCACATGGCGCATGTCGCTGGCGATGCCCCGCAGCCTGTCGGACGTGAGCATCAGGCGGTCGTAGAGCGGCGAGGCGCTGTCCATCCTTGCCAGGTCGGCCTTGTTGGCCTCCAGTAGGCTTTCCGCCTGTGTCTCTATGGCATCGGCCACGTCCAGGAGCACCTGGTTGCGCGTGTCGTCGGTAAGGGCGGCCACTTCTTCGGCGGCCTCCTTGGCCTGCAGGAATATGGGAGTGAGGGTCATGTGTGTGGGGTTATTGGTCCAGGCATAGATAGTCATAGTGTATGGCGGGTTTCACATCGTGCTTGCCCATAGCGGCGCGTGCCTCGGTGGCGGAGTACGCGCTGCGTCCTATGCCCAGCCGATTTCCGTCGGGACCCATGACGCTCACGATGTCGCCTTCCTCAAAGTCGCCGCACACCTGGGTCACGCCCACCATGAGCAGGCTCACGGCCTGGTTGCCGTGCAGGGCGCGGGCGGCCTGCGCGTTGATGTGCAGTTCGCCCTTGGCGAAGCTCTGGCTGTGGGCCAGCCACTTCTTGATGCCCGACACGGGCTGGCTGGCTGGCAGGAAGTCGGTGTGCGGCACCTCCTGTGGACGCGTGAGCAGGTCGGGCAGTATGTTGTCGCGCCTGCCGTTGGCGATGATGACCCGGATGCCCTCCTCGGCCACCCTGCGCGCGATGTTGCACTTGGTGAGCATCCCTCCCCGGCCGAAGCCGCTGCGCTCGGTCTGTATGTAGGGCGTGAGGTCGTCGCCGGGTTTCACCTGGGCGATGAGGCGCGACGCGGGGTCGCCGGGGCTTCCTGTGTAGATGCCGTCGATGTTGCTCAGGATGATGAGGCAGTGCGCGTTCAGCATCGAGGCGATGAGGCCGGAGAGCTCATCGTTGTCGGTAAACATCAGCTCGGTGACGCTCACCGTGTCGTTCTCGTTGACGATGGGGATGACCCCGTTGGCGAGCATCACCTCCATGCAGGCGCGCTGGTTGAGGTACTCCTGCCGCGAGGAGAAGTTCTCCTTCATGGTGAGTACCTGTCCCACATGCAGGCCGTACTCGCGGAAGAGGTCGAAGTAGAGGTTGATGAGCTTGGCCTGTCCCAGCGCCGAGTAGAGCTGGCGCTGCTCCACGCTGTCCAGCCTGCGCGCGGCGCGCAGTTCCCCGCGCCCGCATGCGACAGCCCCGCTGGACACCAGCACCACCTCGTGGCCCTGTGCCCTGAGCCATGCCACCTGGTCCACCAGTGCCGACATGCGTGTGATGTCCAGTTTTCCGTCGGGTCGGGTGAGCACATTGGAGCCCACCTTGATTACGTATCTCATCTGTTTGCGGTTTTGCGGTTGTATGGTTCCATGCCCTCACTTCACGCTGGCCTTCAGTCCGCGCACGACCGCCGACGAGAACCCCGCGTGCTCCATCTCGTTGAGTCCCTTGATGGTGAAGCCTCCGGGCGTGGTCACCTTGTCAATCTCGGCCTCGGGGTTGGCCCCGCTCTCCCGCAGCAGGGCCGCAGCCCCGGCCATGGTCTGCAGCACCACCCGCAGCGCGTCCTTGGCGCGGATGCCCAGTTCCACGCCCCCCTCGGTGGCCGCCCGCGCATAGCGCATGGCATAGGCGATGCCGCAGGAGGCCAGGGCCATGCCGGCTGGCAGGAGTCGCTCCTCGGTCACCATCACCTGGCCCACGCCACCGAGCAGGGTCTCGACGCGGGCCGTGTGCGCGGCATCGGCGTTGACTGGCACCAGGAACGTCATGGACTGGCACACGGCGGCGGCTGTGTTGGGCAGGCCGAGGAGCACCTGTGGCTGCCCGCCCTCGCGCTCCATCATGTGGCAGATGTCCTGCCCCGCGAGTCCGGCCACCACCGAGACCAGGGTGTGGCGGCTGTAGTCCATGGCCGGCTTGATTTCCTCCAGCACAGCGGGTGCCAGCCAGGGCTTCACGCACAGGAGTACCACATCGGTCTGGCGCACAGCCTCGCGGTTGTCGCTCACCACATGTGCCCCCTGCTCCTGCAGGTGTGCCAACTTTTCCTTGTGTGGGTTGGCCAGCCACAGGTCATTGGCTGGCAGGCTGCCCGCACGCAGCAGGCCGGCGGCGAGAGAGCCACCCATGGCTCCCACGCCTATGATTGCTGTCTTCATACCAGTGTGTCAAGCCTTGTTGTCCTTCTCCCTGATTTCCACGCGGCGGATCTTTCCCGAGATGGTCTTGGGCAATTCGTCCACAAACTCGATAATCCTGGGGTACTTGTAGGGGGCGGTCACGTGCTTCACGTGGTTCTGCAGCTCGGTGACGAGATTGTCCCCGGCCTTGTCCTTCCACTCCTTTGCCAGTACCACGGTGGCTTTCACCACGGCGCCGCGTATCTCGTCGGGCACACCCGTGATGGCGCATTCCACCACGGCGGGATGGGTCATGAGCGCGTTCTCCACCTCGAAGGGGCCTATGCGGTAGCCCGAACTCTTGATGACGTCGTCGATGCGCCCCTCAAACCAGAAGTAGCCCTCCTCGTCGCGCCATGCCATGTCGCCCGTGTGGTAATAACCGTCGTGCCACACCTCGCGCGTCAACTTCGGGTCGCGGTAGTAGTACTTGAAGAGGCCGATGGGCTTGTTGTCGCCGATGCGTATGCAGATTTCCCCCTTCTCGCCATCCTCGCACTCCGTCTGGTCGGGGCGCAGGATGTGCACGTCGTACTGCGGGTTGGGCTTGCCCATGCTGCCCGGCTTGGGCTTTATCCAGGGGAATGTGCCCAGGGTCATCGTGGTCTCGGTCTGCCCGAATCCCTCATGTATCTGTATGCCGGTCAGCTCGTGGAACCGCTCGGCCACGCTGGGGTTCATCGCCTCGCCCGCCGTGGTGCAGTACTCAAGGCTGCTCAGGTCGTGTTTCGAGAAGTCCTCGCGTATCATGAAGCGGTATATGGTGGGTGGCGCACAGAACGAGGTCACGTGGTACTTGGCAATCTGCCGCATGATGCTGTCCGCGCTGAACTTCTCATGATCGTACACAAAGACCGTGGCTCCCGCAAACCACTGCCCGTACAACTTGCCCCACACTGCCTTGCCCCAGCCAGTGTCGGCCACGGTCAGGTGTATGGAGCCCTCGTGCAGGTTGTGCCAATACACTCCCGTGGTGAGGTGCCCCATGGCATACAGGTGGTCGTGTGCCACCATCTTGGGCTCCCCGCTGGTGCCGCTGGTGAAGTACATCAGCAGGGTGTCCTCGTTGCTGTTGACGTGGTTGGGGCGTTGGAACTCCGGCGCGCCTTCCCACTCCCTCATCCAGTCGTGGAAGCCCTGGGGCACCGAGGGGCCTATGCTCACCAGCACTTGCACGCTCGGGCTTTCGGGCAAGGCCTCCTGTATCTGCTCCAGCACATATTCCTCGCCACACGCGATGATGGCCTTGACCGAGGCGCGGTTGTTGCGGTACACGATGTCCTTCTTTGTGAGCATGTGTGTGGCGGGCACCGCGATGGCGCCCAGTTTGCTCAGGGCCAGCATGGCAAGCCACCACTGGTAGTGCCGCTTGAGGATGAGCATCACCACGTCGCCGTGTCCGATGCCCAGCGACTGGAAGTACGAGGCCGTGCGGTTGCTCAACTCGCGCAGGTCGCGGTAGGTGAATGATTTCTCCTCGCCCTTGTCGTTGGTCCAGAGGAGCGCGGTGCTGTCGGGCTTGATGCGTGCCCATTCGTCCATCACATCGTAGGCGAAGTTGAAATCCTCGGGCACAACGAACTCCAGGTGCTGGGCAAAGTCCTGCTCGCTGGTGAATTTGGTCTGTTTCAGAAATCTCTCTATCATCTCTTTACTGTCCGTTGCCGGCCGTCACGCGGTGTGCCGCGCGACGGCCTCTTGGTATATGGGTTCTGTCTTCTGGTTCTGTCTCACACGATGATGCACACGAATATGGCGGGTTTCCCGTTGAGGGCGCGGAAACAGTGCGGGCGCTTGCTGTCGAAGTAGATGCTGTCCCCGGGCTCCAGCACCAGGGGCTTGTCCTCGATGGTGAGCTCCAGCGTGCCCTGCAGCACATAGTCGAACTCCTGCCCGTCATGTGTGTTCTGGGTGTATTTCTTGTTGCCCGGCAGCGGGTCCACCTGCGCGAGGAAGGGGTCCACCTTGCGGTTGCGGAAGCCCATGGCCAGTCCCTGGTACTTGTAGTCGTTGCCGCGGTCCACCTCGGGGCCCTTGCCGGCACGGGTGATGTAGTAGCCCTTCATGCGTGGCTCCTCGCCAAAGATGAGCACGTCCAGGTCAATGCCGTAGCGCTTGGAGATGCGTGACAGGCGGTACACTGAGGGGTCGGCCTCGCCGGCCTCTATCTTCAGGTAGTGCTCGAGTGGCACCTCGCACAGTTCGGCGACTTCCTCGGCGGGGATGTCAAATATCTCACGCAGCCCCCTGAGGCGCTCTCCTATTTGCTTGATGTTGTCTTCCATGCTTGTTTGCGGTTTTGTGTTTGTATGGTCTTGCGGTTGTGTGTTTGTGCGTATGCGCGGTTTCTCGGTTGGGCTCAGATGCCCTGCAGCACAGTCTCCAGGCGTGTGGTGAAGTCGTCCACCTGGGCCTCGGTGAGGCACAGGGGCGGCAGGAGGCGCAGGATGTTGGCGCCCGCGCAGCCCGTGAAGCAGTGCTGCTCGTAGATGAGGCGCGAGCGCACCTCCTTGTGCGGGATGTCGAGCGCCACGCCCACCATCAGCCCGCGGCCGCGCACTTCCAGGATGTGGTCGGTGCGCAGTTGCATCTGGCGCAGTCTCCGGGTCAGATAGTCCCCCACCTTGTGCGCGTTCTCCACCAGGTGCTCCTGCTCAAACACGTCCAGCACAGCCAGGGCGGCGGTGCAGGCAAGGTGGTTCCCGCCGAAGGTTGTGCCCAGTTGCCCATAGACGGGCTTGAACGCGGGCGAGATGAGGACGGCCCCCATGGGGAAGCCGTTGCCAATGCCCTTGGCCACGGTGATGAGGTCGGGGCGGATGCCCAGCCACTGGTGGGCGAAGAACTTGCCGCTGCGTCCGTAGCCGCATTGTATCTCGTCGCAGATGAGGAAGGCTCCGTGCTGGCGGCAAGCCTCCTCGAGTCCCTGCGCAAACTCGGCCGTGAGCAGGTTGCATCCGCCTACGCCCTGTATGCACTCCACGATGCAGGCGCACACGTCGCCCTTCTCCAGCTCGCGCTTCCATGCGTCGAGGTCGTTGATGGGCAGGTATGTCACATGACGGTTGGCATTGACGGGCGCGATAATCTTGGGGTTCTGGGTGGCCTCCACAGCCAGCGAGGTGCGTCCGTGGAAAGCCTTCTCGGCCGAGAGGATGCGTGTGCGCCCGTTGGTGAACGAGGCAAGCTTCATGGCATTCTCGTTGGCCTCGGCGCCCGAGTTGATGAGGAAGAGTTGGTAGTCCTCGTAGCCGCTTGCCTTTCCCAGCCGGTCTGCCAACTGCTGCTGGAGGCGGTTGATGACCGAGTTGCTGTAGAATCCCAGCCTGGCCAGTTGCTCCTGCAGCATCTGCACATAGTGCGGGTGGCAGTGCCCGATGCTTATCACGGCGTGCCCGC
This sequence comes from Prevotellaceae bacterium UBA1075, assembly GCA_002316015.1. Classification (GTDB taxonomy): domain Bacteria; phylum Bacteroidota; class Bacteroidia; order Bacteroidales; family Bacteroidaceae; genus Physcousia. The sequence goes on from DCCS01000024.1 coordinate 30,378, forward strand.
CATACAGGTCCAGGTACTCCTGTCCCTTGTCGTCCCACACCTTGCAGCCTTCTCCCTTGACAATGTTGATGTCAAAGAGAGGATATACGTCAAACAGTTTCATGTCAATTATATATTTGTGTGTAGCCCCCTGTGGTCTCCTCTGTCCGCGCCGCCTGTGCGGTGGCCGCTCCTCCCCGTGGGGGGAGGCATGGGCGAGGGGCTGTCCCCTTCCTCTGCTTCTCTTCTCAGAAGGCGCTTGCCTTGAGCCTCAGCCCGGCATCCTCGGGCAGGCCAAACATGAGGTTCATGTTCTGCACGGCCTGTCCCACGGCGCCCTTGAGCAGGTTGTCGATGCAGGACACCATGAGCAGCTGGTCGGCATACCGCTCCACGAAGACCAGGGCCTTGTTGGTGTTCACCACCTGCTTCATGTCGGGCGAGATGCCCACCACATGGGTGAATGCCGCATCGCGGTAGTAGTCCTCGTATATCTCCCTCACCTCCTCGATGGGTGTGTCACAGTGTGCGTATGAGGTCACGAAGATGCCCCTGGCGAAGCATCCGCGCTGCGGGATGAAGAACATGCGCCCCCCGTAGCCTGGATGCAGCTCCTGGATAGTCTGGTTGATTTCCAGCAGGTGCTGGTGGGTGAAGGTCTTGTAGAGGGATATGTTGTCGTTGCGCCACGAGAAGTGTGTGGTCGCGCCGGGCTTCTGTCCCGCTCCCGTGCTTCCGGTGATGCCGTTGGTGTGTATGTCTCCGCTGATGATGCCGGCCTGGAGTGCGGGCAGCAGTCCCAGCTGTATGCAGGTGGCGAAGCATCCGGGGTTGGCCAGATGCCGGCATGAGCGTATGGCCTCGCGGTGTGTCTCGGGCAGGCCATACACCCATGTCCAGGCTCCCTCCTGCCCCCCCAGGGGGGAGAGAAGTGCTGCGGACTGGTTGCCTGCAGTCTCAGCCGTAAGGGGATCCTCACCCTTGGGGGAGTTGGAGGGGGCTGTTGCTCCTTTTCCCCTTATGCGGAAGTCCTGTGCCAGGTCGATAACCTTCACATGCGGGGGTATCTCGTGGCTGGCCAGGAACGCCTGGCTCTTGCCGTGCCCGAAGCAGAAGAACACCACGTCCACCTCCCCGAAAGGCATCTCGCCGGTGAAGCGCAGGTCGGTGTCCCCCACGAGTCCCTCGTGCACGTCGCTCACCAGGTTGCCCGCATTGCTCTCGCTGTTGGCAAACACAATCCTGGCCTGGGGGTGGCACAGCAGCAGCCTGATGAGCTCACCGCCTGTGTAGCCGGCGGCTCCCAGTATGCCTATGCGGACGAAAGGCCCCCCTCCCGTCCCCCCAAGGGGGGATGATTCGATACTCATGCTTCTTTCTTTATTTGTTTGCATGTGAGTCTATTGTACTCTTAATGATTTCTAATACCTTTTCTATGTCATGCAAGACTTCCTCATTGGTGAACCGTATCAGATGATATCCTCTATATCTTAGCCAAGAGGTGCGGTTCTTGTCCAATTCTTGCTGCGTAAGTTCCGCGTGATAGCCACCATCCACCTCAATGACAAGCTTCTTGGGCAAGCAAAAGAAGTCAACGATATAGTCTCCTATGATATGTTGCTGTCTAAAGGGAACCCCCAGGGCATTCCCTTTAATGTGCTTCCAGAGTACCGCCTCGGCTTCTGTCGGAAATTTGCGGTTCTTCTTTGCCAGCTCTTTCAGTAAGCAATACCATGCAGGGTCTGCTGTAAGGTAACCATAGTTATCCATATATAGTCTTTACACTCTTTCTCTTTCTTTGCTTATGAGTTGCCATTGTAGGCTTCTTCCCCCCTTGGGGGGATGAGAGGGGGGCTACCTCTCCTCCTCGGGGTGAGCCAGGTAGTAGGCGCGCAGGGGCGTGCTGCTCACCTTGATGAAGCCCTTGGCCTCCTCGCTGGTCCAGCCCTTGGCGCCCTCGCCATACTCGCCCAGCTTGTTCTTCACCAGGTCGTTGGGCGTGTCGCAGCCCACCGTCTGGAAGCAGTAGGGACGCAGCTCCAGGGTCACCGTGCCCGTCACATGGCGCTGGCTGCTGGTGAGCATGGCCTCGATGTCGGTCATCACAGGCTCCAGGTACTGGCTCTCGTGCAGGAACATGCCGTACCAGTTGCTCACCTGGTCCTTCCAGTACTGCTGCCACTTGCTCAGCGTGTATTTCTCCAGGAAGCGGTGCGCGCCTATGATGAGCATGGGGGCGGCGGCCTCGAATCCCACACGTCCCTTGATGCCCACGATGGTGTCGCCCACATGGCAGTCGCGCCCGATGGCATAGGCTGCCCCTATCTCCTCCACAGCCTGGATGGCCTTGATGTGGTCGGTGTACTGCTTGCCGTTCACACTCACCAGTTCGCCCCTCTTGAATCCAAGTGACAGAATCTCGGAGTCGTGCCTGGTGAGGTGCTTCAGGTAGGCACTCTCGGGCAGTCCCTGGGTGCTGTCCAGTATCTCGCCCCCGCAGATGCTCGTGCCCCAGATGCCCACGTTGTAGGAGTACTTCAGCTTGGTGAAGTCGGCCTGGAAGCCGTGCTGGTTCAGGTAGTCAATCTCCTCCTTGCGGCTCAGGTTTCCGTCGCGGGTGAGCGTGATAATCTCCACGCCCGGGGCCATCACCAGGAATGTCATGTCGAAGCGTATCTGGTCGTTGCCCGCGCCCGTGCTGCCATGCGCGATGGCACTCGCGCCTATCTCCTTGGCGTATCGTGCGATGGCCAGGGCCTGGAAGATGCGCTCCGAGCTCACGCTGATGGGGTAGCAGTTGTTTCGGAGCACATTGCCATAGACCATGTACTTGAGCGACTTCTCGTAGTACTCCTGTGTCACGTCCAGCGTGACGTACTTGGTCGCGCCCAGCCGGTAGGCGTTCTCCTCGTTGGCCTTCAGTTGCTCGGGGCTGAACCCGCCTGTGTTTGCACAGGCCGCATACACCTCGTAACCCTTCTCCTTGGCCAGGTACATCACCGTGTAACTGGTGTCCAGGCCGCCGCTGAAGGCAACCACCACTTTCTTCTTCTGTTCCATAATGATACTCTCCGCTCCCCCTTCCCTCCTCCTCGCCGGTGGAGGGCGGCGGGCAGTGTGCCTGCCCCGTGGTACGGTGGGGGATATGTTAATGTGTTATACTTTCCTTGGCCGCTCTTGCCGCCTCTCTCTCTGCCGCACGCCTGTCCCGGTGTCCTGCCCGGGGGCGCGTGCCGTGCCCTGTGGCTTGCGCGCGCCGCCTGCGGCCCCTCCCGCTGTCCTGCGGACGGGTTCGGGCTACTCGATGCCTCGGAGCACCAGTTGGCGCATCACGTCCTTGAACACATCGAGCGATGTCGGCTCGCCATGGTGCTTGTCGGGGTCCCACAGCATGCCTGTGCAGATGCAGAACCTGCGCTCCTTCTCCTCCAGTATCGTGTGGTTGCAGCAGCCCAGGCAGCCGCGCCAGAACGCCTCGTCGTCCGTGAGCTGGTTGAAACTCACGGGCACATAGCCCAGTGCCGTGTTCATCTTCATCACCGCGTCGCCGCTTGTGAGGCTGAATATCTTGGCGTGCGGCCAGCGTATGCGCGCCAGGGTGAATGTGTAGTCCTTGATGCGCTTGGCCACCCCGTGCCCCTGGTAGTCGGGGTGCACGATGAGCCCGCTGGTGGTCACATAGTGCTTGTTGCCCCATGTCTCGATGTAGCTGAAGCCCGCAAACCTGTCACCGTCCAGTGCCAGTATGGCCTTGCCCTCCTTCATCTTGGTGGCCACATACTCGTGTGTGCGCTCGGCGATGCCTGTGCCGCGTTTCTTGGCGGCCTCTCGTATGGTGTCGAGTATGGTGTCCACATACGCCTCGTGCGCTGCCTCGGCCACCACTATCCTTATGTTGTCCTCCTGGTTCATCTCTCTCTGCCTGCAGGGCGTGCCTGGTGCCGTGTCCCTTCCTCGTCTTTTCTGTATATGTGGTATGTTGTCTATGAGTTCTCCTCCCCGCTTGCCCGTCCCTTGTCGAGCTGTGGCACGATGCCCAGTATCACGCTGCGCGCGTCCTCCCTTTCCGCGTTCTCGTCGAGCACGACCATCACCGTGTCGTCGCCCGCCACCGAGCCCAGGAAGAAGGGGTGCGCGGCCCTGTCAATCTCCAGGGCCACCATGCTGGCGTGTCCCGGCGGCGTGTGCACCACCATGATGTTGGCCGAGAAGCGCACGCTCCACCTCCTCTTGTCCAGTTCCTCGCGCGACGGGGCCACCAGGAACTGCCCCTCGTGGGGCAATGCATATGCGCTGTGCCCGCTCTTGCCGCGCACCTTGCTTATGCGCAGCTGCTTGAGGTCGCGGCTCAGTGTGGTCTGTGTGCAGGGGAATCCGGCCTTGTCCAGTTCTATCATCAGGTCTTCCTGGCTGCACACCACCCTCGAGGCCACAATCATGCGTATGGTCTGCAGGCGTGTCTTCTTGTCGTGCCGGTTTTGCATAAACTTTCCGTTTCTGGCTGCAAAGTTAGGGAAAAAACGCGGTATAATGGTTCGCCGCCCCCTCTTATTATGAATTTTTATGATATACGAGTGCATGTTTATGCTGTTTTGTCATATAAGTGCGGCTGTCGCACCGCAGTCCCCGGCATCCGCGTTTGCCTTGCTCCCGCGCGTGTGGCCTGTCGCGCGTGCGGACGGAGTGGTTTTGCCCCACCGTCCAGCCCAAGGCTGGTCGGTCATCGCACCAGGGTGAGACTGCCTGGTCATGCGGCTGCAACCACCGTCCAGCCTGGGGCTGTATGGTGCTGCGGCCAGGCGACTTCGCGCATGCGGATACTTGCCCACGGCTTGGCAGGCGGTTGTGCGCCCACGTGCGGTGTGCCGTGTGTACCTTCTTGGACTGACTCCCCCCGCCTGGCATGACTGGCTTCGTGCCGCAGGTGCGCTTTTCATCGCGCGCATATTCATATATGATGTGTAAACGCGTAGTGCAGATGAGGAAACGTTAAATAAGTGTTAAATGTCTCGGAAGATGATGCGTTGCTCTCCTGAATACACTACTTTTGCAGTGTACTATTTAACTATTACACTAAATAAGCATGATAGACATAGACAATATCACCTTTGGATATCGGTATGGGAAGCCTGTGCTCAAGGATTTCTCCCTGTCCTTTCCCCAGGGAGGGGTGTATGGGCTGCTGGGCAAGAACGGCACGGGCAAGAGCACGCTGCTCTACCTCATTTCGGGACTGCTGCGGCCTCAGCGCGGCGAGGTGCGTGTGGACGGGCTGCTGGCCGAGAACCGCCAGCCCGAGATGCTGAAGGAAATCTTCCTGGTGCCCGAGGAGTACGACCTGCCGGCCGTGAGCCTGCAGAGCTACACCCGCGCGCTCAAGCCCTTCTATCCCCGCTTCAGCGATGGGTTACTGCGCTCGTGCATCGAGGGTTTCGACCTGGATATGGACATGCACCTGGGCGCGCTCTCCATGGGGCAGAAGAAGAAGGTGTACATGTGCGTGGCCCTGGCCACAGGCACGCGCGTCCTGCTGATGGACGAGCCCACCAACGGGCTCGACATCCTGAGCAAGAGCCAGTTCCGCCGTGTGGTGGTGCAGGGCATGGACGAGCAGAAGACCGTGCTGGTGAGCACGCACCAGGTGCATGACGTGGAGCGCCTGCTCGACCATGTGACCATCATCGACGGCAACCGCGTGCTGATGCACGCCCCGCTCAACGAGGACAATGGCCCCGTGGACCTGGAGCGGCTGTTTGTGGAGACCGTGGAGGGCGCGTGTGTGGGTGCCCATTCAAACGGAGGCAATATATAATGAGAAACGGAGGACAGGGGAATTATGATACAATTTGACATGAGGCGTTTTCTGAGTGTGGCACGCTGGGACGTGACCGTCAACAGGAGGTTTTACCTCAGCCAGGCCACTGGCCTGCTGGTGCTGGCGGCCTTCCCCGTGGTGCTGCGCTACATGTTCGGGTGGGCAGCGGGCGACCTCTCGCTCTTCGGCATGAGCGAGGATGCAGACCTTGGCCACTTCGGACTCACAGGTGACGGGGATGGGCTGGCAGTCTATTACGGCATTGTCAACGGCTGCCTGCCCGTGGTGTACCTGAGTTACATGTTCCACAACCTGGTGCGCAAGCAGGGGCGCATCGCCGAGCTCACCCTGCCGGCAAGCAATGTGGAGCGTTTCGTGTGGCATGCCGTCTTCAGCCTGGTGGCCCCGCAGGTGGTGTTTGCCCTCTCGGTACCGTGTGCCGATGTGCTCAACCTGCTCTTTGCCGCCCTGTTCGGAATCCTCTCGCAGGCGCATTCCCTCACGCTGGCCTGGCTGCGCTCCGACACGCTTGCCGTGTTCTCGGTGCTGAACGCCTTTGACCATTCCTTCCTGGTGTATGTGGCGGCGGTCCTCTCCTCGTTCTGCTTCGTGAGCACCTTTGCCCTGGGCAATGCCTGGAAGTACCGCTACAACCTCATCTTCACCTGCATGGCACATGTGCTTTTCTGGATTGTGCTGAGCGTGGTGCTGATGTTCCTGGCGGGCATCTTCGTCCAGGTGGGGGGCCTCGCCTGGCAGGGGTATTGGGACTTCGATTTCAGTCCGAGTGTCACCGCCGTGCTCGTGGCGGTGTGCCTCGTGGAGTTTTCCCTGCTGGCGGGCATCTGGGCTCTGACCTATAAACTGTATTGCAACGCGCAGGTGACCAGCAGGCGCAACCGTTGACCAAAGACCTATCGCTATGGAGTTCAAGGAACAGAAAGCCATCTATCTGCAGATTGCAGAGCGTGTGTGTGACGACATTCTTGCGGGCAAGTACCATGAGGGCGAGAGGCTTCCCTCGGTGAGGGAACTTGCCATGGAGTCCGAGGTGAACGTCAACACCGTGGCACGCTCGCTGGAGTGGCTACAGCAGAAGGGCGTGGCCGTCACCCGCAGGGGGCTGGGCAACTTTGTGGCACAAGGCGGCACACAGGCTGTGGAGGCCCTGCGCCGTGACGAGTTCTTCACAGAGCTTCTGCCCGGCCTCTTCCATGTGATGCACACCCTGGGCGTGGGCATCAGCGAGGTGGTGGCACGCTGGCAGGCGCAGGAACAGGGGGCGCAAGCCCAGCCACACGACCGCCCGACCACATGCCCGCACCCCGCATGACCATAAGGCCGCACAAACACATAACCATACAACCATAAACCCATAAAACCGTAAAACAATGATCAGTACATGTTCGCAATTGCGCGGCAAGGGCCGCGCCGACCTCAGGGGGCGATGGACGGAAGCCGCCATGCTCACATTTGTCCTCGCTGTCGTGACCTTCTTCGTGTCGGGCATCGGCAGCGCGATTGACATCGCCGTCTTCGGGCCTGGAAAATTAGGGCTCACAACCGATGCCGGTGCCCTCTTCCTGCTTTCCAGCAACACCACCAACTGCTTCAGCTTTCTGGCGATCCTGCTGCTCCTGCCCATGGGATGGGGTTACACCGTGGCCTTCCTGGGCAACCGCCGTGCCGGGAGCGACGACCCCTTTGGCCCTGGCAACCTTTTCTCGGGCTACAGGGACTTCTGCCGCGTGTTCGGAACTATGCTCATCGCCGCGCTCTTCGAGTTCCTCTTCTACATGCTGCTCATCATTCCGGGCATCTGGATGGAGATGCGCCTGGCCATGGTGCCTTATATCCTGCGCGATTATCCCGAACTGAGTTACAACAAGGCACTGCGCCTGAGCGCCGACATGATGCAAGGACACAAGTGGAAACTGTTCTGCCTGGAACTGTCCTTCCTGGGATGGATACTCCTGTGCATCCCCACCCTGGGAATCGGACTGTTATGGCTGTGCCCTTACATGTGCCAGACTATGGCCAACTTCTACGAGGAGGTGAAGGCCGAGTATGAGGGCACCCAGGAGGAATGTGCCTTTACAATTTAAGAACCATGGGCTCGGCGGCCCCGCAAGACGCAAGTCCGCAAGCCGCCAAAGACTATTAAATAAACAATTAAATATTACGACAAGATGAAAAAGATTATTTTCTCAGTGGCATTCCTGTTCAGCGCCAGCATGATGGCATCCTGCAACCAGATGGTGAACAAAGTGGTCAAGGCCTCTACCGAGGAGGCTATGAGACACGACTATAAGGACAGCAAGGAGCGTGGCCCCGTGGTGGAGCGCGAGGTCGCGGTGCCCACTTTTGACGAACTTGACCTGTCGGGCTGTGTCAAGGTAGTGTTTGTCCAAGGAGACGAAATCCAGGTGAAGCTGCGTGGCAACGAGAAAGACCTGGAGAAGTACGAGGCGAGGGTAAGGAACAGAGAACTACACATTGGCATGAAGGGCCGTGGCCTCAGGGTCGGCGGAAAGAGCCCCAAGCTTACGGCCTACATCACGGCTCCCACGCTCAGGGACATTGACGTGAGCGGCGCTTGCAACCTGCAGATGGCCCAGAAGGTGCGCCTGGACAACGAACTGGATATCGAGGTGAGCGGCGCGGTAGAGCTGGACATCGCCGACATGGAGGCGGAGTCGTTTGACCTGGATGTGAGCGGAGCCGGCAACGTGAGCCTCGGACATCTGAAGGCCAGGAACGAGGTGGGCGTCGATGTGAGTGGCGCAGGCGATGTGAAAGGAAGCGTTGAGGCCCGCGAAGTCGAGGTCGAACTGAGCGGGGCCGGCAACGTGACCCTGTCAGTCGATTGCGATTATCTGGATGGCAGCGTGTCGGGTGCCGCTGACCTCACCCTCAAGGGCAAGTGCCGCACCTTCAGAAAGAGCAAGAGCGGGGCGGCCAGCCTGAAGACGAGCAGACTGAAGGTGAGCGGAAAATGATACATCTGCAGGGGATACACAAGACCTACCAGGGCATACAGCCCTTGCATGTGCTGCGGGGCATCAACCTCGACATCCAGGAGGGCGAACTGGTGTCCATCATGGGGGCGTCGGGCTCGGGCAAGAGCACGCTGCTCAACATCCTGGGCATCCTGGACTCCTACGACGAGGGCGAGTACATCCTGGCAGGTACCCCCATCCGCAACCTGAGCGAGACACGGGCTGCCGACCTGCGCAACAGGCTTCTGGGCTTCATCTTCCAGAGTTTCAACCTCATCGGTTTCAAGGATGCGGTCGAGAACGTTGCCTTGCCCCTCTTCTACCAGGGCGTGAGCCGGCGCAGGAGAAATGCCCTCGCCATGGAGTATCTCGACCGCTTGGGGCTGGCCGACTGGGCTCATCACTATCCCAGTGAGCTCTCGGGCGGGCAGAAGCAGCGTGTGGCCATTGCCCGCGCGCTGGTCACACAGCCCAAGGTGATACTGGCCGATGAGCCTACAGGCGCGCTGGACAGCCACACCTCGCTGGAGGTGATGCAGATCCTGCGCCAGCTGCATGACCAGGGCATGACCATCGTGGTGGTCACGCACGAGAGTGGCGTGGCCTACCAGACCGACCGCATCGTGCACATCAAGGACGGGCTGATAGAGCGCATCGAGGAGAACCCCAACGCGGCAGCCGTCCCCTTTGGCATCAACGGACTGATGAAGTGAGGCGAGTATGAGGAGTTGGAAGGATATCCAGTGGCCCATGGCCGACACCATGGGCGAGGTGCTGCACAACATAGGCATGAACAAGCTGCGCACGGCAGCCACAGGCTTTGCCATGGCCAGCGGACTCTTCCTGGTCATTGTGCTGCAGGGGGCTGGCAACGGAGTCATACACACCTTTGAGAGGAATGCGGGTGACTTCTCGTTCAACGCCATCCATGTGTTTGGCGGAAGCACCACCATGCCCTACCACGGCATGAAGGAGGGACGCCACATACAGCTCGATGAGCGTGACGTGGACATGGCACGCCGCCATTTCAGCGCGCAGGTGGAGTCGGCTGTGCCTGTTCTTGAGCACTCGGGACTGGTGGCCAGCCGGGGCGACTGTCACTTGAGCAATGTGAAGGTGAGTGGCGTGTGGCCACAGTTTGCCCAGATAGAGGCTGTGAGGATTGTGGAAGGACGCTTCATCAACCCCATCGACCTGGAGCAGCACCGCAAGGTCATCGTCTTGCCCGACAAGCAAGCCGACATGCTCTTTCCGCAAGGCGAGCATGCCGTGGGAGGCATCGTGGACATAGGGGGGATACCCTGGCGGGTGTGTGGAGTGAGCAAGACCAATGGCGACCAGTGGGACACCGAGTTCTACGCTCCCTACAGCACCGTGAGCGCCATCTATGGCAAGGGCAACCGCATCGACCGCCTGTCGATGGTCATGAGGCGGGTGCTCAACGGCAACGAGTCGCAAGCCTTCAGGGACGAGTACACCCGTGCCACCAGCCAGATACACGACTTCAGCCCGCAGGACCTTAGTGCCCTGTGGATATGGAACCAGGCCGAGGACAGCCGCGCCATGAACCAGGCGATGGGCATCCTGCACACGGCCTTCTGGGTGCTGGGCCTGCTCACCATGGTGAGTGGGGTGGTGGGAGTGAGCAACATCATGCTCATCTCGGTCAAGGAGCGCACACGCGAGTTTGGCATACGCCGTGCCATAGGCGCACGTCCCTGGAGCATCGTGCGCATGGTCATGCTGGAGAGCCTGGTCATCACGCTGGCATTTGGCTATGCTGGCATGGTGCTGGGTGTCGTCTTCTGCCAGTACATGGACAGCGTGGCGGGCAACCAGACTCTGGACGTGGGTGTCATGCAGGCCAAGATGTTCATTGACCCCACCGTGGACTTGTCAACCTGCCTGACGGCCACGCTCATCATGGTGGTGTGTGGCACGCTTGCAGGATTCTTCCCAGCACGCAAGGCTGTGAGGATGAAGCCCGTGGATGCACTCAGGAGTTGATTTCGCGCTTTTGCGGTTATGCACTTCTGCGGATGTGCTGACGAGCCCTTATGCCGATGCTCCATAGCATGGTAGTACAACCTCAAGTCCGCACACCCGCACAACCGTACACCCGCACACCCGCATACCCGCACACCCGCATACCCGCACACCCGCAAAACCGCAAAAAGAAATGCTTGACACAGACCAGTGGGAGGAGATTTACGACACCCTCTCACGCAACAAGACACGCACGGCTCTCACAGCCTTTGGCATCTTCTGGGGTATCTTTATGCTCATCCTGCTGATGGGTGGGGGCCGGGGCATGGAGAACATGCTGGCACAGAACTTCGCTGGCTTTGCCTCCAATTCGGGCTTCTTGTTCACGGGGAACACCGACCGCCCCTACAAGGGATTCCCAAGCGACCGCAGCTGGACCATGACCCTGGACGATGTGGACAGGATAAGGAACACCGTGCCCGAGGTGGACGTGTGTGCTCCCTGCCTGGACCGCTGGGGGATGATGTCGCGTGACAACCACACCGGATATGCCCATGTGCTGGGACACAAGGCTGACTACAACCGGGTGGATAATCCCAAGATACGCTTCGGACGCGCACTCAACGACATGGACGACCAGTTGCAGCGCAAGGTGTGTGTCATCGGTTCCCGTGTGGTGGAGCTCCTCTTTCCCGAACTGGGAGCGCAGGGCAATCCCACGGGGCTCTATCTCTCGCTCGACAGTGTATATTACCAGGTGGTGGGCGTGAGCGGGCGCAAGGCTGGAGGCATACAAGTGGGAGGCAATCCCGAGAGCACCATCGAACTGCCCTTGGGCACGATGAGCAGGGTATATAACACAGGCAACACGGTGGAGATACTTTGCCTCACGGCACGCGAGGGCTTCTCCATGGGCCAGGTGCAAGACCGTGCCGAGCAGGTCCTCAAGCGTGCGCACTACATCCATCCCGATGACAGGCAGGCCGTGAGGCGAATCAATGCCGAGGCCATCTTCTCGATGGTTGATACCCTGTTCCGTGGCGTGCGCATCCTGGTGTGGATGATTGGCCTGGGCACGCTGCTGGCAGGTGCCATAGGGGTGAGCAACATCATGATGGTGGCCGTGAAGGAGCGCACCGTGGAGATAGGCATACGCCGTGCGATAGGGGCCACCCCCAGGGACATACTGGGGATGGTGATGACCGAGAGTGTGGTGCTCACACTCGTGTCGGGCATGGCAGGCATATCCCTCTCTGTGCTCATCCTGCAGGTGACAGAGGATGCTGTGGCAGCCTCCACGCCTGGAGCACACTTCCAGATATCCTTTGCCCTGGCCGTGGGTACGGCTCTGCTGCTTGCCTTGCTGGGCGTGCTGGCAGGACTCGCGCCTGCTCTGCGGGCCATGAGGATACGTCCTGTGGAGGCCATGAGGGAGGAGTGATAGGCAGCGTTTGCGGCAGTGCAGTCATGTGGCTGTCATAAGCCCGGCCAACCGCATCCCCGTACAACCATGAAGTCGCACATGCCACCGCATAACCGCCCAGTCGCACATGCCACCGCAAAACCGCCCAATCGCACATGCCACCGCACAACCGAACAACCGCACAACCACACAACCGTGCAACCGCAAAACCGCAAATAAACCGCAAGAGATATGAAGAAGTTTCTGAAGTGGGTGGCCATCGTGGCTGTGGCCGTCCTGATGGTGGGGACATTCGTGTTCCTGTACATGAAGTCACGCCCCAAGCAGCAGGTGTATGAGGTAAACACCGTGCAGGTCAAGGACCTGGAGAAGACCACCATTGTCACTGGCAAGATAGAGCCACGCGACGAGGTGAGTATCAAGCCGCAGATTTCGGGCATCATCGCTGAGCTCTACAAGGAGGCTGGCGACCTGGTGAAGAAGGACGAGGTGATAGCCAGGGTGAAGGTGATACCCGACATGGGCAATCTGTCCAGTGCCGAGAGCCGTGTGCGCGTTGCTGCCATCTCGCTGGAGCAGGCACGCACCGACTACAACCGCATGAAGGCTCTGCTGGACGAGCATGTGGTGAGCCAGGAGGAGTTTGAGAAGGCGCAGGTGACCTTGCGCCAGGCCGAGGCCGAGGAGGCACAGGCACGCGATGCCCTGCACATCGTGCGTGACGGGGCCTCGCTCAGCAATGCCTCGCTCAGCACCACACTCATCCGCAGCACCATCGATGGCCTGGTGCTGGATGTTCCTGTCAAGGTGGGAAACTACGTGATACTGAGCAACTCCTTCAACGACGGCACCACCATTGCCACCGTGGCCGATATGAAGAACCTGATATTCAAGGGCAGCGTGGATGAGACCGATGTGGGACGCATCGTGGAGGGCATGCCTGTGAGCATCACTGTGGGGGCCATACAGGGACTCACGCTGGATGCGCACATCGAGTATATCTCTCCCAAGGGTGTGGAGCAGAATGGCGCCAACCGCTTCGACATCAAGGCGGCCATTACACTGCCCGACTCGCTGGCCTTGCGCTCGGGCTATGGCGCCAACGCGCAGATTGTGCTGCAGCGGGCAAGGGGGGCTGTGTGTGTGCCAGAGTCGGCCTTGGAGTTCTCGGGCGACAGCACCTATGTGTACGTGCTCACCGACAGTCTGCCCAAGCAGCAGTTCATGCGCACGCGGGTCATCACGGGACTGAGCGATGGCATCAACATGGAGATCAAGGGCGGACTGCATCCCGGGCAGAAGGTGCGGGGCATCCTGAAGCAGGAGGACGAGTGACCTCGTGCGCATGTGGCCCTGGGGACAGACTATATATATAATGTGTAAGAAGACATACAATGAATAGAATCATACTCACCGGCATGCTTCTCATGGCGGGTAGCCTGGGCATGCAGGCACAGCAGGCGTGGACCCTGCAGCAGTGCATCAGCCATGCCATAGCACACAATATCACCGTGCAGCGCCAGCAGGACAATGTGCGCCAGCAGGAGATTGCACTCAGCACGGCGCGCAACGGCCGCTTGCCCGACCTCACAGCCACAGCGGGCGAGAACTTCTCCTTCGGGCGTGGACTCACGGCCGACAATACCTATGCCAACCGAAACACGCAGAGCACCAGTTTCAGCCTGGGCACCAGCGTGCCGCTCATCACCGGGGGGCAACTCCCCGCACAGGTGCGCCAGCAGCGACTGGGACTGCAGGCGGCTATGCAGGACTATCATAAGGCCAAGGATGATGTGACACTCAACGTCCTATCGGCCTATCTGGAGGCTGTGTGCCAGAAGGAACTGGTGAGCGTGGCCCGCCAGCAGGCCTTGCTCGGCTCGGCTCAGGTGGACAGGATGGAGCGACTCCTGGCCGAGGGAAAGGCAGCCCCGGCCGATGTGGCGCAGATGCGTGCCGCGCTGGCCAGTGACAGCCTGAGTCTCACACAGCAGGAGAACAGTATGATGCTCTCGCTGCTCACCCTCACCCAGTTGCTCGAGTTGGACACCCCATCGGGCTTCGATGTGGTGACACCCGCCGAGGCTCTGCCCCTGGATGCTGTCCTGCCAGCCCCCGATGCCGTCTTTGCCGAGGCACAAGGCCTCAGACCACAGGTGCAGGCCGAGCAACTCAGGCTCTCGCAGGCCGAGCTGGCCGTCAGCACAGCCCGCAGCGCGCTCTTCCCCAGCCTGTACTTCAATGCGGGCATAGGCACCAACTATTACAAGACCTCGGGATTCGCCGGTGCAGCCTTCGGCCCGCAGATGCGCGACAACTTCAACCAGTACTTCGGCCTGTCGCTCAGTGTCCCCATCTTCAACCGTCTGGCCACGCGCAACAACATACGCAGCGCGCGCCTGGCAGTACACACCCAGCAGCTGCAGTTGCAGGAGACGCGCAAGAGTCTCTACCGTGAGATACAGCAGGCCTACTACAATGCCGTGGCTGCCCAGCGGCAATGCCTGAGCGCGCAGGTGGCAGGCGAGAGTGCCGAGACCTCCTTCCACCTGATGCAGAGCAAGTATGAGCACGGCAAGGCAAACGCCACGGAGTTCCAGGAAGCCAAGACCCAGTTGGCCAGCGCGCGCTCCCAGGAGGTGCAGGCACGCCTCACCTTCCTGTTTCGCCGCCGCCTGCTGGAGTTCTACCGACAGCCTTCCTCCCCAGTCTCTTCCGAGGAGGAGTAGTGGTGTCCCGAGCCCTCTTTCTGTTTCCAGGTGCCTCTTTGCCTCCTTCCCATCCCCAGGAGCAGTGGTGCTTCCTGCCCTCTTTCTGGGGGATGGTGGGATTACTGTCATGATACAAGTCACAATGTGAGTTTTTGAAAGGTGTTTCTGCAAGCCGCCCGTCTGCCAGAATTCTGGCAGACGGGCGGCTTTGGCATGTGGGGCACAGGGTCTTTCCGTATATTATCAGGGGCTTGTCCTGCCCTGTGGTGGCCCTTCCTCCATGGGGCGGAAGGGCGGGGAGGCTGGCGCCTACTGGTGTATCTGCACCTGGGGGAAGGGGAAACCGATGCCACGACGGTTGAACTCCTCGTAGATGGCACGGTTGAGGTCGAAGAAGACTGGCCAGTAGTCCTCGCCCTTGACCCACACCCGCGCGGTGAAGTTCACCGAGCTGTCGGCCAGGCAGGCCAGGCCGATGAAGGGCGCGGGGTCGGCCTGTATGCGCGCGTCGGCCTGGAAGATGTCGGTGAGGGCCTGCCTCACCGTCTCCACCCCGGTGCCATACTCCACCCCGATGGTGAAGTCCACCCGCCGCAGCGGCTGCGTGCTGTAGTTGGTCACGCTGCCACTGGAGAGCGAGCCATTGGGCACATACACCTGCTTGTTGTCGGCGGTGAGGATGATGGTGTGGAATATCTGTATCTCCCTGACCGTGCCGCTGATGCCCTGTGCCTCGATGAAGTCCCCCACCTTGTAGGGCTTGAAGAGCAGCAGGATGATGCCGCCGGCCAGGTTCTGCAGGTTGCCGCTCAGGGCCATGCCCACTGCCACGCCCGCCGAGGCCAGCAGGGCCGCAAAGGACGTGGTGTTCACTCCCAGCGCGCTCACCGTGCTGATGACGAGCAGGGTGGTGAGCAGCACGTTGATGAAACTCCCGAGAAACGACCGTATGGTGGGCTCCACATTCCTGCGCTCCATCATGCGGCCCACCAGGCGGTTGACCAGTTTGATGAGATAGCGGCCTGCCACGAAGATGAGCAGTGCCAGCAGGATGCTCTTGCCTGCCTCTATCCCCAGGCTGGTAATCTGCTGGAGCACCTGGCTGAACTCGCCTTTCTCCAGTGCCTTGACGGTCTCTGTGGCTGCCAGGGCGGGGTCTGCTTGCATTGGAATCATGTTCTTCTCTCTTGTTCTTGAAGGTTGGTACTTGCGTGTCGTCTGCAAAGGTAGAACTTTTTGGGTAAATACGTGCGCAAGGCCAGTAGGGGACGTGCTTTGGGGGAAAAGTGTGATATGCAAGGCGGGAAGCCCTGCCGGGGGGGGGACCCGCGATTGCGGTAATGCCTGCATGCCGCAGGGGAAAATCGTGCAGCACGATGTGGTCGCCAATGCAGCGCGCTGCATCAGCCATCGCGGCGCACTGCATCAGCCATCGCGGCGCACTGCATCAGCCATCGCGGCGCACTGCGTTTTTCGGGGCGGCCAAGTGCTGTGGTTCGGCATGGCTGGCACGTTCCCTCCCCTGGGGGCGGTGAGGGGGCTGGGCATGCTGCCTTGTGCTTGCCGCTTTTCCGGCCGGGGCCTGTGCCCTCGCCCCTTGTCACAAGAAGCCCCATGCCCTTGTCAGAGAAGAGGGGGGCATGGGGTTCTTTTCAAAAAAGGCTTCCTTGCCTGTCACAGGGTGAAAGCCCAGAGTCAACAGTTTTATCTCAGTTTCTTTCCGTCAGTCTGGTAGTCGCCGCTGTGAGGAGTCGTGATGATGACTCTTCCGTCCCTAAGCACCTTGCGCACGTCCTGACGCGCGCGTCCTGTGGTGTTGCCGATGCCCAGGGGCAGGTCGGCATCATTGGGCAGAGTCTCCTGCAGCGTCCAGCGCAGGTAGGGGTAGCCGTCGTTGGTGTCGTTGCGCCGGCCCCACACGGTATCGAAGTCCCAGCCCGTGAAGGTGGCCATGCGGTGCATCTCCTCGGTGCTGCAGGGAATGTCCAGGGCATCATCGCTCTGCCCCGTGGTCTGCCTGTCATAGTAGCTCTTCTTGTTATCGGGGGCAGGGTAGCCCTTGCAGCGCAGTCCGGCGGTGCAGCCCTCGGGGCCAGTGACCGCTCCTGTGGCATAGCAGCAATACAAATAGTTGAGCCCCTGGTCGCCTATCAGCCCAGCCAGCCCTGTGCCGTCGCCAGTCACGCTGCCGCGTGCGTAGCAGCAGGTGAAGTTGTTGTAACTGCTGTAGCCAATGAGCCCGCCCGCGTTGCTTGTGCCTGCGACATTCCCCAGGGCATAGCATTCCGTCACACTCGTTGACTGGCAAATCCCTATGAGTCCGCCTGCGAAATCCTTGGTGGCAGCCACATCCCCGCTGGCCATGCAGCACTTGACGGTCACGCCGGAGTTGTAGGTTCCTGCCGAGCAGCCTATGAGTCCGCCCACCTTGTACCTGCCATCCACCGCGCCAGTGGCGTAGGAGTCCTCGACCTTTCCCTTCAGTTGGCCTGCCAGGCCACCTGTGATGTCACCGCCCGACACGCGGCCTGTGGCATGACAGCCCGTCACCTCGCCGCCATTGCCCAGCAGTCCGCCCACATAGGTGCCCAGTGCTCCCTGCACGCGGCCAGTGGCATAGCAGCCCGTGATGTTGTTCCCCTCTCCCAGGAGTCCGCCGATGTACACTTCCTGCCCGTCGGCATTCTCGCCGTCATACTCCACGTCGCCCTCGCTGTGGCAGTTGACGAGGTCGTAGGAGAAGCCTCCTGCCAGTCCGCCCACATACTTGAGCCCGCGCACCTTGCCTGTGGCATGGCATGCCGTCAGCGCACGTCCCTGTCCTGCCAGTCCGCCCACATACGTCTTCCCGCTGACCTCGCCTGTGGCGTAGCAGTCTGTGGTGCAGATGTCATTGCCGTCCACGTCGCCCTGAAGCCCGCCCACAGCCTCGTTGCCAATTACCGTGCCCGTGGCATGGCAGCCCTTCGCCATGGCGACTCTGCCCACCAGTCCGCCTATGCGGTTGCTCTCGGGGGCCGTGACATCCCCCTCGGCATGGCAGTTGACGAGGGTCTTGGCCCGCCCGGCCAGTCCTCCTATGCAGTATCCCGCATGGCCGTTGCTCTGCACATGGCCGGTGGCATGGCAGTCCAGCAGCACACCGCGTGCGCAGTTGCCCACGAGTCCGCCCATATAGCCGCGTCCCTCCACGCTGGCCGAGGAGGTGCAGCCGCGCAGCGTGTCGGTCTCGGCCGCCAGTTCGCAGTAGCCAATGAGTCCGCCCGCGCCCATGCTGCTCCAGTCGTCGTGTGTGGTCACGCTGCCCTTGCTGCTGCAGTAGGCCACCTGTCCTCGGTTGTGCCCTATGAGTCCGCCCACGTCGCAGGAGCCCTGCACCTCCACGCGTCCGTCCGTGTGGCAGTTCTCCACGCGTCCGTGGCTTTCGCCTGCCAGCAGTCCCACATATCCGTTCTCACTGCTTCCAGAGCCCCCGCCAGGCCGCAGCAGCACGGAGGCCGTGATGGTGACGTTGCTCACCCGCGCCTCGCTGCCCAGGTAGCCGAAGAGTCCCTGCTGCACGCCCCCGTAGTTGGCCTGCTCGCTGGGCTTGTCGCACCGCTGGTAGAGTCCCGATATGGTGTGCCCCTGTCCGTCGAAGGTGCCATTGAAGGTGCCGTTGTAGGTGGGCCCGACGGAAAGCCAGGGTATCGCGTAGATGCCCTTGCCCCACAGGCGCCAGTCGGTGGTGTCGTTGAGCAGGATGTCGGCACCCAGTTTCACCGTCTTGCCGGTGAAGTCGGTGGCGTCCTGCACGCCCTCGATGCCCCTGGTCATTATGGCCAGGCCCAGCAGTTGCTCCTTGGTCTTGATGACATAACTGGTGGCAAAGGGGTTCTGGAAGGGCTTCAGGTCGTAGGTGAAGGTGTCGAGCCACTTGGCGTGCAGGGTGATGCTGCTGCTCACCTGGCCGCTGAAGTCGAAGGGCTGGGTGTGTCCGGCATCGCTGTACCAGCCGGCAAACACCTTGTCGTCATGCGTGGGGATGGCAGGCGCGTCAATCCGGCTGTCTTGCAGCACGCTCTGGGCAGTGACGGTCGAGCCGCCGCCCGTGTCGAAGGTGACCTTCAGCGGGGGCGTGAAACCGGCCTCGGTGGCCAGGTACTTGCCCTCGTGGCAGTTGTAGTAGTCCAGCTGGAGGGCATGTGTGGCGTTCCACTGGTCAATCCAGTAGTTGAAGACGTTGGCCAGCTCCTTGCTCTGCAGGTAGGCCGTGGGATGCCCGCCGTTGAGGCGCACCTGCTCCTCATTGTCCGAGAGTTTATACACATCCGAGTCATAGAGCGCGTTGAAGAGCCGCTCGCGCTCCATCATGGGCACCCGGTAGCCCTCCTTGTCGAAGGTGCCCGAAAAGATGAAGTTGGCAATGGTGTCGTTGCTGTAGGTCTCTCCGCCGATGTAGTTCTGGTCGCCCACGATGGCCGACACGTCGGTCGTGCCCGTGATGTGGGCCCACGAGGCGCAGTTGAGGATGTTGGTGTTGCCCTCGAGGGCTATCTGTCCCAGTACTCCGCCCACGCCCCAGCCTGTGCTCTCCACGCGGCCCGAGGTCCAGCACTGCACGATGTTGACGTTGCGCGAGTAGCGTGACGAGCAGCCCGCCAGGATGCCTATGTTGCCTGTTACGGTCTTGGCCCAGGCATCGGTGACGCCCAGGTTCTTGATGGTGGCCCCGTGGTTGAGCACGCCGAAGAAGCCTAGGTTGTCATAGTTGCCGTTGACGTACATGTTGCGCACCTCGTGGTAGCCGCCGTCGTAGCAGCCACGGAAGGTGTAGGCCGTGGAGTTGTCCTCCCCGGGGTTGTTCCTGTTGGCGCCCTGCCCGATGGGCGTCCACTCGGTGGGCATCTCCTCGCCCCACTGTTCCTGGGGGAGGTTGAGGTCGATGTCGGCCGTCTGCAGGATATGCTGGTCGCGGAAGTCCCAGCCCAGGTTGCTCATCATGGCCAGGTGGGTCAGTTGTTCCTTATTGCTTATTATATAAGGACGCTCTTTCGTGCCCTCGCCCCCTCCGATATAGTCGGTGAGGTTGGTGGCCTTCACGCCTGTGGGTACGGGGTATTGTCCGGGACGGTAGGTCCAGGTGCTGGTGCCCATCCAGGCCGCCACCATGTTGAGCGTGTCCACGAAGGCCTGGCTCTGCATCTCCTGGGTGGTCTTGGCCAGGCTGCCTCCCAGGGTGCGCTCATGGATGCCAATGCCGGGATTGGCGGTGCTGTCGTAGGAGCAGAAGACGGTGCGCGAGGAATTCTGGGACCCGTTCCAGTACGAGGCCAGGAAGCCACGCAGGCCGGCCTGGTCATCGGAGCCCGAGCACCGGCCCGTGGCAAAACAGTTGATGGTCACGCCGGGGAAGTCGCCCACGACCTCGCCGTAGGACACCGATCCGCTGCCATTCTCGCCCACGAAGGCCGCAGCCGTGCAGCCCCATCCGCCCACGGTCACGTTGCCTGTGCAGTAGCACGACTCGATGCGGCCCACATTGCTGGCCACAAAGCCAGCGGCACTCTTGGGCGATGTCACGGCCCCCATGGAGTAGCACTCGCGTATCGTGCCGTCATTGTTGGCCACAAAGCCCGCGCAGTCCATGGCGGCATACTTGTAGGCGGCATTGCTCACCTCCACATTGGCCCAGCACCGCTCGATGAGCGCGCCGTCAAACTGGGAGCCGCAGAAGCCTCCCGCGCGATATTGGGTCACATGGCACTTGCCCTGGGCATGGCTGTCGCGGATGACGGCCCTGGCTCCCGTGCTGGTGCCCACCAGCACGCCCGCGCTGCGAGTGCCCTTGCTGGTGGCATTGGCCGTGCAATGCTCCACGATGCCATCGGTGTTCTGGCCCACGATGCCGCCGCAGGGGCCGCTCTCCACCGAGCCCACGAAGCCCGTCATGGAGCAGTGGCTGATGGTGCCGCCCACGTTGATGGCCACGATGCCGCCTATCGCCACGGCCCCAACGATGGTGTCGTTCTCCAGGTGCAGGTTGCTGACGGAGCCTCCCTCGACGTATCCAAAGAGCCCCTTGTTCCACCCCGTGAAGTCCAGGTGGATGTCGCTGGTGGGGTCGTCGATGTCTATCCCGCCGAAGTCGGGTGCCTGGTTGTAGTACAGATTATATATGGTGTGCCCTCCGCCGTCAAAGTTTCCGCAGAAGCGCAGGGTGTCGGAAGTCCAGTCCCATGCCCCCGTCTGGTCATAGAAGATGCCGCTGATGGGGGTCCACTGCGTCTTCTCGGCACTTGGCCTTGAGGGGTCGCTCATGTACAGGTCGGCATCCAGGCGGATGTGCTTGCTCTTGAAGTCCTCGCCTGTGTTCACCCGGGCGGCAAGTCCGGCCAGTTGGTCAGCGGTCTTGATGAGAAAGGGGTCGCTGGCAGAGCCAGTACCCGGAAGGTTCTTGTCGATTCCCCCTTTCCAGAAATCCTGTGCCCATGCAGGTTGCAAGGCACTCGTCCCAAGGCAGCACAGGGCTGCGAGGAGCATGTTGACGATTCTCTTCATAACGTGATATATTATGGGTGTATGCGTGTTGCCGGATTGTCTTATGGGATGGAGATGCCTGACCTCTTGGGTGGAGATGTGTGATGCAAATTTGGCAATATTTGTCCAGCCTTCCAAGCAAAAGGCCGGGAAAAATGTGTCAAAGCGTCAAAAGTGCGTTTTTTTGTTAGATTGACACATTTGGGCAGGAGGACGTGTCGGATGCTTTTCCCCGATGAAATGGGCGAAAATGACATTTCTTCCCGCAAGCGGGATGAGGCCCGACGGAAAACGGAATGGGCAGAAATCGTTTGTGTCGGCTCCCTCATCCCTTCGGCTGAAAATGAAAAAACAGACGGGCATCCAGCCTCGTCTGAAGAATAAGGCGTACCTTAGTGGCTTAGAAAGCAACTTGCATGGACAAATTCTGGCAAAAGTTCAAGTCCCATTATGGCTATGACTCCTTCCGTCCACAGCAGGAGGAAATGTCTTCGGCATCGGTGAGCGCAGGAAGCGGCCATTTGGAGCACACTTTGTGGCTCCCATCCGACAGCATGAGGGACTGGCCGGTGGGGGCATGCCAGGCATGCTCCCCAACAAAGGGAAACGCAAAATGAAGAATTAAATCCAAACAGATGAAGGTGTCAGATATCAACACATCCTCCACGGCCGGCTGCTCGTCGAAACTCAGTGAGGTGATGCATGCACAGAGCGAGTTTATGGAGATTGCCATCAGGGAGGCGCGTGAGGGAATCACGAACGGGGACGGAGGCCCCTTTGGCACGGCCATCGTGAAGGATGGGGTGCTCATAGCATCGGGGCACAATCATGTACTGGCCTACAATGACCCCACTTGTCATGGTGAGGTGGATGCCATACGCAAGGCATGCAAGCGGCTGGGCACCTATGACCTCACAGGCTGTGAACTCTACACCACAGGCGAGCCATGCCACATGTGCCTGTGCGCATGCATGTGGGCGAACATCAGCAAGATTTACTATGGCTGCACGATAGCGGACAACGGGATAATCGGTTTCCGTGACAACAAGTTTGACCGGATATTCGGAGGCCGTGACAAGTTGGGCGACTACATGACCGAGGTGGACAGGGAAGCCTGCCTCGCCCTCTTCGGGGACTACAAGAAGATGAACGCCAGGAAGTACTGAGTGCGTTGCCAATATTCACAGCGGTCTGCGTGAAAAACACGGACAGCGGCTATGGACATGCGCCAGACCGCAGTCCGAAGACCAGTGATGCCAAGCAGTGAAATGGTTGGGGAAAACTTTTCAGCCTTGAATTATTTGTACAACTTTGCTGTGTTGTAAACTTCAATAAACAGAAATGGCTTATAGCGTACTGTGTTTTATATGGGGGGCAGAATTGCAAGAATGCTGTGATGAAAGTGCTGGCTGCGTTCCTCATGCTCTTCTTGCTGGTGGGACATAATGCTTGGGCACAGCAGGTATGCACATCGTCTGTCATTGACGGCCAGACAAGAGAACCTTTGCCGTACGCAAGTGTCTATGTGGTGGGGAAGGGCAAGGGGACTATTGCCAACTCGGAGGGAGAGTTTTGCTTGACGGCCGCCCTGGATGATACGCTCAGGTTTACATTCGTTGGCTACAGCCCTTGCTCAATAAAAGTGTCGGGGGTGGGCAACACGGTGAGACTCCTTCCCATATCCACGAAACTTCGGGAAGTGACGGTATTGCCCGTCATGACCATCCTGCAGCGCGTATATCAGAGGTTGTCCAGCGATTACTCCAGTCACAAGAACGAAAAGTCGGACTTCTTCCTGCGCCAGGTATATGACATTGCGGGGACGCGGGAACTGGTGGAGGGGTTTCTGCAATGCAAGTCCGCAGTAAACCTGCGCGACATTCTGTTCTATAGTGGGAGGCATTTTCGCGTATCCATGGGCAAGGCTGACACTACCTCGATGGTGTTCTTAACTATTCGGCCTATGACTCCACATTATGGTCAGACGAGATCGTTAAGCGCAGCCAGGTGGAAGAGGATATTATGAAGGGCAAGGTGGAAGGCCAGGAGACTGGCATGGGACAAGGGCACTTCTCCCACGGACAGTTCCCCTCCATGCAGGGCGAGATAGCTGATGACTCGTTGCGGGCTCTGGCCAGTAGGGTGGCTGCATATGCCAGGAAGACTCCACAGGAGATAGTGTCAGTACACATGGACAACAACTGCTATTTCCTGGGCGATACACTCTGGTACAAGGCTTATGTGCTGAGGGATGGGAAAATGACTCCTTCGGACATCAGCGGTGTGCTCTATGCCGAGCTAATCAATCAGGATGGTTATATGGTGGAGAGGCAGACGATTCTACCCATCGCCGTCATCTTGACTTGTTGCTGATGGTACAGGGCAGGCGCAGGCATGAGTGGCGGGAGATGTTGAATCCTTTCCACATGAACGAGCCCTTTGAGGTTTCGCCTGTTTTGCATGGGGATGTGCATGGATATACAGCAAGAAATCCAGAAGACCTCTACTATACGCAGCCTGTACAGGATATTTCCGCGTTCAAGAACCTCTATCCCACTGGGGGAACATGCGGGCCGAAGATAGAGGAGGTGTGCAGGCGTGTGGAGGACACAGAGAAGATGCACGAGTCGGCAGACGCTCCCAAGCCAACCATAGAGGCGGAGATGAACTGGTATTCGCTGGGAACTGGCACCAGGATGCAGCAGGACAGGGCGAAAGCACTACAAGTTGGATTTTATTCAACGGAAATGGAGGAGAAGTATGGAACAAGATATAATAGTCAGTATTTGAAAAGGTTGTCGGACGAGATTGAGGTTGGTGCGCAGTTCTCCGTACTGTCCAACCAGGCCTCAAACAATGAACTGGAAATTAAGGCTGAGACCAGGAAAGGTCAGTTCGCCCTACAGGCTCCCCATTCTGATGCTCCCTACTATCTGCATCTTATGGCCACGAGGAAAGGCAAGAAGGCGGATCTTGTACTCGATTCTGATGAGTATCCAGGCTACAGCGTGCGCCTTTGTCAGCCCTATCCACGTTTTGTCAAGCCTTACTCTTTTTATCAGACTCATCTTCCAAAATATGCAGAATATACACTGGAGGATGTGGGGGACAGTACTCAGGTAATGCCAGAGGTGACTGTGGGAGCAAGGCGCGGTGGGCTGCGCGTGCTGGACTTGAACAAACCAGCCCTGGTGGTGGATGCCTATGAGGCATACAATCAGGTGGTGGATGCCGGGCTCATGCCAGCCTGGCTGTGCGGTTCGCTTTTTCTTTCACTTAATTTGGGACGGCTATATATAGGCGACATGGGTATTCCGCGCTCCTATGACCTGGAGCGAAGATGGAATGGGCATTCAGCCTCGTTCTTCACATCCATTGGCGACCAGTTGCGCTACAACCACTTGCGTAACCTTGACAAGGTGCTTATCTATACCGACTATGCACCACGCCTGGAGGGAGACCCTCGCTACCAGGCCGCCAGCCAGCCCTCGGTAACGGTCAACCTGGTGGCCTTGCCCGATAATGTGGAGAGGGTGACCAGCCGTGACAGAATGTATGTGATGACTGGCTATTATAATGTTTGTGAGGACTTTTATCAGCCTCACTACGAGCAGCGTCCCTTGCCAAGCCATGCCGACTGTCGGCGTACACTTTATTGGAATCCAAATCTCAGATTGGACGGAAATGGTGAGGCAGAAATAACGTTGTGGGTCAATGGGCACGATTGTGAGCCCGTGTTGAGTGTCGAGGGAGTGAATAGTCGGGGACAAATGCTCACTGGTAGCCAATAACGAGGTCTTTTTTAAGGGGGGGTGGGGGTGCTTCCTTTCTCCTCCATTTCCTCCTTGCTCATCGTGCCAGTGCTGCCCCCCCCTTTTTCCGCCTGCTTGCTGTGGGTGCCAGAGGCTGTCAGGCACGCTCCTGTCGCGCCATTCCTCCCGCCCCTCCCT
>DCCS01000036.1:0-19741 GCA_002316015.1 Prevotellaceae bacterium UBA1075
CTCATTGTCCACCGTGATGTCCAGGCGGGCATAGCAGTTCTTGATACTGGTGGGGCCGCCGATGTTGCCAAACAGGCCGCCGCAGTAGCCCGAGGCCACATGCAGCTTGCCCTCAGCCCACACGTTCTCGACCGCTGTGGGCTGCAGCGCGCCGTCAACCTTGAAGTTCCCGTGGCCCACATATCCGCCCAGCACGCCGCTTCCGGTGGCCGTGCAGGTGACATCGGCGGCGGGGAAGCCCACGTTGCGCACGGCTCCGCAGAGCACGCCGAAGAAGCTGCTGTAACTGCCCTCGGTGCTGGTGAACCCGTGTATCACATGGTTCTGGCCGTCGAAGTCTATCCAGTTCATGAAGCCCCTGTCGCCCACCATGTCGCTGCCCTGGTTGAGGGGAGCCCATGTCTTGACGGTGCTCATGTCGATGTCCTGCTCCAGGGCCACATGGTTCATGCGTCCGGGCTGCATGTGCTGGCGCAGCGCCACCAGGTCGTAGAGGTCATGCACGCGGAATGGCTTGCCGGCTGTGCCGTCCTCGTCCACCTCACCCTCCAGCTTGTTGAAGGTGACGGTCATGGCGACCGCGTCAAAGAGGATGCTGAAGCGGCCCGGCTCCAGTACCCAGCGGGGCTCGCCATAGAAGCGGTCGCAACCCGCGATGACCTGTCCGTATGCCTCGGCGCGGAGGGTGTCGGGGCTGGCCGAGGTGCCTATGCGCGCCTCGGTCAGGTTGTTGTTGACCATAGACCATCCGCCCGCGAAGAGGGTGACATCATCCTTGCCGCCCGCCTCGATCTCGAACTCTCCATAGTACTTGCCGTCTCCCGTGTGCACGAGAGGATGGTTCTTGTTGGCGGTCCAGTTGTCACCCTTGAGCGACCCCACCACATAGCAGTAGTCGGGCAGGAGCACGTCGCCCTGGGGCTCGAAGGTTGCCTGGGTGCGCTCGGCGTTGACGGTCACCTTCCAGGTGCCGCCATAGACGGCCATGTATTGGCTTGCGGCTGTCATGGCGCGCAGGCCCACCACATTGCGGGCGGGGGTAATCCAGCGCGGGTGCTCGTTGGCACAGTCTACCTCGAGACCTTGGTATTTGAAGAACACCATGTCGCGGTTGCCGTATCCGGCATCGGCATGGCGGTCAAGGCCGGTGAACGTGCCCTGGTAGGTGCCGTCGGCCTGGCGTGTGAGGGGATAGAGCCCGCTGTTCTCGTTCCAGGAGGGAGCGTCCTTGAGGTCGCCCAACACATAGATGACATCCACGATGGGAGTCAGGCGCAGTTGCTTGGCCAGGGCCTCAGCCTCCTCGTTGGTGTACTTGCCGTCATAGATGTTGGCCGACACCACGTCATAGGTGTGGACGGCGAAGTCATCCGCAGCCTTGTACTCGGGAGTCCAACTGGCGGTGTCATTGATGTCGGTGGCTCCCGGCAGGAGCTGTCCCACTTTCTGTGCGGCGTCCCAGTAGGCGTCGTTCACCATGTCGAGCACGGTGGCCAGCTCGTCATACACGGCCACGCTGGCGCTCAGTTCCTTCATGTACTCGTTGGCCTGGCCCAGGATGGCATACTTCTCCCCGGCATCTGTCGTAGCCAGTCCCTTGCTGATGATGTCCAGGGCGTTGGCGCGCGCCCCGGCATAGCAGAACTGCCCGTTCTCGTCCATCTCGTCCACGCGCTCCTGCAGGCTCTGCAGCACTTCGTCCATCGCCTCCATGTTCCTGGCCATGTAGGTCAGGCGGAAGTTGGTGAACACCGTCCACCCGCGCGCCACGGACACCTCGCGGGGGTCTCTCAGCCCCACGGTCATCTTGCCTCCGGTGACCAGTCCATAGACGGTCTGCTTGTAGCGCCCGCTCTTGAAGGCAAACGAGCAGCCACTTACGCTGTTGGGCACATACCCGCCCTCCGTGATGTTGTCATAGGGATGCGTGCCGGGGTTGGTGATTAGGCAGTTCACGCTGTCCTCGGCCAAGTCGACAGGTATGGCGTCGGTGTTGATGTTCTTGACGGGTGACTCGAAGTCGTTGATGTAAAGCACGACGGGAGCCTCTTCCTTGCTCTCGGTGTTCTCCGCGCGATAGAGCCCGTTCAGTTCAAGCCGGTAGAGCCCGTCGGGTATGTCGGTCACCTCCTGGCTCAGTTCAAACTTGGTGTTGAAAGCCTGTGCCACGGGAAAATCCGCCTCCCCCATGCCGGAGTTGAAATCTTGCGTAATGGGCGCCGTGGGGTTCCACCCCTGGAAGTCCGTCTCCTTCATGCTGGCGTTCACCAGCAGTTCGGTGACATCCGTGCCCTCCTTCACGTCGAGTTTCTTGGCACAGATGTAAAGGCTGTCCGCATAGGCTTGCTCGGCCTGGAGCTCTGCCTGGCCAAGCAGACAGTTCTCGATGATGTACTCGTAGGTTCCGCGGGCATACACATCACCGGGAGCCAGGTTCTCGTTGAGGTAATCCTCGAGCAGGGTCAGCGGCTCGCTGGGGGTCATGGAGGTGGCAGCCAGCGTCTCCCTGAGCGTGGTCATGGCCTTCACAAACGCCTCGTAGTCGCGCGCGCTCTGGAGCACCTGGGGATAGAGGTCACGCATCTTCTGGTACTGCGAGGTGAGTTCCTCGAGAGTGGTGGCGCTCCCCACGGCCTCCTCCGCCTCGCGGAAGGAGTCCACCAGGGAGGCTTGCGCCAGGATGCCGTCCGCCACCTCCCACTTGCCCAGGAAGTCGCCGCGCCAGGCATCATAGGCCGCAGGGGTGTTGCCGCAGTAGCCCAGGCTCCAGTCATCAAACACACACCACGAATACCTTGGCTTTATATCCTTGGCCATAAGACCGATACGGAGCGTCCCGTCGACAACGGGAACATAGACGGTGTTGTCCGCGTAGTAGCCCTCTTCATTGTAGCGGGAGAAAGAGGCGCGCCTGTTGGGAGCCCATTTGCCCGGAGCGCATTCCACATCTTGGTCATGTATCTTGGTGCTGGACAGCCCGTCGAGGATGTCCATCAGGCGCACGTCCGAGGTCACATCGCCGCTCCTGCCGTACAGGCGTGCCTTGAGTTCCTCGGGCTGCAGGTTTTTCCCATCGGCGGAATAGTACTTCCTGTCATCGCAGTTGGTCATGCGGAAGAGGCCATGGAGGTTCAACTTGTAGATGCCATTGGGCAGCCCGGTGATGTCCTGGTAGGTGTCAAACTCCGTCAAGTCAAACAACTCGGCACAGCCATCGCTCACGGTCATCGGAGTTCCGCTCCATCCCTCGGAGCTGTTGCTCTTGCCATAGTCGGGATTGACCACCAGCAGGGTGGCATTGATGGGCTCGCTGGTGTCCGCGTGCGCGGCAAGGTAAGCCTTGACGGCAACCTTTACCTCTTCCTGGGCACCCGCCAGGGCCTCCAGAGAACTGCCGGTATCGTTGTAGATGGCCTCCACCTGGGAGAGGTCGATGCCTGGACAGGCGGCATTGGCCTCTTCGATGGCGGCCCTCAGGTTCTCTGCCTGCCCGTAGAGTTCGGTATCGGCCAGCCACTGGTCATAGTCGGAGGCCTTGACCAAAGTCCAGTTGACAGGCTCGGCCGAGGCCACGACTCCCGTGGGCTGGAGCGTGGTGCCGCCGTCTCCGGGAACATAACCTATATACACGCGCTGCCCGTAAGTGTCCTCGTCAAAGGCACTCGTGCTGAACTTCGCGGCATAGAAGCGCACCTCGTCACCGTCCCACTCGGCCGACCACACATTGTTGCCACGCCCCGAACAGTCATTTACCAGGTAGTTGTCTATGATGAACACATCGTCCCAGCCCTTGGTGTCACTGACGTGGTTGCGGATTACATAACGTTTGCCGTCCCACTCCGTCTCGCCGGTATCCAGGAACTGGCGGAAGTACACCTGGCGTCCCGTGGTTCCCTGGGAAGCCTGTGACCCCCACTCGTTGCCCGACGTGTAGAAGAACTCACCGGCCTTGCTGTACAGGTAGTACAACTGCCCGCCGGTGTTCTCGCTGGTCTGCAGCTCGGTGGTTCCCAGCGGAACAGGCTTCTCCCTCTGGGCCTGCAAGCCCAGCGTGGCCATCATCATGGCCGCAAGAAAGTAGCATCTTTTCATTGTGCTCTCGTTTTTTGAGTTAATAATTATGAGATGAATGTTTGTCTGAAACCAGGCGAAAAGCGTCATGCGGCGCGTTTCCTCAATTCCCGCGCCTGCCTGCTGCCGCCCGCACGCCGGAAAGAGGCAGCCCCCCGGGCCTCGCCTGCCGGCCACCGGAGTCCGCCCGCCCATACCCTCAAAGCCTGACCCGCCCGCCCCCAGGAGCCGGGGGGATGACACTTTGGGGGTATGGGCCTGCGGATGCCAATCAGTAGCGCACCTTCAGATACTTGACGCCATGGGTGGGGACAAAGTATCTGAGGGCTGTGGCACTGAGGTCCTTCTGCCTCCACAAGTCCCGCACGGCGGTGAGCCTCTGCGCTCCTATCTGCTGGAAATAGCGGCTGAGGTCCACATGCGCGTCCTCGCTGCCCACGTTGAAGATGCCCAGGGCGTGGCTGCCGTCGGCCAGGGGGCGCACGAAGATTTGAATGTCACCGTCCTCGACCACGCGCACGGCCTGCTTGCCCAGGATGTCCTGGTTGACGGCGTTCACTTCGTTGTTGCACAGGAGAGCCGCCGTAAAGTCGTCCATCTGCGCGATGTCGCAGCCTATGAGCATGTTGCTGGCCATGAGCGTCCACAGTGAGATGTGGGTGTATT
The DNA here is from genome assembly GCA_002316015.1 of Prevotellaceae bacterium UBA1075. Taxonomy (GTDB): domain Bacteria; phylum Bacteroidota; class Bacteroidia; order Bacteroidales; family Bacteroidaceae; genus Physcousia. The sequence continues at coordinate 4,738 of DCCS01000036.1, forward strand.
GCTCGTCGGGAGTGAGCCTGCTGTCGCGCAGGTTGGCACTCCAGCCCACCTTGCCCACGATGAGCATGTCGGGATCGTTCCAGTGTCCAGGCTGTGCGTAGGGATGCAGAGGGGCATTGCGGCGGAAGCCGATGTCGTACATGCTCTCCCAGGTGTCCGTTATGTCGCCCGTCGTGCGCCAGGAGTTGGCATCCACGGCCTCGCCCCACTTCCACACGTCGGCCATTCCGTACTGGCACAGGCTGTAGAAGATGTCACGGGGCTGCGCGCGCAGGCAACCCTCCATGTGCAGGTAGGGGCGCACGAAACTGGCCACCGTCTGGTTGTCCTTCTCGGTTGCGTGTTTTCTTCCATAGCCGCACCAGTCGTACTTCAGGTAGTCGATGCCCCAAGCGTTGTAGGTCTGCGCGTCCTGCATCTCATGGTCCAGGCTGCCCAGGTAACCGCCACAGGTGCGGTCACCGGGCGAGGAGTAGATGCCGAACTTGAGGCCTTCGCTGTGAAGCCAGTCGCCCAGCCCCTTCATGTCGGGGAATTTCTCGTTGACGGCTATCGTGCCGTCGGCATTGCGCCTTTCGGCCTCCCAGGCGTCATCAATGTTGATGTAGGCATAGCCATAGTCGGCGAGTCCCTTCTCTATCAGTGCCTTCGCGCTGCTCACCACCTTGTCCTGGGTCACGCTCAGCCCCCAGCAGTTCCAGCTGTTCCAGCCCATGGGAGGCGTGAGGGCAATCTTGCTGCCCACGCGTATGGTGAACTTCTGCTCGGCCTGGCCTTTGGCGTTGCTTGCCTTGACGGTGAAGGTGTAGCTGCCCGCCTTGTCAATCTTGCCGCTCAGCGCGCCATTCACGGAATTCAGGGTAAGCCCCGCAGGCAGTCCTTCGGCGGTGAACTTCATGGGCTTCTCGCCACTCACGCCGAAGCGGAAGATGACCGGCGAGCCGGGACGCACACCGAAGAGGCCGGTGGTGTTGAATCGCGGGGTGAGGGGAGCGGCAGGCGTGAGGATGTACTTGTTGACACTCTCGCTGCTGATGCTGCGTCCGCTCTTCTTCTCGGTGAAGGTGGCCACCACCTTCACGCGCTTGCTCTTATCTACCTTGATCGCATAGCGGGCGGGCTTCTTCTCGCTCACCGTGAACTTCTTGCTCACCGTGGAGAGCACCTCATCATTGTCGGTATCCACCGCCTTGAGGGTGAGCGTGCCCGAGAGGGCACTCTGGTAGCGGCTGCTCACCTGCACCTGTATGGTGCCCGCGTCGGGCTGTGTGGCACTGAGCGACAGGCCATCCACGCGGGAGGGAACCTTCACCACGACTGGCCCCTGGAACATGCCGCCCGGATTGCCCCCGCTGTAGCAGCGCACGGCAAGCACATTGTCCTGGCCCCAACGGACATCCTTGCTGTCAACCCTCACATTATACACACGCGGCTGACTCCATTGGCTGCGGTAACCACCCTTGTCTTGGGGAAACTTCCCCGTCTTGCCTATGAGCTTGCCGTTGAGATACGTCTCGTCGGCATCGTCCACCGCACCCAGGGAAAACTGCACGACTTCCTTCATGTCAGAGCCCTCGAGCATCGACTTGGTGAGCCGCACGTGGAAGCGGTACCAGCCCGTGGCCGCATCGGCGTGCTTTCCCTGCGCGTCCCAGGTCTTGCACACGCTCAGGGTCTCCCACTTGCTGTCATCAAGGGCCGCCGAACTGTACGACGGGTCATCACCCATCTTGAACTTCGCCTCACGGAACTTCAGTTCCTGGGCCGCCATTGTCATGGAAGCCACAGCGAGGACGGAAAAGAGCATCTTCTTCATCTGTCTGACATGTATGTTAGGTTCATTATCTTTAGGAATAGCGTACCCCGCAAACTGCAAAAGCATGCGCGACACACACAAAATTACTGATTTTCCAGCAAAGTGCATTTACCCCTCCCCTCAAAAAAATCGTGCACTTTGCGCATTTCCCCACTTCAGCCACCGCCGCAGCCGCCTCCTCGGCCTCAAGAAGCCTTGCCCGCCACCCGGAGGAGCGTTCCGGAGCCACGGGCCCACAAGGACGGGAAAGGGCGTGACACCGTCTCCCGGTACCACGCCCAATGTCCTTTGCTTGCCTTGTGCAGCGAACTCAGGCCTCCTTGGCAGAAGCCCCACGCTTCTCGGCGATGCGGGCCTTCTTGCCGGTGAGCTTGCGCAGGTAGTACAACTTGGCGCGGCGCACCTTGCCCACCTTGTTCACTGTGATGCTGTCGATGCTGGGCGACTCGATGGGGAAGATACGCTCCACACCCACAGTCCCCGACATCTTGCGGACGGTGAAGCGGCGCTTGATGCCATGACCACAAATCTTGATCACCACACCACGGTAGAGCTGCACACGCTCCTTGTTGCCCTCGACAATACGGTAAGCCACGGTCACAGTGTCGCCCGCCTTGAACTCAGGGGCGGTCTTGCCCGTAGCAAATGCTTCTTCGGCAATTTTAATTAAATCAGCCATCTTGGTTTGAATATTAAAAAAATTGTGTGTCGATCGCACACGGGCATAGCAGGTCACACTCTTCTTCCCTGCCAGCGACCCATGGGAAAGCGGGTGCAAAGGTAGGCTTTTTTCGCCTAACACAAAAGCACGCGGGCGAAAAGTTGCTCATCCTGAACACACTTTGTGGCGAATTGCGTAACTTTGCACCACATCACAACACGACGAGCAATGATGACGAACTTTCCCAAAGCAGCCGCGCTGCTGGCTCTGGCACTCGTGTCAGGCTCACTGGCGGCACAGAATTACAAGGTGCGCAGCATCGCGTGGGAACGCCTGGAGGTGACCTCGGCACTGGACACCTGCCCCGACAGGGAGGCCATGGACATCGTGAGGCCATACAAGGCCGGGGTCGACAGCGTCATGAGACCCGCACTGGGGCTGAGCCGCGTGGCCATGGCGGCCGGGCGGCCCGAAAGCCTGCTGGGCAACTGGGCGGCCGACGTGCTGGTCGAGGGAAGCACCGCGACGGGCATGGAACGCGCGGACATGGGACTGATAAACGTGGGCGGACTGCGCAGCAACATGCCCGAGGGCATCGTGCGCCGGGGCGACGTGATGCTCATCGCACCCTTCGAGAACCACCTGGTGGTACTGGAAATGAAGGGGAAAGCCCTCAGGGAACTGATGGAGAACATCGCCTCGGTGGGCGGCGAGGGGGTCAGCGGCAGCGTGCGGATGGTCATCACGCCCGACGGGAAGCTGGTGTCGGCCACCATCGCGGGCAAGGAAATAGAGGACACGCGCACTTACCGCATAGCCACACTGGATTACCTGGCCGAGGGAAACGACCACATGACCGCGCTCAAGAAAGCCGCAAAGAGGCATGACCTGGGCATCCTGGTACGCGACCTGATGGCCGAGAGCATCATCAAGAACCGGGTGATAGACAGCAAGATCGAGGGGCGTATCGTATTGCACAAACCCTGACGCACACCAGGCGGCATGCGGGCGGAAAGGCTCGCGCGCCACAGAAGCACGGCACCAGAACAACAGAAAGGGACAAGGAATGAAGAAAATCATACCCATCATCTGCCTGGCAATCACATCCTGCCTGGCAAGCAGCGCACAGGAGCGCCACCTGCTGGTGCTCCACACAAGTGACACGCACTCATGCGTGGAGCCTGTATCCAGGAACTTCAGCGACACGGCACAGGCCGACAAGGGCGGGTTCCTGCGCAGGGCGGCCCTAATAAAGCAGTTGCGAAAGGAGCGGCCCGAACTGCTCCTGCTGGACTGCGGGGACTTCAGCCAGGGCTCGGCCTACTACAACCTCTACCATGGTGAGGTGGAGGTGAAACTGATGAACGCCATGGGGTACGACGCCTGCACCATAGGCAACCACGAGTTCGACTTCGGCCTGGACAACCTGGCACGCCTCATCCGCATGGCCGACTTCCCCTTTGTGTGCTGCAACTACGATTTCACGGGTACGCCATGCGAGGGACTGGTGAAGCCCTATATGATAATAGAACGCGCGGGGGTGCGCGTGGGAATCCTGGGAGTATGCCCCCAGCCCGACGGACTGGTGACGAAATCCAACTACGAACCCATGAAGTACACCGACCCTGCCGTGGCCGCACAGCCTGTCATCAATCTGCTCAGAAACCAGGAACATTGTGACCTGGTCATCTGCCTGAGCCACCTGGGGCTGGCCAAGGGCAAGGGATACGACGAGGACTTCATCGCGCGCACCACAGGGATAGACCTCCTTCTGGGCGGACACACGCACACCTACCTGTCCCACCCCGCCCATGCCATTGACAAGGCCGGACACGAGGTGATGATCGACCACATGGGCAAGAACGGGCGCTTTGTGGGCAGCATGGACATCACGCTGGCCCCATAAGGACACAGAGGGGCTGCCTCCTGCCCCATGCCCCGGTGCCAGCATTCCGGCCCCCCGCCCTGTACACCACCTTTTCACGGCTGGAACGGGCCGAAAGGCTTGACGCGCCAGACACAGTCACCCTGCGGGCGGACCGGGGAAAGGCCGCGCATGGCACACATGAGGACGTGTGCACAATCCAAGGAAGTCCTCATACCGCAAGGGCGTACAAAGAAACCGGGCGTGTGCGCAACCACTCAAATGGTCACGCACACGCCCGTGTATTCTTTTCGCTACCCGTGTGAGAGCCTTACCTTGGACACCAAACTCCCGGCAGACCCGCCTGTCACACGCTACGCACAAGGAGAACACTGCCACAGAAGCACCTCTTCCCGACAAAAAAGACACACATTGCCTCCCCTCGGTAAAAGGCCGGGAAAGTGTCTCCCCCGTGCTGCCCTACGCCTGCAGAGAGATTGCTCCGCTGGGGCAAACGTCAGCGCATGTGCCGCACTCCGTGCACATCTCGGGGTTGATAGAGTACTTCTCGCCCTCGGAGATAGCCCCCACGGGACACTCGTCAATACATGTGCCGCAAGCAACACAATCATCACCAATTACGTATGCCATAATCTTCAAGTTTTGTTGTTTATATGAATTCCTGTTCGTATTGTGCCTGCAAAGGTAATTGATTTTAGTGACACGGGACACCTGGGCCACCATGTTTTTTTCCTCACGCTCATCAAAAACAATGACCTGCGCAATAAAGCGGCCCGCACACGCGTTATTCACTATGATGAAATCCACGCCCGCACACGCACTTTGCCTGGTGCTTTGCCTGGCCTGCGCCCTTGGCGCAGGAGCGCAAAAGCGCAAGGTGATGAACCGCCCCTACCTGGACATGCGGAAGCTGCACTATGGCTTCCTCATCGGACTTCACATACAGGACATGGAGATGCGGAACAACGGCTTCGTGGACCCCACCACGGGACAGCAGTGGTATGCCGACGTGGACAACTACAACCCCGGTTTCAGCGTGGGCGTGCTGGGCGAGTTGCGCCTCAACAAGCACCTTTCGCTGCGGCTCTCACCCACCATGCATTTCGGCCAGAAGCACATCCTCTTCCACGAGCAGACGAGCGGCAGGGACACCACGCAGAACATCAAGAGCACTTACATATCCCTGCCCCTGGACTTGAAGTTCGCCGCCCCGCGCTACAACAACTTCCGCCCCTACCTGACAGCAGGCGTAAACCCGATGGTGGACCTCACCACCAAGAAGCACTCGGCACTCATGCTCAAGCCCTTCGACTGCTACCTGGAGGTGGGCATGGGCTGTGACATCTACCTGCCCTTCTTCAAGCTCAACCCTGAGCTCAAGTTCTGTTTCGGCCTGGCAGACATCCTGAAGAAGAACCGAAAGGACTTGATCGACAACACGCTCCTCAAGTACACCAGAAGCCTGGACGGCGCCTCGTCCAAGATGATTGTGCTCACGCTCTACTTCGAGTAGGCCGCAAGCCACGGCAGGGAAGCCCGGCGCGCCCGCGCCATCCCCACCACATATGCAATGCCCGCAACATGCGGATTCCCCCACAGGCTGCTCTGCCTGGGAAATCCACACGTTGCGGGCATTTCTGTATCGCACTCCCCCACCCCCCGCAAGCCCTGGGGAAGTGCGGTTCCTCCTCCCTGGGGCAAGCCGGGCAAGGGCATCCCTGCTACTTGAGGCGCGCCAGCGTGTCGGCGATGCGGCGCATGGCCTCGGTGATGTTGGCCTCACTGGTGGCATAGCTCATGCGGAAGTATCCGGGTGCCCCAAAAGCGTCACCGCCCACTGTGGCCACATGCCCCACCTCGAGCAGGTACATGGCCAGGTCGGTGCTGTTGCTTATCACGCGGTCACCGTCACGCTTTCCGAAGAAGCCGCTGCACTTGGGGAACAGGTAGAAGGCCCCATGGGGATTGTTGACCTCCAGCCCCGGTATCTCGCGGGCCAGGCGCACGATGAGGTCGCGCCTGCGCTCAAAGGCGCGGCGCATCACCTCCACGCACTCCTGCGAACCAGTGTAGGCGGCCTCGGCAGCCTTCTGCGACACTGAGCAGGGGCCGCTCGTGTATTGTCCCTGCAGCTTGTTGCAGCCCTTCACCACCCATTCGGGAGCCGCGATGAAGCCTATGCGCCATCCTGTCATGGCATAAGCCTTGCTCACGCCATTGACTATCACCACACGGTCCTTGATGTCGGGGAACTGTGCCATGCTGGCGTGCGCCCCCACATAGTTGATGTGCTCGTATATCTCATCGGCGATGACCATCACGCGCTCGTGGCGGAGCAGCACATCCTTGAGTGCCTCCAGCTCGTCCGCGCTATAGACCGACCCTGTGGGATTGCTGGGCGAGCACAGGATGAGGGCGCGCGTGCGCGGTGTGATGGCCTGCTCCAGCTGCTCGGGTGTCACCTTGAAATCCTGTCCGATGGTGGTGGGGATGGGCACAGGCGTACCCTCGGCCAGCAGCACCATCTGCGGGTAGCTCACCCAGTAGGGAGCCGGGATGATGACCTCGTCCCCCGGGTTGACCAGGGCCATGACGGTGTTGCACACACTCTGCTTGGCCCCGTTGCTGCACAGGATCTGGCCGGGCTGGTAGTCCAGTCCGTTCTCGCGCCTGAGTTTCTCCACTATGGCCTTCCTCAGTTCGGGGTATCCGGGCACGGGAGAGTACCGGGTCCAGTTGTCCCGCACCGCCTTGATGGCCGCCTCCTTGATGTGTTCGGGTGTGTTGAAGTCGGGCTCTCCCACACTCATGTTGATTATGTCCACTCCCTGGGCCCTGAGTTCGCCGCTGCGCTGGCTCATGGCCAGCGTCGCGCTGGGCGACAGACGGTTGAGTCTGTCTGACAGAATGTTCTCCATCTCTTGTATGTTTATGGTTTCAGAGTTGCTCTCTTGCCTTTGTGCTTTCTGTCGCACGGGTGAGGGTCGCCGGCTACAGCTTGTGCCCCATGCGTACGCGCTTGGTCTCGAGGTAGCGCTTGTTGTAGGGGTTGGGCTGCACCACGATGGGCACGTTCTCCACTATCTGCAGCCCGTAACTCTCCAGTCCCACGCGCTTGACGGGGTTGTTGGTGATAAGCCGTATCTTGCCCACGCCCAGTTCCCTCAGTATCTGCGCGCCCACGCCGTACTCGCGCTCGTCGGGCTGGAAGCCCAGGTGGATGTTGGCATCCACCGTGTCGTCACCCTCTTCCTGTAGCCTGTAGGCCGCGATCTTGTTCATCAGCCCTATGCCTCGCCCTTCCTGGTTGAGATACACCACGACTCCCTTTCCCTCTTTGTCAACCATCTGCATGGCCCGGTGCAGCTGCTCGCCGCAGTCACAGCGCTTACTTCCGAAGATGTCGCCCGTCACGCAACTGCTGTGCATGCGCACGAGCACGGGCTCGTCGGGTTTCCACTCGCCCTTGATGAGCGCCACATGCTCCAGCCCGTTGCTCTTCTGGCGGAAGGGTATGATGTGGAAGTTACCGTACTCGGTGGGCAGTTTGGCCTCCACACCGCGCTCCACCAGCGATTCCCGCCTGAGCCTGTAGGCGATAAGGTCGCGTATGCATATGATCTTGAGCCCGTGCTCCTGCGCGACCTGGCGCAGTTGGGGCATGCGTGCCATGGTGCCGTCCTCGTTGAGTATCTCGATGAGCGCGGCGGCCGGCTGCAGCCCTGCCAGGCGCGCGAGGTCAACGGCGGCCTCGGTGTGCCCGGCGCGCTTGAGCACGCCCTTGTCCTGGGCATATAGGGGGTTGATGTGTCCGGGGCGTCCAAAGTCGGTGGGACGGCGCGCAGGATCGGCCAGCGCGCGTATGGTGGCGGCGCGGTCATGCGTGCTCACGCCGGTGGTGCATCCCTCCAGCAGGTCCACGGTGACGGTGAACGGGGTGCCCAGCATGCTCGTGTTCTCCTGCACCTGGTGCGGCAGTTCGAGTTCCCTGGCCCTGCTGATGGTGATGGGGGCGCACAGCACCCCGCGCCCGTAACGCAGCATGAAGTTGACCTTCTCGGGCGTGATCATCTCGGCGGGAGTGATGAAGTCGCCCTCGTTCTCGCGGTCCTCATCATCCACTACGATGACAAACTTGCCTTGTCTGAAGTCCTCAAGAGCCTCCTCAATGGTGGCCAGTGTCACTTTGTCATTCATATTGTTGCTTGTTTATACGTTCCACTATCTGTGTGTTTATCCTCTGGATGGTGTTCATGTCGTTCCACAGGCGCAGGCGGTAGCGCCAGATGCGCAGCCAGAAAAACAGCCCCAGCGGGAAGAACAGCCCCACGGCGGCGTTCAGGCGTGCCGAGTGGAACGGCCTGGTGTGCGCCGCAGTCTCCAGCACGGGGTACTCGTTGATGCGGGCCAGTATCACCGCGTCGCGGCTGTTGTGCAGTTCCTCCACCAGCTGCTCCAGGCGGTCGCTGAGGCACTCCACCTCGCGGTCTTCCCTGTAGTGGAAGAAGATGCGCGAATAGGAGGGCATGCGCACGAGCCGTGCCTCGCGGCTGTAGGCCTGGCAGTCACGGGAGAGAGCCTCCAGGCTGGCCACCACACGGCTGTACCGGGGGTCGTCGATGACGACTTCCTTGCGGTTGATGACGCGCGAGGAGCGCATTCCAAGGAGGCGGCGCAGGAAATTGCGGTAGCCCTCGACACTGAACACGGCGCTGTCCTTGTTGGCGCGGCTGGTCAGGAACACACCCACAGGCAGCAGCACCGCGCTGCTGAGCCAGATGCCTGACAGCACATTCCACGCGCCCGTCTTGGCCATCTTCTCCCCGGCCACGTTGATGATGTAGTAGAAGATGAATATCAACACACTCACCACCACCGGCAAGCCCAGCCCGCCCTTGCGGATGATGGCTCCCAGAGGCGCGCCGATGAAGAAGAAGAGCAGGCAGGCCAGGCTCAGCGTGAACTTCTTCTGCTCCTCTATGCGGTGCCGGCGCAGGGTGTAGTTGGTCTCGTCCGTGATAATGGAGCGGTAGTCGTACTCCGCGCGCAGCCCCTCGGCATGCGACAGGGCCGACCGCCAGGCCAGGGTGCGCTGCTCGTCGGTGAGGCGCGCATACAGGGTGTCAAACGGTTGTGCCTGGTCTGCCTCGCGCACCACACGCAGCGAATCGCTCGCGCCTCCGGGGACATTCTTGCACAGGAGGGTGCTCATGGTACTGGCCGCGATGGCATGCCCCATGCTGTCAACGGCCACCCTCAGGGAGTCGATGCCCCGTCTGATATCGCGGAGCCCCTTGGTCTGCGCGTTTCCCGAAAAGAGGTTGGCGTCCATGAGGTTGAAGTTGGCGTCAAAGGGTATCAAGTCCACCTCGCTCACAAAGGACTCGCGCATGTATGGCACGCTGGCCCTGAGCATGTTGCCGCCGCTCTGGGAGTCCATGTTGCGGAACCGCTCACCGTGAAACAGCGTGAGCTTCAGATGCCGCTTGTCGGCGGTGCTCTGCAGGCGCGCGCTGTCGGCCAGCACTATCTGGGCATCCTCGTATCCTTCTGTGGTACTGTATATCATCACGCCGTAGAGCATTCCGGAGCGCGTGTCCTTGTGGTGCACATACAGGTTGTAGCCGGGTATCTCGCTGTAGAAGACTCCCTCGGGTATCTCCAGTTCGGGCGACTTCTGCTTCATGCTCCACACCAGGGTCGCCAGCTGCTTGGTGGCCTCGGGGCCTACATGGTTCTGGAAATAAAAGCTGCCCAGGCACACGCAGAGCGCGAAAATGAGCACTGGCTGCAGGATACGCACCAGGGGGATGCCGCTGGCCTTCATGGCCAGGAGCTCCAGCCGCTCGCCCATGTTGCCGAACGAGATGAGGCTCGCGAGCAGCACGGCCATGGGCAGGGACATGGGCACCAGGGTGAGCCCGCTGTAAAAAAAGAACTTGGCGAGCACGCCCAGCGAAAGCCCCTTGCCCACGAGTTCCTCGACATATCGCCACATGAACTGCATCATGAAGATAAAGAGGCAAATGAAGAACGTACCCGCGAAGAGCAGCAGATAGTCCTTCAGAATGAATATGTCGAGCCTCTTGAATATCCTCATTATTATATGTGCGTGCGCGCATGCAGGAATGCACTTGCTTGCAAAGGTATAACATTTTCGCTTTTCCACAGCATAACAGGCAAGCAATAAGAGTCTCGCCCGCATCCCACAAGGGAGGAGGAGCCCATTCCTGCCACCGCTCCCGCCAACGCATGCCGCCGCGATCGCCAACGCATGCCGCCGCGACCGCCAACGCATGCCGCTGCAATTGACAACGCATGCCGCTGCAATCGCCAACGCATGCCGCTGCGGTTGACATCCAAACCCGCCAGACGGGCGGACAGACGCCAGGGGCATTCATCCCCATCCCACATTGGGGAGGGGGCCAAGCAGGTCTGCCAAGGTTTCGCTGGAAGCCCGCACCTCCCCACAGCACGCGGATGCCAAAGGCCAACAGCCACGCCGCCACAGAACACACGCCCTTACCGGCGGGCGGGCGGGGAGGCTTCCACAAACCAAAAACGGTGCGCCGCCCGACCTGGGGCAACGCACCTTTCCTGACGCAGATCTCTCGTCTTAGGGTTAGAAAAGAAAAAAGAAGCGACTCTCACGGGCAGCTTCTTCTAACTAACAATCTTTATTAACCTAAAAACTAACTAAAACTAACAATCTCCGTTATCTGTCAAACCGATCTTTTCTTTTCCTTTTGCACCGCAAAGTTACAACGGTGTTTTCATTCGCGCAAAGGTTTTCCCAAAAAAATGAATGGCATTTGTCATTTTCTTGATATAAATCAATTTCGCGCACTATACCGCCTGCTTTTTCTTCGGGAATCGGCATGCCGAACCCAGGAAGAAACCCGCGACACACATGTGACACGGGGGAATCCACACAGACGCCCCTCTGCCGCGAAAAAGGGTTGCCGTCTCTGCCACACATGACAGCACACTGACTGACAGAACCTTACTCCAGTATTCGCCCCAGGGAATTACAATCGCCTGCCTGGAAAGAGACCGTCACATGCCACTCCTGTCCCGCACGGAAAACCCACGGGGCTTGTCCCGGACACATGGAGGAGCCATGCCCCGAAAAGAGCAAAGGAACGGCACGGACGCTTAAAAATGTTAAAATTATGTTGCAAAACGCATTCCGCAGGATACGGAACAAGGAATTATGCGTAAATTTGCCGCCTATGGGAAAGATAAGCTTCATAACGGCCAGCCTGGTGGTGCTGGCTCTCCACTCCGTGACCGCCAAGGCGCAGGAGACGGCGGACTCCGTCCCATACACGCGTCCGGCCGACGAGGGCATGCGCACACCGCGCATACGCAGCACACGGGCCCAGGACGGCACATCCCCCACTTACACACCATGCCTCAATGACACCGCCGTGACCAGCATGCCGTGGATGGGCTATGCCTGGGGCGGATGGGACCTGCACCAGGGACTCAACGCGCAGATAGGGGCCGGCGTGCGCGTGGGATGGGGGCGCGGAAACCCATGGCGGGGAGCCTCGTTCTTCACCGACATCGCGGCCATGTACTGCCTGCCGCTGAGCCAGGACGGCAAGTGGAGCGCGGCGGTGGGCGGCTACTTCTCCAACTACCGCCTGTGGGGCAGACAGGTGAACAGCGTGGGCGTGTGCGGACTGGTGGATTACCGGTTCAATGACCGCGTGAACCTGAGCGGCTTTGTCATGCATGACTTTGGCGCGATAGGCGGCCACCAGGCGGGCGCGCCGCAGATGCCCTTCCTCGACCAGCCGCGCACCACCGTGGGCGCACAGCTGGGCATCAACGCGAGCGAGAAGCTGCGGGTGGAGATAGGACTGAGCTTCACACGCGAGAACGGCACGCCCCCCTACCCTGCCGACCCCACTGGAAGGCCGCTGCCCATGCGCCCCACACGCTCCATCCTGGACCCCGACTTCTGAGCGGGAGGGGGAGGTCCCCAAACAGGGAAGCAGACATAGCCGAATCAGCAAGTTTGCTCGGTGCTCACCTCAAGCAGCCACTGGGAACAAGCGAAAGGGGCAACTGCGTATGAGTTCTAATGCAGCCAGCCCGGTGAGCAGTTCCCGATGGAGTCTCTCCATACACTTGCTTCCATTCACTTTTGGCATCAATTCGCCTTCCCACTTCACTCTCCCTTTGCTATATCCTCTCTTATCTGCCGAACTAACTCCATTATGGCACTAAACTCTTCGTCTTCCGTATCGTGATACCAAAGTATGTTTGATATTTCAGAATCCACCAAATACGCTCCACCACCAAAGACCGTTTGGCCTGCATTATTTTTGGCACGGTAGCTATGACCGATAACATATCCTATGAAGCGCGGCTTCTCCAAAGCCTTTTTCTTTATGCCTTCATACAAGCTGTGTTGTTCAAGCTCCACCGCTTCCTTCTTCTCAAGTTCTTCTTTCAACTTCTGCTGATGTTCCTCAAGCTCCTCCTTATGCAGGTTGTATTTGCTTCGTCCCATATACGAAGCATAATAACCTCCGTAAATCGCCATGGAAGAGCGTTCACTGGAGATTAGTGACTTTTCATGGTCAATAGCAGACTCACACTCTTTCACCTGGTCCGACAACTCTTTTAACTTCGTCACCTTTTCAAGAAAAGCAGGGTCAGCAAAAGGAGAGAACGCGCTGTCAACCTTTATTTCGGCACACTCATACGTTTCCGGATGATACAAGCGACTCTCCACATGCTTCTTCACTAAAGCCTTGGCTTTATCTTCTGGGGTTGAGCACGAAGCAATGCAAAAAACAGAGAGCAGGACTACCACATAGAACAAACCTCTTTTCATAACTAAAACTCCTTCGCCTTTCCAGTCCCTCCAAGGCATTTGTTAAAACGCAGAAGCGTGGAACTGCAATGCCACGTCTTTATTTGGAGGTCGTAGGAAACCTTGCATACAGATATAGTAATAGCAGCCCACGCTAAGCGTGAGAACCACTATGCCATCTGAGTATGCAGTTGAAAATTTCCTACGTTTCCAAATACTTGATGCGCATAACGCTTCTTCTTTTCCGATAAGACTGGATGCGTACATGCCACATCCACTGCAAATTTAAGGCTTTTATGCGACAACAAAGTCATAGAAAGAGAAAAAACATGGGAGGCTGACGTTTTATATCACGCCAGCCTCCCTCTTCGCGTTCTTTCTCTGATGAAATCCGCATGCCTACATCTGGTGATAGTCGCGTGCCAGGCCGCCCTCGCTGGTCTCCTTGTACAGGCTGGGGAGGTCGTGGCCGGTGGTCTTCATCACCTCCACCACGCGGTCGAAACTCACACGGTGGGTGCCGTCGGAGAACATGGCAAAGGAGTTGGCATCCATGGCGCGGGCGGCCGCGTAGGCGTTCCGCTCGATGCAGGGTATCTGCACCAGCCCGCCCACCGGGTCACAGGTGAGCCCCAGGTGGTGCTCCAGGCCCATCTCGGCCGCATACTCTATCTGTGCAGGCGAACCGCCGAACAGTTGGCTCGCGGCTGCGGCCGCCATGGCACATGCCACACCCACCTCGCCCTGGCAACCCACCTCCGCCCCACTGATGCTGGCATTCGTCTTCACTATGTTGCCGAAGAGGCCCGCAGTGGCCAGGGCGCGCAAGACGCGCACCTCAGACACCTGGCGACTCTTCCAGATGTGATAGAGCACGCCGGGCAGCACACCGCAACTGCCACAGGTGGGCGCCGTGACGATAAGGCCGCTGCCCGCGTTTTCCTCTATGACGGCCAGCGCGTAAGCAAAGATAAGCCCCCTGCTGCGCATGCTGGGCTGGTAGCCCTCGGCCTTGGTGTAGTAGCTGGACGCCTTGCGCCGCAGGTTCAGGCCGCCCGGCAGGACTTCCTCATGCTCAAGGCCGCGCTCCACCGCCTCCCTCATCACATGCCACACCTCGGCCAGATACCCCCATATTCCAGGCCCCTCGCAGTCATCGACATATTCCCAGAAGGTCTTGCCTGTCGCCTGCGTCCAGTGCAGGATGTCCGTAGCGTGGTTCATCCCGTAAATCTCGGGGAGCGACATGGCCTGCTTTCCCTCCTCGGCCAGCGCGCCGCCGCCGATGCTGAACACCGTCCAGGAGTCATACTCCCGTCCCTCGGCATCCACGGCACTGAAGGTCATGCCGTTGGGATGAAAGGGCAGGAACACGTGCGGCTTCCAGGTGAAGGTGGTGCGCTCCTCGCCCAGGATGGTGTAAATGGCCCAGTCGGTACGGTGCCCACGCCCCGTGGCTGCCAGGCTCCCGTAAAGCGTGACATGGAAGGAAGCGGCCTCGGGATGCCGGCGCAAGTAAATCTCGGCCGCGTGCCGGGGAGCCATGGTGTGGCTGCTGCTGGGGCCGTGACCTATACGGTACAGTTCGCGCAATGTGATCATTTCCTCTCCTTTCTGCCCGCCACCGGAAGGTCTCCGCACGCATGCTTTCGTGCACACGGCCTCCGAAGCATACCCATCCGATAGCAGGGCCTCGAAAAAACAATCCCCGACGGCATGTGACACCCCCGGGGAACAAACTGAATCGCATCCTGCAAGTAGCGGGAAAGGGACTTGAACCCTTGACCTTCGGATTATGAATCCGACGCTCTA
>DCCS01000036.1:19779-27975 GCA_002316015.1 Prevotellaceae bacterium UBA1075
AGCTGAGCTATCCCGCCATCCTTGCTTTTGCAGTGCAAAGGTATGGCATTTTCACTTATGGACAAAACTTTTTACGCGCTTTTTCTTCACGGCATGACGCACTGGCTGTCTTTCTCCTCCAGCCAAAGCTTGAAATGACGCAGCGCGGCGGCCACCGCACGGGCGGCATTGGCCTCGCGCCCCTCATTGCCCCTCAGGCACACGGAGTGCACCTCGGTGCCCGTGCCCCAGGCTATCCACACCGTCCCCTGCGGAATGGGGCCATTGCCCTGGCCTGTGTAGCCCGTGGAGGCAATGGCACAATGGGTGTGGAACAGGGCACAGGCACCCCTCACCATCTGCTCAGCCACAGGCCGGCTCACCACATCGTAGCGCAGGATGTCGGCCTCGCTCACACCCAGGAACCGCTCCTTCAACTCGTTCTGGTAGGCCACCAGCCCGCCCTGGAAGTAGCCCGACGACCCGTCCACCGAGGTCAGGGCGGCCGCCATGCCACCACCCGTGCAACTCTCGGCCGTGCTGAGCGTGAGGCCACGGCTGAGCATACGCTCCTGTATGGCCTGGCACAAAGGGTGCAGGATGTCACTGTTCATGGCCAAGGGTATCGGCAGGGCGGTCCTGCGGGACGTACTCGCTCACGAAGGAGGCGACCCTGCGGGTGTATTCACCGGGATTGTCGGCATAGGAGCGGGCATGCCCGCTGCCTTCACTCACCCATATCCTCTTGGGCCGGGGCTTGGCGGCATACAGGCGATAGACCATCCCGGTGGGCACGAAGGTGTCTTCGCCCCCGTGGATGAAGAGCATGGGCAGGGGGCACCGCGCCACCTGGCCAAGGCTGCTGGCCTCACGGAAACTCCATCCGTAACGCTGAAGGCAGAGCCAGGACGTGGTGTGCATGAGCGGGAACGCCGGCAGGCGGAAGCGCGCGCGCAACTCGCCCGCAAACTCGTCCCACACGCCGGTGTAGCCACAATCCTCCACATACGCGCATATACAAGAGGGGGTGCGCTCGCCCGAAAGCATCATCACCGTGGCGGCACCCATCGAGATGCCGTGCAGCACCATGCGCGTGCCTCCGCCGAAAAGGCTGTCGGCCACAGCCGACCACCGCAGGACATCCAGCCTGTCGAGCCATCCCATGTTGACGTGGTCTCCACCGCTCTGCCCGTGCCCGTACAGGTCGGGCATGAGAACGTTCATGCCCAGCAGGTGGTGGTAGATGTAGGCGATGTGCAGCATGTCCAGGCTACAGCAGCCGTAGCCATGCACCAGCAGGGCGGTGCGCCTGGTGGGAGAGGGGGCAGGCAGATACACGGCATGCAGCGGAGTGCCGGACACGGGGCTGAACGTGCCCAGGTCATGCAGGCCATGGTGGTCACGCAGGCTGTCGAGCCAGTCCTTCTGCCAGGGATACTCCCTGGCGTTCCTCTCCATCGCGCCCCGCGCGTCATACCTGTCCCGCACCGGGCAGAGCGAGTAGGAGAGCATATAGCCGCTGGCAAGCCACAGCCCGCCACCGGCCAGGAGTGCCACCAGCACCAGCGCTGCGGCCGCGACACGATACTTCTTGCTCATATCTTAATGTACGAAAGAATGTTTTACGGTCACCTACGAGGGACGGGCGGGCACTACGGATAAAGCAGGCACAGCACCGCGCCCGTGTGCGCCATGGCACCCAGGAGCACAAACACATGCCAGACGGCATGATAGCGGGGGTGCGCATCGTGGGCGAAGAACCAGGTGCCCGATGTGTAGAAAATCCCCTCGGCCAGCAGCAGGGCACCGACAAGCGGGCTGATGCGGCTCACCACCTGCGGGGCAACGAGCAGCACGCTCCACCCCATCACGAGATAGACGGCAAGCGAGAGGCGGGGATAGCGTCCGAGAGCCTTTATCTTGTACACCGTACCAGCCGCCACAAGCACCCACTGCAGGACAAAGAGCGACCAGCCTGCCCAGCCACCCACGACACCGATGAGCAGGGGTGAGTAACTGCAGGCTATCATCAGATAGATGCTGATATGGTCGCAGCGGCGCAGCACGTCCTTGACCCTGCCCTGCGGCATCCAGTGATAGAGGGTGCTGGAGAGAAACATGAGGAACATTCCCACGACAAACAGGCTGACACCGAGTGCCATCTGCCATCCGAGCCGCGCGGCCGGACACGCCATCCAGGCACAGGAGAGCGCGAACACGACCCCTGCCAGGTGAGTCCAGGTGTTGCCCTTCTCAGCCATTGGCTATCATGGAGCGGATTTCCTCGGCCTGCTCGCCATAGTCCTTTCCGGGCGAAGGCTGCACGGCGGGCAGGTAGCGCACGCTGATGTGGCTGGGGCTTATAAGGGCATGGCCGCGTGGCATGGCCGCGTAGGCCCCGCTGATGCGCACCGGAACGACCGGTACGCCCAGTTCCCTGCTCAGGATGGCAAAAGTCTTCTTGAAAGCGCCCACCTTCCCGTCATGTGTGCGTGAACCCTCGGGGAAGATGACCACGTTCTTGCCCTGCCTGAGCACCTCGGCCATCTTGAGGATTGAGTCCTTGAGGTTGGCGCGCTCCATCAGTATCACATTGTGACGGCGCGCTATCCTCTGCCTCATGGCAGAGCGGAAGTGGTCCTCCTTGGCATAGAAATAGCACTGGCTCACAGTACTCCGCGAAAGGCCCGTCAGCACCAGGAGTCCGTCGAGGTAACTCTGGTGGTTGGCGGCCAGGATAAAGGGGCCGTGGGCGGGGATGTTCTCCGTGCCGGTGATGGAAAGCCGGTTGTATAGCCTGAAGAAGAGCCTGGCCAGGCGTATGTGGAACGGGTAGCGCCACGAGGCGGTGGGCAGCGTGAGATGCCCGGCCGACCTGGCAAGCAGCGTGTGCCAGTCAATCTGCTCCACCTCCATGCGCGTCTTGCCGTCGACAACCATTTCGGCCAGGGCCGTCACATTGGCTATGCCGCCCATCTCATCGGCGTTGATTTTCATCCCGAAGGTGTTCTCGATGAAGTCCTGCAGCCCGACCTTGTCGAGGGAGTCAAACGCGAGGTCGGTCTCCAGGTGGTCGGTGGGGTGCACCGGCACGTGCTTCTCGTCCTGTATGTACTTCTTCAGTATCTGGTATTCGGGATAGGTGGGCTCCACCGCCTGGCTGTCCCGCGTGCCGCAGTCGTGGCGGCCTGCCTCCAGGATGGCCTTGAGCTTGAACCGCTGCAGTTTCTCCATCCTGGTGCGGGGCAGGTCACCATGATATACAAAGAGCCCCAGCACCCTCTTGTAGCCGGGGGAGGCGGCGTTGTAGGGCTCCAGCACGAGTTTCTTGAGCGTCTGCTCCTGCTCCTGCTCGGTCTTCCCGAAAGCCCATTTCTCCTGCGGAACGATGATGGCGCGCAGCATGTCGCCGTCCTGCACCACGGCGGCCTCGCGCACCAGGTCGGCATTCTTCTCCAGTTTGAACTCTATCTCGTCGGGCTGCACGTTCTTGCCATTACTCAGGACAATGGTTTCCTTCTTGCGCCCGGTGATGTAGATGCGCCCTTTCTCGTCCATGCGGGCAAGGTCGCCGGTGTGTATGTAGCCATCCGCGTCAATCACCTTGGCCGTCTCCTCGGGCTTCCCCCAGTAGCCCTGCATCACATTGGGGCCCTTGGCACAGAGTTCGCCGTCCACAATCTTGCACTCAACCGACGGCAGCGGAAGTCCCACACAGCCGGGAATGATGTCGCCGGGGCGCGTGAAGGCTATGATGGGAGCCGTCTCGGTCATGCCATAACCCTCGAGCACATCCAGCCCCAGGGTGCGCAGCCCGCGTCCCACCTCGACATCGAGGGCCGCTCCCCCGCTCACCAGATAGTCGATGTGCCCGCCCATCTTCTTCCTGACACTGCCAAACACCAGGCGTGAGAGCGAGCGGCTTCCAACCTTCGCACACAGGCTGAAGAGCATGCGGGTGGCCAGGTGCGCGTCCAGTTTCTTCTTGATGCCGGTGTATATGGATGTCCACAGGCGGGGCACGCCAATCACGATGGACACCTGCCCGCGGCACAGGGTGTCCATGACATCCTTGCCCGACAGGCTGGGACAGATGGCCACGCCACCCCCGCGCACTATGGGAGCAATCATGCTTCCCTGCAGGGGGAGCACATGATGCAGGGGCAGGAGTATCATGGTGCGGCGGTGCTCGTTGAAGATGGGCACCTCGTCAGACACTCCCCTGATGTTGGCGAAAAGATTGGCAAAGGAGAGCATCACGCCCTTGGGTGACCCGGTGGTGCCCGACGTGTATATGATGAGCGCGGTGTCGGGGCCGTCGTAGCGTATGTCGGCAGGTTCCATGCCGGTGTCATCGGCATGTTCGAAATCCTCGATGAGCAGGATCCTGGGGCTTATGCCGGCCTTCTCCACAGCAGGGCGCAAGGTGTCGAGACGCTTGCGCGTGGTCCACACACAGGCAGGGCGGCAGTCATGCAACATATAGGCCAGCTCGTCCACAGTGGATGTGGCGTCCACCGGGACGGCGATGCCCCTGTTCAGCCACACCGAAAAGAAGGCATACAGCCAGCCCTCGCGGTTCTTGCTGAATATTACAGTCCTGGCTCCCGCTTCCTGGGGTGTCTGTCTTGCGAATAGAGTGACGCGCCTGAGCATCTCGGCATAACTCACCTTGCGCTCGCCTGCAATGATGGCCGTCTTGTGGTAATCCTTAATCATCGTCATTGGTCGTTCTGTTTATATGAGCGCACCAGCCTGCGGGGTTCATGCCCACGGGCTGGTGCCGCCTTGTGCCTGGCAGCCACGGTGCTACTCCACCCCGTCGGCGGTGGAAGCCTCGGCGGCAGCGTCATCGTCCACCTCGTCAATGGGCCCGTAGTGCTCTATGCCGCACTGGCGAAGCAGCCTCTTGTCCACGCCCAGGTCAGACTTCCGGGGAGTCCACTTGGGCACGGTGTACCCACCCAGTCCTTCCTTCAGGAACGGTTCAGCGGCTCCGGGATAGACCAGGCGGAAGTCGATGGTCTTCTGGATGGCTCGCCTGTTGGGAATCTCCAGTTTCCCGTCCACGCTGCCATTGCCCCAGGGGTTGCGCATCGTCCACAGGTACTTGTCGGGCGAACTGGTGTACATGAGCGTGAAGGCGTGCCCTGTCACGCTCTCCAGGGTGCCGCACACGAGCCCGCCTTTGTTGAAGCCTCCCACGCCCACCATGCCGTTCCGCATGGCCCAGTCCACCACCTTCTGCATCTCGCCCGGATAGAGCGTGCCTGGAGTGATGGCAAAACTGTTGCCGCATCCGGTGAATGGAGGGGCGGCATGCTCGGTGCCGATGCCTTCGATGCCGTTGCAGCCAAATCGTGTCTCCCATTTCATGAGTGCCTTCTCGAGCACCGTGGCCCAGGTGACGGCATTGTTCTTGCCCGTGCACTGTGCCAGGTTGCCGTTGCCGTCGCACAGGAACTTGTTGTCGACCACCACGGTCACGGGGTTGCCCTTCGGGTCATACATCTTCACAGAGTACTTGTTGCCCTCCTGCGTGATGATGTCCTTTATGAAGGCCGGGTACATATAGGCGAATGACGCCAGCACGGCGCACATGCAGCAGTTGCCTATGGCGTGCTGGTTGACATCGGCCGGAGTGGGATCCGTATAGGGATAGAGCTTCACCGCCTTGGCCGTCCACTTGTTGTAATTGCCCACCGTAAACGATGGCTGGTTGCCGGCATCGGCGAGCCACGCCTTGTCCTCGTCGGTGGCGGCCCCAAAACTCTCGAAGTGCCTGCCCATGGGTGTCTTGGTGGAGTTGGACGACCCGCTCTTGTATCTCGCTATGACCTGCTCGGCTGTGGCCAGTTCGGCGCGGTTCGGGAAACTCTCCACCTCGGACACCTCGCGCGCCGCTGTGGCCGACTTATAGAAGTATCTCCACACAGTCCCCGTCTTGAGCACCATCAGGTCACTCTCGTTGGCGGCAATGGTGTAGGTGGTCTTCCTGCCCGTGGAGCGCGACACGGCGTCAAATGACTTCTTGTCCTCGCTGTATTCCAGGTCATACACCTCCTCGCCGCTGCTCTTCAGCCACTTGAGCACGGTGCCGCTGAAAGTCAACTTCTCCGACCCGTCATAGTGCACGGTGCTGCCTCCCATCACACGGTAGCCCAGGTACCAGTAGCCGTCCAGTTGGCCAGGCTCGCCCTGGGGCATCACCTCCATGTACTGGATTTGTGACACATCGTAGGACACCACGCTGTTGTCCGTGAGTGTGATGTCGAGCCGCTGGGCTGTCGCGGCCGAGCCGCACAGTACCGCAAGCAGCATCTGCGCTGTGAATCGTTTCATTTTCATAGGTCTATTGAATTGGTAAGTCGTGTATCTGCAAGCTATCTTCCAGGCAAAGTTAACACTTTTTTCCTCATGGCACACAAGCCTGCGGCACAAAAGCGGTAACTTTGTCCAGACATAAGCACACAAGCATGGAGAAAATCACATACAGGATGGCCACCGCCATGGACGCGGCCTTTGTGGCGCTGGTGGTGGCCGAGGCCGTGGGCGGCGCGCTCATGGAACGGGTCTGCGAGGGCCACAAGACAGACAGGGACAGGGCGTTGCTGAAGCAGCTGACGGCCGTGTGCCGGCGCGACGACACGCTGTACAGCTGGCGCCACACACGCCTGGCTGTCAATGCCGGAGGCCAACCCGTCGGCGCGCTGGTGGCCTACGTGGGCGAGGGCTACCGGGAGCGCAGGGCACGCACATTCGCCCTGCTGGAGGAGTTCGTCACGTTTGACGTGGACAGGATGGACGATGAGACACGCGATGGGGAGTACTACCTCGACAGCCTGGCCGTGCTCCCCCCATGGAGGGGAAGGGGCATAGCGCGCCGCCTGCTGGCCTGCGCACAGGCCGACGCTGCCCGCATGGGGCGGCCTGCCATACTGGCCTGCGCGCCCGGGAACACGGGTGCCAAACACTTGTATGAGTCCCTCGGATTCAGGGAGGAGGGACACATGTTCATCTTCGGAGAGGACTACTTGCGTATGGTGTCCTCGTCGATTATCTCCTCGTAATCGACGTACTCGTCCTCATGCCTGCTCCCGCGCCCGCCCAGGATGCGCCCCAGGAAACGGCGCAACTCCACTGCGCCATAGGCGATACAGCCAAGCCCCAGCAGGAAAAAGGGCACCGAGGCCGACCGCATGGGATAAGCCAGGATAATGACACCCAGCAGGACAAGTGCCAGCGACAGGAGCAGTGACCCCCAGCGCATGGGCAGCATGCCGCGCACGCTCAACTGCGACACCAGCTGATGGACACCGCCAACAAGGAATAGCACCGCCAACATGTACATCAGCGCACGCACAAACGTGCCGGGATACAGAATGAGCATCAGCCCCAGAAGCACGCAGCCCACGCCCGCGACTGGAAAGACGAGCCGCATCGGCCCGGACGGGGCGGGGAACCAGAAGCCCACCATAGGCACCAGACCCGTAACCAGAATCACTCCGCCAATAATCTGCGCCATCAATTTGGTGTAGTCTCCTGGGCTGGCAATAAGGAGCGCACCCACCAGAATGGCACATGCGGCTTTCACAACAAGTAATGTGTTGCTGCTCATAAGCTCTTTTCTTGATATTGGATGACACATCAAGGCAAGTGCATGACTGGGTCACGGACACCTGCCTGCCTCACTTCCGTGGACACCGCAAAGATAGCAAATTTGCTTGGGACAAAGCTGCAGGGAGGGAGAAAATGCCACAGAAGCGTGTTTTTTCCGACTTCAGGTACCCTTTTCTGCCCGTTCCCGCCTGCCTGCACTCCTCGCAGACGGGCTTCATGGAGACAGCCGGCATCATGCTGCACGGAGTTCCCCGGAACGAACCAACCAGGTTGAAAAAGGAATGCAGACGCATGCGATGACGAACGCAGCCGCATGCGATGACGAATGCAGCCGCATGCATTGACGAACACAGCCGCATGCGATGGCCTTCCTGCCCTGGCCAGACAAATGGGGGAGTGTGGCGCGACGGAAAAGCCGTCCTGACAATGTGGGTGCCTGTAGCAGCCGGGTAGGCCACGAAGGGACTCGTACACACAACGTCCGCAGGGCCGCGGCTCCGGCTACAAGCCCAAGGTATGGAGTATCATATCGGTGGCTCCCGCATTGGATGCCACATACTTATGGGCGATGGCCCCACGCGCCTGCCTCAGTTGGTC
>DCCS01000026.1:0-10389 GCA_002316015.1 Prevotellaceae bacterium UBA1075
CCGGGAAGTTGCTTTCGGCCATGGCGAGGACGGAGGTCTTGCGCTGGCTGCCACGTCCGCGTTTCAACGGGCAATCCTTCTGTTCTTCGGGCGTTTCGGTGGAGAAGAAACCCTCGTCAATCTCCATGTTTCCATGAAGCGGGTAGCATTCGTCACGCTTGCCCATCATGTCACGAAGTTTGTGAGCCATTTCCCATACGGGCTGGTAACGCTTGCGGCCCAATTGACGCTGGATTTCCTTGGCGGATATGGCACGCTTGGTCGCTGTCAGAAGGAACATGGCGGCGAACCAGTCACGGACAGGAAGGTTGCTTCCCTGCATCACCGTACCGGAACGCAAGGTCATCTCATGTTTACAGTCCATGCAAGTCCAGGAACGGTGGCTCGGATTCCAACTCAGACGCAAACCGCCGCAGCGGCTACAGAAAAGGCCGTGGTGTTCACGGAAATGACGGAGAGCTTTCTCGCAGGAGCTTTCGTCAGGATATTGACGGTAGAAATCAAGCAGATTCATAGTGGTCCCTTTCTTTTGTCTAACATGGAATGGCTGCAAATTGTGTTCCAGTGGATACATTGGCAGTTTAAATTTTGCTAATTTGGACATTTGCGGACATTCATTTTATTTTATTGAAAAACATACAAGAAAAAAATTACGAAAACGACATGAAATTTAAAGACAATTTAAGGCTAATTGCTTTGACACCTCTGAAATTTTGCATGAACACGTGCAGGTTTTGTGCGACTGTGCATGTCTATTAGGCCAATATGTTTCAAGGGCCGGTGAAGCAGTACTGCGACTCCTCCTGGAAGAAGGACTACGAGGTACACGAAGTCAGTAGTACTGCGATGGGCAAAGAAGAAGTAGTACTTCAATGACAAATGAAGTAGTACTTCAATGACAAATGAAGTAGTACTGCAATGGGCAAATGAAATACTATTGCGTTTTATGGGATAACAGCCGGGGGATGTTGTTCTTCGCATTCTGACGGATGTATGTGGAAAAGTATGTGGAAAAGGCACTCAACTTTGCCCCTTTTGGACAAACAGAATTTACCCACCTTGGCCCGAACAAGAACAGCCCTTTAAAGTCCTGGTGACAGGAGTCTTTTTTACTTTACCCTTTTTGCTCTCTATCGTTTGCTTGGGTCTTAAATGCGGTTCAGCAAATCCAATCATATTTTATTCTGATCCAGTTGTCCCGAAACGGGAGATGTCTTATTATTGGGTCCGCCAAACACGAAGAAGACTGGTTAAAGAACATCCCCGAAGTCCTATTTTTACAGGACCTCGGGGGGGATAGTTATGCTCATGGGGGGGGTACCGGTCAGCAATGATACCAAATGAAAAATGCCGGCAGACTTGATGTGGTCAGTCTGCCGGCATCCGGGCGAGTGTATTAGCCCAGGTAACTGATGAGCACACCTGCGGCCACGGCCGAGCCGATAACGCCGGAGATGTTGGAACTCATGCAATAGTTGAGCACATGATTCTTGGGGTCATACTGGGTGCTGATGCCGTTGCACACACGGCTTGCCATAGGCACTGCACTCAGGCCTGTGGCTCCGATGAGCGGATTCACCTTCTTCTGGGCGAAGAGGTTCCACAGTTTGGCCATGCAAATGCCCGACGCGATGCTGAGGGCGAAGGCGCAGAAACCGCCAGCCACGATGCCAAGGGTCTGTACATTGATGAAGGCGTCCACCGTCATGGTGGCTCCCACGCAGAGACCCAGGAAAATGGTGGCAGCGTTCATGATGCCGTTGGAGGCTGCGTCAAACAGGCGGGAGGTGTCATTGCCGATTTCCTTGAGCAGGTTGCCAAACATGAGCATGCCCACCAGGGACACGGCCGTAGGCACAAAGATGGCCACGATGGTAGTCACGGCAATGGGGAAGATAATCTTCAGCACGCGCATGTTCTTGATCTGCGTGGCATCGGGATGCAACTTGTCCTGCTCCTTCATGTTGATCATCAACTCCTTCTTGGTACACAGGCACTTCACCACCAGGGGGATAATCACAGGCACAAGAGCCATGTAACTATAGGCCGCAATGGCGATGGGACCCAGCAAATGAGGGGCAAGTTTGATGGTGGTGAAGATGGCCGTGGGGCCGTCCGCTCCACCGATGATGCCCAGCGAGGCGGCCTCTTGGGGAGTGAAACCCACTGCCAAGGCAACGAGCAGCACTGTGAAAATGCCCATCTGCGCGGCCGCGCCAAAGATGGCGAGTTTGAGGTTGCGCAGCATGGGGCCAAAGTCGGTGAGCGCGCCCACACCCATGAAGATGATGGGCGGCAGCAGTCCACTCTTGATGAGCGCATAGTAGAGGTAGTTCATCAAGCCCAGGTCGTGCGCTATCTGGTGCAGGGGCATCTCGTAGATGTTCTTCGCCACGCCATTGACCATGACCATGCCGTTGCTGTCGGCTTGTGTGACTCCCATCTCACCGCCGGGGAAGTTGGCTATGAGCACTCCGAAGGCTATGGGCACGAGCAACAGGGGCTCATACTTCTTCACAATACCCAGATAGAGCAATGTGAACGCGAGCAGGTACATGACGATGAACAAGGGGTTCTCCGCGATGTTGGAGAATGCCGTCATGTCATACACCTTGTCTAAGGCTTCTAATATCTTATCCATCTTCATGCTTACTTCCTTGCGATTTTAATGATGGGGTCATCCTCCTCCACCGCGTCGCCACTGTTCACCAGGATGGCTGTCAGCACCCCGTCGAAATCCGCGCGGATGGCGTTGTAAGTCTTCATGGCCTCAATGTAGCCTATCACATCACCGGCCTTCACCAGGTCACCGATCTGCTTGGGAGTCTCCTGCGCGTCCTTCACCCGGTAGAACTTGCCCTCCAGGGGTGCCAGGATATCCTCACCCTCGCCTGCCGGCACAGGAGCCGCCGTGGTGGCAGCGGGCGCCTCGTTGCCATAGGCGATGTTCACCTCGTAAGTCTGTCCGTTCACGCTCACCTTGATGCTCTTGGGCTGTCCGGCTGCGCCTGCGCCGTGTGCCTTGGCCTTGCGCTCGGCCAGGTCGGCCTCGAAGTCCGCCTTGGCCTTTCCGCTCTTGTAAGCCTCGTACTGCGAGGGGTGCATGCTGTACTCGAAGAGTTCCTCGTCATCCTCGCCAAGTTCCCAGCCCTTCTCCTGCATCTTCTTGCGGTAAGTGTCCAGGTCGTCGGGATAGTACGACTGGGGGTCTTGGGTCTCGAACACCCTGCCCTGCTCCTTGGCCAACTCCACCAGTTCGGGAGCCACGGGGCCAGGCAAGCGCCCGCTCTTGCCCAGGATCATGTCCCAGATGTTGTCGGCAATCATGCTCCAGCGTGCCTTCCCCTTCTCCATCTGAACCACATTCATCAGCGAGAGGTTCTTCACATACTGGCTGAATGGGGTCACCAGGCAGGGGTATCCGACCTTGGGCCACACGTAAGCCACCTCGTCAAAGAGTTTCACAAGCAGCTGGTCTGTGGTCAGCTCGGGCTGTCCGTTCTTCACCTTCCACTTGTTCAGGCTCTTCAGGTTGTCCTCCAGGTCGGTCATCAGGGATCCCATCATACCGCCGGGCAAACCCGGTTTTATCAACAGTGAGTTGTTGACATGGTTGAGTTTGGGAATATAATACCCCAGGAAGTCGTCGTACATCTCCTGTATGAGCGTGCGGGTCTCCATGTATGCCTCCATGTTGATTTCCTTCACCTGGAATCCTGCGTCCTTGAGCATCTCCTGCACGGCAATGATGTCGGCATGCCCCGTGCCCCATGCCAGTGGCGACATGGAGGTGTCGATATAGTCACATCCCGCCTCGCACACCTCCAGGATTGACGCCATGCAGAAACCGGGGCCCGAATGGCTGTGATACTGTATCAGAATATCGTTCTTGTAGGCCTTGATGCCTGCCACAATCTTTCCCAGCGACACAGGGCGCCCGATTCCGGCCATGTCCTTGAGGCAAATCTCGTCGGCGCCGGCATCGATAAAGGTCTTGGCCAGGTTGACATAATACTCCACGGTGTGGATGGGACTGTGGGTGATGCACAGGGAAGCCTGGGCGATCATGCCCGCCTCCTTGGCGTATTGGATTGACGGGATCACGTTGCGGGGGTCGTTGAGTCCGCAGAAGATGCGGGTGATGTCGGTTCCCTGAGCCTTCTTGACTTTATAGAAGAGTTTGCGGAGGTCTTTGGGGCAGGGGCTCATGCGCAGCCCGTTCAGCGCGCGGTCCAGCATATGCGTCTGTATGCCTGCCTCGTGGAAGGGCTTTGTCCACTGGCGCACACTCTTGTTGGGGTTTTCCCCGAAGAGCAGGTTGACCTGCTCGAAGCCTCCTCCGTTGGTCTCCACACGGTCAAAGCACCCAATTCGGATAATGGCGGGAGCCACCTTTACCAACTGGTCCACACGCGGCTGGTACTTGCCTGCACTCTGCCACATGTCGCGGAAAACCAAACTAAACTTTACTTCTCTTTTCATTTGCGATATCTTGTTACTTTCTTGTTCTGTTACTTGAGACTTCCTCTCGCCCTCCCCTCCGCCGCACGCGGAGTCCAGGCAGTCGCCCTGCCTGGCTGTACGTGGCATTGCGGTGGAAGACGTTATTCTGACTCACTTTTCATGTAGCCCCTGGCTTCCCCGGGCAAGCGCCACGAGGGAGAGGCTTGCGGATGCAAGCGCCATGGGTCTGTCAAATCTTCTTTGCCGAGGCCACCTTGCCCTTGCCACCTGTGATCTGGCTCACCACCTCCTGCAGAATGGCCATGGTGGTGCCGTCAATGGCAGCGGAAGGCATCGGCCTTTTCTTGGCGGGGACGACCTCCTCGGGAGCCACCTTGTTGACAACGGCAATAAGCAGTTTGCCACCCCAGATGACGATGAGCAGAATGACAAATACCGTGAGCATGCCCACCACCATGAGTTCCAATCCGATTCCTAAGTTTTCCATTTTCCGACTTACATATATACAAATTCATCGCAAAATTACGCATTTTTCTTCGTTTTGCGCAGTTTTGCGATGACAATATCATCTCACAAGAAGTATTTTGACCCCGACGCCTTCCGTTTGTTCACCCATGGGAGGGTTTTCCTTCTCCAACAGCAGTTCCGCCCTGGACACTTGGGGGAAATCCCTCAACACGCCCGAGGCCATCCGCATGGCGGCACGCTCCAGCAACAGGCATGGGGGTTGCATCTCCCGTCTCAGCGTTTCGGCCAGACGGCTGTAATCCACGGTTCCCTCCAGGCGGTCATGCAGCAGGGCTTCCTCGCCCACACTGGCTGTCACCTTGAGCGTCACATAGAAATCCGCGCCCACACGATTTTCCTGAGGCAGCACTCCGTGAAAGCCGTGCAGGCGGAGCCTCCTGATGATGATGTCCACATCCATCTCTCCCGCTTATGACTCCACGTTGTCATCTCCCTGCTGCGAATCGGGCAGGTACTTCTTCAGGGCTCTTGCGACTCCCGTCTTCCAGGAGTTGATGTTGTCGCTCTCAAGCTGCAGGGAAGTTACCAGTTTGATCACATGGTCAATGGGCATGCGGTAGCGCAGCACGCCACTTATCAGTTTGGCATAGTCCCAGTATTCGGGGTTGAACTTCTCGCTGAGCCCCTCGATGGTGGTCTTGTAGCCGCGCTTGTTCTCGAACTGGAAGTCGTAACGCTTCAGCCCGTCCCTGTCCACATGCTTGATGATGCGCCCGTGGGTCACGCTCTTGGGCAAGGCTATGCCCTCCTCGTCGTCCATCAGTCCGGTGAATATCTCGTATGGGCATCCGCCCAGCAGCCCCACAAAGGCCACCCACTTCTCCTTCTTGTTCTGGAAACGCACCACATCGCACTCCAGCACCTCGGGTCTTGTCTCTGCCACCACCAGGGGCAACGAATGGCATCCCTGACGCAGGAATCCCTGCTTGCCCAGGGCCGCGAGCAGCCCCTCGGACATGGCCTCGTTGTCCTTTCGGGTATAGCGCACATCTGTGAAGACCTGGGCGAGGGTATCCTTGCCGTTCTCGGCCACGAACCTCTGGTTGGCGGGCAGGGCTTCCTTGGCCGAATAATACCGTGCAATGCGCTCAGGCGTGTAGGGCCGGTAGGACTCCTGGTGCACGAAAGCTTCCAGGGGAAGCCTGTCCTGCGGGGAGGGGTTCTCGTCGGGCCAGCCCATGGTGAGTGTCGCCACGGGGAACGTGAGCGCGGGCAGGTGTAGCGTCTCGGCTATCTGCGCGGGTGTGTACAGGGTGGTTCCCAGGTAGCAGATGCCAAGCCCTTCCTCCTCGGCCAGGTTGCAGAGCGTCTGGGTGTAGAGGAGCGCGTCGGTGGCCGCGTTCATAAAACTGAGCATATTGTCATATCCCGGCACAGCCTTGTTGCACTCGCACCAGTCACTCACGCGCCTGAAGTCGGCGCAGATGGTGAGCACCACGGGAGCGGAGGTCACCATGGGCTGGTGGAAATGCAGGGGTGCAAGTGCCCGCTTACCCTCCTGTGAGCGGGTCACCACCACGCTGTAGAGCTGCAGGTTGCCCATCGTCTGCGTGTGGGAGGCCTCCTCCAGCAAGCGGTCCAGCAACTCGTCCGGTACGGGTTGCCGCGTATATTTGCGTATCGTCTTGCGCTTGGTTATCCAGTTCATGCGTCTTGGCTTGTCATGTGTTTGCTCACGCCTTCAGTTTCCCCTCCAGCTCGCTCACTTTCTTTTGGAAGTCCTTGTCGCTCTTCAGGCGATTCTCGATGGTGCGCACGCTATGGATTACCGTGGCATGGTTCCTGCCGCCCACGAGTGTGCCTATCTTACTGGCTGTCAACTGAGTGTGATGCTGTGCCAGATACATGCTCAACTGACGCACCAGCACGATGTTGGCCTTGCGGCTTTTGCCATAGACATCCTCTTGCCTGATTTGGAAATATTCACAGGCATGCTCCACTATCTGGTCCATGGTGATGGCGCGCTTGCGCTCGGCATGCGCGTTGTGGTTCATGATGCGCATCGCAAACTGGAGATCCACATCACGGTTGAAGACCACCGAGTAGGCGAGCAGGCTCTGCACCACACCCTCCAACTCACGCACGCTGTCGCTCACATTCTGCGAGATATAGTCGATGACCTTCTCGGGGATCTTCAGCCCGTCATGCTTGACCTTGCTTTCCAGGATATCGCGTCGCAGGCGCTCCTCGGGCTTCTCCAGTTCGGCCAGCAGCCCACTCTGGAACCGTGTAATCATCCTGTCCTCCATTCCCTGAAGGGCCAGGGGCGGGCGGTCGCTGGTGAGGATGATGTGCCGTCCATTCTGGCGCAAATGGTTGAATATGTGGAAAAAGGTGTATTGCGTGGCCTTCTTGCCCACCATCTCCTGGATGTCGTCAATGATGAGCATGTCAATGCTCTGGTAGAAGTGCATGAAGTCGTTTACCCTGTTCTGCCCCACCGAGGATGTGTACTGCACCTCAAAGAGTCTCGCGCTCAGGTAGAGCACGCGCTTCTCGGGGTGGAGTTCCTTCATGCGTGTGCCGATGGCATTGACCAGATGGGTCTTGCCCACACCGCTCGGGCCGTAGATGAAGAAGGGGTTGAACGTCTGCTGGCTGGGGTTCTCGGCGATGGAAAGTCCGATGCTGCGGGGCAGCTTGTTGCTCATGCCCTCGATGAAGTTCCCGAAGTTCTGCTTCATGTTGAGACGCGAGTCCAGGTCCTGGGCCATGCCGGCGGCCTGGGCCATGCGTGGCGACTGGTTGGCCGGGCTTGTGTCGCGCGCCTGCCTGTCAAGGGGAGTGGGCTCGTCGCTCTCCACGTTCACCGTCTCACGGCCGGCCACCCTCACCTCATAACTCAGATGCTGGTCGGCGCCGAACACCTTGGCGACGGTCATGTGCAAGAGTCTCCGGAAATGGCTTTCCAGATACTCATAGAAGAAGTTGGAGGGGATGTATATGGTCAGTTTCCTCTCCTCCGGGTCATAGGCTTTGAACCTTGTGGGCTCAAACCATGTGGCGAACTGCCGCTCGTCCACATTGTTCCTGATGATGCCCAGGCACTCCTTCCACTTGTCGCGTGGTGTCTTGTCCATTCCTTCCTTTGTGGATTTATTGTCTTTTTAGCCAGCGTCCCACATGGGACACAATGCAAATTTACATACTTTATACTTTCGCGCCAAATCATGCCCCATGGGCTCAGCCCGTGCTTTTTCTCGTACAATACGCTGAGAGTCAGAGCGCGTACGGACGATTTCCCTACCACTATGAGGTATTCCGCTCACGCATCCGCACAAATGACTGATATATAGACAGGCGCGGAATTCCACCCCGAGCATGGTACCCGCCCTGGCCGTCAGCGGATAACTTGCGCTCAATCAAACCGCAACGGGCACATGCGTCTCATGTGGCGGGAAGGGTACCTTATTTTGATTAAATACAAATAACAATGTGCTGCCCGCCAGGGAAAACCCGCTTGGCGGCTGTGTGGGGCGCTTGCGGCGCCGTCACTTCTCCTTCCTCCCGAAAGCCGAGAAATGCACATAGCGCTTGGGGTGGGCCTTGAGGTCGGTGACCAGGCTGTCGGCGCTCTGCACCGCGCGGTTCAGATTGTTGTATAGTCCGGGGTCTTTCATCAGCAGCCCCAGCGTGCCCTCCTCGCTCTGCATCTGTGCCACCATCCGGTTGACGTTGCCTATGGTCGAGTTCACGCTGTCCATGGTAGCCTGCAGGTTCAGGCGGTTGAGGTTGTCGGTGAGGGTCACCACATTCTCACCCGCCCTGTTGAAGGTGCTGGCCATTGCGGGCACATCCTTGGCCAGCAGGCGCTTGAGTTCCAGGCTGCTCTCGTTGAGGTGGGCCGTGAGTGTCTCCGCGTTCTTGAGGATAAGGGGGAGGTTGGGGTCGGCGGCCAGGGTGTTGAGCGTGGCCAGCAGGGTGTCCACGCGGGCCAGCACCTGGTCCACCTTGGGCATGAGGTCGGCAGCCTTCGACATGAGGCCGCCCCCCTCGCTGCCCTGTATGGTGTCGCCTGGCTGGTAAGCCTCACCCAGGTTGGTGGCAAGCAGCATGTTGAGCGTGCACCCGCCCAGCATGGCTTCGTCCAGAGAGGCGGTGCTGCCCTTGGGTATGCGCAGCCCGCTGGCCGTGCTTATCTCCACCAGCACCTGGCCGGGGCGGTCATAGTCATAGATGATGTCGCTCACCGTGCCCACATTGTAGCCGTCGGCATACACGGTGCTGTTCTTGCTCAGCCCCTTCGCGTTGCTGAAGCGGATGTAATAGATATCGCTCGAGCTGAAGAGGTTCGCGCCCTTGAGGAACTTGATACCGAAGAACAGTATCAGCAGAGCGGCCACGCCCGTAAGACCTATCTTGACTTCCTTTCTCATCTTTGCTTGCTGTATGTGCTTTAATAATAATATGTGTGTTCACCACCTGGCGGGACTACGTCCCTGGGGCCCACGCTCCCGCATGCCTGTCATCTGTCCTGCCCTTGCCCCACGGCCTGGCGGGGACTCGCGCTCACTTCCTGTAGGCCACGATGGCCTTGTAGATGCTCTTGGCCATGGCCGCTATGCCTGCCTGTGTGTTGAGGTAAGTCTCCTCCGAGGGATTGTTGATGTAGCCCAGCTCCACCAGCACGCCGGGCATGCTGGTCGCGCGCAGCACCAGGAACCCGGCCTGGTGCACGCCCTTGTCCAGGCGCTTGGCTGTGACGCGGAACTGCTCCTGCACCATGCGCGCCAGCCTCACACTCTGTGCCATGTTCCGGTCCTGCATCAACTCGAATATGATGTAGCTCTCGCTGCTGTTGGGGTCAAAGCCCTCGTACTTCTGCTCGTAGTTGCTCTCGAGCGTGATGACGGAGTTCTCGCGCTTGGCAACCTCCAGG
Organism: Prevotellaceae bacterium UBA1075; assembly: GCA_002316015.1. GTDB lineage: Bacteria > Bacteroidota > Bacteroidia > Bacteroidales > Bacteroidaceae > Physcousia. The sequence continues at coordinate 9,872 of DCCS01000026.1, forward strand.
TTGTCGGCGGCACGGTGCATCCCCAGCGTGTAGGTCTCGGCTCCCCGGGGGCCTGTCTTGCCGGGCGTGCTGTTGGTGTGTATGCTGATGAAGAGGTCGGCCTTGGCGCGGTTGGCGATGTTGGCACGCTCGTCCAGTGCCACAAACACATCTTTCTTCCGGGTGTATATCACCTTCACATCCGGGCAGTTGTCCTCGACCATCTTCCCCAGCGCGAGGGCCACGGACAGGTTGATGTTCTTCTCCTTGCTGGTGCGTCCCACGGCTCCGGCATCCTTGCCCCCATGCCCCGCGTCAATCACAAGGGTGTAGGCATCGGCGCACAGACTGGACAACAGGAGTGCAAGGATTAGGGCTATTCGGTTCATCGGTATGCTCTGATTATGGCACAAAAATAGTGGTTTTGAGTGAAATCGCAAAGTGTTTGTGCCATAAAGGATAAATATTGGGAACAAGGGGACGCTCTGGTTGCCGCTGGCCGTCGGTCACACTCGACCCCGCCGGCACAGGCTGGCCAG
>DCCS01000026.1:10544-15716 GCA_002316015.1 Prevotellaceae bacterium UBA1075
GGCGGATGCAGCCGCATGCGTTGAACAGCAGGCTGTGACGGGAAGTGCCTCCCGCATATTCCTGCCGCACAAGGAAGCACACTATGATGCACACCCTCGGGCTCCGGAACATGCGGAAGGCACATGCGGAGGCGGGTCGGTGGCCCTGCCTCAGAACTTCACGCGCGCGCCCGCCATCACCCAGGCGCCGGGCTGGCGCACGTTGCCCAGGTCATAGTACTTGCGGTTGGTGATATTGGTTCCCTGCACAAACACCTGGTAGGTCTCGGCCGTCCACTGGAGCTTGAGGTCGAGGGTGGCATAGGGGCTGTAACTGACGAGCCGCCCCGTGCTCTCGCCACGCAGATAGCCCGTGGCGGGGTCAACGTAGGTGCCGCTGTAGCGCACATAACTGCCCATGCGGTCGTGCCAGCGCACGCTCCAGTTGGCCGAAAGCCTGCCCCAGACGCGGTGGTTGAGCGTGGCCACCAGCTTGTGGCGCAGGTACTCCATGGCGTAGTTGCTCTTGAAGACGGGCGTGTCGTCGTGCCGCTTCTGGTGGATGTAGGTGTAGCCCACGCTCAGGGTGCGCAGCCAGGTGTCCTTGCGGAAGAGTTCGGGGAAACTCACGCGCCCCTGGGCCTGCACGCCCATGTTGTCCAGGTCGAAGGCGGCGCTGTGGTAGGTGTCGTCCGATGTGTACATCACCCAGTCTATCATCTGGTTGCCACGATGGTAGAAGCCGCGCATAGTGCCCCGGAAACCGCTTGTGGCATACTGCACGCCCAGTTGTACTGAGCGGTTGTGTTCGGGCTTGAGCCCCTTGTTGCCCTCGTGGGTCGGGCTCTTGTAATAGAGTTCGGTGAAGGAGGGAAGGCGGAAACCCTTGTTGTAGGAGAGGTACAGCTTCCACCCCTTGGCAGGACGGTAGGCAATGTCCACACCGGGATAGAAGCGGAAGCGGTGGTCCACACTGGTGGTCATATTGGCAAGCAGGCCGGCCGAGATGGTCCAGCGGCTGAGCAGGACGTTGTGCTCCAGGTTGTAGGAGACGCTGGTGCGGTCATCCTGCCTGGTGTATTGGGTGCCGTGACCATGCCGCGCGTCCACATACTGGGCGGGGGCAAGGTCGCGCCCCAGGTTGGTGCTCTGGATGCCCTCCTGGCGGAGCTCAGCGCCCAGCGCGGTCTTTCCTCCCCACCAGTTGATGTAGCCGCCGGCCTTGACGCCATAGACATCGGCCTGATGGAAATTCTCGCCGAACTTCTGTCCGCGCACCAGCTGGAAGTTGTCATAGGTGCGGTTCCAATAGACCTGCGGCGTGAAGCGGAACTTGCCCTGGGTCTCCCCCTTGACCGACAGCAGATAACGCTCGTTGCGCTCATACTGGTCGGGGTAGGCCGCGCTGTAGAAGGTGTTGGCCCCGTAGGACTTCTTGGAGAAGCCGAACTGCCAGTCGAGCGTCATGCGGCGGCTGTCGAAGTCGCCCTGGTAGTAGAGCTGGCCCTTGCTCCAGTCGCTGTTGAGGGTGCCTCCGTCGCTCCGTCCGCCGCCACCGCTGAGCCTGTGGCCTGTGCGTCCCAGGCTCAGCCCCACGCGCGCATCCGCGTCAAAGGTGCCGTAACTGCCGCCCTGGGCGCCCGCCTCGACAGTGGTGCCCTTGTCCCGCCGGGTCACGATGTTGATGGCCCCGCCGAAGCTCTGCCCGCCATACACGCGGCTGGCCGCGCCCTCAAGCACCTCGATGCGCTCAATGTCGCTGACGCTCACCGGGAAGTCGGCTGCAAGATGTCCTGTGTGGGGATTGCTGATGTTGACACCGTTGAGCAGGATGGTAATCTGGTCAAAGGTGCCGCCGTCAATGGAGATGTCCGACTGGATGCCGTAGCCACCGCGCTGCCGGACATCCACGCCCGTGGCCAACTTGAACAGGTCATTGACACTCTGTACCCCCGCCTGCTCGATGTCCTGGCGCTGGAGTACACTCACGATACGCGCTGACTGCAACTGGGTCAGCGGAGCCAGGGTGCCGCTCACGGTCACCTCGTCCAGGGGCTTTTCCTCCTCGGTGACATCGGTCTCGCGCCCGGGCACGGGCGATGGGCTCAACTGGGCCTCGGCCTTGGCCGCCACTGCAAGCGTGGCCGCGCTGAGCACGCCAATGCGCACCTGCCGGTGCAGGCTGGCAAAAGCGCTGTACCCCTTGCGGGCGAACTGCCTCCAGGTCACTACGTCTGGCTTTTGAATCTGTTTGTTGTACATTGGTTATTGATAAATAAACGGGCGCGCCACCATGACGCGCCCTTCTCTTTCAACCTCTTCACCCCCACACACGCCCCCCCGGCACCTTGTGCCGCAGAAACCGCGCTTCCGGTTGCAAGGGAGTGCTTATATCAGGGGCATGCCTGCTTCGCGGCACTCGCGGCGCATGGTATCGGGCCAGATGCTGGACTGGACCTCCCCGATATGTGCCTTGTGGAGCAGTATCATGCACAGGCGGCTCTGCCCGATTCCGCCACCGATGGAGGGAGGAAGCGACCCCTCGAGCAGACGGCGGTGGAAGTAGAGGGACCTGCGGTCCAGCTTGCCCTGCAGGGCAAGCTGGTGCTCCAGTGCCCCTGCGTCCACACGGATGCCCATGCTGCTGAGCTCGACACTGCGTCCCAGTGTGGGATACCACACGAGCAAGTCGCCATTAAGCCCCAGGTGTCCCTCCTCGTTGGGCGTGCTCCAGTCGTCATAGTCGGGGGCGCGCAGGTCATGCTCCTTGCCGTCAGAGAGTTTGCCTCCGATGCCCATGACAAATACCGCGCCGTACTTGCGGCAGATGAGGTCCTCACGCTCCCGGGCGGTCTTGCCGGGATAGATGCGCAGGAGTTCCTCGCTGTGCACGAAATGCACCTCTTCGGGCAGGAAATGATGGAGCTGGGGATATGTCTCGCAAATGTAGAACTCGGTGCGCAGGATGGTGCTGTAAATCTTGCGCACGATACGCTTGAGGAAGGCTGTCGTGCGCTCCTCCGGCCTGACCACGCGCTCCCAGTCCCACTGGTCAACGTAGAGGCTGTGCAGATTGTCGAGCTCCTCATCGGGGCGTATGGCGTTCATGTCCGTGACGATGCCAAAACCCGGCTCTATCCGGTAGTCAGCCAGGGTCACCCTCTTCCACTTGGCCAGGCTGTGCACCACCTCGGCCACCGCATCGCCCATGTCCTTGACAGGGAAACTGACCGGGCGCTCCACACCGTTCAGGTCATCATTGATGCCCAGTCCGCGCAACACAAACAGCGGGGCGGTCACGCGCCTCAGGTGCAGTTCGGTGCTCAATCCACTCAGGAAGAAGTCCTTGATATGCTTGATGGCCAGTTCGGTCTGCTTCAAGTCAAGCCGGGCATGATAGCCCTGCGGTATCATCAGTTTGCTCATGTGTCGTCTCTGTTATCCGCGTTTTGCTTTCAAAACTCACGGCAAAAGTACGGATTTATTTTCACTTTGTCAATACATCTGGCACGAAATCTATACTTTTGCTCATTTCCGCCCACCCACGCGAGGCTTTCAAGCGGACACAGGAAAGACTTTGGCTTGACAGGCAGGGGCACTTGCGGGAAAAGCCGAGGCACACACCCACAATCCAGTTGCACCAAGCACGGCTATGAACGGGCCGGTCGAATCAGTTACCCGAGCAAAAAGGTTGGCCGTAAGAAGAAAACTTCGTATTTTTGCGCATGTACGATGCAAGGCTCACCCTGTGCCTTGCCATATAAGGCGCAAAACACATAATAAGAAGAGATATGTCACTGACCGACTCACAGACAAGATATGTGAACTTCTACACAGACTTCGCCTTCAAGAAACTCTTCGGGACGGAGGCCAACAAGGAACTGCTGCTCTCTTTTCTCAACTCGTGCTTCGAGGGGAAAGAGCATTTCCTGGACATCACGTACCTCAACCCCGAACACCTGGGAGGAAGCGTGACCGACCGCAGGGCTGTCTTTGACGTGTATTGCGAGACGGAGAAAGGCGAGAAGATTCTCATCGAGATGCAGAACGGGGAGCAACAGTTCTTCAAGGACCGCTCCATCTTCTACTCCACATTCCCCATACGCGAGCAGGCCAGGCAGGGGAAGTCCTGGGACTATGAGCTGAAGCGTGTATATACCATCTGCTTCCTCAACTTCACCTTCGATGACGACGAGGCTTTTAACCATACGGTCAAACTGGTGGACATGACCACGGGCAGGGTGTTCTACGACAAACTGTCATACCTCTATCTGGAGATGCCCAAGTACAACAAGCCGCTTACCGAAAGAAGCAGCCTGTACGACAAGTGGCTCTTTGCCATCAAGCACCTGGGCGACCTGGACGAGCGGCCCGCCGAACTGAAGGAGGCTATCTTCAACCGCCTGTTTGAGCAGGCCGAGATTGCAAAATACTCACCACAGGACAGGCAGGAGTACGAGGAGAGCCTCAAGAACTTCCGCGACTGGTACAGTTGCCTGGTGACTGCTGAGAAGAAAGGCAGGGCAGAGGGACTGGCTGAAGGGCGTGCCGAGGGACGTGCCGAGGGACGCAAGGAAGAGAAATTGAGCATTGCGCGCAACCTCAAAGCAAACGGAACACTGACAATCAAGCAAATAGCACAGGCAACCCAGCTCACCGAGAGCGAGGTGGAGGAAGCCTGACCATGGCTGCACGCTGTGCCGAAACAGGACTGTCTATCCTCAATGGCTTATCTGGCCTGGGGGGCGTACTCTTACCAGCCGAACAGCACACAGGGGACACATGAAGCACCACTCCCTGTGCAGGCACAAGACCTGCACAGGGAGTGGTGGCGTATGGCGGGGAAATGGCCAATGGCAAGGCCGGCTACTTGGTGTGCAACTCCACAATGTGGTCAACTCCCCGGGGGACTTGCCCCAGATGAATCAGCACGCCGTCATCCGTCTGGCTGAAGCGAAGCGGCTTCTGCGTGTCATAATCAATGGCCTTGCGCACCTTGGCCTTCATGGGGAGGAACAGGCAAATGTCGGCATGGGAGAGGATATGCACAAAGAGGCGGTCGCCCTTGCGCGTGGTCACTCCCCAAGGGCGAGTGGGGACATCACCCGCCGCTGTCCCATACATGGTCTCGCCATACCTGGAGAGCCACTCGCCCATCCCACGCAGGCGTTCGAGCGACTGGGAGGGCAGTTC
>DCCS01000045.1 GCA_002316015.1 Prevotellaceae bacterium UBA1075
TGGACATCACGGTGGACAATGAGGAGACCATCACAGGCGGCATCGTGGGACGCGTGAGTGCCGATGTCAACATGGAGAACGTCTATGCCGCAGGCTCAGTCACGGGCACGGCGGTCACCGCCGGCGTGGTGGGCGACGCGAACGCCAGCTACGAGGGCGGCTCCACCTACAGGAACGTGTGCGTGTGGAACAACACCGAGCAGATGTTCGGCACGGTCAAGGACAAAGACGTGGTGGAGGGTGTCCTCTACTACGACGGCCAGAACTTCCAGGACCTGCAGAAGGCTGTGGTGGCATGGGATCCCAATGTGTGGTCATGCACCATGGAGGAGGGAGCCTATCCCGTGCTCAAGAATGTCACAGGCACCGGCATCGGCTCTGTGGCCGGCGGCACGGGCGCGCCCCGCACCGGCGGTGCCATCTACAACCTCAGCGGCCAGCGCGTGGAAAAGATGCGGAAGGGCATCTATATCCTGAACGGCAAGAAGGTGCTGGTCAAGTAAGCGGAACGCCCCGGAAGGACGGAAGGACTTGCGGGGACGTTCCCGAACTCTGACCAGGCAAGACAGCCCCAAGGGCAGGGAGTCACGGCTCCCTGCCCTTTTCTCGTCCCCATTCGTCCGCAGACCTCCGCCCCCCGGAAAACGCAGCCGCATGCATGTGCCAATGCAGCCGCATGCGTTGGCCATCGCATCGGCATGCGCCGGCAGACACAGCACTATGGCATGAGCGCCAGGAAACCCGACAAAGCCACGGCCCGGGGCAACCAAGCGACAGAACCAGACTGCCGGCCCATGTCCCGAAAGGGCAAAAGCGTCGCTTTCCTACGGCTCACGTGGACAGGGGAAGAGACTTTTTCGTAACTTTGTGCAGGAATACAAACACACTTATGATATGACACAGACTCTGGAATCCTGTCTCGCGGCCAAGTTGCTGGACGTGAAAGCCATCAAGTTGCAGCCCGCCGACCCCTTCACCTGGGCAAGCGGCTGGAAGAGCCCCTTCTATTGTGACAACCGCAAGGCACTCTCCTTCCCCGACCTGCGCACCTTCGTCAAAGTGGAGCTCACCCGCGCCGTACTGGAGAATTTCCCCCAGGCCGGGGCTGTGGCCGGCGTGGCCACAGGAGCCATCGCCCAGGGCGCGCTGGTGGCCGACACACTGGGCCTGCCCTTTGCCTATGTGCGCAGCAAGGCCAAGGACCACGGCATGGCCAATCTGATAGAAGGCGAATTGAAGCCCGCCACCAAGGTGGTGGTGGTAGAGGACCTCATCAGCACGGGCGGAAGCAGCCTGAAGGCCGTGGAGGCCCTGCGTGCCGCCGGTTATGAGGTGGTGGGCATGGTGGCCTCATACACCTATGGCTTCCCCATCGCCGAGCAGGCTTTCGCCGAGGCCAGGGTCAAGCTCATCACGCTCACCAACTACGAGGCGGTGGTGGACGAGGCCCTGCGCACAGGCTACATCTCCGAGGACCAGGTGCCCATGCTCCACGAGTGGCGCAAGGATCCCGCACACTGGGAGGGATAGTTTACCCAGGGGGAGGAATACGGCTTGCGGTTCTATGGCCCCTGTCCTCCTCAACGGCACGCCCGCAGAGCCAACCTGCCGCATACCCCGCACTGCCACAAGCCCGTACATCCATACATTTGCACAACCATACAACCGCAAAACCATACACCCCATACAACCGCAAAACCGCAAAAAATGACAGAATACAAGAGCACGGTGCATGTGTCACCGTTTCCCCAGCAGAGAGTCTATGACCGGCTCTCCGACCTGACATTCCTGTCGGTCATCCAAAACCAAGTGGACAATCCCGACGCGCGGAAGCGCATCCTGGACCAGGCCGGGGGCAAGGTCACGCCCGAACAGATGGACAAGGTGGCCGAGAAGATACGCCACATGCAATTTGACCGGGACACGGCCACGGCCGACTCGCCCGTGGGCAAGATAACGCTGCGCATCATAGAGCGCGAGGAGCCCAAGTGCATAAAGTTTGCCCTGGAGGGCGCGCCCGTGCAGGCCAACCTGTGGATACAGCTTCTGCCGCAAGCCGGCCAGTGCGCCATGCGCCTGACCCTGAGGGCCGAGCTGAACTTCCTCGTCAAGCAGATGGTGGGCAAGAAACTGGGACAGGGCGTGGAGGGGCTGGCACAGATGCTGGCACAGATACCATACTGAACGAATTCGGGGTTATGCGGTTTTTACGACTCCAGCCCTCTCAAGACGGGCGAGGCACAGCATAAGCGTACAACCCACATAACCACACAACCGCAAAGAAGACAATGCCAAAACTATGGGACAAGGGCTTCAGCACAGCCCAAGAGATAGAACGCTTCACCGTGGGCAGAGACCGTGAGATGGACCTCTACCTGGCCGAGAGCGACGTGCTGGGCAGCATGGCCCACATCACCATGCTGGAAAGCATCGGACTGCTCACGGCCAGTGAACTGGAGACACTGCTCGCCGAACTGCGCGCCATACGCGGGGAAATCCTTGCGGGGAACTTCCGCATCGAGGAGGGTGTGGAGGACGTGCACTCGCAGATAGAGCTCATGCTCACACGGCGGCTGGGCGACATGGGCAAGAAGATACACTCGGGACGCAGCCGCAACGACCAGGTGCTGGTGGACCTGAAGCTCTTCACACGCCGCCAGCTGAAACTGGTGGCCGAGGACGTGCGCGCCCTCTTCACCGAACTGCAGGCACAGAGCGAGCGGTACAGGCAGGTGCTCATGCCTGGATACACACACCTGCAGGTGGCCATGCCCAGCAGTTTCGGGCTGTGGTTTGGGGCTTACGCCGAGAGCCTGGTGGATGACATGATGTTCCTGCAGGCCGCCTACCGCATGACCAACCGCAACCCCCTGGGCTCGGCGGCAGGCTACGGAAGCAGTTTCCCGCTTGACCGCGAGATGACCACAAGGCTTCTGGGCTTCGACTCCATGGACTACAACGTGGTGTATGCACAGATGGGACGCGGAAAGATGGAGCGCAACGTGGCCTTCGCGCTGGCCAGCGTGGCGGGCACGCTGAGCAAGCTGGCCTTTGACGCCTGCCTGTTCAACAGTCAGAACTTCGCCTTCGTGAAGCTCCCCGACGAGTGCACCACGGGCTCCAGCATCATGCCCCACAAGAAGAACCCCGACGTGTTTGAGCTCACACGCGCCAAGTGCAACAAGATACAGGCACTCCCGCAGCAGATCATGCTCATCATGAACAACCTGCCCAGCGGATACTTCCGCGACCTGCAGATTATCAAGGAGGTGTTCCTGCCCAGTTTCCAGGAACTGCGCGACTGCCTGGCCATGGCCACCTACATCATCGGACGCGTCAAGGTCAACGAGCACATCCTGGACGACCCGCGCTATGACCTCATGTTCTCGGTGGAGGAGGTCAACCGCCTGGCTGCCGGGGGAATGCCCTTCCGCGACGCTTACAGGAAGGTGGGCATGGACATCCAGGCCGGCAACTTCAAGCCCCGCAAGGAGGTGCACCACACCCACGAGGGCAGCATAGGCAACCTGTGCAACGCCCAGATCAAGGCTCTGATGGACGAGGTGTGGGGCGGCTTCCACTTCGGGCGCATGGAGGAGGCCGAGCGCAAGCTGGCTACCGGAGAACCCCAACCCTGACCATACTCAAGGGGGAAGGCCGACGGGCAACGCCCACAAGTGCCTCCCCCACATTTGTCCCACCCCCATGATACCCATCCTATGAAAGAGCGGCTGCTTGCCATCCTCATGCTATTGCCCGGCATGGTATCCTGTACCGAGACCGACAGCCTCTACTGCAACTTCCCCGCACGGCTGGTGATAGACAACACCTACCAGGCTCCCGCCCTCTACACGGCGTGCAACAGCCTGGGGGAATTCTGCTACACGACCATCGACGGGCAGAAGATATATTTCCATGGAAGCAAGGAGACCTCGCCAGTCAACCTGGTCGCGCTGAACAACTACAACAGCATCGTGCTGGGGCTGGGCGGCCTCATCATAGGGAAGCCCGCGCTGCCCGAGATAGGGAAAAGCGAGAGCCAGGTGGTGTGCTTTGACCTCAACTGCCCCAACTGCTACGAGCAGTACGGAGGCATCACCAAGCGGCTGCAGCTCGAGGGCGCCACAGCCCGATGCAAAGGATGCGGACGCACCTATGACCTCAACAGCCTGGGCATCGTGTCGCGGGGCGAGAGCGGACGGTCACTCTTCCGCTACCGTGTCTCCTACGTGGGGGCGGCACTGGTGGTCAGCAACAGGTGACTGCCGATGGCATGCTACCTGGCCACGAAATACTTCACCTTGAGGTCATAGACATACACGCCCTCCATGAACTCTGTACCCTTGGGCATAATCACAGTCTGCACTGTGGGGCACTTGTAGAACATGTCATACGATGCCTTCCCCTTGCGCAGGCTTACAGCCAACAGGCATGCTCCCGAGGTATCAAGAGTCAGCCTGTGCGCCTTCAGCCTGGTCAGCCAGCGGTTGCGCACCTTCTTCCACCCCTTTCTGTCCACAGGCTTTGACAAGTCCACGAGTTCCCCCTGCAAGCCCTTTACGCCATAAGAGCTCTGGAAGTGCAAGTCCTTACGACCCGCAATGAGCAGAGAGGACTTATAGAATGGCGCGCCTCCCCAGGACTTTGTGGTGGAACCGTTCAACCCCGGATGACTGATGACAATCTGATCCTGGAAGCCCGAATAGTAATCTGGCATAGCCCAGCCATAAATGGCATCCTCCACACTGTTAAGTGTCATATAGGGGCGTTTGTCTGTAACAAAGGAAGCGTCCCTCATGTCTAATTGCCGAACTTTCCCCACAAGCCCTTTGTGACAGTCCGCCTCGTAGCCACACAAGTGCCTCAAAACATGTATGTCCTCAGAGTTGAGTTTGCCACTGACAGCAAGATCAGGACAAGAACCTATAGAATCCGTCTCCACAATCCGCAGTAATTCTCCTGGCACATCCACCCGGACAACCTGCTGTGCTACGGAAAAGGAAATGGCAAACATAAGCCACGCAACACACAAAAAAGACCTTTTCATACGCTTTTCTTTTATCCCCTTAATTCCGCAACACTATTATAAATTATACTTTTAAAGTTCCTGAGCAACAAAAAGTTGCTCAGGATTTTGCCATGTCGAAGAATTCACTTATCTTAGTGTTGCAAATATAAACAAGAGAATCCGACGATTGACATGGCGAAAATACGAATTAAATCTGAGAAACTCACTCCTTTTGGAGGAATATTTTCAATCATGGAGCAATTTGACTCCACACTGTCATCTGTAATCGACTCGACCCTCGGTCTAAGATGCAGTTCGTTCGGTTATCAGTACAGCGAAATCATCCGTTCTCTCATGAGTATCTACTTCTGTGGTGGCTCATGTATTGAAGATGTCACCACCCATTTGACAAACCATCTCTCGCTCCATCCGACACTTCGCACTTGTAGTTCCGACACTATTCTCAGGGCAATAAAGGAACTGACGCAAGAAAACATCTCATACACATCAGATACGGGCAAGAGCTACGATTTCAACACGGCTGACACTCTCAATGCTTTACTGCCCAATTGTATGTTTGCATCTGGCCAACTGAAAGAAGGTGAGATGTATGATGTCGATTTCGACCATCAGTTCATAGAAACCGAGAAGTATGATGCAAAGCCTACATACAAGAAGTTCTTTGGTTACCGCCCCGGTGTGGCGGTTGTTGGCGACTTGATTGTAGGCATTGAGAATAGCGATGGCAACACAAATGTTCGTTTCCACCAGAAGAACACGCTGAAGAGGTTCTTTGAGAGATTTGAACAGAATGGGCTCACTGTCAATCGTTTCAGGGCTGATTGCGGATCATGTTCCGAGGATATCGTGGAAGAGATAGAGAAACACTGCAAGTCCTTTTATATCCGCGCAAACCGCTGCAGTTCGCTCTACAATGACATCTTTACTCTCCGGGGCTGGAAGACTGAGGAAATCAATGGCATTGGGTTTGAATTGAACTCTATCCTTGTTGAGAAGTGGAAGGGTAAAGCACACAGACTTGTGATTCAAAGACAGAAACGGACGGATGGTGTGCAGGATCTTTGGGAGGGAGAATACACATACCGTTGCATCCTGACTGACGACCATGAATCTTCCGCAAGAGAAATTGTCGAGTTCTATAACCTTCGTGGAGGAAAGGAACGTGTCTTCGATGACATGGACAATGGTTTCGGGTGGAACAGATTGCCCAAATCCTTCATGGCAGAGAACACCGTGTTCCTTCTTCTTACAGCGCTTATCCGTAATTTCTACAAGGCCATTGTCCAAAAACTTGACGTAAAGAGGTTCGGACTCAATGCAACAAGTCGCATAAAAGCGTTTGTCTTCAGGTTTATCTCTGTACCGGCCAAGTGGATCAGGACATCAAGGCGGTATGTGCTGAATATCTATACCTGTAATAATGCTTACGCAGATGTATTCCAGACTGATTTTGGATAACGCCTACAACTTATGGGTATGATACTGCGTATTGTCTCAAGTCGCATTGTGGGGTAAGGGGATGTTGTAGGCAGAAGTGGGTATTTCTGCCTCAATTTATCTGATAATTCAGTAATGGGAGGACGTGCACACGCAAGAAGGACGTTGAAGGGCTTGGTTGCGGATTTGAGGTATCCGTCATGCGGACACACAGTTATCCCTGCGTACTCTTTTTTACTGACCAGCCATTAAGCGTGGCGATACTCCTGGGGAACGGAGAATGTGGTGTTTATGCCGCCTATGGTAAAAGGAACCTCCACCATGGCAGGTTTACCATTCTCGTCACTGCCGATCTCTTGTGGGAAACTTTCCCTGCTCCTTCTCATAGAAGAAGCGCCACAGGGGAGCGACCATGAGAGCCTGGCGGAACTCGCCTGCGAGCAGCATCTGCCACACCTCCTGGGGGTTGAAGAAGTGTACCTCCAGGTATTCCGTATGGTCAAGATGCTGGGTACCCTTGCGCTCCACACCTGTGGCCAGGAAGCAGTGGCACAGGTTGGTCATCGTGCTGGGATTGGCCGAGATGTCCATCAGGTGCCTCCACTCCCCGCCACCGAAGCCGGTCTCCTCCATCAGTTCACGCCGAGCGGCCTGCTCAGGGCTTTCGCCTTTCTCCATCACACCCGCCACTATCTCGTAAGAGGTCTCCCCCAAGGCATGCCGATACTGCCGCTCCAGTATCATCTGGCCATCGGTAGTGATGGCGATGACATTAATCCAATCGGGATATTCCAGCACATAATACTCGTCCTGCACCACTCCATTGGGCAAGCGCACCACATCCCTGCGGGCTGTGAGCCAGGGACGCTTGATAAGATACTGCGAGGAGAGAGTCTCCCACTTGATGTCCTTTTCCATAATCACACAGGATGGTTTACCGCCACAAACTTACCGCTTTTCCCCGAACCATGCGGCACGGAGAAGTCAGAAAATGCAAGAGTTGGCACATCCGCGCCATGAAACGGAAGCCCCAGGCGGGGAGCGCAAAAAGAACCTTCAGAATTTGGCCAATTGGGCAGAATCCCCTACCTTTGCAGCCGTACAAAGCCCAGATGGCGGAATCGGTAGACGCGCTGGTCTCAAACACCAGTGGGGCAACCCGTGCCGGTTCGACCCCGGCTCTGGGTACTGAGAACGGTTGACAATCCCAGGATTGCCAGCCGTTCTTCTTTTTCGTCTGTCATGGGGAATGCCAGGCTCAACTGATTTTCAGCGGGGATAAGCAAACAAGTCCGGCCCAACCTATAATTCCCCCTTGCGGGACTCCGCACCGATGTGTGTACAGAAGGGGATTTACCCCGGAGCCAGGAAGGCTTGGGTTACCGCCCTATCCATGCCTCTGGGTTCAGCTTGGCCGTCTCTTTCCGCAATTGGAAATGCAGCACGCAGTTGCCCTCGCCATCGGCCTTCACCGTGCCCAGGATGTCGCGCGCACGCACCTTCTGTCCCTTGGCCACGATAACCGACGAGAGGTTACAATAGACACTTATGTAACTTCCGTGCCGCACCAGCACATTCTTGTTTCCCCCAAACTGGAACACCGCCGACACCACCCCATTGAAGACGGCGCGGGCACGCGCTCCGGGCTTTCCTATATAGTTGGTACCCTTGTTGTCAAGCTGCACATTACGCAGCCCAGGCACATTGTACCTGCCAAAACGGTTCCCCAACATGTATGGCCCCGTGATTGGAACGGGCAGGTGTCCCTTGTTCTGCTCAAAACCACCATTGAGTTGCACGTCTTCGGCCGTAAGCCAACTGCCTCTCTTTGCAGCGGGAGCGGGCTTCGTAGTCTTCCTCTGCCTGTCGCTGCCACCCTGCTTCCTGGAACTTTTCTTTCCTGCCTGTGCCTTCTCTTTCTGTGCGCGCCTTGCGGCCTCGGCCTCCGCACGCTTGCGCGCGGCCTGCTCTGCCCTCTTGCGTGCCTGCTCTATCTCATAGGCAATGAGCGCGTCGATCTTCTTGTCAAGCGCGTCGATCTGCCTCTGTTGCTCGCTCACCTTGCCCTTGAGTGTCTGTTCCTGCCTCCGCAGTCTCTTCACCTGCTTTTTCTCGTGTATCTGCTGCAGGTTGAGTTCCTTGCGTTGCTGCATCAGCTCACGCAGCACATCGTTCTGCCTGGCCTTGGCCTCAAGCACACGGTTCTGTGCCTCAAGCAGGGCGGCCTGTTTCTGCAACACCTGCTCACCCAGGTTTCGCTCGTAATGCACAAATTCCTTGGCGTACCTCGCACGTCTGTACATCTGGGTGACGCTCTTTGCCGAAAGGACAAAGAGCAGCGGACTTACCTGCCTCTGCTGTGTGCGCGCATACCTGATGGCCTGCTTCAGCTTGGCTTGCTTTTCCCGCAGTTCACGCTCAATCAACGCTATGTCGTCCTGCAGGCGCAGCAGCCTCTTCTCCAGCACGTCCAGCTCCGCCTCCATCCCGTGGATATGCTCCAGACGCCTGTCCAGCTGGACATTGAGGTAGTTGATGGTCTTCTCGCCGCTCTGCGCCTTCTTCCGTGTCCGGTTCAGTTCGTCCTGGGACTTCCTGAGGGTCTTCTGCAACTCCGACTTCTGCCGTTGCAGATTCCGCACCCTACGGCTGTTCTGCGCTTTGCCCAGGAGGAGTCCCAGGCACAGCATCGTCACGAAGAGAGACAAGCGCTTGACCATATTCTTTTGTACTTCCCGATGTGTTTCCCCCTTTATTCTCACTGAGACAAGCCCTTCAGCATGCCAAGGATACTCTCCACAGGCACCTGCCTGTACTTCCTTGTATTCACCTCCGTGCGCGTGCCCCAGTCGGAATTGTCCTTCAAGTTGCTCAGGCCCAATGTGACTTGCGCCTTCATCGTGCCCGACGAGAGTCTCATCCGCATACCCGAGGGAAACTGCTTGCCCGCAAAAGGCTTATAGTCCGAATAGTCCCACGACACCAGGGGCACGGCACTTCCAGCGCGCGAGTCCACACTGGTGCCCAGGAGCAGCGCGCGCGACATGCTTGCCATGAAATGCAGGACAGTCCGGGCATGCGTCTCCACAGTCAGGCTCAGGGTGTCACCCGACACCTGGTGCTTGAAATCCTTGCCCTGCGGTGCCTTTCCGCCGTCACCAGGCAGGAAGAGCTCACCCCAAAAGAGCGATTGGAAGGTATGGAAATCTATGCCCGCCTTTTGGAAGAACGGCACATCCGCATAGCCCACACGCACATACCTGTGGTTCATGCGGTCAATGAGGAGGAAATAGTCGGGGGTGATCTCCATGCGCCCCACCTCCATCAGACCCAGGAAGGCCAACGAGAGTTGTATCACATCATCACGCTTCATCCTGAGCGTCCCGCTCACCGACACGTCCTTCTGCCCCGCCTGCAGCCTGACACTGGCCTTTGCCGTCAGGAATTGCCCGGTCTGCCGCCTGGCGTTCAGCATCTCCACAGTCTTGCTTGCCAGCCCGTCCGATTGTGTTCCGGCAATGGGCGTTCCGGCTTCGGGCGATGCGGTTCTGCTCCTGTGCTTGCACGAGGAGAGAGTCAAGATGCCGCACAAGAGACTGAGGAGAGCCGTGCGGGCTGCCGCCCTGTGGGATATCCATTCCATAACGTGATTTTTACTGAATATACTTGCGTTTCTTTATTTTCTGTGTGATGCGCTTGCTGCAGGTTCCGTCCTTGAGCCCTGCGGCCAACCGCCAGAACCTCATGGCCAAGTCCATATCGCCACAGCAGGCGTGTATGTCCCCGGCATGCTCCAGGATGTTCCCGTTGAGGTCGGCATTCTCCAGCAATTTGGCATCCTCGAGTTTGGGGTCAACAGCCCGGTCCATGTAAATGCGCGCCTCTGTGTACTTCCTCTTCATGAAGAGAATCCAGGCATACGTGTCAAGGTAGATGGCATTGCGGGGCTCCAGCACGATGGTACGGTAACTCATCTCCTCGGCCTCGTCCAGACGCTTTCCCGTGAGTGAGAGGAAATAGGCGTAGTTGTTGAGGCAGGAAGCGTTGTCCTGGTTATAGACAAGCGAGGAGTCATAGGCGGCAAAGGAGTCCTCTGCCCTGCCATCGCCATGGTACAGGTCACCCAGCATGGCATAGGTGTCCGAGACAAGTTCGTTTCCTGTGCTCGCCTCACGCGTCTTCAGGCCCTGCTCAATGGTCGTCCGCGCCTCGGCATCCTTGCCCTGCCTCACAAGAATCGCCGAAAGGAAATAGGGATAGACAAGTTCGCCGGGATGGAAGCTCACACCCCTGCGGCACACGTCCATTATGCCCTCCTCGTCATTGCGCTCCAGATAATAGGTGAGCAGGTAACCCAGGGCGGGGTCGTTGGCGGGGTCCTTGTCGAGCACTTGCCTCATTATCTTAGCCACAGGAGCCTGGTCCTTGGTGTTGCTTGCCACCCAACTTGCCTCGGACAGCAAGACGCCCACCGTGCAGTCGGGACGTGCGGTGAGTGTGTCATAGGCCACACGCAGCGACTGCATCCTGACCGAATCATGGGTGGCCTCACGGGCATACGCATCCAGCAGCATGCAGCGCAGGTCATCGCCAGTGCCTGGGGCAAACAGCATAGAGTCCCGCACCTGCAGGTAGCGTGGCCAGTCGGTGTGCTGATAGAAATAAAGCCATGCCGCAGGGAGGCCGCTATATTGCGGCTCCTTCTGGGCCACATCCTCCAGGATGCCGCGTGCCTCACTGGCCTTGTTCTCGTCCACATACTTCGAGGCGAGCAGGAGGCGGAAGCCCATCTCGTGCGGGAAGGCGCCGCTAAGTCTCTGCATCTCGACCCTGGCACTGTCGGGCATCCCCATGTCATTATACACATCAGCCGCGAGCATGGAGGTCTCATACGACATCCCCTCCATGAGCTCGATGCGCTTCAGGGTCTGTAGTGCCTTTTCGTTCTTGCCCTCGCTCCGATATACACTCACCAGCTGCTCCAGCACATCGGATCGGTTCTTGCGCAGGCGCGAGAGCCTCTCAAGCACGGGTATCACCTTCTCTGTGTCGCGGTGCCGCAGATACACCTTGCCCAGCACATTCAGATACTGCGTGTTGCACGAGTCCTTGCGGCATGCCCGCTCCAGCATGTCCAGCCCTGTGGAATCCCGGCCCAGCAAGAACATGTCGAGCATGGACATGGAGTAAAGGGCCTCCGCTGCTGTGGAGTCCATCTCCAGGCAATGGCCAAAAAGTTCCTCGGCCGAGGCATAATCGTGGTTGCGCATGCACTTCGACGCCTCCAGGAAGAAATAATCGAAGCGGGGCGTGCGCTGAGCATGGAGACCGGCAATGGGCATGCCCACCAGACACCCAAGCCCTGCCGTCCAGCACAGGAGGAGAGAAGCCAAATGTTTATGTATCCCGCACATGAGCGACACTACTTCACCCCGCTATGTCCAAACCCCCCGGCTCCACGCCCGGTCTCGTCCAGCACATCCACCTCCTGCCACCCGGCCCGCTCGTGACGCGCGATGACCATCTGGGCTATGCGTTCGCCATCGTTGATGACAAAAGGCTCATCGGAGAGGTTGACCAGTATCACGCACACCTCTCCCCGGTAGTCGGCGTCAATGGTTCCCGGAGAGTTGAGCACCGTGAGCCCATGCTTCAGGGCGAGTCCGCTGCGCGGGCGCACCTGTGCCTCATAGCCCTGCGGCAATGCGATGTACAGTCCCGTGGGTATCAGCTTGCGCTCCATGGGACGCAACTCAAGGGGGCTTTCAAGGTTTGCCCTCAAATCCAGGCCAGCCGACTGTGCCGTGGCATACTGCGGCAGCGGGTGACGGCTGCGGTTGATTATCTGAACCTTCATGTTCTATTCTCGCTATATTTATACATTATTAATATATGTCATGGCAGGCTACACGTTGGGCAGGCTCATGCCATTGATTTTTCTGTACAAGTCCAGCGCGTACACATCCGTCATGCCGCTGATGTAATCAAGCACGGCCATGATGCGCCCGTAGAGGGTGGGGGCCAGGATGTCGTACTGTGGGCTGACACGGTTGATGAGACGCTTGGAGTAGGCTTTCCCCGAGTTTGTCACGGCCTTTGTCATCAGGTCCGTGAGCATGGTGATTACCTGGAAGCCGGCAAGTTCCACATCCACCACCTCGCGGCAGTGGTATATTCTGGCCATGGCCGTCGCCTCGCATGCCTCATAGGCATGCCGGAGCCTTTCGGGGATTGCCTTGATGAGCGTTCCCCGGAAAGTGCCGCACAGGATCTCGTCCTCATGCTCGACGAAAGCCCTGACGCACTCGGTCTCCAGGCAGTTGATGACACAGGAGCGCAGATACACAATCTGCTCGTTGCGGTCGTCCAGCGTCTGCATCCTGGCGTATATCTCCCGGCGGCTCTCCCCCTCGAAGAAGCCAAGCAGCAGTTGCACCGTCTCCCCGGTGGTGAGTATCTTCAGCTTGTGCGCGTCCTCGATGTCCATGATCTCGTAGCAGATGTCGTCGGCGGCCTCCACCAGATATACCAGGGGATAACGCGCATAACGCAGACTGCCCTCGGGGCTCTCCTGCTCCAGGATGCCCAGTTCCCGGGCAATGCGGCGATAGGTGTCCGCCTCGGAGCGGAAGAAGCCGAACTTGTTCCTGCTTCCCGCCTGGTCGCTGGTAAACGGATATTTGACGATGCTGGCCAGCGTGCTGTAGGTCATCACGAAGCCGCCCTCCCTGCGTCCCTTGAAATGATGGGTGAGCAGGCGGAACGCGTTGGAGTTGCCCTCGAAGTGTATCAGGTCCTGCCATTCGGCGGGGGTAAGGCGGTCGTGGGTCTCACTGCACACATACCCCTCGAGATACCGGCCCTCACCCTCGCTGAAGTAGGTGCCGATGGCACACTCGCCGCTGTGTCCGAAGGGAGGGTTCCCCATGTCGTGTGCCAGGCAAGCCGCGCTCACGATGGTGCCCAGCTCTGCCAAGTGTGTGGTAACCAGATGGGGATGCCGCTCCAGCAACAGGCGGCTCACGTCGTTGCCCAGACTGCGTCCCACGCTGCTCACCTCCAGGCTGTGTGTGAGCCTGTTGTGCACAAAGACGCTTCCCGGAAGCGGGAACACCTGCGTCTTGTTCTGCAAGCGGCGGAAGGGTGCCGAGAATATCAGGCGGTCATAGTCGCGCTGGAATTCCGTGCGGTCATCCTTGCGGTGCGGGCGGTTCTCCTGTCCGAGGCGTTTGTTGGAGAGCAGCCTCCCCCATTCCATCCTGTCTGCCGTCATGGCTCCCCCTTTCTTGTCTTGCTCACTCGGGCTTGTAGAATATGCGGTTGGCCCCGCTTGTTATCTTCACCAGTTCGGGGTGCTCGGCGGCAAAGGTGTCGATGTGCCTCATGCGCTTCTCCTGCAGTATCTCGTCCACCGCTATCAGGATGCCTGTCTCCTCCACGTCGCCAAACCCGTCGTTGATGGCCGTCCCGAAGAGCTTCATCGTGGGGCTGAGCCCCATGTAGGCGTTCACCAGAGGCGGGATGTCATAGCCCAGTTTGCGCACCTCGCGGTTGAGGATGCGGTAGTCGGCACGGAACTCGTCCTCGGTGAAGAGGGCCCGGAACATCTCGGGGTCATGCTCCAGGCGCAGCGGTTTCATCGGGAAGATGAGGTTGTCGGGGTCGGGGAAATGCTTGTTGAGGAAATAGAGTATCATGTCCCTGGCCATGCGGTCATAACTGGGGTACATGGTGAATTTCCCGAAAAAGTAGCGCACCGTGGGCTCCACCACCACCAGGGCTCCCAGCCCGTCCCACAGGTTGTCGAGCGCGAAGATGCCCTTGCGCCCCTTCTGCGTGCCCTGGTACTCAAGTGTGACGAATGACCGCCCCAGTTCCACCGTCCAGGGAGCATAGTCGCGCATGAAGCGCTCGCTGAACCGGAACATGTGGCCGGTGGCCAGCACAGGCTGCCCGTCCTGGCCTGTCTTCCAGTCCTTGCCCAGCAGGTAGCGGTATCCTCCCAGTATCTCCCTGGCCTCGGGGTCCCACACGATGAGCTGGCTGTAGGGCTTGTCCATGGTGTCGTACTCGTCGATGTCCACGCTCTTGCCCGTTCCGCCCCCCGCCGCGCGGAAAGCGATCTCGCGCAGGCGTCCTATCTCCCGCATCACATTGGGCGAGTCGTGCGCGGTGACGATGTATATGTCATTGCCGCTCTTGTTTGTGCGGCGGAGTTTCTTGTCCTCTGTCAGTTCCGCGAGCAGCGCCTCGCGCGGGACTCTCTCTATAATGTCTTCCATAATCATCTTGCGTGTCTCCCTACAGGCTATAGACCTGGTCTTGCACCCACCCCGCCCACTCGTCGGGCGTGCGGGAGCGGTCAAACGTCTGCCAGGGAATCGGCTTCCCTATCCGCACGGAGTAGGTCTTTCCCTGGCTTCTGTACATCTCGTCGGGCAAGAGCAGCTTTGCCAGGTTGGGCAGGCGCCAGCGCTTGCAGAACCTGGCCACGCGATAGAAGCGCGGGCTGTTCTGCCCGATGAAATGGACGGGGACGACATCGCGCCTGTACTGCACGCTCTTCTTTATGAAGAACCGGTGCCACTGCGGGTCGCGTATCTGTCCGTCATCCTGCCTCCGGCTGCACAGCCCGGCCGGGAACATAATCACATTGTCCTGCCCGCCGAAGGCCTTGGCCACCATCTGCGGGAAGTCGCGTCCCTGCTGCCTGCCCGACTGGCGTACAGGCACGCACAGGGGTGCGAGACCCTTGAGGTTCATCAGCAGGTCCCCCACCAGGTACTTGATGTGCCCGCCATAATGCCGCCCTATCACGTAGCCCAGCGTCACACCGTCAATCGCTCCCAGGGGGTGGTTGCTGACCACGATGCAGGGTCTCCCCGCCGGAGGCAGGTTCTGCTCCCCCTCCACGTGGACTGTCACGCCCAGGTAGTCGACGACTCCCTTGCAGAAGTCAACCCCCACCCTGCCCTGGCCCAGGTATCCGTTGATGAAGTCCTGGTGTATGAGGCGCTCCACCAGCCTGGTGAGGAAGCGGGGTATGAGCCACGCGCGCTTTCCAGCCCTGTGGCGTACGATCTTGTCTATATCTATTGTCTGTGTGATTTCGTTGTTCCCGTCTGTCATTCTCGCTGACCTCCTCATGCCTGGCCTGTCACTTGATTGCCACCGGGCGGTTGTTGATGAAATAATTCCCACGGGGCAATCCCGAAAGCCAGTTCGTGCCCTTGTTGAGGCGGAGCGTCATCTTGAGCACCCCGCCACGCGTGTAGATGGGCAGCAACTGCACATGGTCACTGTGGATCATCACCACACGCCCGTGCGTCTCGATGCGCACGGGATAGGCCGATGTGCTCATTCTGTGTCCCCGGCGGATATCCTTGCTGGAGGTGCGCTGCTGCAGGGTGTCGGCGGGCAAGGCATGCCGAAGCACGTCCCTCCCGTTTCCGGCCCGGCACACCGGCACGGACGCCAGTGTCCACAGGCACAGCACGCAAGCCCAAGCCTTTATCTCCAGGTTGCCCATTACACCATTATATATGTGCGTGCAAAATTACTCATTTTGCGCGTAAGGGGCAAACTTACGCTGTGGCTATTTTTGCACCAAGGGCCAACAAGGCGTGCACGTTCCCGGCCGCCATCACTTGCACAGCCCGGAAAGTGTCTCCTCGTCCATGCCCGTGACAAACTTAATGGTCGCCTTGTCAACCCCTGCCTCCAGGAGACGCCTGGCCATCTCGTGCCTCTCAGCCTCGGCACCTTCGGCACGTCCTTCGGCTCTTCCCTCGGCAAGCCCTCTCTCTCTTCCCTCATCCAGGCCGTCCCTCCGCGCGCCTTCCAGCACCGACAGGGTGTCGCGGTACTTCCTGAGTCCCTCGTCATACTTCATGCGGTCATGCTTCGAGAGCGACGCCACATCCGCTATCTGCTCCAGCCGCCGGAACACCGCGCTCTTGGCTGCCCAGGGCAATCTTGTCAATGTGTCCATATTCTTCAGTACATAAATCCATGCCAACAGATACACGGCGGCTATGTCGTAGTTCCACGATGAGCCGCGCTCTCCCTGGCGGGCGATGGCCTCGCTGGTGTAATAGATGCTGCGGTTCTTGAAGTAGGGCTGCGTCTTGTTCTGCATCTCCACGATGACCTTCTTGCCGCTGTCCGTCTCACAGTAGATGTCATACACGAGCGAGCGAGCGGTCGTCCTCGTACAGGGCGGGCTGCTCCTTGTCCAGGAACGTGATGTCGGCGATGTGCTCCTCGCCCAGCAGCAGGTTGTTGGGGAAGTCCAGAATCAGGGGCTTGGATATCTCCTGCCCGAACACGCGCTTGAAGCCCACGTCGGTAAACGGGTTGATGAATTTTGCCATGCCGGCCTGTTCCTTTCTCTAATTACTCTACCAGTCCCCGGCGGCAGGCCCGTGCCTGCGCACTGGCCGCCCGACGGGACACTACACACCGCAAAGTTAACGCATTTTTTATCGGGAAGGCACATCTTTGCCGCCAAATATGCCCACGCGGAGCGTTTTTTCACGCGGGCGCGCCTTCACGCCCCAATATCCTTGCTACATAAGGGCAAAAAGCATTACCTTTGCTCTGCAATCACGCAAAACAAGCCAAATTTCAGGGAACAATGTCATCGACCGCCATACTGCTCATCCTGTCATGCTGCGCCACGGCACACCTGGTCATCACCTGCGTGCTCGCGCTCTACGCCCGCCACCGTATCGAGTACCTGTGCCTGGCGTGGATTGACGGCATCTTCGGCTTCTCGCTCACGGCGGCGGCCTGCTTCAGCACGGCCATCGGCAATGTGCGCCCCGACTCCATGCACCCCGTCACGATGCTCTACCTGGTGGCCGTGTGCTACCTGCAGTCCATCTACCCCCTGAGCATCCCCATGCCCGCCTTCCTGCAATGGAAGCGCATGTGGGCCTATGCCAGGCCGGCCATCGCGCTCATCGTGCTGTATGCCGTGGCCATGCTCTTCGGCGACAGGCATGTGGCCCTGCACACGGCCGATGACCTGTGGCAGAACCTGCTCAATGCCGGTGTCCTGCTCCGCCTGGCCTCACTGGGGCTCAGCCTTTACTACATCGCCAACATCCTCATGCTGCCCCACCGCATGGCACGGCATGCCAATGTGCCCCGCTACATGCTGGGCTACAGCCTGGCCCTGGGCATCTCGGCGCTCTACTACTGCTTCTGCGCCATACACTATGACATCACGCTGATGATGGTGTATGTCATCATCTTCACCCTGCTCAACCTCTACCTGGCCTTCCGCACGCTGGAGACCATGGCGCTCAACCTGCCCAAGCCTGTCATAAGGGAGGTCAAGAAGGCGCCCGCGCCCGAAGAGGTGGCCAAGGCCGAGCAGGAGGACTTCAACGAGGCCAACCTCCTGCGCTTCCAGCGCATACAGCTGTGGATGCAGAACCACAAGGAGGAGTGGAAGGACAACACCTTCGGGCGTGACCGCCTGTGCGAGGCCGTGGGCATCAACCGCCACCTGGTGCTGCAGAGCGTGCGCAGCCAGGGCTTCTACAACACGCACGAGTACATCAACTCCTTCCGCATCGAGGAACTGAAGCGCATGGTGCGCCGTGGCGAGGCCACCACGCTCTCGGACTGCTGCGACGCAGGCTTCGGCACCATCAAGACCGTGCGCTCCTGCTTCGAGCGGAGCGAGGGCCGCCCCATCGACGAGTGGCTCAGGGAGCAGATCGACAAGCGGGGCGGGGAGTGAGGCCATAGGTGGCCCAAGTCCCAAGGGGCCACCCCGGGGATGCAGTTCGTGCACATAAGGGGGTGAAGAAAAATACCGGCGGGAAAAAGGAAGTACTACTGCCACTGCTGGAGAAGTACTACTGCAACGGCTGGGGAAGTACTACTGCAACGACCGGAGAAGTACTACTGCCACGGCTGGGGAAGCACCCTCTGAAAGCAAAAGCGCATGCAAGGGCACAAGAAGGCATGAATAAAGAAGCAGCCCTGCCGCCGGCCTGTGAGGGCCAGGGGCAGGGCTGCTTCAGTCTTTCTTGCCCTCCCCTTGCGCCCCAGGCGCAAGGGGAGGGGGCCGGGGGGATTACCACTGGCTGTCCCAGGGGTTCTTCCTCACGATATCGGTGCCGTTCATCTCGTCGAAGTCAATACCCATGTTCACGTCGCCTTTGACCAAGGGGGTACTACCATCCGCAGGGGAGGTACTTACGCCTGGAGAATTGGCCAAAACCGTCTCCCCCACTACATCTACCACTTTCATGGCAGGCTTCATATAAATCTTTTTCATAATTAATGTTTAAACTTTATATACTCCGTAAGACTTACTTCACCAATACTTTTTTGCCATTGACAATATTCATTCCTTTCTGCAGTGCAGGGAGACGGCGACCTTCCAAATCGTATATCTCTGTCTTTCCGCTCAGCAAATCCCGCACGGCATCGATGGCAGTAGGGTCGGTGGGGAATGCAATGGACTTCACATTTGCATCGCCGGAGGCAGGCAATGTCAGATAGCACCTGTTGGCAGGAAGAACAGGTTTGGCATACTCATTCTCATTGTCGTCCTCTAAGACACGATAGAAAGCGACACCATCCACATTTTGCTGGTTCTGGAGGACGTAACTACCTATAGGTGCCGTAGTTTCGTTCATCACACCTGAAAGAAGTCCATATGTGGCAGAAGGCTGTACATAGTTTTTTACTTCATGAGGAGCTGAAACAGATACAAAATTCACACCAATGTCCATGCCCATAAAAGGAATATTGAGTGAAACAGATAGTGACTCAGAAGTAACGTTGCCGCTTGTTATTTTCACTGGAACGACACCCAACATAGGCCCCATCCAAACCTTACCATCCAAATCTCCCGCTGTTATAACCGTATTGCCATCATATATGAATTTACCATCAGAGTCCTTTTGAAGGCGGTTCAAAACAATATTTCCGACAGCCAAACCTTCTCCCATTGGCAGAACAAAGTTCTTGAGCACGAAATTAAACGTGCCGTCCGAGTTATTCACCACTGCCACATTAGCCTTCGAATGGTAATCGTTTCCGTAAACACTCACAGACAAATCTCCCGTATACACATCAGCATTATAAACAGAATTACCTTTTTCAATTGCTTTCGCACTTCCTTCCGCATGCACAAGTACAGGGGTATAGGCAGGAATAATTTTGCTATCCAAATCTTTCAATTCCAGGATAGATTCCCCTTTCAATGAGGAGCACGTATATGCTGTCACTCCATCAGGAACATCCACATCAAAAGGCGCAACAAAAGTGCCATAGTGCGCGGATGAAGAGACAGCAAGTTCTGATACAAAATCCTCCACATTAAACCGAATGGTATATGCGCTCACACTCTGACTTAATTCACTGTCTGTTGCATCATAGTCTTCTCCATACACAAAAATCGTTAAGATTCCCGATCCTTTGTCATAAACTTCTTCTACTTTAGCCCCAACCCCTTTTTTTGTATAAACTATTTTTTTCTGTGGGTCATACGTAGCATCGACTCTCGCTGATTTCAGATCGTCAAACTTGTACGTCCTTCCATCATATTTAAATTCATCGTTTTTTAATTCATGATAGTATATTAACTTAACATTATCCACCATCAAAGAATTCCCTGCAACGATGGAAGACCGGTCACCAAAATAGTCATTTGCAGAAAAAATAACGTTAATTTTCTCAACCATGGCACTTTCATTGCCATTATAAGAAAAAGGAATTTCCAAATGTTGCCACTGCCCATTTGTTCCTTCTGTTATGGATGCCTCTGCCAAAGCAACTAAAGTTGCACCATCTGTACAAGAAATTTCGCCACCCAATGTTTTTCCATCTTCAATTCTATCCAAAACGCATCTGTCACGATTTTCCATAGATGTTTTTGTTGCTGTACCCCAATTGCCATAACCCACAGCAGTATTAGCAGGGACATCTTTTTGTGACCAAGAACCATTCCACAGGTATGCAACAGCAGTGGCATTCTCATCTTTCTTTTTGCCACGCTGATAATCAAAACCAATAGCGTCAGGATGATATGTAAAATCCGCCCCTCCAAATGTTCCCCCGTCCGCATTACGAACAGAGGTCCAGGAAGTTTCAGCAGTAGCCCATGGCGTGCCAAGCGTAAGATATGCAGGAATTGACTGCCCGAACATGTCTTTATTTTCCAAAAACACGGCTTTCCCTAAACCATTCTTTCCTGTTTTACTTTCCCCCACAGCCACCGCGCCAAGTTTAGTGTAAACATTGGAAATTTTCCAACCGGAAGGCTGAGTGCCACTTGTTTTTTTGTTTCCGTTGCTATCCCACGGGGTACAATCAGACCAGTCTCCATCAAAATCCCCTTTTATCTGTTGAGCCTGCACAGGCTGGACTGAGCCAAGCATACCAAGGGAGAGGAGCGAGTAAAATAATGTTTTTCGCATCATAAGTTTATTTTTTAAACATAAATTAAATTTCATTTCGTTATTATCGTGCATGCTGCCCCTGGCACAGGACAAAGAGAACACAAACACGCACTTCGCAGGTTCACTGACCACAGCACACTCTGCGTAATGCAAAATTACTCCATTTCCCCCGCGCTCCCATAAGAAAAAGGGTAAGAACCATCATTTTCACCAAACTTTCCGCCACATTACCGAAAAGGAAGGACTCCTGGCGATGAGAGAAGGGTCTATTTCGATGCAGATATCGTATGTCAGCAGAAGTCTTGCACCCGTCCCGTTGCGAAACCTTTGTGTCAGCCCCCTTCTCGCTCGCCTGGAAATGGCAAAACTGACAGTTGTAAACGCATGCAACCATATGGCTGAAAACGTGAACTGTCATGTGCCTGCCCAAACGTGCCTATGGTTGCCCGCAACCGTTCCTCCACCGCATGGCCTTTCCTGTCACGGGCCTGGTACTTCCACTCGATGAAAACGATATTGGCACCTACCTGCCAAACAGGCACAGGCAGGCCGGCTGCCATCAGTCTCCCGGCCCGCCGGCAGCCAGTGCCCGCACGTCCTCCACAGAAAATCCCGTCACCTGTGCCACGGCTTCTGCACTCATGCCCGATGAGAGCATCCTGCGCACAATGTCGGCACGCCCCTGCTGGATGCCCTGCTCTATACCCTGCTCTATGCCCTGCTCTATACCCTGCTGGAGCGCGGTGCGCAGGGAGTTGTTCAGGTCACGGTAAACCTTCAGGCTGTCCTCGTACCGCCGAAGCTCATCGGTAGTGAAGCGGGCGATCTCTGCCTCCTCGAAGAGTTTGGCGAAGACGCGCTCCCTGAGCGCCTGCGGACGACGGTCCAGGCGCGAGAGGTTCTTGAGCACAAAGAGCCACTTGTCATACTGCGTCACCAGTTCATCCTCCGTCTTGTGGAACTTCGCTATCTCCACGTACTTGAAGGTGAGCTTGTCATTGAACACGCGGCACGTCTTCTTGTCCAGCAGCCCCACGTCGTGGACAATGTCATGCGGGTCAAAGGACTCCTCGTGCATATCGAAGTTGAGCAGGGCCACCACATAGACGTGACTCAGGCGGAAGTCCCAGTCCGGCCCCTTGACGGCCTGCTCACGGATGGGGAAGGTGGCGTAAAAGAGCGAGCGGTCCTTGAAGAACTGCTGGAAGGCGTTCTGCATCTCCACGATGAACTTCTCGCCGCGCTCGTTCTCGCAATAGACATCGAAGATGGCCTTGCGTCCCGAGGGCGAGTCACCCACATGCTCGCTGTTGAGGAATTTCACGTCCCTGATGACCTGGAAGCCCTCGAACAGGGAGTTGAGGAAATCCACGAGCAGGTCCTTGTTGGGCTTCGACCCGAAGATGCGCTTGAAGCCGAAATCGGTAAGCAGGCTGATGTACCGCTCCTCTGACTGTCTCATAATTCTGTCACTGGTTGGTTTCTGCAATGCAAATATAGCGCATTTGGGAATAAAGGCAAAACTTTTGGCGACATCACTTCACGGCATGGGCCTGCCTGTCCCTGGCAGACAATCCTCCCCGCCCTGGCTCACACCACAATTTGCCAAGCACACACCACAGGCGGCCAAGTTCACGCTACAGCCTGCCAAGCATACACCACAGGCGGCCAAGTTCACACTACAGCCTGCCAAGCATACACCACAGGCGGCCAAGCATACACCACAGGCGGCACAGCCCTATCCACAGGACAGCGGCCCCCAAAAAACGAGGCAGGGGACATCCCAGCCCTGGAAGTCCCCTGCCTTACGGTGTGTCCTCTGTCGGACAACGGTCACTTGACCATCACCTTGCGGCCATTGACCACATAGATGCCCTTGGTCATGCGCTGCACCCTGCGGCCCTGCAGGTCACGCACATCACCCTTGACTTCACCGGCCGCGATGCCGCTGATGCCTGTGGGCGTGGCTTTGATGATGGCCGTGTAGGTCACATCGTGGGCAGGCATGGTGGTGTAGGTGTCTCCCTGCCAGCCCTCGAAGGTGTAGATGTACTCCCCGTCGCTCTGGGGCGTATAGGCGGGGGCTTCGGGCAGAGCCTCGCCATAGGCCACACCGTACTCCTTGTAGACCTCGTCGCCCACCTTGTAATACACCTTATATATATTGGCCACATAGGAGCCCACTATCACGGTGTCGGCTGTAATGTGGTCGGGCAGGTTCTGCCACCGGAAGGTGTATCCCTCGCGCTCGGCCATGGCGGGAGCCACGATGGAATCGCCCTCCAGGAGCCTCTGTGTGCTCACGGTATCCCCCTCTGCCACGAATGTGGCCACATAGTACTTGGGGAAGTTGTTGTCGCCCAGCGTCACCTTGATTATCTGTCCCAGCGTAGCCATCATGTCGATGTCGATGGTCACATAGAGCTTGTCATCGGTCATGCGTCCCTTCATGGCCAGGGGCACACTGCCCAACATGGGACCCAGCCACATCTCCACCGTGGAGTCGCTGCCCTCGGTAATCACAATGCTGTCATTGAAGGCAAACTCCCTGATACCATCCTTGTCCCATGCGACGGGAAGGTCAGAAAGCACGATATTGCCCACAGGCATAGTCGCCTCGCCCGACACGAGCGAGAAGTTCTCCAGGCGGAAGTCGATGGTGCCACCGGCATTCTGCACCACTTGCACTGTGGTGGGAGCAGGCTCGGTGGATTCGTCATTTATGGTCACCACCAGATTCTCGGTGTAGGCACTCGCGGGAAAGTCATTGGTGCCCAGCGTCACCTTGATTATCTGCCCCAGCGTAGCCATCATGTCAATGTCGATGGACACATACAGGCGGCTGTCTGTCATCTTGCCGCGCATTACCAGGGGCACATCGCCCAGCATGGGGCCCAGCCACATCTCCACCGTGGAGTCGCTGCCCTCGGCAATCACGATGCTGTCATTGAAGGCGAAGGTTTTGCAGTCTCCAGTCAGGCTGTCCACAGGCAGCCCCGTCAGCACGATATTGCCCACAGGCATAGTCGCCTCGCCCGACACGAGCGAGAAGTTCTCCAGGCGGAAGTCGATGGTGCCGTCGGTGTTCTCCACCACGGTCACCATGGTTTTCTGAGGGGCGGTACTTTCGCCATTGATACTCACGACGAGGTCCTCGGTGTAGGTTTTCATGGCCTGTGCTCCTGCGAGCAGCGAGCAGAAGGCCGAGAGGATAAGGAGTAAAGTTTTCTTCATAATCTTGTGTGTAAATGCTGTTGCTTATGTGTAAATTCTGTTGTCTATGTGTAAATGCTGTCGCGCTTATGTGTAAATGCTGTCGCCTGCCCTCATCACCTGTGTGTCCCACTCAGTAGCGGTAAGCCACGCCGAAGGTGGCATACATGGGGTACATCTTGAAGGCTACCGCCTCGAAGTCGCTCTCCCAGATGTTGGAGAGTCCCCAGTCGAGTTTCCCGAAAACGTTCATGTGCCTCATGGCCTTCCAGTCGAAGCAGATCTCCACACCGCCGTTCCACTGGAGCATGTGGTCGGCAAAGTCGTAGGTGGCGGGGTTGTTGCGGTCCATGTTGACTTTCTCGCCCGTGGGTGTATCGACCCTCAGGTAGCCCACACCGTTCTTGTTGTCATACACCTTGCCCGAAAAGGTCTGGTGGAAATAGGTGCTGAAGTAGGGTCCCGCACTCACGCTCCAGCGCGGTGAGAGGGCAAAGGTGGCCGTCAGCGGGAAGGTCATGCCCCACATGCTGGTGTTTGTGATGTCGGTGCCGGTGAAGTAGCCCGAGAGGGTATTGCCGTCCATGGTGAGCGACATGCGGTAGTTCTTCACCTCGGCGCTGGTGTGGAAGCCCTCGTAGAAGAGGTGCATCCCCAGGTTGAGCCCCCACCGGCGTGAGAACATCCTGTATCCGTCAAATCCCACGGTGAAACCGCCCTTTGGGCTGAAAGCGTCGATGCTGCGCACCTCGGCGGGCAGGGGCAGGGGCGTGGTGCCGCCCAGTGTGTATCCGGCGCGCACGAGGAAGCCCGTGCGCGAGGCCTTGTCGGTGGGGCCCCACTTGTCCCAACTGTCGCCGCTTGCGCTTGCCGGCAGAGCGGCCACACACAGCAGCGCGGCAAGCAGGTATTTCATCTTATGCATTTTCCTGTTCTGATTATGATGGGCAAAGTCCTTTATTTCTCGCACACGACCCTCACGTTGTCCACATACATCCTGGTGCCCAGGGAGCCGCGGAAGTACGCGCCCTGCCAGCTGCAGGCAAAACCGATGACCATGCTGTAGCCGTTGTTGGCCAGGATTTCGGGGTCAACCTCCTTGTGGTACTGCACGTCCATGACATACTCGCGCCACTCGCCCGTCACGCCATGGATGGGGTCACCGCTCTCCAGGTCTCCCCCGCCGTTGTAGGGCAAGGTGGCATCGGGGTTCTTATAATGATGGGGCAGGCGGGCCACGCCCACGATGTGGGGGCTCGTGAGCACGTCGTTTCCGTCGAGCTGCACCTCGTGGCCCTCCTCGTCCTGGTTGCGATAGACCACGATGTAGGCATCTGGCTCGTCCACCACACCCTCCACGGGCTTCCCCTGGCGGTCCTGGTAGGGACTCTCGCCGGCCTCGAACTTGAGCCAGCAGGAGAAGCGCACAGGCTTGTGCTTGAAGGGGCGCCCGAAGCGGGTGGCCTTGAGCGCGTCCTTGAGCGCATTGGCCACGTCAAACTCACCCACGAACATGCTGCCCGCAGCCATGCGCATGTTGACCATGTTGCCAAACGCGCCCGTGCTCTTGGTCTCCAGTTTGAGGCAGGCCGAGCCGTCGGGCCCGCCACCCACGACGGGGACAGAGGGATAGTCCATGGGCTTGGCCGAGGACGCGCTGAGCCTGTAGCCGGGGTTCCCGTTCTTCCAGGTGGGGTCGCTCGCCCCGAAGAGGCCATTGAGCGCGTTCTTGTCCGTGACTGTCCACACATAATACTTGCCGCTGGCATCAAGCGCGTAATTGTTGAAGTCCAGCAGCATGTCGCCCTCGCTGGGCACATCGTTGACCATCGAGATGCTGTAGAGGCGGCTCCAGTGCCTGTCCTCGCTCACGACACGCACCTTCACGGACTTGCCGCCGGAGAAGTCCACCAGCGCCCCATTGCGGTGCGGTGTCTCGCTGCCGTCCTCGGCCACCAGGTAAGGGACAGCCCTGTCGGTGACGCGCAGGGACAAGGGCATCTTGCCGGGCCTGGCATAACTGCGCACGAGGAAACGGATGCTGTCCTCGGTGGACGACACCGTCTGCAGGGTGTCATAGTCGTGATAGAACATCCCCGAAGGGTCGTCCAGGTGCACCGTGACCTGCTCGATGTCACACTCGGTGTTCATCGGCTCCTCGCTGATGCACGACGCGAGCGCGCACACGGCCGCAAGTGGCAGTAGATGGAATATTCTCATTGTGTATGTGGAAATTTGCATGTTTTACCAGTCGCAAAGTTACCGCACACCCGCACAAACACCGCACCCTTTCGGTAGAACAGGCCCGCCTGACCGCGATTTCCCATGAAGTCCGCGATTCCATCGGCAGAAAAGAGGATAAAACATGGTGAAAAGAACGGGGAGCGGGCGCAAGGAAAGAACCCCGGAAACGCCTCTACCGGCACCGGGAGCGCGCGAAAGGGAGAACCCCGAAACGCCCACACAGGCACCAGGAGCGCGCGAAAGGGAATACGCGCAAGAGTATTGGCCGGGCGAAAAACGCATGAGATTTTGTGGCGCGACTACAGATTGCACAGAAGCAAGCACTACGTTATATACTAAAAAAACCGAGAGCGCGCCCAGGGAAACTCCACCACTAAAAAACTCGCGGACTATACCCCACGGGGAACAAGGCTGAAAGAGCCGATGATTCCGCACGTTTCGGCCTGTCAAGCAAAGGAAACAACGCGCCCCGCCGTGGCTGCAGCATCCACCACGCGATGCCGCATTCCACGCGGGGCGCATTTCCTTTCTGCCCACAGGAGTCCAGGACACCAGCCCGGGCTATTCGGGGTATCCCCCCCGGGGATGCCTTGCCAATCCTGTCCCGGCACGCCCCAGCCATGAGCCTGTCCCCTTACGCGTCAATCTGTGCGAAAGTGGCGTTCTGCTCGATGAACTCACGGCGCGGCCCCACATCCTCGCCCATGAGCATGGAGAACACGTAGTCGGCGCTGGCGGCATCGTCAATGCTCACCTGTTTGAGCAAGCGGCGGTCGGGGTCCATGGTGGTCTCCCACAACTGCTCGGGCTTCATCTCGCCCAGACCCTTGTAGCGCTGGGTGAACATGCCGTCCTCCTTGCCCCCGTTGTACTTCTCCATGAAGCGCAGGCGGTCGGCGTCGGTGTAGCAGTACTCCTCCACGTTGCCCACCTTGCAGCGGTACAGGGGTGGCGTGGCGATGTACAGGTGCCCCTTCTGGATAAGTTCGGGCATGTAGCGGTAGAAGAGTGTCATGAGCAGCGTGTCGATGTGCGACCCGTCGACGTCGGCATCGGTCATGATGATGACCTTGTAGTAGCGCAACTTGTCATAGTTGGCCTCCTTGCTGTCCTCGCCCAGACCGAAGCGCACGCCCAGGGCCTGTATGATGTTGTTGACCTCCTCGTGCTCGAAAGCCTTGTGCCACATCACGCGCTCCACATTGAATATCTTGCCGCGTATGGGCAGGATGGCCTGGAACTGGCGCTTGCGTCCCTGCTTGGCCGAGCCGCCTGCCGAGTCGCCCTCGACGATGAAGAGCTCGCAGTTGGCCGCGTCGTGGTCGGAGCAGTCGGCCAGTTTGCCGGGAAGCCCGCCACCGCCCATGGGGCTCTTGCGCTGCACGCTCTCGCGGGCCTTGCGCGCAGCCACACGTGCTGTGGCGGCCAGGATCACCTTGTCGACAATGAGCCGGGCCTCGTGCGGGTGCTCCTCCAGGTAGGTGGAGAGTGCCTCGCTCACGGCCTGCTGCACGGCGCCGGCCACCTCGCTGTTGCCCAGCTTGGTCTTGGTCTGCCCCTCAAACTGCGGCTCGGCCACCTTGATGGAGATGACGGCGGTGAGCCCCTCGCGGAAGTCCTCGCCGCTGATCTCCACCTTGTTCCTGGCCAGCTTCTCCAGTTCCTTGACGCACTCCTTCTCGGCATACGTCTTCAGGGTGCGCGTGAGCGCGGTGCGGAAACCCTGCAGGTGCGTGCCGCCCTCGATGGTGTTGATGTTGTTGACGTAGGAGTGCAGGTTCTCGGTATAGCCCGTGTTGTACATGATGGCCACCTCGATGGGCACGCCCTGCTTCTCGGTGGAGAGGTAGATGACATCATCGAAGAGGTGCGTGCGGCTGCTGTCGATATAGCGCACGAAGTCACGCAACCCTCCCTCGCTGTAGAACTTCTCGGTGCGTGTCTTTCCCTCCTCGTCGGGGCGCAGGTCGGTGAGCGTGATGGTGATGCCCGCATTGAGGTAGGCCAGCTCGCGCATGCGGTTGGCCAGCACGTCGAAGTCATACACGGTGGTGGTGAAGATGCTCGCGTCGGGCCAGAACTGCTGGCGCGTGCCGCGCAGGGTGGTCTCGCCCACTACCTTGACCGGGTACAGGGCCTTGCCCTTCTCGTACTCCTGCTGGTAGGTTTTGCCGTCGCGGAACACCTGGGAAAGCATGTGGGTGGAGAGGGCGTTGACGCAACTCACGCCCACACCGTGGAGGCCGCCGCTCACCTTGTAGCTGCCCTTGTCAAACTTTCCGCCCGCGTGCAGCACGGTCATCACGACCTCGAGCGCGCTCACGCCCTCCTTCTCGTGGATGTCCACGGGGATGCCGCGCCCGTCGTCCTGCACGGTGATGCTGTTGTCGGCGTTGATTGTCACCTCGATGTGCGTGCAGTAGCCGGCCAGAGCCTCGTCGATAGCGTTGTCGACCGTCTCGTACACGAGGTGGTGGAGTCCCTTCTTGCTGATGTCGCCTATGTACATCGCGGGGCGCTTGCGCACAGCCTCCAGCCCCTCCAGCACTTGTATGTTGGAGGCGCTGTACTCTGAACTGCTCTTCTGTATCTCTTCCATTTTCGTTGTGTATGTTCGTCCTTTGGTTTCAACATGCAAATATACGACTTTTTTTCGAGTTTCCCTTTTAGGGAAAAGGGAGAATGAAGGCACGTGGGAAAGCGCGCGTCAAGCCCTTGCCGCCACCACCCCACCCCCCCCCGGGGGAAGGCCGCCGGCCCCTGGGCGAAATGCCCTCGTGCCCGCTTCTCCATGCAGGCGGGGAAAACGCGGGGGCATGCATGTGCCAATGCAGCCGCATGCGATGGCCAATGCAGCCGCATGCATGTGCCAACGCAGCCGCATGCGATGGCCAACGCAGCCGCATGCGGTGACGGGCGCGCCCCGGCAGGGCGGGCGGAGGGCCGCGCCACCCCCGTAGCGGCCACACAGAAAAGGCGGCCCCCGTGGTGAGGGCCGCCTCTATCATTGTCCCGCTACAGCAAAAAAGTGGGAACTCTGTTTGCGGTGTCAAGCCAGGCTGTTGACGTGCTTGGCCAGGCTGGACTTCAGGTTAGCCGCCTTGTTCTTGTGGATGATGTTCCTCTTGGCCAACTTGTCCAGGGCTTTCTGTACGGTGGGGAACAAAGCCACGGCTTCCTCCTTGTCGGTGGTCGCACGCAACTTGCGCACAGCGTTACGCATCGTCTTGGCGTAATAACGGTTGTGCAGTCTCCTCTTCTCTGCCTGACGGATTCTCTTCAGGGCTGACTTGTGATTTGCCATTTCTTTCTTCTGTTAAGTTTGTGTGACGGAGTGTGATGTGGTATGGCTTGTGACCTCGCACCTTTCTCCGGTAATGATTGTAGTCCCTAGGAGAGTCGAACTCCTCTTTAGAGAATGAAAATCTCTCGTCCTAACCGATAGACGAAGGGACCTTACCCTCGGCCTGAGCCTGTGCAGTAGGGAGCGTGTCCCAGTTGCGGATGCAAAATTAGGGCTTTTTTGCCGACTGACAAAACTTTTCCACCGGAAAACTGATTTCGCCGGGGATTCCCTGCCTGCCGCGCGGGACTTTTCCGTAACTTTGATGCCAGAAAACCGGCATATGCGCGACATGGAGGAGAGAACACGAGGCATCGTACTGCGAAGGGTAAGGTACGGCGACACCGGGGTGATTGTGGATATATTCACAGCCTCGCGGGGCAGCGTGAGTTTCCTGGCACACGGGGGCAGGAAAGGCAGGCCGGCAAGCACGGCGCTGGCTCCCCTGGCCATCGTGGAGGTGGGCTTCCGCTGGAGACCCCAGCGCGCACTGCAGACCCTGGACGACGCGCACACGGCCGCCCCCTACGCCACGCTCGCCTCGGACCCCGCGAAGATGACGACGGGGATGTTCCTGCAGGAGTTCCTGTACCACGCGCTCAAGCACGAGGTGGCCAACCGCCCGCTCTTCGACTACATCGTCACCGGCTTGACGTGGCTGGACAGGAACGGAAGCGGGGTGGCCAACTTCCACCTGGCCTTTGTGATACGGCTCACACGGTACCTGGGGCTGTGGCCCAGCGCGGAACACTGGCGCGAGGGATGCGTGTTTGACCTGAAGGAGGGGGAAATGGCCAGCCACGTGCCCGCGCACCGGTTCTGGCTCCCGCCCCGGGAGGCGTCTGCCCTGCCATATATAACAAGGATGACATTCCGCAGCATGAGGCTCTTCAAGCTGAGCCGCACGCAGAGGAATGCCATCCTGGACGCGGTGATTGCCTACTACAGGCTGCATGTGCCGGGGTTTCCCGAACTGAAGTCGGTGGCGGTGCTGCGGGAGATGTACCAGTAGGCAGGAGAAGTCCCCTCCCCAGCCTCCCCCCGGAGGGGAGGAACCGCCATGGAGCCTGTTCGGGGAAAAGCCCCTCCCCCCCCCGAAGGGACGGGAGGGGGCTTCCCGGCTTATGCCAGGAGTTCCTTAACCATCGCGCTGATGGCACGTCCCTCGGCACGTCCGGCGAGCCGCTTGGAGGCGACGCCCATCACCTTGCCCATGTCGCGGGCACTGGTGGCTCCCACCTCGCTGATAATCTTGCCCAACTCGGCACGCAACTCATCGGGAGCAAGCCGCTTGGGCAGATACTCCTCGATGACAGCCACCTGGGCCAGTTCCTCGTCGGCCAGGTCACTGCGTGACTGGGACTGGTATATGGCGGCGGTGTCCTTGCCCTGCTTGGCCAGTTTGGCCAGTATCTTCACGGCATCCTCGTCACTGAGACGGTCGTTGGCCCCGGGTGCGGTCTTTGCCTCGAGGAAGCACTTCTTCACGCCACGCAGGGCCATCAGGCGCACTTTGTCCTGCGCCTTCATGGCGGCGATGATGTCGCCGCTGATTTTCTCGAATAACATTTTCCTTGTGTATGTTTGGTTACGCGCCCCACGGCGGGGCGCTGGTTTCACTCTTCTCTTACCCGGCGGGGCAGTCCTGCCCGCCCGCCGCGCCGCAGGCGGCTATCCGCTTCAGTTCCTCCGAGGTTCTGCTGTGCGTGGGCAGGTCGGCCACCATGTCGATGACGGTGTCGTTGTCGAGCTCGGACGCGGTGAAGATATGGCAGTGGAAGCGGTGCCGCCTCTTGGGCTTGGAGTCGTTGCCCGGATAGTACATCGCGCGGCGTGCCTTGCGCTGCTCGTCATACTCGTCCTGGCCCTGGACGCTCTCGTCACGCATGTCCATGCCGTCATCGGGACGCTTCAGCCTGAAGCCCGAGGCGAGCAGGGTGATGCGCACCTTGTTGCCCAGGGTGGGGTCGGTCTCGAAGCCGAACTTGGCCTCCACCTTCTTGCCGAACCGTCCCATGAAGTCCGTCACCTCGTTCATCTCCTCCATTTTCAGCGTCCCGCTCTCGCCGGACTTCCGCGCGGTGCCGGTGTCTCCCGGCTCGCCGGCTCCCGCACTGTCGTTGAAGCAGATGTTGAGGAGCACCTTCTTGGAGTTGAAGATGTCGTTGTTGTTGAGCAGCGGGCTGTTGAGGGCGGCCTCGATGGCGTGCGTCACACGGTTCTCGCCCTCGGCCTCGGCCGTGCTCATCACCGCCACGCCCCCCTTGCGGAGCACCATCTGCACATCGTTGAAGTCGAGGTTCATGATGCCCTGCATGGATATGATGCCCGCGATGCTGCGCGCCGCCACACAGAGTGTGTCATCGGCCTTGGCAAACCCGTTGGTGAAGGAGAGGTCGGGATAAATCTCCCTCAGGCGCTCATTGTTGATGACGAGCAGGGCGTCCACCTGCTTGGACATCTCCTCCACCCCGTCGAGAGCCTGGTCTATCTTGGCCTCGCCCTCGAACACGAACGGGATGGTGACGATGCCCACGGTGAGGATGCCGGCCTCCTTGGCGCAGCGGGCCACCACAGGACCCGCGCCCGTGCCTGTACCACCGCCCATCCCGGCCGTGATAAACACCATCTTGGTGCCGTCGGAGAGGGCGGCGCGTATGTCCTCCACGCTCGACTCGGCCTGCTCGCGCCCGCTCTCGGGGTTGTTGCCGGCTCCCAGGCCCGTGTCGCCGAGCAGCAACTTGTTGGGGACGGGGGACACGTCGAGCTGCTTCAGGTCGGTGTTGCACACCAGGTAGGAGACATCATGGATGCCCTGCCTGTACATGTAGCCCACGGCGTTGCATCCGCCTCCGCCTACCCCCACCACCTTGATGATGGTGTCCTGCCTGTCCTTCTCCTTGACTCCCGGGAACTTGAAGTCGAGTCCCGAGGCCATGATGCCTGAGTTATTGTCTTCGCCCATTGTCTTGTCTTGTTTTGTTGTTCCTTAGTCCATTGCTGACATTCATGCGCGGCCTTGGAGGCTACGCGCCACTGTCCTTGTCCTCCTCCTCAAGCATGCCCTTGAAGACATTGAAGGCACGGCGCAGTTTGCCGCCCAGCCCGGCACGCTTCCTTTTCTCCCCGCGCGGCGCGGCGGATGCCCCAGGCTCGGCCGTCCCGGCATCCGCACCGCCCTGCGGCTGCCGGCCAGCCCCAGAGTCTCCCTGTGCCCCCGCCTCTTCCTCTTCGGGGAAAAGGACATCCTGGTGCACAGGCTGCGGCTTCTCGGCCACACACGTCTCACGTCCGCTGAGCAGCAGCGAGTAGAGCGTGTCCAGGCAGACCCCGTCGGAGGGTGCGCATCCGGGGTCAAGCACGATGCCGGCAGGCAGCCCGCGATACACACGCACGAGCTTGCTCGTCTTGGTGTACTTGACAAAGGCACTGGCCAAATCCGGGATGCGGCTTCCCGCCCCCGTGAAGATGATGCCCGAGAACTGGCTGTCGCAGTAGGGGCGCACATGCTCCCACACGTTGGCGAGAATCTCCTGGTAGCGCGCCTCGACAATCTCCTTGAGCTGCAACTTGCTCACGCTGCGGTCATAACTGAGGCTGAGCATCTCGTCGTCAGTGCCCTCGCCCTCGCGCGAATCCTGGCAGTAGGCGGTGCCGAACTTCTTCTTGAGCGACTCGGCGCCCTCGGCCTGCGCGCCGTAGCGCACGATGTCGGACGTGGCGTTGTCGCCCCCCAGGGGGATGACAACCAGGTGCCTCAGGGTATTGCGGCTGTAGATGATGACCGTGGTGGTGGCCGCGCCTATATCGACGAGCGCACAGCCCGACTTGCGCTCCTGGTCGGTGAGCAGCCGGCGGCCCAACGCGAGCGGGGCGATGAGGATGTCGTCCTCGGCCAGGCGCAGCCCGGCACTCTCCACGCTGCTCTCTATGTTGCTCCTCAGGCGCACATCGGCCAGCACGTTGAGAAAGGTGGCCTTGATGTTCCGTGCCTCCATGCCCACCGGGGTGGTGACACCGCCCCGGGCATCGATGCGGTATTCCTGCGGCTCGGCCTGCAGGATGTCCATGTTGGGGTATTGCTGCGCGCGGTTCATGTCGTCTATCCGCTGGATGATCTCATCGGTGATGATGGTCTTCTGGTCCAGGGGATAGTCGATGGTGTTGAGCACCGTGTGGAGCGACTGCCCGCCCAGTCCCACATACACACGGGTCACCTGCATGTCCAGCCGCTCGCCCAGCTGGCGGGCCAGTTCCTGCAGCGCCTGCGCCGTGCGGTTGATGTTGTCGACCACGCCACGGCGTATGGCATACTCGTCGGTCTTGACGGCCACGGCCAGGACGTGCATGTTGCCATCAGGCTCACGTCTCCCCGCCACTGCCCGTATGGCGGCAGAGCCGAGCTCCACGGCCACTATGATGTCTTTTTCTGTTCCCATGCCTATCATGTTTTGAGTTGTTGTCTGTCATTTGGTACACACAATCTGCCCGTCATAGGACAGGTTTATGGTCCTGTACTTGCCCCATCCCACCTTGGGCATGCCGTAGCGGTAGAAGAACCGCAGGCGGCGCAGCTTGTCCCGGAAGTGGTCTGTGCCGCCAAGCACCACTACGTGGTTCCCCACGCGGGGGACAAGTTCCACACACCCCGACGGGCTCACATAGACCTGTTCCACCTGCGTGTTCCAGAACTCGTCATTATATATATACACAGCCAGGGGCAGCAGCCTCTCCCTGGCGAAGTCCCTTCCCACGCGCCCCGTGGCCAGGCAGAGCCCGTCCCCGGCCTGGTTGGCCGGCATGACATCCCCGCCGTCGGTCATATAGTACTCGTCCCCGTTGTCCTGTATCACATGCAGGACAGGCTTGCGTGGAACCACGTCGACATGGAGCACTCCCTCCGAGGTGAAGTGACAGGACACCTTGCCCACATAAGGGTCGGCGGCCAACAGGCTGTCCAGGACACCCAGGTTTATGTCAGAGATGGGCATGCCCTTGGGGGAGATGTGCTTGCGTCCCAGGATACCCAGCACATAGTCCTGCGACACGAGACAGCCGGCCGCGCTGTCCTGCACGCACACCCTCACACCGGCACACGCCTGCTTCTCGGCGGGACGCGCGTAACGTGCCACCGCCCAGGCAATATAGACTACAATCCCCACCAGCAACGTGGCCTTCAGCGCTGTCTTCATTTCCCGCCGGTAAGTATCCGCGTTATCTGGTCGGCACAATCCTCGATGTCCCCCGCGCCCAGCGTGACCAGTACGTCAAAGCCCCCCTGGCGTACGATGTCACATATCTCGTCCTTGGTGCAGAGCCGCTTCTTGATGCCGGGGCGCAGGTTGTCATAGATAAGCTTGCTCGTCACGCCCGGAATGGGCTGCTCGCGCGCGGGATAAATATCCACGATGACCACGTCGTCGAGAAGCGAGAGCGCATCGGCGAAATCCTTGTAGAAGTCGCGTGTGCGGGTATAGAGGTGGGGCTGGAAGATGGCCTTGATGCGCCTTCCCTTGTAGAGTTGCTTGATGCTCATGATACTCTGGCGTATCTCGGCCGGATGATGCGCATAGTCGCTGAGATACACCATGTCGGGGGTCTTGACACGGAAGTCGAAGCGGCGGTCGACCCCTCTGAATGTGGCCATCGCCTCCCTGATCTCGGAGGCAGTGGCCCCGGCTATCTGTGCCAGTGCCATGGCAGCGATGCCGTTCTCGATATTCACGAGCACGGGAACGCCCAGGCTGACACCCTCGATGTCGCCAAGGGGGGACACGAGGTCAAAGGTAATCTCGCCATTGCCTATCTTCACGTCGCGGGCATGGAAGTCGCCATCGTCGCGGCTGTAGGTGTAGGTGGTGACCCCGGCCTGCACATCAGGATGCATCTTCAGCCCCGTGTGGAGAACCAGGAAGCCACCGGGCACTATCAGATGGCTGTAGTGGCGGAAACTTTCCAGGTAGGCCTCCTCAGTGCCGTAGATGTCGAGATGGTCGGCATCGGTGGCCGTGATGACACTCGCATAGGGACGCAGCCAATGGAAAGAGCGGTCAAACTCATCGGCCTCTATCACCACGTACGGACTCGTCCTGCTCAGGATGTAGTTGGTGCCGTAATTCTTGGTGATTCCGCCCAGGAAGGCACTACAGTCCACATGGCTCTGGTGCAGGATGTGCGCGGCCATGCTGCTGGTGGTGGTCTTGCCGTGTGTGCCCGCCACACAGAGCGCCTTGAGCGACTGGCTCAGCGTGCCGAGCACCTGGGCACGCTTCTCGACCGTGAACCCATGGCTTTTGAAATAGGCCAATTCGCTGTGGCTGGACGGAATGGCGGGCGTGAAGACCACGAGGGTGGTCTCTGGCGAGAGGAAGGCAGGCGGGACAAGCGAGAGATTGTCCTCGTAGTGAATCTGCGCCCCCTCCTCTTCCAGCTTCTTGGTAAGCGCGCTCGGTGTCCTGTCATATCCGCCCACCTGCACGCCGATGTGAAGGAAATACCTGGCGATGGCACTCATGCCTATACCGCCAATACCCACAAAATATACCGATTTGATGTCCTTGAGTTCCATTGCTTATATCCTCCTATCTCTTTATCAGTTTGATTGCCTCCTGGGCGATTACCCGCGCCGAGTCCTTGTAGGCCATGGCATAGGCGTTTCGGCCCAGGGTTTCCAGTTTGTCCCTGCGCGTCACGGTGTCCAGCGCGAGCGGTATCAGGTCACGGCGGGCATCGGCGTCCCGCACGCAGAGTGCCGCCTCGCGGTTGACCAGAGCCATGGCGTTGTGTGTCTGATGGTCTTCGGCCACGTTGGGGCTGGGCACCAGGATGCTGGGCTTTCCCAGCAGGCAGAGCTCGCTGATGCTGCTGGCCCCCGCCCGGCTGATGACCAGGTCGGCCGCCTTGTAGGCCTGGTCCATGCGGCTGATGAAGTCGGTCACATACAGGTTGGCGGGCTTGCCCCTCGAGGCCAGTTCCCGCGCGATGTGCTCTTTGTAGTAAGACCCCGTCTGCCAGATGAACTGCACGGGAGCCTTGGCTATCTCGTCCAGCGCGCCCAGCACGCTCTCGTTAAGGGTACGCGCCCCCAGGCTGCCTCCTATGAGCAGGATGGTGGGCTTGTGCGCGTCCAGTCCGAAAGCGGCAGCCGCCTCCTCGCGGGTCAGCGAGCCATTGAGCAGGTTCTGCCGCACGGGATTTCCGGTGAGCAGGATGCGCTCCTTGGGGAAGAAGCGCTCCATGCCCTCATAAGCCACACAGATGCGGCTCGCCTTCTTGGCAAGCGTCCTGTTGGTGAGTCCGGCAAAACTGTTCTGCTCCTGGATCAGGCAAGGCACGCCCAACTCGTAAGCCGCGTTCAGGGTCGCCGAACTGGCATAGCCGCCCACGCCAATGGCAACATCGGGCCGGAAGTCCCTCAATATCCTCTTGACCATGCGCTTGCTGCGCAGGAAGTCAATCAGCACACGTATGTTGCCCAGCCTCCACAGCGGGCGGAGCAAGCCCCGCACGGGAAGTCCCACTATGCGGTAGCCGGCGGCCGGCACCCGCTGCATCTCCATCCTCCCGAGTGCTCCCACGAAAAGGATGTCAGCCCCCGGGCATATCTCCTTGAGGGCATTGGCGATACTCACAGCGGGGAAAATGTGGCCGCCCGTACCGCCGCCGCTTATCACGAATCTAAGTTTTCTCTCCATCATGCTATTCCTTTATTCTTCTTGTTCCGCCTCACCCGCGCCACGGCTTCGGCCTGTGCCTGTCCTACCGGGCCGTCAGCAACCGCGCCGGTTGTGCGCCCGCGAGGCTGGAAGGCGCGTCCCCCGCGTGCTCGGAAGTCATCTTCGCCGTGCGGCTCACACTTAATATCATGCCCATGCACACGCAGTTGACCAGGATGCTGGTCCCGCCACGGCTGATGAGCGGAAGCGTCTGCCCGGTGACAGGCATCGCCCCCACGGCCACAGCCATGTTGACCATAGCCTGGAGGACTATCATCAGAGCCAGTCCCATGACCAGATAGGAGGGGAACAGGGACTTGCAGCGCTCGGCTATCTTCTTGCATCTCCACATGAGTATGAGGTACAGAGCCATCACCACGCCTCCCCCCACGATTCCCGTCTCCTCGATGATGATGGCGTAGATGAAGTCGGAGTATGCCTGCGGGAGGTAGTCGCGCTGGCGTGACTTGCCCGGCCCCTTGCCTATCCCGTGGGATGTGGCCACCGCGATGCGGGCATGGGTCACCTGGACATTGTCGGTGATGTCATAGTCCTTGGCATCAAGGGGGAGCTCATGCCTGTTGGTGATACGGTTCACCCAGGTGGGCACACGGTGCAAGACGGAGTTCTCCGACTTCGCGCATGCC
Source organism: Prevotellaceae bacterium UBA1075 (assembly GCA_002316015.1). Classification (GTDB taxonomy): domain Bacteria; phylum Bacteroidota; class Bacteroidia; order Bacteroidales; family Bacteroidaceae; genus Physcousia. Next base: position 38,055 of record DCCS01000045.1, read on the forward strand.
TCTATGGCCGACTTCGGCAACTCGTGGGCGGCGACAAGGGCAGCGGCTCCCACGGACACCACAGAGACCACCACAATGGCCAGCAGCCTGGCGCGGACCTGAGCGTAGAAGGCCATGCCAAGCATGACCACGAAGATGAGCACAGCCGTGGAAAGGTTCTCGGTGACAATCAAAAACAGGGCGGGAACAATGCCGAAGGCGGCGAACTTGACTCCCAGCGGGGAGACGCCTCTCCCGTCACGAAGCGTGGAATATATGAAAGCCACATAAGTGACCAGGGCCAGCTTGGTCAACTCGCTGGGCTGAAACTTGATGCCGAACAGGCTGACCCAACGGCTCGCCCCGTTGACCTTGCCCGCGAACAAGGCCACAATCTGCATGACTATTGCACAGAGCAGCATGAGCGTGCCGCCCAACTTGAAATAATTGCACGGCATGCGGCTCACGATGCCCACCGCGAGCAAGCCTATCACCCAGTAGAGGCAATGCTGCAGAACCGGTTCCCAGTAACTGCTCTTGCCTCCATAGCTCATCGTGCTGGACGCGCTATACACCTCCACCACGGATATCATGAAAAAGCAGAGCAGAACCATCCATATTACCAGGTCCCCCTGCATCCATGCGGTCAAATTGATATTTCTCCTCAAACTCATCTGTCTGCTGTATTTCTCCGGGGAAGTTCATGCCGCCACACGGCATTTCCGGCCTCACCCCCGGACATGTGTCACTTGCTCCACGGCACCGGCGGGAAGTTTCCCGTCAGAGTGCCCTCACCAGTGCCTTGAACTGGTCGCCGCGGTCCTCCATGTTCTTGAAGAGGTCGAAACTTGCGCAGCAGGGACTCAGCAGCACCGTGTCACCGGGCTTTGCCATCGCCACGCAGGCCGCCACGCAGTCCCTCATGCTGTGGGTGTCGGCCACGGGAATGCCCATGCCGTCGAAGAAGGCATGCAATTTGGCGTTGTCGGCACCCAGATACACAAGCCCCTTGCACTTCTCCCTCACCAAGTCCTTGATGGCGTTGTAGTCGTTTCCCTTGTCCTTGCCGCCCAGGATGAGGATGGTGGGGGTGGTCATGCTCTCCAGCGCATACCAGCAGGCATCCACGTTGGTGGCCTTGGAGTCATCGATGTACTGCACACCGCCTACCCTTGCCACCTTCTCCAGACGGTGCTCTACCCCCTCAAAGTCACTGAGACTGTGACGCAGGGACTCGTCCTTGATGCCGCTCAGGTGAGCCGCGATGCCGGCGGCCAGGCTGTTGTACATGTTGTGCCTTCCCGTCAGGCTCAGTTCCTCCTGCTCCATGTTGAAGGGAGTGGGGCGCTCAATCACGTACTCCCCATCGGCGATATAGCCTATCATGCCCTGCTTCTCCAGAATGCTGAAGGGGCATTTCCTGGCCTTGATTCCGAACCTCTTCATCTCCTTCTTGATGACAGGGTCGTCCGCCCAATAGACAAACGCGTCGTCCTCTGTCTGGTTCTGCGTGATGCGCATCTTGGCGTCGGCATAGTTCTGCATGCTGTTGCCGTACCGGTCCAGATGGTCGGGGGTGATGTTGAGGAGGATAGCGATGTTGGCCCTGAACTTGTACATGTTGTCCAGTTGGAAGCTGCTCAGCTCGATGATATAATAGTCGAAGTTCTTCCCCTCGGCAATCTGCAGGGCAAGGCTGCGGCCTATATTGCCCGCCAGACCCACATTGTAGCCTGCCTCGCGGAATATGTGGTAAATGAGGCTTGTGGTGGTGGTCTTCCCGTTGGAGCCTGTCACACATATCATCCTCGCGTGCGTGTAGCGCCCGGCAAACTCTATCTCGCTTATGATGGGAATGCCTGCCCTGCGCACTTTCTCCACCATGGGGGCGTTCTCGGGTATGCCCGGACTCTTCACCACTTCGGTGGCGTTCAGTATCTTCTCCTCGGTGTGGTGCCCTTCTTCCCACTCCACGCCATACTGGGCAAGGATGTCCTTGTAGTGGGGCTTTATTTCTCCGAAGTCACTCACAAACACATCGAACCCCTTGACCTTGGCCAGGGCAGCCGCGCCCACCCCGCTCTCGGCCGCTCCCAATACTACTATTCTGCTCATCTTGTTTCTCTCTTTCATCTGATTTGTTATCTTATCTTCAGTGTCACGATGGTCAGCGCCGCCGTTATGACCGTCACTATCCAGAACCGCACCGTTATCTTGGACTCCAGCCAGCAACCCTTGGGCCAGTTGAGAAATATCCTGTAATCGGCCGGCAGCTGTCCCGGCTTGATTCTGAAAGCGTCATGCAGAGGGGCGCGCTTGAACACACGCCACTTCTTGCCGCGCTTGTTGCCCATCCTGGCCACTTGGGTCTGCAGCAGCACACTCACGCTCTCCATGAAGAACACAAAGCAGAGCAGAGGCAGAAGCAGCTCCTTGTGGATGATGATGGCCACCACGGCTATGACACCGCCGATGGCCAGGCTGCCCGTGTCGCCCATAAACACCTGGGCAGGGTAGGAGTTGTACCACAGGAACCCGACGAGCGCGCCCACAAAGGCACACAGGAATATCACCAGTTCCTCGCTGCCAGGCACGAACATGATGTTGAGGTAACTGGCAAACTGCATGTGGCTGCTCACATATGCCAGCACGCCCAGCGCCAGGCAGATGATGGCAGAGTTGCCCGCGCACATGCCGTCCATGCCGTCGTTCATGTTGCTGCCGTTGCTCACGGCCATCACCACGAAGACAGTCACGCACACAAACAGTATCCAGCCCGCCGCCGTCCTGTACCGTCCCATGAAGCTCATTATCTGAGAGTAGCTCAGATTGTTGTTCTTGACGAAAGGGATGGTGGTGATGGTGCTCTTGACAGGCTGGCTCTTGTGTACGACCACGCTCTCCAGCCCCTTGCGCTCGGTGGTGACATTCTCGCGCACCACCGCGTCGGGGCTCAGCCAGAGCGTCAGCCCCACAGCCAGACCCAGCACAGCCTGCCCTATCAGTTTGAAGATGGGGCGCAGCCCGTCCTTTGTCACCTTCATCTTGATGTAGTCATCAATGAAGCCCAGCATTCCGAGCCACAGCGTGGTGCCCAGCATCAGCAGCAGGTAGATGTTGCGCAGGCGACCCAGGAACAGGCAGGGAACCACCGTGGCCACGATGATAATCACGCCTCCCATGGTGGGCACGCCCTTCTTCTCCACGCCATAGGGGTCCACCGAAGCGTCACGCTGCGCCTCGTTGCCCCCGTGCTCATGCATCCAGCGTATGAAATACTGGCCAAACCACATGGATATCAACAGGCTCAGAACCAGCGTGAGCAAAGCGCGGAAAGAGATGTACTGCCACATTCCCGCACCCTTCACGCCAAACTGCTCAAGGTGTCTGAAGAGATAATACAGCATATGTTCTTCGCTTTTTGACCTTACACACCGAATGCCTTAGAGGCCGAAAGCCTCACGGATGACCTCATGGTCGTCAAAGTGGTGCTTTACTCCCTGCACGATTTGATAGTCCTCATGGCCTTTCCCGGCCACGAGAACCACATCGCCCGGCTTGGCCAGCATGCAGGCTGTGCGTATCGCCTCGCGCCTGTCCACAATGCTCAGCACCCCCTGGCGCTGCTCCGCATCAAGCCCTGCCAGCATGTCATCGATGATGGCCTGGGGGTCTTCATAGCGCGGGTTGTCGCTTGTGATGATCACATGGTCGCTGTTCCGCACCGCCTCCTGTGCCATGATGGGACGCTTGCCCCTGTCCCTGTTTCCGCCTGCGCCGCACACCGTCCAGCACTCGCCCTTGTGCCTCAGCACCTCGTTGATGGTCTGCAGCACATTCACAAGCGCGTCGGGTGTGTGCGCATAATCCACGATGGCAGTCACGCCCCTGGGCGAGCGAATGCACTCGAAGCGTCCGTTCACCGGCTTCATCGCGCTCATCTGCACCAGGGCCTCGCCCGGTTCGACACCCAGCATCACCGTGGCTGCATACACGGCCAGCAGGTTGCTCACATTGAAGCGCCCCACAAACTGCACGCTCACCTCATGTCCGTCTATCTCGAGGTTCATGCCCTCGAAACTCTCCTCCAGGACACGTCCCCTGAAGTCCGCCGCGCCACGCACCGAGTAAGTCTTCACCCGCGCCCGTGTGTTCTGCACCATGACCATGCCATTCCTGTCATCCGCGTTTGTGATGGCGAAAGCCCCTGCGGGCAGCGCGTCGAAGAAGGCCTTTTTGGCGTTCCTGTAGTTCTCGAAGGTCTTGTGGTAGTCCAGGTGGTCACGGGTCAGGTTGGTGAAGATGCCCCCCGCGAAGGTCAGCCCTCCTATCCTGTGCTGTGCCACGCTGTGGCTGCTCACCTCCATGAAGGCATACTCGCATCCCTCGTCGGCCATCTGTCCCAGCAGCTGGTTGAGCGTGACCGCGTCGGGGGTGGTGCACTCGGTGGGAATGGCGCGCCCGTCGATATAGTTGCACACGGTGCTGCACAGCCCGCATTTGTATCCCATACGCCTGAACATATTGTAAAGCACCGTGGCAATGGTGGTCTTCCCGTTGGTGCCGGTCACGCCCACCAGTTTCATCCTGCGGCTGGGATTGCCCGCGCAGGCGGTGGCCAGGGGGCCCACGGCCAACTCGGTGTCGGGATACACCAGATAGGTCACTCCGTCGCACGTGTCCTGCGGCAGGACCTCACAGGCAACCGCCGTGGCGCCCTGGGCAACAGCCTTTCCTATGTACTCATGTCCGTCCACCTGGGTGCCCCTCAGCGCCACAAACAGGTCACCGGGCTTCACCCGCCGCGAGTCTATCTGCACGCTCTTCACCTCTCTGTCGCCCTCTCCCACTACGCGGGAGGGCCGGCAGTCAACAGTCAGTTGGTTCAGTTTCATCTTGTGCCTATATATAATATATAATGTGTAATCGTCCTCGTCACTTCAGGGTCAGCAGCACGGCATGTCCCCTGACGGCTTTTGTGCCCGGTGCTACGCTCTGACCTACCACGCGCCCGCAGCCGCTCATCCGGGCCTTCATTCCCAGGCGGCTCAGTGCCTGCACGGCATCACGCGCGCCCATCTCCCTCAGGTCGGGCACCACGCCCCCCCCTGTTTCGGACGTGCCCGTGCCTGCGGGCACACGCGCGCCGCTTCCCAGCATGTCCAGCACCTGCTGTGCCTTGGCCCTCGGGCCGCGAGCCACGTCGGCCCTCCCCAGCGTGTCCACCCCTGAGCCCTTCGGCATGGCACTGTACATGTCCTTGGTCATCAGGTACTGTGAAATCTCGCAGAACACAGGCCCACACTGTCCACCGCCAGAAGCCGGCATGCCCGTCTTCACAATGCACACCAGGCAACTGTATTTGGGCTTCTCGGAGGGAAAATATCCGCAGAAGCTCACCATGTACCTCACCGGCCCGTTGTGGTAGCCACCCTTCTTGTCAGCGATCTGCGCCGTGCCGGTCTTTCCGCTCACACGGAAGCGTCCGCCGTCTTGTCTCGCAGGCCTTCCCAGGCCTTCGGGGTTCATCACCACCGAGTCCAGTATCTCGTGTATGGCATCCAGCGTGCGCCGGCTGCACATCTTCTCCCTGAACACCTCGGGGGGAAACTCCCTGACGACCTCTCCGTCGGCCAGTTCGCGGGTCACGAAGCGCGGCTTCATCATGCGCCCGTTGTTGGCAATCCCGTTGTAGAAGGCCAGCGTGTAGATGGGGGGGAACTGCACGGTGTAGCCTATGCTCATCCAAGCGAGGTCGGGCTTGCCAAACTCCATGGGCTTTCCGTGCCTGGTCACCGGCAGCATCCAGTGTCCGCTCTTGTCCTTCTTGGGCATATACACCCTGGGAGTGCCACTGCCCGGTATGTCGAGGTGCATGGGCAAGCCCACGCCCAGGTTGTTCAGCCCACGCACGAAGCGGTCGGGGCAGTCGTGGTAAGCCCCGTCGATGAGGCGGCTCACGCCGATGTTGGAGCTCTTCATGAGCACCCGTGTGACGTTGAGCATGCCGAAGCCCCTCTTCTTCCAGTTGTGGTCCTTCATTGTGCGCCCGTACATGGGCCAGATCCCGCTGCCGGTGTCCACGCGCGTGTCCTTGTTTATCTTGCCGTCCTCCATAGCCACCATGACGCTTGCGGTCTTGAATGTCGAGCCTGGCTCCATGAGGTCGTTCACCAGATGATTATGTACCTCGTGGTATTCCCCGTCGGCTCCTCTCTTCAGGTTCACGATGGCCTTCACATCGCCCGTGGCCACCTCCATGACCATGGCCATGCCTATCTCGCCCTTCACGCCCTTCTCCTTGAGCTTGCTGCGCAGGGCGCGGTCGGCCACGTCCTGCACGTCGATGTCGATGGTGGTCACCAGGTCGTGCCCGTCCTGCGGCTCCACATCGACCAGGCTCACGCGCTTGTCACGCACCTTGGTGCGGTGCATGATGCCCGGTGTCCCCCGAAGGATGCTGTCAAAGGCCAGTTCAAGCCCGTTCTTGGCCCTGCCCGAGTCGGGGTAGAGGTCGCCCAGGGTGCGCGCAGCCAGTTGCCCGTAGGGCTTTGTGCGCCTGGACACAGTCTCGCCGTAGAAGCCGCTCCTGAAGCGCCCCTCGCACAGGAGGGGAAGCCTCTTGCACTCCCTGTACTGCACATACGTGGCCATCCTGGGATAGAGGCGCACGGGCCCCGGGTACCGCCCGTTGGTCTTGGTCATGCATTTCCTCCTGGCCTCCACTATCTTGTCACGGAAATACCGTGGGCTGTACCCGGGGAATATCCTCGCCAGACCGCGCGCTATCTCGTCCACATGGTTGTCCACCACCGAGTCGCGGAAGTGCTGTGTCATGGCGCGCGACAGACTGTCCTTGTCCTGCACGCGCAGGTCGAGGTAGAGCCTGTATTCGGGCAGGGAGGTCGAGAGCACCCTGCCGTCATCGGAGAGCAGGTCGCCACGCTTGGCGGGAATGGGTATGGAGTCGCTCACGAAACGCGCGTCCACAGCCTCCCAGTACTCCCTCATCGGGGAAGACATTGTCTGTATGGCCTTGCCCAGGATATAGGCGGCCCCCAGTGCCATGACTGCCAGTATGACCACAAAGCGTCTTGTCGAATTCTTTTTTCTGTCCATCGCGTCCATTGTCTGTTGTCACTCATCAGTAAGCAGGAACGGGGGATCCGTGCTGGGCACCAGCGTGCTGTCGCCCCTCTCCCGCAACTCGCGCTCCACCTGGCTCGCCCTGGTGCGCCTGGTGAGCTCGCTCTCGCGCGTCAGGCACCGGTACTTGCTGTCCTCGAGCGAGTCGTTGAGTTCCTCCTCTTTCAGTATCTCCTGCTGCGCCTGGTAACTGTTGGTCACATAGGCCACGGTGACCAGAAAGACCAGCAGGAACATGGGTATCTGCCTTCTGAACCACTTGCCGTCAATCCGCAGTGCGGCCAGCACCTCGCGCATGTGCTTCACGTCCAGCGTGTCGTCATCCCCGTCGCGCAACATGGAACGGGCAAGACGCTCCTCCACCGTCTGCGCCTGTCCGTCGCCTTGCTTCTGTGGAGCCTCCGGCTGTGGCTGTCGCTCTGTTCGTTCTGTATCTTCTGCCATCGCTTTTGCCTTGTGTCGTTTCCGTGTGTTCTCTGTCCCTGCACCCCTCACGCGCCCGCGCGGCCTGTCAGTCCCTGTCCCCGGCCAGCCTCACCGCCACCCTGAGCTTGGCCGACCGGCTGCGCGGATTCGTGGCCTGCTCCTGCTCACTGGGCACCTGCGGCTTGCTCCCCAAGGGTTTCATGGGCGCGTGGGCGCGGCCGTACATGTCGGTCTCGACCTTGCCTTCCTCGTTGCCGCTGCGCATCATGTTCTTCACCATCCTGTCCTCCAGGGAGTGGTAGGTGAGCACCGAGAGCCTGCCGCCCTCGCCCAACACGTCCACCGCAGCGTGCAGCATCTGCCTCAGGGCATCCATCTCGCCGTTCACTTCGATGCGCAGGGCCTGGAACACGCGTGCCAGGTCCTTCCTTTCCCTTTCCCTGGGCAGGAGCGGCTGCAGGACCGAGACCAGCTGCCCAGTGGTCACGATCTCGCCCCGTGCCCGTGCCCTCACTATGGCCGAGGCCAGCCGGCGGCTGCTCTTCAACTCGCCATACAGGTAAAGCACTGTGGCCAGTTGCTCCTCGGTGTAGTCCCGCAGCACGGTACGCGCCGACCGGCGCGCCCGCTGGTTCATGCGCATGTCGAGGGGCGCGTCCTGCCGGAAACTGAACCCCCGGGCCGCATCATCGAGATGGTGGCTGCTCACGCCCAGGTCGGCCAGGATGCCGTCCACCCGTTCCACGCCATAGTACCGCATCCAGTTCTCCAGGAAGCGGAAGTTGCTGCGCACGAAGGTGAAGCGCGGGTCGTCCAGCGCTCCGCCCAGGGCGTCCAGGTCCTGGTCAAAGGCATACAGGCGCCCCTCCGCTCCCAGGCGGCGCATAATCTCGCGGCTATGCCCCCCGCCCCCGAATGTGAGGTCCACATAGACTCCTCCGGGGCGGATGTCAAGTCCGTCCACTGCCTGCTGCAGCATCACGGGTATATGGTATATGTCGCTGTTCATCGTCCTCCGTTTTCTGTCTTGCCAAGGCAAGAATGGCGGTGGCTTACTCACACCCACGCGGGCTCATCATCCGCTCCAGGGTGTCGGCCAGCGAGTCGGGCTCGCAGGCAAGCGCCTCGGCGGCCTGCCTGCTCCACACCTCGATGGTGTCATCCACGCCTATGAAGCGCACATCCGCCTGTATGCCGGCCTCGTCGAGGTAACGCCGGGGGATGAGCAGGCGCCCGTTGCCGTCCAGCGTCACATTCTCGGCCCCCGCCACGAAACGGCGCAGGGCATCGCGTCCCTGGCGGTCAAACATGCCCGTACGCGCCACCAGGGCGTCCACTTGCCTGTCCCACACACCGGCCGGGTAGAGCACCAGACAACGCTGGAAGACATCGCGGCGCAACACAAGCCCCGCTACGCCCTCGCGCTGCAGAACCTTGCGGAACCCGCTGGGCACGAACACGCGCCCCTTGTCATCCACCCTGGCATCTATATTGCCGGTAAACCTCATCACATGTACTTCTTATTATGCTGCCGCATATTCTTTGGCAAAGTTATGTAATTCCCCACAATTCCCCACACCTTTTCACAAATTATTTTTCACGTTCTTTAAACAAACTTTCACAAGTGGCAGAAGGGAGGTGACACGCCTGCTCCTTTTCTTCGGCAAAATGGGACAAATGAGCTATAACACATCATTTTACCGCGCAGCATCCTCTATTTCTCGCCTTCACATTCTTGCGGTGGGGAGAAAAACCTTAAATTTGCAGCGGAAAGAAAGTTCATCCACATGAGACAAAGTCCACACCACCCCACCGGCACGGGCTGCGGGACCCGCGCGTGCCGCCTGCGGGACAGCCTGCGCCGCCACCTGCCGGCACCCGCCACACTGCTCCTGGCCATCCTGCTGTGCGCCCCGTGCCCCTCAGCCAGCGGGAAGCGCAAGGAGAAACGCTCCGTGGTGCTCATCGAGACCACGGACGGGAACATCCGTGTAGCACTCTCCGACGACACGCCCCTGCACCGCGACAACTTCCTGCGGCTGGCCTCCAGCGGTTACTACGACGGCACGCTCTTCCACCGGGTAATCGCCGGCTTCATGATCCAGGGCGGCGACCCCGACTCCAGGAACGCCGCGCCCGGGCAGACGCTGGGCAGCGGAGGGCCGGGATACACCATCCCCGCCGAGTTTGACCTGCCCTACCTGTACCACCGGCGCGGGGCTCTGGCGGCCGCAAGAGACGCCGACGAGGTGAACCCCGAACAGGAAAGCAGCGGAAGCCAGTTCTACATCGTGTGGGGGAAGAGGCAGACTACCGCCGACATACGCAAGGTGCGGGAGACACTGGGCGAGAAAGGCATCTCGCTCACGCAACAGATCATCGACGACTACGAGATGACGGGGGGCGCCCCGCACCTGGACGGCCAGTACACGGTGTTCGGCGAGGTCATCGAGGGAATGGGCGTGGTGGAGAAAATACAGGGAGTGGAAACCGACAAGAACGACCGCCCGCTCAAGGACGTGAAGGTGCTGCACATGACGGTGGAGCAATACAGCAGCCAGGCACAGCGTCCGCAGGAGTAAAAACGCATGCCGCCGCGATGGCCAACGCAGCGCACTGCATTGGCCAACGCGGCGCGCTGCATCCGCCAACGCGGCGCGCTGCATTGGCTGCCCTGTGCCACAGCGACACCGGCAGCATCCTCCTTGCCAGCCACCCGGCAGCCCCAGCAGAGCCAAAATCTGCCCTTTATGGCTAATAATGGAGCAAGCCCCTTTCCCATTCAGAGGAAAATGCGTAATTTTGCACACTGCCAAGAGGTTGGGATGTAAAAAGAAACAGAAAAGCGACACAAGATGGCCGAAACGAGGAAAATCCAGCGCGCGCTGGTGTCCGTGTTCCACAAGGACGGACTGGAGGAAATATTGCGCACGCTCCATGCGCAGGGCGTGGAACTGCTCAGCACGGGCGGCACCCGGCAGTTCATCGAGCAACTGGGCATCCCCTGCGCCCGCGTGGAGGACGTGACCACATATCCCAGCATCCTGGGAGGCAGGGTGAAGACACTGCACCCCAAGATATTCGGGGGCATCCTGGGACGGCGATCGCTGGAGAGCGACCGGCAGGAGATGGCACAATACGGGATTCCCGGCATCGACCTGGTGATTGTGGACTTGTACCCCTTTGAGGACACCGTGAGGAGCGGAGCCTCAGAGAGCGACATCATAGAGAAGATAGACATAGGCGGGATAAGCCTCATCCGCGCCGCCGCAAAGAACTACGCCGACGTGGTCATCGTGCCGTCAAAGGCCGAGTACAAGCCACTGCTCGACCTGCTGCTGAAGAACGGCGCACAGAGCGAGGTGGAGGAGCGCAGGTGGTTTGCCACACGCGCCTTTGGCGTGAGCAGCCGCTACGACACCGCCATACACCAGTGGTTTGAGAGCAAGTAACCTGCCACGGCCCCCGGGGCACGACACCGGCAGCACTACGAACAAACAAAGAAGACAAGGAAAATGAGTTGGTTTTCATTCAGCAAGGAGATGGCCATGGACCTGGGCACTGCCAACACCATCATCATAAGCAACGGGAAGATTGTGGTGGACGAGCCGAGCGTAGTGGCACTGAACCGCAGGACAGAGCGCATGATAGCCGTGGGCGAGAAGGCCAAGATGATGTACGAGAAGACAAACCCCGACATCGAGGCCATACGCCCGCTGGGCGACGGCGTGATCGCCAACATGAGCGCCTGCGAGCAGATGATGCGCGGCCTCATCAAGATGGTGCACACGGGCGGATACCTGTTCTCGCCCAGCCTGAAGATGGTCATTGGCGTGCCCAGCGGAAGCACGCAGGTGGAACTGCACGCCGTGCGCGACTGCGCCGAGCATGCCGGCGCGCGCGAGGTGTACCTGATATACGAGCCCATGGCATCGGCCATAGGCATCGGGCTGGACGTGCTTGCGCCCGAGGGGAACATGATTGTCGACATAGGCGGCGGGAGCACCGAGATCGCGGTCATAAGCCTGGGCGGACTGGTGGTCAACAAGAGCCTGCGCATCGCGGGAGACGAACTGACCACCGACATACAGGAATACATGAGCCGGCAGCACAACGTGAAAGTGAGCGAGCGCATGGCCGAGCGCATCAAGATACATGTGGGCGCGGCACAGACTGACCTGGGCGAGGAGGCACCCGAGGACTATGTGGTGTACGGCCCCAACAAGATCACCGGCCTGCCCATGGAGGTGCCCGTGTGCTACCAGGAAATCGCGCACTGCCTGGAGAAGACCCTGGCCAAGATAGAGACCGCCGTGCTGGCCGCGCTGGAGGAGACACCGCCCGAACTGTATGCCGACATCGTGAAGAACGGCATCTGGCTGAGCGGAGGGGGCGCGCTGCTGCGCGGGCTCGGCAAGAGGCTCACCGACAAGATCAACATCGAGTTCCATGTGGCCGAAGACCCGCTCCACAGCGTGGCCAAGGGCACAGGAATCGCACTGAAGAACATACAGAACTTCTCCTTCTTAATGTAAACACACCGCATTGGGAGAGCTTGCCCACAGAATACTCAGACACATCCACTGGGGGGTCTTCCTGCTTCTGGAAGTCTTCAGTGGATGGCTTCTTTTCCGTTTCAACACCTACCACGGCAGCGTGTGGTTTACCCAGGCAAACTCCGTGGCGGCCATGGTGATGGAACAGGAGGAGAAACTGCTGTCGTACATGCACCTGGCCAGGCAGAACGAATACCTGACCAGGCAGAACGTGGTGCTGCAGTACAACATGAGCGTCATGCGCGCCGAACTGGACAGCCTGCGCCACAAACCCTCATTCACCGAGCAGGAAGAGGCCAAGGTGACCAGCGGAATGCGCCTGATACCCGCCAAGGTGGTGGCCAACAGCATCAACCGGAAGGACAACTACCTCACCATCAACGCCGGACGAGACAAGGGCGTGAGCCCCGAGATGGGGGTCGTGAGCGGCACCGGAGTGGTGGGCATCGTGAGCCGCGTGACAGACCACTACGCCCTGGTCATGTCCGTGCTCAACAGCCAGTCGAACATCAGTTGCAGGCTGAGGGGCACGGGGCACTTCGGATACCTGAAATGGAACGGCGGCAATCCCCTGCACGCATGCATGGACGATGTGCCCCGGCACGCACAGGTGCGCAAGGGGGACATCGTGGAGACAAGCGGCTTCAGCAACGTGTTCCCACCCGGACTGTTTGTGGGACGCGTGGCACAGGTCAACAACAGCCCCGACGGAATGGCCTACAGGCTGGACGTGCAGATGAGCACAGACCTGTCCTGCCTGAGGGACGTGTGTGTGGTTGACTACCAGGGCCGCGCCGAGATGGACTCGCTCAACGTACAACAATAAGGCAAGACGCAAGCAACATGATACCCACACAACTCAGGCGACTGGCACAGATGCTCATGCTCCTGGCACTGCAGGTGCTTGTGCTCAACCACATGAGCTTCTGGGGAATGGGAACACCCATGACAGGAGTGCTCCTGCTGGCATACATGCCCGCGAACACGTCGCGCACATGCGCCCTGCTGTGGGGCTTCGCCATGGGGCTGGCCACCGACATCTTCAGCGGGACACCGGGCATGGACAGCGCGGCCATGACCCTGACGGCAATGCTGCGCCCCGCGCTGCTGGACATGCAGGCTCCCAAGGACGCGCCCGAGGACATGGTTCCCACCTACCGCTCAATGGGCACATGGAACCATGTGAGATATGTGCTCACGCTCTTCCTCACACACCACACGGCCTATTTCCTGCTGGAGTGCTTCTCGGCCACACACCTTGGCCTGGCCGCCATGCACCTGCTGGCCAGCCTGGCCACCTCGCTGCTGCTGGCCTTCCCGCTCGAGGCCATAAGAAACCCAAGCAAGTAAACCACACGGACACACGCCCATGAAGGCCAACTACGAACTGGAGAAGCGCAAGTACGTGATCGGCTCCATCGCTGTGGGAATCATCGTGGTGTATCTCATACGCCTGTTTGCCCTACAGATGCTGAGCGAGGACTTCAAGCGCAACGCCGACTCCAACGCCTTCCTGCGGCGCATCCAGTACCCCGCGCGGGGAATAATCTCTGACAGGAACGGCAAGTTGCTCGTCTATAACCAGCCCGCCTACGACCTCATGGTGGTGATGGCCGAACAGCAGGGAGTGGACACGCTCGACCTGTGCAGGAGCCTCGGCATCACCCGCGACTGGTACGAGCGGCGCATGCAGGAAGTCAAAGACCCGCGCCGCAATCCTGGCTACAGCCGCTACACGCAGCAACTCTTCATGAGCCAACTCTCGGCCGAGGAATGCAGCAGATTCCAGGAGAAGATATTCCGCTTCCCCGGCTTCTACATCCAGAAGCGCAGCATACGGCAGTACAGATACCCCTATGCCGCACAGGTATTGGGCGACGTGGGCGAGGTGAGCCAGGCCGAACTGGACGAGGACGACTACTACCGGCCAGGCGACTACTCGGGCAAGCAGGGGGTGGAACGCTCCTACGAGAAACAGCTGAGGGGCGAGAAGGGCATCGAGATTCTGCTCCGGGACGCACGCGGACGCATCAAGGGCCATTACATGAACGGGCAGTTTGACAGCGCGCCCGTGCCGGGAAAGAACATCACGCTGAGCATCGACATGGACCTGCAGGCCCTGGGCGAGCGGCTGATGACCGGCAAGAAGGGAAGCATCGTCGCCATCGACCCGGCCACCGGAGGCGTGCTCTGCATGGTGTCGAGCCCGACCTACGACCCGCGCATACTGGTGGGCAGGCAGCGAGGCAGAAGCCACGCCATGCTGAACCAGGACACCCGCCACCCACAACTCAACCGCGCCATCATGGGACAGTACCCGCCAGGCTCCACCTTCAAGACAAGCCAGGCGCTGACCTTCCTGCAAGAAGGCATCATCACGCCATCCACCTCGTTCCCGTGCAACCACGGGTTCCACTACGGACACCTGAAGGTGGGATGCCACGGACACGCCTCGCCCCTGTCACTGGTGCCGGCCATCTCCACCTCATGCAACGGCTACTTCTGCTGGGGGCTGTACTACATGTTCGGCAACAGAAAGAAATACAGAAGCGTGCAGGATGCCATGACACGCTGGAAGGACTACATGGTGTCCATGGGATTCGGCTACAAACTGGGCATTGACCTGCCCGGCGAGAAACGCGGCATGATACCCAACGCGCCCTTCTACGACAAGGCGTACAGGGGAAGGTGGAATGGCCTGACCATCATAAGCATATCCATCGGACAGGGCGAGGTCAACCTGACTCCCCTGCAGATAGCCAACCTGGGGGCCACCATAGCCAACCGGGGATACTATTACGTGCCGCACATCGTGCAGAAAGTGCAGGGCGAGCCGCTCGACACGCTCTACACGCGAAGGCACTACACCATGGTGAGCCGCCAGAACTACGAGACCGTGGTGGAGGGAATGCGCCGCTCCGTGCTGGGAGGCACCTGCCGCGCGGCCAACAACCCATGGTACGAGGTATGCGGAAAGACAGGCACGGCCCAGAACCCGCACGGGCAAGACCACAGCGTGTTCATGGGCTTCGCGCCACGCGAGAACCCCAAGATAGCCATCTGCGTGTATGTGGAGAACGGCGGATGGGGCGCGACCTACGGTGTGCCCATCGGCGCGCTGATGATGGAACAGTACATCAACGGACACCTCTCGCCCGCAAGCGAGCGCAAGGCGGAGGTGTTCCAGAACAAGCACCTTTACAATCCCGGAAACTATGGCTCTGACTCCCATTGACAGCAACACACGGTCGCGCGGACTCCTGAGGTCTGTTGACTGGGTCACGGTATTCCTCTATCTGGCACTCGTCACACTGGGCTGGATGAGCGTGTGCGGCGCCAGCTACGACTTCGAGCAGGGTTTCAACTTCCTGGACTTCTCCACACGCAGCGGCATGCAGATAGTGTGGATCGGAACCTCCATGCTGCTGGGAGCATTCATTCTGATGACCGACGACCGTCTGATAGAGTCGGCCTCTTACTTCCTGTACCTGTTCATGCTTGTGCTGCTGGTTGTCACACCTTTTGTCGCACGCGACATCAAGGGGTCACTCTCATGGATAAAGGTAGGCCCCTTCAGCCTCCAGCCCGCCGAGTTTGCCAAGTTCACCACAGCCCTGTGTGTGGCCAAGGTCATGAATTCCTACGGCTTCTCCATGGCACACTGGCGCGACTTCCTGCTCTGCGTGGCCATCATCGTGATACCAATGGGGCTGATAGTCATGCAGAAGGAGACTGGAAGCGCACTTGTCTATGCAAGTTTCTTCCTGATGCTCTACCGCGAGGGAATGCCCGGAGGGATACTCTTTGCCGCCGTATCGGCTGTGGTGTACTTCGTGGTGGGTGTGCGCTTTGCCGACGAGCCCATCTGGGAAGGGGCACCCGCATCGCTGGGCACTGCACTGGTGCTGAGCCTCTCGCACCTGTTCACGGTGATGCTTGTGAGAGCCTACACGCCCGACCACAAAGTGGCCGCGAGGATCCTGTGGTACGGGCTGGGTGCCGAAGCCCTGGCTCTGCTGTTCTGCCGGTATGTCATCCCCTTTGATGTCACCTGGGTCATGCTCGCCGTGTGCTCGGCCACAATACTGTCACTCATATGGCTGGCCTTGCGCCAGCAACTGCTGCGTTACCTGTATATAGCCCTTTTCGCAATGGGGAGCCTGGCCTTCTTCTACTCGGCAAACTACGTGCTCAATGATGTGATGCAGCCTCACCAGCAGACCCGCATACGCGTGCTGCTGGGCCTGGAGGACGACCCCAGGGGCGCCGGGTACAACGTGATACAGGCCAAGATAGCCATCGGTTCGGGCGGACTGCGCGGAAAGGGGTTCCTCAACGGCACCCAGACCAAACTCAAGTATGTGCCCGAGCAGGACACCGACTTCATCTTCTGCACCGTGGGCGAGGAGGAGGGGTTCCTGGGCTGCGCCACGGTTCTGTGCCTGTTCCTCGCACTCATCCTGCGTCTCATATATCTGGCCGAGCGCCAGCCCTATACCTTCGGGCGCGTCTATGGCTATTGTGTGGTGAGTGTTTTCCTGTTCCATGTCTTCATTAACGTGGGCATGGTGCTGGGACTCACCCCGGTCATTGGCATCCCGCTTCCCTTCTTCAGTTACGGCGGGTCGTCACTGTGGGGCTTTACCATCCTGCTCTTCGTCATGCTGCGCATCGACGCGGGCCGCAGCCGCATGCAGCACTGAGTGCCTGCGCTCACACCGCCGGACTTTTCCGCCCCGCGCGGGGCAGGCCGGTCAGCGGGGACGCAAACCCGGAAGTGTGGTGCTCACCTGCGTGACACGCGCAACCCGATGTCGGTGAGCGCGGGGACGTCCTCACATGACATAAGATGGCGCACGTACACACCGGCGCACGCACCAAGAGAGTCCGACAGCAGGGGGACTGCCATAGACCTGTACTCCAGCAGCTCAAACCCGTGCCCCAGGAGATTGCCCTGGCTGTCGGCCATGCTCATGTGCAAGGTGTCGGTATGCAGGACACGCGCGGTGGAATCACGCTGCTCCAGAGCCAGCCAAAGGTCGGAATAGGGGAAGGAGCGCGTCGCGCGCACCTCCACGCTCGCCTGGAGTCCCGCCCATGACGTTCCGCCCGGCAAATGGAAGCGCACTGTGTCCTGCCTCCCCCACCCCTGCCTGGGCAGAGGGACGAAATGATGGTAGCGTGTCTGACCCGCACACGCGGCCAGCAGCAAGGCCACCACCACGCAGGAAGTACGGCCATGCCCGCTCATGCCTCACCGCCGGGCTGAGTCTCACGCGGAGCGTTGGCGCCGCCTGGACGCTGCCCGCGCGGGCGGGCGGGACGGGCGGGGCGGCGACGCGATTGCTCGTCTCCACCTTTACCCTCCCGCGCCCTGCCTGCCTCGGCAGAGCCACCGGACTGCGGACGGCGGGAATCGCGGGGGCGCTCACCCTGTGGCTTCCGGCCTGAGTTGTCTCGGGAACCTTTCTCGGAGTCCGGATTGCGCGGCTTTCCGTTGTTTCCTGGATTGCCCTTCTTCTTTTTCTTCTTCTTGTCAAAGCGGTTCAAGTCTTCCTGAATGGCCAGGTCAACGGCGCGCTCAGGCTTCTTGTGCCCGCCCTCCTCCAGTGTGTCGGGCTTCTCTCCGCGCTTGTTCATCTCGATGATTTCAGCCGCGCGTTTTGCACTGACCGTCACCAGGTTGGAAGCCATGCGCTTGTCTGTGGAGTAAGTGACCATCCCCGAGAGTATGTCACACTTGAAGAAGTAGTAGTCGCCCTCCATGCTCTGCAGCTGTACATCGCGCGGCGGCAGTTTGCGGTAAGCCTCCACATACTGGTCCACCTCGTAGTTCATGCAGCACTTCAGCTTCGCGCACTGTCCCGCGAGTTTCTGCGGGTTGCGGCTCAAGTCCTGGAAGCGTGCGCTCCCGGTGCCCACGCTCACGAAGTTCTTCATCCAGGTGGAGCAGCAGAGCTCGCGCCCGCAGGGCCCGAAACCGCCTATTCGCCCCGCCTCCTGGCGCGCGCCTATCTGCTTCATCTCTATCCTCACATGGAAGGCATCGGCAAGCACCTTGATGAGTTGGCGGAAGTCAACGCGCCCGTCAGCGATGTAATAGAAGATGGCCTTGTTGCCGTCGCCCTGGTACTCCACGTCTCCTATCTTCATCTCCAGCCCCAGTTCCTTGGCTATCTGCCGGCTGCGTATCATGGTGCCGTGCTCCAGTGCCTTGGCCTCCTCGTACTTCTCCATGTCCGCCGGCCGCGCCTTGCGGAAGATGCGCCGTATCTCTTCGTTGCCCCTGAGGTTGGCCCTTCTCATCTGCAGCGGCACCAGTTTGCCCGTGAGTGTCACCGTGCCGATGTCATGGCCTGGATTTGACTCCACGGCCACCACGTCCCCTTTTTCCAGGGGCAGGTTGTTGATGTTGTGGTAATAGCCTTTCCGGGTGTTCTTGAACTGGACCTCCACCAGGTCGGTCGTCTCGTCATTGCCGGGGATATCGGCCAGATAGTCATACACGTTCAGCTGTGCATAGTGCCCTATATGGCACCCCTTCTTGCAGAGGCCGCTTCCCCCGCACCCGCATTTGTATCTGTATTCCATATATATTATTGTCTGATAAGAATTATCATCCTGAGCGCGAAGTCAAAGAACACCATGCGCGGGTTCACGTTCTGCGCTATGTCCCGCTGGGCCTGCGAGATTTCCTCCATGATTCCCTGCACGTTCCGCTCGTTGACAAAGGGTGCGAAGCGCTCGCTGAAGTCCCTCTCCTCGCGCGTCTCATAGATGAGCGCGGGGTTGTGGAAGTTGTAGATGAAGTTCTCGCGCAGCAGGTGCTGGAAGTGCGCCAGCATGCGTTTCTGCCGCTCGCGTCCCAGTTCGCTCGCCGACTGCGCCCACAGTCTCAGTTCCTTCACCTTGCGGCCATAGCACAGGCGCATCAGGTTGACGAAGTAAGTGTTGAACTCGCGGTTCTCCCCCTTGGCGTGCACCTGCTTCAGAGCCTCGGTGTAGTTTCCCTGGGCCACATGCGCCACCTCCCGTGCCAGGGCGGGGGCGGCACCCTCGCGCTGCTCCAGCGCCCGGGCGATGTCCTGCTCGGCGAGCGGCGGGAGCGAGACGCGCTGCACGCGGCTCAGTATGGTGCCCAGCACCAGTTCGGGCTGCAGGCTCACCAGGATGAAGTGCGTGTGCCCGGGGGGCTCCTCGATGAGCTTGAGCATCTTGTTGGCGGGTGCCGCGTCCATGCGTTCGGGCAGCCATTGCAGCACCACGCGCCGCCCGCCCTGGCTGGGCTTGAGCGCGAGGCACTCCTGCAGGCGGTCGCTCTCCTGCACATAGTGCGTCATCTGCTGGTTGTCCGCCTTGATGTCGGACAGCCACATCTCCGTGTCGAAGTAGATGCTGTCCTGCAGTTGCTCGCGCCACTGCCGGATATAGTCGGCCGAGGTGGGCTTGTCCGTGCTCTTGGCCTTGCACACGGGGAAGGAGAAATGCAGGTCGGGGTGTGCCCACTCGGCCGTCATGCGGCATCCCGCACACGTCTGGCAGGGGCCGTCCTCACGGGGATGCTCGCACAGCAGGTGCCTGGCCAGGGCAAGCGCCAGGGGCATGGCGCCCGCGCCCTCGCGCCCGCTGAGCATGAGCGCGTGGGGCACGCGCCCCTCGCGCACCATCTGCAGGACATGCTGCTTTGCCTCCTGCTGGCCTATGACATCCGAATATGTTACGGCACTCATCCTTCTGCGTCTTTCCTTATGTCCCCCAGGGTATCCTCAGTATATCTGACTTGCTATCCGCGCTATGCTGGGCACCGCGCTCACGGTGTAGAAGTGCAGGCTGGGCACACCGCTCCCGATGAGCTGGCGGCACTGCTGCACGCCCCATTCTATGCCCAGTTGCCTCACATCCTCGTCGGTGCGGCACTTGACGGCCTCTTGATAGAGTGCCTCGGGCAGGTCGCAGTGGAAGGTCTTGGGCACCATGGTGAGCTGGCTGAGCTTGGCCAGGGGCTTGATGCCCGGTATGATGGGGATGGTGATTCCCGCCTCTCTGGCACGCCTGACCAGGCTGAAGTACTTCTCGTTGTCATAGAAGAGTTGCGTGACGGCATACTCCGCGCCCAGGTCGGCCTTCATCTTCAGCACCGCGAGGTCGGCCTCCAGGTTGGCCGCCTCCTCGTGCTTCTCGGGGTAGCAGGCCACCCCGTAGTGGAAGGGCTCGCCCTTGCACTTCATCTCCGTGCCGTCCCAGAAGTGGCCGCCGTTGAAGCGGTTGACCTGCTCGATGAGATCTGTGGCATGGGCCGGCCCGTCGCCCGTGGGCCTGAACGCGCTTTCCTCCCTGGCCTTGTCGCCACGGAGCACCAGCAGGTCGCTTATCCCGAGGAACTGCAGGTCGATGAGCATGTACTCCAGGTCTTCCCTGCAATTGCCGCTGCACACCACATGGGGCACCACGGGAATCCCGTAGCGGTGCTGTATGGAGGCGGCTATGGCGATGGTGCCCGGCCGCCGGCGCACACGCTGGCGCTGTACCAGCCCGCCCTCCAGTTCGCGGTAGACATACTCGCTGCGGTGGCTTGTGATGTTGATGTACAGGGGGTCAAACTCCCTCAACTGCTCTATGGTGTGGAACAGCCCCGCCGTCCCGCTGCCCTTCAGGGGCGGCAGCACCTCGAAGGAGAACGCCGTGCCCTGATGGCTGCCTATCATCTCGGTTATGCTCATTTGCCGGTAACATGTGCGGGGGGAATGGCCTCCTGCGGCCACGCCACCCCAAATTGGGTGTAAAATTACGCATATTCCCGCTATCTTGCAAGCATTAATTTCCGAAATGGCTTATCTTTGCACCATGGCGGCAAGGCAGACGGCCTGTCCGCCGCGCACTATCAAGAACCGCAATAAAGCAAGACACATGGAACTACACAACAAGCCCAGGATCGCGGTGGCAGGCACCGGCTATGTGGGCCTGTCCATAGCCACGCTGCTCAGCCAGCACCACCAGGTGACCGCCGTGGATGTGCTGCCCGAGAGGGTGGGGCTGATAAACAGGCGCGTGTCGCCCATCAGGGACGAGTACATAGAACGCTTCCTCGCGCAGAAGGAGCTTGACCTGGCGGCCACCACCGACGGGCGCGCGGCCTACGCCCAGGCCGACCTCATCGTCATCGCCGTGCCCACCAACTACGACGCTGAGCGCAACTTCTTTGACACGCACCACATCGAGGACGTGATAGACCTTGTCCTGGAGGTCAACCCCGAGGCCGTGATGGTCATCAAGAGCACTGTCCCCGTGGGGTACTGCCGCAGCCTGTATGTGCGCTACGCGGCACGCTACGCGAGTGACAGCCGCCTGAGGGGAAAGTGCTTCCGGCTGCTCTTCTCGCCCGAATTCCTGCGGGAGAGCAAGGCCCTGTACGACAACCTCTACCCCAGCCGCATCATTGTGGGCTACCCCAAGCCCGCAAAGGGCGGCGACAGCGCGGCCCGGGAGGAGAACGCGGCCATACAGGCCATCGCCGACCCACAAGCCGAGCGGCAGGCGCGCCTCTTCGCCCACCTGCTCCAGGAGGGCGCGGAGAAGAAGGACATCGAGACCCTGCTCATGGGACTCAAGGAGGCCGAGGCCGTGAAACTCTTTGCCAACACCTACCTGGCCCTGCGCGTGAGCTACTTCAACGAGCTGGACACATACGCCGAGGTGAAGGGACTGGACTCGCAGGCCATCATACGGGGGGTGGGGCTCGACCCCCGCATCGGGATGCACTACAACAACCCCTCCTTCGGCTACGGAGGCTACTGCCTGCCCAAGGACACCAAGCAACTGCTGGCAAACTACCAGAACGTGCCCCAGAACATGATGACGGCCATCGTGGAGAGCAACCGCACGCGCAAGGACTACATAGCCGACGCAGTGCTCAGGATGGCCGGGTGGTATGCCTACAGCCAGCAGAACCAGTATGGCGGGGGACACGGCGAGCAGCAGATGCCCACCATCGGGGTCTACAGGCTCACGATGAAGACGGGAAGCGACAACTTCCGCCAGTCGGCCATACAGGGCATCATGAAACGCATCAAGGCCAAGGGGGCGCAGGTCATCGTCTACGAGCCCACGCTGCAGGACGGGGCCACCTTCTTCGGCAGTCTGGTGGTCAA
The DNA here is from genome assembly GCA_002316015.1 of Prevotellaceae bacterium UBA1075. Lineage (GTDB taxonomy): Bacteria > Bacteroidota > Bacteroidia > Bacteroidales > Bacteroidaceae > Physcousia. The sequence goes on from DCCS01000045.1 coordinate 60,310, forward strand.
CGACCTGGAGACGTTCAAGCGGAGGTCAAAAGCCATCATCGCCAACCGCTACAGCACGGAACTGGATGACGTGAGGGACAAGGTATATACGCGCGACATCTTCCGCCGCGACTGAGGAACAGCCAAGGGCGGGAAGACCCTCACCCCTCCCATCCTGGAAGGGGAGCCACAGGCCAACAGGCGTGTCACAACAGGCAAGCCCTGGGTGTCCATTCCCAGGGCTTGTCCTGTGTAATGCGCCTCCCGCATCTGCCTCCTCCACGACACGCCCCACCGCACCGCCCTGTCCCATGCAGTGCGCCGCACCGGCCAACGCAGTGCGCTGCACCGGCCAACGCAGTGCGCTGCATCAGCCAACGCAGTGCGCCGCATCAGCCAACGCAGTGCGCTGCGATTGCAAACGCATGCTGCCGTACACAAACAAGATGTGCGGCGCGCCGCTTAGAGCAGCGCGCCGCACATCCTCATTCCGTCCGGGGACCTCCTGCCTGCACCAGGCCCATATGGCATGCCCGCACCCCGTGGAAGGGAGGCGGATGGAGACTCACTCTGCGCCAATCCCCACCATGTGTATGCGGAAGAGCAGGGTGCTGTAGGCAGGGATGGCCGACGAGGCCGTCGAGCCATAGGCGAGTTCACTGGGGATGTACACCATCCAGTCATCGCCCGGCACCATATACTGGAGCGCCGTGCCGAAGCCCTCGGTGAAGGACTTCACCGCGCCCACCTGGGGCGATGCCGTGGCGGGGTTGTAGTCCCCGAAGTAAGTTTGCGTGAACACCGACATGCGGGTCTCGTGGCTTCCGTCCTCGCGCTCATACTCGGCCGGCATGAGCCAGCCCCGGAAACTGATGCGCACGGTGTCGGTCGAGGCCGGGGACAACAGCCCCCCGCCCCTGGAGACGATGCGGCAGCAGATGCTGTCGGTGAGCGGTCCGCGCTTCTCGGCACTGCGCAGCAGGGTCTTGTACATGCGCCATTGGCAATGCCGCTCCCACGCCTCGCCATACTGTGCCCGCGCCTGGCTGATGGCCGTGCGGGCCGAGTCGGCCACGGTGGCGAACCACTGTGTGTTGCGCGCCTGCCAGTTCTGGTACGGGTCCCACTCATCGCTGGTCTCCTGGCACGAGACCAGCAGGCACGAGAGCCCCGCCAGGGCTGTCATGCACAGGGCCAGGAACCGCATGCGGCGGTGTGTGTGTGTCATGTCTGCAATGGGTTTAATCCTGTTTCCTGAGCAAAGACTCGATGCTCACCTTCTCTTCCACGATGCTCTTCAGGCCGGCGATGGGCACCCGTGTCTGTTCCATGGTGTCGCGGTCGCGCAGGGTGACGGTGTCGTCCTCCAGTGTCTGCTGGTCCACGGTGATGCAGTAGGGGCACCCGATGGCGTCCATCCTGCGGTAGCGCTTGCCTATCTGGTCTTTCTCCTCGTACTTGCAGTTGAAGTAGAAACGCAGGTCGCGGAATATCGCGTGCGCCTTCTCGGGCAAGCCGTCCTTCTTGGTGAGTGGGAAGATGGCGAGCTTGACGGGTGCCAGGGCGGCGGGCAGATGCAGCACGGTGCGTGTCTGCCCGTCGGGCAGCGGCTGCTCCTCGTAGGCGTGGCACATCACCGAGAGGAACATGCGGTCCACACCGATTGAGGTCTCGATGACATACGGGGTGTAGCTCTCGTTGGTCTCGGGGTCGAAGTACTCTATCTTCTTGCCGCTGTACTTGGCATGGTTGCTCAGGTCGAAGTTGGTGCGGGAGTGTATTCCCTCGACCTCCTTGAAGCCGAAGGGCATGCGGAACTCTATGTCGGTGGCGGCGTTGGCATAGTGCGCGAGCTTCTCGTGGTCGTGGAAGCGGTAGTTCTCCGCGCCGAAGCCCAGGGCCTGGTGCCAGTTCATGCGGGTCTGCTTCCACTTCCCGAACCACTCCAGCTCCGTCCCGGGCTTGACGAAGAACTGCATCTCCATCTGCTCGAACTCCCTCATGCGGAAGATGAACTGGCGCGCCACAATCTCGTTGCGGAAGGCCTTTCCTATCTGGGCGATGCCGAAGGGAAGCTTCATGCGCCCCGTCTTCTGCACGTTCAGGTAGTTGACAAAGATGCCCTGTGCCGTCTCGGGGCGCAGGTATATCTTGCTCGCGCCGTCGGCCGTGGAGCCCACCTCGGTGCTGAACATGAGGTTGAACTGCCGCACCTCGGTCCAGTTGCGCGTGCCGCTGACGGGGCAGGCAATCTCCTCGTCCAGGATTATCTGGCGCAGCTCGCCCAGGTCGTTGGCGTTCATGGCCTTGGAGTAGCGCTCGTGCAGGGCGTCGCGCTTCTGCTGGTGCTCCAGCACGCGGGCGTTGGTCGAGCGGAACTGCGCCTCGTCAAAGGTGTCGCCGAAACGCTTGCGCGCCTTCTCCACCTCCTTCTCTATCTTCTCGTCGTACTTGGCTATCTGGTCCTCGATGAGCACGTCGGCACGGTAGCGCTTCTTGGAGTCGCGGTTGTCAATCAGGGGGTCGTTGAACGCGTCCACGTGCCCGCTGGCCTTCCAGGTGGTGGGGTGCATGAAGATGGCGGCGTCCAGCCCCACGATGTTCTCGTGCAGCTGCACCATGCTCTTCCACCAATACTGCTTGATGTTGTTCTTCAGTTCCACACCGTTCTGCCCGTAGTCATACACGGCGCCCAGTCCGTCGTAAATCTCGCTGCTGGGAAACACGAACCCATACTCCTTGCAGTGGGACACTATCTTCTTGAATACATCCTCTTGCTGTGCCATAAGTGTATCTGTAATATGTCGAATTTATATGTTTTGATGCAAAGGTACGGCTTTTCCGCCAATGGGACAGCCCGCCGACCCGCCGAAAACACTTACCTTTGCACAGAAAAGAAGAGAACAGCAACGTTTAACACAACTTCATTATGGTCAAACACATCATTCTATGGAAACTGCGCGAGGAACTGGGCGCGGAGGAGAAGGAGACGGTAAAGGCCGGCATCAAGGCCGGCCTGGAGGGCTTACAGGGCGTGGTGCCCGGCCTGCTGAGCGTGCATGTGCAGACGGGCGGCATCCTGCCCTCGTCCACGGCCGACGTGATGCTGGACTGCACGCTGGAGTCGCCCGAGGCGCTCAAGGGCTATGCCAAGCATCCCGCGCATGTGGAGGTGGCCAGCACCAAGGTGCGCCCCTACACGGCCGTGCGCACCTGCCTCGACTTTGAGGTGTAGCCCAAGGCCCAGCACACAACCACCCCACGACACAGCCGTGCCTGCGCCAGCCCAAGACTGGGAGGCGCGGACACGGCTGTTCATAAGCCCGGACAAAAGAGGGAAGGGCTAAGGCAACACCACACGCTTGTGCATGCAGCGCACAGGACTCTCATACACGGTCACGCTCTCATCCACCCGTTTCCGCCCGGGAAGTGCCACCACCCTCATGCAAGGGCACTTGCAGAAGAAGTCGCCGGGGAGCACACCCTTCCTGGTGAAGCCGTACATCCTACACCTTTCCCCCTCCCTCACCAATTCGTGACCCGCAAACTTCGTTGTCCCGGCACGCTTGGGTTTGTCCCGCTCGACATCTGTCAGTCCTTTGCGGAAGACAGGCTCACTCCTGGAGACGAGAAGCCTGGGAAAACTCTCGTTGACAGTTCCCGTACCAATTTGTCCTATCCCATTATTCCGAAGCCTGACCGTCGGCTTGTGCAGCACGGAGAACTTCCCGTCCATCCGGCATCCAAGCACATACGCCACGCCATATTTCCCCGTGGGAGCATTTTGTCTTCCCCATGGGAGCGTTTTGTTTTCCCCGTGGGGCAGTTCTGTTTTCCCCGTAGTAGCGTTTTACCTTTCCCATGAGGCAGGTCATTTTCCTGCCGTCTGCCGCTCCGTGGTCAGCTACCCCCGCAGGTAGCCCCCTTCATCCTTTGTGAGACCCATGCCTTCCAAGTCCTGCTCATCCTTTGGCGGATTGCGGTCAACGGACACCATGGACGTAGCCATGGGGGCGTGCGCCTCCATCCACAACACCTGTGCCGTGGGGCTCTCACACGCTTTCTTCTTCAAATGCGTGTGGATCAATGTGCATATTGTTTTACTTGATGATTACTTTCCTCACCTTATCCCCTGTCTTGACAATGTTCACGCCCTTGCGCAGGGCAGGGATGCGGCGGCCGTCCAAGTCATAATATTCCGTGCCCTCGTTGTTGAGCGCATCGACGACCTCAGCAGCGTCCACTCCGCTGGCCTCGCCGCCCACGCTGATGTTCAGCACCGGCGCACGCCGCTCCGCCGTCTGCTCCTGCGGCTGGAGATAGGCACGGAATGCGGCCAGTTTCACGCCTGCAGCCACTGGCTTGTAGTCCCTCACAAGGCGGAACTCGTCTTTGGCCAAGAAGTAGCAGTCTTCCGGAACCTCTGTTGTGGCGAACGTGCCCACCAGCCGGTAACTACTCATGGGAGAAGTCACCAGTAGCGTGCCAAGGTTATTGTCTATATGGGTAATGCTCATTTGCTCTTTGTTCTGCTTGCGGACGATGACGGGATAGCCGGGAGCTATCTGTCCGACCTCGAACCGTTCCAGTGTGACGCTGTTCTCGCCCACTCCCGACACGTTGTAGAACTGGCAGGTGCTCTCCCCCGACCCTACATTGATTGCATAGGGGAGGCAGAGCGTGCCCCACTCGTTCTCCATCGGGCGCGTATAGGAGACATTCTTCACCCGACAATTCTCCTCCAATACGAAAGCCTTGCTGTCGTCCAGTACCAACGTTTCGATGGTGAGCGGATTACCCACAGCACCGACGATGTCGTCTCCGTTCGTTCCCACCTTCTTGGTAAGATAGCCCGTCACGTAATTGGCCTTGTCCACTTCATCTTCCCCGTCAGCAAAGGCGATGGCCCCACGGAGATTGTGGCAACCACGGAACATATTGCTGCCATATTTCAACTCGAAATTGTCACCGACGTAGATGGTCTGAAGGCTGGAGCAGTAGTCAAACATCTGGTTTCCCTCCACGCCTCTTCGAAAGTTCATTTCCTTTAAGTCAAAGCTGGAGAGGTCGAGGGCGGTGAGGGCGGAACAGTTGTAGAACATCTTACCCATGTAACGCAGCTTGGGAGTGTCAAACTGCGAAAGGCTAACCGAAGCGAGACCAGTACAGCCATCGAACATATTCGCCGCGTTGGTCACTTGGCTGCCCTTAAAGCTCGAAAGGTCAAGAGCCGCGAGTTGGGAACAGCCCGCGAACATATCCTGCATCGTGGTGACTTTTTCCGTATTGAAGCCTGAGAGGTCGAGCGAGGTGAGGCTGGCACAGCCCGAGAACATATAGTACATACTGCCTACGTTCCCGGTGTCGAAGCCCGAGAGGTCGAGCGAGGTCAGACCGCTGCACTTCATGAACATCGCGCCCATATCGGTTACGTTCTTGGTGTCGAAGCCAGAGAGGTCGAGAGAGGTGAGGCCGGTACAGCCCGAGAACATCTGGGACATACTGGTTACGTTCCCTGTGTCGAAGCCCGAGAGGTTGAGCGAGGTGAGGCCGGTACAGCCCGAGAACATCATGGACATACTGGTTACGTTCCCTGTGTCGAAGCCCGAGAGGTCGAGAGAGGTGAGACTGCTGCAATTCATGAACATTGCATCCATATAAGTTACATTCCCAGTATTGAGGTTTTCCAGCCCATCAATGCGGGAAAGGTTGCTGCAATTTAAGAACCATGCGGAGCAGTTGGTGGGGCGAACATCCCTGAAGCTCCTGGTGAAGACCACGGTCTTGATGTCACTGGCGTTGCTGTTCCAACCGGGTGCTTGTATTTCCTCAATCAGGTCATAGTCCGTGGCGGCATCGCTCTTCGCGGTGCTGCAATGGAACGTGAGCGTGCCTGTGCCCTCATCGAAGCGCACCCAAGCCGGAGCCACGGTGAAATAGCCGCCCTCTCCGATGTGGGTCAGTTCCTTGCCCGTCTTGCTTGCGTCGTAGTTAGGAAGAGAAGTGCATCCCTTAAATGCATCGCTGTCCCATTGTACAATGTCTGTTGTGAACGCAGAGCTGGCATAGATGGTCTGGAGCTTTCCGCAGTCTGAAAACATACGATCCATGCTTTCCAGTTTTTCTGTGGCAAAACTGGAAAGGTCAACGCTGACAAGGGAGGTGCAACCTTCAAACATATAACGTGTATCCTTCAGGTTGGTGGTGTTGAAGTTGGACAAGTCCACCTTTTCCAAAGACGTGCACTGATAAAATAAACTCTGCAAGCTCCCTACCTTTTCAGTGTTGAAACTGGAAAGGTCGATATGGGTCAAGGCTTTACACCCGGAGAACATGATGGGCATTGACGATAAGCTTTCTGTGTTGAAGTGGGACAAGTCAATGGAAGTTAGCTTGCTGCATCCAGCAAACATGGCTTGCATATTTTCCACCTTCTCCACATTGAAACTGCTGAGGTCAAGGTTCTGAAGACTTTTGCAACCATAGAACATATAACTCATATCAGTCACGTTGCTGGTATTGAAATTGCCCAGCTTGATATCGGTAAGGCTTTCGCATTGCTGAAACATGCCGCTCATGTAAGTTGCACTTTCAGTAATGAAAGAAGGAGGAAACTCGAGCGAGGTAAGACCTACACAATTGTAGAACATATAACCGAAATTTGTGACCTTTCGGGTATCAAAACTGCTAAGGTTGAGTTGTTTGAGACTTGTACAGAATTGGAACATGACATACATACTGGACACATTCTCCGTATTGAAGTGAGACAAATCGATTGCTGTCAGACTTTCGCAGTAGCTGAAAACATTATCCATATTGGTTACCTGAGACGTATTGAGGTGTTCCAAGCCTTGAATGTCTGTGAGACGCTTACAATTGGAAAACAAGCCCTGCATTTGTTTCAAATTTCCTATATCGGAATTGGGGAGCTTAATGCTGGTCACTGCGTCACAGAGATTAAACATATACATCATATTTTCCAAGCTTTGGGGATTAAAGTTGGACAAGTCAATGGAAGTTAACTTGCTGCACGCAGAGAACATATAACTCATGTCTTTCACCTTTGCCACATTAAAGCCGCTTAGGTTGAGGTCCTCAAGGCTCTTGCATCCAGCAAACATTCTGTTCATATCGGTTACACTGCTGGTATTGAATTGGCTGAGATCGATGCTTGAAAGCTTTGCGCAGTCTTTGAACATCTCAAACATATTATTAGCCTGCCGCGTATCGAAAGAAGCCAGATGGAGGGTAGTGAGACCTTCGCATCCTGAAAACATGCTACCAAAATTGACAACGTTTTGGGTGTCAAAACTATGCAAGTCGATTTCTTTCAGCCCTTTGCAACCGTAGAACATACCATACATGTTGGTGACCTTCTCGGTATTGAAGTGGGACAAATCGATTGTGGTCAGTTTTTCGCAATTATGGAACATACCATTCATATTGGTCACCTCCGAGGTATTGAGGTGCTCAATGCCTTGAATTTGCTCGAGATTCTTACATCTTGAAAACCAACTATAAGTTGTCGTGGGGCGGGCATCCTTGAAACTGGGATCAAACACAACGCTTTTTATTGATGCCGTTCTTTCGTCCGAGCCGCTCAAGATTTCCCAATCTGGCGCATCATACGGATGGTCTGTGTAAATACCATAGTCGCTCTCCTGCTTGTTCTCGTCATAATACAACGTGAGTGTGCTGTCTGCCGTGTTCAGCCGTCCGTACATTTCGCGCTGGGCATGGGCTGCCATAGGCAGGAGCATCAAGAGTCCCACAAAGAAAGGGATGGCGCGCAAGCGGCTCCATAGTGGCATGCCGGACCTGGCGTTTTGGGGATAAAGAGGGGCGGTGCGCTGACCGCCGAGTGTCCTGTTCTTCATACCGAGTGTTTAAAAGTGCTACCATTTACGGCCCTCTCTGGTCTGAGAGCCATTTAATTTATATATAGAGTTCTGTCATCATCTTGCCCAGCCGTCCGGCCTGGCAAACGCCCAGGCCTCCGAAGCGACCCTCTTGCGGTCTCGCTCCATGGTGCCCGGGCGGGGAATTCCACATGCCTCGTGGGGGTGTTTTCCTCGTGAGGGTTTCCAGTGGGGGCAGCTTTATTTTCCCCATGGGAGAGTTTCGTGTTCTTCGCAGGAGTGTTTTATCTTCCCTGTGGGAGCGTTTTATCTTCCTCGTAGGAGCGTTTTATCTTCCCCGTGGGAGCGTTTTATCTTCCTCGCAGGAGCGTTTTACCTTCCCCGTGGGAGCGTTTTACCTTCCCCGTGGGAGCGTTTTATCTTCCTCGTGGGGGAGTTTTATCTTCCTCGTGGGGGAGTTCCGCTTTCCTCGTAGGGGAGCTTAATTTTCCCCGTAGTAGCGTTTTACCTTCCCTGTGGGAGAGGTCATTTTCCTGCCGTCTGCCGCTCCGTGGTCAGTCCCCCCACAGGTAGCCCTCTTTGTCCTTTTCGAGACCCATGTCTTCCAAGTCCTGGTCATCCTTTGGCTGATTGCGGTCAACGGACAGCGTGGACGTGGCCATGGGGGCGTGCGCCTCCATCCACAACACCTGCGCCCTGGGGCTCTCATACGCTTTCTTCTTCATAATATATATGTTTATAATGTATATTATATGTTGTTTTACTTGACGATTACTTTCCTCACCTTATCCCCTGTCTTGACAATGTTCATGCCTTGCGCAGGGCAGGGATGCGGCGTCCAAGTCGTAATATTCGGCCCTCGCGTCGTTGAGCGCGCCCGTGACCTCCTGGGCATCGATGGCTGTGGCTCCGTTGTCCACGCCGATGTTCAGCACCGGCGCGCGCCGTGCCGCCTGTTCCTGTGGCTGGAGGCTGGCTCGGAAGGCGGCCAGTTTCACGCCTGCAGCCACTGGCTTGTAGTCCCCCACGAGGCGGAACTCGTCATTGGCGAGGAAGTAGCAGCCGTCTGCCAGTTCCGCCGTGGCAAACGTGCCCACCAGCCGGTTTCCGCCCTCCGCGTCCGTGGGGTGAGCCACAACCCGCGCGTCCAGGGCATTGGTGAGATTGGCTTCCGTCACTCTCCCGTCCGTCCTGCGGATGATGACGGGCTGGCCTGCGGCTATCTGCCCTCTCTCCACCCGTTCCAGCATGACGCTTTCCTCATCCACCTCCTGCAGCGTGTAGAAACTGCAAGGAGCATTCTCCGGCATAGCTTCGATGGTGAAGGGCAGGCAGAGCGTGCCCCACTCTGACCTCATCTGCCGGACATAGGATGCGCTGGCGACATGGCAATCCTCGTAAAGAACGAATGCCTTATTGTCGTCCAAGTGCAATTCCGCGATGGTAAGCGGATTTCCTACCGCCCCGATGATTTCGCCGCCGTTCGTTCCCACCTTCTTGGTGAAGTACCCGTCCTCATAATTGGCATATCGACTATCATCGCCTTGGTATTTGACCGCCACCACTAATTTCTGACAACCATAAAACATGTAACCAACATTGTTCACCTCATCAGTGGTGAACGCGTCGCCCACATAGATGATGGTAGACAGATTACTGCAACCATAGAACATCAAGCCCATGTTCGTCACATTGGATGTGTTGAGGTTCTCCATGCCCTCGATGGATTGCAGGTAGAAGCCACTCCTAAACCATCCACGGCAGGTGGTAGGACGGAAATCCTTGAAACTTTCGTCGAAGATGACCTTCTTCACAGCATCTTGTCCTGCAAACGCTGAAGTCCAAGCAGGAGATACATCATACGGGGCATCCACATCGAAATATTCTCGGTCACTGGATGTCGCCGGGTCATCGGTAGGCTTGTAGCCATACTTGAAGGTGAGCGTCCCGGCGGTCTTGTCCCACTCCACGAAAGGAACAGTTTGGGTGGTTGATGGCTCAGAGGCGCGCGCGCCGTCGTTTCCGGCAGGGCACAGGGGTGCAAGGAGTGCGAGGAGCAGCGCGGCCATGAGGCGGCACACACGTGATGGGGTGTTGTGGACGCTGTTCGTCATATAGTTCCTGTCTTGGTTTGTCTCTCTGCTGTCACATGTTCCATCGCGCCACGGACGTGGACGCAACCGCAACATCTTCAACATGCAAAGTTAACAAATTACCCCCCCCCATGAAGTCGCCTTGTTGTGTTTTTCATGTCTCTTTCGTGCCGTACAGCCGTCCCCTTGCTGTGAGAGAGACACTTTTTGAACCCGATGGACGCGGCCTCCGCATGGCACAGGGCCGCCTGCCTCCACCCCAGGAAGAAGTTCCGCCACCATAAGCCAGCACATATGGGAAGCGGCCACAGGGGAGCGCGCTCCGGCATCGTCCCGCATCCGGGGTGGGGACAAGGGAGCCGCGAGCTCCCGGCACAGGGCGCGTGCTATGCCGCCCCGCCGGCTTCCGTCTCCTCGCCACCGGCACGGCGCGCGGACTGCCGGTCGCGCCAGGCGCTCGGCGTGCAAGCCTCCCTTGCCTTGAAGATGCGGTAAAGGTGGGAGCGGGAGGAGAAACCGCATTCCGAGGAGATGACGTCATTGCTGTAGTCGGGGTATTCGAGCATCATCCTCTTGGCCGCGCGGAAGCGTATGTCACTGAGCCACATGCGGAAGTTGGCCCCCATGCACTGGTCGAAGTAGCGGCTCAACTCGTCCTTGGGTATATGGAGGGCGTGCGACAGGGAGAGCAGGTTGACCGTGCCGTCCTTGTAGCCCAGGCCGGCGCACCAGCCGTCCAGGCGTTCCCTGACCAGCCTCACGCGGTCTTCGGGCAGCGGGGACGCGGATTCCCGTCCGCCCGCGCAGGGCTGGTCATGCGACCGGGCGGGGCCCGTGCCCTCCTCGCCACACAAGCCGGGCGTTCCCGCGCGGGGTTCCCCAGGGCATCCCTCGTCCGCGCCGAGCAGTTCCTCGGTGGGGACATAACTGTTGCCCAGGGCCACGAAGCTCAGCACGAAGAACAGGAGGGAAAACAGCGCGAAGGGAGCCACACAGTACAGCAGTATGGAGGAAATGATGGCAAAAGGCATTATCAAAGCGGCGAGCAGCAGGAGGAGAAGGCTGGTGCGGGCGTAGCGCACATAAGGGACAAGGTCTCCGCCCGTCATGGTCTCCAGCACACCGCGCCACTTGGCCAGCCCACGGGCGATGGCTCCGATGCAGCAGACCACGCTCACGGCAAACAGGAAGAGCATGGCATAGAGCCATGCGCCGATGCGCAGGCTGCCGCCCTGGAAGTAACCGGCGCAGAAGCAAGCCACAATGGCGGCATAGACGGCACTGCAGAAGAGGCGCATGCGCCTGAGGCGGGTGCGGCTGGCCCCGATGTTGTAGATGGCCAGGGATATCAGCGTGAAGCAGGGCATGTAGATAAGGACGTTGATGACCGCGCCCTGGTCATCTCCGGTTGCCCTGAACCCGTAGCGCATCTGCACGAAGTACTGCGCCGCCAGACCCAGGATGCCCGATAAGGCAAGCCAGCGTGACTGCTCATAGCGGCGGCTGACCCATCTCACCTGCAGCCTGGTGACTCCGATGATGAACGCGCACACCAGCATGAAGATGAAACTGGCAAACTGAAACAGGAACAATGTTTTCATACGACAAGCATGATGCAGGACACATGATGGACATGGTGCAAATTTACAACATTTGCCCCAACCGCGCGCCCGGGGAGGGCAGTAAAGAAATCCCCGCCTCCCTCACGCCCCGCCAGCCACGCCCCCGAAGGGAGGCCGTGGCGTCACAGCCACCCGTTTTCCCGGTACCACCTGACAGCCGCCGGCACGCCCCGCTCCAGCGGCCACTGCGGCTCGTAGCCGAAGTCACGGCGTGCGGGGCCGATGTCACACTGCCAGTTGCGCTGGCTCAGGATGTGGTACTTGTCCATGTTGAGGGCACTCATGCGGCCTGTGACCCTGCCCAGCGCACCGCCCAGGGCGCACACGCCGCGCAGAAACCACAGGGGAGCCTTGACGTGCAGCACCCAGGGGTTGCCCATCGACTGCTGCAGGAGGTCGCTGAAGCGGCGGCTGTTATAGACCTGGCCGTCGCTCAGGAAGTAGGCCCTGCCCTCGGCCTGGGGCGACTCGGCACACTTGAAGACTGCCTGCACCACGTCCATCACATACACGAAGGTGATCTCCTGCGGTCTGTAGCCCACCGAGAAGTCGATGTGGCGGCTGATGCTCCGTGCCATGAGGAAGTAATCGCGCTCCCTGGGCCCGTACACCCCCGTGGGGCGCAGGATGGTGCAGGGCACGTCCCGCTGGGCCGCCAGCCACTGCTCGGCCTTCCACTTGCTGCGGCCATAGTCGGTGTTGGGCTGCGGGGTGTCGGTTCCCAGGATGGGGGCGTACACCCAGGGGTTGCTGGCCGTGGGCTTCCTCACGGGCTGCTCGCGTATGGCCCCGAACACGCTCAGGCTGCTCAGGTACACCAGCCGCCGGGGCATCATGCCCGCTTCGCGCAGGGCCTCCACCAGGTGCACCGTGCCGTCATAATTTGTTCTGTAGAAATCATCGGCATGCAGGCACTTGGTCGCCCCGGCCGCGTGCACCACCACATCCCAGCCGCGACCGCCCGTCTGCGCCTTCAGCGCGCGCAGCTGCTCCACGAGCAAGGCCTTGTCCGAGAGGTCGAGGCAGGCAAACCGCGTGCGCCCGTCCCGCAGGTAAGCCCTGCTACTGCTCCCGCGCACGCCCGCCCACACCTGGTGGCCCCGGCGCAGGCCGTCCTCCACAATATAACTCCCTATGAAGCCACTGGCTCCGGTCACCAACATGTTCATATGCCTGTGCTTTTTCTCTTTCGGCGGTAAAGGTACGGTCTTTTCGCCATAAAACCACCGGGGAAAGGGGCAATAACGCCCCTCCCGCCACTTTTACACACATTATTAATACCGCTTGGGGCGGGGGGACAGGAAAAAGCCCTAACTTTGCTATGACACTGCCCTGTGGCAGTCATGGTTCAACCAAACACACAGTATTATGGGAAAGGACAAGAAGCCGGGCGGCCGCCTGAGGAAGAAAGACCTGCGGGGACTGCTCATGGACATGTTCCGGAAAGCCCCGGGCGAGACATTTGACCTGAAGACGCTCTACCGCGCGCTGGACTTGAAGACGCACCCCGCCAAGATGCTCATGATGGACGTGCTGGACGAGATGCTGAGGGACGACTACATCAAGGAGCAGCCGCGATACCACTACGGCCTGAGCCGGCCCTCGCTGGTGATGGAGGGCATCTTCCACCGCAAGGCCAACGGCAAGAACGAGTTCGCGCCCTCCGACGGCGGCGAGCCGGTGCTGGTGGCCGAGCGCAACAGCATGCACGCCATGGACGGCGACCGGGTGCAGGCCACCATGGTGGCGCGCCGCCGCAACCACGTGCGCGAGGCCGTGGTGACCGAGATACTGGAGCGCGCCGACCACACCTTTGTGGGCACGCTGGAGGTGAAGAAGGACTTCGCCTACCTGCTCACCGAGGACCGCACGCTGGCCAACGACATCTTCATACCCAAGTCGGCCCTCAAGAAGGGCAAGGACGGCGACAAGGCCGTGGTGAAAATCACCGAATGGCCCGAGAACGCGAAGAACCCCGTGGGGCACGTCATCGACATCCTGGGCAAGACGGGCGAGAACAATGCCGAGATGCACGCCATACTGGCCCAGTACGGGCTGCCCTACAAATATCCCGCCGCCGTGGAGAAGGCCGCCGACAAGCTGCTCCCCGACATCACCGCCGAGGAAATCTCCAGGCGCGAGGACATGCGCCAGGTGACGACCTTCACCATCGACCCCAGGGACGCCAAGGACTTTGACGACGCGCTGAGCATACGCGCCCTGGAGGACGGGCTGTGGGAGGTGGGCGTGCACATCGCCGACGTGAGCCACTACGTGACCGAAGGGTCCATCATCGACCGCGAGGCGCTCAAGCGCTCGACCAGCGTCTATCTGGTAGACCGCACCATACCCATGCTGCCCGAGCGGCTGTGCAACTACATCTGCTCCCTGCGGCCCGGCGAGGACAAGCTGGCCTACAGCGTCGTCTTCACGCTCAACGAGAAGGCCGAGATAAAGGACTGGCACCTGGCGCACACCGTCATCCGCAGCGACCGCCGCTTCACCTACGAGGAGGTGCAGCAGGTGCTGGAGGCACACCACGAGGCCAGCGAGGCCGACTACGGCAGCCCCGGGGACCACATGGCCCCGCCCGCGCCGGGAGCGGAGCCCGCCGAGCGCTTCGCCCGGGAGCTCATCACGCTCAACCGCATGGCCAAGGAGCTGCGCCGCAGGCGTTTCGCCGGAGGCGCGATAGACTTCGAGAGATGCGAGGTGCGCTTTGAGATAGACGGCAAGGGGAAGCCCACAAGCGTCTATTTCAAGGTGTCCAAGGATGCCAACAAACTGGTGGAGGAGTTCATGCTCCTGGCCAACCGCACCGTGGCCGAGAGCATAGGCAAGGTGGCCAAGGGGCAGAAGCCCAAGGTGTTTGTGTACCGCGTGCACGACACGCCCGACCCGCAGAAGCTGATGAACCTGTCAGAGTTCGTGGGAAAGTTCGGCTACAAGCTGCGCGCGACCGGCAACAAGGACGATGTGAGCCGCAGCCTCAACAAGCTCCTGGCCGAGGTGAAGGGCAAGAAGGAGCAGGACGTGGTGGAGACGGTGAGCCTGCGCGCGATGATGAAGGCCAAGTACAGCGTGCAGAACATCGGGCACTACGGACTGGCATTCCGCTATTACACCCACTTCACAAGCCCCATCCGCCGCTATCCCGACCTCATGGTGCACCGCCTGCTCACGCGCTATGCCGAGGGCGGCAGGAGCGTGGGGCGCGAGAAGTACGAGGAACTGTGCGAGCACTGCAGCGAGATGGAGCAGACGGCGGCACAGGCCGAGCGCTCAAGCATAAAGTACAAGCAGGTGGAGTTCATGAAGGAGCACCTGGGCGAGGTGTTCGACGGCACCATCAGCGGAGTCACGGAGTTTGGCTTCTATGTGGAGGTGAACGAGAACAAGTGCGAGGGCATGGTGCCCATGCGTGACCTGAAGGACGACTACTACGAGTTTGACGAGAAGAACTTCTGCCTGCGCGGGCGCGCCTCGCACCACTGCTACAACCTGGGCGACAGTGTGAAGATACAGGTGGCGCGCGCCGACCTCTTCCGCAAGCAACTGGACTACAAACTGGTGAGGGAGTAGCCCGTGTCCTGTGCCCGCTACGGCGCGCACAAAAATGCGGCGCGCTGCATGTGACATCGCAGCGCACCGCAAAGTGAGATGCAGCGCGCCGCGATGGCCATCGCGGCGCGCTGCGTTTTTCACCCCTCCCCGCCGTTCCGGGCCGTGAGGGGGATTCCATTCAGCCTGTCACTTGCGCTTCTTCGACTTCCTGGCAGCGGGCTGCTTGGCTGCTTGCTGCCCGGCCAGGATGCCCTTGAGCACCTCGGGGTCGTCGGTGGTGATGATGTCGATGCCGTCCATTGTGGCATGGCGGCGCAGGTTCTCCTCACCGTTCACTGTCCACACGTTCACCTCGATGCCCAGCTGCTTGGCCTCCTGCAGCCACTCGGGGTGCTTCACGAACACCTGCTCGTTATAGTCTATGCCCGAAAGCCCCATCTCCTTGATCTGGGCGGGCGAGAGATTACCGTTGAGGTAGGCCACCTTGGCGTCCGGGGCAATCTCGTGCAGGCGCTGGCACACCACCTTGCTGAAGGCGATGTACTCGGTCTGCCGCTCCAGTCCCAGCATCTTGACGAGTTCCACCGAGATGTCGGCGGCACGCCTGTTGCGCGCGTCGCTGCGGTGGGTCTTTATCTCCAGGATGAGCTGGCAGCCCTTCAGTTTTGCCCCCTCGGTGAGGTACTGCTGCAGGGTGGGCAAGAACTCCCCGTTGGCCAGGCGGTGGTTCATCAGGGTGGCATAGGTGGTGTCCTCGATGCGGATGCCGTCGATGGTGGGGTCATGGTACACCACAGGCACGCCATCGGCCGTTATCCACACGTCGAACTCCGAGCCGTAGCAGCCTATCCCGGCCGCCTTCTGGAGCGAGGCGATGGAGTTCTGCGCGCTTCCGTCGGCGCGCCAGTAACCACGGTGAGCCACAATCTTGGGCTGCGCGAGGGCCGCTATGCCCAGCATGGCAGCCGCAAGGAGAGTAAGTGTTCTTCTCATTTCTGTTTGTGTTTGATTAAGTTGTCTGTCGGCACAGGAAAGGCTGCGGGACGTGCCCCGCAAGCCTCACCCGCCACACAAAGTTAGGGAAAATGGGCGAGGACTCCCTCTTTCCACCCCATGAAATGGCCCGAAGAGGGATAAAAAGCGTAAATTTGCGGGAAAGCGAACCTAACTGACAACAAAATGAGAAGACTTTCACTCACACTGCTCGCCGGGCTGATGCTCGCCGGGCAGACCGCCTGGAGCCGGGTGACGCTGCCCGCCCACTTCACCAGCAACATGGTGCTGCAGCAGCAGAGCACGCTCATCATCCACGGCACGGCCACACCCGGCAGCCAGGTGACCCTGGTGACGGGGTGGGACAAGAAGGGCGTGACGGCCCGGGCGTCGGCCACCGATGGCAAGTTCACCCTCACCCTCACCACGCCCAAGGGCAGCCTGAAGCCCTACCGCATGACCTTCTCCGACGGCGAGGAGACCACCCTGGACAACGTGCTGGTGGGCGAGGTGTGGCTGGGCAGCGGCCAGAGCAACATGGAGATGCCCCTCAAGGGATGGGGCAAGGTGCTCAACTATGAGCAGGAGATTGCCCATGCGCAATATCCCCAGATACGCCTCCTGCAGGTCAAGAAGCGCACCAGCCTGCGCCCGCTCGAGCAGGTGGAGGTCAACATGGGGGGATGGCAGGAGTGCAGCCCCCAGTATGTGGAGAACTTCAGCGCGCTCTGCTACTTCTATGCCCTCAGGCTGTGGGAGGAACTGAAGGTGCCCGTGGGCGTCATCGACGATGACTGGGGAGGCACACCCGCCGAGGCGTGGACACGCGCCGAGGCGCTGCAGCACGTGACCGGATTCGAGGAGCAGGCGCGGGAGATCCTGCGTTCCAACTACAACGAGGCGGCGGTGAAAGCCTATTACGAGAGCCTGCCCCAGGACCGGAAGCCCCACATCCGGGACTTCAACAACGGCAAGCATGCCACGGTGCTCTACAACGCGATGATACACCCGCTCATCGAATTCCCCATACGCGGCGTCATCTGGTACCAGGGCTGCGACAATGTGGGGCGCGCGGCGCAACACCAGGCCCTGTTCCAGACACTCATCACCGACTGGCGCAAGTGCTGGAAGAACCCCTCGATGCCCTTCTATTTCGTACAGCTCGCCAACTACCTGCAGCCCAAGGACGTGCAGCCGGACTCACAATGGGCGCTCCTGCGCGAGTCACAGGCCGACGCGCTCTGCCTGCCGCACACGGGCATGGTGACCAACATCGACCTGGGCGATGCCAACGACATCCACCCCAAGACGAAGCGCGAGGTGGGACGGCGCCTGGCCGCCATCGCGCTGCACGAGACCTACGGCAAGAAGAAGACGGCCTTCACAGCCCCCGTCTATGAGCGCTACACGGTGGAGCCCGACGGCATACACATACACTTCGCCACGCCACAGGGCAGCGAGCCGATGGTGGTGGAGGACAACCTGCCAGGCTTCACACTGGCGGGAGCCGACCGCAAGTGGCGGGTGGCCAGGGCCAAGGTGATCTCTGGCAACGAGGTGCTGGTGAGCTGCGAGGGGGTGGACTTCCCCATAGCCGCGCGCTACGGATGGGCCGACAACCCCACCTGCACGCTGCGCACTGCCAGCGGCCTGCACGTCGCACCCTTCCGCACCGACCGCTGGTAGGGAGCGCCCACCCCGCCTCGCCGAAGACCGCCCCCCGCCTCGCTGAGGGCCATCCTCCCTCTCGATGAGCGCCATCCCCCTCTCGCCGGAGAGAGGAGTGGCGCGGCCGGAAGTCCATTCACGGCCTCCCCTCAGGTGGGAGGAGGATGCGCCAGGACACGCAAGAGCCCCCTTCCTCCACCCCACCCCGTGTGGGAAGAAGGAAGGGGGCTTTCTCTTGCCTGCCGGCCCCGCATGAATGGGCGATGCCGCGCGGACGGAGCGACCGGCGCTGAGTGACGTGAGAGGTGACGCACGGGGACGCAAAGGCCGGCACGTCACGGCGAGGGGGAGCGAGCGGGAGGGAGAGCCACACTCACGCAGCGAGGGGGAGAGTCGCTGACGCGGCTCTCCCCCTCGCTCTTCTTGCTTCTGCTGTATCGCTCACTCCATGGGCTGGAAGGCCAGGCAGGGCATTCCCGCGAGTGAGCCCTGAAGGTCAAACTGGGCCATCACCTTGCCGTCAGACCTCACATAGGTGGGCAGGATGCTGATGCTCTCGTTGTAAGAGTAGCCCCTGCCGGTGAGCCAGGTCTTGAGCGCGGGCGAGCGCAGTGCCCTGGCATAGTCAGGCACAAGCACGGCGGCGATATACTTGCCCCCGTCCTCCATAAGGAGAATCTTCCGGAAGTCGGGCGACGAGGTGGTCACATACACACCCAGCGCCCCGCCCCAGCCGTCATCCCCGGTTCCGGTATAGTAGGGCTTCTGCTTGTATTGCTCCAGAGCCTCATCGAGCGTCATGGCGCCGAAGTCCACGATGGGCTCCGGAACGTCAACGGTCCTGGGGGGAACCTGGCCGCTGATGTCGCTGAAGGTGAAGTGGATGTTGGGTGTGAAGTCCTGGGCCTCGTCCTCGGGCTTGTTCATGAGCACATAGGCCACAAACTTCTCCTCATAACTGAAGTAGATGGAGGAGCCGTCGGAAGGGTCTGTCATCGAGGTGTACTCCAGGCCCAGGTAGTTCATGTACTTCTCCACAGCGGCAGTCGAGGGACGCATGTCTGCCTCGAAATACACGGCGGCTTCCTCCAGCTTGGACTTGGTGTCCACGTCAAACCAGTACTTCACCAGTGTGTAGCCACGGCTGTTGTCGGCCACGTCATACACATACACGCCCTTGTCGGCCTTGGTGCTTGCCTCGTTGAGCGTGTTGCCGTTGTACTGCTCGGCAAGTTTCATCAGTTCCACCGTGGCATACTTGCCCAGGTAGGGGACGATGAGACCGGCCTTGTTCGACTCTGTCAGATAGCCGAAGCGTCCCCAGGCCAGCGCCTTGTCGGAGGCGGGGATGGCGAAGAACTCCTTGCGGGTGGTGTTGATGACGATGCTGTCTGCTCCCCATTGAGACAGAGAAAAGCAGGATTTTCCACGCATTCACAGGCCACACGGGCGGATTTTCCCATACAGGAACCGCCATGGTTTCCCCACGGAGGGGCTTTACGGGGGTGTCTCGGACATTTTCGCACTCGTGCGCATGACTTCGCACGGGCAGGAAGATGTCCGAAATTATCCGTTCCGGGGAAGGGCGCGCCCCTGCCCGCACACACAACGAGGGATGCCCCGGACACTGTCCTGAGGCATCCCTCGCTTCACCGGGGGTGCGCACACCATATATAAGTACGCGCACATTATATATACATGCCGCAGGCAACACACCCCGCACACAGGCAAGGCGCGGGCGCGGCATTGTCACACGCCCGGGGTCAGAACAGGGTGTTCTCCCTGATCTTGCCCATCTGCCACACGCAGCGCACCGCGAGCTTGTCGTCCAGGATGAGGATATCTGCATCCTTGCCACGAGTGAGCGCGCCCTTGCGGTCGTGCACACCCATGATGTGGGCAGGGGTCTCACTGGCCATGCGGATGGCATCCTCCAGGGGCACCTCGGCCTGGTTGACCATCGTGCGAACCAGGCGGTCGGTGGTGGCGATGGAGCCGGCCAGGGCCGAGCGGTCGCTCAACTTGCACACGCCGTCCTCGATGACCACGCGGGGGTCAAACGCCTTCACGTCCATGCCACCCGCAGCCGACACGGCCAGGGCGTCGGTGATGAGGGCCATGCGCTCCACCCCCTTGATCTTATAGACCATGCGCAGGATGGTGGGAGGGACATGGATCCCGTCGGCCACACACTCCACCGTCATGTCGTCAATCAGGTAAACACTCTCCACCGTGCCCTCGTACTTGTACTCGCGCTTGTTGTGAAATCCCGGCATGGCGTTGTAGAAGTGCGTGACGTGCGTGAAGCCCACCTCGAAGGCCGCCTTCACATCGCTGTAGCAGGCGGCGGTGTGGGCGATGCTGGGCAGGATGCCCTTCTCGGCGCAGTACTTTCCGAACTGCAGGGCTCCGGGCAGCTCGGGAGCGGCATCCCAGCGGGCCAGGCAGGGTGAGTTCTCCACGATGGGGATGTATTCGTTGGGGTCGGGGTTCTTGAGCCTCTCAAGAACCTGCGCGCCCGCCTTCTGCGGATTGAGGTAATGCCCCTCCAGGTGCAGGCCCAGTATGGGGGACTCGGGGTTCTTCATCAGCTCGTCGCAAGTCACCACGGCCTTCTCGATCATGGGCACCGTGCTGCTGCTCAGGGTGGGGAATATGCTGGTGGTGCCGTATTTGAGGTGCGCGTCCACCGCCACCTGGAATGCCTCGGGCGTCCCCTCCTGGAAGTCGCGCCCGCCACCGCCGTGCACGTGCATGTCCACAAAGCCGGGCACCACATACATGCCCTTCGCGTCAATGAGGCTTGCGCCAATGATGGCCAGGTCACAGTTGGTGACCTCCAGAATCTTGCCGTCCCGGATGATGACGCTGCCATCCTTGAGCCACCCCTGCGGGGTGAGAATCCGGCCATTGATAATCTGTGTCAACATATCTGTTTGGTTTTTCTGTTACTCATGCGGTTCCGCTCACACCATGGCATGCACCACATCCATGACGCGGTGTCCTATCTCCTCGGCGGCCTCCATCGTGGCGGCCTCGCTGTAAACACGTATTATGGGCTCGGTGTTGGACTTGCGCAGGTGCACCCACTTGTCGGGGAAGTCAATCTTCACACCGTCGATGTCGTTCACCTCCTCGTCCTTGTACATCTCCTTCACACGCGCCAGGATGGCGTCCACGTCGGTCTCGGGGGTGAGGTCGATGCGGTTCTTGGCTATGAAGTAGGACGGGTAGGTGGCACGCAGCTGGCTGGCCGTGCAGCCCTTCTGGGCCAGATAGGTGAGGATGAGCGCGATGCCCACCAGCGCGTCGCGGCCGTAGTGGGCGGCCGGATAGATGACCCCGCCGTTTCCCTCGCCGCCTATCACGGCATGCGTCTCTTTCATCTTCGCCACCACGTTGACCTCGCCCACGGCAGCCGCGTGGTACTCTTGCCCGTAAGCGCGTGTCACGTCGCGGAGCGCGCGTGTGCTGCTGAGGTTGCTCACGGTGTTGCCCGGAGTGTGCTGCAGGACGTAGTCGGCCACGGTGACCAGCGTGTATTCCTCGCCGTACATGGTGCCGTCCTCGCAGATGAGAGCCAGCCTGTCCACATCGGGGTCAACCACAAACCCGATGTCCTGGCCGCCCTTGCGCATCAGAGCCTTGATGGCTCCCAGGTTCTTCTCAAGCGGCTCCGGGTTGTGCTGGAAGTCGCCCGTGGGCTCAGTGTAGAGACCGGTGACGTGCCTTACCCCCAGCCGGGCGAAGAGTTTGGGCAGGATGATGCCGCCCACGCTGTTGACAGAGTCAAAGGCCACATGGAAGTCAGCCTTGCGGATAGCCTCGGTGTCCACCAGCGGGAGACTGAGCACAAGGTCGATGTGCTTCTGGTCATAGGTGTTGTCCTCGCGGCAGGAACCCAGGTGGTCCACATCCGCATACTGGAAGTCCTCGGCCTCGGCGATGCGCAGCACCTCGTTGCCCTCCTCCTTGTTGAGGAACTCCCCCTTCTCGTTGAGCAGCTTCAGGGCGTTCCACATGCGGGGGTTGTGGCTGGCCGTGATGATTATGCCCCCGCACGCGCCCTCCATGGTCACGGCTATCTCGGTGGTGGGTGTGGTGGCCAGACCGATGTCCACCACATCGAAGCCCATGCCCATCAGGGTGCCGCACACGACTTTCCTGACCATCGGGCCGCTGATGCGCGCGTCACGCCCCACCACTATCTTGTTGCTCGCGACCTTCGACGTGCGGCGGATGAATGTGGCATAGGCCGAAGTGAACTTCACTATGTCAAGCGGGTTGAGCGTGTTGCCGACCCGTCCGCCTATTGTTCCCCGGATACCTGAAATAGATTTGATTAGTGTCATCTCGTTTCGTTTTATGATGTTTGCTGTATTGTTGCCTGCGGGCGTGTGCCCTGTCACTTGACAAGGAACTTGGCACCGTTGATTATGTAGATGCCCCCGCGCGACGGCCTGGGCACACGCGTTCCCGTGAGCGTGTATATCTCGGCCGTGGCGGGTATGCCGTCTATGGGTATCACGCCGGTTCCGTCCACCACATCCACCCGTGTCGTGGCTTTCACGCCAGACCCGTCGGTGGCCTGTGCCGTGATGGTGGCCGTGCCCAGGGAGCGTGCTGTGACTGTCCCGTGGCTGTCCACCGTGGCCACTGCCTCGTTGGAGGACTTCCAGGCCAGCGCGGGAGTGGTGGCCGTGGCCGGCAGCACCGTGGATCCCAGCCGGTGCACGTCGTCCACGAGCATGCCCACCTCTGTCTCGGCCATGACTATCTCGGACACATACGTCCGCGCCATGCTCACGGTGTAGGAGGCATCCGCCGGACGGCACACCTTGCCGTCAGCCGTGGTCATCACCTGGCGGGCCAGGGTGAATGACCCTCCACTGAAACTCTCGTTGCCCCGCAGGACGAACGTGAGGAGTGTGCCGTTGAGCATGCTCATGGGCGCGTTGGTTGTGGAATAGGCCACGACGCGCACCGTGTCGCCCCGCGCCCCACGCTTCAGCACATGCGTGTCGCTGCCCATGTTTCCCGCGCTGACGCTTGCCGTGTCAACCGCCAGCCCCTCGGACAGGATGAGGTCGGCCTGGCACGCGGTGACGTGCTGTGACGAGGCGAGCCACACGTTGACCTTGCGGGTTCCCGCGCGCTTCACGGAGGCATTGCTGGAGTACATGCGCGTGTTTGCCCGCTCCGCAGTCTCGAACTTGACGCTTGACCCTCCCGTCCCGTGCACGATGGCCACCACGTCGAGCACATCCACACCGCCGTCGCTGTTGGCATCGGCATTGGGCAGATAGAAGCCGTCGGGGGTGCGCCACACAATGTGCTCGGCCTCCCAGTCGGCGTCGGTGAGCGTGAGCGTGTCGTCCTGCTGCACGTCGCCCAGCAGCACCTGCTCGTTGGCGAAGGTCCCGTCAGGGTTCCTCACCACCCTGCCACGCTCGGCACCGAACACGGGATGGGTGTCCTCGCCCAGTTTCTGGTACCAGAGCACATTGGCGCCCTTGGGCTCGTTGAGCCTGTAGCAGAGTTCACCGCTGGCCACAGCCGCCGGGCTCACCTGCACAAACTGGGTGCCCAGGGTGCTGTAACAGTGGGGGAAGTCTGTCTGCCCGCTGTAGCGCGCCATGTCGCGCCCCTGGTCGGAGCCCGTCACAGCACCTGTGTTCCAGCAGCCTGCCACCTCGGCACCGGCTCCCAGCCAGCCTGAGATGGCCGCGCTCTCACGCGCCCCGGTAATGATGCCGGTGTTGTAGCAGTCTCTGATGGTGTAGCGGCAGGCACTGTTCATGTTGCAGCCAATGATGCCGGCCACGTTCTTGCCCGTGCCTGTGACAGGCGCCTCGTTGCCCACCCTCTCTATGGTGACGGCACCGCCCTCTACCGACGCGCCCACCAGTCCCACATACGAGCCGCCGCTGATGGAGCAGGACGCGTCCAGCACGAAGTCACGTATCCGTGCCCTGCCCGACACCGCGCCAAACACCCCGCATGTGTCCTTGCCGCTGACGCGCAGGTTGCTTATGCTGTGCCCGCGCCCGTCAAAGACTCCCACAAAGGGGTGCCTGCCGCTGCCGATGGGACTGAACCGGTCGCTGTAGCCCGCCATGTCGATGTCGCGGGTCAGGTAAGCCTCTGACCCGTTGGCCCCGCTGTTGACCGCCGTGGCAAACTCCAGCAGGTCCTCGGGGGTCCGCACATAGAACACGGAGTCCACATAGACCTTCTCGTGGCCGTAGCCCAGGAAGTCGTCAATCCACTTGATGCGCGCGGGCAAGAACTCGCGCAGCACATTCACCTCGCCCTCATACGAGCCGTATGCCTTGGGGTTCTGGTGTACCCTGGTGTTCAGAATAGGCCAGCGCGTGAAGTTGAGCCGTTGCGAGGCATCGAGCACTTGCGCCATGCTGTCCACATAGGCCACCAGCGACTCGCCGGTGAACTTTCCGCTGCGGCGCATGCTTGCCCATATCTCCTTGAGCCTTCGGTCGGTGTAGGAGTCCTGCAGTGCCCTGGAGACAAACGCGGTCATGCCGCTGGCGGCGCTTCCGCCCGTGCGGAAGATCCAGTTGGCGCGGTTGTTCACGGGATAGATGCGGCTGTCATTGTCCATGGCAAGGTCAAAGTCCCACACGGGCCCCACATAGAAGGGGGTCTGGTTGCGGTTCTTGTACATGTACGTGCTCCAGTAGGTGTCGGTGTTCCCGGCCAGTTCACCCACGATGAAGTGGCGCAGGAAACTCTCCACGTCCATCTTGGAGCGGTAGCCCGTGGAGTCGTTCTGGAAGGAGGACGACCACAGCGCGCGCTCCAGCAGGTTGAAGGCGCGCTTGATGTACGCCTTCTGCCGGGTGGTGATGTCGTCGTCAGAGGGCGACTTGATGGTGACCGGTATGCCGTGCGAACTGCTGAACCAGGAGGTCTCCTGCCCCGCGTAGGCATCCACCTCCACCAGGTAGCCGCCCGTGAGCGCGTCGCCCTCGCTGTCCTCGGGCTCCATCTCGGTGATGTTCACGCGGTTCTTGTCCACCGTTATCTGGTCGCACAACTGGTAGCAGCCCTTGTACTCGCCGTTGAGTATCACGTCCACGGGCTGGCAGTAGGGAGTGTAGGCCAGCCCCAGGCGGCGGCTCAGCTCAAAGGCGACACAGTTGCGCATGAGCGTCTTGTCGCCGTAGTTGTTGATGAGCGTCCATTTCTTGGCCTTTGCGGGAGACTCCAGGGGCGAGCCCTTGAGCATGTGGTGGCTCTTCCCGTCGTTGAACTTGATGCGGTACGGCTTCTTGGGAAAGTCCCAGGACGCGTTTCCACGGCCGCGTATGAGCATGGGGTACTCCTGGATGCGCGTGCCCCCGTCATAGGTAAGGGCCATATGGGAGGGCATCTCGTTGACCTTGTCCTTGGGGTCAGTGCCCGCATCGGTGTGGATGCTCAACGTGGGAATGTCCGTTATCTGGTAGAACCGGCTGTCATCGCCCGCGCCCTCTGTGCCGTAGAACTCCACCTCGGCCACATTGCAGCGCGCGTCATTGGGGCCCACATAGCGCACATAGCGGAAGCCGCGCGACACGCTTACCCCCGCATAGGAATACTTGCGGGCGGTGCCTGCATCGGGTATCAGGTACAGGGGCACGGCATCGGTGAAGTCGGGCTTGTTGGCTCCCTCGAACAGGCCGAGCCGCACGCGCCCGGGCTGCCCCACGCGAGGCATCCACCCCACACGGGTGATTACATGGGGGGAGCCCAGGTCAAGCCCCACCCAGGTGTTCGACCTTTCGAGCGAGGCATAGTAGGTGCCGGGATTGCCGTCGAAGGCGCACGCCACGGTGTTGACCTTGCCCGAGGACACGCCGGTGCTGTAGTCCACATTGGGCGACCCCATGGGCACACCCGTAAGCTTGCCTTCCCCGGCCGCGCACACAGGCATGCCCGCCATGAGCAGCGCCACCAGGCAGAGCACCCTCTGCCACTTGCCGTTTCTATTCATCACGCTCAGTTTCAGTCAGAATGTTATTTCGTGCAAATATACCGCTTTTTTCGCCCGGCAAAGGAGTGCTTCCCCTTAAATTATGTCTCGCGTACATCTTTTATTGCCGGCGGCGGCACGGTCTGTACGGAAATGGCGTACCTTTGCGGCAGGAAGAACATAAAAGCATTAAGGAAAATGGAAAAAATGAATGTGCCGGTGCTCTTGCTCACCGGCTATCTGGGCAGCGGAAAGACCACCCTGCTCAACAGGATCCTTTCCAACAGGCGGGGCATTCGCTTCGCGGTCATCGTCAACGACATCGGCGAGGTGAACATCGACGCCAGCCTCATCCAGAAGGGAGGCATCGTGGACAAGCAGGACGACAGCCTGGTGGCACTCCAGAACGGGTGCATCTGCTGCACCCTGAAGATGGACCTGGTGCAGCAGATATGTGACATCATAAAGACGCAGCGGTTTGACTACCTGGTCATCGAGGCCAGCGGAATATGCGAGCCTGCGCCCATCGCACAGACGATATGCTCCATCCCCGGCATGGCCGAGCCTGTCACACGCTATGGCGTGCCCCGGCTGGACTGCATCGTGACGGTGGTGGACGCCCTGCGCATGAAGGACGAGTTCCAGGACGGCGACGGGCTGATGAAGAAGGACATCGGCGAGGAGGACATCGAGAACCTGGTGATACAGCAGATAGAGTTCTGCAACATCATCCTGCTCAACAAGGCAAGCGAGGTGGAGCCGCACGAACTGGAGCGCATCAAGAAAATCACCAGGGCACTGCAGCCCGAGGCGGAGATAATAGAGTGCAACTACGGGAATGTAGACCTCGACCGCATCCTCTACACCGGGATGTTCGACTTCAACCGCGTGGCGACCTCGGCCACATGGATCGGCGAGATAGAGGGACACCATGGCGGGGAGGAAGAGAAAGAGGAGGAGCACGGCCACGATGGCCATCACCCCCACGAGGAGCACGAGGAGGAGGAGCACGGCCACGGCCAGCACCACCACCACCACCACGACGGGGACGAGGGCGAGGCCGAAGAATACGGCATTGGCACCTTCGTGTATTACCGCCGCAAGCCCTTTGACCTGGGACGGTTCGACCACTTCGTGGCGCGCCTGTGGCCTGCCAACATCATCCGCGCCAAGGGCATTTGCTACTTCAAGGGCGAGGAGGACGTGTGCTACGTGTTTGAGCAGGCAGGCAAGCAGGTGGGGCTGCAGAACGCCGGACAGTGGTACGCCAC
This sequence comes from Prevotellaceae bacterium UBA1075, assembly GCA_002316015.1. Taxonomy (GTDB): domain Bacteria; phylum Bacteroidota; class Bacteroidia; order Bacteroidales; family Bacteroidaceae; genus Physcousia. Next base: position 87,334 of record DCCS01000045.1, read on the forward strand.
CATGCCCAAGCCCGAGCTCGAGGCGATGCTCGCCAAGGACGAGGGGCTCCGCCGCGACTGGGACGAGCGTTATGGAGACCGCATGCAGAAACTGGTGTTCATCGGACAGAACCTCGACAAGGAGGCCATCACCACCCTGCTGGACGAGTGCCTGGCAGACGGTTGAGCGCGCGGGGCGGCACACGCCCCGCACACGGCGGAAAAACGCAGCCGCATGCATGTGCCAACGCAGCCGCATGCGATGGCGATCGCAGCCGCATGCGTTGGCGATCGCAGCCGCATGCGTTGGCCACCCAGCCCTGACCGGGCGAATGGGGGCATGCGGCCACTTTTTTCATCACGCATGCCTGAGGGAAACAAGGATAATATTATTAACTTTGTATTGGAGAGCACTAAAACAAAAAAATTATGAAGAAACTCACACTCACGCTGCTGGCAGCGCTGGCCTTCGTGTCGGCGGGCGCACAGACGCCCACCTGGGAAACAAAGATATGGGAAGGCACCCAGCCACCCACATCAAACGGCATCACCGGGCAGGAATTCGATGACGGACAGCACAGCAACAAGGTCACCGTGCCCACGCTCACGGTCTATGTGCCCAACAAACCCTGCGGGCTGGCCATTCTCGCCTGCCCGGGAGGCGGATACACTGACGTGTGGTACCAGCCCGAAGGACGCTGGATGGCCCAGTGGTACCTCAACCAGGGCATCACCTATGCCGTACTGAAGTACCGCCTGCCCAACACGCACCACCAGGTTCCGCTGGAGGACGTGCACCGGGCCATGCACCTGATGCACGAGCATGCGCGGCAATGGGGCTTCACCAAACTGGGCATCCAGGGCTGCAGCGCGGGCGGACACCTGGCCGCGACGGCCGCGACGCACTTCACCAGTGCCGAGAACCGTCCCGACTTCCAGATCCTCTTCTATCCCGTAATCACGATGGACGCGTCGTTCACGCACCAGGGAAGCCGCGAGAACCTGCTTGGCAAGAACCCCTCGCAGAAGCTGGTAGACCTGTACAGCAACGAGAAGCAGGTGACCCGGCAGACTCCGCCCGCGTTCATCATGCACAGTTCCAACGATGACGTGGTGCCCCTGCGCAACACGCTCCAGTATGCCCAGGCCCTGAATGACCACGGCGTGTCGGTAACGATGCACATCTATCCCGATGGAGGGCACGGCTGGTGCTACCAGGAATCATTCACGTGGAAAGACCTGTGGAAGCCCGAACTGGCCGAATGGCTGCGCCGGATCGAGCGGTGAAACGGGCACTTTTGTTCCTCACACCGCCTTTTACCACCAAACTTGAAAACTCATGAGACTGACGCTCTGGCTTCTCGCCGCCTCACTCTCGCTACCTTGTGCAGCTTCCGCGCAAGGCAGGAGACTCCGCCTGATGACCTATAACATACACCACGCCGTGGGGATGGATGGGGAGTACGCGCCCGAGCGCATCGCACAAGTCATCCTGCAGGAGGCGCCCGATGTGGTGGCACTGCAGGAGGTGGACAGTGCCAGCCGGCGCGTGGACGGCCGCTATGTGGCAGGCGACATTGCCCGGAGCACGGGCATGCACGCCACCTTTGCCGGAGCCATCCCCCTGCAGGGCGGGAAATATGGTGTCGCGCTGCTGAGCAAGTCGGCTCCAGAGGCTGTCACACGGCTGCCCCTGCCCGGAAGCGAGGAGAAACGCGTGCTGCTGATAGCCGACTTCGGCCAATATGTGGTGTGCTGCACGCACCTCTCGCTCACCGAGGACGACCGCCTGCAATCACTCCCCCTGATTCGCAAGGCTCTGCGCAAATATCGCCGCAAGCCCGTGTTCGTCATGGGGGACTTCAACGACACGCCCTCATCGGCCTTCATGAGCCGGCTGGACAAGCACTTCCAAGCGCTTACAAGCAAGGTCACCCCCACCTACCCCTACGACCGCCCACGCGAAGTCATCGACTATATCGCCACCCGCCAGGGCACCGGACAGCCACGTGCCACCAGCCTGCGCATCATGGTGGGCAACAACGCCACCGACCACTGCCCGCTCACGGCCGAGGTGGAATATTAAGGCACAGGGGGCGGGCACAGCACGCTGGACAACAAATCTCTACCTAACAATAAAGAACACAAATGAAGAGAAACTTACTGCTGGCAGCACTCACCTGCCTGCCAATGTGGATTACGGCAACACCACGATGGAGCATCGCGGGACACCACGCGGTGGAATGGGACGGCCAGCAAGGCGGTCTGCCACATGGCGACCATGTGGAGATGAGCGGGCGCAAGGCCGCTGTGGTCTATTACTGGAATGTGGACAGGGACGGGCAGTTCAGCCTCGACCGTCACCTGGTGTTCCCACTCCTGCGCACGCTACCAGACAACACCCACGCCAGTTGGATGCCGCACACGGATGTGGATTTCCTTGATGGAATCACCATCAACGGATGGTCTCTGGACAAGGGCAAGGTGGAGCGGGTGCGCCTGGACGGTCATCTGACCGTAACCTCGGCGGCACAGACCGATGGATGCACATTCAAGGTAACGCGCATTCTGTGGCCCAGCCCCACCCGACAGGCAGTGTGCGAGCGGTATGTGATACAAAACACGGGCGACAAGGAGAAGAACGTGAGGGTACCTGCGGTGCGACTCGAGCGCGTGACTAACGGCAAGAACTACCTGGACGGCCCCTACTGCCTGGTGGCAAAAACCAGCCTACAAGAGGAACTGGACGCTACCCTGCGGCCAGGCGAGTGCCTCGTTTTCCACGCTTCCATCGAGGCATACAAGAAGGGGAAGGAGCAAGAACTGTCTCTGGACTTCGACCGGGAGGAGGCCAGCAGGACACAGCTGGTGCAGACACTGACCGCCAACCTGGACTTCTCCTGCCCCAACGACACGCTGAACACCCTATTTGCCATGGCCAAGATAAGGGGTGCCGAGAGTATCACAGACACACCCGTGGGACCCATGCAGTGTCCGGGAGGCGAGACGTTCTACGGCGCGATGTGGTGCAATGACCAGGCCGAGTACATCAACCCCTTCTTCCCCTTCCTGGGCTACGCACTGGGCAACGAGAGCGCGATGACCACCTGGAGGTGCTACAAGAGGCTCACCAACCCCGATTACAAGTTCATGCCCTGGAGCATCATCTGCAACGGAAGCGACACCTACGGCCACTTTGACCGGGGCGACCAGGCCATGCTGGCCTACGGCGCAAGCCGCTACTGCCTGGAGAGGGGCGACCGCCAGGTAGCCCAGGAGGTATGGCCGCTCATCGAATGGTGCCTGGAGTACTGCCACAGGAAACTGAACGAGCACGGTGTGGTGGCAAGCGACGCCGACGAACTGGAGTACCGGTTGCCTGCGGGCAAGGCCAACCTGTGCACCAGCAGCCTCTACTATGACGCACTGGAGAGCGCGGCCTACCTGGCCGAGGCTCTGGGCAAGCCCTCCACAGTGGCAAGTACCTACCGCAGGCAGGCGGCAGAACTGAGGCAGAACATCGACCGCTTCTTCCATCACGAGGTGGAAGGCTACGACACCTACCGCTACTATGAGGGCAACGACAAACTGCGCTCCTGGATAGGCATCCCACTCACCATGGGCATTTACGACCGCGCCGAGGGCACTGTGAAGGCGATGTTCAGCCCGCAATTGTGGACAGAGAACGGCATGCTGAGCGTCAGCGGTGACAAGATATTCTGGGACCGCACCACACTCTATGGCCTGCGAGGCACATTGGCTGCAGGCTACCCAGACCTGGGACTGGAGTTCCTTCAGCGGTTCAGCGCGAAACGCCTGCTGGGCGAGCATGTCCCCTACATGGTCGAGGCGTGGCCCGAGGGCGGACAGAGGCACCTGAGCACCGAGAATGCCCTGTATTGCCGCATCTTCACAGAGGGGCTGCTGGGATTTCGCGCCACTGGCTTCCGCTCCTTCAACCTTACCCCGCAGATGCCCAAGGCATGGAGTCACTACTCGTTCAGCAACATCCATGCCTGCACCAGCCTGCCCATGGACATTGAGGTGAGCCGCCTTTCGGCCAACAAACTGCAGGTCAAGGTGAGCCGCGCAGGCAAGCTTCTGCGCAAGATGACCGTGAAGGCAGGACAGACGGTGAAGGTCAAGTGTTAGACAAGGGAAGCATCTCTGTGCCCCCACAAGGAGTAAGACGGATTGCCTATCCATGGTGTGCCTTGGCGGTTCTTTCCGCCAAGGCTTCCCACCGGCAACAATCACCGCAATGATGAAGGAAGGTTAAAAAAGCAATGCGCCGCATGTTAATATAGGTAAAAGGCACATGCGCCTCCCCGCTTTCTCTCTACCTTTAGAGCGGGAAAAGAACCATAGTACAACTTACAAACAAGAACTGTTATGAACACAAAAGCACTTGTCCTCTCTGCCATCATCGTGGCAATGGGCATGACAGCCACTGGAGTGGCCATCCGAAACGGCATCGTGACCTTCAAGGACCGCGACCGATGCGTTGTGGTCAAGGGGCTGGCCGAGCGCGAAGTGAAAGCCAACAAGGTGTCATGGCCTCTTACATTCAAGGAGATAGGGAACGACCCTGCGGAGATGTACGGCGTGATAGAGCGCAAGAACAGGCAAGTGGTGGCCTTCCTGAAGGCGGGAGGCATCAAGGACAACGAGATTAGCGTGAACTCGCCCACCATCTCGGACCGCCAGGCAAACGCCTACAACAACGAGGTGATGACGTACCGCTACGTGGCCAAGAGCGTCATCACGGTCACCAGCCGCAACGTGGACTTGGTGCGCTCCCTCATCACCAAGCAGGCCGAACTCATGCGGCAGGGCATCGCACTGGTGAGCGAGGAGTACGGCACAGACCAGACCAAGTATGACTTCACCGGACTGAACGAGATCAAACCGGCAATGGTGGAGGAAGCCACCAAGAACGCAAGGGCCACGGCACAGAAATTCGCCGACGACTCAGAGTGCTCCCTGAATGGCATACGCAACGCGCAACAAGGCCAGTTCAGCATTGAGAACCGCGACGAGAACACGCCATACATCAAGAAAATCCGTGTGGTCAACACCATCGAGTACTCTCTGAGATAGGATGCCACACACATCCCGTAACAACACCAGGCGCGGCCCTGGGCATCAGCATACACCCGCAGGAGTGTCCCTGGACGCTCCCGGGAATGGGCCGGACAAGCATACAAGACAAGCATGATACTGGACATTGACGGAGTACTCGTCTCCTCGGACATCATCACAGAGCAGTTCTGCTGCGACCTGGACGCGTGCAAGGGCATCTGCTGCGTGGAAGGGGACGCGGGCGCGCCTGTGACCCTGGAGGAGATAGCGGGCATCGAGGACGCCCTCGACACCGTGTGGGGCGACATGACCGCACAGGCGCAGGCCGTGGTGGACAGGCAGGGAGTGGCCTATACCGACCCCGACGGCGACCTGGTGACAAGCATCGTGGGCGGGAAGGACTGCGTGTTCACCTGTCACGAGGGCGGCTGCTGCCTGTGCGCGCTGGAGCGTGCCTACCGCATGGGGAAGTCTGCCTTTGCTAAGCCCGTCTCATGCGCGCTTTACCCCATCCGCGAGAAGCGGTTTGCCAACGGCACCGTGGCACTCAACTACCACCGCTGGGACGTGTGCCGCGACGCTGTGCGCAAGGGAAGGAAGTTGGGACTGCCCCTGTACAAGTTCCTGCGGGAGCCGCTCACGCGCCGCTTCGGCCAGGAGTGGTATGACACACTGTGCGAGGTGGCCGGACACCTCGGTGAACTCGAGGAATAAGGCCGGGCGAGACACGCCGGCCCCACCGGAAGCAAACCGCGCGCTTGCACCTGCCCGAAAGCAGAGACGCAAGCGCGCGGTTGTCTTGTCTCAAAGCGGGCACCACACTACCGCAACCCGTGGGCCCCGGTGTGGCGACTCGCCCCGGAAGAGAGTCCCGACGACTCAGAGGACGGCATACTTCAGCACAAAGAGGACGGCCAAGATGACCATGCTTACCTTGAGCTCACGCCAGCGCCCCGTGAAGGTGCGCAGGAGCACATAGGTTATCAGGCTTACCAGAATGCCATCCGAGATGCTGTAGGTGAGCGGCATCAGGGCGATGCACACGAATGCGGGCACCGCGTCGGCGAAATCACCCAGGTGGAGCTTGGACACATCGGACATCATCATCACTCCCACAAGCACCAGCGCGGGGGCTGTGGCCTGGGCGGGGATGGCCAGGAACAGGGGCGCGAGGAAGAGTGCCAGCACGAAGCAGACAGCCGTGGTAAAGGAGGTGAGCCCGCTGCGCCCGCCCGCGTTCACGCCCGCCGCGCTCTCCACATAGGTGGTCACCGTGCTGGTGCCCAGCATGGCGCCCACCGTGGTGCCGATGGCATCGGCCATGAAGGCCTGGTTGAGGCGGGGGATATTGCCTTTCTCGTCCACCATGCCCGCGCGATGGCTCACGCCCAGGAGCGTCCCCATGGTGTCAAACATGTCGATGAACAGGAACGTGAGCACGCATATCGCCATGTCGAAACTGAGCACATGCCCCCACTCGAACTTCATCGCGATGGGAGCAAGGCTGGGTGGGACATCCAGCACGCTGCCGAAGTGGGTCACGCCCATGGGGATGCCTATCACGGTGGTCACCAGTATGCCTATGAGCAGGGCGCCGGTCACCTTCTTGATGAGCAGCACCGCGCTGAGCAGGATGCCCACACAGGCCAGCAGCACAGCAGGGTCATGCAGGTTGCCCATGGTGACAAAGGTGGCCGGGCTGGACGACACGATACCCGCGTTCTTCAGCCCGATGAAAGCGATGAAAAAGCCTATGCCAGGCGAGATGGCGCGCCGAAGCACCAGAGGCATCGCGTCCACAATCTTCTGCCGCAGCCCCGTGGCGGTGATCAGAATGAAGATGAGACCCTCGATGAACACCGCCGTGAGGGCAAACTGCCACGTGTAGCCCATGGTGAGCACCACGGTGTAGGCAAAGAAGGCGTTGAGTCCCATGCCAGGGGCGAGGGCAAAGGGCAGTTTGGCATACAGAGCCATCACCAGGGTGGCCACAATCGAGGAGACGACCGTGGCGGTGAACACAGCCCCCTTGTCCATACCGGCCTCGCCCAGGATGCTGGGATTGACGGCCAGGATATAAGCCATGGTGAGGAAGGTGGTAATGCCTGCCAGCACCTCACGCTTCACCGTCATGGACGATGGAGCGAAACCGAATATCTTCTCTAACATATTCATAACTCTTGTACGTTGCTGTTGGTCAGATGCTCCACTTGAGCGCGATGGTGGGGTTCCAGTAGAAGGAACGCTTCTTCTCGGCGGGATAGTTGTACCAGATAAAGTTGTTGCTCATCTCCCACTCCGTGCCGATGGAGAGTTTGTTGCCGTCCTTGTGGCGGTTCACGATGTTGAACCAGAACTGAGGTTCCGTGAGGAACACCAGGCCGCGCTGGTTACAGCCCGTCTTACCGCGATAAACATTCTTGGGAGTCTGCGCGTACCACAGGTCGGCAAATCCGCTGAAGGTGCACAGGTCATTGGCAAAGGTCAGGCCCCACACTGCGGTGGTCTGGAAACTCGCGTGGCCGTCAAGGCCGTTGTTGGCCTTGAGCATGTGCTTGTAAAGCGCCTGGAAGGTGAAGGTCTTGCGGAAGTCGGCGTTGTGCCACTGCAGCGCGGGACCCACCAGGATGGCCTGCTGGAAGGAGTTATACTGAGCCAGGCCACCATCATATTCCGCATGAGCCGTGAAGCTCACATTGGTGTCCTTGACCTTGGCAAAGGTAAAGTCACGGCTCACCTCCCAGTAGGCGCCTATGACACCGCGCTTGTTGGAACCATTGTTGGCGCGCTGGCTGTCCATCTCCTTGCCATGATAGTCCATATCAATGAAGAAGAAGGTGCTTCCGAGTTTGTCTGCCTTGAAGAACTCCACGGTGGTGGTGATGGGCTGGCGGCCATCCTCGCTGTCGGGGTTGATGGGCTTGCCCAAGTCATAGTGCAGTTGGACATTCACCTGTGAAAAGGCTGCGACAGCCATCACTTGCGCCACGGCGCACAGGAACAGTTTTCTCATTTTCTTTGTGGTTTGTGATGAGTTAAAACGATTGGTTATATTGTCAGGCGCGCGGGACAGACTGCTTGCCCTCGCCCCGCGCGCCGTCCTGTCTTCTCGGGGCTGCCCCATGGTGTAACGTGAACACCGCCCGAGGCACCCTCCAAGGGTGTGTCAGAGGCGGCTCACTATGTCACCGAGTCCCTTGCGCTTCTTCAGGGGCTCCTCCAGTCCGTCCGCCGGATGGCCCAGGGGCACGATTACAGCGGCCTCCTCGCTTTCCCGGAGCCCCAGCAGGTCATGCAGGCGCCGCGCGTCGAAGTTGCACACCCAGCACGAGCCAAGCCCCTGCTCGGTGGCCGCCAGGCAGATGTGCTCGGCCGCGATGGCCACATCGATGTTGCCATGGTGCTTGCCGTCACCACGCACCCACTCCTCATCGTGGCACACCACACATATTATATATACCGGCGCCTGCGCTATCCACTCGCGCTTGTAGCACGACTGCACCCGCGCCCTGGCCTCATCGCCCTGCACCACGACAAACCTCCATGGCTGCAGGTTGACCGCCGAGGGCGCCAGACGGGCACACTCCAGGATATACTCCAGTTGGCTCTCACTTACAGGCTCGGCACTGTAAGCGCGCACCGAGAACCGCTGCTTGCATAATTCCAGAAAACTCATACTTCCGTTACAAAATTTTAGCAAAGATAACCTTTTTTAATGGAAACCGCGTCACATTTCGGACACAACGTGGCCACATACCGCAATTATGGGGCAGAAAGGGCGAAAGGAATGCAAAAAGGGCGCGGAAGAGAGATTATAGGCGTACCTTTGCACCACAAGGGCACGCGCACGCGTGAGGAAAGAAGTTGGACAAAAAGAACTGGGACATGCAGATTATAGAGACCGAGGACACCACCGACCCGCGCCTGGCGGCCTACAGCACACTCACTGAGGCGCAGCTGCGCAACCGGCTGGAACCCGAAAAAGGTATCTTCATAGCCGAGAGCCCCAAGGTCATCAGGGTGGCGCTACAGGCGGGCTGCCAGCCTGTGTCGCTGCTGTGCGAGCGCAGGCACATCACCGGTGACGCGGCCGACATCGTGGAACGGATGGGCGACTGCCCCGTATATACGGGTAGCCGCGAGGCACTGAGCCGGCTCACCGGCTACACGCTCACGCGCGGTGTGCTGTGCGCCATGCGCCGCCCCGCCGGGCGAAGCGTGGAGGGGGTGTGCCAGGGGGCAAGCCGTGTCACGGTGATACACGGGGTGGTCGATTCCACCAACATCGGAGCCATATTCCGCTCGGCGGCTGCCCTGGGCATCGACGGCGTGCTGCTCACGCGCGACTCGTGCGACCCGCTGAACCGCCGTGCGGTGCGCGTGTCAATGGGCAGCGTGTTCCTGGTGCCCTGGGCCTGGGCCGACCAGCCTTACGACAGTCTGCGCCAACTGGGGTTCAAGACGGTGGCCATGGCACTCACCCACCGCAGCATCACCCTCGACGACCCCTGCCTCACCGCCCAGGAGCGGCTGGCCATCGTGATGGGCACCGAGGGGGACGGACTGCCGGCGCAGGCCATCGAAGGGGCCGACTACGTGGCGCGCATCCCCATGCAGCATGGGGTGGACTCGCTCAATGTGGCCGCAGCCTCGGCCGTGGCCTTCTGGCAACTGCGCAAGCGCGGCCGCTGACAGCCATTACCGGCAAGAGGCTTTGCCGTTTTGCGGTCGCACGTTCCTGGGGTTGTATGGTCTTGGGGCTTTGTGATTGTTGTATGGCACGCGTCTTTTGCAGTCCGGCATACCCACGAAGCCCTTCCGCCGGCACTCGCGGCCAGCTACCTCACGGGAGGCATGGGCGCGAAGCAGCGGGACACGAAGGGCAGGGCCAGGCGCAGGGAATAGTGCCAGTACTCCCAGTTGTGCACCCCGTTACGCACACGGAACTCATGGCGCACGCCCTTGTCACGCATCAGCTGATGCATGGCGGCGTTGACATCAAACAGGAAGTCATCGTCGCCGCAGTCCAAGAACCACCCTACCGTGCGCAACTTCCCCAGCGTAGCCTCATCGGCCTCGCGCATGAACCGTATGGTGGAGAGGCGGTTGACCGCCTCGCGGGTGCGGTAAAGGCAGTCCTGCCTGTCCTGTGGCTCCTCCTTGAAGTCATCACACGCGAGCCACGCGCTCATCGCGAAACACGCGCAGAAGAGCTCCGGGTGACGCTGGCAATACGAGACACTCCCGCCACCGCCCATGGAGAGTCCCATCACGGCACGGTGTCCCTTGTCGGCCACCACGCGGTACTTCTCCTCCATCTGCGGCATGAGTTCCTGGAAGAAGAAGTCCTCATAGTTCCACCCCTGCATGTTGAAGTATCCGCACTGTGTGTTCCGCACGTCGGGCCCGCCCGCATTGGGCATCACAATCACCATCCCGTCGGCCTCGCCCGAGGCTACCAGTTCATCGGCCACCAGGTTCATGCCGCCCTTGTCCAGCCAGGCGGTGTAGTCATCGCTCAGCCCGTGCAGCAGGTACACCACGGGGTACATCCGCTCCTCCTTGCCGAATCCATCGGGCAGATACACGTTACACTTCACCCATGTGCCGAGCACCTTGCTCCGCACCGAGTCGGTCACCACATGGCCGGCACGCGCCGCGCCCCACTGCGCAAGCAGCAGGAGCAGCAAGACAAGTCTTCTCATCCTCATTTCTCTTAACTCGTTTTGTTTGTGATTTTTCTCTGCATGCCTGCCGCGCCACTCCACCGCATGACCATACGCTCACCACCACACCTGCCGCCCGTTCTCGCAAGTGAACGGCCGCACATCGTTTCCGCGCGTCCTGTCACGCAGCAGATAAAGCCCATGGGGGGACATGTGGCTGAACTTGAGCCAGGGGTGTTCCGCCCGCCGGGTGTCCATCAGCGTCCATCCCTTGTCCTTCCAGCAATAGAGCTGGTATATGCCTCCCGGCTCAATGGTGTTCCCGTCGCCCCTGAACACGTAATAGATGCGCCCCACGCTCACGGGCCGCCCGAAGTCCATGCCCACCCAGCCATACCGGTGGAAGGGCGCGTCGAAGAATGTGAGCACATCCCCGTCAAACACGCTCTCGCGCCTGTAGCCATACTCCCTGAAGGAACCCTCGGTACCTATGACGCTCCCGCTGAGCCGCTTGCCTGTCCCGCGCTCGAAGAACTGCATCTCGGCCATGTTGCAGTGCGTGAGCGGGCGGTCCTGCTTGTATCGCCAGTAGCGGTAGGCGGGCACGGTGTCGGGCACCAGGAACTCGCGCCCGTAAGCGTGGCCGTCGGTGATGGTGGCCAAGGTGTGGTAACTGGCCGAGTCGGTGCTGTTGGACGCCTGCAGCTCCCCGCCCTCGATGCGGCACATGACCTCATAGACGTAGTCGAGTGCGGGAAAGCGCCTGTGGGCCGTGACCTGCTCGGCGCCCCTGGCGCACGTGCCCACCCGCCGCACGCTCCCGTCATGCCCGAGCACAAAGGGCAAGCCCAGGATTTCCCTGCTTCCATCGGAACGGTAGCGCAGGGGGATGTAGAGCACATCGCGCCCCATGTCCCTGAACGTGGCCTTCCCCCTCTTCACCTCGGCATAGGCCACGGGTGCCCAGCCCTTGGTGTCAAAGACAGCCAGATAGACATAACTGCCGTGACGCGCCCTGACGGGCAGGGTCACATCACAGCACCTGACGTAATGGCTGGTCACATCACGCATGAACACGTTGCGGAAGAACCGGGGGACAAACTTCTCGCGTCTGTTGAGACGCCTGATCTCCTGGTTCTGGGCATAGGTGCTGCGGTAAGCCTTGGGCATCTTCTCGTCGGGCTTGTGTTCCTCGCCCGGCTGGGTGCAGATGCCTGTGAAGGGCACTTCGCGCCCCTCGTTGGTGAGCACCACATTCCACGAGTGCCCCTTGTCGCGGTAAGCCCAATGGGGTGTGAAATCCTCCACCACGGGGATGCCCTGGCTGCGCAGCAGCGTGGTGGCCAGGAGCACATAGAAGTCACAGTTGCCCATGGGCAGGCGCACGGCATCCTCCACGCGTATGTTCTGGAACTCAATGTTGGCCGCGTGGTCGGGATCCATAAATTCCCGCAGGTTGGCGTTGACCACCTGGGCGGCCTTCAGGGCCGAGTGGGCATACTGGTCACACCACTCAAGCTGCTCCAGCCCCTGGCACTGGAAGCCGCGCATGCGCGTGCGCCAGTCATCGAGCAATTGCAACTCACAGGTCTTGTAGGGCAGCAGCCACTCGCAGAACTCCTCGAAACTGAGATGGCGCGCCCACCTGCCCTGCCTCCAGCAGCGGAAGGCATCGTCAATGTTGCGTATGAGATAGTCGGCTGTCACCACCCTGCTGTCAAACACCTTGCCCACCTGCTGGATTCCGCACCGCGCGGCGCAGGCGTTTATGGAGTCGCGCAACTGCTCGTACCTGCAGCCCTTCATGCGTACGCACAACTCTGCCACCTGGCACGAGTAGGACACCACCGAGTCGGTATCGGCGTAGGAGTAATGGCCCGGCATGTTCTCTACCAGGTAACGTGCGGCCCGGAGCTTGAGCGAGTCACCCGCGTAATGGGTGAGCACCCGCTCGAGCTGCGCACGGTTGTCACCCGCAAACTGGAGGGCTTCCTCCAGCCTGCGGTCCTCGCCTCCCCTTGCACAACAGCCCAGCACAAGCGGCAGCAGCACAAGAAGCATCACACGCCCGATTATCCTCATATCTATTCTTATAACATCCACACGCCCGCTTTTATTGTTCCATTATGCAACTCTTCGCCTCCCTCCTTATCTCCATGTCCAGCGGCGAGTCGCTCCGGGCGGGCAAGGACAGGATCACGCGTGCCACCCGTCTGGCGCGCGCCACCTGCCCGCTCTGCCTGTAGAGGCGCATGAGGCAGAGCAGCGGGTACAGGCGCGCCGGGCTCTGGGCATGCGCCTGCCAGTAGGCGCGCTCCGCATGGGCGGGGGCATGCAGATGGCGGTAGTTGTGGCCACGAAGCACATGCAGCATGGGGGCGTTGCTCACCAGCGCCCCCTGGGCGAGCAGGTGGTTGCTCTCATTGTACCTGCCACAGGAAGCCAGCATCTGGCCATAGCGGAACAGGAACTGCGCGTCGTGCCGCATGAGGGGCAGCAGGCTCTCATACTGGGGCAACAGGCGGGGACTGTCGCGCCCGACTATCAAGCGGCTCTGGGCTGTGGCACGCACCCTTTCCCGGACAGGACAAAACACAAGAAACGCCGATAAAACCGCAAAGACAGCCATGGAGAAAGCCAGTCCCACACCACCGCGCGGGCCTGCGGGAAGGTCATGGGGAGCGGGTGCCACAGCCGTACTGGCCGCCTGTGCCGACAGCAGGACAAGCAACAACTGGAAGGGAAGCAACTGGAAAGGATAGGAGAAAAGCGAGACAACCAGGACTCCCAGGAGCGCAAGGGCGAGAGCCGGGCTGCACCGCCACAACCGCCAGAGCACCGCCGAGGCGGACGACACGGCAAGCAGGAGCCCCACCAGACCCTGTTCCACCGCCACGCACATGCCGTCGCACAGGGCGTACTCGATGGTGCCCGCATGGCAGGTGAGTGCAAACGGGAGATGCTGGTGGAGCGCGGCCGCACCCTGCCCGTACGCGCCGAAAAACGTCCCGATTCCACTGCCAAAGACAGGATGGCGTGCCACAAGGTACGATGAAACGGCATAAAACAGCACGCGCCCTTCAGACGAGCCTCGCTTCATGAAGTACAGCAACAAGCCGCCCACAACGGCAATTCCCAGCACATAGAGGCGCATCCGCGATGACATGCGCGGCCATGTGGCCACCAGCAGGCACACAACCGCGCCCGTCAGCGCGGCACGGCTCCATCCCAGGGGAAGCATGAGGGAGCAGAGTGCCAGGGTGGCCATGAAAAGGGCACGGCATGCCCAGGAAAGGCGTGCATGCCCCGGTGAAACAGGATAAAAGAAACGGTAAAAACCCAGGCACAGCCCCACAAGGAAGACAGCCGAGCAGGGGCCGGGATTGGGGAACGTGCCCGTAAACGGGAAGTCGGCATGACGGCTGCCGCCGCAGAGCAGCTGGGACAGGCAGAGCAGGCACTGCACGACGGCAAACAAAGCCACCACGCCCTCGGTGGCCGTCACGGAAGGCACGGCATACGAGAACAGCAGGCGCAGAGCGGCGTACAAGGCCGCCAGCGACACGCTCCTGAGCACAGCAGGCAGGCAGGGCACTTCGGGCGTGCCGCACCAGGCGCGCAGCAGCACATAGAGCAGCCACATGCCCAGCAGGCCATCGATGGCCGTGAGGCGCATGCGGCACCCGCCGGCGATGAAAAGCGGCAGACCTGCCACAGCCAGCAGTCCGCCCGCCACGGGCACGGCCACATCGGCCGTGCAGAAGCCCGTGCCCACAGGAAAGAGCATCAGCACCAGCACAGCCAGCAACGCGGCCAGGGGAACCAGCACGCGCATCCGCGACCCGCACGGCCGGCAGCCGGCCACCCACTCCCGTACGCTCATCTCACCCTCCTCAGAAACCTGTGGCGGCGAAAGCGTCCCGTGCGCGGGTCGCGTCCATAGAGGATGTGCGTGGCCACACCGATTATATACTCCTCGGGCACAAGCCCCCAATACCTCGAGTCATTGGAGTCGCACACATTGTCGCCCGCCATGAAATAGTAGTTGTGCAGGAACTCATGCGCGCGCAGGAGCCGCCCGCTGGAATCGCGCACCTCGCCCCGCTCCCAGTCGATGCGCAGCGAGCCGCCCCGCTCCCACTCCACAATCTGGCGCAGGCAGGTGGCCGTGAGCGAAGTGAGCGGCACGATATCGCCACGGCGCGGCACATACACGGGGCCCCAGCGCTTCACCGTCCAGGGAACGCGGGGGTCAAAGGGATGCACATGGTACACCTCGCGGGTGAACACGCTGTCGGGAGCGGCCCGCAGGTGACGCTGCTCCTCGGCCAGTCCCAGCGGCCACGGATAGCGGCTGTTGACGTAATGCCCGTCCACCACCGCGATGCTGTCACCGGGCAGGGCCAGGCACCGCTTGGCATACACATGGTTGACAAGAAAGTTGACACACCCGTCATGCAGGGGGGCGTTGAACACCAACACATCCCCACGGCGCACCTGCCTCAACCCCCGCAGTCTGAAACTGCGCAGCGTGCCCGGTACAGCGCGCACGCCGAGACTGCGGTAGAGGCGCGGGCCCAGGAGCGTCTTGCTCACCAGGATGCGGTCGCCGGGCTGCATGGTGGGCTGCATGGAGTTGGAGGGGATAGTGAACACATCGAGCAGGAACACGCGCGCCACGAGCCACAGCACATAAAGCAGGAGCAGCGACAGCATCACTGCCACCAGGCGCACAAGGACTTTTGCGGCATGCCTCTCTAGGTTCTTCATTCGGTGGGTGTCGGTTCAAACTGACAGTCCGCAGCACATGGCGGCGCGCTGTGGCACACCCGCCCCACGTCTGCAAACGGAGACTCGTCGGGCACAAATATACATTGCTTTTTCTTTCCAGGCAAATCCTTGCACCATTAAAGTGCTCTTCCGCCCGGTTTCGGAGGCATGCACGGGGCTGGGCAGGGGCTTGCCGTGGGCTGCGCGCGCCATTGGGGGGAGACGGAAGCATGAGTGGCCCCTTCCGTCCGGCCTGGGCTGGACGGTCAACGCAGCCGCATGCGTTGGCGATCGCATGCGGCTGCGTTGGCACATGCAGCGTAGTGCGTTGGCGATCGCATGCGGCTGCGTTGGCGCATGCAGCGTAGTGCGTTGGCAATCGCATGCGGCTGCGTTGGCGCATGCAGCGTAGTGCGCTTGCCCGCCCGTCCGCTGGACTTGCCCGTGCAAGCCTGCCATATCGGGGCGGGCAAAGAAATGGCCGGGCTCCGCTGGGGGAGTCCGGCCATCACGCGGGTGTGTGCCTGCTGTCGGGTCACCACACGTCCTCGGGGGTGCTTGGGTTGTCATAGACCTCCTTGGGGCACCATTCCATGTAGTCCATGTAGAGTTCCTTCTTGTCAGAGTCCAGCACACTCTTGAAGCGCACATAGTATGTCTGGTTGGGGTCAAGGGCCTGCCGCACGATGATGTGGCGGCAGCAGCGCGAGTCGTCGCGTGCCGTGAGCGACGGGTTGCTCTCGTGTACCTCGTGGCGCGCGCTCTTCATCAGACCATGGTTGCGCAGGTTGTGGTCTATCTCGCGTATCACCTCCTCGTCGCGGTCCTCGTCGGTCAACGCATCCCAGGAGGCATTCTCACCATAGGAATCCACCAGTCCCTTGGTCATGTCAATGGGTATGCCTGCCACGGGGAGATTGTCGGGGTCGCTGCCGAAGTATATCTGCACGATTCCCCGCGAGGGGGTGGCCAGGGTCTTGTAGCGCAACTCGTAGGTGCCCCGGCGCGGCACGGGAGGAAGCTTGAACATGATGTCGTAGTGGCCGATGGCCTTCATCTCGTCCTGGGTATAGTTGGCCCAGTTGACCTTGTAGCCGTTGAAGTAGATGAAGTTGGTATCATCGCTCATGATGCGCATGTTGCTGAAGTAGCGGTAGTACTTGTCGGCGGGGATATACACATGCTGGTAGCGGTCCTCGGTGGACTCGGCGCGGCGGATGCCGTTGGTGGCCGCCTCGGGGAAGAGTGCCATGCCATCGAAGCGTATGCGCTCGCGGTGCAGGTTGTCACGCACGGCATCGTTGTAACTGATGGGCTGGTCGATGGGATAGACGCAGGCGTTCTCGATGTCGTTGACAACGGTGAGGTCGGCCGAGCGATCCACATAGGAGCCCACCTTGTCAGCGTCACAACTGACCTCGTAGCCCGTGCCCTTGATGCCATTGTCGAGATTGGGGAAGCGGTTGATATAGACTCCGTTGCTGGCCTTGGTCTCGATGAGCTTGAGCAGGCGTGGCTTGCCCATGGTGGGATACCACTCCACCACGGGTATCGAGTAGCGGTAGGGGTTGCTGATGGTGTAGCCCAGCTCGTTGCAGTGATGCACCAGCTTGTTGGCCTGCAGGCGCATGGGCAGTATGTGGTAAGTAATCCACTGGTAGAGCAGATTGTCCTCCGAGGTGTAGTGGTCATCGGTGGTGAACACATCCTCATCGGAGTACTGGTGCCGGTCGAGCACCCATTGCATCACCTGCCGGGGCACATCGCCGGCCGTGGGGTCGATGCCCTGCTGGCGCCAGAAGGCATCGGTCTCGGCAAAGAGGGTGAACCCGAACTTGCGGTGTTCGGGGGCCAGGGCGTCGGAGTTGCTGTTGCCCGATTTGTCGCTGAAGCCCTTGCTCATGTACTTCTCCAGGTCGGGGATGGCGTTTGTCTGGTAAAGGCGCTCGTAGGTCTCGTCCCTGATGGCCGAGAGCGTGTCCATCAGTCCGCATGCCAGCAGGCACTTGGCAAAGGTGAGGTAGCCCTCGGTGCCCCTGTCGATGATGTTGCGGAAGTAGGCGGCGCAGGACACGTCGGTGGGCGCGATGACCTTGTGCATCTGGTGGATTACACCATTGAGCACCTGTATGTCGCGGTTGTTCTCGTCGATGGGGCAGTCGCGGTTGATGTAGATGCTGTCGGGATTCCCTTGCGGCGAGTAATAGGTGAGCCTCTTGTCGTTGAGGTTGGGCAGCGGGAACTCGGAGTTGTTCTCGGTGGGGAACTGCGCAAGCGTGTATCGCTGCGTCTCCAGGTCTCCGCCGTCGATGATGCTGTTCTTGACAATCACCTTGCGTATGGAGTCGAGCCTGGCGCTGTCGGTAAAGGAGTCCCATGTGGGGGATGCGATAAGCCCCTGGCTGACCAGGCTGTCCAGGTAGGTGTGTATGGCCTTGTTGGTTGGGGCAAAGCAGGTATAGTTGCCTCTGGCGGTGAGTATCTGGTACACGGTGGTGGCCGAGACCTCACTCATGGTGACCTTCTTGGTCAAGGCCACGTACTCGGAATAGTCCTCGTGGGCATCCAGATAGCTGGCCATGGTGTGGTGCTTGAAGACATACCGGGCCGAGGTGTCTATCTGCTCGGTGCATGAGGTGAGTGCCATGAGCGCAGACAGGAATGAGAAGAGAAACTTTCTCATGGATAACAATTGTTTGGGTTATTGCTGCTTCTTGGAATGAAAGCGTTCTACCGGCCACCCCCGCAGGGGCGTCCGGTAGAACTGATTGTGGTGGAACGGGGATTACTTCACCAGCACCTTGCGTCCGTTGATGATGTAGATGCCCCGCACGGCCCGGCTCACACGCTGGCCCGAGAGGTTGTAGATGCCCTGCACGGCAGGAGCAGTCTTCTCCTCCACTGCGCCGATGGCTGTGGGATAGGTGAATGTGGCACCCTCGGCCTGGGCCTGCTGCTCGGTGATGTACTGCATGTTGCGCAGGTTGATTACGGCGCCCTCGGTCACATTGGAGCCCAGGTCAAAGCGGATCACATCCTCCAGGTCACCGAATGACCACTGCCGCAGGGCTGGGGCGATGTAGAAATACACCGTCTTCCAGTCATCCGCCGCGCCAAGGCCATCGCTCTGGAGCGTCTGTGAGGGCACGAACGAGGGAGTGCCGAAGTAGAACTGGGTGCCTGTCAGATTGGCCTCTGACTTGTACTCGAACTTGAACACCGTCTGTGTGGAGTCAAGTTTCTCGTAGATGCCGTTGGCTATCACATAAGGCCTGCTGCTCGCTGCGGTGATGATGTAGGAGAAGGGCTCGTCCTCGATGTAGCCGTTGTCCTGGGCGTTGGTCACGCTGAGGTAGTCGGGCCACTTGGCATAGATGGCCTCCTTGGCGGCAAGAGCCTCCTGGGTGCTGTAGGTTCCGCCAAGCAAGTTGTCCTGCACGTCAAACACGTCTTTCTCCACCTCCCTGGCTCTGGTAGCGTCCAGGACGGTGTTGTTCATCCATTTCTCATACACGTTCTGCGCCCCGTCCCTGGTGTCCAGGTAAGCGTCCTTGGTGGCGTTGATTTGCCCGCAGAGGGCGCTGAAGGTAGCCTGCAGCCCGGCCTTGTCGGCCACAGTGGTGGCGGTCTCTACCGCCGCTGCTGCTGTGGCGGCGGCGTTGCGCTCGGCCTGGCTGAAGTTGGGCAGATGCTTGAAATTGTTGAGGTCATCTGCCACATAGGCGTTGAGCACGGCGGCACGCCTGGCCTGACAAGCCAGCGCGCGGTCATAGGCGGCGGCCACGTCGTCACTCTCCTGGGTGCCCAGATAGTAGATGCGCACGTTGCCCACCGTGGCCCAGTCGCCATAGCCGTTGGCATTGTCGGGTGTTCCGTCGTTCTTCACACCGAAGGTCAGCTGGCCGTCGGTCACCTTCACCACGAGCACGTTCTCATAACGTCCCGCGCCGAAGGCCACGCAGCTTCCGTTCACGCCCCAAGGCACATAGGCCAGGGTGTCGCCGGTCTGCGCGTCGGTGATGGCCTTGTCGGGTATGCTGCCGCTGATGAGGCAGTTCACGCTGTCCTGCGCGTCCGCCTTGAGGATGCGCTCCTCATATACTGTGGGAACGTAGATTTGGGTCTCGTTGGCATAGACGACAGCGCGGTAGTTGGTGCTGGTGGTATCGCCCGAGGGACGGAAGGCCGCGTTGACACGCACCTCGTAGTAGCCGTCCTTGAGGCCCGAGAGTGTCTGGTTGATGTCAAAGATACGCTTGTCATTGCAGAACTCCCCGACCGACATGCCGTTGAAGGTGCCGTGTGTGTAGCTGGTCATGCTCCAGCCCTCGCCGCCCTTGGCCAGGCTGGGGTCATACACCATGGGAGTGATTTCCGTGCCCGCCACGTATCCTTCGGCCACGAGGGCGCGCTTCAGGGAGTCGAGGAAAGCCACCTCGTCCAGCAGCGTGGAGTCGCCCAGCAGGCGCTCCGCCATGATGTAGGCGTAAGAGCCGTTGGGATAGAGGTCTGCCGATGGCTCGATGGCCTCGTCGGCCACATAGTTCTCGATGACTTCGCGGGCAGCCCCCTTCACCTCGGGATGCTGCTCCACGTAGTTTCTCAGGCTTTCCACCGCGTCGGTGTATCCCTGGTAAGCGGCGGCCGATGCCCTGATGCTGTCCTGCAGGTTCAGTATGCGGTCATAAGCGCGGAAGAGCGCCTCCATGTTGATGAGCTCGCCGATACCCTCCACAGACTCGGCATACTCGTTGAGCAGACGCTGCTCGCACACCACATCCGTATTGAACTCGTTGGCCTCGTTCGTATAGTCCTCCTTGACCACGTCGAACTCGGCCTCGGTGCCGAAATGCAGTTCCTGCATCTGCTGGCCGTCACCCGAATAGGCCTTCTCCAGCTCGAGCTTGTAGTAGGTGTAGGGCACGGTGGTCTCGGTGCTGAAGCCGAAGTAGGAAGCCGTGTTGTTGGTGGGCTTCAGGCGGTTCTGCCCCACGTTGACCTTCTCGTCAACCAGCACCCATCCGTCCGCGCTCTTGCTGGCCTCGATGTCGCCCTCGAAATTGCCGCCGTAAATGCGCCAGGTGCCCCAGTTGCGTCCGGGGTATGTCTCGGTGTCGCCTCCGGTGTTCAGTGTATAGAAGTAGGGGTTGACAGGCTCCAGCGTGCGGAAGATGATGTAGGGGGGGTTGCTGTTGTTGATGGCGCATCCCCACTTGGTTGCATAGTCATTGTCCACGAGCATGCCCCAGCTCTCACTGTCGTTGAACTGGCCGTTGCCGTCCAGCACGATGAAGCGTGTGGTCTCCAGGTCAGTGGCCGCCGCGATCATGCTGTTGAGGTAAGCGGTCTCCCACTTGATGGCCTTCTCGCCCAGGTGGCAGTTCTCCTGGATGTAAGCGTGCGTTCCGTTGTAGAACCTCACACCGGGAGCCACGTTCTCGTTGATGTATCCCTCGACCCACGCCCCAGCGTGCGCGTAGTCGGCGAAGTTGGCCGCGTTGCTCTCGAGGTCGGAATAGGCGAGCTCGTAAGCGGCATAGAGGTCGGCGCTGGCGTTGATCTTGTCCTGCAGGCTCCTCAGCTGGCTCACACACCCGCCCGTCTCCTCGATGCTGGCGCTTGACTTCAGCTCCTCGAGCGTGGTGCTGTACTGGTCACGGAGCGCCTTCTCGGCCTCGACCTCAAGGTCGAATGTGCTCATGTCGGCATACTGCTCGTTGCGGAAGAGGATGCGGTTGGCATCGTTTCCAAACACGAATTCCGACATCTGCTGGGTGGTTCCGCTTACCAGCGACTCCACCTCGATCTTGAAGTACTTGTAGGTTGTGGAGGAAGGCTTGGAGACACTGAAGTAGCCATCCGCCACATTGGCGGCGGGCAGGCGGTCGCTTCCGATGCCGCTCTTCTCGTCAATGAGCACCCAGCCGTCCGCGTCCTTGGCGGCCGCCTCGTCCGACTCGAAGTTTCCGGCATATATCTTCCAGTTCTTCCAGTTGCGTCCGGGGCTGGAGCCGGTGTCGCCTCCGGTGGTCAGCCTGTAATAGGTGGGAGCAATGGGCTCGCTGGTGGAGAACACCACCCATGCGGGTACACCAGTGCACCACTTGGTATCCGTCTGTCCGTCGAAGATGGCCGAGAAGCCCTCGCTGGTACGGTCCTCGTTGCCGTTGATGGCCTGGTAGGTCACATCCAGCGCGCCCGTGGTCAGATCGGACGCATACAGTTCGAGCATGGTGCCCACATGGCGCACCTCCTGCTTCACGGCATCCACGCCGAGCAGGGCGTTGGCGATGATGTAGGGGTAGGAACCGTTGGGATAGGTGGCGTTGGGGGCGATGGTCTCGTTGAGGTACGGGCCCACCACCTTCTTGCCTTCCTCGCTCATGCAGTCATGCTCGGTGTAATGCATTGTCATGGTAGCCACCGCCTCGGCAAGCGATTCATAGGCCGAGATGCTGCTGTTGATGCTGTCCAGCATGCCGTCGAGCGTGTTCTTGCAGTCGAGCACGCTGAAGATGTCGGCAGCGGTGTTGAGCGAGGAAAGACCTGCCTTGTAGGCATCCTTCAGGGTCTGCTGGAACACCTTGCCGAAGTCCACGGCCGAGAGTGCCGCCTGGTAGTATTCCTCGCGGTCGTTCTGGAACTGCGCCTCGTCGCCAAAGGCGAACTCGTCCATCTGCATGAACCCCCCACCCTGGATGGACTCTATCTCCAGCTTGAAGTACTGGTACTTGGTGGTGTTGGGCTCCGAAAGGGTCATATACACCGTGTAGAGGTTCTTCGCGGCCAGTTCCTTCTCGGTCACATGCTTCTCGTCAATGAGTACCCAGCCCTCCGCGTCGCGCTTGGCCTCGCTGTCGCTGCCCGCGTTCATGCCGTAGATTTTGTAGTCCTTCCAGTTGCGTCCGGGATTGGAGCCTGTGTCGTTGCCGGTCACAAGCTTGTAGTAGGTGGGGGCCATGGGGCGTGTGGCCTTGAATATGGCGTATGCGCCCGTGTTCTCGCCCTGCCAGTCAACACCCTCGCCCGCGCCGCATCCCCACTTGGAGCCTGTGCGTCCGTCGAAGAGCTTGTTCAGGGCCTCGACCGCGTCCGTGTTGCGCGTGCCGTCGATCACGCTGTAGGTGACGGGGGCAGAGTTGAAGAACACCTCGCTGGTGCCGAAGCCGAACTCCGACATCTGCAGGAACTCGTTCTGCGTGCCGTTGACCGCGCGCGTAATCTTTATCATGAAGTACTGGTAGGCGGTGGTCTTGTCGCCCTTGTTGAACTCCAGGTCCACTCCCACCTTGTTCTTTGTGGGAAGCATCTCGCCCTTACGGTCGTCAATCACCGTCCAGGCGGCATCCTCCACGGCCTGGTCATCAGAGTCGAAGTTGGCCGCGCTGATGGTCCAGTCCTCCCAGTTGCGGGTGGGGTTCTGCTCGGTGTCGTTGCCGATGACAAGGAAGTAGTTGTCAGGCACGATGGGCTCGCTGGTCTTCAGGATGATGTACGCGTAGGCGTAATCATCGTTGAAGCAGCGGTGTCCCCACTTGGTGAGCGAACTGCCGTCAACGAGCTTGGCGTAACCCTCGCTGCCCGTCCCGCCCGTTCCGCTCAGGGCTGTGATGGACACAGCCGCACGCGCGCTCGTCCCGGCGAGCAGCATCACCATGGTGATCGCCACTGCCGAAAAGAAACGCAAAATGGTAAACGTTCTCTTCATCTTTGTTTTGGATTTAGTGTTAATATATCTCATTTCATATACCTTGCCTCGCTGCCGCGCACGCCCAAACGGCCTTGGAAACCCTGGGAAGCGGCACGTCCGCCTGTTTTCGTCTTGGAAAAGAGTTCCATCAGGCACTCTGCACATGCCCGTCCCCGCAGAATGGCCTCTGGGTGAAAATCCCATCCTGGCCTGGTCGCGTTATTCTGACTTTGACCTACTTTACTGAAGCGGGCGCCCCGCCGGCGAGACGCACCTGCCCACCCACAAAGTTAGCGATTACAATGCTCAACTCTTATGCACAATACACACTTTTTATATATTGTTTAACGTTTTTTAATGCTACAGGATGAAAACAAGGTTATTTTACCCTCTTCGCCCCGTCCTGTATAACTATTCTCCCCGCTTCGCGAGCCTCATCGGGCGTATTCCAGCGCCTGCCCCACAGGTCATACACGCCCCTGGGGGATTTTCCCGCTTCCCGCGCCGCGCCCCCCGCGACATGTCCGATGCCATCGGCCACATTGCTGTAGTCAATCACAAAGTCGAAGGAAGCCTGGCCCACAGCCCCGATGGAACTGTCGCCCACGCGCCGGTCAAGCAGCACCCAGCCCTCGCCGTCGGGCGAAGCAGACTGTGACCGGCTGCCATAGAGCCGCCACGAGGAGGGATTGCGGCTGGGGTACCTGTTGGCATCGTTGGCTGTATAGAAGCGGTAGGCCGAGGGGCGCAGCGGTGTGCCAGCGTCCAGATAGAGGAAAGCGGTCTGCCTCAGAGGCCCGCACCACTTGGTGGACAGGTTGTCGTCCGTCACATTGCCAGGCACCTCGTCGCTGTAATGCTCTGCCTCGCTGGCATACAGGGTGAGGGGCGTGTGCTCCGAGCCAGCCGCATCCAGGAGGTCCACCTCGGCCATCTGCACCGCGCTGCCCTCCCTCACGCCATCGATGGCAAGCAGGAAGTAGCGGTAGCCCACGGGCTCGCGCTCCACCGTGACCGCGCACCGGGCCGTGTGGCTGGTGTAGTCGGGAGCCGACGCGGTCACCACGCACTGGCCCAGGGCATGTGCCGTGACGCGCCCTGCGGCATCCACCGTGGCCACCTCGGGGTCGCTGCTGCTCCAGCTGAGGGGTATCCCCCCCATGCTGCGGGGAGTGACCTGCACGGCCAGCTGCACGCTGCCGCCCGGCGACAGGCTCACCCGTGGGGTGGCCATGGCCAGTGAGCTGACGGCATGCAGCAGGGTGTAGTCGCAGGCCGTCTGGTTGGCGGCTGGCAGCGGGGAGTCCCCCGCCTGCTCGTCAATCAGGGTCCACGAGTCATCATCGGCCTGCGAGGTGCGCGTGTTGCTGCCGCTCAGCGTCCAGCAGAGCGGGTTGCGCCCAGGGTTCTTCTGGGTGTCATTGGCCGTGCCTATGCGGTAGCCGTAGGGCTCCACCTCCTGGCCCGCGTCGAAGAAGAAGGTTGCCTTGCCCGAGAAGGCCGAGCAGTACTTGGTGGCCATGCTGCCGTCGGCGAGGTTGGGCCAGTCCTCGCCATTGATGGTGCTCCCGGTGCCCGCATAGATGCTGAGCGACGGGAGCTCGTCGAGATTGCTGTCGAGGAGGTCAAACTCCGAGAACTGCACCAGGTTGCCTCCCTGCACGGCGGTCACCTCATATTTATAATAGCGGTAGCGGGGCGCATTGGGGCTGATGTTGGTATAGGAGCCACCGTCCTGATACACCCACCCGTGCGAGGGGACGGGCACGGGATAGGCGTCGCGCGCACGCACATTATTGATATTCTGCCTCCAGGGAGAGTCGTTGCCACAGGCAGCCAGCAGGTGGCACAGGGCACCGCTCTGCACATCGGCCTTGCGCACGTGCTTCACCTGGTAGGCAAACGTGTCGTAGCAGTCGCTCACCTGGAACTGTCCCTCGACCACGGCAAACTCGCACACGGGAGCCTCCCCCCGCAGCGTGCCGGCATTGTAGCAGCGGCTCATGAGCAGGTTGCCCTCCGACCACGCCACCATGGCGCTGGCCAGGCTGTCGGCCCTCACGCTGCCCACATTGTAGCAGTCGGTCACGCTGGCCGTGGCTCCCTGGCACACGCGCGCCACCAGCGCGGCCGCATGGTGCCCGCTGGCCTCCACCGCCGCCTGGCTGCCACAGCGGGCCAGGGTGAGCGTGCCCTGGTGCACGATGCCCACCAGCGCGCCCACATAGTGGGTGCCGCTCACCCTGGAGCGTGCCCCCAGGAAGAGGTCGGTGATGCGGCACGGGCCTGCCACATGGGCAAAGAGCGCGGCGGGAGCCTCCCCGCCCTGGATGGCGAGGCCGCTGATGGTGTGCCCGCCACCGCTGAAGGAGCCCGTGTAGGGCGCCTGCCCAGTGCCGATGGGGGCAAAGAGCTCGGAGAAGTCGGTCATGTCGAGGTCGCAGAGCAGCTCCGCGCTGGCGTCGGCATGCCCCTGGGCCACCATCTGGCTGAAGGTGCACAGGTCCAGTGGCGAGGCTATCTGGCACACCCCATCGCGCTGCTGCAGCGAGCCATAGTTGAGCTTGCGGTCCATCCAGGCCACCCGTCCCTGCACATAGTCGCGCACCACATCCACCTCGGCATCCCATGTGCCCCACACGCGGGGGTTGCAGTGGAGCTGCTGGGTGAGGTAGGGCCAGCGCAGGAAGTTGAGCCGCTGGCTGCCGCTCACCAGCGCGCGCAGCGAGTCCACATACTCGCCCATGGCCTGCGCCGTGAACAGGGAGTCGCGCCTGAGCTGTGCCCAGATGCCCTGAAGCCGCGCCAGGGCAGCGGGGTCGGCCATCACGCGGCTCACCAGGCTGCCCCAGTTGCCCGCCGTGCGCACCTTGTAGGTCCACTCCTGGCGCTGGTTGCCGGGATACACATTGTAGTCATTGTCCAGGGCCAGGTCGTTGTCCCACACGGGGCCTGTGTATATGAGGCTGTCGGCACGCTGCTTGTACATGAACACCTGCCACAGCATGTCGGTGTTGCCATTGAACTCGCAGGCCAGGAAATAGCGCAGGAAGGTGTCCAGGTCGAGCATGCGGCGGTAGCCGCTGCCGGGCGAAGCGTAGGAGGGGGCATACAGGCTGTCCTCCATGGCATTGAAGTAGTCGCGTATGTAGGCCAGCTGCACGGGCTGTATGTCCTTCTCGTCGGGGTCGTTGACCGAGACGGGGTTGCCGTGGCGCGAGGTGAAGTTGACGGGGTCTTGCCCCGCATATCCGTTCATCTCTATCAAGTAGCCGCCGGTGATGCTCACCGAGTCGGTGCATGTGGCGTCCATCTCGGTGATGTTCACGCGGTTCTTGTCTATCCCGATATAGTCCGTGAGCTGGTAGCATCCCCGGTAGTCGCCGTTGAGTATCACGTCCACACAGCGGCACCAGGGTGTGAAGGGCATGCCCGCGCGGCGGCTCACCTCGTAGGCCACGGGGTTGCGCATGAGGGTCTTGTCGCCATAGTTGTTGATGAGGGTCCACTTCTTGGCCTTGGCCGGCGACTCGTCGCGGGCCGAGCCGTGCAGCATGTGGTGGCTCTTGCCGTCGTCAAACTTGATGCGGTAGGGCTTGTTCTCGTGCGTGGCAGAGTAGTTGCCGCGCACACGCGTGAGCACGGGATACTCCTGTATGAGCGTCCCGCCCTCGTAGGTGATGGTGATGCGCGAGTCGAAGTCCTCGCCCTTCTGCTCGGGCACAGCCTCGTCGGCCACATGGATGCTCACGGTGGGCAGGGCGGTCACCTGGTAGAAGCGGGTGTCGCTGCCCGCGCCCTCGTGGCCATAGAAGGCCAGTTCGGCCACATTGCAGTAGGAGCCGGCCGACCCCACATAGCGCACATAGCGGAAGCCCCTGCTGACGCTGATGTCCACACTGGTGGCGGTGCCCAGGGCGGGGGTCTCGCTTATGAGGTAGAGGGGGACGGCATCCATGAAGTCGGGGCGGTTGGCCCCCTCAAACAGGGAGAGCAGCATGCGGTCGGCTCCCGTGCTGCCGTACTGGCGCGGGGTGTAGGATATGCGTGTGATCACATGGGGCTTGCCCAGGTCGAGCCCCACCCAGCGGAAGTCGGGGCTGCCCGCCTCGTACCAGGTGGACGCGTCGCCATCGAAGGCGCGTGCCGCGCCGGCACTTCCCTCCCTGCTGATTACCGTTCCCTGCAGCAGGGACTCTGTGGCCTGAGCAGCCACCTTGTGTGACCCTCCCAGTAGCGCGGCGGCCAGGAGAAGGCAAGATTTGCATGGTAAGTTCATTCTTTCGCAAGTAGGCTGGAAGCCCTTGACACAATTCTGACAAACAGGGCTCTCCGTCACGGCAAGTCATGCCTCCATAGCCCGTTACACATGGCAAATTTACCGCTTTTCCATCACACGGCATTATGCGGGGCACACTTTTCGCACCCCCGCTCATGCCGGGGATGCTGCAGCCACACTTCCCGGAAAGCCATAAGACGGCTTCCCGGCGTGCGGTTGCCGCCATGCCCCCGGCCAGGCAACCGGGGCACCGCCCCAAGGCCAGGACACCACTCCTCCCGTCCCGCCGCACCGCACCGCCAAACGCATGCGGCTGCATGTGCCAACGCATGCGGCTGCATGTGCCAACGCAGCGGCATGCGATGGCCAACGCGGCGGCATGCGTTTTCCGCCCTACCCCGTCGCGGGAGGCCACGAGGTGGTCTCCCGCGTGGGCCACACTTGACAAAAAGACAAAAAACAGGCGGAATCCGCGCGGTATTTCCCCGTTTTCCTTGCCACAATGAAAGGAAATGCTAACTTTGCACATACTTAACAACATTTCCACAAGACTAACATACAACACTATGAAGACTGAACTGATTTTACAGCAACTTGAGGCCAAACACCCCGGCGAGGCCGAGTACCTGCAGGCCGTCAGGGAAGTGCTGCTCTCCATCGAGGGCACCTACAACCGGCATCCGGAGTTTGAGCGCGCGCGGCTGATAGAGCGCCTGGTGGAGCCCGACCGCATCATATCCTTCCGCGTGCCCTGGGTGGACGACCACGGCGAGGTGCATGTCAACCTGGGCCACCGCGTGCAGTTCTGCAACGCCATAGGCCCCTACAAGGGCGGCATACGCTTCCATCCCTCGGTCAACCTGAGCATACTGAAGTTCCTGGGCTTTGAGCAAACCTTCAAGAACGCGCTCACCACGCTGCCCATGGGCGGCGGCAAGGGCGGCTCTGACTTTGGGCCGCGCGGGCGCAGCGAGGCCGAGATCATGCGCTTCTGCCAGGCGTTCATGCTGGAGCTGTGGCACAACCTGGGCCCCGACCAGGACGTGCCTGCCGGCGACATAGGCGTGGGCGGCCGCGAGGTGGGCTACATGTTCGGCATGTACAAGAAACTCTCGCGCGAACACACGGGCACCTTCACCGGCAAGGGGCTGGAGTTCGGGGGCTCGCTGCTGCGCCCCGAGGCCACGGGCTACGGAGCACTCTACTTCGTGAGGCAGATGCTGCGTGACTTGGGGCAGGACATCCAGGGCCGCACGGTGGCCATATCGGGCTTCGGGAACGTGGCCTGGGGCGCGGTGAAGAAGGCCACCGAGATGGGCGCCAAGGTGGTGACCCTGAGCGGCCCCGATGGTTATGTGTATGACCCGAAGGGTGTGAGCGGCGACAAGATAGACTATATGCTCGACCTGCGCCTCAGCGGCGAGGACATCGTGGCTCCCTATGCCGAGCGTTACCCCGAGGCCACCTTCTTCCCGGAGCGCAAGCCGTGGGAGCAGCCGGTGGATATCGCCCTGCCCTGCGCCACGCAGAACGAGCTCACGCTGGCCGATGCCCAGGCCCTGCATGACGGCGGCGTGAGCCTGGTGGCCGAGGTGAGCAACATGGGCTGCACGGCCCAGGCGGTGGACTACCTGGTGGAGCACCGCGTCCCCTTTGCCCCCGGCAAGGCCGTCAACTCGGGCGGCGTGGCCACCAGCGGACTGGAGATGACGCAGAACGCGATGCACATCTCCTGGCCGGCCGCCGAGGTGGACAGCCGCCTGCAGCAGATCATGCACGCCGTGCATGACCAGTGCCTGCGCTACGGCCGCGAGGACGGGTACACCAACTATGTGCGCGGCGCCAACGTGGCGGGCTTCATGAAGGTGGCTCGCGCCATGATGGCACAGGGCATCGTGTGAGCCGCAGGCCGCGCCACTTGGCCCAGGCCAACCACTTGCGGTGTGCCGCCCGCTGCCTGTGGGCAGGCCAGTTCCTCGACATATACAGCCTCTGAGGCCGTGAGCGCTGCACAATGCCGCCTGCCCAGGAGTCACAGGCGGGCAAATGAAACCGTATCTCCCAAATAACGAGAGCCGACGCGCCGGCTCTTGGAGAATTTGTCGTACCTTTGCACGCGGTTTTAATGGAGATAATTTATGCAGAATATCAGAAACATTGCCATCATCGCGCACGTTGACCATGGCAAGACCACTCTGGTGGACAAGATGCTGCTTGCGGGCAACCTGTTCCGCGACAACCAGCAGACAGGCGATTTGATGTTGGACAACAACGAACTGGAGCGGGAGCGCGGCATCACTATCCTGAGCAAGAATGTCTCCATCAATTACAAGGGCACCAAGATAAACATCATCGACACACCGGGCCACAGCGACTTCGGGGGCGAGGTGGAGCGCGTGCTCAACATGGCGGACGGCTGCATCCTGCTCGTCGACGCCTTTGAGGGGCCCATGCCCCAGACACGCTTCGTGCTGCAGAAGGCCCTGCAGATAGGGCTCAAGCCCATCGTGGTGGTCAACAAGGTGGACAAGCCCAACTGCCGCCCCGAGGAGGTGTACGAGATGGTCTTTGACCTCATGTGCGACCTCAACGCCACCGAGGAACAGCTGGACTTCCCCGTCATCTATGGCTCGGCCAAGAACGGATGGATGAGCGAGGACTGGCGAAAGCCCACCGACAACATCTACTACCTGCTTGACAGCATCGTGGCCAACATACCCGCGCCTGAGCAGCTCGAGGGCACACCGCAGATGCTGATAACAAGCCTGGACTACTCCAACTATACAGGGCGCATCGCCGTGGGGCGCGTGCACC
This sequence comes from Prevotellaceae bacterium UBA1075, assembly GCA_002316015.1. GTDB lineage: Bacteria > Bacteroidota > Bacteroidia > Bacteroidales > Bacteroidaceae > Physcousia. Next base: position 117,614 of record DCCS01000045.1, read on the forward strand.
GGGGCACACTGCGCGAGGGCATGAGCATCGCCGTGGCCCACCGCGACGGCAGCATGGAGAAGACACGCATCAAGGAACTCCACACCTTCACCGGCATGGGCAGGCAGCGCACCCCCGAGGTGTCCTCGGGCGACATCTGTGCCATCGTGGGACTGGACCACTTCGAGATAGGCGACACCATCTGCGATGCCGAGAACCCCGAGCCTCTGCCCACCATCAGCATCGACGAGCCCACGATGAGCATGCTCTTCACCATCAACGACAGCCCCTTCTTCGGCAAGGAGGGCAAGTTCTGCACCAGCCGCCACATAGGCGAGCGCCTGGAGAAGGAACTGGAGAAGAACCTGGCCCTGCGCGTCAAGCCGGTCGAGGGATACACCGACCGCTGGATAGTGAGCGGGCGGGGCGTGCTGCACCTCTCGGTGCTCATCGAGACCATGCGCCGCGAGGGCTATGAGTTGCAGGTGGGACAGCCCCAGGTGATATACAAGGAGATAGACGGGCAGAAGTGCGAGCCCATCGAGGAACTCACCATCAACGTGCCCGAGGAGTTCGCAAGCCGCATGATCGACATGGTCACGCGCCGCAAGGGCGAACTCGTGAGCATGGAGTCGCAGGGCGAGAGGGTGAACATCGAGTTCATGATCCCCAGCCGGGGCATCATAGGACTGCGCACCAACGTGCTCACGGCCAGCCAGGGCGAAGCCATCATGGCTCACCGCTTCCAGGAATACCAGCCCTACAAAGGCGAGATCACCCGCCGCACCAACGGCTCGATGATTGCCCTGGAGACGGGCAACGCCTATGCCTACGCCATCGACCACCTGCAGGACCGCGGACGCTTCTTCATCGAACCCCAGGAACAGGTGTATGCCGGACAGGTGGTGGGCGAGCACGTGCACGAGAATGACCTGGTCATCAACGTGTGCAAGGCCAAGCAGCTCACCAACGTGCGCGCCAGCGGCACCGACGAGAAGGCGCGCATCATCCCCGCCACCATCTTCTCCCTGGAGGAGGCACTGGAGTACATCAAGGCCGACGAGTATGTGGAGGTGACGCCCAAGAGCATGCGCATGCGCAAAATCATACTGGACCACCTGGAACGCAAGCGCGCCAGCAAGGACTGAGCGCGACAGCGCACGGCCAGGGTGGGCACACCCGCAGGAATACAGCGAAGCAGGTGTCCGTCACCGGGGATGCCACAAGCCACGGGGCGGCCACCCGCTTCCTCATGCTCACACACAAGCATTCACATCACCTTAACCTAAGACTTCATCACATGAGACGAATTGGAAGCATGTTGCTGACAGCGCTGGTGGCCCTGGGCGGCAAGGCGCAATCGACCGCCACATGGGTGGCCACCGACGCTCTGGGACGCACGATGCCCACAGCGCAGGAGGCTCCCCTCAAGCGTGACGGGAAGCCCCGCACGGTGGGCATCTTCTACATCACCTGGCACACGCAGGGGCTGCACAACGGGGCCGAGTACAAGTGCGACGTGACCCGCGTGCTCGACGAGGACCCCAACGCGCGCAACGAGTGGGACAACAAGGCGTGGACGGGACCCTCCTATCACTGGGGGGAGCCCGAGTACGGCTACTTCCTGAGCCGCGACAAGTACGTCATCAGGCACGACCTGTCCATGCTGGCCGACGCGGGCGTGGACGTGCTCGTCATGGACGTGACCAACGCCGTGTGCTACTGGGACGAGTGGGAAGTGCTCTTCACCACCATGCAGGAGATGAGGCGCGAGGGCAACCGCGTGCCCAAGTTCTGCTTCTGGGCCTTCAACGGGAACGTCATCACCGTGGTGCAGAGCCTCTATGAGCGTTACTACAAGCAGCCGCGCTACCAGGACTGCTGGTTCTACTGGGACGGCAAGCCGCTCCTGCTCTACAACGCCACCCCATCGGTGGACGCCAACCCCAACGGCGGGGAGAAGAACCTGGCCGACTACAGCGACGAGGTGAAGCGGTTCTTCACCCTGCGCAACATGTGGTGGGGCTACTACGAATGGGCAGGCCGCAGGTATGTGGGGCAGGAGGACAGCTGGAGCTTCGGCTATGACCTGCACGAGAAGAACGTGAAGGCACTCGCCCCGGAGCAACTGTGCTCCACACACCAGGGACGAAGGGAGGAGATGGCGGTGACCCCCGCCCAACACCCCATCAGCATCGTGGGCAAGAGCTGGCGCCGCGAGACGGGCGAGCCCGCCCTGGATGACCACGACATGCCCTCAGCCGCCTACTGCCCGGCGGTGGACAGCGTGGTGCGGCGTCCCACACAGTATGGCATCTACTTCCAGGACAGATGGGACGAGGCACTGCGGGTCGATCCCGAGTTTATCTACCTCAACGACTGGAACGAGTGGACAGCGGGCAGATACCGCAGCGGAAAGGACCCCTCGGGGCAGGCCGCAGGACCCACCACCTTCCTGGGCAGGGAGAACCCCTTCTACTTCGTTGACCAGTACAACGCGGAGTTCAACCGCACCATCGCGCCCATGAAGGGTGGATGGACGGACAACTACTACATGCAGATGGCAGAGAACATACGCCGCTACAAGGGCGTGGACTCCATCCCCGTGTTCCGCGGCCTGCAACGCGTGACGGTGGACGGCAGCCTGCGGGACTGGCCACTGCTCACCGAGGACTTCGCCGACACCAGGGGGGACGTGATACACCGCGACCATGACGGATACGGAAACCTGCACTACACGGACAGCACCGGGCGCAACGACATCGTGCGCTCGCATGTGGCGGTGGACAAGAAATACATCTACTTCGCTGTGGAGACCGACCGCCCCCTCACGCCCTACACCGACCCCTCCTGGATGCTCCTCTTCCTCAACACCGACCAGCGGCAGGACACGGGCTGGCAGGGTTATGACTTCGTGGTGAACCGCCTGGTAAGGGACAGCACCACCACCACGCTCATGCGCTATGACGCTGCCACGGGCGAGTGGGTGCTGGTGTGCGACCTTGACTATGCCGTGCAGGGCAATGTGATGGAGCTTGCCGTGCCACGCAAGGCACTTGGCCTAAGGGGCGGCAGCCTGTCGCTTGACTTCAAGTGGGCCGACAACCCTACAGACCCGTCCGACATCATCTCGCTGTGCACTTCGGGCGACACCGCCCCCAACCGCCGTTTCGCTTATCGCTATATATGGAAAAAATGAGAGAGAGGCTGCTTGTTGTCCTTGCCATGCTGGGCAGCACTGTCATGGCCCAGCACTTCAGATTTGCCCAGATTACCGACATCCACCTCAACTCCAAAATCCCGGAGCGCGAGGAGCAGCTGAGTGAGACTGTCAGCCGCATCAACTCCCTGGACAGCATCGATTTCGTGCTCATCACGGGCGACATCAGCGACGACGGCGACCGGCCTGCCATGCTGGAGGCCAAGAGGCTGTTTGACCGGCTGCGCGTGCCTTACTACATCGTCATGGGCAACCACGAGACGAAGTGGAGCGAGTCGGGCTGCATGGACTGGAAGGACATCTTCGGCTACGAGCGGTTTGAGTTTGAGCACCAGGGGGTGCACTTCCTGGGCTTCAACACCGGGCCGCTGATGCGCATGGCCTATGGACATGTGGTGGCCCAGGACCTGGCGTGGCTCAGGCAAAGGCTCGACTCTTACCCAAAGGACGAGCCCGTCATCATCGTCACCCATTACCCCCTGCTCAAGGGTGATGTGGACAACTGGCATGAGGTGACCGACCTCCTGCGGCACTACAACGTGAGGCTGTGCATAGGCGGGCACTACCATGCCACGCGCAACCTGTCGTATGACGGCATTCCCGGCATCCTGCTCCGCTCCAACATCAGGGAACGGGACACGGGCACGGGATACGGCCTGTATGAGGTGACGCGCGACAGCATACGGCTCATCGTGATGAACTCCACCACAGGCCCCATGCCTTATGTGGCCTACTCGATGCGAGGCCCCATACGCGACTGCGAGGGCAAGGTGCTCGACCCCCACGCAGGTGCATGGGAATATCCGGACAGCAGCGACAATGTGGCCTACAGCCAGGTGGAGCGCGTGTGGCTGCACCAGTCGGGCGTGAGTGTATATTCCTCGCCCGCCATCGAGGGCAAGCGCGTGTTTGTGGGGGATGACGCGGGGGTGGTGACGGCCTATCGGCTGGGGGACGGCAAGCGGTTGTGGGCCTTTGCCACAGGTGCCCGTATCATCGGCACACCGGCTGCGTGGAAGGGCATCTTGGTGGTTCCCAGTGCCGACGGGTGCATCTACGGTCTGAAGTCAAGCAACGGCAAGCAGCTGTGGAAGGTGAAGGCCGGGGCTCCAGTGCTGGGCGCGGTGGCCATCCGTGACGGCATCGCCTATGTGGGCGGAAGTGACCATTGCATGCGCGCCCTGGATGTGCGCACGGGACAGGCGCGCTGGACCTTCTCGGGCGTGGCGGGATACATCGAGACGAAGCCGCTCGTCACCGACCGGCATGTGGTGTTTGGCGCATGGGACATGTATCTCTACTGCCTGGACATCCGTGATGGCGGGCTCCTGTGGAAGTGGCGCGGGGTAGCCAGGGACGACATGCACTACAGCCCGGCTGCCGTATGGCCGGTGGAGACGGACGGACGCATCTTCATCGCCGACCCCGAACGTGCCCTCACCTGCATCGACGCCGCGACGGGAAAGACCGTGTGGCGCACTTACCAGTCGATGGTGCGCGAGACGGTGGGGCTGAGCGCCGACCAGGAGCGGCTCTACAGCAAGACCATGCGCGACAGCCTGGTGTGCTACAGCACCCGTGGCGACAGGCCTCGCGAACTCTATGCCACCAACGTGGGCTTCGGCTATGAGATAGCCCCCAACATGCCCCAGGAACTCGAGGGGGTGGTGTACTGCAGCACCAAGGAGGGGATGATATTTGCCGTGGAAGCCCACACGGGACGCTTACTGTGGCGTCACCATGTGGGCTCCTCGCTGGTCAATACGGTGGTACCGCTGCCTGGCCACAGGGTGCTATTCAGCACCAGCGGAGGGTGTGTCGGGCTTCTGTTTTGGAAGGGTAGCGTTTAGCATCAGGCTGCCCACCACCGCCGAGGCCACCGTGCCCATCAGGATGCCCAGTTTGGCATCGTTGAGCAGGTCGGTATGCCCGCCAGGATAGCTCAGGCCAGCCATGAACATGCTCACGGTGAAGCCTATGCCGCATATCATGCACACGCTCGCAAAGGATGCCCAGGTGGCTCCCTCAGGCTTCTGGATGACGCGGAGCTTGATGAAGAGCCACGTCGCGCTGAACACGCCAGTGAACTTTCCGATGAGCAGGCCCAGGAAGACAGACAGCCCCACACCGCCGAAGAGGCTCGCGAGGCTCATCCCGTCGAAGTTGACACCCGCGTTGGCAAAGGCGAACAATGGGATGACAAAGAAGTTGATGGGGGTCTTGAGCGCGTCCTCCAAGTCCTGCAGGGGGCTTATCAGATGGTCACTGGCACTCTCCACACTCTTGAGCATATGTATCTCGTCATCGCTGAGCACGACAGGCTTGTTGCGGTCGGCGATGGTCGTCTCGGTCTGCGGGAACTGCGCCAGGTTCGTGCGTATGCGGTTGATGTAGTACTTGGTGCCGTTGGGCAGGTTGGCGGGGATGCAGAAGGCGAGCACCACACCGGCTATCGTGGCGTGTATGCCGCTGTTGAGCATGCAGTACCACAGCACCAGCCCTGCGGCCATGTAGAGTGCCTTGCTGCGCACCTGGCGCCAGTTGCACAGAGCCAGGAAGGCCACACAAAGGCCGGCCCACCCCAGGTACTGCCAGTTGAGGTGGTCGGTGTAGCGTATGGCGATGACGATGATGCCGCCCAGGTCATCGGCCACAGCCAGCGCGGCCAAGAATATCTTGAGGCTTGCGGGACACCGCTTGCTGAAGATGCTCAGCACGCCCAGTGAGAATGCGATGTCCGTGGCCATGGGTATCGCCATGCCGCGCTCCATGACTGGATCCTTGGGGCACACCAGGTAAAACACGATGACGGGCATCAGCATGCCTCCGCACGCGCCGATGATGGGTGCCAGGGCCTTCTTTACCGTGGACAACTCACCGCACAGCACCTCGCGCTTGATCTCCAGGCCCACGCTCAGGAAGAACATTGCCATGAGGAAGTCACTGATGAAGTCGCCCAGGTTCATCGCGTGCCCGCCGTGGCTGAAGAGGTTGAACCCGCCCACGCTCAGGCTCACGGGCATCTGCCAGATGTAGCGGTAGAGGTCGCCCCAAGGGCAGTTGGCCACGATGAGAGCCGCCACGGTCGCTATTACCAGCAGCATGCTGCTGCTCACGTATTTCTTCAACATACTAATAAACGCGTAATTTTTACTTGTGTCCAGTTCCATACTTTTCTCCTGTTGTTGTGCTCTGTGTCTGTCGTTGTGCTTTGGCCTCCTGTATGCCTGCCCTGTGCTTGTGTCGCCTGTGCCTTGAGGGACTGTGGCATGTGGTGCTTTCAACCGGCAGCGGGTCAAGTATGTACCCATCGCGGGCTGGCATGTGCCGTCATTTCCTGTGGCACAAAAAGACCATGCAAAGGTACGCCATTTGTGAGTACGGCATTCCCTTGCATGGTCGGTAAAGTTGTCCGGATTAGGAATTATTAACCCTTCTTGAGCACGCTTGCTCCAATTCTTGGGTTTTCTCTCGCCCATTCTTTTGTGGGAGAGGTACAGCGGTGGCTCTTACTTGCTTGCCTGCTCCTGGATGAACTGGCGCATGTCACCATAGTGGCTCTCCGCGCTCAGGAAGAGGTGAAGCTGGTTGTTGGCCCGGTCGAAGTTGTGGTCGGGGTACTTGCACTTCCAATACTTGTCGCCGCTGATGTAGTCCCACAGGAAGCGCACGCACTGCATGAAGGGGAAGAGGGCGGCCGCGTAGGGCAGGTTCTCGATTTCCACAGGCAGGAGGAAACTGCCGGCTCCCTTGAGGTAGCCCTTGGTGAAGGCGCGGAAGATGTCCATGTTGAACCCCACCTTCTGCATGTCGGGGCAGTCCTCGGCCACATAATTGGCGCCTGTGCGCAGGAAGTCGCCATAGTCCGAGAAGATGAAGTTGGGCATGACCGTGTCCAGGTCGATGACACAAAGCACGTTGTCGTGGTCGTCAAACAGCATGTTGTTGACCTTGGTGTCGCAGTGGCACACCCTCTTGGGCAGGATGCCCTCGCGTCCCATGCGCTCGGCCTTGCACATTTCCTCGGCCCGGTCGTTGATGACGGCCAGCATCTCCTGCACGCGTGGCTCCATGGCGCGGCCACAGGGGTCGGCGGCGAGCACCTCGCGAAGTTGCCGCAGGCGGAACTCCATGTTGTGGAAGTCCTTGATGGTCTCGCCCAACCGCACAGGCAGGTCGGCGAGCATCGACTGGAACTGCCCGAAGGCCAGACCTGCGGCATGGCTGCTCTCGGCGTTGACAGCCTGCTTGGTGATGGCGTTGGGGATGAAGACCATGACCCTCCAGTACTTCCCGCCTGCCACCGTATATAGTTTGCCGGTTTCCCTCACGGGAATGAACCGCAGCACGCGCCTGTCTATGTCGGGCATTCCCTGCGCCTCCAGTTTTCGGCGTATGTGCGAGGTGACGGCCTGGATGTTGCGCATGACCATGTCCACGTCGGGGAACACGTTCTCGTTCACGCGCTGCAGCACATAGTCGGGCTTGCCTGCCTCGGTGTTCCTCGCCAGGTATGTGTCGTTGATGAGTCCTTCGCCCAGGGGTTTTATCTCTCCCATGGAACCCTCGGTGTCGAAGAGGCCGAGGATGTCTTTCAGTTCGTTCTGTTCCATAAAGATATGTTTGGTGGGTTTGTTATCTGTCCTCGGGCATCTCCAGCCCGCTCTGCAACGTGCCGTCGGAAGCCATGCCTTCGGCGCTGATGCCCATGCGTGTGGACTTTCCGTTGTTGTAGAAAGTGATCCTGGCCGTGCCGCTCTCGTCCAGCCGCACGTCAGGGTTCCAGTAGAGTGTGCGGCGGTAGTCCTTCCGTTCGGGCAGAGTCTTGCCTGCGTAAGAGGGCTGGTAGAACTCAAAGGGCATGGTGAACCCCGGCAGGCGGTAGTACCTGTCGCGGTAGGTGGTGCGCACCATCTCGTCGGGAAGTTTCCTCAGGTCCACGATGACCAGCGGCTGGTTGCTTGCCTCGTACTTCTTGCTGCCCTCCTGCCTGGGGCTGTAATCGGTGTAGATGTACACCTTGTCGAGGTTGGTGAGGTGGTTGTACATCTCCCGCTCGCCCTCGGCCATGTGGTACGATGATGTGTGCGAGTTGTACCTGACCTCCAGCTCGTAGTTGCGTTCCTGGTTCATGTCGCCGATGTAGTAGCGCGCGATGTTGTAGGCAAAGTCCAGCGCGCCCTTGAAGTATCCGTTGCTCAGTCCCGCGTCTGTCACCGCGTTGTACGCCTCGTAGGCATCCACCACATAGGCGGGCTTCTTCGCGTCGAAGCGTGTGTAGGAGTTCTTCTTGGCTGTCACCGTGACGGCATGTAGCGTGCGCGCGTCATCGTAGAGCCAGTCCTCGTTGAGCGCGGAGCCCACGGGAGCCTCGGCCAGGTGGGTCTGGTACCATGTGTAGGGCCTCACGAAGCGCGGGTTGTACTGGTCAAGCTTGACATAGAAGTCGGGGTAGTTCACCTCGCCGTTCTTGTCCTCGCCACTGCTCACCCACAAGTGGCGTTCGAACTTCTCCCGCCCCCAGTTTGTCGTGTCGGCCGCTGTGAGGAAGAAGTTGCATCCCTCAAAGAAGCGCGGGCTCTGGATGCTGAACCGCGCGTTCTTGGTGAGCATGTCTCCCGTCACGCCCGACTCGGCGCCTATCTTGGTGAACTCTGCATGTACCAGCACAGGACGCTTGGGGCCGCGCGCCGTGCTCCAGTACCGTCCGTGTATGTCCTGTCCCTGTGGCGCGTCGTTGTGCCGCTGCTGGCTCTCGCTCTCTTTGCCAAACTTGTCCATCTCCTCCCTCACATCCCTTATCTTGTCGCCGTTGGCGTTCTCGGCCACGTTGTTGCGGTACGACTTGTCGGGCTTCTGCGCCTCCCGCTCGCTCTCGGTCTGCATGGTGCTCTCCACGGTCTTGCTCATCTTTTTCTCGGCCTCGTCCAGCACGGCCGATGCCTCGTAGCGGTTCACCGATCCCGTCATGAGCGGTGTGCGTTCGGGCTGATGCGTGATTTCAAACTCCCCGGGGATGGCCATGGTGCGCCAGTCGTAGCGCCGCCATCCCTGTATCATGAGCAGGAGGTCAAGGGCGCGCCTTCTCTCGCTGTCGTCTTTCTCGAAGAAGTAGGCAGGATTCTCCACGAATCCCTTCACCTGGCTGCAGAGCAGCATCTCGGTCATGATATTGTTGTTGTCGTACAGGTATTCCGTGTGCGCCGCGTCGCGTACAGCCACACTCAGGTTGCTTCCGGGCACACCGCCCTTGATGCTCACCTCCACAGGCGCGTAAGGGGCCGTCTCCTCCTTGCCCAGGCCGCTGAACGAAAGTGTTTTCCCCATCGGTGCCACCCCGTTTCTGACGAAGAAGAGGCGGTCGGACCATATCCTGCCTTTCGCGTCGAACACAGTCAGCTGGTTCACTCCCGTGCACAATGACTGCGCGTTCATTTCCACGGTCTGCTCTTTTCCGGCCTCCAGCGTGCGGCATTCCTGCTGCACGCCTTGGCACATCACGGTCATGCCCAGCGGCTCTTGCGCGGCCAGCCCCGCCCGTTCCAGGCGCACGCTCACCTTTCCGCCGACCTGTTCCACTTGCACGGCACAGCCGTCGGGCTGTGCCTGAGGCAGTTTGGCAGTGGCTGTCTGCCCGTCAGCGGTGAACTGCGCCGTGTATGTCATCCCCTCCTGTGGGGTGAAGGTGAAGGTTCCCCGTCCCCGGTTCTCTGTCTTCGAGGTTGCCACCTGCTTCCCGCTCCCGTCGGTCACCACCAGTGTGCCTTCCTTGTGAAGCCCCTCGGCGGTGTTCCCCTCCCAGGCCACGCGGCAGGGCAGACCCGCCACCAGGTTGCCCCCCTCGGGATAGACGTGGAGTTCCAGGGCAGGGTCCTTCCCGTCGGGCTTCAGTCTCTTCCTGAGCGGGCGCAGGGTCATGTTGTGCTCATACACGCCGGCTTCCCTGGGCTTGTCATATACGGGGAAGGTGCGGCTGTAGAGCTTGTCGTAGTCGATGTAATAGTCGCGCGCGTAACTGCGTGTCGCGTACCATTGCTCGGCCAGCCGGGTGTGCTGGTGCTCCTTCGTGCCCCAGTTGAGCATCCAGCGTGTGTAGGCCCTCAGCTCGTAGAAGCCGCTGTAGAGCGTGTCGGGCAGGACAAACGAGCCGTTGCACTGTCCGTTCCTCATCTCCACCTGCTGCCTCTCCACCAGGTAGCCGTCCTGGTTGTAGAGGTCGGCATAGAGCACGCCGCTCACGCCACTGGGCTTCCTGGTGTCGGAGCGTTGCGTATATACCTTATAATATATAGTGTCCCCCAGGAAGTAGCAGTTGTTGTCCATGTGGACGAATATCTGTTCCTGCGGGATGGCCTTGCCAAAGCGCGCCGCCCTGTCGGCCCATCCCTCGATGGTGCTTGGCCGCTTGGGGGCAGCCTGCTGTGCGGCGGCGGCCATACTGCCACATAGCAGTATGGCCAGCATGTGTATGACTCTTCTCTTCATTTTGTGTCTGGGGGTTCTGTGCCTTGCGCGGGGGGAATGGCGGAGGGTGTCGCTTGCCCGTTGCGCCTTGGCGGCGACCCGCACCTTGTGGCCTGGCTGCCGGTGATGGGGAGCGGGGGGGGGTATGGTAGAGCGGATTGGTTTCTGCCGCCCGGGGGCATACACCTTGGGCCGGCGCTGTTTTCCGCTACGCGGGGAGTCCTGCTTCCCGCATGGCGGATGTATGCGTTGTGTGGTGACGGACGCATGCGCGGGGCCAGTCAGCGCCCCGCGTACATGCTCTGGTAGTACTTCTCGTATTCTCCCGATGTGATGTTGTCCAGCCACGCCTGGTGGTCCAGGTACCAGCGCACCGTCTTCTCGATGCCCTCCTCAAACTGCAGGCTGGGCTCCCAGCCCAGTTCCCGCTGCAACTTGGTGCTGTCGATGGCGTAGCGTGCGTCGTGTCCCGGGCGGTCGGTCACATAGGTGATGAGGTTGAGGTCCTCGCCCTCCTTGCGTCCCAGCAGGCGGTCTACGGTGTGGATGAGCACCTTGACGATGTCTATGTTCTTCCATTCGTTGAAGCCGCCGATGTTGTAGGTCTCGGCCACGCGGCCCTGGTGGAAGATGAGGTCGATGGCGCGCGCGTGGTCCTCCACATAGAGCCAGTCGCGTATGTTCTCGCCCTTGCCATACACGGGAAGCGGCTTGCGGTGGCGTATGTTGTTGATGAACAGTGGTATCAGCTTCTCGGGGAACTGGTAGGGGCCGTAGTTGTTGGAGCAGTTGGTCACGATGGTGGGCATCCCGTAGGTGTCATGGAAGGCGCGCACGAAGTGGTCGGATCCGGCTTTTGAAGCGGAATAGGGGCTGTGCGGGCGGTAAGGTGTGTCCTCGTGAAAGAACTTGTCGCCGTAAGCCAGGTGGTGCCGCGTGCTGCTGGCCGTGGTGGTATAGGGCGGCTTGATGCCCTCGGGGTGGTTTGTCTCCAGCGCGCCGTACACCTCGTCGGTGCTTATGTGGTAGAACCGCTTGCCCTCATACTTCCCGGGCAGGGAGTCCCAGCACTCCTTGGCAGCCTGAAGCAGTGTGAGTGTGCCCATGACATTGGTGCGGGCGAAGGTGAAGGGATCCTTGATGCTGCGGTCCACATGGCTCTCGGCGGCCAGGTGTATGATGCCATCGGCACGCGACTCGCGCATGAGCCGTCCCACCCCCTCGTAGTCGCAGATGTCCATCCTCACGAAATGGTAGTTGGCGCGCGACTCCACATCGGCCAGGTTGGCCAGGTTGCCCGCATAGGTGAGCTTGTCCAGGCAGATGATTTCGTAGTCGGGGTATTTGTTCACGAAGAGGCGTACCACATGGCTTCCGATGAAGCCCGCGCCGCCTGTGATGATAATGGTTCTCTTCATTGGTGGTTGCTTGGATTTGTGTGATATGTACTTGTTGGCGTGGTTCCTGTCCCTTTCCGTCCCTCCTGTGTGCCCGAGCCTCACACGCTGGCCATCAGGTTGCTGATGCATTTCTGCAGCGAGTCGCACCAGTAGGGGATGCTCAGGTGGAAGGTCTGCTTGAACTTGGTCTTGTCCAGTACCGAATAGGCGGGGCGCTTCACGGGCGAGGGGTACTCGCTGCTGTGGCACGGCACGATGTGGCACGACTCGTGCCCGGCCATCTTGCGCACGGCCATGGCAAAGTCGTACCAGCTGCACACGCCCTCGTTGCTGTAGTGGTAGATGCCGGTATTGCCCCGCCATGCCTCCCTCTCCAGGATGGTGGTGATGGCCTGGGCCAGGTCCAGGGCATAGGTGGGTGTGCCCGTCTGGTCAAACACCACGCTTATCTGTGGCTTCTCGGCCGTCAGGCGCATCATGGTGCGGCAGAAATTGTTGCCGTACTCGCTGTAGAGCCATGCGGTGCGCAGGATGATGTACTCCACGCCCGAGTCGCGTATGGCCAGTTCCCCGCGCAACTTGGAGTGCCCATAGACTCCGGTGGGCGTGCCCTTCTGGTCTTCCCTGCAGGGCGTGTTGTAGGGCTCCGTGCCGAAGACATAGTCGGTGCTGATGTGCACCAGCAGCCCGCCCACCTCGCGCATGGCCTGTGCCAGGATGGCGGGAGCCAGCGCGTTGACGCGCTCTGCCACGGCGGCCAGTGCCGAGTCGGTCTCGCACGCGTCCACGTTGGTCCATGCCGCGCAGTTGACCACGGCGCCTATCTGGTGCTCCCTCACGATGTCCTCCACCGCCTTGCGGTCGGTGATGTCCAGCAGCGTGGTCTCCAGTCCCTCGGCAGGTCTCGCGTCGGTGAATATGTAGTGGTGGCGGCTGCCGAGCGCAGTCAGTCTCATCTCCCTTCCCAGTTGGCCATTGGCCCCGGTTACCAGTATGTTCATGTCTTTGTGCTTTATGGGGTCTGTGTGTCAGTATTGTCCGTTCCTGCCGTAGCGCTTCACCTCGTCGATGACCTGCAGCAAGTACTGCCCGTACTGGTTCTTGAGCATGGGCTGGGCCAGCCTCCGCATCTGCTCGTCGTCAATCCATCCGCTGCGGTAGGCGATTCCCTCCAGGCATCCTATCTTGAGTCCCTGCCTCTTCTCCAGCACCTCGATGTAGGTACTGGCCTCGGAGAGCGAGTCGTGCGTGCCTGTGTCGAGCCATGCGAAGCCGCGCCCCAGGGTCTGCACCTTCAGCTCGCCGTCCTCCAGGAAGCGCTGGTTCACGCTCGTTATCTCGTACTCCCCGCGTGCGCTCGGCTTGATGTCCCGTGCCACGGATACCACCTTGTTGGGGTAGAAATACAGCCCCACCACCGCATAGTTGCTGCGTGGGTGCTCGGGTTTCTCCTCGATGGAGACGCAGTTGTTGTCGCTGTCAAACTCGGCCACACCGTACCGCTCGGGGTCCTTCACCCAGTAGCCAAACACGGTGGCCTTGCTCTCCACCTCGGCGGTGTGCACGGCCTCGCGCAGCATGGCGCTGAATCCGTTGCCCTGGAAGATGTTGTCGCCCAGCACCAGGCACACGCTGTCGTCGCCTATGAAGTCGGCTCCGATGGTAAACGCCTGTGCCAGTCCGTCGGGGCTGGGCTGTTCGGCGTAGGTGAACCGCACGCCTATGTCGCTGCCGTCGCCCAGCAACCGCTTGAAGCCAGGCAGGTCAAAGGGAGTGCTGATGATGAGTATGTCCCTGATGCCTGCCAGCATGAGCACGCTCACGGGGTAGTATATCATGGGCTTGTCGTAGATGGGCATGAGCTGCTTGCTTATGCCCTTGGTGATGGGGTAGAGTCTCGTCCCGGATCCTCCGGCCAGTACTATGCCTTTCATTTCCTGTGTTCTTAGTTTGTGTGTGTCAAGTGCAAAAATAGGTAAATTTCGCTGACAGGCCAAACTTTTCCTCCCATATTTCTCAAAAGAGCCTGGCCGCGTGCCCGTGCGGCCTTCCCCTCTGCCCCGTCTCCCCAGGCTTGGGAGACACATGCATGCGGCTGCATTGGCACATGCATGCGGCTGCGTTGGCACATGCATGCGGCTGCCCTCTCCTCCCTGGAAAGGCGTGGAGAAATCCTTGCTTACGAGAAGAGGCGCACGCTCCCCAATCGGGAACATGCGCCTCTTGTCTGTTCTGTCCGTTTGCACTCTGTGGTCACCCGACCCGTGCCTTGCCCTTAGGTCGGGCCCACGGGTGTCCGGCTTGTCCGGTCATGGCCCGCGGGGCACCCGCCGGATGCGCGTTCACTTGACCAGCACCTTCCTTCCGTTCTGGATGTAGATGCCCTTCCACATCTTTTCCACGCGCTGGCCGCTGAGGTTGTAGATGGCTCCGCCGGTGCGGGGCGCGCCCGT
>DCCS01000005.1 GCA_002316015.1 Prevotellaceae bacterium UBA1075
GGTTCGAGCCCCTGAGGGCGTACAAATGGCCGCAAGGCCGAGAGGAGAAGGATGGACTTGCACGAGTTCATCCTTTTTCCGTTCCAGGGCGGGCGAGCGCCACCCGCCGCCTCCCCCTCCCCCGGGGCACAAGGGGCACAGGCGACACAGGGGGAGAGGAGAGGCGGACAAGTCCCCGCCCCGCGCGCGTGAAGCCTCTGGGGCCTCACCGCGTGTCCCCGCCAGGGGGCGGGAAAGAAACCACGTGGCCAGGACGGGGGAGAAGCCCCGGAGCCCTGGTGAACGGTCAAGAAAACCAAACAATTATAATACCGACAATGTACAGGACAAAGACATGCGGCGAGCTGCGGCTTGCCAACGCGGGCGAGAGGGTCACGCTCGCCGGATGGGTGCAGAGCATCCACAACCTGGGCGCGCTCACCTTCGTGGACCTGCGCGACCGCTACGGCGTCACACAGCTGGCCTTCAACGAGGACGCCCCCGAGGACCTGCGCCAGAAGGCCGCCCGCCTGGGGCGCGAGTATGTGGTGCAGGCCACCGGGCGGGTCATCGAGCGCCACTCCAAGAACCCCAACATCCCCACCGGCGAGATAGAGATACTGGTGGACCGGCTGGACATCCTCAACGAGAGCCTCGTGCCCCCCTTCACCATCGAGGAGCACACCGACGGCGGCGACGACCTGCGCATGAAGTACCGCTACCTCGACCTCAGGCGCGCCTGCGTGCGCCGCAACCTCGAGCTGCGCCACCGCCTCGCCATCGAGGTGCGCCGCTACCTCGACGGGCAGGACTTCCTGGAGATAGAGACCCCCGTGCTGGTCAACAGCACCCCCGAGGGCGCGCGTGACTTCGTGGTGCCCAGCCGCATGAACAAGGGCCAGTTCTACGCCTTGCCCCAGAGCCCCCAGACACTCAAGCAGCTGCTCATGGTGGCCGGCATGGACCGCTACTTCCAGATAGTGAAGTGCTTCCGCGACGAGGACCTGCGCGCCGACCGCCAGCCCGAGTTCACCCAGATCGACTGCGAGATGTCCTTCGTCGGGCAGGAGGACGTGCTGCGGACGTTCGAGGGCATGATGCGCCACCTGTTCCAGGCCGTCAAGGGCATCGACCTGCCCGAGCTGCCCCGCATGACCTGGGCCGACGCCATGAAGTACTACGGCAGCGACAAGCCCGACACGCGCTTCGGCATGCGCTTCGTCGAGCTCAAGAACCACCAGCCCGACAACGCCTCGCGCCAGACGGTGGACTCCCTCTTCCCCGCAGGCTTCCAGGTCTTCGACCAGGCCGCCTACATCGGCGCCATCCGCTGCGAGGGCCAGGCCTCCTGCACCCGCAAGCAGCTCGACCAGCTCACCGACTTCGTCAAGCGCCCCCAGGTGGGTGCCCGTGGCCTGGTCTATGCCCGCGTGCAGCAGGACGGCACGGTCAGGAGCAGCGTGGACAAGTTCTACGGGCCCGACACCCTGGCCCAGTTGCGCGACCGCATGCAGGCCCGGCCCGGCGACCTCATCCTCATCCTGAGCGGCGACGATGCCATGCGCACGCGCCGCCAGCTCTGCGAGCTCCGCCTGGAGATGGGCACGCGCATGGGCCTCAGGGACAAGGGCCGCTACTCCTGCCTGTGGGTCATCGACTTCCCCATGTACGAGTGGAGCGACGAGGAGCAGCGGCTCATGGCCATGCACCACCCCTTCACCTCGCCCAAGCCCGAGGACATCCCCCTGCTCGACACCGACCCCGCCAGCGTGCGCGCCAATGCCTACGACATGGTCATCAACGGCGTGGAGGTGGGCGGCGGCAGCATCCGCATCCACGAGGCCGGCCTGCAGCAGAAGATATTCGAGGTCCTGGGCTTCACACCCCAGCAGGCCCGCCGCAAGTTCGGCTTCCTGATGGATGCCTTCAAGTACGGCGCGCCCCCACACGGAGGCCTGGCCTTCGGGCTCGACCGCCTCGTGAGCCTCTTCGCCGGCCTCGACAGCATACGCGACTGCATCGCCTTCCCCAAGAACAACAGCGGGCGCGATGTGATGCTGGACGCCCCCGGCGCGCTCGAGCCCTCCCAGCTCGACGAACTGGCCATCTCGGTCCGCCTGCCCCAGTGAGGCCCTGCCGGGGCTTGTGGCATACGGGGTCGCCCCCGCCCCCTCACCTGCGCAAGGGCAGAGGGGGGGGGGACGGGGGCGGCCCTCTTCTTTTGCCTTTTTGCGTTGCCCGGCTGCGCAGGGTTTTTCCTGTTTCCTTCGCTTCCCTTGCTTATTTTAAGTATATTTGCGGGAGCAACCAGAATTAGACGGAGATTTCCATAATGAAGCAGAACGTGTTCAGGTATATAGAGCATAAGGACAAGGTTTTCCTTCTCGGAGCATACCGGGGGGAGAAATCCCAGTTGGACTGGATATTGGGGGAGAAGACCCGCCGGTATGAGAAACTCTATAACATCCGTTACAACAAGGACTTGTTTTCTACGATGGAGGCAAGACTCTGCAGATAATTGTGGACAGGTTTGCGGCATAAAAATGGTATGTGTCCTAAAATACGAACGCCTTTAGAACAACAAAACGAACACCTTGACGACATGACAAAGAAAACATCCAAAAAGAAATGCCCTGCTTTTCAGTTTTTCATAAAGCCGACAATAGAGGCGTTAAGCCAACTCGGCGGCTCTGGAGCAAACTCCGAGATATACAGGAGGGTTATCCAAATCACCAATCTTTCAGAAGATATCATAGACGAAATGCATAGCTTCACTATGACAGAAGTTGAGTACAGACTAATGTGGGCAAGAACATATCTGAAAAATTATGGCGCCGTGGAAAACAGCAAGCAAGGCGTGTGGGTGCTGACGGCAAAGGGCGCGGCCTTGGCAAAACAGGCAGATTTGGATGTCAAGGAGATCCTGCGTTTCACCAACAGCAAGAGTGGGGCGGCCAAAGGCAAATACACGGGCGGCGACCCGCTCCCCGAACCAAAGGGGTGGCGTGAGCAAATCACATACTTGCTCCTCAACATGAGTCCGTATGCGTTTGAGAAATTGGCTCAAAGGCTACTGAGGGAATGTGGTTTCTCGGATGTGGATGTGATAAAAAAATCGGGGGACGGCGGAATTGACGGTACAGGAAAGTTACGCATCAATGGTATCTTCAGCTTCAATGTGGCATTCCAATGCAAAAGATATAAAGGCGCGGTTGGCGCACCGGAAATAAGGGATTTTCGTGGGTCTCTGAGCACAAATGTCGAAAAGGGTGTTTTAATCACCACAGGCTCCTTCACACGTGCGGCGCTTGAGGAAGCGTCAAGCGAAGGAAAGAGACTTATTGACTTGATGGATGGCGAAGAGTTGATAAACAAACTGGCGGAATATGGGATCGGATTAAATGAAGTGAAGTCATATGAGATTGACATGGATTTCTTCAACTCTCTAAATGAGGAATAACAAACGGGTCTGAAAGCAATGACGGGGTATTTCGCACAGTCTGTTGCCGGAAAGACGGCTAAGATAAGCATAGAATATGAGGGTCACGAAATGGTGTTGTCAAATTATGACACAATTGTGGGCAACAGCGGATTTCCGCATGTACGAGCGGGAGGTCAGGGAGAAGCCATGGATGCTTGACGTGGACTACCTCGTTTTCGGCTATGACATGAGCCGGGACGGGGTGGTGACGGTCAGGCGCCTCTGGCTCAAGAAGGTATGGGAAATGTGCCGCCCGATGCTTTCCGGCTCGGGCCGGGGTAGGGTGCTCTGGCCATTGAACCTGCAGATCAAGCAGGGGGTGGTGCACAAGATACGGCCGGCCAAGTGGTACGGGACGCGGGGAAGTTTCAAGACCTACGGGTGCGTGGAGGATTTCCTCTCGGCCCTGGAGGAGACCGTTTACAGGAACAAGGACACGCGCGATGACGGCCCCGGCTGGCTTGACGGCACGCTGGGGAACTATGAGGCGTTCTGCGGCAAGCGGCTCCGTGTGCCGCGCTGGCACGAGATAGAGGGCAAGTATTGCCTGCGGAGGGGATGACAAGGGGCGAGGTGGTCTGCCCGCTCTTTTCCCCTTTTTCCTTTTAATGAATGTCCGCAAATGCCCAAATTAGTTAAGTTTAAACAGTCAATGCAGCCATAGGCACACAATTTGCAGATATTCCATGTTAGACAATTGAAATGAAACATTATGAATCTGCTTGATTTCTACC
>DCCS01000011.1 GCA_002316015.1 Prevotellaceae bacterium UBA1075
TGAGGTTCTACAACTGCGGACGCACGACCGAGCCCAGCGCGGACGCGCAGGGACAAGCCCAGGACGGCACACCGCTGTGGAGCGGGGGGGACAGATAGCCAGGATTCCCCAGACGCCCTCCCCCCGCACGGCCGTGCGGGCATGGCAGGACGGATGGCCATAGAGACAGAAAAAAACGCGGCGCGCTGCATGTCCTTATGCAGTGCGCCGCGTTGGCCGATGCAGCCGCATGCGTTGGCCATCGCAGCCGCATGCGTTGGCCATCACAGCCGCATGCGTTGGCCATCACAGCCGCATGCGTTGGCCATCGCAGATTCTACCCATGGGCAAGGTCACTTCACATCGCCAATGGCCTTCTGGTACTCCTGCCACAAAGCCTCCACACCATTCCGGGGCTTGTCACCCAGCACATGGCGCATGGCAGCATCCCACGACCAGGTGTCCAGTTCGGCTGCCGAGCGGTTGAACTTGCGCAGGAAGTCCTTGTCCTTGTTCTGCTGGATCCACCACAGGAAGTAGCCTGCCACACGATAGCCCTTTCGCCAGGTGTCGGCCTTGGGGCGGTCCTTGCTGTGGAAGTCCTGCTCAAAGCAGCCACAGGCCAGGCGCACGGCATCGGCCATGCCCTCGATGAAACACCAGTATTCTCCCCCATCGCCATACGAGCCACAGTTCTTGGGCTCAAGCTGATAGGCATGCGTGAGCTCGTGGTAGAGCACGCCACGGGTCTCGTAGTCCAGCCGCATGGTGTCCTGGCCAGCGAAACTCCGCTCTATCCAGCGCGTGCTGTAGCGTATGCCCACATGGTCGCCGCTGCCATACTTCTCGCTCACCCCGTCATAGTCCTTGAGCGTGTAGAAGATGCGCTCCAGCCTGGGCACGTGGGGATCCTTGGGCCCCCAATACAGCGTCTGCAGCACACGGCGCGCATTCTCCTGGATGTAGGCAATGGGATTGGGGATGATGCGGTGATAGATGCCCGAGCCTTCGCTCTGAGGACTCTCGTCGCGGAAGATGACCTCGCCGGGATTATACTTCTGCCACTTCTTCTCCACCTTTACAGGCTCGTGATACTTGTTGTGCGCCAGTTGTGCGTGTGCGCACAGGCTGGCAGTCATGGCCAGCATGGCCAGCAGGATGTTTCTCTTCATCGATAGGTTCTTATATGGTTAACATGAATGGCTTAGGACAGCACCGAGAGGTCGGCCATGTCACCGCTCTTGCGCCTGCGCTCCAGCAGTGCCTCACGCATCTTGCGCTGGCGGTGTGTCTCATTGAGGCGGCGCACGAAGATGTTGGGGATGGCCACGCCAAGGGCGATGCACAGGATGACCAGCGATGCCTGGATGGCATTGTTCATGGCCACCGTCACCTCGCCCACCACACCGTGCATGTCAATGAAGGCAAAGAGGGCACGGTACATCAGCACACCGGGGATCATGGGTATCACGCTGGGTATGGTGATACACTGGTGGGGAGTGTGGAACCAGTGGCGCGCCTGCACGGCTATGATGCTCACCAGTGCCGAGCCAGCCAGCGAGCCCATCACAAGCCCCAGGTCAAGTCCAGCATTGCCACTGCTGGAGCCCAGGTTGACAAAGTTGCGGGTACACACAGCCAGTACGCCCCCCACGGCCACCACAGGCAGAAGCCGCCTCTGCACATTGAATATCATGCTGAAGCCCATGGCCGAGATGGCTGCGGCCACGGCATACTCCCAGTACTCATGATGAGGTGTGAGGGAAAGAGTGCGCACAAAGTTGTCGATGCCACATACACGGATGGCCAGCGCGATGCCAAAGGACATGGCCAGCACCACGATGAGCGTGCTGAGGGCGCGCGTGATGCCGGTGTCGATGTGCCCGTCGAGCATGTCGCTCACAAAGTTGATGAGGGGCACGCCAGGCACGATAAACAAGGCACAGGCCAGGAAGGGATGCCAGGGGGTACTGGACAGACCAGTGAAGGTGCCCAGCCAGGCCAGCAGGGTACTCACAAAGGCGACACAGCCGATGGCTATGCTGCGGTTGGCTTCCATCGAGACAAGCACCTGGCGCAAGCGCAGGCTCAGGATAGCCGCAATGGAGCAGAGCAGGAAAGCCATCCAGTCACAGCCAAACTGGATACAGAACCCGCCGCAAGCCAGTCCGCCCCCAATGGCCACCTGCCAGGGCGTGTAGTTGCGCGAGCGGTTGCGAATGTGCGTGAGGGCACGCTCATACTGGTCCAGCGAATAGTCCTCACTGATGGCACGCCAGCCCAGGCGGCTCACCTCGGAAATGGCAGCGAGGTCGATGCCGTGATGCGCGCAGCTGCGAAACTTGGTGAAGGAGTGGGTGGCATCGCTATAGTTGACCTGCAGCACTTCGTAGTTGATGACCATGTGCAGGTAATTGGCATCCAGCCCCAGCCACACGGCCACACGCCGCATGTTCCTCAGCACCCGCGTGGTGTCGGCGCCACTCTCCATCAGCAGACAACCCGTCTGCAGCAGCAGGTCGAGCCTGCGCATCAGTGTCTCCCTCATCTCCTTGGCCATCAGTTGCCTTGCCTCATGGTCATTGCAAGCCCTGCTTTCAGGCTTGCTTCCCTCTGTCTCCATCAACTATGCGTTATTTTGTACAACCTTTATCAGTTATTCGGGCGAGGGGAAACCGCCATTCCCCTGCGCGAGGCACTGGCATGGAAGGCTTCCTCTTTTGGGGTGCAAAGATACGCAGTCCCGCGTCCACAAGCAAGCAAAAGAGGGGGGGATAAGCGAGAGGGATAGCATTTTTCCCCACCTGCAAGTTCTCTCCCCGCACACGCAGGCAGAAAACAGCCAGCCAAACGGCCACAAGGCACCTCCAGAAATGTTAAAACCACGTTAACGGATGCCCACATGCCTGAACTTTGGCACAGAATCCTGTACTTTTGCATAAACTGATAAATATTCACCGAGTTAAAATCAATCATTATGCAAAAGTATGTATGCGATGTATGCGGATGGGTGTATGACCCCGCAGAAGGAGTGCCCGAAGCGGGCATTGAGCCGGGAACTCCATTCGAGAACCTTCCCGATGACTTCGAATGCCCGATGTGCGGGGTAGGCAAAGACCAGTTCTCGCCCGTCGAGTAAGCGCGGGCACCCCCATCAACACCCTACAGCAGATTGCCCCGGGAGGAAATCGGCATATCCTTCCGGGGAATCGCTTTTTCGGTATGGTTTTGTTGTCCATGTCGGGAAAACGCACTTACTTTACACCATGCTTTGTGTCCCGGACTCAAGGACAACAGGCAAACAGGCGCGGAACAACCGGCAACACAACCCGAATGAAGCAGAAGAATTCCCTTTTCCAGGCCAATGGCACCAGTTATGCGGTGCCCTTCGCACTCATCGCCTCCCTGTTTTTCCTGTGGGGATTTGCCCATGGTATCCTAGAGGTGCTGAACCCGCATTTCCAGCAGAGTTTCAACATATCCAAGACGATGGCCGCCCTGGTGCAGGCGGCGGTCTATGGCGGCTACTTCCTCATGGCACTGCCGGCCGGCCACATCGTGCGCAAGTGGGGCTACAGGCGCGGTGTGCTCACGGGGCTCATGCTGTACGGGGTGGGCGCGCTGCTCTTCATCCCAGGCTCCTGGCTGGAGTCGTTCCCCTTCTACGTGTTCTCGCTCTTCGTCATCGGGTGCGGCCTCACCTGCCTGGAGACCAGTGCCAACCCATACGCCACCGTCCTTGGCCCGCCCGACTCCGCCGAAAGGCGAATCAACCTGGCGCAGGCTCTCAATGGCGTGGGCTGGATAGTGGGCCCCCTGGCCGGTGGCGCATTGCTCTTCTCGGGCGGGAGTATCGCTCTCCCCTATGCCATAGTGGGCATGGTGGTACTGTGCGCGATGGTGTTGTTCAGCCGTTTCCGCCTGCCCGAAGTGCAGGATGCCGACAGCGGGGATGCCAGCCATGAGAAGAACGCACACGGGCTGTGGAGCATCGCCTTTGTGGCAGGAATGGCGGCCCTGTTCCTATATGTGGCCGCACAGACTGGTGTCAACAGCTTCTTCATCAACTATATGACAGAGACTTCCCCCATCTCGCCCGCCCAGGCTTCACGCTGGCTGGGTTTTGGAGGCATGGGACTCTTTGTGGCAGGACGCGTGCTGGGCAGCTGGCTTATGGGCTACATCCAGCCGCGCCATATGCTGATGGGATGTGCGGCAACAGCCTCGGTGGCCACTCTGCTGCTGGTGCGCGGGGGCAGTTGCGTCGCCCTGCCGGCCTTCCTGGCCATCTATCTGTGCGAGAGCATCATGTTCCCCACCATATTCTCACTCGCCTTGCGTTCCAGCAACGGGCACACCAAGAGGGCTTCCTCGCTGCTCATCATGACCATCGTGGGAGGAGCCGTTGCGCCCGTGCTCATGGGCAGGATTGCGGACAAGACGGGAAGCATGGCACTGGCATTCACGGTGCCACTGGTGTGCTATATATATATAATGTTATACAGCATCGGCAAAAGATGAAAAACGGATACGTGCAAAAGGGTCACAGCGGGAACGCTCGCCGTTGGGTACAGACTATGGACCTGAAGAGCGACCCCGCCCTGATAGCCGAATACCGCAGGCGTCACAGCCAGGGGGAGATATGGCCGGAGATACTGCAAGGCATACGCGACTGCGGACTCTACGACATGGAGATTTACATCCTGGGCACACGTCTGGTGATGATATGCGAGGGCCCCGAGGACCTCGACTGGGACGAGGCCATGCGCAAGATGGCCGCAGGGCCGCGCCAGGCCGAGTGGGAGGCATTCATGAGCACGTTCCAGCAATGTGCCAAGGACGAGCGCAGCGACGAGAAATGGCACATGATGGAGCGCATGTTCCAGGTGTATTAGGGATGCCTATACGATGGCGGCGGTTCGGACGGAAGGTTTGTGAGGCAATGGTAGCAACCACGCAACAGCATGAACCATTAGCCCACAAAAAGCATAATCAAGATACTGCAAAGAAGCAATGGAGGACTGCATACAGATAAAGGGCGCGAGGGTCAACAACCTGAAGAACATCAGCCTGGAGATTCCGCGCCACAAACTGATAGTGGTGACGGGGCTGAGCGGCAGCGGAAAGAGTTCGCTGGCCTTTGACACCCTGTACGCCGAGGGGCAAAGGCGCTATGTGGAGAGCCTGAGTGCCTACGCCCGCCAGTTCCTGGGGCGGATGAACAAGCCCGAGTGTGACTACATCAAGGGCATTCCACCCGCCATCGCCATCGAGCAAAAGGTAACCACACACAACCCCCGAAGCACCGTGGGCACCAGCACCGAGATATATGAGTACCTGAGGTTGCTGTATGCGCGCGTGGGCAAGACCTTCAGCCCCGTGAGCGGCCAGGAGGTCAAGCGGCACACCACCGAGGATGTGGTGCGCTGCGCGGCCTGCCACGCCGAGGGCACCAGGTTCCTGGTACTGTGCCCCATCCACCTGCCAGAAGGCAGAACGCTGGAGCAGCAACTCGACATCTACCGCCAGAGCGGATTTGCGCGACTGGATTACGAGGGCGAGACATACAGGATAGAGGACTTCGACTGCAAGCAGGCCGATGTGGGGAAACTGTCCCTGGTGATAGACCGTCTGGCCGTGAGCCGCGACAAGGATGCCGTGTCACGGCTCACCGACTCGGCCGAGACGGCCTTCTACGAGGGAGGGGGCGAGATGATGCTGCGCTTCATCCCCGACGGAGACACGCACTCGTTCAGCACACGGTTCGAGGCCGACGGCATCACCTTCGAGGAACCTTCCGACAGCATGTTCTCCTTCAACTCGCCCGCAGGCGCATGCCCCGAGTGTGAGGGGTTCGGGAAGATCATAGGCATAGACGAGCACCTGGTCATCCCCAACAGCGCACTGAGCGTGTATGACGGGGCGGTAATGTGCTGGCGGGGCGAGAAGATGAGCGAGTGGAAGGACTGGTTCATACGCTTCAACTCAGAGAGGGGCTTCCCCGTATTCAAGCCCTATTATGAGCTCACGCAGGAGGAGAAGGACTGGCTGTGGCATGGCATCCCCTCGGGAATAGGGAAGAGGGACATGAGGAGCGAGCGGCTGGGGGGCAAGGACGCGCCTGTGCCCGCCCACTGGAAGATATGCCCCGAGGAGCGCGAGTGGGGGCTGCTCAGCATCGACGCCTTCTTTGAGATGCTGCGCCAGGGGCAGTACAAGATACAGAACCGTGTGATGCTGGCACGATACCGGGGCAAGACGGTGTGCCCCAAATGCCATGGCACGCGCCTCAAGCCCGAGGCCAACTATGTGAAAGTGGGCGGGCGCAGCATCACCGAATTGGTGGACATGCCCGTGGGGACGCTCAAGGAATGGGTGGACAACCTCACACTCACTCCCGAAGAACTGGGAGTGGCGCAGCGCATACTCACCGAGATACGCCAGCGACTACAGTTCCTCATGGACGTGGGACTGGAATACCTGACGCTCAACCGTCCGTCCAACTCACTCTCGGGCGGAGAGAGCCAGCGCATCAACCTGGCCACATCGCTGGGAAGCAGCCTGGTGGGAAGCCTGTACATACTGGACGAACCCAGCATAGGACTGCACAGCCGCGACACGGACAAACTCATCAAGGTGCTCAAGCAGCTGCGTGACCTGGGCAACACGGTGATTGTGGTGGAGCATGACGAGGAGATCATGCGTGCCGCCGACTGGCTCATCGACATCGGCCCCGAGGCCGGACGGCTGGGAGGAGAGATTATGTACAACGGCCCAGCGCAGCCACTGCCCCAGGATTATCAGGGTGTCACAAGCCACACGCTGGACTATCTGACCGGGCGTGAGCAGATACCCGTGCCCCCGAGCCGCCGACCTTGGAACTCGTATGTGGAGATAAGGGGGGCAAGGGCCAACAACCTGAAGGGAATCGACGTGCGCTTCCCCCTGAACGTGATGACCTGCGTGACAGGAGTGAGCGGAAGCGGAAAGAGCACGCTGGTGCGTGACATCCTGTACTGCGCGCTCAAGCGTCACCTCGACGAGGCAGCCGACCGGCCCGGCGAGTACACCTCGCTGGAGGGTGACTTGCAGATGGTGAAGGCGGTGGAGTTTATCGACCAGAACCCCATAGGCAAGAGCTCACGCTCCAATCCCGTGACATATGTGAAGGCCTGGGACGAGATACGCCGCCTGTTTGCGGCACAGCCCCTGGCCAAGCAGATGGGCTACACGGCTGGATGCTTCAGTTTCAACACCGAGGGCGGACGCTGCGAGGAGTGCAAGGGCGAGGGCACAGTGACCGTGGAGATGCAGTTCATGGCCGACCTGGTGCTGCCCTGCGAGAGTTGCCACGGCAAGCGGTTCAAGCAGGACATCCTGGAGGTCACGTTCCACGGCAAGAATGTGTATGACGTGCTCGACATGACCATCAACCAGGCCATAGAGTTCTTCACCGGGCACGAGCAGCCGCGCATCGCCAGCCTCCTGCGCCCCCTGCAGGACGTGGGACTGGGCTACATCAAACTGGGACAGTCATCCTCGACCCTGTCAGGCGGCGAAAACCAGCGCGTGAAACTGGCCTACTACCTGGGCATGGAGAAGCACCAGCCCACGGTGTTCATCTTCGACGAGCCCACCACCGGACTTCACTTCCACGACATACGCCGCCTGCTGGATGCCTTCGACGCACTCATCCAGCGCGGCCACACGCTCATCATCATCGAGCACAACCTGGATGTCATCAAGTGTGCCGACCACGTGATTGACCTGGGGCCCGAGGGTGGCGCACGCGGAGGCCAACTCCTGTGCTGCGGCAAGCCCGAAGAGGTGGCCCGGTGCCGGGAGAGTTACACGGCACGCTTCCTGAGGGAGAAGCTGGGCATGGAATAGGCACCCCAATGGCAGTACTACTGCCCTCGCCATGTCAAGGTACTTGCATTGCCTTTTCAATATGCTTTCATTGGAACATTTGTACAACGGAGTCGAAGTGCCACTCTTCCTCATTATATCATATTATTAGCGTCCGCCATGCTTTGACGTTTCGCCTCAATGTTTAGCGGACAGCAATAAAACATTTAATTGAACATGCCACAAAAAAGTAGACAAAAGTCCTGAGGTGTGCATGTTTTTTTTGTAAATTTGCAACATAAAACAATATACAGAACTACAAAAAAGACTGTTGGCGGTATCATACACAGCCTCTGTAAGGCACTATACCCCTGTTTGATCCGCAGACAGACCATCTATAATCATCTAACCTATTAACTTGTTTCGGGAGGGGGTATCCCCGAAGCCACATTATCAAACAACATGAAAAGGAATTTACTCATGTCAGCCATGCTTGCAGCAGGCTTGGCGGCAAGCGCACAGACGCAGGAAGCACTGAGAGTGAAAGAAGGATGTTTTGATTTTTTACCAAAGCATCTTACCACTACCGGCCAGGTAACGCCTTATTCTGTCATTGGAGGTTCCGACAGCCAAGTTGGGGTGGGTAGAATTTACAATCTACAACGAGTCTTTCAACAAGGTCAAGAGTTTTACCTATCCTCTTCGCACATTTGAGGTTAAGAACACATTCAAGAAAGCCTTGGCAGACATTACCAAGAAAACAGTTATAGGAGATCCTTACCTCAGGCCTGTTGGCAAAGAATCTGATTTTGCCACGCTTGATGATTTTAAGCAATTTGTTCTCCAAAACTTATTGCCAGACCTTACAGCTGATTGTTTCTTTATAGACCAAGACGGCAATTTTGCTTATCATGACTCTGATGACGATTGGATTCGGTGTAGGGGATATGAAACTATAGACGACAAGGAAGTTCCTACCATCACGCAGACGTATTACTATTATAACAAGGAAGAGAAAACCATTTATTACTGTAGTGCATCTATGGCTGTAGAAATAGACCTTGACCATTTGACTTGGACGGAGGATGATAGCCAAGAACCTTATATCTATACAGAAACAGAAGGCGTCTCTGGTTTTGAATTGTATGATTATGACATTGCCGGCTATCCTGGCTGTCAAGACGGTAATCTTTCTATAACTCAAAATATATTTAATGATGACGACAAGTATGAGTTTCTCGTCTCGTCTAGCAAACAGGTGGATGCCCCTGCCAATGTCAATACTACATTGGAAAATGGATTGTCAATAGCTGGAGCGGAGAATGGCAAACTTGTAATCAAAAAGAGAGAGAAGGACAAGTATTACGAGGACTGTCTAAAGATTGTAAACGAAGACGGGGAGGACTTGTTCACTTTTACGGGTGGCGCTGACGGGATAATAGACGGACATGCTTTTTACCGTTTGAATGGCAAGACTTATGCATCCATTGATGAGTACAGCAAAAATGGTACGGTTTCTTATGTACTGTATCTTCTTGATACGGAATCAACGGGCATTACTGAGTTGGCTCGCACCAATGCCGTGAAAGGTATGCCCACTTACAATTTACAGGGAATGAGGGTTCGAAAGGATGCCAAAGGAGTGGTTATCCAGCAAGGCGGCAAGAAATACCTCAACAAGTAAAGTTGTCATTGTATCGCAATAGATTCGATGTGGCAATCAAAACAAAGCCCGACAGGAAAGAAGCCAAAAGCCCATCCTGCCGGGCTTTGTTTGTAAGCATTGCCTCCATGCTTTTGGGTAGCGTAAAACCATGCTTTCCTAATACGGGCACATTGGAACAACCGATGTCCAAAGCAGGAACCTCAGTCCTGTCATTTCATTGCGTCTTACGAGTCCCGCATCCGGCTGAGTTCATCAAGCATGCGCATGTGCTGATTGTCCTGTTTGCCCTGGAGGATGAGTTTTCGGTTGTACTTCCACCAGTTGAGCAGGGCACGCTTTTCCACCCTGCGTTTGTCGGGCAGATGGTGGTGCTCCTCTATGTAAGCCTTGAGCTGGCCGTATTTGTCGAGCCATACCTGTTCTCTTTTTCCTGTTGCCATAACTTGCCTGTAAAAATCGCGTGCGGGCCGCCAGAGGCATTCCTCTGGCAGCCCACACGTATGTCACCCTATCTGTACCATATCACTTCACGCGGCACACTTGCCACTCCACCTGCCTCCTTGAACGACACGAGTGCCACGCACACGATGGCATCAGAAGTAGAAGCCCATGCCCAGTTTCAGACCCACCTCGGTGCCCTCGCTGAAGCGGTTGAGACAGAGGTTGCAATAGACCGAAGGCTCCACGCTCAGGTACTGGTTGATGTAGAAGCAGTAGCCCACCTCGGGTGTGAGGTGCATGTAGTTGCGATTGCCATAATGGCGCAGGACTGTCTCGCGCACAAGTGTGCTCCCATCGGGGAGTGTGCTCTCCACGCTGTTCACAGTCTGGCTCGTGGTCACATTGCTGGCATGCTGGTACATCAAGCCCAGTCCCAGAAAGATGCCGTTCTGCTCGATGTAATACCTTCCGCCTACCCCTATCTGCAGGTCATTGCGGTTCTTCATCTCGCCACGCGTCCCCTGGTGCTCATACCCCAGGCGCCCATATACCATCCAGCAGTCCTCCACGAAATAGCCCCCTGTGGCTTGTATGCCCATCTTGAACTTGGAGTCCTTGCTGTAGGACAGCCCCATGCCCGTGAGCGAGGTGTTGATGTATGAGGTATATTTCTCAAACTGAGCCGAAACTGGCAGGCTGGACACTGCAACCAGCAACGCCAGAAGTCCTTTTCTCAATGCGGATGTCTTCATTGCAATAGTCATTATTCCTTTTTGTTCTCATCTTAAACAAGGGCGAAGTTATGGGATTTTTCTCATGACGGCAAGGGTCACCTTCGCATTTTAGAATGTTTTAACTTCTTTTGCGTCTGCCGCAGAAAAGCCATACAGAAAAGAGCCCGGCCAACAGGCACATGAAGGCAATTCCACTCACAATCCCTACTGGAAGGGGAAGTTGGAACCCTTCGGGAGCCACCAGGATGTAACTGGCACACACCACCGTCATGAACATGGCGGGCAGAAGTGTTATCCAAAAACACTTTCCCTTCCTGGCCAGCCACACGCTCACAGCCCACAGAGTTATAAAAGCCAGCGTCTGATTGGACCACGCGAAGTAACGCCACAGCACATCGAAGTTCACGAACAGCAGCGACACACACACAGCAAAGATGGGCAGGCTGAGCGCAAGCCTCCTCCACAGTCTGTCCTGGCGGAAATGCAGGAAGTCTGCCGCCATCAGCCTGGCACTACGCAAGGCTGTGTCACCACTGGTGATGGGGGCGGCTACCACACCCAGGATGGCCAGCACGGCTCCCACTCTGCCCATCCAACTGCTGCAGATCCTGCTGACCACCACTGCGGGATTGCCCATGTCGGCGAGTTGCTGATAGCCGCCTGCGTACTTGATGGAGGCCGCAGCCCAGATAAGTGCCACAAGCCCCTCCACTATCATGGCACCATAAAACACGCGCCTGCCCATGCGCTCGTTCTTGAGACAGCGCGCCATCATGGGACTTTGTGTACCATGGAAGCCGCTGATGGCTCCACAGGCAATGGTAATGCAGAGCATGGGGAACACGGGGAGTCCCTGGGGGTGGTTGCCTGTAAGCGAGTCGGTCAGTTCGGGCATCCAACCGTCATGCGTGAAGATTCCCACACACAGACCCACCGCCATCACAAGCATGGCCAGGCCAAAGAGCGGATATATGCGACCTATCAGGGCACTCACGGGAAGCAGGGTCGCAAGCACATAATATAGGAATATAAGAACTGACCAGAAGAGCACAGTGCCACACGCGCCCCAGCCCGATGTCATATTGGAAAGCAAACTGGCAGGGGTGGCAACGAAAACAGCGGCCACCAGCACCAGCAGCACCATAGAAAATACACGCATGAGCAGTCTGACACCCGCCCCCAGTTCGTCACCCACAAACTCGGAAATGGATGTGCCTCCCTTGCGCAAACTGATCATTCCGCTCATGTAGTCGTGCGTGGCTCCCACGAAGATGCAGCCAAGCACAATCCACAGATACGCGGCTGGCCCATACAGAATGCCCATGATGGCACCAAAGATGGGACCTGTGCCCGCGATGTTGAGAAACTGGATGAGGAACACCTTCCAAGTGGGCATGGGGATATAGTCAACCCCATCACCCTGGGTATAGCAAGGGGTGGGCCTATCGGGCTCCACGCCAAAAACCTTCTCCACCACCGCTCCGTAGAACACATATCCGAGCACAAGACAGAGAAGCGAAATACAAAATGTAACCATGTCTATCGCCTTTTCTTATAAACCGGCATGCAAATTTAAGGAAAAAACGATAAATTGAACTATCTTTGCAGGCATGAATGTAAACAGAAAGATATGGGCACTGGCCACAGTGGCCGTACTTTGCACCACTATATACGCGCAGGACTTGTTCTCGCCCGCGCATTCCGCGCCCAAGAGGGAGGTGCGCGGCGTGTGGATAACCACTCTGGGAGGATTGGACTGGCCCAAGGCCAAGGTCTCGTCGCCACAGGGCATTGAGCGGCAGAAACAGGAACTGACTGCCATACTCGACCAGTTGCAGGCTTGCCACATCAACACAATCTTCTTGCAGACGCGCGTGCGGGGAAGCGTCATCTATCCCAGCCACATCGAGCCATGGGACGTGGCACTCACCGGACAATATGGAAAGAGTCCAGGATACGACCCTCTGGCCTTTGCCATCGAGGAGACACACAAGCGGGGCATGGAACTTCACGCCTGGGTGGTGACCATCCCCTGCTTCAAGGTCGCACAGGCCAGGCGAATCGGAAAGAACAGCCTCGCGCATACGCATCCAAATTGGCTCAAGAGGCATGCCGGAACCTATTACCTGGATCCCGGCCAGCCTGGTGTGGCCGACTACATCGCCGACATATGCCAGGAGATTGCCGAGAAATATGATGTGGACGGCATACACTTCGACTATATCCGCTACCCCGAAAACCCCGAAGCCTTTCCTGACGGGCAGACCTACAGGAAATACGGCATGGGCCTGTCAAAGCGCGAGTGGAGATGTGACAACATCACAAACATAGCACGCACAGCCTACCAGCGCATCAAGGCACTGAAGCCATGGGTGAGGGTGAGTTGCTCACCCGTGGGCAAATACCAGGATGTGGCACGGTACTCGGCCAAGGGATGGGCTGCGCTCACCTCTGTATATCAAGACGCCCAGGGATGGCTGCGCGAGGGCATCATGGACATGCTCTGCCCGATGATGTACTTCCAGGGAAACCACTTCTACCCCTTCGCTGCCGACTGGCAGGAGCAGTCCTACGGGCGCACCATCGCGCCTGGATTGGGAATCTATTTCTTGAGCCCGAAGGAAAAGGACTGGGAATGGGGCATCATCCAACGTGAATTGTGCTACACCCGCCAGCAGGAACTCGGCGGACAGGCTTACTTCCGAAGTCAATTCCTCACAGAAAACACCAAGGGCATCTACGACTATCTGCACGACAGTTTTTACCCCTATCCTGCCCTTACCCCTGCCATGACCTGGCTCTGTGACACACCGCCCCAGGCTCCCAAGGTGACCAGGCGGGAACGCGTGGATGGAGTGAAGGAGCACCTGGTATGGAGCCAGGTAAAAGGAAGCCACGGCGAGGCATGCCGGTATGTGCTCTACGCGGGCAAGGCATCGCCCGTCGACACCTCCGACCCCGCCAACATCGTCACCGTGGCCTGGAACAACGAATATACCTACAACCTGCTCTCACGCACCCTCTATGGCCTGCACATGGCTGTGACAGCCATTGACCGGTTCGGAAACGAGAGTGCCCCCACAGAGTTCTGAAAGGGAATGGCCATGTTTGCCACGAGGCCACTCCAGCCCAAAGCACACTCACACAAGGGCCACGAGGCCAAGCAATTCCACAAACCACGAAATGCAAAAGAAGAAGTCGGTCGTTGACACGTTTCAGACATAGTACAAGTGTATGTCCACACATGACCTTCCTGACGAAGAAGAAGGGTGTGGCATGTACAGACACCACCCACAAAGGGAGACGGCAGATTGATGTGCCAACATGGAGACAGCCCCAGCATCTGGGAGTGAGGAAAGGCAACTGCATGGCACTGACCTCCAAGGGAAGTCTCTAAAGGGCACTACTTGTGCCTCTTTTTGCACCTGGGAAAGTTCTTATCCCGAAAATTATTTGTATGTTTGCATACGATATGGAAACTGGCAAGAAAAAAAGACACTACATACTGGTGGATGCCGAGTACGCGGAAAACGTGGCCTCAAGGCTGAGGCGGCATTATGCCGAAACGTTGGGGCGTGAGATGCCCCGGCTGGATTTGGCAGACTGGCTTACATGCTGCGCGCTGGACTGTGGGCTCCAGCAGGGGGACAACGAGGTGCAGGTGTGCATCTTCCACAACCCGGACAAAAAGGAATTGACACACTTCGTGCCCTCTGACCTAAAGGACGAGTTGGACAAACAAGGGTTCGACGTGCCTGGATTGGGCGAGTTCACCGTCAATTGCGCCGCAAAGGAAAGCCTCGTGGAAGGTGCTCCCCTGCCCATCCAGGCCGCACTCTTCATCCTGCGAGACCAGGGCGAGGGCGCGATTACGCTGATATCCGACACAGGCGCACACCTGCCGGAACTCTGCCAGGCTGCCGCCGAGTCCCCCAGACACCCGCTCACCATCATGGACATGGAGCAACAGATGGGCACGCCAGGACATGTGGTGCTGGGGTTCAGCATGGTGCATGCCATGGGATTGAGCCAGCAGGACTTGCAGAGAGGATAAGGCAAGAAAGGAACAAAACAAGAATAAACAAAGCATATATGGGAAAAATACTGATTATTGGGGCAGGAGGCGTAGCCACGGTGGCTGCCCACAAAGTGTGCCAGAACCCCGATGTGTTCGGAGAGGTGATGATTGCCAGCCGCACGGAGAAGAAATGCGAGGCACTGGCAGAAGTGTTGAACAAGAAATACGGCACAAGGGTGCACACGGCACAAGTGGATGCCGACAACGTGGGCCAATTGGTTGAACTCTTCTCCAATTACAAGCCCGAGTTGGTGCTGAACCTGGCTCTGCCCTACCAGGACCTGACCATCATGGAGGCCTGTCTCAAGACTGGGTGCAACTACATGGACACGGCCAACTACGAGCCGAAGGACGAGGCTCACTTCGAATACAGTTGGCAGTGGGCTTTTCGCAAGCGCTTCGAGCAGGCCGGACTGACCGCCATCTTGGGCTGCGGATTTGACCCAGGGGTGACCAGCGTCTTCACGGCATACGCCGCAAAGCACTACTTCGATGAGATTCAGTACCTTGACATCGTGGACTGCAACGCGGGAAACCACCACAAGGCATTTGCCACAAACTTCAACCCCGAAATCAACATACGGGAAATCACACAGAAAGGGCTCTACTGGGAGAATGGAAAGTACATCGAGACGAAGCCCATGGAGATTCACAGGCCCCTCACCTATCCGGGTATCGGCCCCAAGGAGAGTTACCTGATACATCACGAGGAGATTGAGTCCCTGGTAATCAACTACCCCACCATCAAACGCGCCCGCTTCTGGATGACCTTTGGAAAGCAGTATCTCACTTACCTGGATGTCATACAGAACATTGGCATGGCCCGCATTGACGAGGTGAAATACAAGGCTCCGAAGGCCGATGGCACTGGCGATGAAGTGGTGAAGATTGTGCCACTGCAATTCCTCAAGGCTGTTCTGCCCAACCCACAGGATCTGGGCGAGAACTACGACGGGGAGACCAGCATCGGATGCCGTATCCGTGGACTCAAAGATGGGAAGGAGCACACCTACTATGTGTACAACAACTGCTCGCACCAAGCCGCCTACATGGAGACAGGCATGCAGGGCGTAAGTTATACCACAGGCGTTCCCGCCATGATAGGAGCCATGATGTTCATAAAGGGTATCTGGAAAAAGCCTGGCGTACACAACGTGGAGGAATTTGACCCCGACCCGTTCATGGAGCAACTCAACAAACAAGGGCTGCCCTGGCACGAGATTCACGATGGTGACCTGGAACTCTGAGCCAAAGGACACCACACTGGACACACATTATAATAATATACATATTAAGGAACAAGAGAAAATGGCAGCAGCAGACAATGCGGCAAAAATGAAGGCTCTTCAGGCCGCAATAAGCAAGATAGAAAAGGATTACGGAAAAGGTTCGGTGATGAAACTGGGTGAGGAACAGATCGGGAATGTGGAAGTCATCCACACAGGAAGCCTCTCGCTGGACTATGCGCTGGGAGTCGGAGGGTATCCCAAGGGACGCATCATAGAAATCTATGGTCCCGAATCTTCCGGAAAAACCACACTGGCCATACACGCCATCGCCGAGGCACAGAAAGCAGGGGGCATCGCCGCATTCATCGATGCCGAACACGCCTTCGACCGATTCTATGCAGCCAAACTGGGTGTGGATGTCGACAACCTGTTCATCTCACAGCCCGACAACGGGGAGCAGGCTCTTGAGATAGCCGACCAGTTGATACGAAGTGCCGCCATTGACATTGTGGTGGTCGACTCTGTGGCCGCACTTACGCCAAAAGCCGAGATAGAGGGAGACATGGGAGACAACAAGGTCGGGCTACAGGCACGTCTCATGAGCCAGGCACTAAGGAAACTTACGGCCACCATAAGCAAGACAAACACCACCTGCATCTTTATCAACCAACTGCGCGAGAAAATAGGCATCATGTTCGGCAATCCCGAAACCACCACTGGCGGAAACGCACTGAAGTTCTATGCCAGCGTGCGCCTAGACATCCGCAAGGGCTCAGCCATCAAGGACGGGGACAACATCCTGGGCAACGAGGTGCGCGTGAAAGTGGTGAAGAACAAGGTGGCTCCTCCCTTCCGCAAGGCAGAGTTCGAAATCACATTTGGCGAGGGTATCAGCCGTATAGGCGAGATCGTAGACCTGGGAGTGAAGTTCGGGGTCATCGAAAAAAGCGGGTCATGGTACAGTTACGGAGGAAGCAAACTTGGGCAAGGGCGCGAGGGCGTGAAGTCACTGCTCAAGGACAACCCCGAACTGGCCGAGGAACTGGCAACCCAAATCACCAAGGCCATGAACGGCACACCCGATGCCGAGGAAATCATCGAGGAAGGCATGCGGTAAGCACAGACGAGCCTGGCGGAAGAACAACCCATCTATACTCCCACACACTCACCAAGCAAAGGCCAGGGCAGGAAACGCAGGCACCAAGCGTTACCAGTCCTGGCCTTTACTCATACATTTTATTGCCTTCCCTGGTGTCGAGCACACATGCTATGGCAGGAACGTGTGACAGGTTGGCAGAATAGCCGACAAGAGCCACATGCCTTCAGACAAAAGCAATCCATTTCCCTCGCAAGCCACACACTTTGGCACGCCCTTTGTGACAATAAGGGTGTGCAATGAGGCACAACAACATTTAAAAGAACAAAATAAAAAAACATACAATTATGGGAAAGATTATTGGAATTGACCTTGGTACGACAAACTCCTGCGTATCTGTGTTTGAGGGCAATGAGCCTGTGGTGATAGCCAACAGCGAGGGAAAGCGCACGACCCCATCTGTAGTGGCATTTGTTGAGGGTGGTGAGCGCAAAGTAGGTGACCCTGCTAAACGCCAGGCCATCACGAACCCAAAGAGAACAATCTTCTCCATCAAGCGCTTCATGGGTGAAACCTACGACCAGGTACAAAAGGAAATCGCACGCGTGCCATACAAAGTGGTACGGGGTGAGAACAACACTCCACGCGTGGATATTGACGGACGGCAATATACGCCCCAGGAAATCAGTGCTATG
Organism: Prevotellaceae bacterium UBA1075; assembly: GCA_002316015.1. Lineage (GTDB taxonomy): Bacteria > Bacteroidota > Bacteroidia > Bacteroidales > Bacteroidaceae > Physcousia. The sequence goes on from DCCS01000011.1 coordinate 17,767, forward strand.
ATTCTTCAGAAGATGAAGAAGACCGCTGAAGACTATTTGGGCCAGGAGGTGACGGAGGCCGTGATTACAGTGCCCGCGTACTTCTCTGACTCACAGCGCCAGGCCACAAAGGAGGCCGGCCAGATTGCAGGTTTGGACGTAAAGCGTATCGTGAACGAGCCCACAGCAGCAGCCTTGGCCTATGGCGTGGACAAAGCGCACAAGGACATGAAGATTGCTGTGTTTGACCTGGGTGGTGGCACATTCGATATCTCTATATTGGAGTTTGGAAGTGGCGTGTTCGAGGTACTGGCCACTAATGGTGACACCCACCTGGGCGGTGATGACTTCGACCAGGTTATCATTGACTGGCTGGCTAGTGAGTTCAAGGCAGAGGAAGGCATTGACTTGAAACAAGACCCCATGGCACTCCAGCGTCTGAAAGAGGCTGCCGAGAAAGCCAAAATTGAACTCTCAAGCAGCACCACTACAGAGATTAACCTCCCTTACATCACTGCTGTGGGTGGTGTACCCAAGCACCTTGTGAAGACTTTGACGCGTGCCAAGTTTGAGCAGTTGGCTGACAGCCTCATTCAGGCTTGCAAAGTTCCCTGCCAGAATGCAATGCGTGATGCAGGTCTGACCAACAGCGACATTGACGAGGTAATCCTCGTGGGTGGTTCAAGCCGAATTCCCGCCGTACAGAAACTGGTGGCAGACTTCTTTGGCAAAGAACCCTCAAAGGGTGTGAACCCCGATGAAGTTGTGGCAATAGGCGCAGCCATTCAAGGTGCAGTACTTGCGGGTGACAAGAGCGACATCGTGTTGCTTGATGTGACTCCCTTGTCAATGGGTATCGAGACAATGGGTGGTGTGATGACCAAACTGATTGATGCCAACACGACCATACCATGCCACAAGAGCGAGGTGTTCTCTACAGCCGAAGACAACCAGACTGCAGTAACCATTCATGTTCTGCAGGGTGAGCGTCCAATGGCAAGCCAGAACAAGAGTGTTGGTCAGTTCAACCTCGAAGGCATCGCTCCCGCCCGCCGGGGAGTACCACAGATTGAGGTATCCTTCGATATTGATGCCAACGGCATACTGAAGGTTTCTGCCAAGGATAAAGCAACTGGAAAGGAACAGACCATCCGCATCGAAGCATCCTCTGGACTCTCCAAGGAGGAGATAGAGCGCATGAAAGCAGAGGCAGAGGCCAACGCAGATGCAGACAAGAAGGAGCGCGAGAAGGTGGATAAACTGAACCAGGCTGACTCCATGATTTTCCAAACGGAAAACATGCTGAAGGATAATGGCGACAAACTGCCTGCCGATGTGAAGTCTGAGATAGAGGCCGCAGTGGAGAAGTTGAAGACAGCCCACAAGGCACAGGATATAGCAGCCATAGACGCAGCCATTGCCGAATTGGACAATGCATCTCAAAAGATGTACGCAGCCCAGCAGCAAGCGGGTGCCCAGCCCAACGCCAGTGCCCAGACAGGTTCTCAGCAGTCCCAACAAAACACTTCTAACGAGAAAGACGACAACATCCAGGACGCCGACTTCGAGGAGGTTAAGTAAGTATAGATTAACTACCGAAAGGTATAGATAGACAAATCCGCATAGCTCAATGAGTTATGCGGATTTTCTTTTTAGTTAAACTTCGTATTTCTTTCGTTGATTTCGGATTTTTACTTTATTTTTGCACCATATTTGTACCAACACTTAATGGTCGATAATGTGACGCTTAATTATTATAGGTAATATTAAACAGAACTTATATGGGTGCTGCAAAGTTTGAAATAACAAGGAAATGCAAGATTTGCGGTGAGCCATTCGTCGCAAAGACTATCACGTCTTGGTATTGCTCACCAAGATGTTCTAAGGTTGCATTTAAGCGCAGGAAAGATGAAGAGAAAAGAAATGAGCGTTTGGATGCCATAGCCAAAGCTATTCCCAAAGATCAAGAGTACATTACAATACCAGAGGCATATTCCATGTTTGGAATCAGTAAAGAGACACTATATCGTTTAATTCGTAAAGGTGTTATTCCAAGTGTGAATGCAGGTCAACGCCAAACACGAGTAAGCAAAGAAACGCTTATGGAGATGTACCCTCTAAGGAAGAGTCTTCTTAAAAAGCAGCCCAAGCCCATTCCCAAACTGTATAGTTTGGAACCAAAGGATTGCTATACTATACAGCAAGCGTGTGAGAAATATCACATGAATGATAGTACACTCTATCTTCAAATCAGAAAGTTTTCAATTCCTACTCAGCAAATCGGCAATTTCGTTTATGTGCCCAAAAAGGAAATAGACAATCTCTATAAATAAGCATCCCTATGAAGAAATCTCTATCCCATACCCGTGTTTCCGTGAAACTTCGCAAGGCAGAGTTTCGTAAGGAATGGTATCTTTACATAGAGTCATATCCGGTTATCTCCAAAAACGGAGGCAAGCC
>DCCS01000029.1 GCA_002316015.1 Prevotellaceae bacterium UBA1075
GGCCAGGCGGGCTACGAGGGCGGCGTGCAGGGCTTCCTGCCCCTGGACGGGCGCTCCTGGCACACCTGCCTGCCCGTCCCCTGGCTGTGGGACAGGCTGTGCAGGAGGCCGCACAGGTTCAACGGGGAGAGGTTCACCTTCGTGGACTTCCTGTGAGGGGACGTGTGTGACGGGACGCGGCCGATGAAGGAAGACCGGACGGGGAGGGGCGCGGGAGACGAACTCTTGCCCACGTTTTTGGGAGTCTGTGCTGAACAATTTGCAACCTTTTGTAAAAACGCTTTTTTAATAAGCATAAAAATGTTACTTTTGCGGTATAAGTAGCACGCAAATGAAGAACAACCTGCAAACGATAGCCGTAGTGGCAAGCTCCGGATATGTCAGCGCGCTCGGTGCATTCGTCAACGAGTCACTGGCGGAGATATCCGTATGGCTGCTCGTCATGGTATGCGTCATAGCCACAGACCTCTTCGCGAAGTGGTTCAAGATACTCAAGCTGCGCGACGAGCCGTTCCGCATAAGCAAGGGCACGCGGGACACGCTGGCCAAGATGGTGGTCTATTTTGCGGCAGTGGTCACGAGCGTGTTTGTGCAGCACGCGATGAATGCCGACTCGCTCGCCAGGTGGACGTGCGGCATGGTGATAGGCGTCGAGGGAATATCCATCGCGGGAAACCTGCTCCGCGCGAACGGCTACAGGCTGGACACCGGCGCGCTCATCGCCTACATCGCGGGGAAGGCACATGTGCCGGAGGACATAATCAAGGAGGAGGAGAGACATGGGAGAGCGGAACATTAAGTACATCGTCGTGCATTGCACGGCGGGAAACCAGAAGGCGACAGAGAGGGACGTGCTGGCCGAGTTCAAGAGGAAGGGCTGGAAGCGTCCGGGATACCATTACCTTGTCACGGCAGACGGCAAGATACACAGCCTCACGGCAGAGGCGCATGTGGCAAACGGCGTGTACGGATACAACAGGTTCTGCGTGCATGTGGCCTACACGGGCGGCATGGACGGGACGGACACGCGCACGGGGGAGCAGAAGGCCGGGCTGCGCTCTGCCGTACGGCTGCTGCACAAAAAATACCCGGACGCGGTAATACTGGGACACCATGACTTTCCGGGGGTCAAGAAGACATGCCCCAATTTCGACGCCAAGAAAGAATACATTAACGTATGAGCAGGATTGTCATCAAGGGCGCGGCCTTTGTCATTGCCGCGACACTCGCATGCGGCGGCTGCGCCAGGCGCGTGACAAGGAGCACGCGCGCGGAAGCGTCAGACAGCCTCCGGACGGCGCACATACGGACAGAGGCAAGGGCGGAGGCAAGCAGGACGGGCTACAAGGACAGCACAGCCCATGAGCGGGCAGACAGCGTGCACATCTATGACAGCGTCCACGTCACGGAGCACGCGGACGGCTCGGTGGAGGTCTTCAGGTTCCGCGACAGGTATCGCGGGCGGGCGCTCACCGAGACGCGGAAGAGCAGCAGGGAGCGCGCCGACAGCGTCTCGGTGTCGTCAAGAGACACGATGGCCGTCAAGGCAAAAAGCACGACAAGCACAGAGAGCCTCAAGTCAGCGCGCCAGTCCGGCGGAATCCTCTGCCACATTCTGCCTTTCGCGGCACTTGTCATTTCACTCGCATGCATTTACTCCATAATAAGAAAGAAGCAGTTTTTGGGGTAAATGTTGTTTTTACCCCCAAGGGCAGGCCATCCGTGACGGACAGCCTGCCCTTTCTCACGTCCACGTTGGAATATCCTCCTCCCCATATGCGTTCAGGTGGTCGATGACCCGCCTGTTCGCCTCGTCCACCTTCTCCATGTCATAATCGATGTACACGTCCGTGACCCTCACCCCGAACGAGTGGCCGAGCGCCATGCTTATGACGTCCTTCGGCACGCCTATGCGGTGCGCGATGGTCGCCCAGGTGTGCCTTGCCCAGTAGGTGGTGATTTTCGGGTGGAGCGGCTTCCGCTCCTTCACATTGTACCTGTTCCCGGTCTTCACCTCTCCGATGCACTGAAGGTTGCCGTTCATGCGGTGCATGAAGTCGCGGTAATCCCCATATTCCTCCAGGACAAACAGCAGGTGCTCCCTGCCCGCGTACCTGCCAATGATTGCCTGGGCCTCTGGCTGGACGAGCACGCTGTAGAGCTTGTGCGTCTTCGTCCTGCGGTACTCAAGCCTGCCGTTCACCACATCGGACCTCATCGCGTTGCACAAGTCCACCATGTTGATGCCGAGAAGGTAGAACGAGAGCATGAAGATGTCGCGGTAGCGCACCTGGTGATCCTCGCACGGCCAGTCCCGGAACTCCGCCAGCTGGGCTTCCGTGAGCGACCGCTTGGGGGTCTGCTCCTTCCTGATGACAAACCTGCGGAACGGATACCCGCTCGCCATCCCCTCCCCTATCGCATAGTTGACGACGGCGCGCAGGTTCCGCATGTGGATGGCCACCGTGTTGACGGCCAGCCCCTCCGCGAGCAGGCTACCCTCGAACTTCCTCACCCAGTCCGTGTCCACATCGGCCACATCCATCCCCTTCCAGGCATACCTCCTCACCTTCTTGATGGTCGCCTCGTATATCTCACGGGTGCGCGTGGTCTTCGTGGAGGCAAAAGCGCCGAACACCGCCAGGAGCGATGTCCTGTCAGCGTCCTGGCCGGCGTCCGCCCCGATGCCCAGGGCATCCTGCACATGCGCCCTCACCGCAGAGCGCACAGCCGCCACGCCACACGGCCTGGGCACAGAGCGCAGGCCGGCGTCCGCCGCGACCACGGCCTCGCGTATCCTGCTGTTGTAGTCATCGGCGGAGGCATGCCCGCACACCCACGTCATGCCGTTCCCGCCGCCAGACCTGTCAAACTGGTCACCGCGCACATACATGCGCAGTGACACATACATATAACGTCCGCGATAGGACACTCCCAACTTGACGGGATGGACACTCCCATCAACCGTCACGCGCCTGTCAAGGCTGACTCTAATGTTTGCCATAATTATGTCGCAATTTTGTTGCAAGTGTTATTACCACCAAATGGCACGAAATGCCACCAAATGGCACGAAAAAGCCAACTTTACAACAGCAGGAAGGAGTGTGCCGAAAGGCAAGGGGCTGGCTTCCGCATTGGAAATCAGCCCCTTGCAACCAGGTCGGGATGACAAGACTCGAACTTGCGACCTCGCGCCCCCCAGACGTGTGCGCTACCAACTGCGCTACATCCCGTAACCTTGCTTTCGCTCTGCAAAGGTAGGATGATTTTTCTCGCCCTCCAAATAATTTCGTAACTTTGTGTCATATTCATATGCAAATACATCTACATACACACATATGCGCATTAGGATTTACCCGCCAGACAAACTAAGGCTGGATGCACAAATACCTGCAAGCAAGAGCATTAGTAACCGTGTGCTCGTCATACGGGCCCTGGCTGGGAGGGGAAAGGACAGAGCGGAGAGTGAAGTGCGGAACCTCTCGGACTGTGACGACACACTGGTCATGGAGCGCGCGCTGAGGGAGATGCCCGACGTGATTGACATCAAGGCGGCAGGCACCGCCATGCGGTTTCTCACCGCCTACCTAAGCGTCACGCCGGGCACGCGCGCCATCACTGGCACCGAGCGCATGCGGCACCGCCCCATTGGCATTCTGGTGGACGCGCTGAGGAGGCTGGGCGCTGAGATAGAGTACACCGCCACAGAGGGATTCCCGCCGCTCCGTGTCACCGGGCACAACCTGCGGGGAGGCACGCTTGAGCTTCCCGCAAACGTGAGCAGCCAGTACATCAGCGCACTGCTGATGATTGCGCCGCAGATGGAGCAAGGGCTCACGCTGAGACTGGCCGGCGACATCGTGAGCCGTCCCTACATAGACATGACGCTGGCCATCATGGGTTCGTTCGGAGCGCGGGCTGGCTGGGCAGACGACCACACGCTCAAAGTGAATCCTGTGCCCTACACTCCCACGCCCTACACGGTGGAGAACGACTGGAGCGCGAGCAGCTACTGGTACGAGATGATGGCGCTCACGCGGGACACGCACCCTACCGTGACCCTGCGCGGGCTCTTCAGCAAGAGCCTCCAGGGCGACGCGGCCATAAGTGGGATATTCCTTCCCCTGGGCATTGCCACCGAGTTCCTCAGCAACGAGGACGGCACCGGGGGCATACGCCTGAGGCGGCGCGGCACGCCATGCAGGCACTACGAGCATGACTTCACCAGCCAGCCCGACCTGGCGCAAACTATGGTGGTGACCTGTGCCATGATGGGCGTCACCTTCCGTTTCACCGGCCTGCAAAGCCTGAGGATAAAGGAGACCGACCGCCTGTCGGCACTCTGCACCGAGCTGCGCAAACTGGGCATAGTGCTCAGGGAGGAGCATGGTGACACCCTCATGTGGGATGGCGAGCGGTGTCCTGCCCAGGAACCCGCCGTCATGGACACCTACGAGGACCACCGCATGGCCATGTCACTGGCTCCCGCATGCATGGTGACCGGTTGCCTGGAGATGAACGACCCGCAAGTGGTGAGCAAGTCCTACCCGCACTTCTGGCAGGAACTGAAGGGATTCCGCATCGACGAAGCGGACGGGGAGGGAGGCCGGGGATGTTCTATCTGATAGTCCTCACATGCCTGCTGGCACTTGGCGCGGCGAGTGCCATACTGTACCTGCGCCGCGACAAGGGCGAGCCCACCGGGCAGAAACCCGCAATCCCCGACACCGGATGCTGCGGCCAGCACGAGGTGTGCGAAAAGGAGAGTCTGCTCTCGGCCGTGAGCAAGAGCGTGGAGTACTATGACGACGAGGAGCTGGACCGCTTTCGCGGACGCGCGCCGGAGGACTACACCGACGAGGAGACCGAAGAGTTCCGCGACGTGCTCTACACCATGCGCGAGGAGGAGGTGGCGGGATGGACACGCAGTCTGCAACTGCGCGGCATCGAGTTGCCCGAAGACATGCGCGACGAGGTAATCCTCATTGTGGAGGAGCGCAGGCACGCCCCACAAACCAAACCCGAAACATAATAAAGCAACACGCGCACACGTTATATGTAAATAGGAGTCCCGCCGGCCACCACACGGGCAAGAGGCAGGACAAAGCCCTGCCGTGGACACGGGGAGGGACAACGACAAGAGAGAAACAGCAATGGCACGCAGCATGCACAGGAGACACCATGGCAGACGCCCCTGGGGCATCCGCCCCATCCTCATGTGCCTCATGCTGATGGCCATCACCTCCTGCTCCACCAAGAAAAACACATCCGCCACACGCTTCTTCCATGCCACCACGGCACGGTTCAACACGCTCTACAACGGCCAGGTGGCCTACAGGGAAGGGTGCGAGGCCCAGCAGAAAGGGCATGTGGAGGACTACACCAGGCTGCTGCCCATGTACACATGCACGGACAAGAAGACCGCCGAACTGGGCAAGGCAAACTTTGAGACGGCCATCACCAAGAGCGAGAAGGCCATCAAGCAGCACAGCATCAAGAAGAAGCCCGTCTCAAACGCCAACAGGCGCAAGACACCCAAGGAGAAGGCCTACCTGGCACGCAAGGAGTTCAACCCCTACCTCTACCACGCATGGTTTCTCATGGCCGAGTCACAATTCCGGCGCGGGGAGTTTATCGAGGCGGCCAGCACCTACAACTACATCCTGCGCCTCTACAGCACACAGCCCGACATCACCGGCGTGGCCAAGGCACGCCTGGCCCGCTGCTATGTGGCGCTGGGATGGGCCTATGACGCCGAGGACATCCTGGGAAAGATGAGGCGCGACAGCATCACTCCCAAGGGCCTGGCCGAGAAGGAGAGCACCGAGGCGGCCTACAGGATACTCACGGGCCAGTACAAGGAGGCCATACCCTGCCTGCGCGGCGCCATCCGGCGCGCCCGGGGAAAGACCGAGCGGGCAAGGCTGAACTTCCTGCTGGGGCAGCTCTACCGCGAGACGGGCGACAACAATCTGGCCTACAAGGCTCTGAGCCGGGTGCGCAAGGCCAGCCCGCCCTACGAGATGGCGTTCAACGCGAGCGTCCTGCAGACCGAGGTCATGCCCAAAGGCAAGTTCAGCCAGATGATATCAAGGCTCAAGCGGATGGCCAGGAGCGACAAGAACAAGGACTACCTGGACCAGGTGTATTACGCCATGGGCAACATCTACCTGGGCGTGCAGGACACCGCCCGCTGCCTAGGCTCGTGGGAGAAGGGCGTGGAGGAGGCCACAAAGAACGGCCCCTCGAAGGCCATGCTCCTGCTCCGCCTGAGCCAAATGTACTGGCAGAGGGAAGACTACATCAATGCGGCGCGCACCTACAAGGCGTGCGTGGCCATCCTGGACAAGGAACACCCCGACCGCAAGGAGAGCGAGCGCAGGAGCGAGATACTCAGTGAGCTGGAGCCTCATCTGAGCACAATCAAGATGCAGGACAGCCTGCAGGCACTGGCCAAGATGACCGAGCCGGAATACACCGCAGCCATCGACCGCGTGATAGAGGCCCTGAAAAAGAAAGAGAAGGAGGAGGCAAAGAAGGCGGCACGCAACGGCACAGCCACCGGCACGGCCAACGCCAGGGGAGGCAACGCGGCCACAGGAGCGGCCGGAAACCGGCAGGCAGCCACCGCCAGCCCCGCCAGCGGGCAGAAAGGGGCCTGGTACTTCTACAACCCCGCCACCGTGAAGCGGGGCGAGGAGGAGTTCCGCAAGCGGTGGGGACAGCGGCCCAACGTGGACTACTGGCGCATCAGCAACCGCCAGTCGCTGCCCGGCGGTGGCGAGGAGGGCGGCGCGCAGATGAGCGAGGAGCAGGCCGACAGCCTCTATGGCGCAGGCGGCAGTGACGACACCGGCCAGGAAGACCAGGCACGCAGGGACTCCCTGGCCAATGACCCGCACCACAGGGAGTTCTACCTCAAGCAGATACCATTCACCGAGGAACAGAGGCAGGAGTCCGACAGACTGCTCTCCGAGGCTCTCTACAAGGCGGGCATCCTGGAGCAGGAGCGGCTCGAGAACTTTCCGCTGGCCGAGAAGACCATGCTGAGACTCCTGGCCGACTTTCCCGACACGGAAGGTCTCGATGACATCTACTACCACCTGTTCCTGCTCTACGGGCGCACCGGCCACGGCAGCGAGGCGCAGAAGTACCGCGACCTCCTGCTCAAGGAATACCCCGACAGCAAACTTGCCGCGCTGCTGGGAAGCCCCCTTTACGAGATGATAGCACGCCAGGGCAGGCACATGGAGGACTCCGTCTATGCCCAGGCATACCAGTCATACCTGCGGGGCGACTACGCGCAGGTGGAGCGCGACTATGCCTTCAGCACCCAGAATTTCCCCCATGGAGTCCACCGCGCCCGCATGCTGTTTGTGCGCGCGATGGCCAACCTGTACGCAGGGGAGCGCGACACCTTCATGGTGAGCCTGAAGGAGGTGGTGCAGAACTACCCCAAGGAGGAGGTGGCGGAACTGGCCAGTGCCATCGTGAAGGGTCTCGACGAGGGACGCCAGCTCATGGACGAGCGGCTTGACGCCAGCAGCATCTGGTCACGGCGCACGCGGCGGGAGGGCGCCGACAGCACCGGGACGGCCAAGACGCTGTCCGACGAGCGCTACACCAACTTCATGTTCCTGCTGGCCTACCCCGCCGCGAGCCTCGACGAGAACCTCCTGCTCTACGAGATGGCGCGCTACAACTTCACCAGCTACATGGTGCGCAACTTCGACATCGAAATCACCGAGGACCGAGGGCTGCGCCTGATGGCCGTCAAGGGGTTCCTCTCCTACGACGAGGTACACGCCTACGCGCAGAAACTATATGCCGACGAGCACATGGCCACGCTGCTCAAGGGCATCCGCTCGATGCTCGTGTCCGAGGAGAACATGAAGCTCCTCGGCACGGAGTACAGTTTTGATGACTACAAGCAATTCTATGACGCGCACTTCGCGCCCATGCGGGTGCCCGGGGACCTGCGGCTCGACGAGCCCACCGACCTCAAGGTCATCGACCCCGACGACGCGGCTCCAGAAGAGGAGCAGGACGAAGGCGAGGACGGGACAACAGGTGACGACTTCCCTTACGGCTTCTGAGCGCGGGGCGAAAACTATACAGAAAGGAACACACAATATGGCTACATACAGACTCCTGTGGGTGGATGACGAGATAGAGTTGCTGGGAGCGCACATCCTCTTCCTGCGGAAGAAAGGCTACGAGGTGCGCACCGTGAGCAACGGGCACGACGCCCTGGACTGCTGCGCGGGGGAGGCCTTCGACCTCATCCTGCTTGACGAGAACATGCCTGGGCTGAGCGGGCTGGAGACCCTCACGCGCATCAAGGAGATATGTCCCGCCACTCCCGTGGTCATGGTGACCAAGAGCGAGGAGGAGAACATCATGGAACAGGCCATCGGGGCCAAGATTGCCGACTACCTCATCAAGCCCGTGAACCCCATGCAGATCCTCTCCACCCTGAAGAAGAACATACACCAGAAGGAAATCGTCACCGAGCAGACACAGACAGCCTACCGGCAGGACTTCGGCAAACTGGGCACGCAGATAAGCGACTCCATGACGCTCGACGAGTGGGTGGATGTGTACAAGAGGCTCACCTACTGGGAACTGCAACTCTCTGAGACCGACTCGGCCATGAAGGAGATGCTGGCCATGCAACGGGGCGAGGCCAACCGCGAGTACGCCAAGTTCGTGCGCCGCAACTACATGAGGTGGATGCAACAGCCCGAAGAGCGTCCCCTCATGAGCCCCGACATCTTCAAGCGGTGCGTGTTCCCCGCCCTCAACCGGGGGGAGAAGGTGTTCCTCATCGTGATTGACAACTTCCGCTATGACCAGTGGAAGGTGCTCCAGCCCGAGCTCTCGGAGTCCTTCACCTGCGAAGAGAGCCTTTACTGCAGCATACTGCCCACCGCCACGCAATATGCCCGCAACGCCATCTTCAGCGGACTCATGCCCAACATCATCGAGAGCATGTTCCCCGAACTGTGGGTCGATGAGGACTCCGAGGAGGGCAAGAACCTCAATGAGGCCCCGCTCATCAAGACACAGTTTGACCGCTACCGCCGCCGCAACACCTTCACCTACCACAAGGTCAACGACTCCACCGCCGCCGAGAAACTGGTGCAGCAGCTCCCCTCGCTACAGAGGTACGACCTCAATGTGGTGGTGCTCAACTTCATCGACATGCTCTCACACGCCCGCACCGAGAGCCGCATGGTGAGGGAACTGGCCAGCAACGAGGCGGCCTACCGCAGCATCACGACCAGCTGGTTCCGCCACTCGGCGGTGGCCGACCTGTTCAGGGCACTCGCCGCCACCGACTACACCATCGTGCTCACCACCGACCACGGCAGCATACGCTGCTATAACCCCATCAAGGTGGTGGGCGACAAGAACACCAACACCAACCTGCGCTACAAGCTGGGCAAGAGCCTCACCTACAACCGCAAGGAGGTGCTGGAGATACGCGACCCGCGCAAGGCCGGGCTCCCGAGCCCCAACCTCAGCACGGCCTACATCTTTGCCACGGGCGATGACTTCTTCGCCTATCCCAACAACTACAACTACTACGTCCAGTACTACAAGGACACCTTCCAGCACGGGGGGGTCAGCATGGAGGAGATGCTCATCCCGCTGGTCACCCTGCACGGGAAGAAGCGCGCATAAAACACCAAGCACCATGACCATTACATTCCAGGAAAAGGACATCCAGCAGGCGGCGGCACAGTTTGTGCAGGCTATGGGCGCGTCCACCATATTTGCCTTCTACGGCAAGATGGGCGCCGGAAAGACCACGTTCATCAAGGCCGTATGCCGCGAACTGGGCGTGCGGGACACGGTCAACTCCCCCACATTCGCCATCGTCAACGAGTACGAGGACCGCGCGGGCAAACCCGTATATCACTTCGACTTCTACCGCATCAAGCGGCTCACCGAGGCTTACGACATGGGATGCGACGAGTATTTCTACAGCGGGCGCCCCTGCTTCATCGAATGGCCCGAACTTGTCGAGGGCATCCTGCCCATGGAGGCTGTGAGGGTGAGTATCAACGAACTGCCCGACGGTAGCCGCCAGGTCACCATGGGCGACTGACCAGGCTCCCGCCACAGCCCCCGGCGCGGCGGGAGCGCCATTCCGAGCGCCGCCTTTCCCGAAAGGCGGAACATGCCTGCGTGCCCGCGTGCCCCGGTGATTCCATAAAGACAGCCCACCACGCAAAAAAACGCATGCCGCTGCATTCGCCAACGCATGCCGCTGCGATCGCCAACGCATGCCGCCGCATTTGCCAACGCATGCCGCCGCATTTGCCAACGCATGCCGCTGCATTTGCCAACGCATGCCGCCGCGTCATGACCCGCATGCGCCGGAAGGACAAGGCGTGGCTCTACAAGCCCGGCCGAGACGGGATTACCGGGGAGGGCAAGCGTCCCGCTCCCCCGGCATCCTTTCAGCCCCCCCCCCTTCCGGGGAAGAGGGGAAGGGGCTTGCCCCGTCAGTACTCCGCCCCACGCTGTCCATGATGAAATAGCGCGGGCGGCGCTTCACCTCCTGGTACACCTTGCCGATGTACTCGCCCAGCACACAGATGGCCAACAACAGCAGGCCACCCACAAGCCACACCGAGATGAGCAGTGAGGTCCATCCCGCTATCGTGTGTCCCTGGCAATGCCGCGCCAGAGCCCACACGATGACCCCCATGGCCACCAGCATGGAGCACACCCCGGCGACACCCGTCCAGCGCAACGGCTTCACGCTCAGGCTGGTGATGCCGTCCATGGCCAGGGCTATCATGCGCGACAGGGGGTACTTGCTCACCCCTGCCTGCCGCTCAAGGCGGTCGTAGTACTCCCGGCACTCATTGAAGCCAAGCATGGGCACCATGCCGCGCAGGAAGAGGTTCCGCTCGGGATAGGACAGCAAGGCACACAGCGCGCGGTGGCTCAGCAGGCGGAAGTCGGCATGGTTATAGACAAGGTGACTGCCCAGAGCGTTCATCAACCGGTAGAAGAACAGGGCCGTCACACGCTTGAAGGCCGTGTCGGTGGCACGCTCCCTGCGCACGCCGTACACGATGTCGGCCCCCCGCCGGAAGTCGGCCACCATGCGCGGGATGACCCGGATGTCATCCTGCAGGTCGGCGTCGATGCTCACGATGGCCTCGGCGCGGCTGGCCACAGCCTCCATGCCGGCCCACAGAGCCCGCTGGTGCCCCACATTGTGAGCCAGTCTGACACCCTCCACAAAGGGATAGCGGTCATGCATCTGCCCGATGAGTGCCCAGGTGGCGTCGCGGCTGCCGTCGTCCGTATAGAGTATGCGCACCTGCTCGCCCTCCATCGTGGCGATGAGCGAGGCCAGTTTCCCGGTGGTGTCCTCCAGCACCTCCTGCTCGTTGTAACAGGGTATCACTATGTATATCATACTTGCGGTTTTACTGTTCTTCGGTTTTATGGTTTCACAATGTCGCTTGCGGGAAGACGGGGCCATGTCCCTGCGGGGTGGGGAGACAACGGGCAGGTGCCCCGCCGTGGCGTGGGTCACGCTCTGTGGGGGCCTGTGGGGATGAGCCCGCATGAGCGTGGCGCGTCCCGCTCACTGCCCTTCCCGTGTGTTCTTGAACACGAATCTCACCAGCAGGAAGTTGACGGGCACTGCCACGCAGTAGACCGGCACAGGTGCCCAACGCTCCGGCATGCCCATCCGCAGCACGAGAGCCAGCAGCACGATGTGTACCCCATAGTTGACGGCATGCGCCCCCGCCATGCCCCACATGCGTGTCCAGGTTGGCCGCGTGCGGAACGTTACGTAACTGGTGGCCAGGAAATTGAACAGGAAACTGACCAGATACCCCGCCGTGTAGGCCACATACACCTGACACCAGGGCAGTGCCGCCCTGTAGATGAGCCAGTGCAACATGGTGGACAGACCGCCCACAAGCACGAACCGTGCCAGTTCGCCCAGTGCCCCCCTGTCCTTTCCCTCACTCCCGCTCATGCTTTCTGATTTCCTCCTGGGCTGTCTGCAGGGTGCTGAAGAGCGTCTGCCTCATGCGCAGGAAAGTGCTGTCGGGACGTTCCCGGGGTGTCAGCTCTCCGTCGGCTGCGGTCAGGTACATCCACTCGGTGCCTGTGGCGGGCTCACAGATGTACAGATGCCCGTCGGCACGCGCTCCTATCACATTGTCGGCGGTATAGAGCGCCATGGAGCGCGGGTGCCGCAGGAGGTTCTGCCCGAAGTTCTCCTGCCGTGCCGTGATGCCCAGCAGGCTGAGCAGTGTGGGCTGCACGTCCATCTGCATGCCCCACGATGTCACCTCTCCGGGGGACATGCCCGGAGCGTGTATGATGAGCGGGATGTGATTGAGGCAATCCGGCATCTCACTCTCCGAGCTGCCTGTGAGCTTGCCGTGGTCGCCCAGCAGCACGAAGACGGTGTGCCCGTACCAGGGCTGGGCAGAGGCCTGCTTGAAGAAGATGCGCAGCGCGTCGTCGGCATATTCCACTATCTGCTGTTCCTTCTCCCCTGCATCCGGATGGAACCAGTCGGGGATGATGTAAGGCGGGTGGTTGCTTATGCTGAGCAGCGTGGCCATGAAGGGTTCCTTCTGCTTGGCCAGCCTGTGCAGGGCATAGCGGTACAGGTAGTGGTCAGGGACGCCGAAGCTGTTCACCACCTCACGCCTGGGGTAATTCTCCTGCGCATATATCTCATCGTACCCATTGGTGCGCAGAAAGGCGTTCATGTTGTCGTACTGCGACTCGTGGGTCATGAAGAAGAGGGTGCGGTAGCCATTCTCGCGCAACACGGTGGGCAGCCCCCGGTAGCGTGGGATGTTGCTTCCCTTCATCAGGTTGCGGAACATCAGCGCGGGAAAGGAGTAGAGTGTGCTGAAGATGCCGTGGTTGGTGTGGTTGCCGGCCGAGTAGAAGCGCGGGAAGAAGAGGCTGTGGCACGCCAGGCTGTCCAGGAAGGGGGTCTGCCCGTGCCCCATGAGGTCGGCGCTCATGCTTTCCATGAGGATGAGCACCACGTTGCGCCCCTTCAGTTCCGAGGCGTGCCTGCCGCCGGGCACAAGCGTGTAGGCGAGCGGCCGCCGCATGTCCCGCAGGCACCGGGCGCGCGCTTCGCCCACCGGCATGAGATTGAGGCGGCGGTTCTCGGGGCGGCGGTCATCGAGCGTGCTGGTGAGCAGGCTGAAGGCGGGGTTGACACCCAGCTGGTTGAGGAAGGCATCGTGGCAGTAGTAGGCCGCGCTCACCTTAATGGGGTTGTAGCCCGTGCGTCCCCTGATGCCGAACAGGCACAGCCCGATGGCTGCGCAGCCCAGCACGAGCACGCCCATTGCCCCGGTGGGGCACCACGGCCTCGCCTGCAGACCCTTGTGCTCCCCACGGCGGGCATCCCCGGCGGGCACCAGGGCGCGGCGCACCCTGACGGTGAGCCACAGGAAGATCGCGGACAGCAACACAAAGCCGGCCATGGGCGGATAGTAGGATTTCTCGCCCAGGAGCATGCCCATGGTGGTGGTGCCGTACTCGGCCCAGTTCCATATGCTGGAGTTGATGTTCTTGAAGAAATACAGGAAGTAGGGGATGTTGGCCGCCGACACACCGATGGCCGCCACCCACAGGACGCGCATCCACCACAGGCTCGCCGCAAGTGCCGCGCGTCCCCTCCCGGCCAGGTGGCAGAGCACCGTAAACGCCAGCGGGACGATGAGGATGTAGCAGCCTATGACGTTGTCGAACCAGACACCGCGCACAAAAGCCTGTGCCTGCAGCAGTATGTCCCCGGCCGACCCTGCATCCAGGAAATGATGCCCCGCCGCATACAGCGCCAGCCGCATGAGGCTGAGCGTCACGAGCCCAACAGCATGAACGCCCAGCAGGCAGGCCAGGTGTCGCAGTAGGAGCCGTGTCATCTGTGGTAATGTCCTTTGTCCTTGACCAGTATCACCTTGAGGCGCGGGTCGCGCAGCATCACCTGCCCCAGCGGGTCAAGCAGCATCCACATCTGTGTGCGGTGGTTCATCCAGGCCAGGTAGTCAATGGGCTCGTCCCTGAACTGCCAGCGGAGCGTGTTGTACCAGTAGGCCGGGAATGACAGCGCGCGCACGCATCCGCTCCTGGCCACCGTGCCCAGCCGGGATACAACGCTGTCACGCTGCCATTTGGTGAGCGACGACGGGCGGGGGGCGGTCACATAGCACGAGGTGTAGTAGCGGTCACGGGTGAAGGGGAAGAGCAGTTGCCAGCGTGGCGACTCTATCACCATCTGCCCCTTGTCCACACCATACGTCCAGACCAGGCTGTCCAGCACGCGCTTGAACTGCTGCTGGTTGTCCTCGGACAGGTTCTTGATGTCCAGCCAGATATGCCTCTCGGGATGCCGGGCAAGATATTGCATATAGGGACCGATGCCAAGGTGGAAGGTGGTGTCCTCGTCATGCGTCACGTCCATCACCCCGCCTGGGCGCAGGCAGATGTCCACCTCCACGTTGGGATAGCGGTGCTCTTTCTCCTTCAGTTTCTCGATGGAGTTGCAGCGGTGGAGCCATATCTTGCGGGGGTAATCGTCAACCTGCCCCCACACATATATAATGTAGCACAGGGCTGAGCAGGCCAGCACGGCCGCGATAATCTGCAATGCTTTCTTCATATGCGAGTGTGCCTGTGGAGAGCCAGGCTACCTGCAAAGGTAGGACTTTTGGGTGAGTTTGCTTGCCTCTCTGCGCTGGAATGTGTACTTTTGCACAAATTTGCGAACCTATGAAGCGGCTTCATGTCATCACCCCGGTGAAGGACTCCATCGACTCCACGCTGAAGACCATCAACGCGGTGCTCGACTCGGAACTCACCGTTCCCCACACCTACACCATATACAACGACTTCAGCACGCCCGAGAACACGTCCCTGCTGGAACTCAAGGCACAGGGCCTGGGCTTCGGCCTCGTCAATCTGAGCGACCTCACCACGCATCCGTCGCCCAACTATCTGCTTGTGCTCCAGCGCGAGAGGGAACTGTGCCTGCAGGACGATGCCGCCCTGCTCATCGTGGAGAGCGACGTGACCGTGCGGCGCGACACGCTGCAGCGGCTGTGGGACAGCGCGCTGGAACGCAAGGAGTGCGGGCTGGCCGCCGCCGTGACCGTGGACGGGGAAGGCCGTGTCAACTACCCCTACCTGTTCGCGCGCCGCCACAGAAACCGGGTGCTCGACACCCGGCACCACTGCTCATTCTGCTGCACGCTGCTTACCGACGAACTGCTGCGCCGCGTGGATTTCAGCCTGCTCGACAGCACACGCGACTGGTTTGACGTGACCATCTCGCACATGAGCCTCGAGTCGGGGCTGCACAATTACCTGTTCACCACGCTGCCCGTGCTGCACCAGCCACACGCCAGCCGTCCGTGGAAGCAGTTGAAATACAGCAACCCGCTGAAGTACTACTGGCTGAAGTTCACCAAAGGGCTCGACAAGATATGAGTTCGCTGCTGCACCACATGCTGCACCCCACCACGGTGCGGCTTTATCCCGGGCACGAGGGACTGGACTCCTTCATGCGCTCGCTTCCCGATGCCTTCGCCCGGGGGGAGGGCACACTCATCCACGATGGCCGCAACCAGCTGCGCGTCCTCACCCATGAGGGTGTGGAGTATGTGGTGAAGTCCTACCGGGTGCCCATCCTGCCCAACCGCCTCGCCTATGGTTTCCTGCGCCCGTCCAAGGCCGAGCGCGCCCTGCTCAACGCGCGCCGGCTCATCCAGATAGGCATTGGGTCGCCCGAGCCCGTGGGATTCATCAACATCCGCAACGGACTGCTCTTCACCCACAGCTACATGGTGACGGTGCGCTCTGCCTGCCCCTTCCGCTACGACATGCTCCACACCTTCCGCTTCGACTGCCTGGAACAGGTGTGCCGCGAGGTGGGACGCTGCACAGCGCTCATGCACGAGCACGGGATGTGCAACATGGACTACAGCCGGGGCAACATACTCTTTGACGTGTCGCCACGCCCCACGGCACAGGGCGACCGCCTTGTGGTCGCGGGGCAGGGTGTCCCGCATGTGCGCCTGGAGATGGTGGACCTCAACCGCATCCGCTTCGGACGCGTGGACATGCGCAAGGGATGCCGCAACTTCGAGCGCCTGCCGGCCAGCACAGGCATGCACCGCTGGATGGCCGAGGAATACGCGTGGGCACGGCACCTTGACCCCCAGGAATGCTACAGCCTCATCCGCCACTACCGCCTTATGCAGCCCGGAGTGGAGGAATGGGAGCGGTAAGCCGCTTGCAGGGGCGAAGCCGCCATGACCCGCCCCCTCTCACACAAAGGGAATGCCCTCCCCAGGGGGGGGAAGGCATGAGAGAAAGGCTCTGGAGGCGGCGGGCTCCAGGCTTCGCCGCAGGCACTCAGCCACGTCCGGGAAGACTATTTCACAGCCCAGTACTCATACAGGCACACCGTCTGGCGCGTGTCACAACTGCGGTGTGGGGCAAGATTCACCTTGTGGAACACATAGCCCTTCTGGCGCACAAAATCCCGCGCGTCACGATCACCTACAATAAGGAAACCATGCGGCGAGGCAGGCCCTTGGGCTGTCCACACGCCCACCCGGTCATGCAGATAGAAGTTGATGGTGAAATAATGCGTGGGGTTGCCAGGCACGCTGCCCGCCACATAACTGGTCAAGGGAGCGTCACCCACAAGGCGCTCTATCTCGCGCGCCGTGCCCAGGTCGCTCTTGCGGTTGAGCACGATGGGCAACACCACGGCGAAGGCCAGGGTGTAAAGCACGGCCACCGCCGACGACAGGCGGCGCACAAAGCGCTGGGTATAGTTGGCACACAGATACTGCGACACAAAGAAGGCCACAAACGGGTACATGGGCATGATATACACCCCACGCTTGCTGTGCGGTATGCAATAGAACACAAACACGGTGAGGGATGCCACCAGCGAGAACACCTCGGTGCGGTCCATGGCTCTCAGGCGCGCAACGATGGCCCGCCTGTCCCACCGCCTGAAGAGAGCGGGAAGGAGCAGGAGTGTCCAGGGGAGCAGCCCGGCGGGCAGCATGACGAAATAGTACCAGAGCCCGTTCTCGTGGCTGCGGTAGGACATGCGCCCCAGGAAGCGGTACACGTTCTCCTCCATGAAGAGCCGCAGGAACCCGTCACCCTGCTGCCTGTATGCCGCACAGTACCACAAGGCAGGCAGAGCCATGGACAGCAGTGCCGAGAGCAGCAGCAGCCCGGTCTCGCGCAGCCACCCCTCACGCCTCACCACGGCACATATCCATGCCACGGCACAGGGAAGCACAATGGCCACAGGCCCCTTGGTGAGCGTGCCTGCACTCATCAGCAGGATGGCCAGCCAGGGCAGTCCGCCGCGCCGGCCACGCTCCTGCCACGCCTCGAGCAGCATCATCGCCCCCACAATGCACATGGTGAGCACCATGTCCACCCGGCAGGCATAGGCCGCGCGAAACATCTCGAAACTGGAGAAACTGACAAAAGCCGTTATGAGTGCCGTGCGCCCGTCCCTGCGCCGTGCGTAGAAGAAATACACCCCGAAGGCAAGCAGGATGGCCGACACCGCGCTGGGGAAACGCGCCACATACTCGTTCACCTCCCCCACCAGCGCGCCGCATGCCGCCACGCACCAGTGCATGAAGGGTGGCTTGTAGGCTATCTCGCCGCCGTTGTTGTGCGGCATCACCCAGTTGTCCTGCGCCAGCATGGTCTGCGCCACTATAGCCTCACGCGGCTCTCCCTTGGTGTTGAAGTCGGCCAGACCCAGCCAGGGCAGCGTCATCACCACCGTCAGGAACAGCAGCACATACAGATATCTCGTCTTTTGGGGTGTAATGTCCATAGTTTTTCTCTTTTGTTGCAAAAATAGGGAAAAAGGGCGGAAGAGCATTCTCTCCGGCATGAAAAATAAGCGGAAAGCCCCCTCGTGGCCTTCCCCGCCGGGAGGAAAGACACGAGGGGGCTTCCCGTATGATGCCGCGCGGGCTTCCCTCACACCAGGCGGCGGATGATGTCCTCGCGATCACCAGGCAGACAGTCTATTACGGGTATCTCTATCATCGTGTAGGCACCGGGCTTTTGCCTCATGCTGGCACGCGCCACATTCACGAGCACCTGGGCGGTAAGGGCGGGATTGTTGATGCTCATGTCAAACTCGAAGTGCTGGTTGTGGGTCTGCCCGCTCACGCCCTTGCGCACCAGGTTCACGCCATGCCCCACATCGTTGATGTCGGCCACGCGGGACACCTGGGTCACATGCGTCTCGTCGTTCACAAAATAAGGGTCTGCCTTGATGGCCTTCTCCACAGCCTGGAAGTCGGCGCCATCCTCCAGTTCCACATACACCATGCGGCGGTGTATGCCCGTCCCCAGGGGGATGGTCACCGAGAGTGCGTCACGCACGCCCGCTACCGCACGCACGGCCACGCTGTGCCCCATGCTGCGCCCCGGGCCGAAGTTGGTATAGGTGATGCCCTTGGGCGCGAGGCTCTCCATGAGGGTGCGCACCACGCTGTCCGAACCTGGATCCCAGCCCGCGCTGATGACACTCACCGCCCCGTGCTCCTTGGCGGCCTGGTCGAGGGTACGCCTCAGGTCTACAATCTGAGTGTGGATGTCAAAACTGTCCACCGTGTTGATGCCCAGGCCGAGCATCTCCAGGGCATACTGCCGCACGCTGCGCGTGGGCGTGGCCAGTATCGCCACATCCACCCGTCCCAACTGGCGGATGTCACTCACCACCTGATAGTCGGCCAGGCTGGCGGGCTTGTTGTCGGCCCCGTGACGGCGCACCACGCCTGCCACCTCCATGTCGGGTGCTTCCTGAAGAGCCTGCAGGGCATACTGGCCTATGTTGCCATAGCCCACGATAGCCACTCTAATCTTTTCCATAGGGTTACTGTTTGTCTGTTGAATGTTGGTTGTGGCGGCAAAATTACAGGTTTCCCGTGGTTCTTGCAACAGACAGGCAGCCTTTCACGGCATTTCGCGCCAACACGGACAATTGAATCATCACTTCCGGGTAATGCGCTCAGCGGTCGAGCACGACCACGCGCAAGCGATCGCGCAAATGCCAGGGGCCGCGTCCGTAGCCGCATTGCGAGTCGGTGAGCATAAGCAGCGTGAGCCTCCCGTCCAGCAGGCGCGGGCCCAGGCAGAGGCCCTCGTAGTTGGCAAAACGCATGTTGAACACCCCGAAGCGCGTGTTCCACTGACCCACCAGTTGCTTCTCGCCACTTGAGGGAGTGAAGCGGAAGATCCTGCACCAGCAGCGGCTTCCCTGGTAGTGGCGCGCTATGCGAGCCTCACGCTCGAGCACCATGAGGGTGCCGTCGGGCATGGCTGCCATGGCCGAGACCCCATGATAGTAGTCGCGCCCGTGGCTCCGTGCCTGGGGCTCTTCCATATAATAAGGCAAGGAGGCGGTGAGCCGCAGGCGGTCGTCAAACTGCATGAGCAGAAGCCGTCGGCTGTGGCTCTCGATGAGGAGCGGACTCTCGTTCATCGTCCAGAAGTGATGGGACACGGTGTCATAGGTGAGTGACTCGAACCCACGGTTTGTGGCAAGTGCTGCCACCACACGCGGGGGCACGGCCAGGCGGTTGCCGGTGAGCGTGCCATCGAGCCTGTGCTCCAGGATGGCGTTGTCATTCTCCCCGCTCACCAGCACGCTGTGGCGGACAGGGCAGTAAGCCACGCCCTCGGCATCACGCTCGTTGCGTCCGGGATGTGCACGGAAGCCCTCGTCGGTGACGCTCTGCAAGCGCCCGGTCACAGGGTCGATGCTGATGTGCCACACATGGAAGCCCGCCTGCGTGTCACGGTCACTCACCACCGCATAGCGGTCGTCCCCCAATGCCGTGATACCGCTGTACCCCCCAGGCACGATGCCGTAGCGCTCCAGACGGATTGCCTTGCGTGCGGCCAGAGGCTGTCCCGCCAACAGCAGGAGCAGGGCCACCGCACAAGCATACGTCATCCGCGCACCACACATCCGCATATTCTGACATTCCAACATGCACATGGCCCCCCTTACTCCCGCTCCAGTTTGAATAGTTTGTCGCTCGCCCTCACCTTGCGGTCGATGGGGATGCTCACCCGCTGCCCCTGCCTTGCCGTCTGCACGGGCTGTAGGTCATAGCGTATCTCGCGCACCTCTGCCTCCAAGGCACCGGTGGTGGGGCCTGTAATCAAGATACGGTCGCCCACGCTCAGGGTTGCGGCCTCTATCTTGAACTCAGCCACCTGCAACTTGGTATAATAACGCACCCCGCGCCCCACATATACCTTGCGCTCGGTGGCACGCGAGCCCGGGCGGTCGTTCCACTCACCCATCGTCTGGCCCTGGTAATAGCCGTCCCAGAAGCCACGGTTGAACACGCGCGCCAGCCTGGCATCCCACTCATCCTTGCGCTCCTCGGTAAACGTGCCGTCGAGCACCGCCCCGAGCGCCTCGTCATAGCAGCGCACCACGGTATCCACATACTCGGCCCCGCGCGCCCGTCCCTCAATCTTGAACACACGCACGCCCGCCCGTATCATACGGTCAAGGAAGCGTATGGTCTTGAGATCCTTGGGCGACATCACATACTTGTTGTCTATGTCCAGCTCGGTGCCTGTCTCACGGTCGCGCACCGTGTAGGAACGCCGGCACAGTTGCAGGCACTCACCACGGTTGGCACTGTGCCCTGTGTTGTTCAGGCTCAGGTAGCACTTGCCGCTGACGGCCATGCACAGCGCACCGTGGCAGAACATCTCTATGCGCACAGGCTTCCCGCCAGGGCCGCAGATGCCCTGCTGCTGGATGCCCTGGTGTATCTGGGCCACCTGAGCCATATTGAGTTCGCGGGCCAGCACCGCCACATCAGCAAATTGTGCATAGAAGCGCAGCGCCTCGATGTTGGATATGTTGAGCTGTGTGCTCAGGTGCACCTCCAGCCCTATCTGCCTGCAATAAGCCATCACCGCCACATCACTGGCTATCACGGCACTTATCCCGGCCTCGCGTGCCGCGTCCAGTATGCACCGCATGAGCGGCAGGTCCTCGCCGTAGATGATGGTGTTGACAGTCAGGTAACTCTTCACCCCGCATCGGCGGCACTCCACGGCTATGCGTCTGAGGTCGTCAATGGAGAAGGCACACGCCGAGTGTGCCCTCATGTTGAGGTTTTCTATTCCGAAATAGATGCTGTCAGCTCCCGCGCGCAAAGCGGCCGAGAGGGAGTCGGGTGACCCCACAGGAGCCATTATCTCAAAGTCTTCTCTTGTCATCTTGCTCACTTTCACCGCCACACTCCTACATGAGTGAGAGGCGTCTTTTCGGCGGATAAAGGTACGAACAAGTTTGCACACGGGCAAGCAAGAGGCCAGGAGATATGCCGCTCGCCGCCGTTCCACCACATAACAGCGGGTGCTGCGGGACATCCTGGACGCTCCGGGAGGTGAGTGCCAAAGCCAGCCCTGGGGATGCCGCAACGGCATACGCCTCCGGGGAGAAGGTATTGGGACAAGCCACGACACCATGGCACGCGGATTACCCAGGTGCCACATTCCTGACGCGGAAACCCTGGGACTGGTTCCGTGGGGCTTCCCTGAGGGTTCAGCGCTCCGTATAGCGGGGATACAGGAAGCGGGGTATGCCAACAGCCATGTAGGCCCGGGGCACATGTCCCTTGGGCAAGTTCAGCAGGCGTGCCACCTTGCCGCGCGGCATGAAGCGCAGTGCCATCTGCACCAGCCCCAGATACACCTGGCTCACTTGGTGCGCCTCGGCCATGAGCGAGGCGTTCTGATAGGCCAGGTTGCAGTCCTGCCATGCAAAGTCGTACCCCGCCGGCGCGCTGAACACAAGCACACACGAGGCATTGCAGCAGCAGGGTGACTCTCCCGACTCCCAGCGTTCTCTGAAGCGTGCCAATTCGGGGGCCTCGGCATACAGGTCGGGAAGGAGCATCCGGGTGAGCGGACGCATGGGCCTGGCCATCAGCACTCGGGACAGGCCGAGGAAGAAGCGCATCACCACACGCTCCAGTTCATGTATCCGCGCACCCTCAAGCACCGTGACGCGCACCCTGCGGGTGTTTTCGGCAGTGGGGGCATAGCGGGCCGCCTCGAGCATGTCATCAAGCACTGCGCGGGGAACTGGGCAGTCGGTGATGGTGCGGTTGGACCGGCGCGCATGCAACAGTTCCATCAGACTCTCGGGACTGGGGAGCAGGTCGCGTCTCACCTCATGCACACACCCAGGAGGGAACAGCGAATGGCGCAATGCGCCTGTCTCGCACACATCCACGCAGTGACCGCATCCTATGCACTGGCCGGCGGCACGCATCTGGGGCACACGCCCGCTGGTCCAGGCCAGCACCGAGGCCGGGCACACCTGCACACAACGCTGGCAGTGGCGGCACAGGCTGGGTTCCACACTTATATTGACATTACGTTCTGTATTCATAAATAGAGGGGGAGGATAAAATGATTTTGGGAACATAGGGAAGCCACCTCCTGGCCAGACGTGCTCTCCCTTCAGGGTTTGCGCTTGGTTTGGTCATATGCATCCTGTGGCGGAGACGGCAGTCAGGGCACACCATCCCTGCCCTGGGCGCATCCTTCCAGGAGTATTTCCTGTCATTCCTCATTGTCCCCAGGTGTTTCCGCCACTGGATAGCAGCGCACAAAGACCATGAATAGCCACACACACAGCAGCGCGGAAACGGCCATCACCACAATAGCCACAGGGTCTCCGCCCATCCACTTCCCCCATGTGAAAGTGCGGGCAGGGTCGCCCAGAGCCCTCGTCAGCCCCACACAGAGGAGGTTGTTGGCCATATGCAAAAGACAGGGAAGCACGATGTTGCCCGTACGCCAATACACCACGCCCAGCATCATTCCTATGACGAAAGCCGCAGGCATCTGCGCCGGATTGACATGGATGGCACCAAAGACGAACGAGGAGTTGAGGATAGCCCTCCCGGGGGAGACCCTCTCATGCAGCATGCCACCCAGCAGAGCCTCGCGGAAGACGGCCTCTTCCACCAGCGGCCCCACCACTCCCACAGCCAGGACACCTGGCAGCGTGCTCATGAGTCCTGCCAGGCTGTCACCAGCCCAGTCGGGCAGGTCAAAGCGCTCAAAGAACAGGTTGACGGCCAGCACACCCGCCGCGAAGGCCAGCAGAACCAGCGGTGCCTGGTGCCAGCACACCCCGCGCGGGTCAAGAGCCCTGGGGAAGCGCAGGCTTCCCGTGAGCCTGGCCAGCACATACAGCGTGACGGCACCCGACACAAATATGATTGCGGCCATCTCGCCAAAGCCCAGCGGCGGCATCCCGTCGGGACAGGAACTGGCAGAGAAGAAGTGCCCGCCCGTCTGCCAGGCATTCTTGCACATGGTGCCAAGCATTGCCAGCACACTCACCAGGACTGAGGTCACGCCCTGTATGACGGCAAACAACAGCACCGCCAAGAGCGGCTTCAAGTACCTCCTCATCCTTGTCCCGTTTTTAAAGGATTCTTGGTATGAGGTTCCCCGTTGCCGCAGACGCGGAGTGCGCTGTCTTCTCTTATCAGTTGGAGCAGACGCGTCACGGCCTCCCCTTCGGGTATGTTCTTCTCCACGCAAACCTTTCCCCTGTAGAGCGACACCTTGTGCCTGGCCGCGCCCACATACCCGTAGTCAGCATCGGCCATCTCGCCCGGGCCGTTCACTATGCATCCCATGATGGCTATCTTGAGCGTGTTGAGATGTGGCAGGGTGGCGGAAGCCTCGCGCACAGCGTCCTTGATGCGGGCGATGGTTCCCTGCAGGTCATAGAGCGTACGCCCGCACCCGGGGCACGATATGAACTCAGTATGGGTAAACCGCACGCGCGCCGCCTGCAGGATGCTGTCGGCCAGAGCGGCCTGGGGCACGCCCTTGTTGACCACCACCAGGCTGGTGGCACGCCGGTCTATCAGAGGCGCGCCGGCCGCCATGGCCGCCTTGAGCATCAGGTCCTCGGCATCGTCCTCGTCCAGCGAGAGCCTCATCACGCCGTCCACGATGGGCACCGTGCGGCGCAGGCGTGCACATTCGGGAATGAAACTCACCAGTTTGCGTGCCACAGGTATCTCGCTTTCGGGCTTCTCGGAGAGTGACACGCGTATGGTGTCGCCCAGTCCCTCGGTGAGCAGCGCGCCTATGCCCACGGCACTGCGCACTCTCCCGTCCTCGCCCTCACCCGCCTCGGTCACTCCCAGATGCAGGGGGAAATGCATGCCCTCGCGGTCCATGGCCTGCACCAGAAGGCGCACCGAGCGCACCATCACCACGGTGTTGCTGGCCTTGACGCTGAGCACCACATCGCGGAAACCGGCCTTGCGGCATACGCGCAGGAACTCCATGCATGACTCCACAATGCCCTGTGGCGTGTCGCCAAAGCGTGACATGATGCGGTCAGAGAGCGACCCGTGGTTCACGCCTATGCGCACCGCCGTGTGGTGCTCGCGGCAGATGGCCAGGAAAGGCAGCAAGCGTGCCTCTATCTTGCGCACCTCGTCGGCATACTCGGCATCGCTGTAGGAGAGTTTCTTGAAGGTGCGCGCGGGATCCACATAGTTTCCGGGGTTGATGCGCACCTTCTCGCAGCAGGTGGCGGCCACATCGGCCACGGCGGGGTTGAAATGCACATCGGCCACCAGGGGGGTCATGATGCCCTCGGCCCTGAGGCGCGCCGATATGTTCCTCATGTTCTCTGCCTCGCGTGTGCCCTGTGTGGTGAGCCTCACCAGCTCGCCTCCGGCGGCGATGATGCGCTTGGCCTGTGCCACGCACGCCTCGGTGTCGTTGGTGTCGGTAGTGGTCATCGACTGCAGCCGGATGGGGTTCTCCCCGCCGATGCCTATGTGCCCCACCCTGGCCACACTGCTGCGGCGGCGCGCGTAGGGAGCTTCGGGAGGCAGGCCCGCGTGGTGGTCGGTATCTTGTTGTGTCATGGCCTTGCTGCCTTACTTCTCACCACCGCACTTGTACTCGTACCTGAGGGTTGCCAGGTCGCGGTTGGCCTTGGCGATCTTCTCGCCCAGCCCATCCTTGTAGGCGCGCAGGCGCGACGCCACACGCTTGTCCTGCAGGGCCAGGATCTGCATGGCCAGGATGGCCGCGTTGAGCGAGGCGTTCACGCCCACCGTGGCCACAGGAATGCCTGGAGGCATCTGTATGATGGACAGCATGGCGTCCAGTCCGTCAAGCATGCCCTTGACGGGCACGCCTATGACCGGCACCGTGGTGCTGGCGGCAATGACCCCGGGCAGGGCCGCCGCCATTCCGGCCGCCGCGATAATCACCTTGATGCCCCGGTCCTCGGCCGAGCGCGCAAACACCTCGACATCATCGGGCGTGCGGTGGGCCGACAGGGCGTTCACTTCAAAAGGTATCTGCTGCTCGTTCAGGAAGGCGAGGGCCTTTTCCATGACGGGCAGGTCACTGGTGCTGCCCATAATCACACTTACAATAGGTTCCATCTGTTTTGGGTTTTATGTTTGTTTCCTTCTTCACCACCCCGCGCCTGCCTCGCCACCACATCTGGTGTGGCGAAGTGCGGGAAACGGGTGTCTCACATCACCCTGATGCCCGAATAGCCGCACAGCACGCCCAACAACGCGCCTGCCAGCACCTGCCACAACGTGTGCTGACGCAGCAGGGTACGGCTGGTCATCACCAGGCCGCACAGCAGGATGCTGCCGCACAGCCACCACACAGGATTGAAGCCGAAGAGTTGGGCGTAAGCCATAAGCGCGCCTGTCACGGCACCCGCGCCCGCCGAGTGCATGCTCACCTTCCACCTGAGATTGACCAGCAGGCAGGCCGCCTGCACCAGCAGGCTCACGGCCAGGACGGCCAGCATGAAGCGCGGCAAATGAATGCCGCGCATGATGAACATGCAAAAGAGGTAACAGCAGAGATGTATGGCATAGGGCACTATGCGCCTCTGTTGCTGTCTCAGGTCACGGGCGCTCCATCCTCTGAGACGCCGGTAACCATTGGTACACACCGTGGGCAGAGCCACGGTGAAGAAATACACCATAGCCAACACCCACAACTTGAACACCCACGGGAAGATGTTCATGTATGTGAAGACAAACAGGATAATGAATCCCACCAGCGGATAGTAGGCGGGACGGAAGAGTGCCGAGAGCACCCGTGCTATGGTGACAATGGTCTTCATCTTCTCATTCTTGCCGGCGGGATGCCCATCATGTCACGGTACTTGGCCACCGTGCGCCTGGCTATGGGATAGCCCGCGCCAGCCATGAGCTCGGTGAGCCGCTCGTCGCTGAGCGGACTGGCCTTGTCCTCGCCCTCCACCAGTTCGCGCAGCTTGGCCTTCACCGCACGCTGGGTCACCTGGGCACCGCTGTCAGTCCCGACACTCTTGCGCTGGAAGAACCACCTTAGGGGGTAGATGCCGAAGCTGGTCTGCACATACTTGCTGTTGCTCACGCGGCTGATGGTGCTTATGTCGTAGCCGGTGCGCCCTGCAATATCCTCGAGCACCATGGGACGGAGCTGGCTTTCGTCTCCCGTGAGGAAGAAGGGACGCTGCCAACTGATGATGGCCTGCATGGTGCGCATCATGGTCTCCCTGCGCTGCAGCAGAGCCTGGATAAACATCTGCCCACGCTCCACATAGCGGCGCGTGAAACGCATGTCCTCCAGTTCGGAGCGGCTCAGCCTGCCAGTGCCCCGCCTCTCATAGGAAGCCAGGCGGCCTGTAGCGTCATCGCTGATGGTGAGCGAGGGCATGTCGCCCTCGTTAAGTGTCATGGTGATATTCCCGTCGGTGTCAGTGTCAACAAGGAAGTCGGGAGTGACATGCTGGCCAGCCGTCCCGTCGCGCTCGCCCAGGGAGAACCCCGGATGCGGGTCAAGACGCAGTATCTCGCGCTTGACACCCTCCACGGTACGCTCGTCCAGGTGGAGCGTGCGCGCTATCCTGTCCCACCGCTTATGCATAAAATCGTCAAAGCAGGAACGCAAGACCTGGGTGGTCTCCTTGCGGAAGCGCACATGAGGGAGACGCGCGACCTGCAGCAGCAGGCATTCCTGCAGGGACCGCGCGCCGATGCCGGGCGGGTCAAACTGCCACAGGACGTGCAGCATCGTCTCCAGCTCGTGGCTGTCGGTGGTGATGCCCTGGTATATCTCGGCCTCATCGGCCAGCTGGTCAAGTGACTTGGGGAGCAGGCCGTCCTCGCCCAACGAGCCCACCAGGTACTCGAGCACCTGCTCCTGGTGGGGAGTGAGGTCATACTCGTGGGCCTGGTCCTTCAGATGGTCGTAAAAGGAGAGCGTGGAGCGGTAGTCCATGTTCTCGGGACGGCCGGCCCCCGCAGGGTTGCCCAGCAGATGGTCGGGCATATCGTCCTCGGAGCCATAGTCGCCCACACGCTCGTCGGCAGCCGTCCCGTCGCCATCGGGCTGGATGTCCCCGCCATCGCCATTGCCTGCCACAGATGCCGGGTCATCGCTGTCCTCACGGGACTTTTCCAGCCAGGGATTCTCCATGCACTCATTGTCCACCCTCTGGCGGAGGGCATCCACGGGCATCTCCATGAGCCTGGCCAGCAGCACCTGCTGTGGCACCTGTGTCTGCACCTGCACCTGCTGCTGGCTTTGTTGCTGTCCAAGTACGTTCTTCTGCTCCATAATGCAAACGCAAAGTTACAATATTAACCCGAATAATTCACAGGGACACAAAAAAGAAGCGTTTAATTTTGCCCTCTCTACAAATTCCGGCATCCTTATGGTGTTGAAGTCAAAACGCGCGGCAAACGCTTCTTCCCTCTCCTTTCGCCCATGGACTTGACAGCACGTCCAAGGGAATTGCCACGGCAGGGAGAGAGTCCAGGGGGTATTGCAAGAGTGGCAGGGACTGTCTGCCCAGGAGAGCCGGCCTCCCTCACCGAGACAGGGCAACCGTCTTGGCCAGACAATCTGAAGAACTGGCCCCAAGGGGCTTTCGGGAAGGCACTTCTGTATTATTCGCGGCTCGAGGGGGCTTTCCCCGGCATCCGGTGATGACTTCCGCCCGCACAGCGCACAAGACCGCATGCCTTCCGAGCCTGCTCTTGCCTGTGCCCCGGCGTGCGGTGTGCGCCCCGTTTTGCAATTCCGCTCTCCACAGAAGTAGTACTGCATTGGCGGATGAAGTAGTACTGCATTTCCGATAGAAGTAGTACTGCACCGGCGGACGAAGTAGTACTGCACCGGCGGACGAAGTAGTACTGCACCGGGCAACGGGGCTATACCTCAAGTTTGCCCGACTTCATTGTTGCGGACGCATTCTTCTCTGTCCGTCCGTTTGTGGATAGAAGCTATCCCAGTTCAA
>DCCS01000040.1:0-534 GCA_002316015.1 Prevotellaceae bacterium UBA1075
GCTACCAGAACACGAAAGTGCTGTTGGCATACAACCAGCATTGCGGCTACGTCAACTACAACACCAAGGTCGTCCCCGCCCAGGAGCTCATCAACTTCCGCAACGCCACGCCCGCGCCGGAAGGCAGCACAGGGTGGTATCTCCCCTCGGGGAAGGAGCTGCACATGCTCTTCTGCAAGGACGAGGACATAATGCATACTGGCCAAGTCTACTTCCCACTCGAGACCAAGGGCATCGTCAACGATGCGGTGGCTGCCGCAGGACGCGGCGAACCACTGGCCAATTATCCTTACTGGTCCTCCACAGAAGGCGCAACCTATGGCTTAGCCTACATCTTCGCCATCCAACCCATGGTCAGCAAAGGCTATGTGAAAACTGATCCGAAGGCGGCCAACCACTACGTCCGCGCCGTGTGCGCCTTCTGACAATGCCGATACTCCCATGAGCACGGCAGGCCCCCCACAAGGGAAGCCTGAAAAAGCATAAGGTGTCCTGAGATACTTCGGCAAGTATGTCAAGCCAGATGGCCAGGTA
>DCCS01000040.1:579-12827 GCA_002316015.1 Prevotellaceae bacterium UBA1075
TACCTGGCCATCTGGCTTGACATGCCCTGGCGGGCAAGGTTTCTCACGCTGGTCTCACTGGTCCTCGGGGCGCACGTCATACTGCCTCCGCAACTCATCGAGTTGCTGGTGCAACCGCCTTGTCAACTTCTCGTAACCCGGCTGTCCGTAGAGGTTATGCATCTCCATGGGGTCCTTCTTCAGGTCATAGAGTTCCCAGGTGTCTATGTCATTGTAGAAATGGATGAGCTTGTACCGCTCCGTGCGTATGCCGTAATGCCGCTTCACCATGTGCTCGGCCGGGAACTCGTAGAAGTGATAATAGATGGAGTGTCGCCAGTGTCGCGGGCTGCGCTTGCCCCTGAGCAGGGGCACGAGGCTCACTCCCTGGATGTCCTGGGGGATGGGCACGCCCGCCAGTTCGAGGAATGTGGGGGCATAGTCGATATTCTGCACCATGTCGTCAATCTCGCCGCGCCGCTGGAACCCGTCGGGCAGACGCATGATGAGGGGCGTGTTCAGACTCTCCTCATACATGAACCGCTTGTCAAACCACCCGTGCTCACCCATGTAGAAGCCCTGGTCGCTGGCATATACCACCAGCGTGTTGTCGAGCAGACGGTGCTCACGCAGATAGTCCATGAGGCGGCCCACATTGTCGTCCATGGCACGGGTCACCTTGGCATAGTCGCGCATGTAACGCTGGAACTTGTACTCGGTGAGCGCGCGTCCTGTGGGAGGATTCTGGTAAAAGGCTGCCGTGATGGAGTCGTAGAACTGGTCATACTCCCTCCGGTCGGCCTCGGCCAGGCGGTTGATGTTGGCCAGATAAGCCCCGCTCAGCCGGCTCTTGTCGCCCTTGCGGTATATCTTGTTGTCATAGATGAGGTCCATGTCCATGGGCGAGGCGATGCTCATCTGCTGCTGCTGCGCGGCCACACGCCCCTCCCAGTTGTCCCAGAAGTTGGCAGGGAGCGGGAAGGTCTGGTCCTCGTAGGCCCGCAGGTACTTCATGGGAGGCAGCCAGTCGCGGTGACACGCCTTGTGGTGGACAAAGAGGATGAATGGCTTCTGCTGGTCGCGATGCTCCAACCAGCCGATGGCCTTGTCGGTGACAACGTCGGTGCAGTAGCCCGTCGCCTGCTTGCGCGAACCGTCCATCTGGATGAACGTGGGGTTGTAGTACTCTCCCTGTCCGCCCAGTATCTCGTAGTAGTCAAAGCCCGTGGGCTTGCTCACCAGGTGCCATTTGCCTATGAGTGCCGTCTGATAGCCAGCCTGCCGCATGAGTTTGGGCATGGTCTGCTGGCTGCCGTCAAACACTCCGTGCTCATTGTTGGTGAATCCGTTCTTGTGGCTGTGCTTGCCCGTGAGCATGCAGGCGCGGCTGGGGCCTGACAGGCTGTTGGCCACGAAACTGTGCCTGAAGAGCACCCCCTCGCTGGCCAGTCGGTCGAGGTTGGGTGTCTGGATGGGACTGTGGCCATAGGCCGAGAGCATCTGCGCCGTGTGGTCATCCGTCATGATAAAGACGATGTTGGGTCGCTGCTGCGCGTTGGCCGCTACGGGCAGCAGCACCAGTAATGGTAATTGCCTTCTCATTTGTTTTTTCCAGTTGGTTTCGTGTTGTTTGGAGATGCGCACACTGGGTGGCAGGGCGGTGTGCCCGCATGCGCGCTCACCCCCCCGTGCGTGCCGCCGGCCTCATCCAGCATGGCGCACAGATAGGGCGCGGTGACGCTTGAGGAGTTCTGCGCCAGTTGCTCGGGCGTTCCGCTGAACACCAGCCTCCCGCCCTCGCGCCCGCCGCCAGGCCCCATGTCAAGAATCCAGTCGGCGCTCTTCACCACATCCAGGTTGTGCTCGATGACCACCACGGTGTTCCCCTTGTCGACCAGGCGGTTGAGCACGGAGAGCAGCACGCGTATGTCCTCGAAGTGAAGCCCTGTGGTAGGCTCGTCCAGGATGTAGAGTGTCTTGCCCGTGTCTTTCTTGGCCAGTTCGGTGGCCAGTTTCACACGCTGGCTCTCTCCGCCCGACAGGGTGGTGCTCGGTTGCCCCAGCCTTACATATCCCAGTCCCACGTCCTGCAGTACCTTGAGGCGTCTGAGGATGGACGGCTGGTTCTCGAAGAACTCCACCGCCTGGTTGATGGTCATGTCGAGCACATCGGCGATGCTCTTCCCACGGAAGCGCACCTCCAGTGTCTCGCGGTTGTAGCGCTTTCCCTGGCACTCCTGGCAAGGCACGAGCACGTCGGGCAGGAAGTTCATCTCGATGGTGCGGTAGCCGTTTCCGCCGCATGCCTCGCACCTGCCTCCCTTCACGTTGAAGGAGAAGCGCCCCGGCTTGTAGCCGCGTATCTTGGCCTCCGGGAGTTCGACGAAGAGGTTTCGGATGTCGTCGAAGATACCCGTGTAGGTGGCGGGATTGGAGCGCGGTGTGCGTCCCAGCGGACTCTGGTCCACGCTCACCACCTTGTCTATATACTCCAGTCCCTCGATGCTTCCGTAGGCAAGGGGAGGCTGCAGCGAGCGGTAGAAGTGCTGGCTGAGCAGAGGCTGCAGGGTGTCGGTTATCAGGGTGCTCTTTCCGCTGCCGCTCACGCCCGTCACGCAGATGAGGCATCCCAGCGGAAAGTCGGCGTCCACGCCCTTGAGGTTGTTTCCGCGCGCCCCCCTCAGGCTGAGCACATGCCCGCTGCCCTTCCTTCGCGCGGTGGGCACCTCGATGCGCTTCACGCCCCTCAGATACTGGCTGGTGAGCGTGTCGGCCTTCAGCATATCCCGGTAGGTTCCCTGGTACACCACCTGCCCTCCGCGCCGTCCGGCCAGCGGGCCGATGTCCACGATATAGTCAGCGTGCTCCATCATCTCCTGGTCATGCTCCACCACGATCACCGTGTTGCCCGCGTCACGCAGTTTGCACAGCGAGTTGATGAGGCGCATGTTGTCGCGCTGGTGCAGCCCGATGCTCGGCTCGTCCAGGATGTAGAGCACGCCCACCAGTTGGCTGCCTATCTGCGTGGCCAGCCTGATTCGCTGGCTCTCCCCGCCCGACAGGGTGGCCGAGGAGCGCGAGAGCGACAGGTAGTCAAGTCCCACATCCAGCAGGAAGCGCAGGCGGGTGCGTATCTCCTTGAGTATCTCGCCGGCTACGCGCCGCTGCCTCGGGTCCATATGCTCCTCCACCCCACTCGCCCATTCGTAGAGGTCAGAGAGTTCCATCGAGGAGAGCTGGGCGATGTTCTTGCCCGCGATGCGGAAGCTCAAGGCCTCCTTGTTGAGGCGTGTCCCGCCACATTCGGGACAGGTGCGGGTGCCGCTGAACTGCTCGGCCCACCGCCGTGCCTTCGCGCCCATGTCCTGGTCCTGCATCTGGCTGATGTATTTAGCCAGCCCGTCGTATTCGCAGAAGAGGTCACTGCCGGTGTGCGCCACCGCCGAGGGTATGCGCAGCCGCTCGTCCGAGCCGTTGACGATATCGGAGAGAGCCTCATCGGGAACCTCGGAGAGGGGTGTGTCCAGTGTGCATCCATAGGTCTGGAGCAAGGCGTCAATCTGCCAGAATATCATCTGCTGGCGTGACTTGCCCAGCGGAGCCACCCCTCCCCGCCTCACGCTGAGGCTGCGGTCGGGGAACACCTTGTCCGGGTCTATCAGGCTCACGTATCCCAGTCCCTTGCAGCGCGGGCAGGCTCCCTGCGGGCTGTTGAACGAGAAGTTGTGCGGGGCGGGGTCTCGGTAGGAGATTCCGCTGGTGGGGCACATGAGCCGCTTGCTGTAGTGGCGCGACTCACCTGTGTCGGTATCAAGCACCTGCAGCAGGCCGTCGCCCATCCTCATGGCAGCGGCCACGGTCTGGGCCAGGCGCGCCCCGTCCTTCTCCTGCACGCGCAGGCGGTCGACGACCACCTCGATGTCGTGGTTGCGGTAGCGGTCCACCTTCATGTCCGGCAGTATCTCGCGCAGTTCGCCATCGACACGCACATGCAGGTAGCCCTTGCGTCGCACGTTCTCGAAGAGTTCGCGGTAATGCCCTTTGCGGTGGCGCACCAGGGGCGCCAGGACGCAGATCTTGCGTGAGTCGAAATCGCGGAGTATCAGGTGCACTATCTGCTCTTCGGTATACTTGGCCATGCGCTCGCCGCTCACATAAGAGTAGGCCTCGCCGGCACGCGCGAAGAGCAGGCGCAGGAAATCGTATATCTCGGTGGTCGTGCCCACGGTGCTGCGCGGGTTCTTGTTGGTGGTCTTCTGCTCGATGCTGATGACCGGGCTGAGCCCGCTTATCCGGTCCACGTCGGGCCGCTCCATGTTGCCCAGGAAGTTGCGGGCGTAGGCGCTGAATGTCTCTATGTAGCGCCGCTGGCCCTCGGCGTAGATGGTGTCAAAGGCCAGGGAGGACTTTCCGCTGCCGCTCAGTCCCGTGATTACGGTGAGGCTGTGGAGCGGGATCTCCACGTCCACATTCTTCAGGTTGTGCACCCTGGCGCCCAGGACGGTCAGTTTTCCCTCACTCACCCGTACCTCCCGTTCCCTGCTGGCGGCTGCTGTCATAGCCCGTCAGCACCGATATGGTCTTCTTGACGCGGTACTTGCGCCCGTCTGCCCCCCGGGCGTTGACCACCAGGAAATACACCCCGTCGTTCACCGTGTGCCCGTTCACCTTGCCGTCCCAGCCTCCCGCCGGGGAGTTCCAGGAGTATAGTTTCCTGCCCCTGCGGCTGAAGACCGCCGCCTCGAATGACACGATGCTCTGGTAGCCGTCCTTGGCACGCAGGACATCGTTGTAGCCGTCGCCGTTGGGCGAGAAGGCGTTGGGAAACTCGAGCTTGCTCTCGCTGATGCTCACGCTGATGGGATTCTCCTCCCCCTCGCCGGGATAGGTGATGGTGTCATTGCCCAGCACGAAGGTGACATAGAGCTGCACGCGGAACGAACCGCTGCTGGTGAAGGTGTAGTCGATGTCCTCGTCGAAGCGGTGCACGAGCAGGTTGGCCTCGTCACCCTCGCGCCATATCTTCCACTCATAGCGCGCCGAATAGTCGCCCACATTCTGGGGGTTGGCACGGAAATGAGCCTCCAGGGGCGCGCTCTGGCTGGCCGAGGCGTCATCGAGTTCCTCACCGTCAGGTGTCACATAGGTGCCCGACGGGTCCACCGACGGGTACTCGCCCTGCCCCACGCCCTGTCCGGGGGAGGCGGGCACGGCAAGAGGCAGGCTCATGCCAGGCAGGCTCCCCGACGCGCGCAGGCCAGCGGGAGTCCCCGCAAGAAACAGGGTGGCCAGGCAAGCCAGCGGCACACATATATTGACCGAATAACGCATAGTCCTGCAAATTTAGCGTTTTTCCGCCATCCGCCATCCCTTTTCAGCGCGCAAATTGAGCCGCATAGTGGGAAAAGTGCTACCTTTGCGCTGATGAAAAGACTGTTATCCCTCATACTGATATGCCTGCCCGCCCTGCTGTGGGCACAGGGTGCCATGCGGCAACTCCAGCACATGCACCAGGTGCGCAAGGGCGAGACATGGGCCGCCATAGCCACCAGGTACGGTGTCAGCGAGCAGGCACTGCGACAGGCCAACCCTGACGTGAAGACCAAGAAGGACAAGCCCAGGAAGGGCGAGCTGCTCTGCATTCCCGAAACCTGCCCGCCTCCCGAACCGCCCCCCGCCCCCGTGGCCACCGTGAGCACAAGCATGGCCAGCCTGAACATCGGGGTACTGCTGCCCCTGGAGGAGGACAGCGGGCGCGGGGCCAAGATGGTGGAGTTCTACCAGGGACTGCTCATGGCGGCCGACAGCGTGAGGCGCGGGGGCACCGACATCACCATCCATGCCCTGCACACCGGCTCCACCAGGGCCAGCATGCAGCAGTTGCTCAGCGCGCACAAGCAGGAACTGCAGCACACGCAGGTCATCTTCGGCCCCGTAGATGACGAGCAGATAGAACCGCTCAACGAGTTCTGCATGCAGCACGGCATACGTCTGGTCATGCCTTTCGCGCACACACGGGGAAATGCCAACCAGCCTCTGGCCTACACGGCAACCGCTCCTGCCAACGTGAGCGCCACCGACGCGGCCGCACTGGTGGACAGGGTGATGGGGAATGATGCCAACTACGTGATTGTCAACACCAGCAAGCCCGACACGCGCGGTGCGCTCTTCACAGGCAAACTGAAGGAGCAACTGGCCACCCGGGGCGTGGCCGCCAGGGTGCTGAACATCGACGGGGACGACTTCGCCTATGAGTCGGCGTTCAACCAGACACAGGTCAACTGCATCGTGCCCGACAACACCGGCATCAAGTCACTCAACATCCTGTGCACCAAATTGCTGGACTTCAGTGCCGAACACCCGCAATACAGGCTGCGCCTGGTGGGCTATCCCGAATGGAACACCTATACGAAGACCCTGCTGGAAAGTTTCTTCCAGCTTGACACCTACGCCTTCTGCACCTACTACAGCCACCCGATGAGCGACTCGACCGTGTCCTTCGGGCGTTCCTTTGCCAGTAACTTCGGCCATCCCATGGCAACGAGCTTCCCCTGCTATGCCATGATGGGCTTTGACATGGGCTACCACTTCATGCATGGCCTGGCCACCCAGGGCGACACCTTTGAGGACAGGCAGGGCGGGCTCAACCCGCAGCCCGCCCAGCACCACTTCACCTTCCGCCAGGACACAGAGGGGGGCGGGCGCACGAACCACTTCGTGCAGCTGGTGCACTACTCCCCCGACCAGAAAATAACACTCGTGCGATGAAACGGCTGCCCATCATCCTGGCGTTCCTGGCAGCACACTCTGCCACACAGGCCCAAGTGGGCGAGCCGCGCCGCGACCTGGCCGTGGGCGTGAGCGGAGGCTATGTGCTCAACAAGGTGTCCTTCAACCCCACCATCAAGCAGGACTTCCACACAGGCACCACATTCGGCCTCA
The DNA here is from genome assembly GCA_002316015.1 of Prevotellaceae bacterium UBA1075. Lineage (GTDB taxonomy): Bacteria > Bacteroidota > Bacteroidia > Bacteroidales > Bacteroidaceae > Physcousia. The sequence continues at coordinate 7,501 of DCCS01000040.1, forward strand.
CACTGCGCTACACCTGCGAGAAGTACTTCGCGGCCCTGTGCGCGCTGCAGGCTGAGGTGAACTACACGGGGCTGGGCTGGAAGGAGAACATCGAGACGAGCACCGACACCTACGAGCGGCAAATCAACTATGTGCAGGTGCCCCTGCTGGCCAACCTGGGGTTCGGACGCGAGCGGGGAGGCGTGAAGGGGTTCCTGGTGCTGGGCCCCCAGATAGGCTTCTGCCTGGGCGAGAAGGAGAAGAGGGGCGGAGAATGGACCGAGGAGACGCTGAAGAAACGCCCCAACCAGGTCATCGAACAGTATGGCCTGGAGGTGCAGAGGAAGTTTGAGTACGGGCTGACAGGCGGCCTGGGCATGGACGTGAGCACGCGCAGCGGCCACCACTTCACGCTGGAGGGACGCTACTATTATGCCCTGAGCGACATCTTCAACAACTCAAAGAAAGACCCTTTCGGCCGCAGCGCCAACGGAGCCATCATAGCCAAGCTGTCGTACCTGTTTGACATCGTAAGGACAAAGAGGCAATAAGCAGAATACACCGCTCCAGCCCCGCAAGAGGGAAGGGGAAGCGCGCGCCTGGCGGCTCCGGCGCCACCGGCACACCCCATGCCCACAGGCAAGACAAAGTCCGGGAAGAAACGGCCTCCGGCATCGTCCGGAGGCCAGCGTATCCCCTTCCGCACACGAAAGGAAACAGGCGAAGGCACGCTTCCTGCCCCCTCGTGATGGGGCAGGAAGCGTGCCTTCGCCCTTATGCGCCCGCATGCCTTCCCCCCGCAGGGGGCAACAGCACGGCGGCCCGGCTCTCCCCGCTATCTCAGGCGGTCAAGCGAGCGGAGCAGGAGAATGTCCTTCATGATGTGGCGCATGCCCAGGCACACCAGCACAATGGCCACCAGGGGCAGGGCCGCAGGCCACTCCGGACGGAAATGCGCGTCCATGCCCTTCGCATCCACCCACACAAGCGCGGCATATGCGGCATACCATCCCACCAGGAGCACCAGGCTGAAGACGCACAGGCGGAACTGCCTCACCTGTCGCTTGTACAGGAAGATGTTGACCAGCAAAAGCGTGGCGCAGAGAAGCAGAATGACAAAGAGAGCCCAGGGAGACAGCGAGCGCTGTCCGCCGGAGAGGGTCAGCCACAGGTTGTAGAGGCGGCCAAGCGGCTCGCCCCCGTCCGCGTAAAAGCGTCCGATGCCCATGCTCATGCACGCCACGCACGCCACCGAGGCGAGGAAGAGGTATACGGTCTGTATCCGCTGTATCATCGTTTCCGTTCTTTTCTTGCCCCGCCGCTGGAAGCGCGGGGCAGGTGTCAGTACTCCACGGGAGTCTCCTTGCTGGGATTGCGGTAGTAGATCTTGCCCTCGAGGAACTCCTCCGTGGCCATCAGCGTGGGCTTGGGCAACCGCTCATAGAAGCGGCTGATCTCAATCTGCTCGCGGTTCTCGAAAGTCTCGTCGAGCGTGTCGGTGGGACTGGCAAACTCCTGCAGTTTCTTGTTGAGCTCGGCCTTGATGTCTGCGGATATCTGGTTAGCCCGCTTGGCTATGATGGCAATGCTCTCGTAGATGTTCTCCGTGTCCTTGCACAGATCCATCACATCACGTGTCACCGTATTGGTGGGTGCGGTAGATTTCTTGTAGTCCATATATTATAATAATGTATCTGCGTCCTGTGCGGGGGCTTACTCTCCCCCGTCTGTTTCCTCCAGCGGGATGTGCTTCTTCTTCACGATGTCCTCGGCGTGGGACAGCATGGCGTTGACCTCCCTCAGATAGCGGCTTTCGGGATAGTCGTTGCGGAAGGCGTAGCACTCGTCCACGGCATCGCGGAAGCGCTCCATGCGCTTCTCTTCCACGCTCTTCATGGCCAGGTGGTACTTGGCGCGCACTATCATCACGGCAAATTCCTCGCGTCTCTCCGAGGATGCATAGGGGTAGTCCTTGAGCGCGTTCTCGGCCGTCACCACACAAGCCTCGTAGTTGCTGCCCCCATAGGACATGTTCCCCACATAACTGCCCAGGTCGTAATAGAGCTTGGCGGCCAGGAGTTCCTTCTCCACCAGCTTGTCCTGCAGGGCGTATACCATGTGCGTGGTCTGCTCGCGCAGGGAGGTCTGGGGATACAAGTCGAGGAAATTCTGGAACTCGGTGATAGCCTCCATGGTACTGCTCTGGTCGAGCCGCGCGTCGGGTGTCATCTTGTAGAGCGAGTAGCCGCATCCGTAGCGCGCCTGCTCCACATACTCCCCCTTGGGGTAGCTCTGGTAATACTTGCGGAAGAATGTGGAGGCCGACTCATAGTCATGGTGCATGAAGCAGCTCTGCGCGAGCAGGAAGAGGCTCTCCTCCCCGTACTGCGTCCCTTTGAGCGGGGCAATCAGGTCGCCCAGCAACTGCGAGGCCCGGTTGTAGTGCCCCTCGGCAAAGTTGGCCTTGGCCACCTCGTACCGGTAGTCGTAGTCGGATGACTTCTGCACGGCACTAAACTCGCCACAACCAGCGAGCAAGGCCGTGGCGAACAGGCCTGCCAGCACGTTTCTCTCCATATTCCAGCGCATAGATGGTGCAAAGTTAGCACTTTTTCCCGTAATATTGTGCCACACGCACGCGAAAAGGCGTGTGCGCGCTCCACATTTCCCCAAAGGGCGGAGCTGTGTCCGCCTTCTCGCCCAAAGCACCTTCTCACCCGCCCCTTCGCGGAGGGGGCAAAAACGCAGTGCGCTGCGATCGCCAACACAGTGCGCTGCGATCGCCAACGCAGCGCGCTGCATCCGCCAACGCAGCGCGGTGCGTTTTTGACCCCACGGCTTTGTGTAGAAATAGAAAGTGCCCCAGGCCATACAGCCACAAGGCTTTCTGCCCGCTGCCCAACATGCCAGGACTGTGTATGCAAACGCCCCCGGGGGAGGCCGGAAGGCAACTTGCCCGTCATGGCACATGCTCCTTCTCCCCGGGGAAGCGCGGGAAGGGGGAGGCCGGCAGGGGAAGGGGGCCTCCGCCTTGCCGCTGCGGGGTTACCCTTCGGCCTGCAGGCGGAGCATCTCGTCGCGCAGGAGCGCCGCCTCCACGAAGTCCAGTTCCTTGGCCGCCTTCTGCATCCGGCGGCGCAGAGACTCTATCTCCCGGCCCCTCTGCTCGGGCGTGAGGGGGGATGCAGCCGGCTCGGCAGCCTGTATTGCCGTCGCTGCCTGCGGTTCCACATACGCCCGCTGCTCGCCGGCGCTGCCTGCCTGGAGCAGGTCGCCCATGGTGGTCGCCTTGCTCACCTGCCTGGGCGTGATGTGGTGGGCCTCGTTATAGGCCAGCTGCACCTGCCTGCGCCGGTTGGTCTCCTCTATCGTCTGGGCCATGCTCTCGGTGATGGTGTCGGCATACATGATGGCGCGTCCGTGGATGTTGCGTGCCGCGCGCCCCACCGTCTGCGTGAGGCTGCGGTGGCTGCGCAGGAATCCTTCCTTGTCGGCATCCAGTATCGCCACCAGGCTCACCTCGGGCAGGTCAAGCCCCTCGCGCAGGAGGTTCACGCCCACAAGCACGCTGTAGGTGCCGCTCCTCAGGTCGTTCATGATGCGCACACGCTCCAGGGTATCGACATCGCTGTGGATGTAGGCCGTGTTGATGCCGTGCCGCTGCAGGTACTCGGTCAGCTCCTCGGCCATGCGCTTGGTGAGGGTGGTCACCAGGGTGCGCTCCCCATGCTCGACGCGCACCTGTATCTCCTCCATGAGGTCGTCCACCTGGTTCTGCGTGGGGCGCACCTCTATCACGGGGTCGGGCAGCCCGGTGGGGCGTATGAGCTGCTCGACAACGATGCCCTCGCTCTGCGCGAGCTCATAGTCGGCCGGGGTCGCGCTCACATAGATGACCTGGTGGGTCATCTGCTGGAACTCGTCGAAGCGCAGGGGACGGTTGTCGCGGGCTGCGGGCAGGCGGAAACCATACTCCACCAGGTTGTCCTTGCGGGCACGGTCGCCGCCGTACATGGCGCTGATCTGCGGCACCGACACATGGCTCTCGTCAATGATGGTGAGATAGTCCTGCGGGAAGAAGTCGAGCAGGCAGTAGGGGCGCGTGCCCGGCGCGCGCCCGTCGAAATAGCGGCTATAGTTCTCGATGCCCGAGCAGTGCCCCAGTTCCCTGATCATCTCCATGTCGTAGGTGACGCGCTCGTGCAGCCTCTTGGCCTCCAGTGGCTTGCCCTCCTCCTCGAAGAGGGCCACCTGCCGGGCCAGGTCGTCCTCGATCTGGCGTATGGCCCGCTCCTGCGTCTCATGGCTGGTCATAAACAGGTTGGCGGGATACACCTTGTAGTCCTCGAACGAGGCTATGCGGTGCAGGCTCACAGGGTCGAGCTCCTCGAGCGACTCTATCTCGTCGCCCCAGAAGGTGACGCGCAGTATCTGGTCGGCATAGGCCAGGGCCACGTCCACGGTGTCGCCCTTGACCCGCACCTGCCCGCGCGTGAAGGTCACGTCATTGCGCACATACAGGCTGTCGGCCAGGCGGCGCAGGAGCTGCTGCCTGTCCATCCGCTGCCCCACGCGCAACTCAATCATGTTCTCATAGAAGGCCGCCGGGTTGCCCATGCCATAGATGCACGACACGCTGCTCACCACCACCACGTCCTTCCTGCCCGAGAGCAGCGCGCTGGTGGCAGAGAGCCTCAGTTTGTCGATCTCCTGGTTGATGGCCAGGTCCTTCTCGATATAGGTGTCGGTGCTGGGGATGTAAGCCTCGGGCTGGTAGTAGTCGTAATAGCTGACGTAGTACTCCACCGCGTTCTCGGGGAAGAACTGCTTCATCTCGCCATAGAGCTGTGCGGCGAGCGTCTTGTTGTGGCTCAGGATGAGCGTGGGCTTGTTGACCTGTGCGATCACATTGGCCACGGTGAAGGTCTTCCCGCTTCCCGTGACCCCCAGAAGCGTCTGGGCCGGCACACCCGACAGGACACCCTGGGTGAGCTGCCGTATGGCCTCGGGCTGGTCGCCCGTGGGCTGGTACTTGGATATAAGTTTGAAGTCTCCCATAGATTAGGCTGCAAAAGTACAACCTTTTTGTCTCACCGGGCAACAATATGGGAAATATGTGGTACATTTGCGCCTGCGGAGAGGGGCGGGAATTGCCCGCGCCCTCTTCCACAAACAGACATCAAGCACACACAAACACGGACAAAGCGACATGAGAACCAAGTATCTGAGCCTGCTGATGGCTACCCTATTGCTGACAGCGGCTCCCTCCATGGGCAATGGACTCGGAGAGAAGGGCAAGACCGAGCAGGCCGACAAGAAGAAGGACAAGCAGGAGAAGAAGAAGGACA
>DCCS01000040.1:12935-87737 GCA_002316015.1 Prevotellaceae bacterium UBA1075
AGAAGGCCGGCAAGAAAGGCAAGAAGGGCAAGAAGGGGCAGCAGTCCGGGCAGCCGCAGAAGCCCCAGGAGGAGAAGCCGAGCATCGACCGCCAGGGGCTCTTCCATGTGACGAAGGTGAAGAACGACTGGTACTTCCAGATAGCAGACAGCCTCATCGGCCGTGACTTCCTCACCACCACGCGCTACACCACCACTCCGGCCGAGAGCGGGAAGTTCGGCGGCGAGCAGGTCAACGAGCAGGCGGTCTATTTCCAGGTGGGCAAGGACGACCAGATGCTGCTGCGCGCCAAACTCACCATCAACGTGGCCGACTCCACACAGCGGATAAGCCGAGCCATACAGGTCAGCAACGAGAACCCCATCATAGGCTCCTTCAAGATCGAGAGCCACCAGGGCGGGGTGTACAAGATAAAGGTGTCGCCCTTCTTCAACCAGGACAACCCGGCCCTGGGACTCCCCTCATACGTCAAGACGCAGTATGCGCTGCAGGGGATGCTGGGCGACATGAGCTATGTGGAGGACATCAAGTCCTTCCCCATGAACACCGAGGTGCGCCTGGTCAAGACCTACGCGGCCGCGCCAGCCTCCACCCTGCCCGCCGCACGCAGCACGGGCAAGGTGACACTGGGACTCAACATCAGCTTCATCCTGCTGCCCGAAAGGCAGATGATGAAGCGGTACTACGACCCGCGCGTGGGCTACTTCACCGACAGCTACACCAGCTTCACAGACGACCAGCAGCGCGTGGAGGGCAAGAGGTTCATCACACGCTGGAGGCTGGAGCCACGCCCCGGGGACGTGGAGCGGATGCGCCGTGGCGAACTGGTGGAGCCCGCGAAGCCCATCGTCTATTACATTGACCCGGCCACGCCCAAGCAGTGGCGCAAGTACTTGATACAGGGCGTGAACGACTGGCAGAAGGCATTTGAGAAGGCGGGCTTCAAGAATGCCATCATGGCCAAGGAATGGCCCGAGAACGACTCCACCATGAGCATGGAGGACGCGCGCTACAGCTGCATACGCTATCTGGCCAGCCCCATCGAGAACGCCTACGGCCCCAACGTGCACGACCCGCGCAGCGGCGAGATACTGGAGAGCCACATCTGCTGGTACCACAATGTGATGAGCCTGGTGCACGACTGGTACATGGTGCAGGCAAGCAGCATCGACGAGGCCGCGCGCACGATGAACTTCAGCGAGGAACTCATGGGGCAGCTCATACGCTTCGTGAGCAGCCACGAGGTGGGGCACACGCTGGGACTCAGGCACAACTTCGGCTCCTCGAGCACGGTGCCTGTGGACAGCCTGAGGGACAAGGCCTGGGTGGAGGCCCACGGACACACGCCCAGCATCATGGACTATGCGCGCTTCAACTATGTGGCGCAGCCCGAGGACAACATCGGCCATGCTGGCATCTTCCCCCGCATCAATGACTACGACGAGTGGGCCATACGCTGGGGATACACTTACCTGCCCGACGCGAAGGACGAGGATGAAGACCACCGGATGATGGAGGAGATGACAGCCCGGAGCCAGCAGAACCCGCGCCTGTGGTGGGGGGACGGCGAGACAAGCGAGGGAAGGCTTGACCCGCGCAGGCAGACTGAGGACCTGGGCGACGACGCCATGAAGGCAAGCACCTACGGCATACGCAACCTGAAGTATGAGATAAGCCGACTCGGTGAGTGGACCGGCGATGACCCGAAGGACCTCTACGGCGATGACCTCGCACGCATGTACGGACAGGTAAGGGGGCAGTTCATGCGCTACATCGGCCACGTGGCACGCAACATAGGCGGCACACGCATCACCTACCGTGCCAAGAACCAGGCCGGGGACAAGTATGAGCCACAGCCCCTGGACAAGCAGAAGGCCGCATTGAAGTTCCTGGACGAGCAAGTGCTGCACGAGCCCACGTGGCTGAGGGACATGAGCTACGCACGCCGCCTGGCCGCCGACCCCACTGAACTGACCAAGAAGGTGGGCACCTATGCCGTGACGCTGATGATGGGCCGCCTGGACTACATGAACGAGCTCTACACACCACAGGCTTACCTGACCGACCTCACCGGCCTGGTGTTCGCGGAGGCACGCACAGGCGAGAAGGTGTCGCCCTACCGCCAGGCTCTGCAAAACGAGATGCTCACCCACCTGTGCCGCGCCCGTGGCAACGGCAACAGCGACATCCAGCCCGCCGTGCTCTACACCCTGCAGCAACTGCAGACGCTCACCAAGCGCGCAAGCCAGACTGCCCGCAATACCGAGAGCCGTGCCCACTGGGCGTACATTTACGACCAGATAGGGCGCGAACTGACCTGGAAGTAAGAGAACCGCCCTGCCTCACCCCCGGTGAGGAGGAGCCTATGACGAAAGAAAGCCACAGGCGTTCCCCTTGGGGAATCCGCCTGTGGCTTTCTTCTTGCCCCGCACAGATGACGTGCGGTGCCTTACCACCCAATCCACACAAGACACGGAACCATTCCCCGGAACGCTGTCCGAGAGAGAGATCCCGCAACCGATGGCTATGCGGCAGACTCGGCACACAGCAAGAACGCCGGCGCGCTTCAGTCTGTCGAACGCTTATGGAATATCCACACCTCAGGTCGTGAACTGCGACCGGCACATCTGTTTGTGCCCGTGAATGCGCTCCACTTGTTCGTCTGCCCTAATGGCAGGCAGGCCAGGGAAGAGGTGGCCGACCGCCGGACTCCCGTCCTGTGGTCTTGCCTGTGACTCCCTGGCTTGCGCCACTCGTCGCCTGCGAGCCGGCGGTGAGTCAGAAGTGGACTTTGGTGCCCAGGGTGAGTTTCAGTTCACTCTCTATGGGATGGTTCTTGGGAGTCAGGGCAATCTTCCTGGAGAGGAGTGTGGCCGAGGGCTCCAGATAGAGTTCCACACCAGGGGACACACGGACTCCTGCCTGGAGGGCGCCTGCCAGGCCGGGCGCTACCCTCGCATCGTGCCCCTTCCAAGAAGCAATGTTGAGCGAGGCGGCCGCAATACCCGTGAGCTGGAACATGTGGGCATCAGTGTTCTCGCCCGTCACCGCGCTCTTGATGTTCATCATGTACCCGGCATGGATGGAGGTAAGATTCTCGTGACCCTTCCCGTTACGCTGAATCAAGGAGTTGCTCAGTCCACCACGCACGCCGTTCACCCCGTCAAGCCAACGTCCGTAACTCACATCGGCCACATACGAGAGGCGAGGGCCCAAGCCGCGACGGCCGCCGAATGTCTCGGAACTGACACCCGTACCCATGCTTACGGACAATACATTGGGATGGCGGGGAGCCTCGCGAAGGCCAGCGTTCCCGCTGCTGCGCGGCATGCTGTAATCAAGCCCCACCAGGAGTTGTGGCATGAGTCGCTGGCGGCGCCTATGGGCAAAGCGTGACGAGAGATTGCAGGCCAACTGTGGCTCGGCCACAAGGTGAACGGCATCGGTAAGGCGCAACGCCAACTGGCCTCCCATGTGCAAGTCGGGAGCGAAGGTGGCATGGCGACTGCCATAGTCGGCACCCAGGTTGGCACCGGCCAAGACGCGTACCGCCAAGGGGCGCGACGCATCATAACCATAAGTGTAGGATGTGAGGTCAACGATGATGTCGCCACCTGCCTGGACCTGGCCATAGCGCGTGAGACCCTCCTTGCGGGTCACCATTCCCTGCAGGCTGGCACGCCATGCTGTATAGGGCGAGAACCACTGGGTGTAACTCAGGCGGGCGATGGGGGAGTATTTCTCCCACACTCTCAACTGCCCCACGCGGTTGGCCAGACCTGCCGCCAGGGTAAAGCCCCCCCTGCGCCAGCCGTCATTGTCACGTACCGCGCCCTGTGACGCACCGCGCCCGTATCCATCCAGGTTGCACTGCAAACCTACATTGACATTGGCCAGGAAGTCAATACCAGTGGTGCTGAGCGAAGTGGGCATATAACCATCAGGATAGGCAAGAAGCCGTGGCTCGACAAACAGACCCACGAGCCTCGACACATGCCACGTGCCCCGCAATGAGGCATCGAGACCCACATAGGGCGTGCGCCGCCTCGCCCTTCGCGAAAGATTAGCGCCCAAGGCAAAGGCGAAATCAAGGGGACGGTCGCTCCGGTAGCCATAGAAGGCATTGGTGAGATTGAGCAGATAATCGGCACCGACCGTAAAATGGGTGTAGCGGTCGCCCGCGTCACTCCACTGCGTCTTGGCCACCTGTCCCCATAGGCGCATGCCGCTCACAGGGGTAAACCACTTGCCCGCGCCCACATATATCTGCGGCATGAGATAATGGCGCGCGTCGGTCAGCGGGCCACGCGCCACCAACAGATTGGCCCCCGCACCCGCCTCGATGAATGTGTGGTCATGCCAGCCCAGGGAGCGGAACTCGTCTGCAGGCTTGGCCGTAAGGCTGCGGCCATGACAGGTGTAGGACAGGCCTGCCAGCAACGACGGCACCACGTCCACCTTTTCACGAAGCGAACTGGCATGCTGGGCATAGCCGTCACCATAGAGGTCAACACGCGGCTCGACCATGAAACACAACTCACGTGTCAAGCGCAGATTGGCCTGCATGCCCAAGCCACCACCCAGCACGTGCCTGTGCACACGCATTGCGTCGGTGGTATAGTTATAACTGACACCTGCCACACCATTGAACCAGAACCTGCGTTCGAGGTCGATGCCGCCGATGGCATTGTGCAGATTGAGCATGTAGTCAAACTGCGCCCCAAAGGCCTTCACCTTATTGTCAGCCGGCTGCTTCACCATGGTGACATTGGCAGACAGGCGAAGGGCGTTGTAGTTGTCGAACCATCGTCCGATGCTGCCCATAAGGCGAATGCCCGCGTCACCCATGAGTTTTCCATCGACATTGGCAAGAAAAGCCGGACCTGCGGCAGCCCCAACAAACAGGCCGTCGGTGAAGCGTGGATAGGAATAGCCCGTACCATGAAGCCGACTCCCGGACAGACGATAGCCAAAACCTGCCGTCATGGAAGCCCGGGCCCGGTAATTGCGCCAGGTGTAGGCTTGCGAGATCTGGTCGCCCTCGAACCCTACCTTGGGCTCCAAATAGAAATAGGTGAAGGGCGAGAGCGCCGCTTGCCCGCGCAGCCCGAAGTGCGCGCCCACGCCATACTCGCCATGCCCCTTGCAACGGGACATGGCCATGTCAACGCCTGCAATGCCATATACCTCGAAGGGGCGCGGGCTGTAGGTCGTGCCTCGTTGAGCCAGCGCGCTGATGTTCATCATATAGTCAAGTGAGAGTCCCGCATACTTGGACTTTATGGATGCCACGCGGGAGTAACCGGCATCAAGACCCAAGCGCATGCCATGCTCCGGAGTGAACCAGTCACCAATATAGAACTGTCCCAACCCTCCAGCCTTGGGGTGGCGAGTGCCCATGAGATTGACCCCCCCGCCCATATCGAGGAAGAGGTGGTCAAAGGGTTTCTTGCCTGCATATTGCTTGGTCACACGTGGACGCTGCAGCATGTGGTCAAGCGCGCTGCCATTCACCTGGGCAAGGGCGGTTGAGACACTGAATGCGAGAAGCGAAACTGTCGTTATCCTACTTATTAATGATGTTTTCATCTTTGCCATCCACTTATTTGTGTTCTTTATCAAGCAGCAAATCATTCACGTCACCATCCGTGTGAGCCACTTGCTTGAGCGAGGGATCCATCTGGATAGCCTTGGCCAACTCGTCGTAGGCTTCGGAAATCCGCTCGAGCCTGTTGAAACAGATGGCCTTCAGATAATGGGTCATAGCATCGCTGTCGGGCAGCTGCTGACAGAGCTTCAGAGCCTCCTCGTCACGCTTCATGGCCAGCAGCACCACAAGCTGGTTACGCAAACCGGTACTGGCCACCGTCTCATAATATCCGTCGAAGCGGCCATTGAGCACCGCGTTGACGGCAAGCAGCATATGAGTGCGCTCATTGTCGGGAACGAAAGCGGCCAAAGAATCAGCCGCAGTAAAAAGGCCAGCATTGAGCAAGGCAATCATCTGGTTGGCGTTGACCACCATGGGCGCTTCCTTTCCCGCAAACGGGCGCAGGAGGTCGGGGTCGGCAGCCTGTCGGTTGATGAGCAAAGCCGCAAGGTCATTGGCAGCCACCATGAAGGAGGGGTACATCTCCAGTGCCTGGCGCAGCATCTTCTCGCGTTGGATGGAGTCATTCTCTTCACGGTAGAGGCGGAAGAACTCATACTTGCTGAGCTGCCTGTAATCTTCGCCATAAAGTTGGCGGATTTCATCAATCGTCAACTGGCGAAACACCGAGTAGTTCATGACGTAACCCACACGACGCAGGCGAGGCAGATACTTCTCCATGAGCAACGAGTGATAAAAGGGCAACTTGCGCATGTTGCGCGACTGCTCGTCGATACTGCGCCACCGCTTGATTACCTCCTCCACCTGCCGAGCCTCACCGGGGAGGCTGTCAGCACGCAGCAACTCTGCCACTCTGCTCCAGGAAGCCACAGAAGCCTCAGACGAGAACTTCATGTTGCGACGCGCACGCTCGGGCACCAGACGGCTGAGATACTGAACCGCATAATCCATTCGCTTCTGAGCCAGTTGAAGGTTGGCATTGTAGCGTCCGTCAGGTGACGACGTGCCTTCTATGGCAAGCGAATGCAAAGTGGCATCCTTGTTGGACATCACCTGGTCTATCTGCTCGCGCATCTTGCCTATCTCTTCCACATTATTGGGGTCGTTATCGTCAAACTGAGCCTTGCTGATGGGGAAGCGCAGGTTCACCTCTCCTCTACTGTCGCGCAACTGAACCTCGGGCTTTGGCCAATAAGACTCATCGTCAAACTGGCTGGCCGCAAACGAGTAGTCAAACCAGCGCAAGGGGTTGACCGTTCCCTGGGCTATAATGGTGGTGTCGCGGTAGATGATACGATTGTAATTCTCAATGGCCATATACACATTACATGTGTAATTGTCCTTGACATGCTCCACATAAGAAGAGTCGGTATAGCCAATGATGTCATTGGTACGCCCCTTCTCCCGCATTTCATCCGACCTCACCACCACATACCGGGCCAGGGGATCGCCCTTGTCATCATTCATGCGGTAGTCATAGAGGCGGTCCTGGGTACGGTTGTAGGTGCGGGCATCATAGACCATGGGGCGCATGAGCTGTTCCTCGTGGCGGGTCACATTGCAGATGACAGGCTGCACCACCAGCCGGTTGTTGCGCGAGAACATCTCGCGTGGCACCCTCACACGGGTCTTCACATGAAGATAGTTGCCTCTCACTTCGATGTCGGTGGGTTCGGGTTGTATCTTGTCGGTTATACGTTTTGCGCTTACCACCATCTCCTTGAGTGCCACCTCGTTTTGCTGCATCTCCACCTTGATGTGCTTTTGGGAGGATTTGACCTTGACGATTTGGCTCTTCAGTCCCACCATGCTGAAACGCAGAATGCTGCCTGAGTGCACATCGACGGCGAAACGGCCATCCAAATCAGTAATGGCAATGCCACGCCTGGTGGTGGAATCCGTAACGGAGACTCCCAGGAGCGGCTCCTTGGTATCTTTATCTACAACAGTTCCTGTAAGGCGAAACACTTCCTGAGCCGGTGCGCCCACGCTCACAAGCAGAAATATCACAACAATCTGAAACATTCTGCTGACCCCAGAGCATGCGAATGGTATGTTAGACTTCATATCGGCCTATGAATAGAAATATGAATGTGCATTACTTGATTAGATATACGAATGTCACTCCCGCTTTTATGGGAGCGGGTATCCATTTGGCGTTATTTGCGTGGTCCGGAACGTCCTCCGTGCCCTCGCGGAATTTTTTCTCATTGATGTGCAAGGCCCCCACCCCGGCTGTGGCCTCAAGACTCCAATGCCTGCCCAGCACAAAACTATAGCCGTAAGTCAGCCCTCCACCAAAAGCGTCACCCTTATGACGGGCACCATTGAGGAGTACGTTGTAAGTGGAGGCCATGGCCACCAGGCCAACGAAATGTCCCGCCTGTGGACGGGCACTGAACCAATACCGCGCCTCAGGGCAGAACGACAACGCCCTCGTACGGAAACCTCCTGCCTGCAAAAGACTGCCCGTGGCCTCTGCATTAAGCGTGAGATGACGATTGACACGGAACTCTGCACCAAGATTTGGTGACATGGCTGCCCAATAGAGGGCATTGCTTTTCAGGCCAACACGTTGTGCACGGACAGACGAGGAAAGCACAAGAAACAGGGTCAGCCCCAATGCCGTCCGAAAAGACTGTACCCCAAAATACTGTTTGCTCATTTTGACTTAAGATATCGCATATGATTCAAGCATCCTCCTACGCTTTATTCGTTTCGTCACAAAGGTATTGAAAAAAGAAATCGTATACAAAATAATCTGATAAAATGTTGTGATTAGTTTTGTCAGCGCACATCCATACAAGTTCACAGACACTATTCTGCATGGACGATATGGCTTGTGTGTGACATTGTTATAAAACTTGGGCTTTTACTCTGACTACAGGGAAGGCCAAGGAATGCCTCCATGCACGTTTTTGGGGCACTTGTAAAAGCATGTGGATTAAGCGAAAATCCTTGCAAGTAGTCTGAAAAGGGAAAAACTTCTTGTCAATGACACCATGCAATTGGGCTCTAAGATGTTTGGCTTTAGCATTGAATGATCCTGCTGCCGCATTAGTTGAATGGTTGTCAAAGAAGTGATTGGGCAGGGAAGGAGAAAGGAGAAAGGGAAGGAGAGTGTCAGGCAATGGCACTCTCCTTCCCATTTCATTTATAAAAGAGCCAGCTTCGAAAAGCGAGGAGCAAGACGGCTCTTAACCTCCGAAATTGTCAAAGCGAATCATGTCGTCCTCAACACCAAGGCTGTGCAAGAGGTCAAGCACAGTCTTGGCCATCATTGGGGGGCCGCACAAGTAGTACTCGCAATCTTCGGGAGAATCATGCTGCTTGAGATAGGTGTCTCCCATCACTGGTGCCACGAAGCCTGGAGTATATTTGATGCCAGCGGCATCAGCCTTGGGATCGGGACGGTCAAGAGCCAGGTGGAAATGGAAGTTAGAGAAGTCCTTCTCCAACTGCAGGAAGTCATTGAGGAATGGAATCTCCTCCAAAGCGCGCGCTCCATAGAAATAGTGCATGGGGCGCTTGCGGTCCTCGTCACTCACGCCATGCCCCTTGAGCATGTGCATAATCTGCGCACGCAGGGGAGCCATGCCGGCACCGCCGCCTACCCAAATCATCTCGCGCCCCGACCCGTATACGGGATGGAACTCTCCATAGGGGCCACTCATCTCCACCTTGTCTCCTGGCTTCAGGCTGAAGATGTATGAAGACGCTATGCCGGGGTTGACATCCTGGAATCCAGGCCCCTGATCCTTGGGCTTAAAGGGAGGTGTTGCGATACGCACGTTCAGCGTGATGATATCACCCTCGTCGGGATAATTGGCCATCGAGTATGCTCGGACGGTTTCAGAGGAATTGACACACTTCAGACCGAAGAGCCCGAACTTCTTCCATGCAGGCATGTAGGTGTCTCCTATGAGGCCCTTGTCGATGTCCTTGTCATAGTCAATGCTGCCGAAAGCTGGAATCTTAATCTGTGCATACGATCCCGGCTCGAAGTCCATATGCTCGCCTGCGGGAAGAGCCACCTTGAACTCCTTGATGAAGGTGGCCACATTGCGGTTCCCTATCACTGTGCACTCCCACTCCTTGACACCCATGACAGAGTCAGGCACCTTGATAGACATGTCACCTCTGACCTTGCACTGACAGCCCAGTCGCCAGTGATCCTTAATCTGCTTGCGGGTGAAATGCCCTTTCTCCGAGTCGAGAATCTCACCCCCGCCATCGGTCACTTGCAACTTGCACTGCCCGCATGACCCTTTGCCGCCACACGCACTGGGCAGATAGATGCCCTTCTGGGCAAGCGTGGAAAGCAGGGAGTCTCCCTGTCCCACCGACACTGTGTCCTTGCCGTTGATTGTTATCTTCACATTGCCACTGGGTGACAAATAGTTCTTTGCCACGAGCAGGATGATGACCAGCACAAGGATAATCGCCAGGAAGACACCAATGCTCGCTAAAATCAAATTCATATCCATTGTATATTCCTCCTGTTTAGATTTTCAAACCGCTGAAGCACATAAACGCCATTGCCATCAGCCCCACCGTGATAAAGGTGATGCCCAGTCCCTGGAGGGGACGTGGAACATCGGTGTAGGCCATCTTCTCGCGTATGGCGGCCAGCCCCACAATGGCCAGCAGCCAGCCTATGCCGCTACCCAGGGCATAGGCGACAGAGTCGCCAAGGCAGGAAATGGCCTGGGTGCTGGTTTCGGGATCCATCTGGACACGCTGCTGCATGAACAGCGAAGCACCCATGATGGCACAGTTGACGGCTATGAGAGGCAGGAAAATGCCGAGAGAGGCATACAGTGAGGGGCTGAAACGCTCAACGACCATCTCCACCAATTGCACAATTCCCGCGATGACCGCGATGAACAGGATGAAGGCCAGGAAGGTGAGGTCAACACCCTTGACCAGGGCATCGGGACCAAGCACATAGGTCTGTAGAGCGTAATCCACCGGCACGGTAACGAGCAGCACGAAGGTGACTGCCAAGCCCAAGCCCAGCGCTGTCTTCACGTTCTTGGATACAGCCAGATAAGAGCACATACCCAGGAAGAATGCGAATATCATGTTGTCCACAAAGATAGAGCGGACAAACAAACTAATCATGTGTTCCATAATTCTATTCTTGTTTTAACCAGGTATATGTTTACTTCTCCTCTTTGTTCATGGAGCGGTGAGCCCAGATGACACAGCCGAGGATTACCAGGGACATGGCAGGCATCACCATCATGCCGTTGTTGAGATACCAGCCACCATTCTCCACATACCAGCTGGCGGGGATGACATGGAAGCCCAGCAGGGTGCCGAACCCGAAGAGTTCGCGCACGAAGCCCACAACGACAAGCACAAGGGCATAACCCAGCCCGTTCCCGATACCATCGAGAAAAGACTCCCAGGGACCATTCTGCATGGCGAAAGCCTCAAGGCGTCCCATCAGAATGCAGTTGGTGATAATAAGACCTACATACACCGACAGGGCCACGCTCACATCATACACATAAGCCTTGAGCACCTGGCTCACGATGGTCACAAGAGCAGCCACGACCACCAGTTGCACAATGATGCGGATACGGTTGGGGATTGTCTTGCGCAGCAGTGAAATAATCACATTTGAGAAAGCCGTGATGACCGTAACACTCAGTCCCATCACAATGGCCGGCTTCAACTGGGAGGTAACAGCCAGTGCAGAACAGATACCCAGAACCTGTACAGCCACAGGGTTGTTGAGGTTCAGCGGTCCAGTCAATGCCTCACGGTTCTCCTTGGAAAACAATTTACTCATAATTCTCTGTTCCTCCTAAGATTAGTTGTTTTGTGTGTTGTCGCACTCCTCCACGTTCACAGCAGCGGCACAGTTGCCGGTTCCTGCCGCCGTGTTTCCCAGCAGGGCGGGGGTCTTTGACTCAATGAACTTCCCGTAGATTTTCAGTCCGCCATTGACCATTGCTCCCACACCTGCACTGGTGAGGGTTGCTCCCGTTACTCCATCTATCTCGGTGGCCTTGCTGGCCGTGCCTTTCTTCACCACCGTGAGGGCTATCTCATGTGTGGGGTCACTCTCGTTGTAGATGGGTTTGCCTATGAACTGCTCCTGGAAATCACGGTCGGCGATGCGTGCGCCCAGTCCGGCTGTCTCGCTCTCGTGATAGAAGTAGGCTCCCTTGACGGTGGGCACGTTGCTGTCGAATGACAACGCAAGGTAGCCCCACAGGCCGCCCCACAGGCCACGGCCCACTACGGGCAACACATACACCTCCTCGCCATTCTTGCTTTTGCCCACAAACACATGCAGACGACCCTCCTTGATGGCCTTTCCGTAACTGCTCTCAAACTGTCCCTCGTAAGGAGTCATGACTGTCTGGGTGGAATCGAGGACATAGTCCCGAACCTTGTCAAACTCCGTTTTCACGTCAATGGAGTCGCGGCTGAATCCCATGGCGGTCAGTATCTGCCCCTTGGTGTCGTTCTCCACATTCACGTCTTGGGTGGGCTTCAACGCCGAGCTGACGAAAGCCAGCAGGAAGGCCACCACAACCACCATCACGGCAGCGTAGGCGATAGTGTAGGCATTGCTGTTGGTATTGAGCCTCTTCTTCACTTCCTTGATCTCAGATGCAGGAGCGCCACAGATAGGGCACTTCTCGGGCACTGTGTCGGCCTCGAATGTCTTTCCGCAGACATTGCACTTGAATTTCTTTGCCATATCTCTCCTCTCCTTATTTAATTGCACGTTTGGCGCGCTTACTGATGTTCACCTGCACAAAGCAGTAGTCGATGAGCGGCGCGAAGGCGTTCATCAGCAGGATGGCGAGCATCATGCCCTCGGGGAAACCGGGGTTGAGCACCCTAACCATCACGGCGACAACGCCTATCAGGAAACCATATATGTATTTGCCACACTCGGTACGTGCCCCGGTCACGGGGTCAGTGGCCATGAACACGGCTCCGAAGGCGAAACCACCCAGCACCAGATGCTGGTACCACAGGATGTGGTTCCCCTCCACTCCCTGCAGCAGGAACCCCATCAAGGCGCCTCCCACAAAGACACTCAGCATGGTTTTCCAACTGGCCACACCTGTCCAGAGCAACAGGACTGCGCCCAGGGCAATGGCGATGACACTGGTCTCACCCACAGAACCAGGGATGAGACCTACGATGGCATTGTGGATCGTCTGGCAATCAAACCCCTGGAAACCGGACTCCACTGCAGCTCCAAGCGGTGTGGCCGACGTGGCCACATCGGCCAGGTTGTTGCCCAGTCCGCATATCTGGTCCTGCGCCACCCACACCTTGCTGTCGCCACTCATGGCCGAGGGGTAACTGAAGAAGAGGAACGCGCGGGTGACAAGAGCGGGGTTGAACACATTCATGCCTGTGCCCCCGAAAATCTCCTTGGCAAAAATCACGCTGAACGCCATCGCGATGGCCAGCATCCACAGGGGAAGGGTCACCGGGACTATCATGGGGATGATGATGCCCGACACGAGGAATCCCTCCTGGATCTCCTCACCTTTCCACTGAGCCACGGCAAACTCGATGCCGAGTCCCACAGCATAACTCACCACTATCTTGGGCAGCACGGCAAGAAAGCCATAGCCAAACACCTCCCAGAAGGAAGCGCTGGCCAGTGTGCCCGCTGCCAGATAGTTCTGGTAGCCCACGTTGTACATGCCGAAGAGCAGGGCAGGCATCAGGGCGAGCACCACAAGGCTCATGATGCGCTTGCTGTCAATGGCATCGTGTATGTTCACGCTGCCCACGCGCGAGGTCGTGTTGGGAACGAAAGCGAAGGTCTCGAATCCATCTACCAGGCTGCGGAAGGCATGGAACTTGCCACCCTCTTCCACATAGGGCTTTATGTGATCGAATAAATTTCTGATTGCTTTCATGTTGTATAACTGTTTCTTTAAGCGTTTTCCTTTCTGAGGATGTCAAGTCCCTGGCGCACAATACGCTGCAACTCCAGTTTGGAACTGTCAACAAACTCGGCAATGGCGAAATCCTCGGGGGCAACCTCGTATATTCCCAAAGCCTCCTGGCGGTCGATGTCACCCGTAATGATGGCCTTTACCAGATAGCCCGCATAGATGTCCATGGGGAACACATGGTCGTACTCTCCGCTCATAATCATGTGACGCTCTCCCCCCTTCACGCGCGCGTCAATAATATATTCCTTCCTCTTGCCCAGCAGCCAACTGAAATAACTGCGGTATGCGCTGAAGGTGTCCAGCCTGGGACATATCCACCCCAGGAACTCATCGGCATGGTCACCCTCGGGGATGACATTCACCTCGGTGGCGTGCGCGGCCAGGAAAGAGTCGCGGCTGGTCTTCATCCCGGTCATCACGTTACCGTTGATGATGCGCGTGTCGTCGGTGTTGACGCGCCCGTCCAGCAGGGTGGGGAGTTTCTGGCCCACCTTTATCCGATAGTAGGCGGGAGCCGTCACTTCACTGCCGGCCAGGGCAATGGTGCGCGTGAGATCCACCTGTCCCGTGGCCATAAGCCTGCCCACGAATATCACTTCCTCGGCACCCAGGGTCCACACCACCTCGCCTTTGTTCACGGGGTCGATATGATTGATCTGTACACCCACGTTTCCTGCGGGAGCGGGGCCGTCAAACAACGTCACCTCACAATCCTTTGCCTTCAGCAAAGCGTCGCTCGTCTGCCTGACACTCACGCCCAGGTGCACCTTCGCCATCTTCGAGAGGGCAGTCAGTCCCGCCTGGAAGGCATTTTCTTGCCCCTTCAGGATGTATTCGAAGTCCTGGCTGAGGGGCATGCTGTTGAACGCACTCACGAAGATGGCCTTGGGGGTGTCTTCGGGCGAGGGCACCACATCATAGGGACGCTGGCGGAAGAAGCCGAAGAGGCCGCTCTCCAGGAGCAGGCTCTTCACATCACTTTTGGTGTCAAACTGGCGCGCCTCCTGCTTCTCGCCGGCCTGCACATGGACAGCCATCAACTTCCTGCGGTCGCCGCGCTCTACCTGGGAAACCGTTCCGCTGACCGGACTCACGAATTTCACCTCGGGGTGCAGTTTGTCAGCAAAGAGGGCGTCACCGGCTTTCACGGCATCACCTTCCTTCACCACCACACGGGGTTTCAGGCCAGGAAAATCATCGGGACACAGCGCATACTCACCACCACAGGGGATGTCCGAGGTTTGCAACGCCGCCTTCCCTTTCAGATTGACATCAAGGCCCTTTCTCAATTTGATTACCTTTGTCATATCAAGAACAAAATAACGTTACCTTAAAAGTCCTGCAAAATTACTTAAAAAAAGCGATTTGCCATTGCAAACCGAATTTTATTTGTACTTTTGACCCGCCTTAACGGGTGTGGGTACACACCGCCATGCGCGGCCTTCCACACACCAGGCAACTCACGAATAAAACCTCAAGACTCATCAAAGCACTTAAATACCTGTTCCGCATCGGTGTGCTAATCATGCTCGGAGGCTACTTGATGCTGTTGGGACTCACGGCGATACCATCTGTCCAGCGATGGTTGGCCGACCTTGTGGGGAATGCGCTTGCCGAGCGCATGGGCACCCGCGTACATGTCCAAAGGGTGCGCTTGGGGCTTCCCGGCCGCCTCATCGTAGATGGCCTCCAGGTATATGACAGGCGGGACAGCCTCATGCTGCACGTCCCACGCGTGGCCGCCAAGATTGAAGTGACCCCACTGTTCGAGCACCATATATGCATCAGCAACGCCCAGCTGTTCGGCGCGCGTGCACTCCTCTATCACGCCGTGCCCGACAGTGCGCCCAACTGGCAGTTTCTCGTTGATGCCTTCAGCCCCCCCCACGACACCACGCCCCCCTCCTTTGACCTGCGCATTCGCTCACTGCTGGCACGCCGATGCCAGGTCAGGTACGACCGCCTGTACGAGCCGCACATCCACGGAAGGTTCGACCACAACCACCTGTCAGTCACCGGACTGAGTGTGACAGCCCAGTTGGGATGCCTCACACGCGACTCCCTGGATGTCAGCCTGGACAGGCTCGCCTGCCGCGAGCGTAGCGGACTGGAGCTGGACAAGCTGAAGTTCCGTCTGAAGGTCTTCCGTGACTCTCTGAGCCTGGAGCGTTTGGAAATGCGGCTTCCGCGCACCTCACTCACCATCCCCATGCTCACGGCAACCTACCAGGGTTTGCCCCGCCAGGACACCCCCCGGGGCGTTTGGCTCAGTCGCATTCAAGCCAGCGCGCAAGTGGACTTGACCGCCGTGCCAGCCGACCTGGCCGCGCTGGCCCCCTCCCTTAGGCACATGGACAGGGCCGTCTCGCTCTCGGCGCAGGCCCGGCTGGACAGGGACGGGCAATTGAGCCTGCACGGGCTACGGCTCTCGCTGGACGGCGGGACACTGGCGCTCAAGGCCAGCATGCAGGGCACTGACCTGTGGGGGACACCCTCGTACACGGCACATATCCACGGGCTGAGCGCCACACACGCACTGTGGACACGCCTTCCAGACTGGGCATCCGCACTTCCGCCCTCCATGCCCCAACGGCTACAGCCATTGGGCAACACGCGCGCCACGGGCCAAATATACTACAGCAAGAGGAAGGCCCGTGCCGACATGACCGTCCACACCGAGGCAGGAACCCTCCAGGCAAAGGGACATCTTGACGACGGGAACCACTTCCAGGCCGACCTCACACTGGCCGACGCGCGCATCGGCGCATTCCTGGGCACAGCCTCACGTGCACACCAGCTGACCCTGTCGGCCACAGCCACGCTGCGGGGCAAGCTGCACGGCCAGGGGAACAAGCCCGAAGTGCACGCCTCGGGCAATGTGCAGTCTATCTCACTGCGCCGGCACACGTACCACGACATACCCTTTCACGCCTCCATGGCCGGACACGACTATCGCCTGGCGCTCAAGGCCAGTGAGCAGCAGGGGCAGGTGTCGCTGGACGCGCGGGCCACCCTGCCACCCACAGGTGCCAAGACCTTTGCGCTTACGGGCTCCATGGAGCAGTTCAGCCCCTGGGCTCTGGGCCTCACGGACGGGCTGCGTGACGAGAGAATCACCGGGCAGATACAGGCCAGCGTAAGCCTGGAAGAGCCTGGCCAGCCCGAGGGAGAGGCACACATCGCCAACCTGGCGCTCTCTTCCCCCGAGAAGGGAAGGCTCGACATCGGTGACATCAGCCTCACCTGCCACCGCGAGGCTGGCCTCCAGCGCATCAGCATGACCAGCGACATGGCCAGCCTGGAGGCTTCGGGCACGTTCAGGTGGAAGTCAATCCCAAAGGCTGTGGTCTCGCTTGCCAAACGCTACCTGCCCAGCCTCGTCGCCTCCCCACACGCGGGGGAGGGCACGGACGACGTGGACCTCGACTTCACCATGCGCGTGCGCGACACCACAGTGGCGGCGCGCCTCACCGGAACCAGTCTGTCCATACCCGAAGAGGCCGTCATCCACGGTTACATACACAGCGGGGTGAACTTGATGGAACTGGACGGGCAGATACCAAGAATGCGCCTGGGCAATGAGCAACTGCACAATGGCAGCCTTCGCGTGGAATGCACCGGGCGCAACATGCAGGCAAGCGTGCACGCGCAGCGCATGATGAGGGGGAAGCCCGTGGACATCGACCTGGCCGCCTACGCCGAGAACGACAGGCTGGTGACACGGCTGGGCTGGGACAACCAGGCAAGCCCCCTGCAAAGGGGGGCAGTGAACCTGTCCGCGCAGTTCTGGAAAGCCCACGGCGGGAAGACTGCCGTAAGGGCCAGCCTGAACCCCTCGGACATCGTCATCAGCGACTCGGTGTGGCATATCCGCCCTGGAGTCATACACTGGCACAACGGCAGGGCCGATGTCAGCAATGTGAGCCTGGCCAGCAGCGACCGCCACCTCACGCTCAACGGCTTTGTGTCATCCGAGGAAGAGGACACGCTCACGGTGGACGTGAAGGACTTCGACCTGGCCTACCTGTTCAATATTGTCAACTTCCATGCCGTGGACTTCAAAGGGTTCGCCACGGGACGCGTGTATGGGCGCACACTCACGCGCCAGCCACAGGCCGACGCTTTCCTGCAAGTGCACGACTTCTCGTTCAATGGTGCGGACATGGGCGAGATGGACGTGCACATCAACTGGGGGGCGCGCCCGAAGACCATACAGCTCGACGCCTACATACAGGACCCGCCGGCCCGGCAGCAGACCATGGTGCGGGGAAGCGTCACCCTGGGTCACGGCCCCGGTTCGGGACTCGACCTTGACATCGACACGCGCCGCATGGACCTGCACTTCCTGCACCGCTATGCCTCGGCCATCTTCAGCAAGATGGAGGGCAGGGTCACAGGAGCATGCCGCGTGTTCGGCCCCTTCAAGAACATCAATCTGCAGGGCAAGGTCGTGGCCGAGGAGGCCTCGCTGCGCGTGGCCTCGCTGGGTGTCGATTACCACTTGGCAGGCGACAGCGTCATCCTGGTGCCCGACACCATACGCTTTCCCGGAGCCACCATCTACGACAACCTGGGCGGCCCGGGCTCTTCGGAGCATGCGGCGCGCCTGAGCGGCGAACTCACACACCGCCACCTGAGCCACATGGGCTATGACATCCGCGTGGATGCCGACAACATCCTGGCCTACAACTTCCCGCAGATGGAAGACCTGAACTTCTGCGGCACAGTCTTTGCCTCGGGCACAGCACACGTGCATGGGTATCCGGGCACCGTGAACATCGATGTGAAGGCCACACCGAAAAGCGGAACCACCCTGGTATATAACACATCATCGCCCACCACTGTCACCGACACCAGTTTCCTGACCTACGTGTCCCACGCCGACAGCGCCACCAGCACCGCAAAGCCCGACGCACAGGAGGCACCCGCCGCAAGCAACGACCTGCACCTGAACTTCGACCTGGATGTCACCCCAGAGGCCACCATGCGGGTTCTCATGGACACCAAGTCGGGCGACTACATCAATCTCTACGGCAACGGGCGCATACTGGCCAACTACTACAACAAGGGCAAGTTCCAGATGTATGGAACCTACCGTGTGGACCACGGCCTGTACAAACTCTCGATCCAGGATGTCATACGCAAGGACTTCACCTTCCGCCCCGGGGGAACCATCACCTTCGGAGGCGACCCGGGCAAGGCTGCCCTGCAACTCTCTGCCGTATATACCGTGCCCAACGTGTCGCTCGATGACCTCTCGTCAAGCAGCCTGGGACTGTCCAACACACGGGTTGACTGCATAATGGACATCAGCGGGGAGGCTTTCGCGCCCACGGTCACCTTCGACTTCGACCTGCCCAACGCCAACGAGGACGAGAAACGCATGGTGCGCTCGATGCTCAGCACCGACGAGGAAAGGAACATGCAGGTTATATACCTGCTGGGCATAGGACGGTTCTACAACCAGAACACGCAGATGCAAAACGCAGGAAACCAAAGCGGGACAGCCATGAACTCGCTCATCAGCAGCACGCTGAGCAGCCAGTTCAACCAGTTCATGAACAATGCCATGGGCTCACGCAACTGGTCGTTTGGAGCCAACCTGCGCACAGGGGAGAACGGATGGGACCAACTGGACATCGAGGGCATACTGAGCGGGCGCCTGCTCAACAACCGCCTGCTCATCAACGGGAACTTCGGCTACAGGGAGAACTACTACAGCACCAGCAACTTCATCGGGGACTTTGACGTGCAGTACCTGCTCACGCCCAACGGCAATCTCTCGCTCAAGGCATACAACCAGACCAACGACCGGTACTTCATCCAGTCTTCACTCACCACGCAGGGCGTGGGCCTGCAGTTCAAGCGGGATTTCAACAGTTGGCGGGGCGTTTTCCGCCGCATACACAAGGCCAAGCGGCAAAAGAAGGCCGCACCCACCACCCCCAAGCCTGTCCCCGACAAAGAGTAGCAGTCCGCGCTGGCCGATGCATGCCGCCGCGTTGGCCGATGCATGCGGCTGCGTTGGCCGTTCAGCCTGGGCTGGACGGTCAGTGCGGCATGCCATTCGGGCGAATGGCCGGCACCACAGGCGCCGGGCATGTGTCACAACCCAGTTTCCGCCTGCCCCTTCTTGGGGCGTGAGGGAGGTGCCCCCCGAAACATCAAGAGCCTTTGACGTGGGAGAAGAGCCGCACGCGCTCACTGGGGCTGACCTGCCCGATGTGACGGGGCGCGTGCCCCTCAGCCTGGGGTGCGGCGTGTGAAGTCGGCAAGAAGTCCGTTGGCCCGCATGAAGTCAAGGTGAAGAAAGTCATCCTCCACACGGTTGCACATCCCGCTTATCACCTCCCTGGGATAACTGGTGGCAAGTCCGATGGTGAATATGCCCGCGCTCATGCCCGCACGCAGTCCGTTGGGTGCGTCCTCGAACACTATACAATGGTCTAACGGAGTTCCAAACACTTTGGCTCCCAGCAAGTAGCAGTCGGGGGCGGGCTTGGATGCGGTAAAGTCCTCGGCCGTGAGGATGCGGTCGAAGAAGGAGAGCAGACGGGCTGCCTTGGCCTCCACATTGCGCATCTTGCTCTTGTCCGAACTGGTCACCACGGCCATGTGCACACCATGGCGGCGCAGGTCGGCAAGGAAGTCCAGCGCGCCCGGGACAGACGGGAAGTCCATTGTGGCCTCAAAGGCGCTCAGCCTCCGCCTCACCTCCGCCTGTGCGGCGGGTGCGGTGATATAGTCCTCGAAAATGGACTTCAGCGTACGTCCCTTCACCTTGAGGGCAAACGTCCTGCCGTCGGGAACCAGTTCCTCGCCCACCTGCGCCCAGAAGCGGGTGTACTGCCCCTCTGTGTCAACGAGAGTGCCATCGAGGTCAAAGAGGGCTGTCTCAAGATATTTCTCCATGAGTGAATCTTTTGTATGCGGTCTGCTTTCGTCTTCCTCCGCCACGCCCGGAGCGGCCTTTCCGCCGGAACACGCCGGCAACCCCGCTCCCGCGCCCTGCGGGCTACCTGATGCCACGGTACTTGAAGATGCGGTCCCTGGCCTCGCCCACAGCCTTGAAGAGGCGGTCGGCACGCGACCGGGTGTCCTCGTCCCGTGTGGCCACGCGGTCGGGGTGGTACTTCATGGCCATGCGCCGGTAAGCCCGGCGCACCTCGTCATCGCTGGCGTCCGGGCTCACCCCCAGCACACGATAGGCCGAGAGCACCGCGGCCGGCACATAGCCAGGAGCGGTGCCCCCACCGGGCTGCTGCCCGTTGAAGGTGTCCCTCCCGCAATAGAAGCGCGCCTTGGGACGCTGGAAAAAGCCCTCTGCCAGCCAGCCGAGCAGCAGCCCCGCGAAAGCCCCCACGGCGGAGCGCGTGAAGAAAAGTCCCGCGACGGCAAACGACCACTTGAGGCTGCGAAGTCCCAGGCGGCCGCACAGCCAGCAACAGGCCAGTATGAAGACGAACCATCTGAATCCGATAAACATATTCACATCTTTTTATATGACACTCCTTCGCCATGCCGCCACACAGGTGTACGCACGCACGCCATGCCCTTCCCTGTTGACGTGTGGCAAAGGTATGAAGTCTTTTGCGCAGCACAAGGTGCTGGCGTGTTATTTTTTCCTAATCCCAGGACACAATGCTGCGGGCACAGACCGGGCCAAGAGCGGGAACCGGCATGTGGTGGCACCGGACACACCTGCCCCGACACCCCTGTGCGCGGCGGTGCCGGGAACTGCTGGCAGTCCGCCCCTGTGCCAGGCCGTGAAGCCCCCGCATCCCGTCCCCGCCGTGTGGACACCGCTTGTTACCGCCGCTGCAATGTGCTTGTCTTTGAGCAGGAAAAAAGAGTCAAATGAGACGGAACATAAAAGAAAAGGTGTAACTTTGCGGAAGAATGTCCAAGGAAACGAGCACACAAGCATATTACAAACCCATAAAAACTGCAAGAAAGATGAAGAAGACTATGTTGCTGGCCGCGTGTGTGGCCGTGATGGCCTCATGCTGCGGGGGCAAGAAGTGCAACTGCGACTGCGAGGCATGCGCCAACTGCGAGCACAAGGCAAAGGACACCGCTGCCATGAGCGCCAAAGCCGAAATCGTGGAGAACGCCCAGTATGACCTGAGCAAACTGAAGAAGGACGCCGAGGGCTACTACATCCTCTTCGACGGAAGCAGCCTCGACGGATGGCGCGGCTACGGACAGGACGCTGTGCCCCAGAGCTGGGAGAACGACGGCGAGAGCATCCACCTGAAGGGCAGCGGCACCGGCGAGGCCCAGGCAGAGGGAGGCGGCGACCTGCTGTTCGCGCACAAGTTCACCAACTTCACCTTCGAGTGCGAGTACAAGATAAGCAAGGGCGGCAATTCGGGCATATTCTATCTGGCCCAGGAGGCCAAGGATGCCGAGGGCAATTACCTGCCCATCTGGCAGAGCTGCTCGGAGTACCAGGTGCTGGACAACGCCAACCATATCGACGCACAACTTGGTGTCGATGGCAACCGCCAGTCCGCCTCACTCTACGACATGGTGCCCGCCAAGCCACAGAACGCCAAGCCGTTCGGCGAATGGAACAAGGCCAAGATTGTGGTCTTCAAGGGTACGGTCATCCACTACCAGAACGATGAGAAGGTACTGGAGTACCACCTGTGGACTTCCAAATGGAAAGAGTTGCTTGACGCGAGCAAGTTCCAGAAGGGTGGCGAGTTCCCCTATGCCTACGGCCTGATGATCGAGGAGGGTAAGAACGGTGGCTACATCGCCTTCCAGGACCACGGCGACGATGTGTGGTACCGCAACGTGCGCATCAAGGTGAACGACTGACCCCACCCGGCACTTTGCCAGGAACAGCCAGAGTGGCCATGCCGCCAGGTCTCGTGCCTGCGGCATGGCCACTCTCGCTGTTCACGGGGGGGCTCCCGCGAGACGGCACGACACGGCCATGTCCCCATACCCGCATTCGCGCGCAATCAACAGGGACGGGCGTGACCCTTGCCAAAAAAATTGTGTAACTTTGCGTATGATTGTGTTGTGTAACCATATCATCTGTTCATTATATGAGGAATAACATCAAAGACTGCCTCCGCACCGCGCTGGCCGCGCTGGCCGTGTGCGCGTTCCCGCTCACGGGGCAGGCGGAGGAGGGACTGAACCCCGTGCCCGCCCCCGAAGCCGTGGTCACGGAGGGCAACGTGCGCTTCACCGTGCTCACCGACCGCATGATACGCATCCAGTACAGCAGCCAGGCGAAGTTCGAGGACCGCGCCACCTTTGCCATCGTCAACCGCCGCCTGCCCGTGCCACATTTCACCACGGAGCGCGACGGCAAGTACCTGTACATCCACACCGACAGCCTCGACCTGCGCTACCGCCTGGGCTCAGTGCCGCGCGAGCGGGACAAGTCGCCCAACAACCTGCTCATCACCTTCCGCATGAACGGATTCACCTGCCAGTGGTACCCCGGAAAGGACGACGCGCTGAACCTGCTCGGCACCCACCGCACGCTTGACACCGCATGGGGCGACAACATGCGCTACAAGATGGAGAAGGGACTGCTCTCCCGCGCCGGGTGGGCCATCATCGACGAGAGCCCACGTACCACCAGGGGCGACGGAAGCACCTCCTACGCGCTTGAGCCCAACAGCGAGGGTTTCCCCTGGTGGGCCACGCCCGTGGACACCGATGCCACCGACTGGTACTTCCTGGGCTACGGGCACAACTACAAGCAGTGCCTGGGCGACTACATCAAGGTGGGAGGGCGTGTCCCGCTGCCTCCGAAATACATCTTCGGCTACTGGTACAGCCGCTTCGCCGCCTACAGCACAGCCGACTTCAAGCAGATTATCAGCGATGTGGAGAGGTACAGCGTGCCCATGGACGTGCTCATCATGGACATGGACTGGCACAGGGACGGCTGGACGGGATGGAGCTGGAACAAGTCTCTCATCCCCAACCCCAGCGAACTGATTTCCTACATGCACAAGCATGGCCTGCGCACCGCACTCAACCTGCATCCCGCCGACGGTGTATCGTCCAGCGAGGACTACTACGACGAGATGAAGGCCGAGCTGGGATACGCCAGCGACTACACCGCCACGCTGCCCTGGGCCGTGGAGGATTACAACTACATGAAGGCACTCTTCAAGAGCTTCCTCAGGAAGTACGAGCAGATGGGGGTTGACTTCTGGTGGCTCGACTGGCAGCAGCACCTGCTCGTGGACAACATGACACTGGGCGAGACCTTCTGGTGCAACCACACCTTCTTTGAGGACATGCGCCTCAACCGCCCCGGGCTGCGCCCAGTCATCTACCACCGCTGGGGAGGCCTGGGAAGCCACCGCTACCCCATCAGCTTCTCGGGCGACACGTTCTCCAAATGGAGCACGCTGGGCTACCTGGCCTACTTCACCAGCAATGCCAGCAACGTGTGCTACACCTACTGGGGGCATGACATAGGCGGCCACCAGGGCGGCAGCAACGACCAGGAGCTGTACCTGCGCTGGCTGCAGTTCGGTGCCTACACGCCCATATTCCGCACCCACGCGCTCAAGGACGGCAAGATTGAGCGCAGGATATGGAAATACAAGAACTTCACACAGCTCCGCGAGGCCGTGCGCCAGCGTTACCGCCTCTTCCCGTACCTTTATACGGCGGCCCGCGAGACCTACGACACCGGGGTGGGCATGAACCGTCCGCTCTACTACGAATGGCCCGAGGAGGGCAAGGCTTACCAGTTTGAGGACGAGTACATGTTCGGCCCCGACATGCTGGTGGCTCCCATCTACGAGCCCGCCCAGGACGGCATCAGCACCCGTACCATCTGGCTTCCCAAGGGGCTCTGGTGGGACATGACCAGGGGTGAGCTGGCCGAGGGTGACCGCACCTTCCGTGCCCAGTTCACACTCGATGAGTTCCCCGTCTATTACAAGGCAGGCTCCATCATCCCGCTCTATCCTGTGCAGCGCAGCGTGGTGACCAATCCTGCCACCATCACACTCTACGTCACACCCGGAGCCGACGGCGCAGGAAGCCTCTACGAGGACGACGGTGCCGACAACGCTTATGTGGACGGCGCGTGGGCACGCACGCTCTTTGCCCAGGAGCGCACCGCCAAGGCCGTGACCCTGACCATAGGCGCGCGCCAGGGCAGTTTCGAGGGCATGCCCCAGAAGCGCACCTGGCTGGTGCAGATGCCGGCCATGCCCGGGACGTGCGACCTGCAGGGCATCACGCTCAACGGCAACCCGGTGGATGCCTCACAAGTCAGCTACAACGCCACCACCCACCTGCTGCAGGTGAGCCTGCCCACCGGCGACCTCGCCCAGGCACTTTCCCTGCGTGTCCCACTCAAGCAGGAGCCTGGCTCGGCAAGCGAGGACGAGAGCGGCGGCAACCGCATCAATTTCGACAACAGCCACGGTGCGGTGAGCGTCAACGCTCCACGCCAGGCCGCAAGCATCCGGCTCACCGTGACCACCGCAGGGGGCGCGTGTGTGGCCCGCGAGGAGGCGCACAACACAAGCAGCCTGCTCCTCTCGATCGCCTCGCTGCCCCAGGGCACATACATCTGCCACGCCCTGGTGGACGGCAAGAGCACCACCAGGAAAATCATAAAGAAATGACCACACACAACATGAGCGACATGACACACCACATACAATCACGCCACACACCTGGCAGCACACTGCTGCTGGGCCTGCTGCTGGCTCTGGGTACCCACACCACCGCCCTGTCACAGACCCGCCTGTGGATTTCGGGCTCAGCCGTACCGGGCGGCACACAGGAACTCACCCGCTTCAGCACCGGCACCACGGGCAAGTACGCCTTCAAGTTCCACGGCACGCTCCAGCCCGGCAAACTCTATGTGCAGACCAGGGAAGAGCGCACCGCCAGCACCTTCTACTACGCGCCCAAGCAGGTGGACTCCAATATCGTCAACGACGGGATTGCCTTCGCCTCCACCCGCGACACCACGGATGCAGCCTGGGCCGTGCTTTTCGGGGCCGACAATTACCGCTTCACCGTCACGCCCGCCGACAAGAGACTCGAGGGGGAACTCTTCGCGCAATGGTACGAGGCGTGGATCGTGGGCGGATGCGTAGAGGACAACCAGGGAAGCGGCTCGTCGGCCGGACAATGGCAAGTGGGCGCGGGGAAGGCCATGACGCGCTCCGAGAGCGACCCAAACGTGTGGAACTGGACAGGCGAACTGAAGATATACAAGTCGAATGTGGAATCCAACCGCCTCAAGATAAACGGGCAATACGGATGGACACCCAAGGTGCTGCACCCTTTCAAGGCCGACCAGCCCCTCACGGCCTCCACCCAGTTCTGGTACTGCGGGCCAAACGACACCAAGTGGACTATCAGCCAGGACGGCTATTACTACATACGCATCAACGTGTTTGAGGAGACCATGCACGCCGAGTACCTGGGCACCACCATCCCCGACGGCATGCAGGCCACCGCCGGCTGCGACGCACAGGTGACCGTGACAGGACGCGGCATCCAGGTGACCAGCAGTGCCATGGCCAACTGCCGCCTCTACACCACCGGGGGACACCACATCGCCACACAGAGCGGCACGCAGGTCACGCTGCAGATGCCCGCCCGTGGCACCTACCTGCTCTATGTGGACAACGGGGAGAGTGCCTTCACGCGCAAGATTGTCACCGACTGACCTCATGGAAAGACAAGCAAGAAACTCCCGGGAAAGCCACGCGGCGGCGGCGGCCCCCCGCCGTGCCGCACCAGGCGTGGGACAGCAGTACGAGACCATCACCAGCACACAGAACCCACGGGTGAAGCGGTTGCTCACCCTGGAGCAGAAATCCCAGGAGCGCAAGGCCACCGGACGCTTCGTGGTAGAGGGGCGCAGGGAACTGGCACACTGCGTGGAGGCGGGATTCGCGGTGGAATGCGTCTTCGTGCGCGAGGACGTGCTCCCCACCCTGCTCCCCACCCTACCACGGCAGGCAGACATCCTGCCCGTGAGCGCCAGGGTGTACGAGCGCATCGCCTACCGCGAGGGCACCGAGGGCGTGGTGGCCATCGTGGAGAGCCGCACCCTGCGGCTGGCCAGCCTGCGGCTGCCCCACAATCCCCTGCTCATCGTACTGGAGAGCGTGGAGAAACCAGGCAACCTGGGGGCCGTGTTGCGCAGCGCGGACGCCGCCTGGGCAGATGCCGTCATCGTGTGCGACCCCATGACCGACCTCTACAACCCCAATCTCATACGCTCGTCGGTAGGGGCTGTCTTCACTGTTCCGTGCGTGGCATGCTCCTCACAGGAGTGCATCGCCTTCCTCAAGGAGCGTGGCCTGCAGATCCTCACCGCGCAGCTGCAGGACTCGCGCCTCTATTACGACACCCCCATGACACAGGGCACAGCCATCGTGATGGGCACGGAATCCACCGGCCTCACCAGCGTGTGGCGCGAGGCGGCCGATGCGCACATACGCATCCCAATGCTGGGACGGCTCGACAGCCTCAACGTGTCGGTCAGCGCGGCCATACTCCTCTTCGAGGCCGTGAGGCAGCGCCAGGAAGCGGCATGCCGTACCCAAGCAAGCGCACAATGAAAGGAACGGGAGCGAAAAGTGGCGACCCGCGCTGTACATCCTGCCCGCCCGCCACTTTTCACTTCCTCCATATTCCTCACACAGCCCTGTGCCACCCCTCATCCGCCCCAGCGGGAGATGAATGGCGGCACGCCGCATGAGCCATTCTCGCCTGTTGACTCTCACTTCTTGCCCTGCCCGAAGTCCATTCCCCACTCCGCGCGCAGGACATCCAGCAAGCGCATGACGGCCAGCGACTCGCTGTGCGGCATCATGGGCGACTCCACCCGTCCCTCGGCGATGCACCTTTGCGCCTCCAGCACCTGGTACTCGTAGCCCGTGACCACGCCCTCGGGACACTCATAGGTAGCCACACGGTCAAAGCCCACGAACACATCCACCCGCGTGGGATTGTTCACATTGTCAACCACCAGATACCCTTTCTCGCCGCCTATCACCGCCTGGCGGTCGGCACGGCACACGGCGCTGCACTGCAGCGAGGCCAGGCGCCCGTGGCTGTACATGAGCGAGACGCTCTCCTGCAGGTCCACCCCCGTGGGGCCCATCAGGCAGTTGCTCACCACACGCTCCACCTCCCCCCCGAAAAACATGCGCGCGAAATGCAGGGGATACACCCCCAGGTCAAGCAGCGCGCCACCACCCAGTTCGGGCCGCATGACACGCTCCTTGTGGTCTATCTTGTAGCAGAGCGAGGCGGTGAGCATCCCCGGAGCGCCTATCACGCCGCTCTCCAGCACCTCGGCTATCTTACGGCACAGGGGCATGTAGCGTATCCACATCGCCTCGGCCAGATACACCCCACGCTCATGCGACAGTCCTATCAGAGCCTCGGCCTCGTCCGCGTTCATGGTGAAAGCCTTCTCCACCAGGCACGCCTTGCCCGCGAGCAGAGCCTTGCGGGCGGGCTCGTAGTGGCAGGAGTGGGGCGTGGCTATGTACAGGAGGTCCACCTGGGGATCCTCCAGGATGGTGTCATATGAGCCATAAGGCCGCTCGACACCCAAGGCCTCGGCAAACGCGCGTGCCTTCTCGGCCGAGCGCGACGCCACGGCTTTCACGCACACGCCCGGCACCCGGGCCAGCGTGCGGGTCATCTTCTCCGCGATGTGCCCCGCACCGATGATGCCCACATTGAACATTCTCGTACTCATCTCTTTTATGTTAAATGGTCTGACTTCTACCGCAAAGTTACATTTATCCCGCGAGACCCGCAAGCGCGCCGCGCCACCAAATGCCCTGCGGTGCGCGGTCTGTCCCTGCAACAAAACGGGACAATCACGCACAAATTATGGTTCCACACGGAATGCGGGAGCCCGCTTTTGCTTAACTTTGCATGGCGGGAGCGCAGCGCGGACAACAGCCTGCACGCCTCCCGCACCCCAATGGACAGGAATGGAACATGAGCGAAGAGAGAACACTCACCGATGACGAACTGGGACGCATCCTCATCCACAGCAGCGCACGGGCCAGGCGGATAACCTTCAGATGCAAGGAGGGGGTGCTCACATGCACCACGCCGCCGCACACCAGCACAAGCCAGGTGGCGCGCGTGGTCAACGAGATGAGGGGCAGGCTGCGCGGGCTGGCGCAGCGGGGCAGGGACAGGCACACCGCCTCGCTGTTCACCCCACAGAGCCGCATCGAGGCCGAGGGGTTCACGTTCAGTTGCCTGCGGGACGACGGGGGCAAGCCCCGTGTGCGCGAGGACGCGCGGGGCATGACCTTCCTCTACCCCGGCGGGCTCGACTGGTCGTCCGACGGGCTGCAGCAGTGGCTCACCCGCGTGGTGGAGGAATGCCTGCGGCGGCGCGCCACCAGGACACTCATCCCGCGCCTGCTCACACTCGCCGGGCTGCGGGGACTGCACGTGCGCGAGGCCACCGTGCGCAAGACCAAGAGCCGATGGGGCAGCTGCTCCGGCAAGGGCGACATACACCTGAGCCTGTACCTGATGCTGCTGCCGCCCCACCTGCGCGACTTCATCATGCAGCATGAGCTCACCCACCTGCTTGAGATGAACCACGGCCCGCGCTTCCACGCCCTGCTCAACCAGGCGGTGGCCGGCCAGGAGGAAGCCCTGCAGAGGGAGATGAGGCAGTTCCACACCGCGCTCACGCTGCAACAGCCTTCCCCATAAGGGGCGACAGGCGGCGCCACGCGCCATCCCTGAGACACCCGGCACACGCGCCATCCCGCCACACGCCATGCCCCCACCTGCACATTCACTCCCCTCACCACCACACACGACACCAAGCATGCACCTGCGGCTCACCACACTGATTGTCGCCCTGACGCTCGCCTCCACCGGCGCGGCGGCACAGCGTGTGGTGTGGTGGAACGTGGAGAACCTCTTTGACTGCCGCCACGACACGCTCAAGGACGACCTTGAGTTCCTGCCCGCCTCGGCCCGCCGCTGGACACGCAGCCGCTACTGGCGCAAGATGGACAATATCGCGCGCACCCTGGCGGCCGTCTCCCGGAACGAGGAATGGCCCATGCTGGTGGGACTGGGCGAGGTGGAGAACGACTCCGTGCTGCGCGACCTCACCCTGCGCAGCCCGCTGCGGCTGGCGGGCTACCGCTACGCGCACCACGAGGGCCCCGACCGGCGGGGCATCGACTGTGCCCTGCTGTACCAGCCCCGGCTGTTCCGCCTCACCGGCAGCCGCGCTGTGCGTGTGCCCTCACACGAGCACGGCATGCGCCCCACGCGCGACCTGCTCCATTGCCAGGGCGTGCTGCCCGGGGGCGACACCCTGCATGTCATCTGTGTCCACCTGCCCAGCCGGGCGGGAGGCACACGGCAAACCGCGCGGCACAGGATGCTTGCCGCCACCACCCTGTGTATGCTGCTGGACTCGCTCAGGGGCAAGGATGTGCTTGTCATGGGTGACTTCAACGCCGGGGCAGGCGACCCCATCTTTGCCCCCATCGGGCGGCGGCTGGTGTCGCTCACGCCAGGGGGACGCAAGGAAAAGCGAAAGCCCCAGGGCACCTACTGCTACCAGGGGCACTGGGACTACATCGACCATGTTCTCATAAGCCGCTCACTGCAGCCGCGCTGCAGCGGGCATATCACCGTGGGACGCTTCCCCTTCCTGCTCACAGAGGAAGGCACGCCCCACCGCACCTATCTCGGGCCCGCCTACCAGGGCGGCACGTCCGATCACCTGCCCATCTGGGCCGACCTGTCCATCAGGTAGCAGTCGGCCAGCACCAGGGCAGCCATGGCCTCCACCACGGGCACCGCGCGTGGCAGCACGCAGGGGTCATGCCGCCCGCGCGCCGTGAGCGTGACAGCCTCGCCTGCCTGGTTGACCGTGTGCTGCTCCTTGAGCAGGGTGGCTACGGGCTTAAAGGCCACACGGAAATAAATGTCCTGTCCGTTGGAGATGCCGCCCTGTATGCCCCCGCTGCGGTTGGTGAGGGTGGTCACGCCGCCCTTCCCGTCGGGCACGAATGTGTCGTTCTGCTCGCTTCCGCGCTGTGTCACGCCCGCGAAGCCCATGCCGTACTCGAACCCCTTGACGGCGTTGATGCCCAGCATGGCCGCCCCCAGGAGCGCGTGCAGCTTGCCGAAGACCGGTTCGCCCCAGCCCACGGGGCATCCCCTCACCACGCAGGCTATCACACCGCCTATGGTGTCGCCGTCGGCCTTGACCTCGCGTATGAGGCCCTCCATGCGGCTGGCCACCACGGTGTCGGGGCAGCGCACGTCATTGGTCTCGGCCAGTGCGAGGTCATAGTCCTGGTAACTCCCCGGCAGGATGATGTCCCCCACCTGCTGTGTGTATGCCTGCACGGTGACGCCCAGTTGGCTGAGCATCAGTTTGGCAAAGGCGCCGCCCACCACACGGCTGATGGTCTCGCGTGCCGAACTGCGCCCTCCGCCACGGTGGTCACGCAGCCCGTACTTCAGGGTATAGGTGTAGTCGGCATGGCTGGGGCGGTAGAGCGAGCGCATGTTGTCATAGTCCTGGCTGTGCTGGTTGCCGTTGCGCACGATGAAGCCGATGGGGCATCCCGTGGTGCGCCCCTCGAAGGTGCCGCTCAGGAGCTCCACCCGGTCGGCCTCCTTGCGCGCGGTGGTCAGGGCACTCTGGCCAGGGCGGCGGCGGTCCAGCTCGTGCTGGATGAAGTCCATGTCCACGGTCATCCCGGCCGGGATGCCGTCTATCACCCCCCCGATGGCCGCGCCATGGCTTTCGCCAAAGGTGGTGAGACGCAAGATGTTGCCAAATGTGTTCACTTCTCTGTTCCTCCTCTATTGTTCATCCGTTCAAGCAAGGCCGCGCTGTCATGGGGCTGCGGGAATTGTACGGCACGAGCATGACAGCCACGGGATTCCACACGCCCGCACATCCTGGCCGTCAAGGCTGGCAAATGGTCAGTGGTGTCCCGCGCGCCCCTGGGCACGCTCACCCGGCTCACAGCCGCACGAGCCCGACTCACAGCCGCATGAGTTGTTCCCCTCGCCGCCGCACGAGCAGTTCCCCTCGCCGCCGCAGCCCTCGCATCCGCAACAACCGCCCTCGCCCGAGAGTGCCTGGAGCGCGTCGCTTACCTCCTGGTCCGTAGCCGGGCGTGACTGCTCCACCTTGCCCACAAAGCGCAGCGTCTTGCCCGCCAGGGGATGGTTGAGGTCCACGGTGACGGTATCGTCCTGTATGAGGGCAATGAGCCCGCTGAAGCGCTGGCCGTCACTGCTCTGCAGGGGCACCACAGCCCCCTCGTGGATGTAGCGCGGGTCAATCTTCCCGTCAATCTCAAACATGCTGCGGGGCACCTCGCGCCGTCCCTCCGGGTCATACGGCCCGTAGGCCTGCTCCACGCCGAGCGTGAAGTCAAAGGGCGCGCCTGTCTCCAGAGCCTCTATCTGCCGCTCGAAGTCATCCAGTGTCATGCCCAGTCCGGTGAGGAACTCAAAGGGACGCTCGCCGGTAGCCTCCTCAATCAGTTCGGGCTCCTGTCCCTCGCCCTGTCCATAGAGCTTGTAGGACACGCTGATGTACTTGTTTGTTGATTCTGTTGCCATATTCTGTATTTTTCATTTGTTTTTTCCGTTCTTCCCACAGAGTGTCATCTCCAGTGGCAGAGCCACATTCCGGTGCACGGCACTGGCCAGGTTCTGCGCCACATCGGCGGGAGCCGAGAAGTAGACGCACGCGCCCAGTTCCTTGATGCGCACCGCGCATAGCCGCGAGCCGTCATGGCGCAGGAACTGGTAGGTAAGCGTCTCGTTGTGCCCGGGCCTGGCCGCGCGGAAGTTCATGGTCTTCTCCAGCCTCATCTTCTCGGCAGGCACCAGCTCGCCGGTCCACTTGCTGCTCCTGGCCATGGTGCGTCCCCGCATCACCACGGCTGTCTCCACCCGCTCGCCATGCACGCGGGGCAGTGCCTTGCGCATCTTGGCCATGCCCTTTCTCACGCGCTCGTCATCCTTCTCCTGCTTGTCGCCATAGGGAGCCGTCTGCGTGGCGCCGGTCACGGCATCCACCCCCGGGCGTGCCCCGGCCGACAGCGTAAGGCCCAGCATGAGGACGGCGAGCAATGTTCGTCCATTCATATATGCGTCTCGTTTAACCATTCATCTGCAAAGGTAGGCATTTATTTTGGGAGATGCAAGCCCAGGGCACACACTGTCCAGGGCCATGGGGGAGGAGCCCCATCCAGCCTGCTCCAAGCCCTCTCCTGCTCCCCCAAGGGGGGAGGGATGCCTTGCTGCACAAGGCTTGGGCATACGGGGAGAGGGCAGGATGCGCTGGCTGCATGTGGCCAGGGATTTTGCTTTCGGGACAGGAAGGAGGTAAAGAGGCACCTGGAAAGGACAAAAGCGTAAACGCCATGGCTGGCCTCTCATCCCAACAGGGCGTTTGCTGCGAGCAACCAGCCTGCTGCTCTGCTTCTACCAAAGAACAGGCATAAAAAACGCACCGCGCTGCGTTGGCGATCGCAGTGCGGTGCGTTGGCCGATGCAGTGCGGTGCGTTGGCGGATGCAGCGTGGTGCGTTTGCGGATGCAGCGTGGTGCGTTGGCGGATGCAGCGTGGTGCGTTTGCGTCCCCTCCCCCTTGGGGGAGGCTGGGAGGAGGCTCTGTTGGGGGGGGGAGGGGGCTCTCCCTCCCCCTCAGTCCGCCTTATAGATATTATATGTGCAGCCCTTCTCGGTGGGGATGAGCAGATGGTCGGCATCCACCACCACACCCTCGAGAGGCTTTCCGTCGGGGCCACACACGCGGTACTTCCCTATGCCCGGATAACGCACAGGGCATGGCTTGCCCGAACCACTGCGTATGACCGCATGCACCAGACGGCCGTCCTGCCACTGCTGGTCCACCTGGAAGTTGTTCACGGCGCGCAGCCCCACCATGTGCCCAGTCTGCCACACGCCCGGCAGGGCGGGCAGCAGATGGAGCGTGTCCGTGTGGCTCTGCAGGAGCATCTCGGCCACGCCGGCGCAAGTGCCGAAGTTTCCGTCAATCTGGAACGGGGCGTGGGAGTCGAAGAGGTTGTAATAGACCCCTCCCTTCTGCCACTCAATGGCGTAACTGGTGGAATGCTTGAGCGCGTTGCGCAGGATGGCGTGGGCATGGTCGCCGTCCAGCGCGCGCGCCCACAGGCACACTTTCCAGCCCATGCTCCACCCGGTGGCCATGTCGCCACGCAGGCGCAGGGAGTTGACGGCAGCGCGGAAATATGGGCTGCCGGGAGCAATGCCCGAGAGCGGGTAGAGAGCCATGAGGTGGCTCAGGTGCCGGTGCGAGGGGTCGCTGCTCACATCATAAGTGGCATACTTCCACTCGCGCAGCAGCGTGTCGCCAAGGCTCACCCCATGGCGGGGATTGGTCCAGTCGGCATGGGCAGCGGCATTGGCGGTATAGACCTCGGTGTGGAGTCCACGGTCGGTGCGTGCGAGGTACCTGTCGAGCTGCTCCACATCGGCCTGGGTGAGCCCCACGCGCTGGAGTCCCAGGATGTCCACGCTCTGCCGCACACTGGAGAGCAGGGCATAGATGAGCTGCTGCGCGTGGGCGGTGCCGTCCTCGCGCGGATGGCTGCCCTGCTCGGCACTGAACTCGTCGGGAGCCACATAAGTGCCATCGGGCTGGATGCCCAGCGAGGGGCATCCACGGTCATCTATCATCCGCTCCATCCAGAACTGCGCGCAGCTCCACAGCGTGGGGAAGGCACGCTCAAGGAAGTCCTCGTCGAGCGTGTAGCGGTAGTGCTGCCACAGGTGGCTGCAATACCAGGCGTTGGCCACGAAGTAGTTGTTGCCCCACAGGCTCATGCCCCCGAAGATGTTGTTCTCTGTGAAGCACGTCCAGCCATGCCTCACACCCCCGTACTGGGTGGCGGCCCGCTTCCAGTTGTCGCGTGCGGCCATGCCCATGACGTAGTTGAGGAAGGGCAGGTGCAACTCGCTCAGGTTGGTGGACTCGGCCGGCCAGTAGTTCATCTGCACATTGATGTTGGAGTGGATGTCGGAGTTCCATGCCGCATGGCTGCGGTTGTTCCAGATGCCCTGCAGATTGCTGGGGGAGTCCACTCCCCTGCTGCTGCCCATCATGAGGTAGCGGCCATAAGCAAAGTAGAGCTGCTCCAGGAAGAGGGCGTCGGCCTCGCGGCCTGTGACATTGCGGCTGGAGTCGTTGTAGCACTCCACCAGGCTGTCGGTGGGAAGGGCTGTGGCAGCCCCGGCCAACTGGAAGTCCACCCTGCCCGACAGGCTTGTGAAGTCGTCCTCGTGCCTCGCGAGCATCTGCGTCCAGCCTCGCGCGGCAGCCCTGTCCACACGCTCGTCCATGCGCTGGCAAAGGCTCTCGGTGCCCGACACCAACGTGGGCGACGAGGGGTCGAAGTCGGTGCCCCCGCCCAGCACCAGCAGCACCTCGCGCGTGCCATACACGCGTATGCCCTGCGGCGAGCGCTCCATGCGTGCCCCCTCACCCACGGGAACCACGCGCAGGCAGGCGGCATGGCTCACGGTCTTGAGCCTGCCCGAGAAGCGCGCGTAGCCAGTGGCCGAGTAAGCCACCTGGCCCGCATTGATGTCCTCGCCCGGACGCACAGACACCAGCAGGTCAAGGGGGCGGACACCCGTGGCGCGGTAGCGTGCCACCACCACACGGTCGGGGCGGGAGGCAAAGTAGCGGCGCTCGTAGCGGGTAAGGCCATCGGTGGAGGCATAGTTGACACCGCCAATGCCCGCCTGCAGGTCGAGGTAGCGCACATAGTCGCGCACTTCTGTCCCCTGCTTGTAGCCGAACTGCCCCGAGAGGTCGCTCACCAGCACCGAACCGAAGTTCTTGTAGGAGCCGTACTCGTTGGTTCCGCCCATGTCGTGGGGTGTGCCCTCCCACAGCGTCTTCTCGTTGAACTGTATCTCGTCCTGCTTCACACCGCCCATCAGACAGGCCCCGAACTGTCCGTCGCCTATGGGCAGCGCATACTCCATCCAGGCATCGCCCGGCCAGCGGTAGGCAGCGGGCTGGCGATACCACAGAGTGAGGGGATGCTGGGGGTGGAATGCCGTGGCACCCTGCACGCGGTACTCATCCAGCTCCAGGTCGCCCACAGGCACCAGGCGGCAGGCATTGTTGGCATCACCCGCGCCCCACAGAGCCAGCGACACACCCACGCCCGTGCCCCCGCACTGGTTGAGGCGGTCGTGGCCCGACTGCACACCCAGCCAGCGCACCTCGCAGGCACCGGGATAGCGGGGGCTGGCATCAGGCACCAGCGCAAAGCCGCTCTTGTCGGGCTGGCGCGTGGCACGGAACTTGGGAGCGGCATAACTCACATACAGGCCCTGCGCGTTGACCATCTGGAAATGGCTGGCAGTGCCCACCAGCCGCCACTGCTGGGCCTCGCTGTCGGGGTCGGGCTGCAGGGTGTGCAGTTCCTGCCCTGCTCCTGTGGCGGCCATCACCAGGCGGCTGTTGGCAAACTGCAGGAAGCAGGGAGTGCCCTGCGTGGCATCGGTCACAAAACAGGCGGACTCCTGGCTATGTGCCCCTGCGGCAAGCAGGAGCAGCAGGAGCAGCAGACTCATCTTTCTTAGGGTATTCATGTAGGTAGTGTGTTTATTCTGTCATAATGTTGTCTTGCTTGACGAGAAAGAGGTCTCCGCAGGGCACGCGGTGCGCCTGTGGAGACTTCCCTCTCACTCTCGGTAGCCGTGCATCAGTAGCCGAAGATGTCCTCCAGGCTCACACGGTGCAGGGTGCCACGCTGCTCCAGGCTCTTGAGGTCCCAGTCGCCCTCGTCGCCCAGGAGCAGCAGGTGATACTTGCGCCTGGCGATTTCCCGCTTGTGGAAAGCGGCCAATTCGGGCAGGGTCATCTTCTTGATGCGCTTGTAAACCTCGCCCTCGGGGTTCTCGGTGAGCCCCCGGTCACGGCACTCCAGGTAGTAGTTCAAGATGGCCTCGCGCAGCGTGCGCCGGGTGGCAAGACGCTTGAGGACAGCATCGCGCGCCACGGCGAAGGCCCTCTCGTCCTGGGGCATCCGTTCCACTATCTGGTCAAACACCGCGAGGCAGTCCCTCAACTTGTCATTCTGGGTGATGATGCTGGTGGAGAAACTCTCCCTGTCATCGGCATCCGTGGCTTGTGCGAAGCGCGCTCCCGCGCTGTAGGCCAATCCACGGGACTCGCGCAACTCCTGGAACACAATGCTGTTCATGCCCCCGCCGAAGTATTCGTTGAAGACATCGGCATAGGGCTCCACCTCCCAGTCAAAGGTCTCGCCACGGCTGGAGTATCCCATCATGTAGGTGTTCTTGGCCTGGAAGGGGGCTATGATGACCAGGTTTTCATCGACCTTGCGGGGCGGGTAGAACTGTCCGCTGTGGGCGGGCGCGGGGTGCTCCGACATGGGATGCATCCCATTGAGCATGCGGCTCACCTGGGTGGCCTCGAGCGGCCCATAGTAAAGCGCGTGCTGCATGA
Source organism: Prevotellaceae bacterium UBA1075 (assembly GCA_002316015.1). Classification (GTDB taxonomy): domain Bacteria; phylum Bacteroidota; class Bacteroidia; order Bacteroidales; family Bacteroidaceae; genus Physcousia. The sequence goes on from DCCS01000040.1 coordinate 50,028, forward strand.
CACCGGGCAGCGAGCGCAGGCGGCCAAGCGCGCCCGCCGCGCCCAGCCGGTGCATCTGGGCGGCATCCAGCGCACGGGTCACCCTGTTGTGGGGGCCATAGACACCATACTGGGTGAGGGCTCCGTAGCAGGCGCGCTGGCTGGTCTTGCTGTCGGCCCTCTGCTTGAGAATGTCGCTCACCACCTGGGCATAGATGTCCGTGTCGGGCCGCGCGGTGGCTATCCACCGCTCGGTGAGGCGCAGCGCCTCCTGCATGTTGTCGGCCAGGCCCGAGAGGGTGAGGCGTGTGCGCCCGTCCCCGACACTGAGCGTGGCGTCGCATGCCAGGCCATAGAGGCGGCCCTGCAACTGGTTGGCGTCCAGCGAGTCGGTGCCCAGGTAGGGCAGGTATTGCCCGGCCACAGCAAGGGCGGGGTCTTCCTTGGCCCCCCGCTCATAGACGAAGGTGAGGCTGAAGAGCTGGCTCGAGGCGTCGCGGTGGGCCAGCAGCTCGTTGCCCCCCACCAGCGTGCCCTTCTGCACGTCGCGGTCGAAATCCACGAAGACAGGCTCCACCTGGGCCACAGGCATGCTGAGCACAGAATCGGCAAAGGGGCTTGACTTGCCGCGGTTGGTCACGATGGGCGAGATGTGGGGCTTCTCTATCTTCCTGGCCGTAACGTCATCGCCCTGCCTCTTATACACACACGCATAGCCGTCCGTGAGCATCCGGCGGGCACAGTCCACCACGGTCTTCTTGGTCAGCGTGTCCAGCCTCTGCATCTCGCCAACCTCCTCAGCCCACGGCTTCCCCGCCACAAAGGCATCCACGAACCAGCTTGCGCGCAACTCGTTGCTTTGCATGTCCTCCAGGCGGCGGCGCTTCATGTTGTTGAGGATAGCCCTGAGGAGAGACTCGTCCCACTGGCCGCTGGTGAGGCGGCGCACCTGCTCCATCATCAGCCGGCGCACCTCCTCCAGGCTCTGCCCCTCCTTGGGACAGCCGATAGCCCAGAACGCGCTCTGCTCGGCCATGCCATCCACAAACGTCTCGCTCTGAATCACCTGCTGAGCGTTGTTGAGGTTCTGGTCAAAGAGACCGCACTTGCCATTGCAGAGCACCTGGTTGGCCACCACCATCAGGCCATACATGGGGTCGGACTTGGCAGGAAGCCTCCAGCCGAGAGCCACCATGGGAGTCTCCCGGCCCACCACCATGGTATCGTGGGGGACGGCGAGGGGAGGCTCCTGGGGGAAGGCGCGCCGGGGCAGGCTGTCGGACGGCTGCCAGTCACCGAAGTATTTCTCTATGACGCGCACCGTCTCGTCCGGGTCAAGGTCCCCGCTCATGCAGATGGCCACATTGTTGGGCACATACCACTCATGATAGTACCGCATGACATTGCGAAGCGAGGGGTTCTTGAGGTGCTCCTGCGTTCCGATGGTGGTCTGGGTGCCATAGGGGTGATGGGGAAAGAGGATGGCGTAGAGCGCGTTGTTCATCTTGTCAAAGTCGTTGGTGAGGTGCATGTTGTACTCCTCATAGACGGCCTCGAGCTCGGTGTGGAACCCTCTGATGACCATGTTGCGGAAGCGCTCGGCCTGCACCCTGGCCCATGGCTCCAGGGCATGGCACGGGATGTTCTCCTGATAGCAGGTCACATCGGTGCTCGTGTAGGCGTTGGAGCCTGTGGACCCTATCCCTGCCATCATCTTGTCATACTCGTTGGCAATGGCATACTTGCTGGCCTCGTGGCTGAAGCTGTCGATGCGGGCATAGACGGCGCGGCGCGCGGCCTCGTCACGAGTGCGCCCGTACACCTCGTACTGCGCCTCGATGCTGTCGAGCAGGGGCTTCTCCCTGGCATAGTCAAGCGTGCCGAAGCGTGTGGTGCCCTTGAACATGAGGTGCTCCAGGTAGTGTGCCAGTCCGGTGCTCCCGGCAGGGTCGTTGCGCGAGCCGGTGCGCACGGCCACATAGGTCTGTATGCGCGGCTCGTCACGATTGACCGTGAGATAGACCCTCAACCCGTTTCTGAGGGTGTAAATGTGCGCTGCCATGGGGTCACCGGACACGGCAGGCTCTTCTTTGGCACCCGAGCCAAAGCCCGGCCGGCAGGACACCAGCATGGCGCATAGGCAGAATCCCGCGCAAAGGAGACCGGCTGCCCATATTTTCCTTCTGTTCATAATGGTATGTGGTTTGGTCTTTGTACCAGAATTCCGGGGGACTGCCCGCCGGCGCGCGGGACGCGGCCTAACGCACCGAGGAGTCCCCCTCGACATAGTTCTCAAGGTAGAGTTGCTCACCGTCAAACACCGCATAGGTACAACGGGTAATCCAGTCACCCAGGATGAGCAGGCGGCACTGGCGGGTGAGGTACAGGTCAAGTTCGATATGGCGGTGTCCGAAGAGGAAGTAGTTCACGTCGGGATGCTGGCTCAGGTACTCCTTGGCAAAGCGCACAAGATACTCGCGGTCCTCGCCCAGATATGTGTCCACGGGCGTTCCGTCCCGCAGGCCGGGCTCGTGCTTGAGCCTGCTGCGCCGCGCCCATTCCAGTCCGAGGTTCACGCCTATCGTGGGATGAAGCCAGCTGAAGAGCCACTGGCACAACTTGTTGTGGAAAAAGGAGCGCAGCAGACGGAACTTCCAGTCGGGGTCACCCAGTCCGTCCCCGTGGGCGAGATAGAACAGCTTGTCGCCCAATTCGATGGTCACAGGCTCGCGGTGCAGGATGACCCCGCACTCACGCTGCAGATAGTCGGTGCACCAGATGTCGTGGTTGCCCGTGAAGAAGTGCACCTCCACACCGCTGTCGGTGAGTTCGCTCACCTTCCCCAGAAAGCGCGTGAAGCCACGGGGGACTACCGTGGGGTACTCAAACCAGAAGTCAAACATGTCGCCCAACATATACACGGCCCCCGCCTTTTCCTTTATGTCGTCAAGGAACCGCACAAGGCGGCGCTCCTGCTGTCTGCCGTGCAGCAGGGCACGGCATCCCAGATGGGCGTCACTGATGAAGTAGATGTTCTTCATAGAGCCGTACGCTACATCAGTCCCAGTTCGAGGCGTGCCTCGTCACTCATCATGTCCTTGTTCCACTCGGGCTCGAAGACGAGGTTGACCTCCACCTTGTCCAAGCCCGGGATGGCGGCCAGCTTGCTGTGCACATCCTCAAGGATGAAGTCGGCCGCAGGGCAGTTGGGGGCGGTGAGGGTCATGTCCACCTGGAGGGTCTTCCCTCCATCTGCCAGTTCGATGCGGTATATGAGCCCCAGGTCGTAGATGTTGACGGGTATCTCGGGGTCGAAGACCGTGCGCAGTATCTCCACCACCCTGTCTTGTATGTCTGTCTGTTCCATGTCCGCTTGTGCTTGTTCCTTATATAATATATAATGTGTGTTCAGTACAGGGAACCCTCCTCGGAAAAACTGTAGTACCCCTGCGTGGACACGATGACGTGGTCAACGAGTGTGATGTCAACAGCCCCGCAGGCCGCCACAAGACGGCGAGTGAGCTCACGGTCGGCCATGCTGGGCGTGAGCGCGCCGCTGGGATGGTTGTGGCAGAAGACGATGGCGGTGCACTGGCGCATGATTGCCTCGCGCAGTACCATTCTCACATCCACCGCCGAGGCGGTGAAGCCGCCCTCGCTGACACGGGCCGAGCCCACGAGCGTGAGGTTGTTGCGCAGGAACATCACATGGCATTCCTCGCGCGTCTTGTCCTGCAGCATGGGACGGAAATAGGCGGCGATGGCCTGCGCGCTGTCCATGCGCTGCTGCGAGGCGCGCTCCACGGCCCTGCGCCTGCCCAGTTCGCAGGCGGCCAGGACGGTCACGGCCTTGGCCGGCCCCATCCCCCTGTAGCCCTGCAGGGCATCGAGCGACATGCGGCTGAGCTCTGTCAGGCTCCCGTGGCAGTCTCCGAGCACCCTGCGCATGAGCTCGACCGCCGTCTCGCGGCTGCTTCCGCTGCCTATCAGGATGGCAAGCAGCTCGGCCTTGGAGAGCGACTCGGCGCCATGGGCGATGAGTTTCTCGCGTGGACGGTCCTCAATGGGCTGCTGGTTGATGTTCAGTTTCTCTGTCATTGTGATGTGTTGCCCGTCACTTTGCCCGCAGGTTCCGCTTGCGTAGCGGAACGCCGCAGGCGACGCTTACTTGTAAAAGGTCTCGCGGAACGCCTGCAATTCCCCGTTCCTGCCACGCACGCACCTGAGCCACCAGGCACGCAGGAAGCCTGTGCCGTAGCCGATGAGCTGCACATAACTGGCCGCCACACTGAGCAGCCCCACACGCAGGCTGTGGCTCTGGGCCGTACTGTCGGCCAGGATGAGCAGCGAGAAGAGCGTGGGGAAGAGCAGGCTCACCATCACCATCTCCCACCCCAGGATGCCCCAGCGGGGACTCTGCGAGCACAGGGCAAGCGGCAATCCGCACACCAGCATGAGCGCCAGCAGTGCCATGCCCAGGGTGAAGAGGGCGGGCAAGAGATGCACCGCCTTGAGACTCGAAGGGTATTTCTTGTAAAGGTTGATGCGGGCTATGCCGCTGTTGTGCACCTGACGGAAGAACTTCCTGAGGTCGGTGCGCCGCTTGTGCCACACCCAGGCCTGGGGGAAGAGGCGGCACCGCGCACCGCTCTGACAGATACGGATGCTCAGGTCTATGTCCTCGCCGAAGCGCATCGGGCTGAATCCTCCGAGCCTGCGAAAGAGAACCGCGCTGATGCCCATGTTGAAGGAGCGGGGGTAGAACCTGTCAAGTTTCTTCTTGCCGCCGCGTATGCCGCCAGTGGTCAGGAAACTGGTCATGCTGTAGCTGATGGCTTTCTGCACCGGCGTGAAGGATGGATGTGAGCGGTCGGGGCCACCGAAAGCGTCACAGGGACTCGACGCGAGCTCACGGTCAACAGCCTCCAGATAGCCGGGAGGCAGCAAGCAGTCGCTGTCCAGGAAGATGAGATACTCGCCCTGGGAGCGCTCGGCCCCGTAGTTGCGCGTCTGCCCGGGCCCGCTGTTGGGCTTGCCGAAGTACTTTATGGGCATCTGGGCGGCATGAGCCTGCACCACCTGCTGGCAAGTCACTTGCGACCCGTCCTCCACCACAATCACCTCAAAGTCGCGAAGGGTCTGCCGTGCCAGGCTCCCCAGCAACTCGTCCGTCTCTTCGGGGCGGTTATACACAGGTATCACAAAGGAGTATCTCATTGCATTCTGTTTTCTTCGTACAAGAGACAAATGTACACAAAAAACGGGGAAAAGCCACCTTTTCCGCTCGCTTTTCTTGAAAAGAGAAGAAAGCGAGGACAGCAGGGGACGGAAACCGCCAGCACAGGCAGGGGCGTGGCCGGAGTTCTCCATACCATACCGCATACATGGGCATGACCTGGAGGCCATGTGTGCCAGAAGCGCGCAAGCACAAGTGGAAGAAGGTCAGCGCAGACTGCTGAATGTTCTGTGCCCCAGGACATAGTACTGCCAGAGCAGACTGAAGGTTGCCTGTTCGGGGATGGGGTCAAGAACAGTCCTGGAGAGGTTCTCCATGCGGGCAGGCTCGAAGTCCCTCCTGATGCGCCGAAACTCCCTACGGGCACGCCACACCGCCATCGCGCTGCGCCATTGCCCCGTGGCCAGCATCTGCAGCGAGGCAAGTGCGTCCAGCCATAGACGCAGGCGCAAGACCCTGCGCAGGCTGCGCTCAGGCAAGTTCTTGTAAAGCAGGAGCAGGTTGTTGCGGAAATTGAGGAACGTCTTGCGCGGGCTGCCCTGGGGAAGCGTGCCTCCACCCAGGTGATACACCACACTCTGCGGAACGCACAGGATGCCACGCCCCCGGCTGCGCAACCGCCAGCACAGGTCAATCTCCTCCTGGTGCGCAAAGAAACGCCCGTCCAGTCCGCCCGCCTGCCAGTAGTCCCGGCTGCGGATGACCAACGCGGCTCCCGATGCCCAGAAGACGGAAAGCACGCTGTCGTACTGTCCCTTGTCCTCCTCTACCGTGCCCAGCACGCGGCCTCGACAATAGGGATAGCCAAGCGAGTCAATGAACCCGCCCGCCGCGCCCGCGTACTCGAAGCGCCCCATGTCCCACTCGCTGCGTATCTTGGGCTGGAGGGCGGCCACACCGGGACGCTCCTCCAAGCATCTGAGCAGCGGGGAAAGCCAGCCTGGTGTGACCCGCACGTCACTGTTGAGCAGCACATACACATCAGACTGCACACGGCGCAAAGCCTCATTGTAACCCTCGGCAAAACCAAGGTTCCGCTCCAACTTTATCGTACGCACCCGGGGGAAATCACGCTCCAACACGGTGAGCGACTCGTCGGTGCTGCCATTGTCGGCCACCACAACTTCCGCCCCACTGGAGCCCTCGAGCACCGAGGGCAGGAACCGCCGCAGCATCGCGGCACCGTTCCAGTTGAGAATCACAATGCTTGCTGTCATAATAGCGTTGCCTGAAGCGCGCCTCCATCAGCATCCCAGTCACCCAGCGTCACGGGAACGATCTGGTTGTCCATATCCTGGGCTTTGACGGAAACGCGTATGTAATTGTCAGTAAACCCGTGCATCACGCCCCCATGGCGGCTGTGCTCGAGCAATACGGGGCGGACCTGTCCACGGAAGCGTTCGTAAAACTCACGCAGCTTGCGCTCGCTCAGGGCAAGTACCTGCTGGCTGCGCTCGTGCTTCTGCCCGGGCGTCACCACATGAGGAATCTGCAGGGCGCGGGTACCTGGGCGCTCGCTGTAGCTGAACACATGGTACTGGTTCGCATCCATCTCCCGCATGAAGCGCATGGATTCGGCAAACAGGTCGTCAGTCTCGCCGCGCATGCCCACAATGACATCCACACCGATAAAGGCATCGGGCATCACCCGCCGCACATGGGCAATCCTGTCGGCAAAGAGACGCGTGTCGTAATGGCGACGCATGAGCCTGAGCACCTTGTCGCTCCCGCTCTGCAGCGGGATGTGGAAGTGGGGCATGAAAGCACGGCTCCGGGCACAGAAGTCGATGACCTCGCCGGTGAGCAAGTCGGGCTCTATGCTGCTGATACGGAAACGGGAGATGCCCTCCACCTGGTCAAGAGCCTGGATGAGGTCAAGAAACGTCTCGCCGCTGGAGCGTCCGAAGTCGCCTATGTTGACCCCCGTAATCACAATCTCGCGCCCGCCCAGAGCCGCTACCTGCCTGGCCTGTTCGACCATAGAGGCTATGCTGCCATTGCGGCTGCGTCCACGCGCCATGGGTATGGTGCAATAGGTGCAATAGTAGTTACAGCCGTCCTGCACCTTGAGAAAGTAACGGGTGCGGTCACCACAGGAACAACTGGGCACAAAGGTATGTATGTCCCGCGTGCGCGTGGTCTCATGTCCGTGGGCAAGCAAGGCCCGCTCCTCAGGCATCATGCCGATGCGGTCGGCGATATGCCGCAGTATCTCGCCCTTCTGCTCCGTGCCCAGCACCAGGTCCACCCCGTCCAAAGCAGCCACCAGCCCAGGGTTCAGCTGCGCGTAACACCCGGTCACGATGACCAGGGCTCCCGGATGGCGGCGCACCATGCGGCTGATGGCCTGGCGGCACTTGGCATCGGCGACCTCGGTCACGCTGCATGTGTTCACTATGCATATGTCGGCGGTCTCGCCCTCTGCGACGGTCTCCACACCAGCCTCCCTGAGTTGCTTCACCACAGTGCTCGTCTCAGCGAAATTAAGTTTGCAGCCCAAGGTAAAGTAGGCCGCCTTCTTTCCTGAAAAGTCGTACATGCTGCAAAGATAGCGAAAATTGCGCAAAGAGACAAAGCATGTGCAACACAAGAACAGGCTATATGTATCTGTTTTTCGATAACTTACAAAAAACTTTGCACTTTTCTCAAAAAAAAACGCCCTTGTGCGATGACAGTATAATGAAAAAGTATGTACCTTTGCAACGTTTTAGAAAGCAATTGATTGTTTTACAAATTTAAAAGCAAAGAGAAATGAAAAAGTTAGCATTTGTGTTCGCAGCTGTTGTTGCTGTGTCATTCGCTTCTTGTGGTAACAAGACCGAGCAGGGTTGCGGTGCTGATTCTGACAGTGTTTGCTGCGACACCATCGCAGAGGAGGACACTGTAGTCGAGGACACTGCTGCCGCCGACACCACCACCACTGACACCACCACTGTAGCTGCTGAATAAACAGAAACTACCAAAAGGTATCATAGAAGGGGCGCATCCAGGATGCGCCCCTTTCTTTTTTTCCACTCCCGGCATCGACACCCAAAGCGACCCGCCAGTGGACTTACCCGGAAAAAGCAATTGGGTCATCCTGTATCATCCCCCCAAGTACCTTAATGCGCACGTTCTCACGTTTCGGGATGCCGGGGAAAGCGTCCCAAGGCGCTCCGTCCGGTCATCGCTTACCACGCCACACGCATGCCGCCCCTGCTCCAACGGAGGAAGTTCATCGCCATAGGAAGACACGCGCAAGGGGCAGGTATAACAGAAGCACTTCCCGCCAATCCATACCTTTCAGATGACGTTTCTTTTTGTCTTTATGCCGATCAGACTTACACAGCCAGCCCCATCCGGGCATGTCGGCAATGGAGCACGGAGGCACGACCCTACAGGCCCAGCGTTTCCCGGCATGCATGACACGGGACTCCAAGAACGCAAGAAAGGCCGTGTGCATGTGCTGCACACGGCCTTTCTCCCTATGCGGATTCTGTATGATACCTGTTCTTAAGCCTCGGAAGGAGTCTCGGAAACCACGACAGCGGGTGTCTCGGAAACCTCAACGGCGGGTGCCTCGGCGGGTGTCTCAACAGCGGGAACTGCAGTCTCGCCCTCGGCAACAACAGTGAAAGGAACCTCGGCCGAAACCTCCTTGTGGAGTTTTACCACTGCCACATAGTCACCTACAGTCTTCACGTCCTTCACACTGATGGTCTTGCGGTTAATCTCGAAGCCCAGTTTCTGCAGTTCGTCAGCAATCTGCAGGCTGTTCACGCTTCCATAAATCACACCTGTAGCACTCACTTTGGTAAGGATGGTGAGATGCAGTGCGCTCAACTTCTCGGCCAATGCCTCGGCCTCTGCCTTCACCTTGGCCAACTTCACTGCCTTCTGCTTCAACTCCTCGGCCAACTGCTTCTTGGCACTTTCGCTTGCGATTACACCCTTCCCGTAAGGGATGAGGTAGTTGCGCCCGTAGCCACTCTTCACATTCACAATGTCATTCTTGTAGCCCAAGCCAATGACATCTTCCTTCAGTATAATTTCCATGTCTTGTCCTCCAAATTTTACTTCATCAAGTCTGTTACGAAGGGAAGCAGAGCCAGATGACGGGCACGCTTCACAGCCTGGGCCACACGGCGCTGATACTTGAGCGACGTGCCCGTGATGCGACGGGGCAGTATCTTTCCCTGCTCATTGAGGAACTTCTTCAGGAATTCGGGATCCTTGTAGTCAATATACTTGATTCCGCTCTTTTTGAAACGGCAATACTTCTTCTTCTTGACATCAATTGCGGGTGCTGTCAAATAGCGTATTTCTGATTGCTGTGCCATGCTTCTTAAGCCTCCTTACTTGATTTGTTGTTTCTTCTCTTCTCGGCATATTCTGCCGCGTACTTCTCCATCTTGACCGTCAGATAGCGGAGCACCTTCTCGTCTCGGCGGTATGCGATTTCCAAAGTCTTGATTGTCTCGGGAGCAGCTTTGAACTCAATCAGTCCAAAGAAGCCTGTACTCTTCTTCTGGATAGGATAAGCCAACTTCTTCAAGCCCCAGTTCTCCTCATTGATAATCTCGGCACCGGCCTTAGTGAGAACGCCTTTGAACTTGCTTACCGCTTCCTTCATCTGTTCATCAGACAAAACGGGAGTTAAGATGAAAACGGTTTCGTATTGATTCATAATACGTTGATTAATTAAATGAATTATATTTCGCACAAATGCAGCGCAAAGTTACTGCTTTATTACAGAACGGCAAACAAATCGGCGCACTTTCTTGCCCATTGCCGACTAACCGGCTTCAGGGCATGACTCGCGTCCTGGGGGAATAAGGTTTCCGCACGCACGCACTCAATATCTCTCACGCACGCGCGCATACTTAAATATGTATCACGCAGAAGAGGCGGAAATGACCGGAACTGGATGTCCCCATGGTCAAACCTGCAGGGGAGGGAGGGCTACGATGGGAGGCAAACCCACTTTTTTCGCGCAAACGCTTTCATGTCTCAGGAAAATTGCGTTATTTTGCGTGAGAATTGAATTGGAAACATTAAACCTCCTTATTGGTATGAAGAATTACATAGGCATAGCTGGCATTGTCTTGGGCGCACTCATCCTGGTGATAAGTTATTTCACAAAAACCCTGGTGGACTACAACTGGGTGCAGATACTGGCACTGCTGTTCATCGTGGCAGGAATCGTGGGCCACATCATTGTCACCAAGCACCCCTCCTGAACGCACATTCCCCCATGCGCATGCCCTTCCCGAAGGTGTCACGCACTCGCCGTGTGCTTGCGGTAGCCGCCTTTCTCGTGTGCTGCACACAGGGCGCACAGGCTCAGTATGCGGACGAGGACAGCAATGTGGAGGACTGGCAGTTGTACGACGAGGAAGAGACAGACACCACACCAAAGCCCCGCCACAGGGAATGGGCCAATATCGCCTACGTGCGTTACTCGCCTTCACAGTACACATTCCCAGGCCACACGCCGCACCTGCACTTCCACGAGGTAGCTGCCGGATGGGCAAGAAGCCTGCAGGTAGCCGACAGCATCCCGCTGTTTGTGGAGGCTGGCGCGGAAATGAAATGCTCCTTCTCCAAGGGCGGCAAAGCCCACGACAATGCCGCATACACGCTGCTTTCATTCAAGGTGCCCGTGGCCGTGGCCTACAAGTTCTACCTCTCGCGCACCCGCAATATCGCTATCGTGCCGCTGGCAGGTGTCAACTTCCGTGTCATTGCAGTTGGCAAGGAGAAGAGCAGCGGGGTGAAGGTGGACTTGTGCGACAAGGACAAGGACAACCACACAGGCACCCGTTGGGACAGATGCCAGCTGGGATGGCAGGCGGGACTCCGCCTACAGGTGGAAAGATGCCTCATCACGGCAAGTTACGGAAGGGATTTCCCCGACAAGAGCAAGTGCCCGCAGATACATGAATGCGGAGTCGCCATAGGAGTCTGCTTCTGAGAGGTGGCGGAACCAAAACGCCGGAAAAGGCACGCTGGCTGAACGCGTCTCTCCCGACCGGACACCCGCACAGGAAATACAGGAAGCCCCCCTCCCCGGCATCACAGGCCTGGAGAGGAGGGCTTTCTGTGTAAGGCACACGCGACACCCCACTTTGGGCTTGGGGTCAAGCCTGGAGCCCGCAACGCAAGTTTCAGTACGAGGGAGCCACCAGGCGGTAGCCCTTGCCATGCACGTTGTTTATCTCCACGTTGGGGTCTTCCTTGAGATGCTTGCGCAATTTGGTGATGTACACGTCCATACTGCGCGCGTTGAAATAGTTGTCATCTATCCATATCGTCTTCAGAGCCAGGTCGCGCTCCAGCACATCGTTCATATGGGCACAGAGCATCGTGAGCAACTCGCTCTCCTTGGTGGTCAACTTGGTCGACTTGTCACCGATGGTGAGCAGTTGCCGTTGTGTGTCAAACGTGAATTTCCCCAGCTGGTAGCGCACGGTCGCCTGCTTGCTGCGCGCCTTCACGCGGCGCAGTATAGCCTCCATGCGATAGACAAGCTCGTCCATGGAGAAGGGCTTGGTGAGATAGTCATCGGCTCCCAGTTTGAAGCCCTCCAGCACGTCATCCTTGAGGTTCTTGGCCGTGAGGAACATGATGGGCACCTCAGAGTTGACCATGCGTATCTCGCGAGCCAGCGTGAAGCCGTCCATCTTGGGCATCATCACGTCCAGCAGGCACATGTCGTACTTGCCCTTGACAAACGCCTTGTAGCCCGACTCACCATCGAGATACAACTCCGCATCATACCCCTTCGCCTGCAGGTACTCGCGCACCAGCATTCCGAGGCTCTCCTCGTCCTCACACAGTAAGATGTGCAACTTGTTTTCCATTTTCTTCCTATTTAATGATTAGTCCTGTACAGTGTGCAATGTGATGGTGAACTTCGTCCCGACCCCGGGCTCACTCGACACCTTGATGCTGCCCCGCAGCAGCTCCACCATTTTCTTGACATACGCAAGCCCCAGCCCGAAGCCCTTCACGTTATGGCGGTCGCCCGTGTGCACCCGGTAAAACTTGTCGAAGATATTCCTCTGGTCCTCCCTGCGGATGCCGATGCCATTGTCCTGTATGCTCACGCACAAGAAGTCGCCCTGGTTCCAGGTGGCCACCTCCAGGTGGATGGGAACATCCTCGCGGCGGTACTTCACGGCGTTGTCGAGCAGGTTATAGATGATGTTGGTGAAGTGCATCTCATCGACATTGACAAAGGGATTAAAGGCATCGAAACGCGTTTCGAGCGTCCCTCCCAGGCTTGCGACCTGCAGCGAGAAAGTCTTCACGATAATCCCTATCTGCTCGTTTGCGTCCAGTTCCTGCAGTTTGAGCGCGATGTTGTTTTGGTCAAACAGGCTCATCTGCAGCACCTTCTCCACTTGCAGGCGCAGCCGTTTGGTCTCGTTGTTGATCACGCCGCCCAGCCTGTCGTATGTGGCTTCGCTTTTGGGCACCTGCTTGTCCACCAGCATCTGCGCGGCGATAGAGATGGTGGAGAGCGGTGTCTTGAACTCATGCGTCATGTTGTGTATGAAGTCATTCTTCATCTCGCTCACCTTCTTCTGCCTGAACACGAGATAGACCGTCACGAGGAACGTCACGAAGAGGATGACGGTAAAGAGCATGGCCGGCGCCACATACCTGGCCACGCCCAGGATGTACCTGGACTGGTCGGGGAAATGCACGGTCACCACGCCCATCTGCCCCATGGGGTCGCTCCGGAACAGTGCCTGGGTGTAGCTCACCTCCTGCCCGGTATCGTCGTAGTCCGAGCACCTGAACACCTCGCGCCCGTCGGATGTATATACAATGTAGTGGAACGGGATGTTGACACCATTGCGCTCCAGTGCCACGCGCAGGCAGTTGTCAAGCACCGCCGGATTGAGCCTGTCCTGGAAGCGCAGGTCGCTTGCCTGGTACATCACGGCATAGATGACCTCGTCGAGCACCCCGCGCTCATACACGTAAGCCTCCTGCACATGCTTTTGCAGATGGCTGATGGTGCGTGCCATATTGCCTGTCCGCGGCATCGTGAGAGAGTTGGGGAACTGGGAGGGACGCTTGCCCACGAGCTGCATGCCGGGAAGCCCCCGCAGGGTATCCTGCAGGGTTGGCGGAAGGGCCCGGCACAAAGAGTCGGAAGCGGACATTTCCTGCTTCTCGCGGTCATGCTGGCTGATTACCGTCTGCAGGTAGCGGAAGGTCTCGGCCTTCTCCAAGTCCCTCGAGGCCTGGTCGAGGCTCCGGAAGACACTCTCCTCGAACTGTTCCCTGCGCATGCGCACTATGGCCGAGGCGTAGCGGCTCTGCAGATAAAGCAAGGCGAGGAACGAGACTCCGATGACCACACAGATGCACCAGATATAACTCCTTTTCATATCGGCAAATTTAGTGTCTTTCGGGATGAACAGCAAAAAAAACCGATGCTTTCGGCATCGGTTTTTAACATTATTAAGATTAGTGCACGTCTTTCGTTATCAAACAGTACACTACACAAGCGAGACACCCTGCTTTTTGTCTCCTGGAGGGTTTCCCCTCACCGGCCTGTGGCCATCCGGCTTTGAGCCAGGCAGCCCCAGCCTGCATGTGCTACGGCTCAAGGCTGTTGCCCCGGACGCGCCGGTGGAGCCACAGTCCGCATTCTGTGAGGGGCGTGACCCGCCCTGTCCGGGTTGCGGACACCGCCGCCAAGCCTCGGCCACCTCGCCACGAGTCCATGCGGCCCCCTCCACGCGGCCACAGCCCGCGCTCCGCCTGTCAGGCGACGGGTCAATCCTGCTGCGACGCCTCGTACTCGGCGATGAGCTTGTTCTGCACATCACTGGGCACCAGCTCGTAGGAGGCAAACTTCATGATGAAGCTGGCGCGCCCGCCTGTAATGCTGCTCAGGGCAGTGCTGTAGTTGAGCATCTCCTTCTGCGGTGCCTTGGCCACAATCTTCTCGTAGCCATTCTCGCTCGTCATGCCCATGATCATGGCCCTGCGCCCCTGCAAGTCACCCATCACGTCACCCATCTTGTCGCTCGGCACGAACACCTCCACATCGTAGATGGGCTCCAAAATCTTGGGGCCTGCGTTGCGGAAAGCCTGGGCAAACGCCTGCCGTCCGGCCAGCATGAACGAGAGTTCGTTGCTGTCCACGGGGTGCATCTTCCCGTCATACACGATGACGCGCACGTCACGGGCGTAACTTCCGGTGAGGGGGCCCTGCTCCATGCGCTGCATCACGCCTTTGAGTATGGCGGGCATGAAGCGCGCGTCGATGGCGCCTCCCACCACGCTGTTGACAAACACCAGCTTGCCTCCCCACTCCAGGTCGATGGTCTCCGTGCTCTTGGGATTGATGCGGAACTCCTGCCCGCCGAAGCGGTACACATCCGGTGCGGGCATTCCCTCGTAGTAAGGCTCGACGATGAGATGCACCTCGCCAAACTGTCCCGCGCCGCCCGACTGCTTCTTGTGCCGGTAGTCTGCGCGCGCCGCCTTGGTGATGGTCTCGCGGTAAGGTATCTTCGGTTCGCTGAAGGCCACTTGTATCTTCTCGTTGTTCTCGAGTCTCCACTTGAGCGTGCGCAGGTGGAACTCGCCCTGCCCGTGCACGATTATCTGCCTCAGTTCCTTGCTCTGCTCTATTTTCCATGTGGGGTCTTCCTCCTTCATGCGCTGCAGGGCGTTCATCATCTTCTCGGTCTCGGCCTCGTTGACAGCCTTGATGGCGCGGCTGTACTTGGAGTTGGGGTACTTGATGAAGTTGAAGCGGTTGTCGCAGTCCTTGCCGTTGAGCGTGTTGCCCGTCTTCACGTCCTTGAGCTTCACGGTGCATCCGATGTCGCCCGCCACCATCTCCTCGACCTTGATGCGGTTGGCCCCCGCGCACGCGAAGATCTGCGCGACGCGCTCTTTGCTGCCACGGTCGGCGTTGCTCAGGTCATCGCCCTCGTGTACCTTTCCGCTCATGACCTTGAAGTACTGCACCTCACCGATATGGGGCTCTACTGCCGTCTTGAAGAAGAACAGGCTGGCCGGGCCTTCCTTTGCGGGCACGACCTCCTGGCCACGGGTGTTGAACACACGGGGCATCTCATCGACAAAGGGCACCACGTTGCCCAGGAACTCCATCAGGCGGCGCACGCCCATGTCCTTGCCGGCACACACGCAGAAGACAGGGAAAATGCCCCGCGCCGCGAGTCCCTTGCGTATGCCCTCGCGCATCTCGTCCTCGGTGAGCGTCTCGTTTTCGAAGAACTTCTCCATCAGGCCCTCGTCGTTCTCGGCGGCAGCCTCCACCAGCGCCCTGTGCATCTCCAGCGCCTTGTGCATCTGGTCGGTGGGGATGTCCTCGATGGTGGGCTCGCCGCCTTCGGGGCCCCACGAGTACTTCTTCATCAGCAGCACGTCAATGAGGGCGTTGAAGCCCGGCCCCGTCTCCAGGGGGTATTGTACGGGCACCACCTTGGGGCCGTACACGCTGGTCAGCTGCTCCAGGATGGTGTCATAGTCACAGTTCTCGTCATCGAGCTGGTTGACCAGGAAGATGACCGGCTTTCCCAGTTTCTCTGTATAGCGGAAATGGTTCTGCGTGCCCACCTCCACGCCCGCCCCGCCCTTGAGCAGCAGCACGGCCGTGTCGGTCACGTTGAGGGCTGTGAGGGCCGCGCCCACGAAGTCGTCGCTTCCGGGACAGTCGATGATATTCAGTTTCTTGCCGTTCCACTCCACATGGAACACGGTGGAGAACACGCTGTAGCCATACTCCTGCTCCACCGGGAAATAGTCACTCACTGTATTATGCTGTGTGATGCGCCCGCGACGCTTGATTACCCCGGCCTCGTAAAGAAGAGCCTCCGTGAGGGTGGTCTTGCCTGCACCGTCATTGCCCAGCAGGGCAATGTTCTTGATCTCGTTTGCTTGATAAGTTTTCATCTCTTCAGGTATGTTTGCGTTAGTCTGTCACGTGTTTACGGGTATAAATTTACCTGTTTTCGCGCACATGGCAAAGCGCGTGCGACATGTTATAAAACACATTCCCCAATTTGGGCGCATTGGCCGGCCTGTCACGCCCTCATCAGGTCGCTGATGATGTCGTTTGAGGTGAAGATGCCCTTCCTGGTGAGTCTCAGTGCGCCCTGCGCAAGCTCAAGCCTTCCTGCCCGCAGGTGCGGCGCGGCCTGCGCGGTGCAATAGGCGCGGTCGTCATCCGCGAGCAGCCCCAGGGGAAGCCCGCCGATGGTGCGCAGGCGTGTCATCACCAGCTCGTCATAGAGTTCGCGGTCGGTCAGCACCTCGCTCTCATGCGGGGGCTCTCCGTCACCGGCGGCCACATACGCGCCCAGGTCGGCCTGGTTCCATCGCCGCGTGCGCCTCCCGTCATAGGAGTGCGCCCCGGGGCCGAAGCCCACATAGGGTGTCCCTTGCCAGTAGGCGCTGTTGTGGCGCGAGCGCCATCCGGGCAGGCAGAAGTTCGAGATCTCATAATGTTCGAAGCCTGCCGCGCGCGCCTCGTCCATGAGGTGCTCATACATGCGCAGCGAGAGTTCCTCGTCGGCCTCGCGCACACTGCCCCGCTCCAGCATCCCGGCCAGCGGCGTGCCCGGCTCGCAGGTCAGGGCATAGGCGCTCAGGTGGCGCACTCCCAGGGCCAGGGCCTGCCGCACGTCGGCCTGCCACTGCTCCATCGTCTGGGTGGGGAGGCCGTAGATGAGGTCCACGCTCACATTCCCTATGCCGCACGCCAGGGCGCGCTCCACGGCGCGGATGGCCTGCCGCGCGGTGTGCCTGCGGCGTATGAGCCGCAGCAGGCGGTCGTCAAACGACTGCACGCCCATGCTCAGCCTGTTCACCCGCGTGCGGCGCAACACGTCCAGCCATTCCCCGCCCACGTCATCGGGGTTGGCCTCCACGGTAATCTCGGCATCGTCATCCACGGGGTAGAGGCGGCACGCCTCGTCCAGGATGCGTGCCAGCGCGGCGGGCGGCAACTGGCTGGGTGTCCCGCCACCCACATATATAGAATGAACGCGCGCGCGTGCCAGTTCGCCGCGCCGCGCGCGCATCTCCCCCAGGAGCCTCTCTACATATTGCGACTTCCACTCCTCCCCTCGTGTGGTGGAATAGAAGTCGCAATAGACGCACCGCCCCCTGCAGAAGGGGACGTGTATGTAAAGGCCGGCCACGCTGTCAGTCACGCATCTCCTGGTACAGGATCTCGTAGAAACAGGGGTACACATTGCTGGTGGCGCTGCTGGTTCCCTCGGAGTGTGGCACGATGAGGCGCACCTTGGCAATGCCCTCATCCTCCTGCACCTGGCGTCCCAGGCGGATGAACTGGAGCGGCTTCACCCATCCCGTGGGCACGCTCACCTCCTTGTAGGTCATGTACATTGCGCCGCCGCCGTTGATGTCGGTGTTGAAACTGGCGTTGATGGTGCCCTCGGTGTTGGAGACATCCAGTATCTCGGGGTTCGTGTGCCAGTAGGGCACGTCGTCGCGCAACTGCAGGCTGTCGCCCATGATGTTGTACTCGATGAAGCGGCACAGGATGCGCTTGTTGTCGCCACTCCTCAGCCTCTCGCCCACACCCTCGCGCACGATCTGCATGTAGATGCCCGAGCCCGAGAAGAGCACGTACTCGTTCCGCTCCAGGCTGGTGGTGGAGTCCTGGGCGTAGAACTGCGCCTCGCTGATGGGGGTAATCCTGCCCACATGGCAGATGGTGTCCCCCTCCTCGTCCAGGATGGCCACATCGCGTGACAGGAAGGAGTTGATGACCCTGCGCTCTCGCTTCTTCTGGTCGGCATACGTGTCATCGTCACTACAGGAGCACAGGCAGGAGACGCAGGCCAGCAGCGCCAGCGTCACGCGTATGTATTTTCTCATATTGCAGTCTGTCATGTTTGTTTGCCTCGCAAAGTTACGGAAAAAAGGCCGTCCGGCCATCCTCCTGTCACCGGCAAAAGCATTGTGTTGGGCTATTTTAACAGATTGGCATAGGAGCATATGGCCTCCCTGACACGCGCCACAGCCTCGTCCATGGTGCACATGACCCGCCCCCCGCTGGCGTTCCTGTGTCCTCCCCCGCCGAAGAAGCGCGCGGCCATGTCGTCGCAGGGGAAGTCGTCCACGCTGCGCAGGCTCACCTTGATGAGCCCCGCCGTCTCGGAGTCCTCGCTCAGGAACACGCTCAGCCGCATGCCCGACATCGTGAGGGGAATGTTGACAAACCCCTCTGTGTCGCCCTGCTTGATCCCGAAGCGGGCGCGCTCCTCGCACGTGAGAGTCAACACGGCGGCATGCCACTCGGCCATCACCTCCATCTTCTCGTACAGCATGTAGCCCTGCAGCCTCAGGCGCGCCGGGCTGCAGGCCCAGAAGACGTTGCGGTAGATGCGGTCCTTGTCGATGCCCAGCCGCAGCAGGCGGCAGATGCACTCGTACACCTCGGGGCGGGACGAGGCGTAGGTGAACGCGCCCGTGTCGCACATCATGCCCGTGTAGAGGCAGGCGGCCTCAGCGCGTGTGGCGCGGTCCAGCTCGCCCATCTGGTCCAGCAGGTGGCACAGCACCTCGCTGGTGGCGCACATCTCGGGGCGCGAGACGACCGTCTGGCAGAAGTCCGAGGGGTTCAGGTGATGGTCTATCATCACCTTGTGGCAGGGGTTGGCCAGCACCTCGGGCTCCAGCTCGCGCAAGCGCGAGGGCGAGTTGAGGTCGGCCACGAAGATGAGACCGGCCTGACGGATGAGGTTCCGGGCAGCGTCGGGATGGCGGGTAAACGTGCGTATGTTCTGCACCCCGGGCATCCAGCGCAGGAAGTCGGGGAAACGGTTGGGCACCAGTATGTCGGCCTGCTTGCCCCAGCGTGCCAGCCAGTGCATGATGGCCAGCGACGACCCCACGGCATCGCCGTCGGGATTCACATGGGCGCAGATGACGATGCGCTCTGCTTCGATGACGCGGCGGCGCAAGTCTGCCAGTTGACTGTCGGGAAGTACTTTCTCCATGTTGTGAGTGGTTGTTCAAGATTAAATGGCCTGCCTCGCCAGGGCGCGCCCGCCCCTCGTCCTGTCACCAACGGCAAGGTCCGGGCGGCGGCCTGGGTACACATATTTACATATGGCGTGCGGGAGAGTGCATCCCGTGGCGCGCCAAGGCACAAAGGTATGAATTTTTCCCGGTACATGACGCGGCCAGGAAGAGCGTTCTGCGGAAAAGCAGTACCTTTGCGGCAAGAAAGAAAATCCCAACTACAGAAGAGCATGAAGCAGGACAAACTGAGAATCGTATTCATGGGTACGCCCGACTTCGCCGTGGCGTCACTGGAGGCGCTGCTGGGCAGCCGCCACCAGGTGGTGGGCGTGGTGACCATGCCCGACAAGGCCATAGGCCGACATCACGACACACTGCAGGCCAGCCCCGTCAAGGAGTGCGCGCTCAGGCACGGCATACCCGTGCTGCAGCCAGAGAAACTGAGGGACGGGGAGTTCCTGGCGCAGCTGCGCGCGCTCAGGGCCGACCTGCAGGTGGTCGTGGCGTTCCGCATGCTGCCCGAGGCGGTGTGGGCCATGCCGCGCCTGGGCACCTTCAACCTGCACGCCGCACTGCTGCCACAGTACAGGGGCGCCGCGCCCATCAACTGGGCCATCATCAACGGCGACAGGCAGACGGGCATCACCACCTTCTGGCTCGACCACCAGATAGACACGGGCCGCATCATCTGCCAGGAGACACTGCCCATAGGCCCCGAAGACTGCGCCGGCGACCTGCACGACCGCATGATGGCGCGGGGGGCCGGCCTGGTGGTGCGCACGGCCAACATGATTGCCGACGGCGAGGCGGAGGCCGTGCCACAGGAGCAGTTCCTCACCGGCGAGACCCTGCGCCCCGCGCCCAAGATATTCAAGGAGACGTGCCAGGTGCGCTGGAGCGCGCTGGACATACATGGAGCGCACAACTTCGTGCGCGGACTGAGCCCCCACCCCGCCGCCTGGACCACCCTGCAGGAGGCCGGCGGGAAGCGCACCGTACTGAAGATTTACCGCACGCACCCCGAACCACACGCGCACAACCTGCCCACAGGCACGCTGGAGACCGACGGGCGCAAGTGGCTGCGCGTGGCAACAGACGGCGGCTACCTGTACCTGGAAGAACTGCAACTGGCGGGCAAGAGGCGCATGCCCGTGGATGAGTTCCTGCGCGGGGCACACGTGGAGGGCGGACGGCTGGTGGAGGTGGAGTAAGGAAGCGGCCTCCCTCCTTCCGCAAGGGGGGGGTGGGGCACTCGGCGTCCCTCCACGCCCCGCCTGCTCCCGGCGAGCGGAGGGGAACAGGGAAGCCCCGGAAGGCAGATTGCCCCTGGCGGGGGCTGCCTTCCCGGTGTCCTGCAGCGGACTCCCGGCCTCCTGTTTCCACGCATGCCGCCACGATTGCCAACGCATGCCGCCGCGATCGCCAACGCATGCGGCTGCGATTGCCAACGCATGCGGCTGCGATTGCCAACGCATGCGGCTGCGTTGACCGTCCAGCCCAGGCTGAACGCAAGCCGCGACCTGACACCCAACAACACGCCCCGCGCACGCCCCCACACACAGGGAACCGCAGGACACACCGAAACCGCCCCCACAGGTGACCCGCGCGCACGTCACCCGGCCATACCCACGCGCCCGGAAAAGGCAGGTGGGGCGGCCTGCATTACCCTTTTTAGCGCATCGCAGAGAAAAAAGCGGGAAAATCACTGGCGCATCCGGAATATTTAACGTAAATTTGCAGTGTAGCGAAAACAAAGAACAATACTCACAAAACAAACACATAAACCACGTTGCCTATAGGAAGAAACTACTCCAAACCAAAACCGAACTACTGTAATGAACAGACTGGATGCAATGACCGACCATGAACTGGCCGGATTGTACGAACAAGGCAACGACAACGCATTTGACGAACTGCTGCGCAGACATCAGGACTATGTGTACTCCTATATACTCTTTGTGTGCAAGAACGAGGACACGGCCCAGGACTTGTTCCAGGACACATTCGCACGCGCCGTCATGGCCATCCGGAACCACAAGTACCAGAAGACGGGAAAGTTCAGCGCGTGGCTGGTGCGCATAGCGCACAACCTGGCCATAGACCGCATGCGCGACACAGCCCCCACGCTCACAATCACGCACGAAGAGTTCCCCCACGGAATGTCCAACAGCATGAGATTCAGCGAGGGCACGGTAGAGAACCGCATCATCGAGAGCCAGGATACCGAGAACCTGCGCGCGCTTCTCGACTACCTGCCCGACGTGCAGCGCGAAGTGGTAATCATGAAATTCTATGAGGACCTCCCGTTCAAGGAGATTGCCGAGAAGACAGGGGTGAGCATCAACACCTCGCTGGGACGCATGCGCTACGCGCTCATCAACCTGCGCAAACTCATCCGGAAGCACCAAATGAGCCTGGTGGGCTGACCGTCACACACACACACAAGTGAAGCCGCCTGTGCCACAAGGCGGCTTCACGCACCAAAAAACCACGCTCCGGCACACAATAAAAGCACAAGCGCACACGTTTTAAATATACAAGGCGGACACGAAGGCCGCCACTCACCCACATGACGTGTGCCTATGGAACAGACATTACCCCTACCCTACATCACTCCCGGCGCGGCCGTGCTGGCACGGATCAAGCAGTTTGCCCGCACTTACAGGCCACAATGCGCAAGCACAGCAAGCAACTGAGCAGATGAGAGTCTCACCCTCATTGTTGTCGGCCGACTTCGGAAACCTGCGGGCCGAGATGGACTGGCTCAACCGCAGCAGCGCC
This sequence comes from Prevotellaceae bacterium UBA1075, assembly GCA_002316015.1. Lineage (GTDB taxonomy): Bacteria > Bacteroidota > Bacteroidia > Bacteroidales > Bacteroidaceae > Physcousia. Next base: position 72,055 of record DCCS01000040.1, read on the forward strand.
GACTGGCTGCACGTCGATGTCATGGACGGCGCCTTCGTGCCCAACATCTCCTTCGGGCCACCCGTGCTCAGGCATGTGGCGCGCCTGTGCGGGAAACCCCTGGACGTGCACCTGATGATTGCGCGTCCCGAATGGTTCGTCCCCGAGGCAAAGGCTCTGGGAGCCCACATGGTGAGCGTGCACCACGAGGCTTGCCCACACCTGCACCGCATTGTCGGGCAGATACACGAGGCGGGCATGAAGGCCGGTGTGGCACTGAATCCGGCCACACCCGTGTGCTTGCTGCGGGACATCATACAGGACGTGGACATGGTGCTGCTCATGAGTGTCAATCCCGGTTTCGGCGGACAGAAATTCATCCCGCACACCATCCGCAAGGTACAGGAACTCAGGAAGCTCATCGGGGAGTCGGAAAGCCGCGCCCTCATCGAGGTTGATGGTGGCGTGAACCTGGACACAGGGCGCCTGCTGGCCCGGGCGGGCGCCGACGTGCTGGTGGCGGGAAGCCACATCTTCGGCGCGTCCGACCCCATGGAAGCCTGCGCGCAACTGAGCGCGCTATGACCTGCGGGAAACCGCTGTGGTGGTGCGCCGCCCTGCTGGCCACGGGCATAGCGGCGGGGCTTCTCGCGCCCAGCGCGTGGTACCTGCCGGCGTCCGCGCTCACACTGGTGGCCGGGACGCTCATGCACGCCATGCACAAGGGCGGCGGACTGGCGCTGCTTGCCTTCTGGCTCTTCATGGGAGCGGCACGCGCAAGCATGGACACGCTGCCCCCCACTCCCGCACCGCCCGCATGGGAATCCATGCAGGCGGAGGCCACACGCCTGGGCGGCCTGCTGCACACACGGCTGCGCAAGGCAGGACTGCGCGGCGAGTCGCTCTCGGTGGGCTCGGCCTTGCTGCTGGGACGGCGCGAGAGCATCAGCCGCTCCACCACGCAGGCTTACCGCGAGAGCGGAGCCGCCCACCTGCTGGCCCTGAGCGGGCTGCACCTGGGCATCCTCTACGGCCTGCTGCACCTGGTGGTCATCCGCCGCATCAGGCTGGCACGCTGGCGCTGGATTGCCCTCGCCCCGCTCCTGCTGCTCGTGTGGGGCTATGTGCTGCTGGCGGGAATCCCGCCCTCGCTGGTGAGGGCGGCGGCCATGTGCTCGGTGACGATGGTGGCCAGCCTGGCACGCAGGAACGCCAGCGCGACACACACGCTCACGCTCAGCGCGCTCGCCATCCTGCTTTGGAGCCCCTCGTCGCTGCTGAGCGTCAGCCTGCAACTGTCATTCATGGCCGTGTTCTTCATCCTTGCGGCCTGTGCCCGCCCGCACACCGGACAGGGATGGCCCGGACGCATGAGGCAGATGGCCGCCGTATCGTCCGCCGCCTGGCTGGGCACATCGCCCCTGTCGGCATACTATTTCCACAACATCCCGCTGCTCTCGGTCCCGCTGAGCATGCTCCTGGTACCCCTCACCACGCTTATCGTGTATCTCACGGCAGCCACTCTGATACTGCCCGTGGCACCGCTGGCCGCATGCCTTGACATGCTCATCTCACTACAGAACAGCATCGTGAGGCTCGGCGCGAGCCTTCCGCACACCATTGTCAGGAACCTGTACCCCGACTGGTGGCATGTCGCCGCCACCTATGCCCTGCTGCTGCTGGCCATCACCAGGCTCAACGCGCGCCGCAGGCAGGCGCTCCCCACGGAACGGTGATGAGGGCTCGCGTCAGGACAACGCAGGCATGCGCCCGCACCTCCGGGGAATCCGCAGCCATGCCGCATGGGCAAAACCCGCAGCCACATTGCCGGAACCTGTAACATGCCATGACACCCTCCCACATATCCCGCATCCAAGAAACCCCCGGGCAGAGGGCACGTGTCAGTCCACCGAGAAGTCCGAGAGCAACTGGCGATAGGCGGCGAGCACGGTGCTCTTGCGGATGAAGCCCACGAACCGGCCCTCCTCGTCCACCACCGGGAGCGTCCAGGCGCGGGTGCGGTCGAAGACAGAAACCACCACGTCCATGCCGTCGTTGACCGAGAGGAGCGCCTGGGGCTGCTTCATCAGTTGCGACACGCGGAACTCACGGTAGAGTTCGGTACGGAACACGATGTGGCGGATATCATCGAGATAGACGGCTCCCACGAACTTCATCTGGCGGTTGACCACGGGAAACACATGGTTGCGGCTGTTGCTCACCTGCGTTGCCACATCACCCAGCGTCATGTCGGGATAGAGCACATGGTCATAGTGCTGTATCACGCTGTCCATGCTCATCAGGGTGAGGATGGCGCGGTCGGTGTGGTGCGTGAGCAACTCGCCGCGCTGTGCCAGACGCATGGCATAGATGCTGTGAGGCTCAAATGCCTTGATGGTCAGATAGGAAACGACCGACACAATCATCAGCGGCATGAACAGGGCATAGCCTCCCGTGAGCTCGGCAATCAGGAAAATGCCCGTGAGGGGCGCGTGCATCACACCGCTCATGAGGCCGCACATGCCCAGCATGGCGAAGTTGCGCACAGGCACGGGGATGCCCAGGACTCCATAGTTGTTCCACAGGCGGCTGAAGATGAAACCGCTGATGCAGCCCAGGAACAGGCTGGGGGCGAAGATGCCACCACACCCGCCTCCCCCGTTGGTTGCCGTGGAGGCGAAGACCTTGAACAGCACCACCAGGAACAGATAAACGAGCAGGTGGTCGCTCCCGTAGAAGAGGGAGCGGTTCATGGCCACATCCCAGTCGGCCTCGCCCGTGCCGTTGAGCAGGAGCCTTATCAAGTCGTAGCCCTCGCCATAGAGCGAGGGGAACAGGTAAATGAGCGCGCTCAGCATCACGCCGCCCAGCGCCAGGCGGCTGTAGGGGCCGTGCAGGCGGCGGAAGACACCCTCGGTGGCGTTCATCGCTCGGGTGAAATAGAGTGACACGAGGCCACACACCACGCCCAGGGACAGATAGGCGGGCAGGCGGCTCACCACAAAGGTGTCCTGCAGATGGAACTCAAAGAGGGGGCTCGTGCCCGTGACAGCGAAGGTAAGGGCGGCCGCCGTGACACTGCTCACCAGCAGGGGGAGCAGGCTCGTCATGGTAAGGTCTATCATCAGCACCTCAAGCACAAACACAAGCCCGGCGATGGGGGCCTTGAAGATACCTGCCACCGCGCCCGCCGCGCCACAGCCCACCAGCAGCATCATTTGCCTGGCCGAGAGATGGAAGATGCGGCCCAGGTTGCTCCCGATGGCACTGCCGGTAAGCACGATGGGAGCCTCGGCGCCCACCGAGCCTCCGAAACCGATGGTGATGGCGCTGGCCACCACGGATGTCCAGATGTTGTGGGAGCGTATGAGGCTCTGCTTGCGGGCAATGGCAAAGAGTATCTTGGTGACTCCGTGGCTGATGTCGTCACGCACCACATAACGCACAAAGAGCATGGTGAGCCATATGCCCACCACGGGATAGACGAGGTAAAGCCAGTTGGCCCCCGTCATCACGAACTCGTGAGTGAGCACCCCCTCAATCTGCGCGATGAGCCACTTCAGCAACAGACCCGCGCAGGCAGTGAAGATGCCCACAAGCAGACTGACGACGAGGAGGAACTGGTTGTCGCGCACATGCCTCCTGCGCCATCTGAGTAGCCAGGCCGCCGCGTTGCGCGCCCTGGTGTTCCGAATGCCCTTTTCCATGCTTTGCTTGCGTTGTGGTTGCCGTGCGGGCAGGCCACCGTGCGGACACGCCACACGGCATGTCCATCACTTGCGTATGATGCGTACCTCCCCGTCCTGTGCCAGTTTGACAATCTGACTGGGGCTTGCCTTGCCGAGGTCGTTCTGGCGTGCCTTCATCACATAATCGACACCCGCGACAATCCCGGGGGAGATCTCGGTGAAGTTGGCGGGCGATGGTTCCCCGCTGACATTGGCGCTGGTGCTCACCACTGCCTTCTGGAAGCGGTAGCACAACTCGCGGCTGATTGCCTCGCGCGTGACACGTATGCCCACGCTGCCGTCCTGGGCGATGAGCTCGGGAGCGAGGTTGCACGCCCCGTCCAGGATGAGCGTCAGCGGCTTGCTGGCATACTCTATCAGGTCCCATGCCACATCGGGCACGCGGTACACATAGCGCTGCAGCCTGTCGGCACTGTCAACCAGGCAGATGAGTGCCTTGCTGTCCTCGCGCTGTTTCAGGCGATAGACCTTGCGCACAGCCTCGCTGTTGGCGGCATCGCATCCGATGCCCCAGATGGTGTCTGTGGGATAGAGAATGAGGCCGCCCGCACGCAACGTCTGCACGGCCTGCCGTATGTCCTCGGCTATTTCTTTCTGCGTCATGACAATAACAAGAAGCCCCTTCTGACCTCCTCCCTGGCGAGGGGCGTATGTGGTAAAACTTTGTGGGAGCCTCCCCCCGGAAGGAAGATGGAGAGGAGGCCGCCCCTTAGAACTCCGACGAGAAGTGGAATTTCAGATGCTTGAAATCCTGCTGGGCCATGGTGAGCACATAGCCAGAATCGGCCAGGAACACGTCCCTGCCATCGCGGTCACGCGCCATATACTGGTACTTGCGCTTCTTGAAGTGCTCCAGTTCATCCTCATAGCCCGGCTCGCACTCCACCCAGCATGCCTTGTAGAGGCTCACCGGCTCCCACCGGCACTTGGCTCCATACTCGTTCTCGAGGCGGTACTGTATGACCTCGAACTGCAACTGGCCCACCGTGCCTATCAGTTTGCGGCCATTGAACTGGTTGACGAACAGCTGGGCCACGCCCTCGTCCATGAGTTGGGAGATGCCCTTCTCCAGTTGCTTGGTCTTCATAGGGTCGGCGTTCTCGATGTACTTGAACATCTCGGGCGAGAAGGAGGGCAGGCCACGGAAATGCAGCGACTCGCCCTCGGTGAGCGTGTCGCCAATCTTGAAGATGCCGTTGTCGGGCAGGCCGACAATGTCCCCGGGCCATGCCTCGTCGATGGTCTCCTTGCGCTGCGCCATGAACTGCGTGGGGCTGCTGAAGCGCACGGTCTTGCCCAGGCGCTGGTGCTGGTAGGGCGCGTTGCGCACAAACTTGCCCGAGCACACCTTGCAGAAGGCGATGCAACTGCGGTGGTTGGGGTCGATGTTGGCGGTTATCTTGAAGATGAAGCCCGTGAACTTGGGCTCATCGGGCCGCACCACGCGCTCCTCGGCCTGCGTGGGACGGGGACAGGGGGCTATCTGCACAAAGCAGTCAAGCAGTTCCTGCACGCCGAAGTTGTTCAAGGCCGAGCCGAAGAACACCGGCGCGACCTCGCCCTCGAGGTACTTCTCCACGCTGAACGCGGGATATACCCCCTCCACCAGTTCCAAGTCCTCGCGCAGCTTGGCCGCGTCGCGCTCGCCCACCCGCTCGTCCAGGTCTGCGCTGTTGATGTCAACCTCCACCTTCTCTGTCACCTTCTGCTTGTCGGGGGTGAACAGGTTGAGGCGCTGCTCATATATGTTATAGACCCCCTTGAAGCGCATGCCCTGGTTGATGGGCCACGACAGGGGTCTCACGCCAATCTGGAGTTCCTGTTCCAGTTCGTCCAAGAGGTCGAAGGGGTCACGCCCCTCGCGGTCCATCTTATTGACGAAGATGATGACCGGCGTCCTGCGCATGCGGCACACGCTCATCAGTTTGCGGGTCTGGGCTTCCACTCCCTTGGCGCTGTCCACCACGATGATGGCGCTGTCCACGGCGGTGAGCGTGCGGAAGGTGTCCTCCGCAAAGTCCTGGTGCCCCGGCGTGTCCAGGATGTTGACCTTGTAGCCCTGGTACTCGAACTCCATCACGCTGGTTGTGACCGATATTCCGCGCTGCTTCTCTATCTCCATCCAGTCGCTGGTCGCCGACTTGCGTATCTTGTTGCTCTTCACTGCCCCGGCCACCTGTATCTGCCCCCCGAAGAGCAGGAGCTTCTCGGTGAGCGTGGTCTTGCCCGCATCGGGGTGCGATATGATGGCAAAGGTTCGCCTTCTCTCTATTTCCTGGTTCATCTGTAATGTGTGTATCCTTTGTCTACCCGGCCTTCCCCGGCGCTTCTCATTGTGGTTCGCGGTAAAGGCTCCCCAGCATTTCCATGAGCCGGGCGATGGGCTTCAGCCCCTCGCGTGTTTCCCGCGACACCTGCTGGTGACGCATCTCCAGCACGCTCAGCCCGTAAATGGCGTCCATGCAGTTCTCCACCTCACCCTTGCCGCGTCCGCCCCTGGCACGCAGTTCCACCAGCATGGGCAAGGCGCGCGCGTAGGCGGCCTCATATTCGGGATGCCTGTGCCCGGCGAGGATCTCCTGGTGGCGTTCCTGCAGGAGAGCGAGCGTCGCACGCACCACTTGCACGTGCCCCCGCTCCTGGCAGCCCTCGTCCTTCATCATCCGCGCCAGCGCGCCATACCACTCGACAGCCTGCTCCATCTGCCGCTCGGCATAACCGAAGCGCGAGAGATAACTCTCCCTCACCCTGTCAATGTTGAGCCCACAGGCGCGTATCACATCCTCCACCTGGTACATGTAGGCCAGATAGGCCGTCACATTCTGCCGTCTGAGTTTCTCCGCGATGAACATTCTGTATTTCTCTCTGTATTGTAACACAATCCGCGAACGCGCGCGCTGCGCGTGCTACTTCCCCGCAAGAACCAGGGAATAGGCAAGTCCGCCCAGTGCCACCAGCATGACCAGCACGCCCAGGCAGCGGTTAAGCAGCCGCACCTGCTCCATGGCAAAGCGTCCGCGCACCCTGTAGAGTACCGCCGTAAGCAGATACCACCAGAGCAGCGCCCCCGCGAGCAGCCCCACATACCCTACCGCCATGTTCACCGGATGCCCGTCGGGAACAAAGCCGAAGCGGGCGAAGAGCACCAGGAAGAACACCACGATGAGCGGATTGCTGCATGTGACCAGGAACCCCGTGAGCATGTTGTGGGCCAGTGTTCCCACCTTCCCGCTGGGGCGCACGGCCAGCGGCGCAGGCTTCCATATATAGAAGTATATGCCGAAGAGCAGCAAGACCACGCTGCCCAGGGGCTTTAGCCAGCGCACCGCCCACGGGCTCTCGGCGAAACTCATGGCGAAGCCCATGAAGATGCCAGTGAGCAGTGCATACGCGAAATCGCTGCACGCGGCCCCCACACCCGTGGCAAACCCGTACCACCGGCCCTTCACCAGGGTGCGCTGAACCGTGAGCACACCCACAGGGCCCATGGGCGCGCTGGCCAGGATGCCTATCAGCACGCCCTTGGCCAGCATCTGCAACATATCAAAGATAATGATGCCTGTCATACAGAAGCGCAAATTTCGTACTTTTTTCCCTACTCACAGCATTTTTGCCAGGGAAATTAGCACGCGCCTGGAGTATTTTGGTTAACTTTGTAGAGAGAGAAAGCGTATCAGACCAAGGATTAAAACCCATAAAAAGAACAATAATGGACAAACTGAAACCCTACGTTATCGGTGTGGACCTGGGAGGCACCAACACCGTGTTCGGAATTGTGAGCGCACGCGGAGAGATTGTCGCGCAGGACTCCATCAAGACTAAACAATACAAGTCCGCCGAGGAGTTTGTGGAGGCGGGGCTCACCTGCCTGCGCCCGCTTATCACCCAGATTGGCGGCGTGGAGCAGATACAGGGCATGGGCATCGGCGCTCCCAACGGCAACTATTACAACGGCACCATCGAGTTCGCCCCCAACTTGCCCTGGGCGCACGAGGGCGTGATTCCCCTGGCGAAGATGTTCTCCGACACGCTTGGCATCCCCGTGAAGCTGACCAATGACGCCAACGCCGCAGCCATGGGCGAGATGACCTACGGGGCCGCGCGCGGAATGAAGAACTTCATCGTCATCACCCTGGGCACAGGAGTGGGCTCGGGCATCGTCATCAACGGCCAGCTGGTGTATGGATGCGACGGCTTCGCGGGCGAGCTGGGGCATGTCATCATGGACCGGCGGCCCGAGGCGCGCTTGTGTGGATGCGGCCGCAAGGGCTGCCTGGAGGCGTACTGCTCGGCCAGCGGCGTGGCACGCACGGCACGCGAGATACTGGCCAGCACCGACCGTCCGTCGCTCCTGCGCGAGAAGCCCGCCGATGACCTGGAGTCACTGGACGTGGCCATCGCCGCCGACAAGGGCGACGAGGTGGCCAAGGAGATATTCGAGTTCACAGGCAAGATGCTGGGCGAGGCATGTGCCGACTTCGCGGCATTCTCGTCCCCCGAGGCCTTCATCTTCTTCGGAGGGCTCTGCAAGGCGGGCGACCTCATCATGGAACCCATCAAGAGAAGTTATGACAAATCGGTACTGAAGATTTTCAAGGGAAAGGCCAAGTTCCTGGTAAGCAGCCTGATGAACGCCAACGCGGCCGTACTGGGCGCAAGCGCGCTGGGCTGGGAGGAGTAAGCGTCCCAAAGTCCGGTGTCCTGCCACGCCACGCCTCCCCGAAGGGGGAGGGCTGGCCAAGAGAGTGCCGTCCCCGGCCCACACGCAATGTGGAGCGCGCGGGGATGGCACTTTCTTTGTCCCCAGGCCCGACTTCCAGGGGTGTCGCCACGCCCATGCCTGTGCCCCAGGACTTCCGCAATCCGTCCCGCCGCGCCACGCGGCCGCCAGCATGATGCGCCGCCGGCCCCACTCGCCTGTACCGCCATACCTGTGGGAAACCTTTTCCCCGAACGGAAAAGACGCGTTGCCTACAGGGAAATGGCACATTGCCTGCAGGGAAAAGGCGCGTTGCCTGTAGGGAAATGGCATGTTGCCTACAGGGAAAAGACGCGCCTCCACAAAAAGGAGAAGGCGCGCGGGAGAAGCCCCTTGCCGTGGGTAAAGAACAGAGGAGCGGGCTTTCGGGAGACCGTCGTGGCACCGGGTTAAGTCCAGGAGAAGGCCTCAGAGCCTCACGCGGTAAGCCCCGCCAGTAATGCCCTCCAGCGTGAGCGGCTGGTAGAAGAGGCTGTAGGAGGCGGGAGCCTGCTCCAGGAAGAAGCCGATGTGCCCGTCATGCTGGAGCGTCATGGTGCTGTAGGCCGACGAGTAAAACACCACCTGCACGCCAGGACACCACCCTGAGGCCATAGCCTCTGAGGTGTGGGGCATGCCTCCGGTGACTTCCTTGTAGTAGATGCCCACGCATGTGCGCCCGTTTCCTGTGGGCAGACTCTGCAGCAGGACGTGCGTGGGCTGTCCCGTGCGCACGCATGTGGCGGGCACCAGCAGGATTTCCCCGTTGCAACTGTTCGCGCCCACGCGTATTCCGCCCGGCACCTGGTCGCTCGCCACAGGCTTGTCCCACTGGCCATGGGCAAAGTCGCCCTGGGCAAAGCGCCACACGTTGAACCACCGGCCATACCACTTGCGTCCGCTCAGCACGATGTCTCCACCGGGCAGTTCCTCCACCTTGGGCTCGTCGCTGCCGGGGCAGGCCTGCAGGCGCGGGTCACCCCCCAGCACCTGCCACGAGTCCCCGAAGTCATCGGAATATACCACATAGGCTCCCCGCATCCCCTTGCCACGGCACAGCATGGCGGCATACAGGCGGTAATACCTGCCCTTCTTCACCAGACGGCTCTGCACGATGCGCCCGCTTCCGAAAAATCCCCCATAGGGCACCACGCTGCTGTCGGCAGGCGCGAGGATGCTCTCGCCCGTCCTGCCCCAGAACTGCATGGTCACATCCTCGGGCTTCCCCCAGGTGACCCCTCCGTCACGGCTGCGCAGGCGCGCCACGCAGGGGTGCCGCTGTTCGGTGGCATAAGGGTACGGCACACAGCCGCTCACACACATGATGAGCACCTCGTCGCTCTCGCGGTCGGCCACCAGGGCGGCGTCGCCAAACCCCTTGCCGAAGAAGGGATAGTCCCCCACCCCATTGTCACCGTCGGCGATGCGCCTGGGCTCGCTCCAGGTGCGTCCGCCATTGGTGCTGCGGCGGCAGAGCAGGTCAACCTCCCCGAAACCGATGTCCGACCCGCAGGGACGCTCATCGGCCACTGCCACCAGCGCGCCCGTGCGCGTGGTGGTGATGGCGGGAATGCGGCGTGGATAGCCCTCGGGGCTGGGGCCGTACCACAGGAATTGCCCCTGGCTCTTCTCCTCGGGCGTGAGGAGACGCAGAGTGTCGGACGGTGCGGCCATGAGCGCGCCGGAAAGCGCGTGGAGCGCGGCCAGCAGAAGAGACGCGGAAAAGCGGCGTGATGATGTGCGCATGATTTGTTTCATAGGTGTTGTATGTTGTTTTATGTAAAACAGGCCGGACGGGCGGGCGTGGCCCGGGGACAAGCCGTCACGAGCGGCCCGGGCCGTCCGGCGCGGGACGTGTATGCCCGTGCCCGCCACAGCCTGGACTCACAGCAGGAGCATCCCGGTGACACCGCACAGCACGATGAGCAGGACAGGCCCCATCTTGTACACGCGCTGGCCGATGAAAGTGAAAAGGAAGATTCCCACGCTTATCCAGAACTGCCAGGGGCACCCGGTGCGGCTCCCGAAGTTCTCCTCCGTCATGAGCAGCAGCGCGGCCGCGGCCAGCAGTCCCACCACAGCAGGACGCAGCCCCTGGAACACATGCTCCACCACGGGGTGGTCCTTGTACTTCATGAGGAACTTGCTGATGATGAGCATCAGGATGAAACTGGGAAGCACCACCGCCGTGGTGGCCGTCAGGCTGCCCAGCACGCCCCAGTACCACTCATGCCCCATGTCCATGGCGGCGGTGTAGCCCACATAGGTGGCACTGTTGATGCCGATGGGGCCGGGCGTGCTCTGGCTCACGGCCACGATGTCGGTGAACTCGCCCATGGTCATCCAGTGGTAGTGGTTCACCACCTCGCCCTGTATCATGGATATCATCGCATAGCCGCCCCCGAAACCGAAAAGCCCTATGCAGAAGAACGACCAGAAGAGCCGCAATAACAATAGAGTCATGCTGTGTGTGCTTGAGAGTGATATGGTTTTACCTGTCCTTGCCCCCTGCGGGTGTGCCGTCGCCCCCGCCGGGCTCCCTGATGAGCTGTCCGTAGGCGTAGCCGCCCAGCCCGGCCGCCAGGATGACGTAGATGGGGCTTACCCCCACCAGCCAGATGAGCAGAGCCGAGAGTACAGGAATCCACAGGGTGCCCAGCGTGACCCTGGCCGACTGTGCCATCTTGAACACCGGGGCGGCGATGAGCGCCACCACGGCCGGGCGTATGCCCCGGAAGAAGCGCGCCACCCATTCGTTGTCCTTGAACTGCTGGAAGATCATGGCTATCGACAGTATGATGACAAACGAGGGCAGGCACGCGCCCAGGGTGGAGCACAAGGCGCCCTTCACGCCCCTCAGCTTGTAGCCGATGAAGATGCTGATGTTGACGGCGAAGATGCCGGGGCAGCTCTGTGCCACAGCCATCAGGTCCACCAGTTCGGCCTCGCTCACCCACTTCTTCTTCTCCACCACCTTCTGCTGTATGAGCGGTATCATGGCATAGCCCCCGCCGATGGTGAAGAGTCCGATGTGGAAGAAGTTTCTGAATAAATCCCAGTACATTTCGTCGTGTTAAGCACCGCCGCGCGCGGTGTGTCTGTTTGTTGGAAACGGGTCACGGGCATGCCCGTGACCCATGCCGCATGTGTGCGTTGTGTGGCGCGCCCTCACTTCTGGTGCCGCTCCACCCACTTGCGCGCGTTGACAAACGCCTCGATCCAGGGTGTGACCTGGTCGCTGTCCAGTCGCCCTGCGGGATAGAAGGCGCACTGCCAGGGCAGGAAGGCGCGCTCCAGGTGCGGCATCATGGCCAGGTGGCGGCCGTCGGCGCTGGCGATGCCCGCCGTGCCGAAACTGCTGCCGTTGGGATTGGCGGGATAGCCCTCGTAGGCATACTTGAGCACCACGTTGTAGTCCTCCTCACGGCCGGGAAGCACAAACTTGCCCTCGCCGTGGGCCACCCACAGTCCCAGGCTGCTGCCTCTCAGACTGTCCAGCAGCACGCTGTGCCCGCCCGTCTGCACGTCCACGCCCAGGAAGGCCGACTCAAACTTGTGCGAGTCGTTGTGCTCCATGCGGGCACGTCCGTCCTGCGCCGCCGCGCCGTCTGTGCGCCCCACCAGCCCCAGTTCCACCATGAGCTGGCATCCGTTGCACACGCCCAGCGACAGGGTGTCCTCGCGGGCATAGAAGCGGTCGAGGGTCTCCTTGGCGCGCGGGTTGTAGAGGAAGGCTCCCGCCCAGCCCTTGGCCGAGCCCAGCACATCGCTGTTGGAGAATCCTCCGCAGAACACGATGAAGTTCACATCGTCCAGCGTCTCGCGCCCGCTCACCAGGTCGGTCATCATCACGTCCTTCACGTCGAAGCCCGCCAGATAGAGCATGTAGGCCATCTCACGCTCGCCGTTGGTGCCCTTCTCGCGTATGACGGCGGCGCGTGTGCCGCTCGCCTCCCTGCGGTCGGGGTTGAGCCCGTAGCGGCTCATCTTGCCGTTGAAGGTGGCGGGCATGCGCCAGCGCACGGGCTGCCGGCCCATGTTGCCGGCGCGCTCCCCGGCCTTGCCGTTCAGGGTCTGCCAGGTGTCCATCAGGTGGCTGCTCCGGTACCACTCCTGCCTCATCCGGTCAATGTCGAGCGCCACACGCTCGCCGTCACGCGTGATGGTGAGCGTGCGCTCCTGCGTGGGATGGCCGATGTTGACGTAGCCAATGCCCGCGTCCTCCAGCATCTTCCTCACCTTGGAGCAGTTCCTGTCGGCCACCTGGATGACCACACCGGGGTTCTCCGAGAAGAGCACCCTCACCAGGTCATCGGCCTGCATCTTGTCCAGGTGGATGTCGAGTCCGCCCTGGGTGTTGGCAAAGGTCATCTCGAGCAGCGTGGTGACAAGGCCACCCGCAGAGATGTCGTGCCCGGCCAGGACGAGCCCGCCATGGACGAGCGACTGCACCGCGTCAAATGCGTCACGGAAGTACTCGGCATCCATCACCGTGGGCACGTCGCTGCCCACATAGCCCAGCGACTGGGCAAACGCCGAGCCGCCCAGGCTGAGGGGGCAGAACGAGAAGTCGATGTGCAGCAGGGTGGACTTCTCGTTGCTGAGCACCGGGCCCACCACACGCTTCACGTCGCTCACCTGGCCGCCGCTGCTCACGATGACGGTTCCCGGGGAGATGACCTTCTCGCCACTGGGGTATTTCTGGGTCATGGACAGGCTGTCCTTGCCCGTGGGGACGTTGACCCGCAACTTGAGGCAGAACTCCGACAGGGCCTGCACAGCCCTGTAGAGGCGCGCGTCCTCGCCCTCCTGGGCGCGGCAGGGCCACATCCAGTTGGCCGAGAGGCTCACGCTGTCGAGTCCCTCCACCAGGGGAGCCCACACGATATTGGTAAGCGCCTCGGCCACCGAGAGCACCGATCCCGCCTCGGCGCTGGCCAGCGCGGCCTGCGGGGCGTGTCCCAGCGCGGTGGCTATGCCGCGTGTGCCGCGGTAGTCCAGTGCCACCACACCGCAGTCCGAGAGCGGCAGCTGCAGCTCGCCCTGGCACTGCTGGCGTGCCACCTTGCCCGTCACGGAGCGGTCCACCTTGTTGGTGAGCCAGTCCTTGCAGGCCACAGCCTCCAGGCGCAGCACCTGCCGCACCTTGCCCTCGATGTCGCCGGGGGCATACCGCACGGGGGCATACTTGTGCTCCACGGTGTTGTCGCGCATGACGGTCTTGGGCGAGTGCCCGAACATCTGGCTCACCTCCAGGTCAAAGGGTCGCCGCCCGTCGGCCTGCACAAAGGCGAAGTGCGCGTCGCCCGTGGTCTCTCCCACCACATACATCGGCGCGCGCTCGCGCTCGGCTATGCGGCGCACATGGTCGATGTGGTGCTCGTCGATGAGCAGCCCCATGCGCTCCTGGCTCTCGTTGGCGATGATTTCCTTGGCCGAGAGGGTGTGGTCGCCGATGGGCAGCTTGTCCATGTGTATGAGCCCGCCGCAGTCCTCCACCAGCTCGCTCAGGCAGTTGACGTGCCCGGCGCTTCCGTGGTCGTGGATGCTCACCACGGGGTTACGGTCTTCCTCGCACAGCGAGCGTATGAGGTTGTAGGCGCGCTTCTGCATCTCGGGGTTGGCGCGCTGCACGGCGTTGAGCTCGATGCCGCTGCTGTAGCGCCCGGTCTCCACGCTGGACACCGAGCCACCCCCCAGTCCGATGCGGTAGTTGTCGCCGCCCACCACGACCACCTTGTTGCCCTTCTGGGGCGTGCCCTTCAGGCAGTCGCGCTTGTTCCCGTAACCTACACCGCCCGCCAGCATCACCACCTTGTCATAGGCATATTTCACATCGCCTTCCTGGTGCTCGAAGGTGAGCACCGACCCGCAGATGAGCGGCTGGCCAAACTTGTTGCCGAAGTCGCTTGCGCCGTTGGACGCCTTTGTGAGTATCTGCCGGGGGGTCTGGTACAGCCAGGGGCGCGGCTCCATCTGCCGCTCCCACTCGTGCGGCCCGCTGTCGGTGCGGGGGTACGAGGTCATATAGACCGCCGTGCCCGCGATGGGCCACGAGCCTTTCCCCCCGCCCATGCGGTCGCGTATCTCTCCTCCTGTGCCCGTGCTGGCCCCGTTGAATGGCTCGACGGTGGTGGGGAAATTGTGTGTCTCGGCCTTGATGCTGATGACACTCTCGATGTCGCGGATGACGAAGTAGTCGCTCGTCTCGTGGCAGGCCGGGGCGAACTGCTCCACCACGGGGCCCTGGGCAAAGGCCACGTTGTCCTTGTAGGCCGAGAGGATGTGGTGGGGGTTCTCCTGGGTGGTCTTCTTGATCATCTGGAAGAGGGAACTCTCCTTCTCCTCCCCGTCAATGATGAATGTCCCGCCGAATATCTTGTGACGGCAGTGCTCGCTGTTGATCTGCGCGAAGCCGAACACCTCGCTGTCCGTGAGCCTGCGTCCCAGTTGCTTCTCCACGCCGTGCAGGTACTCTATCTCCTCGGCCGAGAGCGCCAGACCCTCCTGCTCGTTGTAGGCATCCAGGTCGTCTATCTCCAGGATGGGCGCAGGCTGGATGCTGGTGGTGAACACGCCCTGGTCGAGCCCGTCGTAAAGCCGCTGCAGCATGGGGTCATGCCGGGTGTCCCCGTCCTGCACGGGAAAGTACTCCTCAATGCGTGTCACGCCACGGATGGCCATGTTCTGGGTAATCTCGACCGCGTTTGTGCTCCATGGGGTCACCATCTCGCGGCGGGGGCCAACGTAGTGCCCGCCGAGGGTCTCCGCCGCCAGGGCCTCCGCCCCGCCATAGAGCCAGCATAGTTTCTCCGTGTCCTCCGCGCCCAGGGGCTGCCTGCTCTCTGTGGCAATGACGCTCCCCGCCGGGGTCTTGAAAAAGGTTACTCTCATATTCTTATGTGTGTGTGTGAACTTTGCCACGTGGCACCGCCCTTTCACCATGGGTGGAAGGCTGGCCAGGACTGTCTGCTCGAAATCCTGCGCAAAGTTACTCATTCTCTTACAGAATTCTCGCCATTTGGCACAAGGTTTTTGCCCCTGCAGGCCATTTAATGAACAGCCGCGCAATCACGCGGCGGGCACAAGGACTTGCAGGACGCCCCTCACGCCCGCTTCCACAAGGGTCACCCCCCGATGTGACTCACGGAACGAGGCGCGCGCACCACGCCACACCTGCCAACGCATGCCGCCGCATCTGCCAACGCGGCGCACTG
>DCCS01000040.1:87815-131430 GCA_002316015.1 Prevotellaceae bacterium UBA1075
CGCAGCGCACTGCATCCGCCATCGCGGCGCACTGCATCTGCCATCGCGGCGCACTGCGTTTTTTCGTGCGCCCAAGTGTCGCACGGGGCGTTCCGGGCAGCCCCGCCCCCTCCCGCGCGGAAAAAGGAAGTCCCCCATGGAACTCTGGCCGGGACTTGTTCCTGCCAGAGTGCCATGGGGGACGCATTGCCCGATGGGGCGGGGGCTTGGCTCAGGCCTGCTCCTGTCCTGCCTCGGATGTGTTCTCCTGCTCCACGGAGAAGTCATCCACCCCGTTCTCAACCAACATGTCATACCACTGGATGAGTTTCCTGATGTCGGATGTGTGCACACGGTCACGGTCATAGTTGGGGAGCACCGACGCCATGAACCCGGACAGTTCGGCACTGCTTGCCTTGCGGTAGTCCACACTTGCCTTGCCGCCCTGCTCCTTTTCCTTGATGCTGTCAAGCACCTGTGGCAGGGGCACTTCCTCGCTGTCGGTGTACATGGCGATGTCTGCCAGGGACACCACCTTGTCGGTGGCAAACACGGGCATGCGCTTGGGCTTTGCCTCCAGAGTCTCCACGATGAGACTGCGGTTGCCATGGGAAACGAGCCTGTAGAGTCCAGGTTTGCCCGATATGGCCAAGATCTTCTTCATCATAGTCGCTTTCTTTTTTATGGGTTTGTCTGTCTGTTATCGCCTTGGTGTGTGTGTGCCTCGGCCTGCAGCGCGCGCACGGCCTGTTCCAGCTGCGCCTGGAGCGTGCCGTCACCGCATCCGTCGTTTCTCACGATGAAGCGTGCCAGCCTGCGCGCCTGGGCCGAGTCCTGCCGTGCCATGCGTGCCAGCACCTGCTCGCGGGTGGCCCCGTCACGGGCCATGGCGCGCCTCAGACGCACGTCCACGGGCGCTTCGACCAGCATGACAGCATCGACCAGCGTGTGGAAACCGCTCTCGCAGAGTATCGCGCTCTCGATGGCCACCACCGGGCTGGCGCTGTGGCTGTCGGCCCAGCGCAGGAAGTCGGCCCTCACATGGGGGTGTATGATGGCGTTGACCCTGGCCGCATGGTCGGGGCTGGCAAAGAGGTAGGCGGCAAGCGCCTGCTTCTGCATGACCCCATCCCGCACGAGGCCGTCGCCCACAAGGCTCACCAGTGCCTGCCTGACGACGCGCGACTCGGCGGTGATGCGCTTGGCCTCCCTGTCGCAGTCATACACGGGCACGCCCCACCGCTCCTCCAGCATGCGCGCCACATGGCTCTTGCCACTGCCTATCCCGCCGGTGATGCCCAGCCGGAACTGCCCCCGGCACGCGCGCCCGGCGCCGGTGTCCGCCTCATGTCCTGCCATGTGTCCCGTCATTGCGCGTCCTCATTGTCGTCCGACCCGTCGGCCTGTTCTATCAGGTAGTCTATCTCCTGCGGCACGATGCGCACATTCGAGACTCCTTCGGGCAGCGACTTGAGGTGAAGCCTGTACTTGGGCGAGTGGTTCCGCAGCAACTCCTCGTAGGTGACAGCCAACACGAAATTGTCGGCCGTGTAGCGCGAGAACTGGCTGGAGCCTACCCTGAAGGTCACGCGGGCTTTCCCGGGGAAGGTGCGCAGCACCTTGTCACCCGGGAAGTTCAGCCCGATGACGGGAACCTCCACGGTCTTCTCGGTGAAATAGTCCACCATGGCCGTCACCTTGACACCTGGCGGGTCATAGCGCACGCCCTTCATGCCGCGCGGAGCGGCCTTGACCGTGGTGCTGCCCGTAAGTTGCGACATGGCCACGCTCACATACACGGCCTGCATGGTATCGAGCACCTGCATGGGGGCATACACGGTGAGCGTGTCGGGCTCGGCGCGCAGGCCCACCAGATAATTCTGAGGCGTGGTGGTTACCTTGCCGCACACCCTCACCGGCAGGCGGTATGCCGGCCCGCGGCTGTAATAATACTCTATGGTGTCGGGGTGTATGGACTGGATGTGGCCGGTGGCCTCGAGGCGGCTCTGCACGGCGCGCTGGATGTCCTGGACCGGTATCTGGACACGCGCGCTGGCGGCACCGTTGTCATAGGCTGCGAAGTCCAGGTCCAGCGGCTCCAGTTCCCTGCTGCGCAGGTATCGCACCAGCGATGTGCCCCTGTCGTGCACATTCACCGATATCTGGCTGGGGAGCGGTGTGGTGATCACTACATTCCCGGGCACACCGGTGAGCCGGAGGGGCACCTGCAGGCGGATGTCGAATGACTCGTTGAGCGTCTGCAGCAGCCAGAAGCCATAGGAGATGGCCAGGAAAAAGAGAAAGACCAGGGTCTCGCGCGCCTTTGAGCTCAGGAGCGCGAGTCTGATCTTTCTTACGGTTCTGCTTGTCCGGACGTTCATCTGTGCTCTTCTGTGGTGGGACGGCACCCGAAGGCCCGCACATGGAGCAGGCGGGCCGGATGGTGGCTGTCAACGCGCAGCGGGCTGTGCGGTGGCATACACCGAGTTGCGGTCCACCTTGATGCACATGCCCTTTGACACCTCTATCTGCAGGGCGTTATCCTCCTCCATGATTTTCTTCACAGTGCCATAGATGCCTCCGGCGGTGACCACCTGCTGGCCCTCCTTGATGGCATTGCGGAAGTTCTGTATCTCCTTCTGCTTCTTCTGCTGGGGGCGGAAGATGAAGAACCACATGATGACGATGATAAGACCCAGCATGATGAGGGGCTGGTACTGCTGCCAGGGTGACACCTGTGCCAAAACTGTAATCATAATGTTGCTTTGTTTGTGTTGTGCTTAATCTGTTGTGTCTCGCCCTGTATGGCCGGGAACCGCCGCCGTGCCCCCGGCCGCCGTGTCCCCGGCGGGACGTGCGTCCCGGAGCGTGTCCTTGACCAGCTTGTGCTCACTGGCCAGGCGCTTGGCGATGGTGTCAAGCGTGGCGTTGACGTACTTGCCGCTCTTGGGCGAACTGTAGGTCTTGGCCAGCTCCACATATTCGTTGATGCTCACGCCCAGGGGTATATCGGGGAAGGTGACAATCTCGGCCAGGGCCACCAGCATGATGACACGGTCCATCAGTGCAATGCGGCTTACATCCCAGCCCCGTGTGGTGGAGGAGATGTACCTGGTGTATGTGTCGGCTCCCGTGATGGTGTGGCGCAGCAGGCGCACGGCGAAATCATGGTCACGCTCGTCACGGTACTCGGCCTCCAGGGGCTGCTGGTCGGTGCTGTCCTCGCTGAACTGCTTGATGGTCTTGAGCACGAAGGTGTCCACGATGACCTTGTCGTCGTTCCAGTAGATGTCCATGTCCTCCAGGATATCATCAAGCTCGTCGTTGTCGCAGAAGAACTTGCGGTACACCTTGCGCCAGAACTCCCGGTCATCGGCATAGGTGTCGGCCACCGCTTCCATGTAACCCGCGTAAATCTCGCTTCCCTCTATCCGCAAATAGAGCTTGCGCACGAAGTCCTCATGATCAGCCCAGGAGAGCTTCTGGCTGTCCACGTACCCCCGCAACTGGCGGTTTCCCTCCAGCTGCAGCAGGAAGCGGTTTTTGCTGAAGCGGCTGTTGTCCTGTTCCTTCAGACCCAGACGGCGGGCACGGCTGCACCGGATTTCCTCCATACGGAGCCCCATGCGGCCCACCTCCACGATGAGAAGCAAAAGGCTGGCATACAACCTGTAAGCACGGGAGAGGCTCAACTCCAGTTCCTTCTCGGCCACATCGATGTTCCGGGATCCGTTCTGGAAGTAAGAATAGATTACCTGCACCACCTTCTGGCGTATCAACTCGCGATTTATCATTCCGTTGTCTTAAAAGGTGGACAAAAGTACGCATTTTGCCCCACATGGGCATCTTTTTCGCCGTTTTTTTTGGTGGGTAGAGAAATTTATGGGATTTTTGCAGACAGGAGACACGAACACACAACAAGGACAATGGAAGCAAAAACAACACAAAGAGGCACCGACACAGACATCCTGTTCTCAAGGACGGTGAAGGCCGGCCAGCGCATATACTACCTGGACGTGAAGGAGAACAGGCGCAAGGAGCGGTACCTGAGCATCACCGAGAGCAAGAAGACAGTGTCGGGGGCGGACGAAGATCCGCATGTAACCTATGAGAAGCACAAGATATTCCTCTTCCCCGAGGATTTCCAGAAGTTCCTGGACAGCCTGGAGGACGCGATGGCACACGCGCGGACAGGAAGCACGGAGGATGACGGGGCGGCCGGGACCGAAGAGATACACATCGACCTGGACTTCCCCACTGAGCCCTGAGGGCGACAGGGCCGCTGCCACACATTATATATATGTGCCCCACGGGGTATGCGCACATGACCCCTCAGGACACCAGAGCCCAAGTGCCACGGGATGCCGCCCTCCCGCATGACGTGCCAGGCACAAGTCCGGGAACCGGGAGGACGAACAGGCGCCCACGGCCCGCATGCCGGAAAAGGACAGGGCACACGCGGTCATGCCACACCACAGCCACATCCGCAGTACAAGCCCGGCTTCCCGGAAAGTCGTCGTGACGCACAATCTTTCCACAAAAAAGGTACCTCTGTTCCAAGGAAAAGCAGTACCTTTGCAACCGCTTTATAAGCCGTGTGATGGCGAATTGAGCACAGCAGACTTGATTTAGAGTAACACAAACACATTTTCAAAAGATGAAAAGTATCAACGTGAAGGGTACTGTACGTACCGCAACCGGCAAGAAGGCGACACGCGACCTGCGCAAGGACGGCGGTGTTCCCTGCAACCTCTACGGCGAGGCCAAGAACGAGCAGGGCGAGAACACCGCCCTGAGTTTCTCCACAACACAAGAGGAACTGCGCAAGTTGGTTTACTCACCCGACATCTACAGCGTCAACCTGGACATTGACGGCAAGGAGCACAAGGCTGTCATAAAGGAACTGCAGTTCCATCCCGTGAGCGACCTGCTGCTGCATGTGGACTTCTATGAGATTACCGAGGAGAAGCCCATCGTGATGGAGGTGCCCATCCAGATGACAGGTCTGGCCGAGGGTGTGAAGGCCGGCGGCAAACTGGCCGCAAGCGTGCGTAAACTGAAGGTGCGCGCTCCCTATACCGCAATCCCCGAGAAACTGAACATCGACGTGACCAACCTCGCTCTGGGAAAGACCATCAAGGTGGGCGAGCTGCACTTCGAGGGCCTGGAACTGGTGACAAGCCCCAGCGTGGTGGTTTGCCAGGTGAAGATGACACGCTCTGCCATGAGCGCAGCCGCCAAGGCATAGCACACTGACCCGGTCATGACAAGATGAAATACCTGATAACGGGGCTGGGCAACATCGGCGACGAGTACGACGGCACCCGCCACAACATCGGATTTAGAGTATTGGACGCCCTCGCCAAGGCGTCCAATACTGCTTTTGAGGACAAGCGGTACGGCTTCGTGGCTCGCACGAGGGTCAAGAATGCCGAACTCGTGCTGCTGAAGCCATCCACCTACATGAACCTCTCGGGCAACGCCGTGCGCTACTGGATGCAGCAGGAGAAGGTGCCCCTGGAGAACCTGCTCGTGGTGGTGGACGACCTGAGCCTTCCCGTGGGAGCCATCAGGCTGAAGCCTTCGGGAAGCGCGGGCGGGCACAATGGACTCAGGCACATCGCGCAGACGCTGGGCACCGAACAGTACAACAGGCTGAAGTTCGGCATCGGAAACGACTTCCCGCGCGGCGGACAGGTCGATTTCGTGCTTGGCCACTTCAGTTCCGACGACGAGCAGAAGGTGGACGAGCGCGTGCCTGTGGCATGCGACGCGATACGGGCCTTCGCACTGAGCGGGATGCAGTTTGCCATGTGCCACTACAACAACAAGTAGCCCCCAGCACACACTCCCGCCCAAGCGGGGGGCATACGGGACGTGCGACCGGACTGCAGGACGCGCGGACGAGACAGGAAAAACTGACCACAGACATAAGACACCACCCCAACATGGAACTGACAGACAGATTTCTCAAATATGTGTCCATCGACACACAGTCAAGCGAGGAAAACGAGGCGCAATGCCCCAGCACCGACAAGCAGCGCGACCTGGCACGCTACCTCTACGAGGAGCTCCAGGCCATAGGGCTGACCGATGTGGAGATGGACGAGCATGCCTATGTGTATGCAACCTTACCAGCCAACACCAGCAAGCCCGTGCCCACCATCGGCTTCATCGCCCACATGGACACCAGCCCCGACTGCAGCGGGGCCAACATCCACCCGCGCATCATCAAGGACTATGACGGCAAGGACATCGTGCTGGATGCCCAGGAGGGCATCATCACCCCGGTGGCGCAGTTCCCCGAGCTCAAGGCGCACCTGGGAGAGGACTTGATAGTGACCGACGGGCACACGCTCCTGGGAGCGGACGACAAGGCGGGCATCGCCGAGATAGTGACCGCCATGACCTACCTCATGCACCATCCCGAAATCAAGCACGGCAAGATACGCGTGGCATTCAACCCCGATGAGGAAATCGGTGCGGGAGCGCGCCTCTTCGACGTGGAGAAGTTCGGTTGCCAGTGGGCCTACACCATGGACGGCGGCGAGGTGGGCGAACTGGAATATGAGAATTTCAACGCCGCAGGAGCCAGGATACTGGTGCGTGGGCGCAACGTGCATCCCGGCTATGCCAAGGGCAAGATGCTCAACGCATGCCTGCTGGCCCAGGAGTTCGCCTCACTGCTTCCTGCCGGCGAGCGCCCCGAGACCACCGAGGGATACGAGGGATTCTACCACCTGACCGGCATGAGCGGCACCGTGGAGGAGGCCACGCTGAGCTACATCATACGCGACCACGACCGCGATGCCTTTGAGCGACGCAAGGCAAGGGTGGCCGAGGCCGCACGGCAGATGAACCAGAAGTACGGCGAGGGCACGGTGGCAGCCGAGGTCAAGGACCAGTACTACAACATGCTGTGCCAGCTGGAGGACAAGCCGCACATCACCAGCATCGCCCAGGAGGCCATACGCGAGGCATGCGGCTTCTGCCATGTGCTGCCCATCCGTGGCGGCACCGACGGCGCGCAACTCTCCTTCAAGGGGCTCCCCTGCCCCAACATCTTTGCCGGCGGGCTCAATTTCCACGGCAAGCATGAGTTTGTGCCCATCCAGAGCATGCAGAAGGCCATGATGACGGTAGTCAACATCTGCCGCCTCACAGCAGAGAGGGATTGATGGTCATGGACAGCAAGGAAGCACGCATAGACAAGTGGCTGTGGGCGGCGCGCATCTTCAAGACGCGCACGCTCGCCACTGCCGCCTGCCGCAAGGGGCAGGTGAGCATGGGCGGCACGCAACTGAAAGCGAGCCGCACCGTGAAAGCAGGCGATGTGGTGAGTGTGCGCAAGCCGCCTGTCACCTACTCGTTCAAGGTGCTGCAGCCCATCGAGAAGCGCGTGGGGGCGCGCCTCCTGCCCGAGATATTGGAGAATGTGACACCACAGGAGCAGTACGAGCTGCTGGAGATGAGCCGCATCAGCGGATTTGCCAACCGCGCCAAGGGTACGGGCCGCCCCACCAAGAAAGACCGCCGCGACCTGGACGAGTTCACGCAGGATGTGCCCATGTACTTCGGGGACTTCGAGTTTGACATGGACGACGACGAGGATATGGAGTAAGGACACCGCCATCAGAACAGGACACAAGACATGCACACAGAAGAACTGGACAAGACGGACCTTGCCATCCTGCGCATCCTGCAGCAGAACGCGCGCCTCACCACCAAGGAATTGGCCGCACAGGTGCACCTCTCCACCACGCCCGTCTTCGAGCGGCAGAAGCGGCTCGAGCGCATGGGCTACATACGCAAGTACGTGGCGGTGCTCGACGCCGACAAGCTCAACCGGGGCTTCGTGGTGTTCTGCAACGTGAAACTGCGGCGCATGAACCGCGACATCGCAAGGGACTTCACCGAGCGCATCAAGGAGGTCAAGCAGGTGAGCGAGTGCTACAACATCAGCGGCAACTTCGACTATATGCTCAAGATACACGCTCCCGACATGAAGGCATACCAGGAGTTCATACTCAACACGCTGGGCGCGATAGAGAGCGTGGGCAGCATAGAGAGCACCTTCGTGATGTCGGAGATAAAGAACGACTGCGGAATCAGCATCTGACGCGGAACAGGCCAGACGCGCAACAAGACAAGGGGAAATGGCAAGATGATAGACAGGTTGACGATAGACAAGATCCTGGACGCGGCCAACATCGTGGACGTGGTGTCGGACTTCGTGACCCTCAAGCGGTCGGGGGCCAACTTCAAGGGGCTTTGCCCGTTCCACGATGACCGCACCCCCTCGTTCATGGTCTCCCCGGCCAAGAACATCTGCAAGTGTTTTGCCTGCGGTGTGGGCGGACGCCCCGTGGATTTCATCATGAAGCATGAGCAGCTGAGCTACCCCGATGCCCTCCGCTATCTGGCCAGGAAGTACGGCATCGAGATAAAGGAGAGGGAACTCTCGCCCGAAGAGAAACAGTCGCAGACCGACCGCGACAGCATGTTCATCCTCAACGACTGGGCCAAGGAGTGGTTCCGGCACCAACTCAACGACACGCCCGACGGGCGCGCCATCGGGCTGGCCTACTTCCACAACCGTGGTTTCCGCGATGACATCATGGCGCGGTTCCAGGTGGGTTTCTGCCCCGACAGCCGTGACCACACGCTTGGCGCCGACGCTCTGAAAGCAGGCTATCAAGAACAATACCTCACAAACACCATCAACCAGAAGGAGCCACGGCTAAGCATGGGCACAGGGCTCTGCCTGAAAAGCGAGGACGGACGGTTGCGCGACCGCTTTCGCGGACGCGTGATATGGCCTATCTTCACCATGAGCGGACGCGTGGCGGGCTTTGGCGGACGCGTGCTGGATGCGGCCACCAAGGGCGTGAGCGTCAAGTACCTCAACTCCCCCGAGAGCATCATCTACAGCAAGCGCAAGGAACTCTTCGGACTCTTCCAGGCCAAGGAGGCCATACGCAAGCGTGACCTGTGCTACCTGGTGGAGGGCTACACCGACGTGATGGCCATGCACCAGCAAGGCGTGGAGAACGTGGTGGCCTCATCAGGCACCGCACTCACCACCGACCAGATACGACTCATACACCGCATGACCGGAAACATCACCGTCATCTACGATGGCGACGAGGCGGGCATACACGCCAGCGAGCGGGGCATCGACATGTTGCTGGCCGAGGGCATGAACGTGAAGTTGCTGCTCCTCCCCGATGGTGACGACCCCGACAGCTTCGCGCGCAAGCACACCGCCACCGAGTACCAGCAGTATCTGGCCGAGCACCAGACCGACTTCATCCAGTACAAGACAGCCCACCTCATGCAGGCTGCCAAGGACGACCCCACGCGCCTGGGGCAACTCGTGCACAGCATAGCGGCCAGCATAGCGGCCATCCCCGACGAAATCACGCGGGTACTCTACACGCGACAGGCGTCACAGAAACTGCAGATGGAGGAGCGGCTCATCACGAATGCCGTCAACGAGCAACGGCGACAGGCGGCCGACGAGCGGCGCAAGGAGGCCGAGCGGGAGGCACGGCGGGGGGCATACCAGCAGGGACAGGCCGGCGGAGGCGCGCCCGCCCAGGCTCCCCACGGCGCCACAAGCACCACTGCCGGCGACGCCACACAGCCCCAAGCACCACAACAGGCAGTATCTGGCAGCACACAGGCATCAAGCAACATTACCGCCACGGGCACACAACCTGCCACGCACCTGCCCGCCGCCGGGGCATCCACTCCATACGCATCCGCAGGCACGTCCATCGCCGAGAGCAACCGCGAGCGCGACCTGATGCGCCTCCTGCTTGGCGCGGGCGAGGCAGTCATCTGCGAGGTGGAGGACGAGAACGGGAACGAGAAGGGACTCTCGGCCATCGAGTACACCTGCATGAGCCTGCAGGATGACGGCATCGCGCTCTCATCGCCCCTCTACGAGCGTATCCTGCAAGAGGCTGTCCGGCATGTGCATGACGAGGGCTTCACGGCCGAGCGGTTCTTTGCGCACCATCCCGACCCCTTGATAAGCCAACTGGCCTTCGAACTGAGTGTGGACAAGGAGCCGCTCAGCAAAATCCACCCAGACACCCCCGAGGAGCAACGCCTCGATGACACGGTCATCTCGCTGGTCAACAGCATCAAGCTCGACTGCGTGCAGCGCGAGTTGAAGGGGCTGCTGGAGCAGGTGAAGGGCACAACCCTCGCAGGAGACAAGGAGGCATACAGGAAACTCCTCGCACGCTTCGCCGAGCGCAGCAAGTATGCCAAGGAACTGGCCAAGGAGTGCGGAAGCCGCGTGGTGATAGGCTGAGTGCGGTGTCCCCTCTCCCACTTGCGTCCCCCGTGCAGCAGGGCGGGGATGGCCTCCCGGCAAGTTTCATTTTTCCCCGCACACACAAGCCGCACATGAAGAAAATGGCTCTTCGCTTTCATCTTTCAGCGGAAAGTTGTACCTTTGCCCTTGACAAATGGCTCCGTAGCTTAGCTGTATAGAGCGTCAGATTCCGGTTCTGAAGGTCGAGGGTTAGAATCCCTCCGGGGTCACACAGCATCGAGGCAGGCCGTCTTGCACAAAGACGATCCTGCCTCAACGTTTTTCCTGTACGTCACGAGCGCGCCGGGACGGCACAAATGCCATGGTTCCAGGGAGGGCAGAATGCGTGTACTTCGACACAGGAGCATGCCCCGTTGATGCCATTGTCCAGAGTTCTTGGGAGGATAGAATACACGCATATCGGCACAGGAGCGCGTCCCGATGGGACTCACATCAGAAGTCCAGACGGAACAGATGCCCCTGTGCCTGCAGCAGGAGCGAGCCACGCCAGGCCGCACAATCCTCCAGTTCGCTGAAGGTGGCGCGCCGCAGGTCTATCACGTTCTGCATCGTGCGGGTCTGCAGATTCCACACGTAGAGCACCGACGGCTGCCCCTCCGTGCCGAATCCAGTGGGCATGAAGAGTTGGCCCGCCTGGATGAAGAGCCCCTGTCCAATGGGCATGAAGGGGCTGTTATAAGTGTCCTCTATCAGGTAATTCTCCAGGAGGTCCTTCCCGGTGAGCGTCACCAGGCCATCCGCGCCTTCGTCCGGCCTGGGCAGGCGGAACTTGACAATGCGGTGGCGGTTGGCCTTGTCCTCATTGTTCACCGTGTTCCCGTAGCCATACAGCATGCCGTTCTCCCGGTCTATGACCCATTGCAGCGCATAGCCAAACAAGTGGTTGTCATCCTGGAAATGGATGACCTGCACCGTCTGTGTGGACTTCAGGTCGGGCGCGACACGCTCCACGAAGAGCACGTCCTTCTTTCCCTGCCAAGCCTGCCGTGCACACTGGCTCACATAGAGCAGGGGCAAGGGGTCGGAGGGCGCATATCGATGGTTGGAGAACGATACCACATTGCTGTGGTTCACCCTATCATGGCATGCCATCCTGTAGGGTGGCACCAGCAGGTGCAGCTGTTCGCCGTCATAGGTATATACCGACAGCCATCCCGAGTTCTGCGCGCTCAGCAGGGTGTCGCCCCAGGCCTCCAGCCCCTGGTAGCCCTCCCCAGGCGCGCCCTTCAGCGCACCCACATGACTCACCCTGAGCGTATTCTCAAGCAGCGAGACCCGCTGCCCACCATAACTGACGGAAGTGGGTCCTGCTGCAGTATTGTCCTGGGCTGCCGCAGCCAGTGCCGTCAGCATCAGCCCCGCAAGCATCTCCTTTCTCACGCTTTATTGCAAGTATTGTTTGAAATGGTTGGTAATCTGACGGAAGAGATGGGCACGCGTGTTGCCGCCGAAAATGCTGTGGTTTCGGTTGGTATAGGTCAGTTCACGGAAGTCTTTGTCGGCCTGTACCAGAGCCTCGGTGTATTCGGCGGTGTTGCGGAAGTGCACGTTGTCGTCGGCCAGCCCATGCACGAGCAGCAGATGCCCGCTCAGCTGTGCCGCGCGGCCTATGGGTGACACATCGTATCCGCTTCCGTTCTCCTTGGGCGTGCGCATGAAGCGCTCGGTATATACGCTGTCATAGTAGCGCCAGTCGGTGGGAGCGGCCACTGCCACGCCGGCGGCAAACACGGGTCTGCCCTCACTCATGCTCATCAGGGTGCAGAACCCACCATAACTCCAGCCCCAGATGCCGATGCGCTTGGCATCCACATAGGGCAGCGAGGCGGCGTAGAGGGCAGCCTGCACCTGGTCGTGGCTCTCCAGCTGCCCCAGTTTGAGATAGGTGCACTGCTCGAAGTCACGCCCCCGGCCACCCGTTCCGCGCCCATCCACAATGAGGCTGATGAATCCCTGCTCGGCCAGGTACTGCTCATAGAGCGTGCCTCCCATGTTGCCCGCGCTCCAGCTGTCCAGCACCTGCTGGCTGCCCGGCCCGCTGTACTGGAACAGGATGACCGGGTACTTCTGGCTCTCCTTGAAGTCGGGCGGGAGCACCATCAGCCCGTTGAGTTGCACACCGTCCTGCGTGGTGAACGACACGAAGCGGCGTTCGCCCAGGCTGAGCGAAGACAGTTTGGAGCGCAGCTCACTGTTGTCCTCCAGTGTGCCCAGCGTCTTGCCGTTGGCATCGCACAGGGTGGTCACGGGCGGTGTCTGCAGGTTGCTCCACACGTTCATGTAGTAGCGCAGCCCTCTGCTGAAGATGGCATTGTTGGTTCCCTTCTGCGTGCTCAGCCTCATGGTCTTGCCCTTGAGGTCGGTCTTATAGACGGCCTTGTAGAGCGGCCCCTCCTGGTTGCTGGCATAATACACCTGCCCCTGCCGGCTGTCATAGCCGTAGAAGTCCGTCACCACATGCTTTCCTCCGGTAAGCCGGCGCTTGAGCGTGCCATTGAGGTCATACAGGTAAAGGTGGTTCCAGCCGCTGCGCTCGCTCATGAGCACGAATCCGCCGGGTGTTGTCTGAAAGTTCTTGTACACATTCTCTGATATGTACTTCTCCGTCTCGTCGCGCACAATAAGGCGGCACTCGGTGCTGCGTGGGTTGGCCAAATAGATGTCCAGGCGGTTCTGGTGACGGTTCTGGGTGAGGACGAGCAACTTGAGCGGGTCGTCGGTAAAGGCGATGCGCGGTATGTACCCGTCAGGGGCAAGGGGCAGTTGCATCTTCCTTATCACACGGCTCTTGATGTCGAAGCTGTGCACGGTGACCGTGCTGTTGGTGGCTCCTGCCACAGGATACTTGTATGCGTAGGCACCAGGGTACTCGCTGTATTCCTCCCTCGCCGGGGCGAGTCCCTTGTAGAGCGGGAACGAGAAGGTGGGCACAGCCCTCTCGTCATACTTGACCCAGGCCAGCATGGTGGCGTCGGCATTGAAGTCGAAGGCCCGGCTCAGCGAGAACTCTTCCTCGTTGACCCAGTCCGGCTTTCCGTTGAGGATCTCGCCGAACTTCCCGTCCTTGGTCACTTGTGTCTCACTGTTGTTGAACAGCAACTTCACCAGAAACAGGTTTCCGTCCCTCACGAAGGCCACCATGCTGCCATCGGGGCTCCACCTGGGCACCTCCTGGGCACCGTTCTCGCTCAAGTTGGCCACGGTGCGGTTCTTCACGTTATATATATAGTACTCTGCCGTGCGGCTATGGCGGTAGATGGCCCGTGTGTCGGTCTGCAGCAGGATATGCTTCTCGTCGGGGCTCATGATATAGCCGTCGATGCGCGGGATGCGTATGCGCTGCTTGAGCGATCCCGTGTCAAAGAGCACGCCCGTCTGCTTGCCCGTGCGGAAACTGTAGCGCAGGATTTGCTTGCCATCGGCACTCAGCTGGCTGTAACTCTCGCCATCGGCCAGCGGCGTGACACCGATGATGCGGCGTGCCGAGTAAGTGCCGTTGGTGAGGTTGCCGATGGTGAGGTTCTCCGCCAGGGCGGCTGTGGAGAGCCCGCAGAGCAGAGTCGTCAGTAGTAATAGCCTTTTCATGTTCTGTGTTGGTTTGTTTCGTTCTTCCGGACAAAGGTACGACAAATCGGCAAAAGCCGCGTCCGCCCGCCTGGCGTTTCTCCTTTTTTGTGTACTTTTGCCGCATGGTACATAAGGAGTTCGGTGCCTGGCTACAGGCGGAACTGGGCTGCAGAGCCCAGAAGATTTCGGTGGACGCGGGATTCTCGTGCCCCAACAGGGACGGCACGGTGGGGCACGGCGGCTGCACCTTCTGCGACAACCGCGCCTTCAGTCCCGCCTACTGCCGCCAGGGAGGCACCGTCACCGGGCAACTGGAGGCGGGCAAGCGCTTTTTCGCGCACAAATACCCCACGCTGAAGTACCTGGCCTATTTCCAGTCCTACACCAGCACCCATGCGTCCCTGGAACGCCTCAAGGCCCTGTACGAGGAGGCCTTGCGGGTGCCCGACGTGATGGGGCTGGTCATCGGCACGCGTCCCGACTGCATGCCCGTCCCCTTGCTCGACTACCTCGAGGAACTAAGCCACCGCACCTTCCTGCTGGTGGAGTATGGAGTGGAGAGTGCCAGCGAGGACACCCTGAGACGCATCAACCGCGGCCACACCTTCGCCCAGGCCGAGGACACCATACGCGGGACAGCCGCGCGTGGCATCCGCACGGGAGCACACATGATACTGGGCTTCCCCTGGGAATCGCATGCCGAACTCATGCGCCAGGCCCGCGTGATGGCCCGCCTGCCACTCACCACGCTCAAACTGCACCAGCTGCAGGTCATCCGTGGCACCGAGCTTGCCCGCCAGTATGCCGCCCACCCGTGGCCCACGCCTACGGCCGAGGAGTATGTGGACCTGGTTCTGGAGTACATCAGCCGCCTTCCGAGCACACTGGTGCTGGAGCGGTTTGTGAGCCAGAGCCCCTCGGAGTATGTCATCGCACCACGCTGGGGGCTCAAGAACCATGAGTTTGCGGCACTGGTGAGAAAGAGGATGAACCGCCACCCCACTGACATGCCCAATGCGCAGGGACACGGATGACCCCACGGGCACCGCGCCACACGGGAAACGGGAAAAACGGGACGCCAAGCCCCCCACAGCCCTCCCTAAGGGAGAGGCAGCCGTGAGGGGGCTTGGCGCCACCTGTCACAATCAGTTCCTGAAATAGTGTCCCCATGCGCCCAGGGTAAGCCCGCAGGCCCCTGGCTCACGCTCACGTTGGCCTGTGGACGCGGAATGTGAGGCTCTCCGCGACAAACTCCACCCCCTGGCACGCGAAGTAACGCGCGACGGTGCCATCGGCCGCCAAACATGCGGGAGAGCCGATGCTCAGCCCCCTCTTGTCCATCAGCCACAGCACATCACCCAACTGCAAGGCCAGTTCCACATCGTGCGTGCTCAGCAGGATGGTCTTGTCCATGCCGTGGGCCAGCCGGCTCAGCAGGCGCATGGTCTCCACCTTCGACGGGAAGTCAAGGAATGCCGTGGGCTCATCGAGCAGTATGACGGGGGTCTGCTGTGCCAGTGCCTTGGCTATCACCGCTTTCTGCCGCTCCCCGTCGCTCAGCGACTGCACCTGGCGACTGGCCAGTTCCGCGATGCCCACCAGCCCCATGGCCTCGTCCACGATGTGGCGGTCACTGGCTCGCAGATTGCCCCAGAACCCCGTGTAGGGAGTGCGCCCCATGCCCACCAGGTCGCGCACGGTGAGTGCGGGCACGTCAATGCGCTCGGTGAGCACCACGCTCACGAGGCGGGACATGCGTCCGGTACCCGCCACGCCTATGGGCTCCCCGTCAACCAGCACCTGTCCGCCAAGCGCGGGCTGGACTCCCCCTATGGTGCGCAGCAGCGTGCTCTTGCCCGCCCCGTTGGCTCCCAGCAGGCACACCAGCTCACCCTGCTGCAGGCAGGCGTCCAGCCCGCTCGCCACAGCCTGGCGGCCATAGCCGGCGGTCACATTGTGCAGTCTGATCTCCATGGCGCGCTCCCAGCCTTCACGTCAGGCATGCCCATGCTGTGCCTCATCACTCAAATGCCGTACAGTACTTGTAGCCCAGCAGGCGGTAGAGAGCCTGCAGCACGGGCAACCGCCTCTGGCTGAAGTCATCAAAGTCCTTGGCCCCGGGCTGCATCCACTGCACCTCGCTCATGGCGGCCAGGCGCGGAAGCAGCATGTACATGGCGTGGTCGGGGCTCACCACATACTCAGTCCACAGGTTGCACTGCGCGCCCATGATGAACTTGGCCTCCTCCCCGGTGAGTTCGGCAGGCACAGGCTCCATGCTGTAGACCTTGCTCAGCGGCAGGTAGCCGCCTATGGCCAGGGGCTGCGCATCGCGGTTCTTCAACTGGTAATAATCGATGTAGCAGTGGCTTTTGGGGGTCATCACCACATGGTGGTGCTGGCGCGCGGCCTCGATGCCGCCCTGGTATCCACGCCAGCTCATCACGCTGGCCTTCTCGCTCAGTCCGCCCTCCAGCGTCTCGTCCCATCCTATGATGTCGCGCCCCTTGGCGGCCAGGTAAGCCTCGATGTCCTGGTTGATGTAGGTCTGCAACTGCGCCTCGCTCTTCAGCCCCAGTTCCTTCATCTTGGCCTGGCACTTGGGACAAGCCTTCCAGCGGTCGCGCGGACTCTCGTCGCCGCCTATGTGTATGAGCTTGCCGGGGAACACCCCACACACCTCGTCCATCACCTTGTGCAGGAAGTCCAGCGTCCTGGGGTTGCCCGCGCAGAGCACGTCCTGCGAGATGCCCCACTGGCGCCACACGCTGTAGGGGCCGCCCGTGCAGCCCAGTTCGGGATATACGCTCAGCGCGGCCACCATGTGTCCGGGCAGGTCTATCTCGGGGACGATGGTGATGAAGCGCTCCTGGGCATAGCGCACAATCTCCCTCATCTGCTCCTGGGTGTAGTAGCCCGTCTCGGGCGTGTCGTCATAGATGGCGTTGTCAGGGTCGCCCAGTCCCAAATTCCTGCCCACAACGGTGCACGGGCGCACGCTGGCCTTGGCGGCCAGTTCGGGCATTGATTTCACCTCCATGCGCCATCCCTGGTCATCGGTCAGGTGCCAGTGGAAGCGGTTGATGCCATGCAGGGCCAGTATGTCGATGAACTTCTTGATGAAGGCGGGTGGGAAGAAGTGGCGCGCGCAGTCGAGTTCGGCACCCCGGTACGGGAAGCGCGGCTCGCCGCTCACCGTGGCATAGGGCAGGCGTATGGTGTCGCCCTGCTCAGCCGCCACGCTCTTGCGCAGCGTCTGCAGGCCATAGAACACGCCGCTCTCGCTGGCGCCCTGTATGCGTATGCCTTTCTTGTCCACCGTGATGGTGTATGCCTCGGGGTTGTCGCTCTTGAGCCCCAGGCTGAGGTGCAGGCCATGTGCAGACTTCTTTCCACCCTCAAGCGGGACGAGGGACAGGTATCCGGCCGCCAGTTGGGCGGTGCCCCGCATCTGCCCGTTGCCTGCGGGATAGGTGACGGCCTGCCCTTTGACGAGCAGAGCCACCTTGCCGCTGGGGTCCAGGACGATGCGCTGTGGCAGTGGAATTGTGCGGTAATTCACTTCGGCGGCGGCCCCCATGGTCATGCAGGCGGCAGCCAGTAACAGGAAAGTTTTCTTCATTTTGATATTCAGTGTATAGACAGTAGTTCAGTAATGGTTCTTGCCCAGGATGACATACAGCACCACCGGGGTGCCCACCAGCGGCGTGATGACATTGACAGGGATGACCGTGCCATCGCCTGGCAGCGTGCACAGCAGGTTGCAGCCCAGCGTGAGTGCGCCCCCCACCAGCATGGACGCCGGCAGCAGTACACGGTGGGTGCTGGTGCGCAGCAGCATGCGGGCTATATGGGGAACGGCCAGCCCCAGGAAGGAGACCGGGCCGCAGAAGGCGGTGGTGGTGGCCGTGAGCAGCCCCGTGGCCAGGAGCAGGGCCTGGCGCACACGCCCCACATTCACACCCAGGCTCTGCGCGTAACGCTCGCCCAGCAGCAGCGCGTCCAGGGGCTTGGCCAGTGCCATGGCCCCACACAGCCCCGCGAGGACGAGCGCGCAGAACACCGGCATGCGGTCGGGCGAGACACTGCCGAAGTTGCCCATGCCCCACAGCACATAATGGCGGATACCCTCCTCGGTGCCCAGGTAACTGAGCAGCTGGATGACGCTGCCCGTCACGCTGCTGATGACCACACCCGCGACGAGCAGGCTGAGCGTGTCGCGCAATATGCGCGACAGGGCCATCAGCAGGGCCATCACCATCAGCGAGCCCGCCATGGCCGCCATGATGACCAGCAGATAGCCGCCCGCCGAGAGGTAGCCCAGCGTCACCGTGCCGCCCAGCGCGAGCATGACCACAGCCACGCCCAGGCTGGCCCCGGCATCGATGCCCAGTATGGAGGGGCCTGCCAGGGGGTTGCGGAAGGCCGTCTGCAGCATCAGTCCGCACGCGCTGAGCGACGCTCCGCACAGCAGTGCGGTGATGGCTTGGGGCACACGGCTCTGCAGGACGATGAAGGCCCAGGCATGATGCCCCTCCACATCACCGCCACGCAAGATGCGCCACACGTCGCCGGCGGGGATGTCGAGCGACCCGAACCACACATTGCAGAGTGCCAGCACCAGCACCAGGACGGCAAGCAGGAGGATGATGACGCGGTGCCTCATGGGACGCGGTGGAAATAGTGCTTGGGGGGCTGGATGCCCAGCTCGGGATGGAAGATGGAGAGGAGGTCGGCCAGGAGGAGGTCGGGGTGGAAGGGGGTCTCCTCATAGAACCCCGTGGATGAGGGATCGCAAGTCCACAGAGTGGCCTTGATGCCGCCCAGCAGCGGTGTGTCGGCGGCCAGTTGTGCCTTGCTCTGCAGGCCATACTGCTTGACGAGCCACACATCGGACGTGAGCGCGCGCTCCAGCACATGCTCGATGCTCATGGGGGAGCCGCCCGTGCCGGGAATGTCGGCAAAGAGATAGTCGGCACCGGCATCGGCATACATCTGCCCCATGGTGCTTCCCCCCGCCGGCAGATACCACTGCCCGTTGTAGGGAGCCTCGCACAGCAGGCGGGGCCTGCCAGTGCCCCTGGCGGCCCGTGCCTTGAGCTGGAGGTAGTTCCGCTCCACGCTGCGGAAGATGCTGTCGGCGCGCCCGGCCTGCCCCACCAGGCGGCCGTAGAAGCGCACCCACTCGGCCCGGGCCAGCGGACTGACCTCCATATAGTCGGCGCACTCCACCACGGGCACGTCCAGCCGGCCTATTTTCCCGTATGCCCCCGTCTGCTCAAAGGGGCTGCGCAGCACCGCGTCGGGCATCAGGTCGATGAGCCGCTCCATGTTGGGCTCCATGCTGTTGCCCAGGTCGCGCACGCGCCCCTTCCCCACCCAGTCGCGTATGCAGGCCAGCGGCATGTACCTCAGGTCACACACGCCACGCACCGAGGAGAGCGCGCCCAGCTCGTCCAGGAGGGCGCAGTGGACCGATGTGAACACGGCGCAGCGGCGCAGGGGCACCTGTATGACTCCCTCGCCCCGCAGGGTGGAGTCCCGCGTGAGTGTGTAGCGTGCCAGCGTGCGCCCCGGATGCCAGGGGTCGCGCATGGTCACCTCCAGGCGGTCGCCACAGTCCACCATCACCAGGTTGCGGGCATAGGCCATGGGGATGGTGTCGCCCTGTGTGTCCCCCGCCCCGGCCCTGCCCTGCCCGCAGGCAGTGGTCAGCACCAGGCTGGCGACAAGTGCCGCCAGCGACGCGAGATGTGACAATATATAATGTACGCGCGCGACCATGCTACTCCTCCCCCGCCGTTTGCTCCATGCCCAGTCCCCGGCTTATCACATACCGGGGCGATGCAAGGAAGTGGTGCATGTAGTCCTCGGCCTTGCCCACCGCCTCCCGCAGGCTTGCGCCCAGGGCCAGATGGGTGGCCACCGCACTCGACAGGGTGTCGCCCGTGCCGTTGCGGTCGGTCAGGTGCAGTTTGCGCTTGGGGTACGAGGTCATGGTGTCGGTGGTGGCATCGTAGAGGTAGTCCACCAGGTAGTCCTCGCGCTCCACGCTCTTGACCAGCACCGAGCAGCCCCAGCGGGCCAGCGCGCGCAGGTCGGCATGGATGTCACCCAGCGGGTGGCCCAGCAGGAACTCGGCCTCGTGGCGGTTGGGGGTGATGAGGGCGGCCAGGGGAAAGAGCTGCTCGCGGTAGAGTGTGATGCACTCGTCGCTGATGAGCTGGCGGCCGGCATAGTTGACCAGCACGGGGTCCACGAGCACCGGCTGGCGGCGGTAGCGCCTAAGCACGGTGGCCACGCCGCGTATGATGTCGGGCGCGGGCAACACGCCGGTCTTGATGCAGTCGGCCCCCACCGTGCCCAGGAAGGACTCCACCTGCGACACCACCAGCCCGGCAGGCAGGGGATACACCCCCTTGACGCGGTTCACGTCCTCGTCCACGACGGCTGTGAGGGCCGCTGCGGCCCAGCCGCCGCAACGCGTGATGGCCTTGATGTCGGCCTGCACACCCGCACTGCCCAGCGGCTCCGTGCCCGCTATGAGGAACACTTTCCCTGTTTTCTCTTTCTGGTTCATCATGTTGGGGACAAAGTTACGGTTTTCTTTCCACCCTCACAAACTACAGCGGGAATAAGCCCACACATCACCTGGGCCAGGGCATCGCGCCTCTGCCCCACCCCTGGGTATGGGAGCGGGCGAGGCGCAGGGGAGCTCCGCCACAGGCGAGGCACCGCGCTCCCGGTGCAGGTGCGGCACCATGCGGCGTGCGTCCGGCCTGGGCTGGACGGTCAACGCATGCCGCCGCGTTGGCGATCGCATGCCGCCGCGTTGGCGATCGCATGCCGCTGCGTTGGCGGTCGCAGCCGCATGCGTTGGCGATTGCAGCCGCATGCGATTTTCGGGGCAATCCCATGGGGGGGGACAAGAAAGTGCCACCCCCACTCTCCGCACAGCGGCGAGCCAGGGATGGCACCCGGTAACGCCTCCCCCCATGGGGGAGATTGTGAGGGGGGCTTCCTACTTCACGATGACCACGTTGTCCAGCGCGAAGTAAGCCGGAGTGTTCAGCCCATACTCGCCCGTGTCGCTGCCCTCCATGGTGAACTTCAGGCTGGTGACCTTGCCCAGTGAGGCGATGCTGCAGGTGCACCACTTCGTCATGAAGCCTCCGGCGGCGCACAGGGCCACATTGACGCTGTCTGTCGGGTTGGTGCCGTTGAACCCTTTAATCTTGACGTTGAGGTAGTCGGTGCCCAGGGTCAGGGCGCGGGCAATGCCATTGCCCTGCTTGGCCACGCTGAGCATGTAGGTGGTGCCTATCATGTCGATGGACTTGACCTCGCGCGCCACGCCGTCGGAAAAGGACAGGGTGGCCTCGTCATAGACCACCACGAAGTTGCTGGAACCGTTGCTCACAGGCACGGCCAGCTGGGTGTCATAGGAGTGCAGGGAGTCCACATTGGCGTCGAGATAGTTGCTGATGGCCGCGCCACCCTCGCTGAAGCCGTACTGGCCGCCCCATTTGTTGGTCATCCCGCCCGTGAGCGTGGTGGCAGGGTCTGTCCACCGGTAGTTGCTTGACAGTTCACCATAGAGCATCGGCCCGTTGTACTGGGGCGTGTCAATGAGGGCCGAGAAGTAACTGCCCTCGAAATCCACCGTCACCGTCTGCTCCCCGTCAAGGACAGGGTTGAAATCATCGTCCTCGTCACACGCGGTGAAGGCCAGGCCTGCCATGAGCAGCATGGCCATAAGTTTTGTCTTCTTCATAATGATGGAGTATTAACTTGGTTTGATTGGTTTACGCACCTCAAAGTTAACACTATTTTACCACACTGCCCAGGAAGACCGCACTTTTTCGCATCTCCGCCAGCCCGTCAAGCGCGCACGCGTGACCTCCATGCCCCCGGAAGCCCCCCCTGGCACGCCTTATATCCTGATGCCATAGGTCAGTTTGAGCGTGTCCATCACGAAGACGCTCTGGATGCGCATGACATTCTCCAGCGTGCCTATCGTCCTGATGACGAAGTGCTGGTACTCCTCCATGCTCTTGCAGAAGACCTTGAGCATGTAGTCAAACTCACCGCTCACATTGTAGCACTCCGACACCTCGGGCCACTCGCGCACATGGGCCACGAAGTCATTCACCGTGTCCTGGTTGATGCGGTGCATGGCCACATTGCAGAAAACCACGAAACCGCGCTCCAGCTTCTCGGCGTCAAGCACGGCCACATAGCCTGTTATCATCCCCATCAGCTCAAGGCGGCGCAACCGCTCAAAGGTGGCGGTGGTGGAGAGGTGTATCTTGGCCGCCAGTTCCTTGTTGGTCACGCGGCAGTTCTCCTGCATCGCACGCAGCAGCCGGATGTCTGTCTCGTCAAGATTCTGTATCATGATGTCCTTTATATGTTACCTTCGGCAATCCCCGGGAATGCGGTCTCCGCCCGCAAAATTACGGAAAAATGTGGATTGTAGCCCCCATCTGCCCCCGCGTTCCTCACTCTGCCTGTCCCGCAGGGACGGTCGCGCCGGCCGTGCCCGATGGCCTGGCCTCGACGAACTGGAGGGTGCGGGTGGAAATGTCGCCCTCGCGGTGGAGAATCTCCACCACCTTCCTCACGGCACAGAACACGCAGGCGTCGCAATGGTCAAACTTGTGCTTGCCATAGATGTCGCTGCACTTCGTGCCGCCCTCCTGGCTCTGCAGGGCGTCGCACACCTCCCGCGCCAGCCGCCAATGCTTGTGCCGGTCACCGCTGGCATACATCGAGAGTGCCTGTACAGCGCCCAGAAGCGCACCGCAGGTGCCGTCGCCGAAACGGTGGGCTACGCCTCCGGCAAAACTGTCGGACATGCTGCGGAGCTGCCGCTCGTCCATGGGGGTGCCCAGGGTGGCGCACAGCCCGCAGAAGGCAAGTGCGGAGCAGCCATAGTGCTGTCCGAAGCGCGCCCGCACCTGACGCTCGGCCTCGGCCTGGATGGAGTCGGCACTGGCATGGCGGGACGTGGCCGGAAAGGCAGGGGGGCACGTCACACGACCCGTGTCAGCGGCCACGGCGGTGATGCCTGCGGGCAGAAGGAGTAATGCCGTCAACATGTCTGTCATCTTGTCAGAGGTTGGAGGCAGGGGCGTGTGCCCGGCGGATGCCGACGGGCACACGCCCCGCCCTTGTCAGATGCGCTCGATGCGGTGCTCAAAGGTCTGGGTGTCCTTGAACACATTGTACATCGGGCATATCCGCTCCACGCTGTCTATCCATTTCTTCACCGTCTCCAGCGACTCGGGAGTGCGCACGTGCAGCGTGTAGCGCACGTTCTGCGGCCACGACGGCACGTCCTCGTACCCCTTGCGGCCGGCCCTGGGGTCTATCTCGGCCGCCACGCTGAGCCGCAGGGAGTCCACGTCCAGGTCGAGCCGCGCGGCCTGTATCTCCGAGATGTGCGTGATGCAGGTGCCCAGCACGCCAAGCGCGTTCTCCAGCGATGTCTGGCTCAGATTGGCCCCGCCCAGGTACTCCGGGTTGTCATGGTTAATCACATACCACACGCCTCCAGTGGGCACGTTGAGCTGGCGCACTCCGTTGGGCAGCACCTTCACATAGGGCTGAGGGGCGGGCTGGGCGGGAGCAGGCTTGCTTCTCAGCGAGTCGGGGACGCTGTAGGCCAGTATTGCCTGGCGCTTGCCATGGATGTATTCCCGCAGGCTGGCCAGTGTCTTTCCCTCGACCACACGCCCCCTGGGGGTCTGCTTGTAGTCGATGGTGAGCCGGGGCGTGACGGCACGCTTGACCAGGTTGATTACCGGCGACTTACGCTCGGCCTCGCTCACCAGCCTCTCAAGCTGCGCGTCGCTGGCCTTGGAGGCGACGCGCACGGTGTAGAGGAAGTTGCGGGTGTAGTTGACACGGCCTGTGGGCTGCTTGTCGGGCTGTCCCTGTATGGTCACATACAGCGAGTCGATATCTATGCCCGTGAGGGCTGCCTGGTCCAGGATGGAGTTGGCGATGTCGGACGCGAACACGCCACGCGCCGTGGTCTGGGTCTCCACACCCGTATCCTGCCCGCCGTGCTTGTAGCCGCAGTCGCCTATGTAGTGGAAATTGCGGATGCGCAACTCGCGCGACCCACCACGGTTCTTGGCCGTCACAGTGGCATGCAGGGTCACGGGCTCCAGCAGCGAGGGCGAGATGGACTCCCATGCCCTCAGGGCACGGGCGCGCTGGGCCAGGTGGGCCTTGAGCGACGGGCTGTTGCGGGCATACTTGCGCCACACGCTCTCGCTGCGGAACACGCCGTTGGGGAAACTCTGTGCGCCGGCATTGCCAGCCACTGCCAGGATGGCCAGTGCGGCCACCAGGGAAATAGTTGTTGCTCTTCTCATCTTATTCTGCGTTTTTGTATGGGTTTTCTGTTATGGTCGACCCGTCGTAGCCATAGTTCTGCCACAGTTTCGGATTGATGTCACGCTGTGCCTGGGGAATGGGATAGCGGTAGTGGCGGAAGTCAATGGAAGCCTTGTTGTACACGGGATAGTCACGCGCCAGGCGGCTGTTGCGGATTGTCTTCACCAGCACCCTCCACCGCTTCAGGTCAAACCAGTGCTTCTGCTCATACACGAACTCCCAGGAGCGTTCCTGCACTATGGCGTCATGGAAGGCCTCATAACCGGTCACACGCAGGTCATGGGGCTGTGAGCCCTTGCTGTCGATGTCCTCGCCGAAGGCACGCCTGCGCACCGCGTTGATGGCCTGCAGCGCGTCGGCGTTGGCTCCGTGGTCACGCTCGTTGATGGCCTCGGCCTTGACGAGCAGCACCTCGGCATAGCGCAGGATGGTGCGGTTCATGGCCCTGGTGCCCGAACTGTTTTCGGGATTGTCCAGGTCAATGTACTTCTTGTAACGCGGGAAGCCCGACTCGCGGATGCCGTCACCGTCGGCATCGAAGTAGAAATGGAAGTACTGGCCATCCTTCTCCCTCCACAGGGAGTCGGCAAAGGAGACATCACGCCGCTGGTCTCCGGGCAGGTAGGAGTCCTGCACCTCGCGTGTGGGAGACGGGGTCACATGGGGCAGCGCGACCGAGAAACCTGTGGAGAAACAGCAGTGCACCAGGTGGTTGCCACCCGTGTTGTCCCCCTGGAGCGACGAGCCGGGGTAGTGCTGCGTGGCGAATATGCTCTCACGCCCGTTGCGGTTCTGGTTGTCCCAGTTGCGGTGGAAGTCCTCCTCGAGCGCGTACTCGCCCGAGTCAATGACCTTCTGGGCGGCCTCCACCGCGAGGGCATAGCGCTCATGGCGGGCGGCCGCAGTCAGGCTGTCATCGTTCTGCGCCCACACCAGCAGCGTCTTGGCCAGGGCGGCCAGGGCGGCACCGCGTGTGGCACGGCCGATGTCGGCGGACGCCTGCTGGCTCTTCTCGGGAAGCGCCTGGGCGGCCTCCTCCAGGTCCTGGACTACCCGGGCGTACACCTTGCCCTCGGCGTCACGGCTCACGCCCTTGCCTCCATCGGGGGTGAGCACCAGTGGAACCGGGCCGAAGAACTGCACGAGATTGAAGTAATAGTAGGCACGCAGGAACTTGGCCTCGCCCACCACACGCCTGCGCGTGGCCTCGCTCACACGGGGGGAGGCACCCACCTTGGCTATGGCGTCATTGGCCTGGGCGATGGCCGAGTAGGAACTCTTCCACATGCTCGTTATGTAACTGTTGGTGCCATCCCATTTCAGCAGGCCGAGCATGCCCCCACCCCCATTGGGGTTCTCGCCCGAGACGGTGGTCTCGGTGACAAGGTCGGACATGTAGGAGTACTTCGTGCTGAGCAGGGTGTTCTCTGCATAGGCAGGGGTGACGAGGGCGATGGCGTCGTCGTCGCTCTGCGGAAGGCTGGCGCCCGACAGTTCCGACTGCGGGACTTGGTCAAGGTCTGCGCAGGCCGAGAGCAGGAGCGAGGCCAGGCACAGGGCTGTTATATGTGGTCTTGCCATAATATGTTCTTTTAATAAGTCAGTTTCACGCCAAAAGTGAATGTCCTCGCATTCGGATAGTTGCCGTTGTCCACCACTCCAGCGTACCCAGGGTCGTAGCCTGTGTAGGAGGTGAAGGTGAGCAGGTCTTGCGCCGAGGCATACAGGTTGACATAGAGCCTCTGCCTGGCCGCCACCCTCAGGGGGAACGTGTAGCCCACCTGGATGTTCTTGAGGCGCAGGTAACTGGCATCCTCCACATAGCGGCTGTCGAGATAGTTGTTGTAACTCACCTTCCCCGTGGCGCGCGGGATGAGCGTGTTGGTGTGCTCATCCGTCCAGCGGTTGAGCAATGCCGTGGACGCGTTGTAACTTGTCGACGGGGTCTCAAGCGACTGGCGCAGGCGGTTGTAGAGTTCGTTTCCATAGGAGCCTTGGAAGTGCAGGCCCACATCCAGGCGGCGATAGCGCAGTGAGGAGCCAAATCCATAGGTGAACTTGGGCTGTGTGCTGCCGAGCACCACACGGTCACCCTCCTGGTCAATCTGCCCATCGTGGTTCTGGTCCACGAACTTCGCGTCGCCATACTCCACGTTGGTCTTTGTCACGGGCACAGGCACGTCCTCCAGTCTTTGCCCTTTCTGCACCAGTCCGTCGAACTTCCATCCGTAGAAGGAGCCGAGGGGCTGACCCACGCGGATGACTGTCTGGTCGGCGTTGATGATTTGCGTCTGGCCTCCTCCCAGGCTGGTCACCTCGTTGCGGTTGTGCGCGATGTTGGCATTCAGCGTCCAGGTGAGCCGCTTGCGCTGCACAGGGACGGCACTGACAGCCAGCTCCACACCCTTGTTGGACACGCCGCCCACATTGCGCAACTGCTGCGAGAATCCCGTGGTCTGCTCAACGGGTATGCTGACGAGCAGGTCTGAGGTCTTCTTCACATAATAATCTGCGGTCACCGTCAACCGCCCGCGCAGTAGCGACCAGTCAATCCCGATGTCAAACGAGCGCGTCGACTCCCACTTGAGGTCATCATTGTCCAGCGACGACCGGTAGTACCCTGTGGCCAGCACTCCGTTGAAGTAATAATAGCCGAGCGTGCTCGCGTACTTCGAGAGGAACTGGTAATCACCAATCTCCTGGTTGCCCACCGTGCCGAAACTTCCGCGCAACTTCAGGTCGCCTATCCTGTGGGCATGCTTGAGGAACGGCTCGTCACTCACGTTCCACGCCGCACCGACCGAGGGGAAATAGCCCCACTTGTGGTTCTCCGCAAAGCGGCTGGAGCCGTCGGAGCGCAACGTGGCCGAAAGGTTATAGCGGCCCAGAAGGGTATAATTGGCTCGCCCTATGAAGGAGTTGAGCGTATTGCGCACAC
Organism: Prevotellaceae bacterium UBA1075; assembly: GCA_002316015.1. Classification (GTDB taxonomy): domain Bacteria; phylum Bacteroidota; class Bacteroidia; order Bacteroidales; family Bacteroidaceae; genus Physcousia. The sequence continues at coordinate 115,055 of DCCS01000040.1, forward strand.
TCTCGGTGAGAGGAGCCAGCCGCTGAGCCCCCGACTGCAGGAAGTTGCTGCCCAGTGTGGCGTTTGCGAAGTCGGCTGCGGAGGCCACAGCGCTCTTGCTGCTGGTGCTCTGTGTGGTGAATCCAGCCAGCACCTCCAGGTCATGCTTCTCGCCAAAGGCCTTGTGCCAGGTGGCGGTCGCCTCGAACTGGTTGCTTTGCCAGGACTTGTTGCCCACTGACCCATAACCGTTGCAGAAGAATCCCGCCGTGGCTGACGAGGGTGAGAAGAAGTCCTCGGTGGTGTGTATGCCGTTGGTGGAGCCCTGCACCTTGAGGGTCAGCCCGCTCACGGGCTTCCATGTCAGGTGAGCCACGCCCAGGAAATCCGACACCTTGGACTTCGATGTCACGGTCTCCAATTCGGCTATCGCGTTGGGCGTTATGCCGCCGCTCTTCACCAGGTCGCCCGCCTCGAAGGGGTTGCTGTAGTTCCACGAGCCGTCGGCATTGCGGATGGGCACGGCCGGAGACGTGCGCAGGGCCTGCTCCAACTGCCCGTCCAAGCCATTGGCGGAATTGGTGAAGTTGGACAACCCTTCCTGTGTGCTGCGCGACGCATTCACATTCACGCCCAGAGTGAAGTTCTTGAAGAGGTCACGGCTGTAGTTGATGCGTCCGCCATAACGGGTGAACCCCGTGCCGCGCACCACTCCATTGCGGTCAGTGTAATTGGCCGACACGAGATACCGCTCCTTGTCCGACCCGCCGCTCACCGACACCTGGTGCTGCTGTGACACCGCCGTGCGGAAGTAGGCGTCCTGCCAGTCGTAGCCCTTGCCCCACTGCTCCACCACGGAGGGTGTGATGCCGGTGGCCGCTTTCTGCGCGTCCGTGGCAATCTCAAGGTAGAGCTCGCCCCACTGGCGCGCGTTGAGCAGGCTGAGCCGCTTGCTCACCGAGGACAGTCCCACATTGTAGCCATACTCCACCTGTGGCTTGCCCGCCTTGCCCTGACGCGTGGTCACAATAATCACACCATTGGCTCCACGCGAACCGTATATGGCCGACGCGGCCACGTCCTTGAGTACCTCTATCGACTCGATATCGGAGGGATTGATGGTGGAGAGGGGGTCGAAGTTTGCCGAGGAGCGTCCCACACCTGTCTGCGTAGCATCGTCACTGTTGTAGATGAGCACCCCGTCGATGACATAGAGCGGCTCGTTGCCGCCCGTGATGGAGTTGCCGCCACGGATGCGCACCGACGACGAGGCTCCGGGCTGCCCCGATGACTGCGAGATGGAGAGTCCCGCCACGGCCCCTCCCAGCACGTCATTGAGGCTGGTGGCCGTCTTCAGCTGTTCGCCCGGCCTGAGTGTGGTCACCGATCCTGTGAGCCGCTTGCGCACCTGCGTGCCGTAGCCCACCACGACCACCTCGGCCAGCGCGTTGCGGTTCTCGGAAAGTTCTATCTCCAGGGGCTCGTTGGCCTCGTACACATCATAGGTCTGCTTGCGGAAGCCCATGTAGTTGACCACAAGCGTGACCGGCATCTTGTCGGCCTGGATGCTGAAATGTCCGTTGAGGTCAGTGCTTACCCCACGCTTGGCGTCCTGTATCTGCACCGAGGCTCCAGGAAGCGGCTCACCGCTGGCAGCGTCCTTCACAGTACCTGTTACCGTCTGGGCACAGGCTGTCCCTGCCACCCCGGCCAATAGTGCGAGGGCGGCGATTTTGTATAATATATACGTCATATGGTGTGTGCTTGCGGTTATCTGGCCAGGGCGGCAATACCATAGTTGCCTGGGGATGCTGCCACACGCAGGAAGCCAGCCTGGTTATTGTACCGCTGCCCTTCGGTGGCCACCCAGTGCGAGAAGTCCTCGGCCACCGCCGAGGGATGCCCCGCCACCTCCAGAGAGAGTGCCTGGGCTGGCAAGAGGTCTGAGTCATCACGCTCAAAGACAGCGAGCAACTGGTCCAGGTTGCGGCTCTCGAGCGCCTCCCTGTGCTCCTTGCTCACCTTCAGCGGAAGCACGAGCAGGTCAGCGCGCAGTGTGCGGCTGGCCGTATCATAGAGGCTGGCCGCGTTGCTCACCGTGATGCCTGTGCTGTCCCTGGCTATGGCCGAGAGCAGGAAAATGTCGTCCCCACCTATCTTCTTTCCCCTCAAGTCCGAGGTCTTGTGGCCCAGAATGGCCGCGAAATGCTCGGCGGCCGACCCGTCCCGGTTGCCACTATACACGGTGACACGCTCTATCAGGCGCTTGCGCTTCGGGCTCAACTCTTCCTCCTCCGCGTCCTCACTGGGGTCCTGTTCGAAGTAGAGCAGCGAGAGGTCATACCGGGACAGCCTACTCTTCTGCAGTTCCCCGGCAGCGGGGTTGTCCTTGGTGGTCACAGGCAGCAGGATGTAACGTCCCACCACAGAGGCCGGCGCACCCTTCTCCACATCGCCCACCACCAGGTCGGGCTGGCCGTCACCGGCACTGCTGCCGTCCACAACGCGTATGCTGGCCTGTGGATTCTCCTTCATATAGGCATCGGCCCACGCCTTCACCAACATTCGGCACACCTTGGAAGTCTTTATCGTTATGCTACCTGAAGCCCTCTCTACTGCCACAGCCTGCATGGAAACGGCAGCCGCAGCAATGAAAATGACAATTGCTTTCTTCATGACTAAAACCTTTTGTTTGGTTGATAATGTATATAACACTGTTCTCCTGTCCACAGTGGACTCTCATCGGGGACATCCTCCGCCCCTGTGACTTTTGACACCGCAAAGGTAGGGAGGAATTGCCCAGCACCATAGAAGAACCAGCCTATACGGAAAAAAGGCAAGGAAACAGCCCGCCACACAGAAAAAGTGACGGAACAGCGGCAGTAGAGGAAATACGGGGACACCCCACACAGCCCCGCACCGGCCTGTGGCCAAAAGACAGAAAGCCCTGGCGGCAGAGAATGTTGCTCATGTCACCAGGGCCGCAGGGGAAGGGTGAGGAGTTCAAGGCATCAGCACCACAGCCTCCTTGTGCCGCCCGTCCACCTTGATGGTGAGTGGATGCGGCAGGCGCACATGACGCACATGCTCAGTCTCACTCACGGCGGGCAGGGAGTTGAGCACATCCTGGCGATAGACCCCGTCCTGGCGGAAGGCATTGACGGTGAGGTAACACACGCCCTGTGATGTGAGGTTCTGGAAGAAGTGGGTGCCCTGGCTGGGATCCACCTGGTAACTGTCGAGCCCCGCCTCCACGATGACCTGAGCCGCGCTGATGTGCGGCCACTTGACAGGGATTCCCAGCCAGGGGTCGCTGCTTCCCCAGCGTCCGGGGCCTATGAGCAGATAGGAGGCGGCCCGCATGGCCGTGTCGCCATGAGTGTCCAGCCCTGTGCCCGTGGCCAGGAAGGAGCGGTTGACGCGCTCTATCTCCTCGCCTATGGAGGGGTTCTGCGAGGGCTGGTAGCCGTCGGTCTTGACATACACCACATCACAGATGTCGGTGATGACACCATTGCCGATGGCATTGTGAGAGCGCAGGAGGCAGTCGGTGTCGGGCACCTGGGTGAGGTCTTCGTTGATGTCCATGCGGTTGTCCACCATGGGACGTATCTGCAGCAGGTAGAACTCGCCGGTCTTGTTGGCGTGGAGGTTCACGGCAAACTCTATCTCCACAGGGCGCTGCATCTCGCCCTGACCGTACTGGAGCACCTTGCGCATGAGTTCGGGAAGTGGGAACACCCCGTGCTGGAGCACGCCCGCGAAGGAGAGTATCTTGCGGTTGCGCCCCTCATAGAAGCCATCGTAGATGCACTGGTCATAGGGGTCGTAGGTGGAGCATATCCACTGCAGGGTGCCATGCCGCTCGGCATCCCGCAGCGAGACGCGCACCAGATTGAACCCGTCATCGACCTGCATGGGGGGCGAGTCGGGGTCGCTGTGGGTCCTCATAGCCAGGAAATATGTCTGCGTGTCGCGCAGGGCCGTCTCCGTCTCACTCGTCTGCAGCACCTTGTGCGGATGTGCCGGGCACACACGAAGGCTCACGCCCCCATCCACGATGTACTTGCCCAGCCCCATGGCCAGGGACACGGTGCCCTCCTCGGCCTGCTCGTCGCCTATGGGGTAATAGTTGATGCTGCGCGCCACACCGCTGATGACGGGGTAGAAGATTTCGCCATGCGCCTCGCCCACAACCTCCTGCAGGATGACAGCCATCTTCTCCTGGTCGATGACGTTGCTGGTTGCGGTCATATAGTCCTTGCTGGCCCGGTAATAGACGCTGGCATACACGCCGCGTATGGCCTGCGAGAGCATGGACAGCCGCTCGTACTTGTCCTGGGCGCAGGGAACCATGTAAGTGCTGTAGACACCGGCGAAGGGCTGGTAATGCGAGTCCTCGAGCAGACTGCTGCTGCGCACGGCTATGGGGCCTCTGACCACCTGCAGGAAGGCCTCCAGGTCGCCCAGCAGGCGCATGGGGAGGCGCGCGCGCAGGAAATGGGCCAGCACCTCCTGGTCGGGGATGTCGCTCAGTGCCACCTGGTAGAGGTCATTGGCATCCATGAACTCGTCGAAGATGTCGGTACAGAGCACCACGGTCTTGGGTATTCGCACGGCCACGCCCTGCATCTCGTTGAGGTCGGTGTGACGCTTGAGCAAGTGGTCGATGAAGGCCAGGCCGCGTCCCTTGCCGCCCAGACTGCCATCACCGATGCGGGCAAAGTTGGAATACTGGTCGAAACGCTCGCGCTGGAACACGGCCACCACGCCCTGGTTCTTCATCCTGCGGTAGGCCACGATAGCGTCCAGGATAATCTGTCGGTGTGCGTCCACGTCCTGCAGGCTCTCCCAGGTGATGCCCTTGAGAAACTCCGAGATGGGGAAGAGGGCACGGCTGGCCAGCCAGCGGCTCACGTTGTTGTGTGTTATGTGGTAGAGCAGGCTGCGCGTGGGCACGGTCATGATGTTGTCCTGCAAGTCCTTGAGATTATGGATGCGGGCAACCTCCTGCATGGTGTCGGGGTCGCGGAACACGAAATCGCCAAAGCCGAAATACTTGAGGATGAGGGCACGCAAGTCCACGTCCATCTTCTTGGAGTTCTTGTCGATGAAGTGGGCATGGCACTGCGCTGCCAGCGCCTCCTTGTCGCTCTCGGCCGACTCCATTACCAGGGGGATGTAGGGGTCGTTCTGGCGGATGGCGCGCAGAAGTCTGTATCCCGCCTGGTCATCCTTGTCCCCGCCGGGAAGGAGCGGGAAACGGCAGTCACTGATGACCCCCAGCGTGTTGTTGGCAAAGCGGTGGTAGAGCGACCATGCCTCCTCGTAGTTGCGCGCGAGCACTATCTTGGGACGTCCACGCATGCGCAAAGTCTCGAGCGAGGTGTTGAGTGCCTCGGTGGCAAACTCCAGGCTCTGCTGCAGCACGAAGCGGTACAGGTTGGGCAGGATGCTGCTATAGAAGCGTATGTTGTCCTCGACCAGGAGTATCATCTGCACGCCCGCGCTGCGTATGTCATGCTCCAGGTTCATGCGGTCCTCCATGAGCTTGATGATGCTCAGGAGCAGTTCGGTGTTTCCCAGCCAGCAGAACACGTACTCAAAGGCAGAGAGATCCTCGTCCTGCATCCTGCGGGTGATTCCGTGGCTGAAGGGTGTGAGCACCACGATGGGCACACTGGGATAGTCGTGCTTGATGGAGCGCGCGATGTCGAAGACACTGTTGTCCTCGGCGGCGGGCATGCAGATGACCAGGTCTATCTTCTCGGTGGCCATGTGGGTCTCGGCGGCATGCTGGCACGCCACCTGTACGAAGCGGGGCGGGAAGCGGAGCCCCAGCCGGGCATACTCGGAGAATATCTTCTCGTCCACGCGCCCGTCGTCCTCGAGGATGAAGGCATCATAGGGGTTGGCTATGATGAGGACGTTGCAGATGCGCTTGAGCATCAGGTCAACAAAGGATGTGTCCTTGAGTGTCATGTGGGTTGTGTGTTTGGGTCAATGGGACGGCAAGGGCGCACCACACCCGTGGCACGCCCTTGCATTATTGTTGGCTTGCCTCCCAGGGGGGAGAAGCCTGCTTGTCACACGATGCCCTGTGCCATCATGGCCTTGGCCACCTTCATGAAGCCTGCCACATTGGCTCCCTTCACATAGTTGACGTAGCCATCGGGCTCGGTGCCGTACTTCACACAGTTGGCATGGATATTCTCCATGATGGCGTGCAGCCGCTGGTCCACCTCCTCGGATGTCCATGAGAGACGCTCGCTGTTCTGCGACATCTCCAGTCCTGACACCGACACACCACCGGCGTTGGACGCCTTGCCGGGTGAGTAGAGTATCTTGGCCTCCTGGAACACACGGATTGCGCCGGGTGTGGAGGGCATGTTGGCACCCTCGCTCACGGCAATCACGCCATTGGCCACGAGTGCCTTGGCCGCATCCTCGCAAATCTCGTTCTGCGTGGCCGAGGGCAAGGCGATGTCGGCCTTCTCGTTCCAGGGCTTCGCGCCGGCCACATACTTGGCCGTGGGGTACTTCTCCACATATTCCTTGATACGGCCACGGTAGATATTCTTGAGTTCCATGATGTAGTCGAGCTTCTCGCGGTCGATTCCGTCGGGGTCATAGATATAGCCGTCGGAGTCGCTCATGGTGAGCACGGTGCCGCCCAGCTGGAGCACCTTCTCGGCAGTGTATTGCGCCACGTTGCCCGCACCGCTGATGAGCACCTTCTTGCCCTTGACGGTGTCGCCCTTGGTCTTCAGCATCTCCTGCAGGAAATAGACATTGCCGTAGCCTGTGGCCTCGGGACGGATGAGGGAGCCGCCAAACTCCAGGCCCTTGCCTGTGAGCACGCCGCTGAACTCGCGTGTGAGCTTCTTGTACATGCCGAACATGTAGCCTACCTCGCGGCCGCCCACGCCTATGTCACCCGCAGGCACATCCACGTCAGGGCCGATGTGGCGGGTGAGTTCCAGCATGAAAGCCTGGCAGAAGCGCATCACTTCGGCACTGGACTTGCCACGGGGGCTGAAGTCGGAGCCGCCCTTGCCGCCACCCATGGGCAGGGTGGTGAGGGAGTTCTTGAAGGTCTGCTCAAAGGCGAGGAACTTCAGGATGCCCAGGTTGACGCTCTTGTGGAAGCGGATGCCGCCCTTGTAGGGGCCGATGGCGTTGTTGTGCTGCACGCGGTAGCCCATGTTGGTCTGTACCTGGCCCTTGTCATCCACCCAAGTCACGCGGAACTGGTACACGCGGTCGGGGATGCAGAGGCGTTCTATCAAGTTGGCTTTCTCGAACTCGGGATGCTTGTTGTACTCTTCTTCAATAGTACCCAACACCTCTTCGACCGCCTGATGGTACTCTGGCTCATTGGGGAAGCGTCTCTTCAGATCTTCCAAGACTTTCTTTGCGTCCATAGATTAAGATATTAAACAAATACTGTTGGTTGGTTGTTCTTATCTACCTGCAAAATTATAGAAAAAGCGTGTGTTTTGCAAGTAATCTGTAAGCGAAATGCGGGACAGGCACACAAAGTGTCACGCTCGCCCGTCAGCCCGGCTCCCGTCACTCGCCCGCGAAAGCCAGGGTGAGCAGGCTCACCCTGGCGGTGGGGTCGTCCCGGAGGATGGCCTCGGCGCACTGGGCCAGGGTAGCCCCCGTGGTCATCACGTCGTCCACCAGCACGATGCGGCCTCCGCGCCACACCCGAGGCACGCGGGCATGATAGACGCCTGCGGCATTGCTTCCGCGCTGCATGGCCGAGAGGCGGGTCTGTGACTCGCTCCGGCTCTTCCTCACGAGCATCTCCACCACAGGGACACACATGGCCGAGGCCATGCCGTCGGCCAGCAGGCGCGCCTGGTTGTAGCCACGCTTGCGCATTCTGCCCCTGGCAAGCGGTACGGGCACCAGCGCATCGGCATGCTCACCCATGCCCGCACACATGGCCTCCTCGCCCGTCCAGCGCCCCAGCCTGACGGCCAGGGAGGTGTCGCCCTCATACTTGATGCGCACGAGCAACTCATGAAATGGGGAATGGTGTCGGTAGGCCAGCAGGGCAAAGGCATGCTCCAGTGGCAGCCGCGCCCACAAACGGCGCAGCATGACATTGTCGTCCAGCCGCCCAAGCTGCAGCCGGGGCATGGCCGAGGCACACACCGAGCACAGGCTGCGCTCGGCATGCTCCAGCCTCCTGCGGCACACCGGGCAGTGCCTGGGAAGCAGCAGGGAAGCGATATCGTCAAGGACACTCATGGTCTCACGCGCTGACGGGAACGGGCGCGTGGCAGAAGCGACCCGGCCCCTTGGGGCGGCTGTTATATTTCATGTGCAAGCCCGAAAAAGGCTGCGATGGCAAATTTACAAAGTTTTGCGCTTCCACAGAAGCCTTTGGCCACACAAGGTTTTCGCATTTGGATAATTATACTTAACTTTGTGGCAAGGAGGGGGCTTCGCACCGTCCGAGAGACCTTGTATTTATTCAACATTAATCATACTAACGATTCATGATGCTCAAACAGTTATTTTTCTCAGCGACATTCGCTGTGGCCTTGTGCTCACAGACGGCAATGGCGCAGACACCTCGATGGCTGGACCCACAGGTGAACAGGGTGAACACCGAGAAGGCACGCAGCACATTCTTCGCTTATGAGTCGCAGGCTCTGGCGCAGAAGGGGCTGAAAGAGAGGAGCGGACGCTTCCTTTCGATGGAGGGAGAGTGGAAGTTCCAGTTCAGTAAAGACCACAACCTGGCGCCGAAGGGCTTCCAGGCGCCTGGCTATGACGACTCCCTGTGGGAGGACTTTCCCGTGCCCGGCATCTTCGAGATGAACGGACACGGCGACCGTATCTACAAGAATGTGGGCTACGCCTGGGCGACACAATTCCACAGCAACCCTCCCGTGGTGGAGGAGAAGAACAACTACACGGGCTCGTACCGCCGCACGTTCACCATCCCCGCGCAGTGGAAGGGCGACCGCATATATGTGCATGTGGGCTCGGCAACCAGCAACCTTACCCTGTGGGTCAACGGCAAGGAGGTGGGCTACAGCGAGGACTCCAAGCTGGAGGCGGAGTTCGACATCACCAAGTACGTGGTGCCTGGGCAGAAGGCCCTGATAGCCATGCAGGTGATGCGCTGGTGCGACGGCTCCTACGGCGAGGACCAGGACTTCTGGCGGTTCACCGGCATCGCACGTGAGGTGTATATGTATGCGCGGCCCGCCGCTCATGTTCGGGACCTGCATGTGACCGCAGGCCTGGCCAATGACTACACCGACGGCACACTCAGCGTGAAGGTGGACGCGCCCCAGGCCACCGGCAAGAAACTCACACTCACGCTCACCGACACCGACGGCCGCCAGGTGTGGCAGGACGAGCGGCCACTCAAGGGCAAGGGCACGCAGGTGATAGAGACCCAGGTGAAGGCTCCCAAGCTGTGGAGTGCCGAGACACCTTATTTATATACGCTCACCGCCACCCTGTCGGACAAGGGCGGCATCATCGAGTCCATCCCGCAGAAAGTGGGCTTCCGCAGCGTGGAGCGCAAGGGCAACCAGGTGTTGGTCAACGGAAAGGCGGTAATCTTCAAAGGCGCCAACCGCCATGAGATAGACCCCGATGGCGGATATGTGGTAAGCGTAGAGCGAATGACAGAGGACATACAGATGCTCAAGAGGCTCAACTTCAACGCCGTGCGCACCTGCCACTACCCCGATGACCCGCGCTGGTACGACCTTTGTGACCAGTACGGCATATACCTGGTGGCCGAGGCCAACTTTGAGAGCCACGGTATGGGCTACGGCGACCGCCGCCTGGCACAAGACCCCAGGTACAAGAAGACCATCGTGGAGCGCAACCGCAACAACGTGCTGATACAGAAGAATCACCCAAGCATCATCTTCTGGAGCCTGGGCAACGAGAGTGGCGCGGGCGACAACTTCGACGCGGCCTTCGATGAGGTCAAGTCGATAGACCCGTCCCGAGTGGTGCAGTATGAGCAGATGGGACAGCAGGGCAAGACAGAGGTGTTCTGCCCCATGTACTATGGCCACGAGGATTGTGCCAAGTACTGCGAGAGCGGAAACCCGCGCCCCCTCATCCAGTGCGAGTACGCGCACGCCATGGGAAACAGCGGCGGAGGCTTCAAGGAGTACTGGGAACTCATACGCAAGTACCCCAACTACCAGGGAGGGTTCATCTGGGACTTCATAGACCAGGGTGTGCGAGGCACCAGCAAGCGCACCGGAAAGCAGATATGGATGTACGGAGGCGACCAGGGACGCTACCCCGCCAGCGACCACAACTTCAACTGCAACGGCGTGCTCCAGCCCGACCGCACCCCCAACCCCCACGCCTACGAGTTCCGCCATTACCAGCAGAGCTACTGGGTGAAGAGCATCGACATGCAGACGGGCATGGCCGAGGTCTATAACGAGGACTTCTTCCGCACCATGGACAATGTGGAGGGGCTGGTGACCATATTGCTCGACGGCAAGGCGGTGATGACCGCAAGCGTGCCCGAACTGACAGGACTGAAGCCCCAGGAGACACGCCGCGTGAACATGGCCAAACTGCCTTTTGCACAGAAGGTGCTGGACATCATGCGTGAGAATCCCGGCCGCGAGGTGCTGGCCAATGTGGAGTACCGCCTGCGCAGCGCCGAGCCGCTCCTGCCCGCAGGCTGGGTGGTGGCCGAGCAGCAGTTTGCCCTGCAGGACTACTCGTTCCCGACTGCCGCACAAGCCTTGGCACAGGCACAGGCCAACAAGGAACTTGCCGTGAGCGTGGACTCGCAACTGGCATGCTACACGATGGAGGCCGCCGGGCTACGCGTGACGGTAAACAGAAGTTCGGGCATGATAGACTACCTGGACGTGAATGGCCGTCCGATGCTCGAGGACAAGTACAGCGTGACCCCCAACTTCTGGCGCGCTCCCACCGACAATGACTATGGAGCAGGACTGCAGAACAGGTTTGCCGCATGGAAGAACCCCGGCGCGAGGTGCAAGCAGGTGAGCATGGAGCGTGTGGAGGGCGGCGTGGCCGTGACCTCGGTGCTCGGCCTGACAGCCGTCAATGGCGAGCTCACACTCACCTACACACTCACGGCCGACGGCAAACTCATCGTAGGGGAGAGGCTCAAGGCCGACCCCGCAAGGAAGGATGACAACATGTTCCGCTACGGCATGCAGTGGGTGATGCCCGCCCGATACAGCCAGGTGACATACTACGGACGCGGGCCCGTGGAGAATTACATCGACCGCGCCGCGCAGCCACTGGGCACCTACACCCAGAAGGTGGCCGAGATGTACCATCCCTATGTGCGTCCGCAGGAGAGCGGCAACCACACCGACGTGCGCACCTGGGCTGTGACCGACGCCGCAGGGCACGGCCTGCTGTTCCTGGCAACGGGCAAGATGGAATGCAGCACCCTGCCTTATCTGCCGCAAGACCTGGATGACGGGCCCAACAAGTACGCGCACCAGAGTCACAGCGGCGACCTGGTGGAGCGCCCCTTCAGCGTAATCCAGGTGCAGCAGAGGCAGTTCGGAGTGGGCGGTGTGAACAGTTGGGGCACCTGGCCTCTGCGCAAGTACCAGCTCAATTACCTCGACTACGACTTCACCTACATCGTGGAGCCCTGCTGAGGGCGAGCGCGGCGGGACACCCGCCAGACTACACGGGAAGGGCTGTGCCACTGGAATGGCACAGCCCTTTCCGCATTCCCCTGCCCCGCACTGCCTGCGCCGGCAAGCAAGGAGGCGAGGCGAAACCCTCCAAGCGCGAACAAGCCTGGGGAAAGCACAAACGGGTCAAGCGGCAGCCGCCAAGGGAATGCGCACCTGCACGGAAACGCCCCGTATGGGACCGCACACACAAATGGCAGGCCACCCTGTGCCTGCCATCACATGGACGTGTCACGCTTGCCGGCTCCGTCCGGGGGATCGGCCGCCTGGCCGGAATCAGCCCCTGCCTATGAGCTGGAGAAACTCCTCGCGGGTCTTGGCCTGGTTGAACGCGCCGCAGAAGTCGCTTGTGGTGGTCAGGCTACCCTGCTTCTCCACCCCGCGCATCTGCATGCACATGTGCTGCGCCTCCACCACCACCATCACACCCAGCGGGTGCAAGGCCTCGTGGATACTCTCGCGTATCTGCTTGGTCATGCGCTCCTGTATCTGCAGCCGTCGCGCGAAGCAGTCCACCACACGCGCTATCTTGCTCAGCCCCGTCACCTCGCCGTTGGGGATATAAGCCACATGCGCATGCCCGTAGAATGGGAGCATGTGGTGCTCGCAGAGCGAATAGAAGTTGATGTCACGCACGATCACCATCTGGCTGTACTCCTCGCGGAACTTGGCCGAGTTGAGTATCGCCACGGGATCCTGCCCGTAGCCGCTGGTGAGGTGCCGCATGGCGCGCGCCACACGCTGGGGGGTCTTGAGCAGTCCCTCGCGCCCGGGGTCCTCACCCATGAGTCCCAGTATGCACCGCACATGGGCCGAGAGTTCACGCTCCACCTGTGCCTCAGGTGTCACGCCTCCCGCCGGGCCGCCATGCGGAATCTGAGTCCACGCCTCGTCAGAAGCCATCATCTCGTCAATCATCATCGTCACTTTTATGTTCAGGAAAACGGCTGACCGTCCCGGCGCATCCGCCTGACAGTCCCGTTCAATAGTAGACAGTCACCTTGCTGCGCACCATCACCGCCTCGGCAAACTGCCCCGACTCCCTCATCCGGCGGAAGTACTCGCTGGCCTCCTCGTAGGTACGGAAGTCTCCCACACGGCATATCCAGTGCGGTGAGATAAAATGCGTATAGACAGAAAGTTCCGGGAACATGGCCTTGACACGCCTTCCCATGGCGGCGGCCTCGTTCTTCCCCTTGCGCGAGTTGTCGCCCGAATACACCTGTATGCGGTAGCCGTTGACACGCATCCTCTGGCCGCTCGTCTTGACGGCAGGCGGCAGCGTGTCCAGCGAGTCGGTGCTGCGGGACGCGACGTGGCCGCCTGCTTGTGTGGCGCGCTTGCCCACGGCGACAGGCTCTTGGGGCACGGAGGTGCCGTTGACCAGCGAAGTGATCTTCCCGCTCTGGTACAGGGTTATCTTGCCCTGCCCCTGCACGGGTCTTTGCAGCAGGTCGGTGTAATGCTGTTGCGCCACCAGGGGGATGGTTACAAGCAGGGCGAATAGGAAAAGGGATGTGCGCATGTCTTGCGGTTTGTGGGGGAAAGCCCTGCCCGCCGGCGTATGGCGCGGCGGCCTCCGCCAGGCGGCCAGGGCTTGCTGTGTGTGACGGTCAGATTACTTCCAGGCGTCGATGATGCCCTTGAAATCGGGAGCCTTGAGTGAGGCGCCGCCGATGAGGCCGCCGTCGATGTCGGGCTTGGCGAAGAGCTCGGGGGCGTTGCTTGCCTTGCAAGAGCCACCATAGAGGATGCTGGTCTCCTGGGCCACAGCCTCGCCATATACCTCGGCCACGCACTTGCGGATGTAGGCGTGGATCTCCTCGGCCTGCTCTGCGGTAGCGGTCTTGCCCGTGCCGATGGCCCAGATGGGCTCGTAGGCAATCACCACATTCTTCCACTGGTCGGCCGTGAGGTGGAACACGCTTCCTGCCAGCTCGGCCTTGCACACGGCCTCCTGCTCGTTGGCCTCGCGCTGTGCCAGGCTCTCTCCGATGCAGAAGATAATCTTCAGGCCATTCTCCAGTGCCAGGTCCACCTTCTCCTTCAGTATCTCGGGAGTCTCGGCATAGTACTCGCGTCGCTCGCTGTGGCCCAGTATCACATACTCGGCGCCCGTGCTCTTCACCATGGCCGCGCTCACCTCGCCGGTATAGGCGCCGCTCGCGTGGTTGGCACAGTTCTCGGCGCTCACGGCAATCACGCTGTCCTTGAGCAACTCGCTCACGGTGGCCAGGTGGATGAAGGGCGTGCCGATGATTACCTCGCAATTGGGCTTCTCGGCAGCCAGGATGTCCTTCAGCTCGGCGGCCAGCGCCACACCTTCCTGCAGGGTCTTGTTCATCTTCCAGTTGCCTGCTACAATCTTCTTTCTCATGATGCTTTTGATTTTGAGTTTGTATTTGGTTTGTGTAAGTTTCTCAGTTTCCTTGCCACCCACAGCCGGTCAGCCAGGGTGAAGGCCAGCAGCGGCACCACATACCAGAGCAGGATGGCGAGCACCCTGGCCATGCGCGACCGGTCCTGCGGCATGCCCCACTCTGTCTGCTCCAGGGGGCGCGTCTCGCCGGACAGGTCGGGCAGTCCCGTTGACGGCCACTTGGCGACCACCCGCCCGTCATGCAGCAGCATGAGTCCGGGATTGGAGCGTATCATGGTCTTGAGCACGATGCCGTCGGTGAAGAGGAAGGGGTATTCGGCCCCTGTCATCTCCTGCCATGTGGCGATGGCCTCGGGCGCGCTGGATGTCAGGCAGTAGAACTGGTAGCCATGCTCCCGTGCATAGTCATAGTCCGAGGTGATGCGGTCGAGCACCCCGTCGTCGGCCTTTTCCAGGTAGGGCGACAGCAGCAGGAACACATACGAGGTGTCCTGTACGACCTGGGCGGTAAGGTCCTGGCCGTCGGGCGCCTGCATGCACAGGTCAGCATAGGGCGACTGGGCGCCGGACACCTCGCCCTCGACACGCGTGCCCACAAAAGTCCAGGTGCTGTCGGGATAGTTGGCGGTGGTGAACTCCCGGCGCCTCCCGTCCTTTTCCATGATGAAAAAGGTCTCGGCATGCCCTGCCACGCTGTCCCGCACACCCAGTCCCGCACGCAGGTCGGTGCCTGTGCGATAGGGACGGAAGTCAATGAGCGGCAGGCCGTACAGGCTGATGCCTGCGAAGATGAGCGCGAAGGCCCAGGTGTAGAGTGACACCGTCCACTGGTTGCGCTCGGTGATGAGGCGTGTCATGAGCCGCGACCAGCACACCATGAGGATGGTGGCCGCGAGCAGTACCACATTCTTCCAGAACGTCTGCCAGTTGGTGAGTACCAGCGCGTCGCCGAAACATCCGCAGTCGCTCACCGGATTGGCGATGGCCAGGTAGAGGGTGAGCGGGGTGAAGGCGAGCATGAGGAGCAGGGCCAGGAAGGCGGTGCGCCTGCGCCGGATGCCGAAGAGCAGGTAGATGCCCAGCGAGAACTCCAGCATGGCCAGCGCCACAGACAGCACCAGGGGAGCCACCCCCTGGGCAAGGGTCTGCAGGCCAAAGGCACGCGCGTAGTCCTGGATTTTGTATTCTGTCCCGTGGGGGTCGATGAGCTTGACCGTGCCCGAGAAGACGAAGGTGCACACCGCCACCAGGCGCGCCGTGTTCACCGCCAGCCACAGGAGCCTACTCTTCCACTTTGTCCTCACCGAAGGTCAGTTTTATCAGGCCGAACACGGCATAGTTCATAATGTCCATATAATTTGCGTCTATGCCCTCGGACACGAGGGTGCTGCCCTGCAGGTTCTCGATTTGCTTGGTGCGCATGACCTTCATGAGAATGAGGTCGGTGTAGCTGCTCACGCGCATCTGCCGCCATGCCTCGCCATAGTCATGGTTCTTGCGCAGCATCAGGTTGAAGGCATCACCGGCGTGGCGGTCATATTCCTCCAGGCACTCTGCCGCGCCGAGGTCTTCCCGTGCCTCGGCCGCGCCCAGTTCCAACTGTATGAGCCCGATGACGGCATAGTTGACAATGCCCACAAACTCGGACTTCACGCCCTCGTCCACAAGTGCTTTCCCGCAGGTCTCCAGGGTGCGTATGCGGCACGCCTTGATGTATATCTGGTCGGTCAGAGAGGTGGGGCGCAGTATTCTCCACGATGCCCCATAGTCATGCAACTTCTTCACGAACAAGTT
The DNA here is from genome assembly GCA_002316015.1 of Prevotellaceae bacterium UBA1075. Classification (GTDB taxonomy): domain Bacteria; phylum Bacteroidota; class Bacteroidia; order Bacteroidales; family Bacteroidaceae; genus Physcousia. The sequence continues at coordinate 130,904 of DCCS01000040.1, forward strand.
TCTGCATTCCGCCAGAACGCTGCGGAACTGTTCCTGTGTATCCATATATATCATTGTATATAAGTATCGGCAAAGTTACGGCTACTTTGTCACATGTGCAAATTTGGGTTTGACAAAGGAACATGGTGCTCACCGCTTTTCGGGCGGCCTCACCCCACGGCCTCCCCCGCTGGGGAAGGAATGGCAGCGCGGGGCGGGCGTGCGCGCGGGGCGGCTCGCGCCTGCCCTCTGCTCTTCGCGGAAGAAGTGGCACCGCTTACTGGCCCGACGGGGGGAAATTCACCCCTGAGAGTTTCGTGGGAGGACGGGCGGCAAGGCAGGCCCAAGCCTGCGGGGCAACCCTTGGCACATGCCGCAGCCGGGGCACGGGGGCACTTGGCGCGGGGCGGAAAGCGTCCGCCTGGCTCCCTGCATTCCCGCTTTCCCGAAAGAGTGCCAGCCTTCGCACGCCAACGCATGCCGCCGCATCCGCCAACGCATGCCGCCGCATCCGCCAACGCATGCCGCTGCATCCGCCAACGCAGCGC
>DCCS01000040.1:131501-198904 GCA_002316015.1 Prevotellaceae bacterium UBA1075
CATCCGCCAACGCAGCGCACTGCGTCATCTGCCCTGCCCTGGAGCGGGGGCCGGGGCGGACTCTTGCACGTCACCGCGGGCCGCGCGCCCCCGTTGCGCGGAGACATCACCACGGATTTTCCTGCGGTCACGCGAAGCCACGGGGAAGGTCACCGGTTCCAGCCCCTGGGAAAGTAAAGACGGCAGGCGGGAAGTGTGCCGCCAGCATGCTTTCATGCCCGCTGCTCACTTCCCGCCTGCCGCTGTGTGTGTCCCGGCCTGGCCCGCTCTGCTCAGCTGTACTTCAGAATCTGTCCCGGACGCAGGGTCGCGCGCTTGGAGATATTGTTCATGCGGCAAAGTTTCTCAACCGTCACGCCGCGCTTCTTGGCAATGGTGTAGAGCGACTCGCCCTTCCTCACCTTGTGCACATGCGTCCGCTGGCGCGCCTTGGCCTGTGCCTTGCGCTCCTGCTGGAAGGCCCGGCTCTCGTCCTGCTTCTCCTGGGCCGCAAGTTGAGCCGCCTGCTCGGGGCTCATCTCCTCCTCGCCTCCCACGACCTCGTGGGCAGCCAGGATGCCTCCACCGCCTTTGGAGCGGAACATGTAATAGTCGCCACGCACATCCTGGGCTGTGAAGTCGAATATCTTTTCGGGGTCGATGAACTGTCCCAGGAAGCGGGTCTCGAAGTGGAGGTGCGACCCGTAGGAACGTCCTGTGTTGCCTCCCAGCCCTATCGGGTCGCCAGCCTTGACGGTCTGGTTCTCCGACACGAGGTGCTTGCTCATGTGTCCATACAGGGTCTCCAGTCCGTTGGGGTGGCGGATGATGACGTACTTTCCGTAGCCTCGCCCCTCGTACTTGACCACACGCACCTTGCCGTCGAAGGCCGCGCGGATGGTGTCGCCCACATAAACCTTGATGTCGGTGCCGTAATGCTGCCGGCGGAAGCGCGGACGATAGCCGAAACGGCTGGTCACCAGCCTGCTGTCGGTGGGCATGCGGAATCCCCTCAGGTCGATGTGGTACTCGTGGGGCAAGGCGACGCCGTAATTGCGCACATACTCATTGTTCCAACTGGGATAGAGGGCAGACGCGGGCATCTGATACACCTCCTCCTTCTGCATGAGGCGTATGATGGACACGCTGTCGATTGCCCTCATCTTGCGGTCGACGGGAGCCATGCTGGCCAGCTGGTCCTGCGCCTGCGCCCCGGCGGCAAGCGCCACCAGGGCTATGGTAAACAGTCTTGTTGCTTTCTTCAGTCGTTCTACGTACATTAGTCTTTTACTTTCTTTTCTCATTGCACCTCGCTGACCGCATAGAGGCGGTCCAGGTTCAGGCTTCCGAAATCGAACAGTTCCTCTGGCTTGAAGAAGCGCGCGAGTTCGATGGCGGCGGCCGACGGAGAGTCGGAGGCGTGCACGATGTTCTGCTGGTTGCTCATGCAATAGTCACCACGGATGGTCCCCGGAACAGCCTTGCGGCCATTGGTGTATCCCGTGATGAAACGCACGACCTCGATGGCATCCACTCCCTCAAGGCACATGGCCACCACGGGGGTCTTCTTCATCGAGTCTCTCAGAGCCGGGAAAAACGGCTTGTCAACCAAGTGGGAATAGTGCTGTGCCAGCAGTTCGTCGGTCAACTGGATCATCTTCATGCCCACGATGCGCAGTCCTTTTTTCTCAAAGCGGCTTATCACCTCGCCTATCAACGCTCTCTGCACAGCACTCGGCTTCAGCAGCACAAGGGTTCTTTCCATATCTCTTTTTGTTCTGTTGCCGGGCGCAAAGCGTTGCCTCATCCACCCAAACGACCACAAAGTTAGCGAAAACAAAGCACACGGCAATGGCTTTTCGCCACTTTTTAACCCGTTGGGGCTCAATATCAGTGTGGCAGCATCGCCCTGTGAGGGTTTGCGCGCGTCACGACCCGCCATCCGCGAGGAGGCCCGCGTCACGCGGGGAAACCTTCCGCCAGGCACGGTGCGGAAAGTTTAGACGGGAGTTTTATTGTGCATTTCGGAAAAGCTTTTTACCTTTGCATCAAGGTAAGACTGGCATCATGCGCGAGACACCGCTTTTCAGGACCCCCGTGTCGGCAGCACCGTCGGCCCGCCCCATCCAGCCCCACGAGGGCTGCGTGGCGCTTGGCTCGTGCTTTGCCCAGGAGATGGGCACCCGGATGGACGAGCATGGGCTGCGCGTGTTGTGCAACCCGCTGGGCACACTGTACAACCCCGCAAGCATAGCCCTGCTGGTACACCACGCCATGGAGGGGGGCACCGGGCATCTGCCACTGTTTGAGACGCGCGGACGATGGCGTTGCTGGCTCGCGGGAACGCAGGTGGAAGGCGAGAGCCGGGCGGACATCACCGCCATGGTGGCAAGCCGGCTGGAACAGCTGGGCCAGGCGCTGAGGAGTGCCGCGCACCTCATTGTGACCCTGGGGACTAGCGTGTGCTACCGCCTGCGGGACAGCGGAGAGGTCGTGGCCAACTGCCACAAGATGCCAGCAAGCCTGTTCCAGGAAGACTCACTCACCACCGGGCAATGCGCGGATGTGCTCACGGGCATGGTTGGCGAGCTGCTGCGGGTCAACCCGCACCTGAATGTCACCTTCACCGTGAGTCCTTACCGTTACGCGAAGTACGGGTACCACAGGAGCCAGTTGGCCAAGGCCACCCTGCTCCTCGCCGTGGACGAGGTGTGCCGCAGGCAGGAGGAGGCCAGTTACTTCCCCGCCTACGAGCTGCTGCTTGACGAACTGCGCGACTACCGGTTCTACGCCGATGACATGCTGCATCCCTCCCCCCTGGCTGCCGACTATATATGGCAACGGTTCTGCCAGTCACGACTGAGCGCTCGCGCAAAGGACTATGTCCGGGAATATGAGCCCATACGCAAGGGGCTCGCGCACCGCCCCTCTGACCCCGGAAGCGCGCAATACCGGGCCTTCCGCCAGGCCTTAGAGGCAAGGCGGGGAGAACTGAGAAAGAAATACGGGTTCCCGTGCGCGCCAGAGGGAGACGGCACGCGCACGGTGTGCACACAACAGAACAATCCCCCCACACACTATGTACACAATATCTGAAATAGCCGCACTGACAGGCGCGCACCGCCTGGGTGACAAGGATTACCAGATTGACTGGCTGCTGACCGACAGCCGCAGCCTCTGCTTTCCCCAGAGCACGCTCTTCTTCGCCCTGCGCACAGAGCGGGGCGACGGCCACCGCTTCATCGACGAGCTGTACCGCAGGGGCGTGCGCAACTTTGTGGTTGACCACCGGCTGGAGCAAGAGTTGCCCGACACCAACCTCCTGCTGGTGCCCGACACGCGCAAAGCCCTGCAAAGGCTGGCCGAACGCCACCGCGAGACATTCAACATCCCCATCATAGGCATCACGGGCAGCAACGGCAAGACTACCGTCAAGGAGTGGCTCTACCAGATGCTCATGGACGACTACACCGTGACACGCAGCCCGCGCAGCTACAACTCGCAGATAGGCGTGCCGCTCTCGGTGTGGGGGCTCTGGGAACAGACACAGATAGGCATCTTCGAAGCGGCAATCTCGCAACCTGGGGAGATGGAGGCCCTGGAGGCCATCATACAGCCCACCATAGGCGTGTTCACCTGCCTGGGGGCTCCACACCAGGAGAACTTCGACAGCATGGAGCAGAAGTGCCGCGAGAAACTGCGGCTGTTCCAGGACGCGCGCACCCTCATCTACCCGGCCGACGACCCCACCGTGAGCAAGTGCGTGGAGGAGATGGGCTTCCAGGGAAAGCTCATCCCCTGGCACAGCACAGGCAAGGGAGCCCTGGAGGACGACAAGGAGATATGCCGCACCGTGTGCCGGTACCTGGGCATGCCCGAAGGGGTCATCGCACAACGCATCGCACGGCTGGAGCCCGTGGCCATGCGGCTGGAGGTGAAGAGCGGGCGCAACGGATGCACACTCATCAACGACTCCTACAACAGCGACCTGGGCAGCCTGGACATCGCGCTCGACTTCATGAGCAGGCGCCCCGAGCGCGAGGGACTGTCCCGCGTGCTGGTCCTGAGCGACATACAGCAGACGGGGATTCCCGCCAGGACCCTCTACACGCACGTGTCCCAAATGGCCCGCCAGCGGGGTGTCGGACGCATCATGGCCGTCGGGCCGGCGCTGTGCTCCTGCAAGGACTGCTTCGCCGGCTGGGGAGACTCATGCACGTTCTATGCCAGCACAAGGGAACTGCTGCGGGACAAGTTGTTCCAGCAGTTGCGCCACAGTATCATACTCATCAAGGGGGCGCGCTCGTTCCACTTCGAGCAGATTACCGACAGGCTGGAACAGAAGGTGCACGAGACCATCCTGGAAGTGAACCTGGGCGCGGTGGTGAAGAACCTCAACCACTACCGCTCGTTCATGAAGCCCGAGACGCGCATGGTGTGCATGGTGAAGGCCGATGCCTATGGGGCGGGGGCTGTGGAGGTGGCCAAGACGCTGCAGGACCACAGGGTCGATTACCTGGCTGTGGCCGTGGCCGACGAGGGCGTGACACTCAGGCAGGCGGGCATCACCTCAAGCATCATGGTCATGAACCCCGAGATGAGCAGTTTCCGCACACTCTTCCAGCATTCACTGGAGCCCGAGGTGTATAGTTTCCGCCTGCTGGAGGCACTAATCGCCGAGGCGGAGCGCGAGGGAGTGGTGGGATTTCCCATCCACATCAAACTGGACACGGGCATGCGGCGCATGGGCTTCGACCCCGAGCGCGACATGGACAGGCTGGTGCAGAGGCTCAAGCGGCAGAACGCGGTGCTCCCCTGCTCGGTGTTCTCGCACTTCGTGGGCAGCGACAGCGACGAGTTCGACGAGTTCTCGCGCCACCAGTTCGCACTGTACAAAAAGGGCAGCGACCAACTGCAGGCGGCTTTCCGCCACCACATCATACGCCACATATGCAACAGTGCAGGCATCGAGCACTTCCCCGAATACCACATGGACATGGTGCGCCTGGGGCTGGGACTCTACGGTGTGGACAGCCGCACAAACAAGACCATCAACCATGTGGGCACGCTGCGTACCACCATTCTGCAGATTCATGACGTGCCCGCAGGCGAGAGTGTGGGCTACAGCCGGCGCACCTTCCTCACCCGCGACAGCCGCATCGCCAGCATCCCCATCGGATATGCCGACGGGCTGGACAGGCACCTGGGCAACCGGCACGGATACTGCCTGGTGGGCGGACAGAAGGCGCAATACGTGGGAAACATCTGCATGGATGTGTGCATGATAGACGTGACCGACATTGACTGCAAGGAGGGGGATGCCGTCATCATCTTCGGTGAGGCTCTACCCGCAGCCGTACTGGCCAATTGGCTGGACACCATCCCCTACGAGGTGATGACCAGCGTGAGCAGCCGCGTGAAGCGTGTCTATTACCAGGAATAGACTACCGGGGAAACATGCGAAGACGAGGAAACAGAAAAGCCAAGCCTGGCAGCACCCCCCGCACAGTCGCCCTCATGCTCATCCTCATGCCCCTGTGCGCCGGACAAGCGCGCGCCCAGGACACGGAGGAGCGCCTCTCACAAGTGGAGATGAAACTGGAACAGCAGCAAAGGCGATGGGAGCACCTGCCCAGGATACACGGCATACTGCGCGGGAAATACGAATACTCGCCCGACCTGGACGCGTCCAGGTTTGAGGTGAGGAACGCACGGCTTTCCGCCGAAGGGAAGTTGCCCTTGCGCTCGGAATACAAGTTGGAAGTGGACTTGTGCGACGAGTCCTCCATCAAGATGAAGGATGCCTGGGTGCGCGTGACCCCATGGAAGACCCTGCGTCTCACCATAGGACAGCAGCGCATGCCCTTCTCCATCGACGCACACAGAAACCCCTCCGCCCAATACTTTGCCAACCGAAGTTTCATTGCAAAGCAAGTGGGCGACATGCGCGACGTGGGCTTCCAGGCCGGCTATGACCTCTCGTCCGGGGGAAACCGCACCATGCTGCGCATTGACGGCGGCATCTTCAACGGCTCCAACCTCGACAACCAGAAGACGGCATGGTTCACATCACCTGGATACTCCGCGCGCATCCAGTACTTCCCCATGGACGGCATTGCCCTTGTACCGAGTGTGCAGCACCAGCAGATAGCAGAGCGCACGGCCTCCTACACCTCTGTTGACTTTGGGGCTTACTATGAGAAGGCTGGATGGCATGTGGAGGCCGAGTTCCTGCACAAGTTTTACGGGAAAGGCGCATTTGACGACTGCAACGCGGTAAATGTGATGGCCATTTTCAAGCGTTCCCTAAAAAAGAAGAACGGGGCAAGGTTCATACAAAGCATCGCAGGACTTTCCCGCTATGACTACATGCAAGACCACTCGTCAGGGAAAGGCGGCTTCGTTGAAGGAACACGGCGTCTGGCAAGGACAGACGCCGAGCGCCACCGCATGACGCTTGGCATCACATGTGCTGTAAGCAACCCGTACTTCCCCACCGAACTGCGCTTCAACTACGAGAAATACTGGTATCCACATGGCGGCGCGCTGAAAAACGAGCAGGACAAACTGGTATGTGAACTGATGATAAGGTTTTAGCCAGGCCAGGGAAAACCGATGGCAAACCGGGGACAAGCCTGGTGTCCACGCCCCGCATGAGCCCCGTCCCTGCTCGCCATATTATCCATATCACCGCATCGCACCCACGAGGGCTATTCCACCAGGAACCAGGGATTGTGCAGGTCTGGCTTGTTGTAGGCCAGGGGCTTGCCCGTTCCGGCATCCGTGACCATTTTTCCGGCAGCACGCGCGACAGCATCACCGGCCGCCGTGTCCCACTCCATGGTGGGCGCATAACGGGGATAGGCATCGGCCACACCCTCGGCCACCAGGCATATCTTGATGCTGCTGCCGCTGCTCACCATGCGCACCTGCCCATGCACGCGCTCCATCTCGCGGATGTACGCCTGCGTCTCCGGGCTCATGTGGCTGCGCGAGGCCACTACCGTGAAGATGTCATGGCCACCACCGGCTGGCAAGGGCTCACCGCCGAAGGGCGATGGCGTGCCTGTGTCCGCCCCATGTGCGAGGAACGCGTCCAGGCCGCAATCCACAGGAAGTCCCGCCCGCAACCGGGGCACAGCGCACTTCCAGGCCCCCTCACCCACTTTGCCATAATACAGTAGGCGCGAAGCGGGCACATACACGGCTCCCAACACGGGCTGTCCCTCCACCACGAGTGCCACGTTGACCGTGAATTCCCCGTTTTTCTTGATAAACTCCTTGGTGCCGTCCAGCGGGTCCACCACCCACAGGCGCTCCCAGGCAGCGCGCTCCTCATAAGGCTGGTGCTGCCCTTCCTCGCTCAAGACGGGAATGCCCGTACCGGCCAGATGCCGCATGATGACCTGGTGCGAAGCCTTGTCGGCCAGGGTAAGGGGGCTGTTGTCGGCTTTCCTCTCGACGCCGAAATCCTGTTCCGGGTCGTTGTAGATGCGCATGATTTCCTCGCCGGCCTCCAGCGAGGCAAGCAAGGCTGTGCCAAGCAATGTATTCTGATCCATTTTGTACATGTCACCCGCTGGGCATGCTTCCCCTCCAGGTGCCTTATCTTGTATATGTTTTTCTATATTTTCCATTCTTCCGCTCCACGCCTATGCCATGCTGGCCTGCAGGCTTGGGGCAGCCGTCCAAGCCATAGACAGCACCCCGACATGCCGGGCCCTCCTCCACCCCGTGCATCTGGGTCGGCGCGGCCGGGCACACCCGCACCTCGCACACGGGGTTGGGCGAGAGCCACACCAGACTATCGTCAAACAGGTTGGTGTCATATGCCAGGCACAGGTCATAGTCACCCTCGGCCATGGGGAAGCGTGTTCTGCGGAATGTGCATGTGACTTCCTCGCCCGGCGAGAGCCATAGCCCCTGGTACTGCACACGGTGACAACGGCTTGGGTTGTCCTTCTCACGCAGCATGACAGAGAGCCGCCCGCAATACTCCGCCTCGCTCTCGTTGCGCACGCTGAGGGAAAATGGCGGGCACTGGCCACGCTGCACGCTGTCGGGGAACTCCCACGACCGCAGGGTGAGACGCGCTTGCACGGACGAGTCGGGGAGAAGGGTGAGGCTGTCTTTGCCCACTCTGAGCAGGAGATGTGAGGGTGTGCCCATACTGGTGCGCGCCAGGGTCCAGCCCCCCCACACCTCGCGCACGGCAGGACACACCCGGTAAACACCGTTCGCCACCGGCCCAGCAACCGCAAAGGAGAGGGTGTCGGTATAGGCCGTGTCGTACAGCTCCTCCAGCTCAAACGCATGCGGATATCCAGTAAGGTCGGCCACCACATCGTCGCCATGCAGCAATACCAGCCGCACGGATGCCGAGTCGGCGGAGTTCCAGCCCACGTTGGCCAGATGGCGGGTGGCCACTGACACGCGTCCCAGCCTGGAGGCCGAGGCCACGACAGGGTCAATGGAGGCCATGCCCAGGGAGTGGCGGCCCACCGTTCCGGCCTCTGCGGGACGCACCCCCACTATCATGGACTGGAGCAGGTTCATGCCTCCCTCGGGGCTGTCAGGGTCATACCACAGCGGCTGTTTTGGGGTCAGGTGGGGCAGGTAATAGTATCCGTCGGCATCACCGCCCAACCCGAAATTCATGTGGAAGAGCCCGTCCTGGTCATACCCGTCGCACACCAGGGCATGCGAGAGCGATGGCGACTGTGCGGCGAACAGTACGGGACGCCCCCCGGAGAGTTCCTCCATGAGCATGCCCTCCCACTCCGCGCGGCTGAAGAAGTCGCGGTAATACAGCTGCATGCCGGCATCATAGCCAAACCAGGTGTTGAGGGCAATGGCCTGCCTTACACTGCGGGCTCCGCTGGCCTCAAGTCCGTAGCGCATTTCCACGGCCACGCCGCAGTCGCGCATCAGCCTGCCTGCCTCGAGCAGCCCCACATCGGAAGAGTCCACGGCACCCTCGTACACATCGCGCATCAGGTGCCAGCGGTACTCGTGGGCGAAATCGGCAGTGAGTGTCTGCCCGCACCCCGTGCTGTCGGTATAGGTGTGCGATCCGTGCCCGCGCTCTGGCCACCGCCAGTAACGCATCACCTGGGCCATGGCCAGTGCCACGCAGCCCACCTGGCAATGCCTTCCGCCTATCATGGGGGCACACACGTTGTAAGGCTCTGGCTGGTTCCACGAGTCGGTGAGCAGCGGTTCCACACAGGCTTTCGCCGTGGCGGGAAGCACGCGGAACGCAGGTTGGCTGCTGCCCGCACGGTCATAGGCGTCCAGCAGCAGGCGGAAAGCGGGGTGAAGGAGGGCCTTCTCCAGGCATCCGCCGGGCGAGTAGCCCAGCAGCATGCCCTCGTTGCACCCGCTGCCCTCGATACGGAAACCCGCTCCGTCCATCGGTTTGCACAGGCGGTACCCCCCGTGCGGCGAGTGTGCCGCCACGCGCATCTGCTGTCCGTTTTTTTCCGCGCGCACGCCCTGTCCAGGCATTTGCGTCACCAGGAAAGACAGCAAGGCGAGGAAGAGCCGTCGCATGTTCATAGCATCTTCAGGGCAAGTTTGATGACCCGCTCCACGGGCGCGTCGGGCTCGTCGCCCAGGATCTGCCTCACGGCCTTCTGTGTGGGAGCGGGGCTGAACCCCAGCATGGTGAGGGCCGAGACAGCCTCGTCCTGCACCTCCTTGTTGACGGGGGCGGGAGCGGAGCCGCCCGCTCCGCCCGATGCCGCGTCGATGCCCAGGGTGGCAATCTTGTCACGCAAGTCCACAATGATGCGCTGGGCGGCCTTTGGGCCTATGCCCTTGACCTGGCGCAGCATCTTGTCGTTCCCCTCGCTGATGACCCCGCAGAGCTCGGCCGGGCTCATGGCCGAGAGAGCCATGCGCGCCATGCCCGCGCCTATGCCGCTCACGCTGGTGAGCAGGAGGAAGAGTTCGCGCTCCTGGCGCGTGGCGAAGCCCCACAGCTGGTAAGCGTCCTCGCGTATGGCCTCGCTGACCCACACCTTCACATCCCGCTTTCCCTGCAGGGAGGCGAAGGTGTTGAGCGAGATGTTCACCCCATAGCCCACCCCCCCGCACTCCACCACGGCAAGCGCGGGAGTCAGCTCGTCGAGTGTTCCTTTCAGATATTCTATCATAAGCCGGATTGTCGTTGTTTGGTTTCCAATCTGTTGCACAAAGGTAATCCATTTGCGCGAAACGGACGGGAGAGGGGCTATAAAAATCACCCGCTGTGCAATAAAAAGAACCTCACGCACGTTATAAATATCGTGAGCGCGCGCAATTTCACCATAGCCCTACTCTGCTTGCTGGCAGGCCCCGCCCTGCTTGCCGTATCTCCGTCTCCGGCGCGGGGGACGGCGCAGGCCCCTGCGGACACCACCGCACAGAAGAGGCCGCGCTACAGCGTGAGGAAGACCACGGCACAGGACACCAAAGACCTGGAGCACAAGACCGCAGACCTGCGCGACCCCGACAACCTGAAGACCGAGGTGACCTATGACGAGCAGAGCAACACCTACAGCGTGGGCACGTCGCTCGACCTGACCGCTGGAGGCAGGGGGGGCGGCAAGGGCACAAGCACCCAGACCGGCACAAGGGCCGGCGCCTCACGCTCCGCCCGCCAGGGAAGCACCCCGCAAGGAGCGGCACAGCGCGGCACAGCCCTGGCCACAGCCACCGGCTACCTGAACGCCCCCCTGCTGATGTCGCCCGAGGAATACCAGAAGTGGTCGCTCCGGCAGAGCATGGCAAGATACTGGAGGCAAAAGAACCAGGAGGCGTTTGAGAATGAGGGGAAGAGCAAATTCGACTTCACCGACATGCACTTCGACCTGGGGCCGGCCGAGAAAATCTTCGGGCCGGGCGGTGTGCAGATAAAGACACAGGGAAGCGCCGAGGTGAAGATGGGCGCGAACATGAAAAAGGTGGACAACCCTGCACTGGCCGCCAGCCGCAGGAAGACCTTCGGATTTGACTTCGACGAGAAAATCAACCTCTCGCTGAACGGCAAGGTGGGCGACAAGATTGACCTGAACCTGAACTACAACACGGAAGCGACCTTCGACTTTGACTCGCAGAACATGAAGCTGAAGTACGATGGCAAGGAGGACGAGATTATCAAGCTCATCGAGGCAGGCAACGTCTCCTTCCCCAGCAACATGAGCCTGGTGCCGGGCGTGAGCAGCCTCTTCGGCCTCAGGACGGACTTCCAGTTCGGCAAGATGAAGCTGCAGACGGTGTTCAGCCAGAAGAAGAGTGCCACGGCAAGCGCATCGAGCAAGGGCGGCACGCAGACCACCAACTTCGAGTTCAGCGCCACCAACTACGAGGAGAACCGCCACTTCTTCCTCTCACACTTCTTCCGCGAGCAGTATGACAAGAACATGCGCACGCTGCCCACCATAGCGAGCGGCATCAACATCAAGCGCGTGGAGATATGGGTGACCAACAAGAGCGGCAACAGCGAGAGCAACCGCAACATCATCGCCCTGGCCGACCTGGGCGAGCCGGCCCACATCAGCAACCCGCTGTGGGCATCCAGCGGCACGCAGGTGCCCGCCAACCGCGCCAACACAGAGTACGACGCGCTGCTGAACAACTACAGCGGGGCGCGCGACATATCACAGGCCACCACCATACTGGACGCCATCCCGGGTTTCGAGGGCTCGATTGACTACGAGAAACTTCAGTCGGCACGCAAGCTCTCCAGCAGCGAGTACACGCTCAACAACTCGCTGGGCTACGTGAGCCTGAGCAACACGCTGCAGACCGACGACGTGCTGGCCGTGGCCTACGAGTACACCTACGGGGGCGTCACCTACCAGGTGGGCGAGTTTGCCAGCGACCTGAGCAACAACGCGCAGGCACTCTTCGTGAAACTGCTGAAGGGCACCACGGGCAGTCCCGGCCTGCCCACCTGGCGGCTGATGATGAGGAACGTGTACAACCTGGGGGCCAACAACGTGCAGAAGGAGAAGTTCAGGCTCGACATCAAATACCAGAGCGACTCCACAGGAGTGTATCTCACCTACCTGCCCGAAGAGTCCCTGAAGAGCACCACACTCCTGCGCGCCATGAACCTGGACCGCCTGGACTCCAAGGGGAACGCCAACGCCGACGGGCAGTTTGACTTCGTGGAAGGCTTCACCATACAGAAAGGGCGCGTGTTCTTCCCCGTGGCCGAGCCCTTCGGCAAGCATCTGCGCGACTGGATAGGCAATGACGCGCTGGCCGACAAGTACTGCTTCGAGGAACTCTATGACAGCACCAAGACGGTGGCCAAGCAGATAGCCGAGCACGACAAGTTCCTCATCACAGGCCGGTACAAGGGCAGCAGCGCCGCCGAGATAGACCTGGGCGTGACCAACGTGGCGCAAGGCTCGGTGGTGGTGACGGCGGGGGGAGTGACCCTCACCGAGAACACCGACTACACCGTGGACTACAGCATGGGACGCGTGACCATCATCAACCAGAGCCTCATCGACGCCGGCACCACCATCAACGCCAGCGTGGAGAGCAACGACAACTACGGCATGCAGCGCAAGACGATGGTGGGCGTGAACATGGACTACGAGGTGAACAAGAACCTGACCCTGGGCGGCACGCTCATGTTCCTCAATGAGCAGCCGCTCACCACCAAGGTGAACATGGGCAGCGAGCCGCTCAAGAACACCCTGTGGGGCGCGCACATCAGCTGGAAGAAGGAGAGCCAGTGGCTCACCAACCTCATCGACAAACTGCCGCTCATACAGGCCACGCAGCCCAGCCAGATAACCCTGGACGCCGAGTTTGCCCAACTGCTGGCCGGGCAGAACAAGAAGATACAGGGCAACGCGTCGTACCTTGACGACTTCGAGAGCAGCAGCTACAAGAGCAGCCTCACGCAGCCCACCTACTGGACGATGTCGTCCACGCCCAGCATGTTCCCCGAAAGCAAGCTCTCCAACGACCTCGCCTACGGATACAACCGCGCCCTGCTGGCCTGGTACTATGTGGACCCCCTCTTCACACGGCGCAGCAGCACGCTCACACCCAGCCACATCAAGAGTGACCTCGACCAACTCTCCAACCACTATGTGCGCGAGGTGTACGAGCGCGAGCTCTTTCCACAGAAGCAGCAGAACACCTACACCAGCGCCAGCAGCCTCAATGTGCTCAACCTCGCCTACTACCCCACCGAGCGCGGCGCCTACAACCTGAGCACCGACCTCGACATCAACGGACACCTCAAGACCCCCTCCGCCAAGTGGGGCGGCATGATGCGCAAACTGGACAACACGGACTTCGAGGCGCAGAACATCGAGTACATCGAGTTCTGGATGATGGATCCCTTTATATACAAGAAGGAGTTGCCGGGCGACCACGGCGGCGACTTCTACATCAACCTGGGCGAAGTGAGCGAGGACATACTGAAGGACGGCAAGAAGTACTTCGAGAGCGGAATGCCCGTGGACGGCAACAGCAACTACTACACCGAGGGGCTGTGGGGACGAGTGCCCAACACCACCAGCGTCACCTATGCCTTCAACAACGAGAGAGGGGCACGCGCGCGACAGGACGTGGGACTGAACGGACTCAACGACGAGGAGGAGCGGCAGTTCCCCACCTATGCCACCTACCTGCAGCAACTGCAGGGCAAGGTGAGCGCGCAAGCCTACGACAGCATACAGGCCGACCCCGCCAACGATGACTACCATTACTACCGGGGCACAGACTTTGACCGCGCACAGACCTCCATCCTGAACCGCTACAAGCGTGTCAACATGCCGCAGGGCAACAGCGCCGACTCCGACACAAACCCCGAGTCATACGAGACCGCCTGGAAGAGCACGCCCGACGTGGAGGACATCAACCAGGACTACACGCTCAACGAATACGAGAAGTACTACCAGTACCATGTGAGCATACGCCCCGAGGACATGGTCGTGGGACGCAACCATATCGCCGACAAGCGCACGGCCAGCGTGAAACTGCGCAACGGCAACACCGAGGAGTGCACCTGGTACCTGTTCCGCATCCCACTCGCCAACTATGAGCAGAAGGTGGGCAACATACAGGACTTCACCAGCATACGCTTCATGCGCATGTTCCTCACAGGCTTCAGCGAGGATGTCATCCTGCGACTGGCCACACTGGACCTCGTGCACGGCGACTGGCGCACCTACGAGCAGGCACTCTACACAGGCGAGGCGCCCGCACAGGGAGCCACGCTGGAGGTGAGCACCGTCAACATCGAGGAGAACAACGACAAGACTCCTGTCAACTATGTGCTGCCCCCGGGAGTGAGCCGCGTCACCGACCCCACGCAGACCCAACTGGTCGAGAGCAACGAGCAGGCCATGGCCATGGTGGCACGCAACCTGAGTCCGGGCGACGCAAGGGCGGTCTACAAGAACTGCTCCTACGACATGCGGCGCTACAAGCACCTGCAGATGTTCGTGCACGCCAACGCGCTCAACGAGAACGTGACCGAGACCGCCGACGGGGAGACCAGCATCTTCCTGCGGCTGGGATCCGACTACAAGAGCAACTTCTACGAGTACGAGATACCGCTGAAGCTCACCCCCGAGGGGCTCTACGACACCTACAGCCCCAGCGGGCGAGCCGCCGTGTGGCCCGAGGAGAACATGCTGGACATCGACCTGGACATCCTCACCGACCTCAAGAAGGCACGCAACACACAGAGCAGCCTGGGGCAGGCCAGCACGACCAGGCTCTATTCGGAATACGACGGGAACAACCCCTCCAACCGCATCTCCATCATGGGCAACCCCACCCTGGGCGAGGTGAAGACCATCATGATAGGCATACGCAACAACGGGCGCACGGTCAAGAGCGTGGAGGTGTGGGCCAACGAACTGCGACTGCAGGAGTTCACCAACGACGGAGGCTGGGCCGCGCAGGGCAACCTGAACGTGCAGCTGAGCGACATAGGCTCGGTGGGCGTGAACGCGCACATGGAGACGGCCGGCTTCGGAGGCATAGAGCAGAGCGTGCAGGCACGCAAGGACGAGGACAACCTGAACTACTCCGTGACCACCAACATGGAACTGGGACGCATCCTGCCAGAGAAAGCAAAGGTGTCCGTACCGCTCTACTACAGCTACAGCAAGGAGACCGTGAAGCCCAAGTACAACCCCTTCGACTCGGACATGAGGCTGAGCGACGCGCTCGACGCGCTGGCTTCCGAACGCGAGCGGGACTCGCTGCGCAACCTCACCACACGCACCGAGGTGAGCAAGAACCTGTCCTTCAGCGGCATCAGGGTCAACATCGCCACACGCAAGCACCCCATGCCCTACGACCCCGCCAACTTCACGTTCAACTACAGCCACTCCTCCCAGAGCACCGTGGGAGAGACCACCGTATATGAGCACGAGAAGTCGTGGAAGGGGGGCATGAACTACTCGTGGAGCCCCAACTGGAAGCCCTGGGAGCCCTTCAAGAAGATGAAGGGGAAGTCCAAGTGGCTCGACATCGTCAAGGCACAGAACCTCGCCTACGCACCGCAGAGCATCACCTTCAGCACCGACCTCAACCGCACCTACTACGAACTGCAGGAGCGCGACCTCGACAACCTGGAGGCCAGCAACTCGCTGCCCGCCACCTTCAGCCAGAGCTACCTGTGGAACCGCAGTTTCCAGTTGCGCTGGGACATCTTCAAGGCCCTGCACTTCAACTTCCAGAGCGGCACGCGCGCCGAGGTGGAGGAGCCCTACACACAGGTCAACAAGGACCTCTACCCCGACCGCTACGAGGCCTGGAAGGACAGCGTGCGCATGAGCCTGCGCCACTTTGGCCGCCCGCTGGACTACTCACAGACCACCACCCTGAGCTACAAGGTGCCCCTCTCCAAGATCCCCCTGCTGGACTGGACCACCCTGGACGCCTCCTTCACCTCCAACTACTCGTGGAAGCGGGGAGCCGAACTGGAGGACGGAAGCACGCTGGGCCACACCGTGAACACGCAGAGGAACGTGAACATGAACGGCAAGATTGACCTGGAGAAACTCTACAACCACAGCAAGTTCCTGAGCGAGGCCAACAAGCGCTTCTCGGCCAGCAGCGCGAGGAGCGCGGCCAACAAGAAAAGGCAGGAGAAGGAGAAGGCCGACCAGCTGAAGAAGGCACAGAAGGAAAAGGAGAAGGAGGCGCGCGCGCAGGCCGAGGCCGAGGCACAAAAGAAGGGCGTGCCCGTGGACTCCATCCTGGCCCGGCAAAGGGCAGGGAGCGCGGCACGCCAGTCCAACGCCCGGGGCACCTCCACGCAGAAGAAGAAGACCAAGGGATTCACCAAGGAGCTGACCCTCTACCCCGACTCGGCCATCAACGTGACCCACGGCCAGAACTCCAAGCGGCTGCGCATCACAGCCCTGGACAAGAGCGGGCACAGCGTGAAACTGAAGGTGAAGAAGATAGACGAGAACACCATACGCATCGTGCGCTCGCCCAAGGACACCACACAGGTGCGCCTGGGCGTGGTGGCCCTGCCCAAGCGCGAGGAGCAGAAGGGATACTCCTTCCTGCAGAGCACGGCGCGCTTCCTGATGATGGTGCGCAACGCCAGCATCAGCTACCGCAACACCTACAACCTCACCCTGCCGGGCTTCATGCCCACGGTGGGCGACATGCTGGGACAGACGCGCGACGGCAGTTCCTTTGCCCCGGGACTCGACTTCGCCTTCTCCACCGTGGGCGACTCCTACATCGACAAGGCCAAGGAGCGCGGCTGGCTGCTGGTCAACGACAGCGTGTCCACCCCCGCAGCCTCGTCCACCACCGAGGACGTGCAGGTCAAGGTGGCCCTGGAGCCCCTCACCGACCTCAAGGTGGACCTGAGCATGAGCCGCACGCACAACCGCAACCGCAGCATGCAGTTCATGTACGAGGGCAGCCCCACCACACACAGCGGTTCCTTCAACATGACCACCATCAGCCTGCGCACGGCCTTCCGCAGCCGTGGCAACGCACACAATGGTTACCACAGCAAGACCTTCGACCGCTTCCAGAGCTACCTGCCCATCTTCCAGCAGCGTGTCGAGAGCCAGTACGCAGGCCGGCAGTACCCCGCTGGCACAGGCATGAGCGGCACGTTCAATCCCGAGAACGGCACCGTAGACATGTACAGCCCAGACGTGATGATACCCGCCTTCCTGGCCGCCTACACCGGCAAGAGCGCGTCACGCCAGGGGCTCGACATCTTCCCCGCCATCACCAAGATGCTGCCCAACTGGAACGTCACCTACAAGGGCCTCTCCAACCTGCCCTGGGTGAGGGACAACTTCAAGAGCGTGACCCTGACGCACTCCTACAAGAGCATCTACAGCGTGGGCTCCTACAACTCCTACAGCTCGTGGGTGGAGTGCATGGGCAGCGGACTGGGCTTCATGCAGAACACCACCACCGGACAGTACGTCCCCAGCTCGATGTACGATGTGGGCGCGGTGAGCGTCAACGAGACCTTCTCGCCCCTGATAGGCGTGAACGTGACCTTCCAGAACAACATGACCCTGAAGGCCGAGTACAAGACCACCCGCGTGATGTCGCTGAGCACCACCAGCGCCCAGCTCACCGAGACGGGCTCCAAGGACTTTGTGCTGGGCTGGGGCTACAAGATAAGCGACTTCCGCATCGCAAGCCTGTTTGGCGGGCGCAAGGCAAGCCAGAGGGCCGGGAAGTCGTCGTCCAGGTCGAGGGGCAAGGGCGCGGCCAGGGGAACGGCCGGCCGTGGAAACACAACCAACGGCAGCGACACCGGCAGCAAGAGGGGAACGGCCAACAGGTTTGCCCACTCGCTCAACCTGCGTTTCGACTTCAGCCTGCGCAACCAGGACGCCATCAAGCGCGACCTGCAGACAAGCCTGTGCGAGGCCACCAGCGGAAACATGGCCATCAAGACAAGCACGCAGATCGACTATGCCATGAGCCGCATGGTCACCTTCTCGCTCTACTACGACCGCCAGCGCGCCAAGCCCCTGCTCTCAAGCAGCAGCTACCCCACCGTGACCCAGGACTTCGGCATGACCATGAAGTTCTCGCTCACCAGGTAAGGCCCCTCCCGCCGCCGCCATCTCCCACAAGTCCAGCCCACCGCGCCCCCCCTTCCGGGCAACGGCGGGCTGGACTTTTTGCTTTCCCACCCGCCCTTGTTTTTCCTCCAGGCCCTCACTTAAGCAATCCTATGGCATGAGGCATGGAGCCCGTCATAGCCTGCCCACACCAGCACACCACACTTTAGCCACTCCTGCGACACGGAAGCATGGGGGCCTGTCGCAGCCTGCCCACTCCACCAGGGCACACACCAGGCACCACTCCCGTCTGTCTTTGACCCAGGCAGATGGCCTGCGCCTTCATCCCCGCATGCCACTTGCTTGCGAGGGAAGCCAGCATGACTTCCCTCGCACAGCCCGCCATCACGAATATTGCAAACTTTGAAATGGTTATACCAAGGTTTGAAATGAATGTTGCAAAGTTTGGTATATTCGTTTCACGCTTTGCAACATTAAAGCCATGCGGGCTCGCGGGAAGAGGCGCAAGGGCTCTAAAGAAGAGGTACGAAGGCTCTATGGAAGAAGGACCACGGACTCTAAGGAAAACTCCACACAACCACAAAGGACAAGTCACAAGGCCACGAAAGGAGAGACATAAGGGCTCTATGGAAAAGGAACACGACCACGAAGAAAGAGCCACCAGGCCATGCGACAAAAGCATCACGGGCACCCGGAAGGAGTATTCCTGCCACAGAAAAGTCATCCCCGCAGCCCTGTAAGGCGGGATGCGGGGATGACTCATGGCTGCGGGCAACCATAAAATTATCGCCAGGCGTTTATCTGGCGATATTAAACACGGTCGAAAAGATTATGCGGAAATACTCTCCCACGGTCTGATGCTCAATATAACGCATGTTCAGCGCAATCTTTGCCGGCATTATCTCCTCCACATAGGCCCGGTCGGGGTCCTTTGCCGAGCCAAGTATGCGGTTCTCATCCATATACTCTATCGAAGCCCAGTCGGTGATGCCGGGCCGCACACTGAGCACACGCTGCTGCTCGGGGGTGTAGAGCCGTGTGTATTTCTCCACCTCAGGGCGTGGCCCCACAAGGCTCATTTCGCCCTTCAGCACGTTCCAGAGCTGCGGCAGCTCATCCAGTTTGTACTTGCGTATGAACACGCCCGCGCGTGTGACACGGCTGTCATGCTCACCGATGGTGATGAGCCCCCTCTTGTCGGAGCCCACGCGCATAGACCGGAACTTGCAGAGACCAAACTGACGGCCATCCTTGCCCACGCGCTGCTGCACATAGAATCCCCCTCCCCTGCTCTCGAGTATTATAATCAAATACAGGACGAGAAACAAAGGAGAGAGCAGCACAAGGCCAAGCAGGGAGAAAGTGACATCGAAGAACCGTATCATCCCACTACCTTGGTGTAAGCCTCCACAACGGTCTGCACCACAAACGCCGCCTGCTCGCTCGTGAGCTGCGGATATACAGGCAGGGAAATCTCATGGGCATAGTTGCGGTAGGCCTGTGGATAGCGGGCAATGTCGTAGCCCAGATTCTTGAAGAGCGTGAGCATGGGCATCGGTATGAAGTGCACGTTGACAGCCACCTCCGACTTGGATATCTCCTGTATGATAGCGTCGCGCTGCTGTTCGGTGATGTCCCTGATGCGCAGCGCATACACATGATATGAGCTTTCCTTGCCTGGCCGCTCAGCCGGAGGATTGATGGCCCAGGCATACGGCTGGAACCCTTCGGCATACTCCTGAAACACGCGCTTGCGCTCTGCCAGCAGATGACCATACTCGCGAATCTGTGCCAAGCCGATGGCAGCATTCACATCGGCCATGTTGCACTTCATGCCCTGGCCCACGATATCATAGCGCCAGCCGCCAGCCTTCGACTTGGTGAAGGCATCCTTGGTCTGGCAATTGAGCGAGCGCAGTCGAAGCTCATCGTAGAGCTTGTCGTTGTCAAACGGGGCCGGCATATTCATGCAGATGGCTCCACCCTCGGCAGTGGTGATGTTCTTGACAGCATGAAGCGAGAAGATGGCGATGTCGGTCTCGGAGCCCGAACGGTGGTTGCCGTAATGCGCGCCTATGGAATGAGCCGAGTCGCTCAGCACCAATATCCGGCCAAGCTTGTCCTGCACGTCGGAAGTGGGCACGAACATGTCCCTTATCTCAGGCTCGCGCACGAGTGCCATTATGGCCTCATAGTCGCATGGGAAGCCGGCGATGTCAACAGGTATGATGGCCTTGGTGCGTGGAGTGATGGCCTTGCGTATCGCATCGACCGAGATATTGAAATCCTCGCCGCTATCTACCATGACGGGACGGCCGCCCGCCCACAGCACGGCAAGAGCCGTGGCAGAATAAGTATAGGCCGGCACGATGACCTCATCGCCCTCCTTCAGTCCAAGCCAACGAAGCGTGAGAATGGCTCCTGACGTCCAGGAGTTCACGCAGAGCACCCGCTTGGCCCCCGAGAGCTTGCATATCTCCTCCTCGAGAGCCTTCACCTTGGGGCCAGTGGTTATCCATCCCGACCTCAACGAGTCAACCACTTCGCTGATGACAGAATCATCGATGTATGGGGGTGAGAATGGTATCTTCATTTGTATGTTTACCTGTTTACTTCTACGTTCCAATCCTTTTTCATTAACACTTTATATAAGCCCATCAGATAACCCAACCCATAGCTCATGTGGAGATTGAAGAATATGTAAGGCATATAGACGGCAAGCGGCCATCGCTTGTATTCGATGGCCTTGCCTATGCCCACCAGCAAACCGATGAGGAAATAGAGGATGAGCACAGCGGCGTATGCCACTGCGATGTATTGGGAGACAAGGCTCAGCAATGCCCCAATGATGACACCCAGGCTGAAGAGCAGCGGGAAGAACTGGCGCACAGTGGCCGGAGCACCAAGCTTGCGGTTGACAAGAGGCTTAAAGAGGCCGTACTGCCAGTACATGCTGCGCGTCTTGGCTATAGTGTCCCGCGCGGCATACTCGATCACAATGTCGGGTATGAGGAATATCTTGCCGCCGTTCTTCACGATGCGCCCGTTGAACTCGTCGTCCTGGTTGCGCGTAAGCTCTGGGTCAAACAGCCCTATACGGTCAAACAGCGAGCGGCGAAAGCACCCGAAAGGCACCGTGTCAACCTGCTTGACCCTGTGGGCTCCGATGCGGAAGTCTGAGCCGCCAACACCAAACGGATGGCACAGGCACTGGGCTATGGCCAGTGCCTTGGTGGAGCCATTGGCAGGAAGCGTGCGGCAGACACCGCCCACATTGTCGGCATCGAGCTCCTGCAAGTAATGCACAAGCCGCGAGAAATAGTTGGTGGGATACTTGCAATGCGCGTCGATGCGAATCACGATGTCACCCGTCGCCTGGCTTATGCCCTTGTTGAGCGCATACGGCACGGTGCGCATTGGATTGTCCACAAGGCGGAAGAAAGGGTGGGCATGGGCATATTCGGCAATATACTCGCGCGTGCCGTCCTGGCTCATTCCGTCGACGAGGAACACCTCCATGCAGTCCTTAGGATAGTCCTGGGCCGAGAGGCTGTCGAGGAGCGGGCCTATAAAGTGACGCTCCTGATATATCGGGCAGATGACCGTTATTCTTGGGATGCACATTCGTGAATGCTCAATATCGGTTTCACAGGCGCGCGTCGATGACCTTGCGGTCCAGCACGCCCTTCACGTCATACACGACTCCGCCCTCGCGCACCAGCGAGCGCACATCCAACTGCAGGAACTGGTCGTGCGCCACACACAGCACCACCGCATCATACTGCCCCTGGGGCAGCTCGCCGGTGACGCCTATGCCATACTCGCGCTTGACGGCCTCGGGACTGGCCCAGGGGTCGTACACGGTGATATTGCGGGAGTACTCGGCCAGCGTGTGGTAGATGTCCACGACCTTGGTGTTGCGGATGTCGGGGCAGTTCTCCTTGAAGGTGACCCCCAGCAGCAGGAAGCGCGCGTCCTTGACCATCACGCCACGCTTGTTCATGCAGCGGATGACCTGCTCGGCCACATACACGCCCATGCCGTCGTTCAGGCGGCGGGCATTGGTCATCAGCCGGGGAAGCACGCCATACACCTGGGCCTTCTGGATGAGATAGTAGGGGTCCACCGATATGCAGTGTCCGCCCACGAGACCGGGCTTCAGGCGTATGAAGTTCCACTTGCTGGCCGCAGCGTCGAGCACGTCGTTGGTGTCGATGCCCATCGCGTTGAAGATCTTGGAGAGCTCGTTCATGAAGGCGATGTTCACATCGCGCTGGCTGTTCTCTATTATCTTGCTGGCCTCGGCCACACGGATGCTGGGAGCCATGTGCGTGCCGTTGGTGAGCACGGCGTTATAGACGCTGTCCACCAGCCGCGCTGTCTCGGGTGTGGAGCCCGAAGTGACCTTCCTGATTTTCTCCACCGTGTGCTGCTTGTCGCCCGGGTTGATGCGCTCGGGCGAGTATCCGGCATAGAAGTCGGCATTGAACTTCAGTCCCGACACCTGCTCCACCTGGGGCAGGCACTCCTCCTCGGTGACTCCAGGATACACGGTGCTCTCGTACACGACCACATCGCCACGGCTTATCACCTGGCCCACGGTGCGGCTGGCGCCCAGCAGGGGGGTGAGGTCGGGGTGGTTGTAGCGGTCAACGGGCGTGGGCACTGCCACCACATAGAAGTTGCAGGAGCGTATGCGCTCCAGGTCGGTCGTGCACAGGAAGCCGTTCTTGCCGATGGCCTCCTGCAGCAGCGCGTCGTCCACCTCCAGTGTGGCATCGTGGCCACTCATCAGCGCATCCACGCGGGCTTGGTTCATGTCAAAGCCCACCGTGGGGAACTTCGTGGAGAACAAGCGTGCCAGGGGCAGTCCCACATAGCCCAGTCCTATCACGCAGATGCGTATGTCCTCAATCGTCATATTCTGTTCTTTTTTCCTTTTGTCCTTGTCATTGGCCACCGCCGCCGCACACATTCACCGCAGGCAGGGCATCCGTCCCCGCCCTCCGGCTCAGTGCTGCAGTCTGATGATTTCTTCCTCTATCTCGGCATCATACTTCTCATAGGCCGAGTTCTGGCTCTTGAACTCCGGCACCAGGTGCTTCATGAGCCTGATCATGTCGGGCTCGTTGCCCTCCATGGCCAGCCTGGCCAGACGCTCAAGCCACTCGGCCACACTGTCATACTCGTACTCACGCACCTTGGCCACCTTGATTTTCTCATGTCCTGTGGGTATTGTGTTCTCCTCGTTGGAGAGCACCTCCTCGTAGAGCTTCTCACCAGGACGCAGACCGGTGTATTCTATCTTGATGTCCACGCCCGGCTCATAGCCTGCCAGCTCTATCATGCGCTCGGCCAGATGGGCAATCTTGACACTGCGTCCCATGTCGAAGATGAATATCTTGTTGGCCATGCCCATCGTGGCGGCCTCCATCACCAGGCGGCATGCTTCGGGTATGGTCATGAAGAAGCGCGTGATGTCGGGATGCGTGACCGTCACCGGCCCCCCGTGTGCAATCTGCTCGCGGAAACGGGGGATGACGCTGCCATTGGAGCCGAGCACATTGCCAAAGCGTGTGGTGACAAACTGGGTGACGCCCTCGCGCTTGCCCTCCTCCACAGCACGCGCCATGGACTGCACATAGATTTCGGCCAGGCGCTTGGTACAGCCCATGATGTTGGTGGGGTTCACGGCCTTGTCGGTGCTTATCATCACCATCTTCTCCACCCCATACTGCATGCACTTGTCGGCCACATTGCGCGAGCCCACCACATTGGCCACCACAGCCTCGGCGGGATTCTCCTCCATCAGAGGCACGTGCTTGTAGGCCGCCGCATGGAACACAATCTGGGGCCTGTAGGTGCGGAACACGCTGTCGAGCTTGTGCTCGTAGCGCACATCGCCGATGACGGGCACGAAGTCAAGTTGCGGGAAGCGGTCGGAAAGCTCGAGGCGCAGGTTGTGCAAGGGGGTCTCGGCATTGTCCAGGATCACCAGCTGACGCACCCCTATGAGCGCCAACTGACGGCAAAGTTCCGACCCGATGCTGCCGGCCGCGCCCGTGACAAGCACCACCCTGCCGGCCAGCTGGCTGGTGATGGTCTCCATGTTGATCTCTATCTCGGGGCGTCCCAGCAGGTCCTCGATGCTTATCTCGCGGGGATCGGCCATGTGGGGCTTGCGTCCCTGCCCGCACACCTCCTCCACGGGAGGGGCGAAGAGCACCCTCACGTTGGCCTTGGCACAGTATTTCATCAGGCGCGTGTCCTCCTCGTTGATGTCCTGCACGCGGGTGAAGACCACGGCCTCCACCTGATAGCGGTCCACCATGCGCTGGAAGTCGGCCTCGCTCTCGAAGCCATACACCATCTTGTCGGCGATGCGGTATTTCCCCCGC
This sequence comes from Prevotellaceae bacterium UBA1075, assembly GCA_002316015.1. Classification (GTDB taxonomy): domain Bacteria; phylum Bacteroidota; class Bacteroidia; order Bacteroidales; family Bacteroidaceae; genus Physcousia. The sequence continues at coordinate 155,929 of DCCS01000040.1, forward strand.
ACCGTGCCGGGCACCAGGAACCCGATCACATTGTAGCGTGGTGAGAGAGACTGCAACTGCACGAAACTCACGCTGTGCTCCCCGGTGCCGTACACCAGGATGTCGGGGCAGAGGCGCTTGCGCTCGGTGGTCTGCCTCATCACGTCATTGCACACCACCACCCCAATGCGCTCGATGAGCAGGAGGGCCATGCAGATGAGCACGTCAAGCAGGAGCAGGGCCACCAGATGGGGGAAGGAGAAGCCCTGGTGCAGATGCATGACGGCCAATGTGCCACCCATGAGGATGTCCTTGAGCAGGACTGCACCCATCAGGATGCCTATCTCGTGGAGCGTGCTGTGGCGCACGGCGAAACTGCATGTGCGGAGCACGGCGTAAGTCGCGCCCCCGAAAACGAGCGAGCCGGCCAGGAAAAGCAGGATGTAGGATGTGGGGTAAGACACCCGGGTGATGATGGAGACAAAGCCCACCGCACAGATGGAAGCGAAGAACGTGCAGAACAGGTCTGCCACGAAGAGAAGGTAGAAATAGACCTTCTTGTCAACATGCGTCTTTTCCAGAAACTCGTAGAGCATTGCCCTCTGTGCCTCCTTTTTGATTGCTTTCGTTATACCATGGCCGCCGATGGGGCAGGCACTTAATTTACCTTAATAACGAGCCGCGCGAGTTAAATATTGTTTGCGCGCCACTAAATTTGCCTGTGCCGGTCGCCATTGTGCCCAAGCGGGGGGGCTTCCCCGCGCGCGTCCGCCCTCCACCCACCGCCGGGGAGGCGCGGGAACACGCACAGAGGAAAATCGTGTCCGCAAAGAAGCCGCACGATAAAAAAGGCGTAACTTTGCATCCTGGACACCGACTGCATCTGCCACGCAGGCACTTGGAAACAGACCACAGCCGGACGCCACACCACATTACCAATAAACCGACTATAGCGAAGAAGAGATTATGATTACGAGTTTCAAGAGGTTCCAGAGCCGCATGGTGGCCCTGGCCACCCTGCTGCTCTGTACACTGCAGGCTGCGGGAGACATCCCCGAAGACTACTACTCGCGGGCTGACGGAAAGAAGAAGGAGGCTCTCAAGCAGGCCATGAAGGATATCGCGGGCAAGGCCAAGGTGCTGGGCTACGGTTCGGGGGAAGGCTGCACGTGGTGGGGGTTCTATGTGACCGACCGCACGGAGGACGGGCAGGTGATAGACCGCTACTGCAACGTGACGCGACATTTCTCCTCGCGCGGATCGGTGCCTGGGGGCATGAACATCGAGCACTCGTTCCCCAAGAGCTGGTGGGGAGGCACCAAGAACCAGGCCTACAAGGACCTGTTCAACCTCATGCCCTGCGACTCGAAGACCAACAGCAGCAAGGGAAACTTTGTCATAGGCGAGGTGTCGGGCAAGGCTTCCTATGACAACGGATGCACCAGAATAGGCAACAGCAAGGAGGGGTTCAAGGTGTGGGAGCCGGCCGACAAGTGGAAAGGAGACTTCGCGCGCGGATACTTCTACATGGTGACCGCCTACAGCGACCTCAACTGGACAAGTGCGGGACTGGACATGCTGGAGAAGAACAACTGGCCCACCCTGAAGCCATGGGCTTACAAACTGCTGTTGGAATGGAGCCGGCAAGACCCCGTGGACGACATAGAGAAGAAGCGCAACGAGGCCGTGTACGGCATACAGGGCAACCGCAACCCCTTCGTTGACTATCCCAACCTGGCAGAATACATCTGGGGCGACAGTGTCACATTCGTCTTCAGCGCGGACGGAAGCTCGCAGGGCGGGGGCGAGAATCCTCCCGTGGGACCCGACGAGCCTGGATCCGACTTCACGCTCTGCAACCAGGACTTCACGTCCTCACAGGGCGACTGGACTGTCAGGGACGTGCTCCTGGACGGCATCAGTTATGTATGGAAGCAGGACTCAAAATACGGCATGAAGGCATCGGCATACACGAACAGCAAGAAGCATGCCGCCGAGAGCTGGCTCGTCTCGCCCGAATTCGACCTTACAAACGCCTCGTCGGCCACGCTCGCCTTCTCGCACACGGGGCGGTACTTCGGCACGATGAGCAGCGAGGCTACCCTGTGGGCAAGCACCGACGGGGGTGAAAACTGGGAGCAGATGGCCATCAGCGAGTACATGAGCGGCACCAACTGGACTTTCGTGACGAGCACACAAGACCTCACCAGCCTGTGCGGCAAGCGCATCCGCCTGGCCTTCCGCTACACGAGCACCACCGCCGCCGCCGGAACCTGGGAGATAAAGACCGTGAAACTGGCGGCAGTGAGGGCCACCGGCATCAAGGAGACTCCCGACGGAGAGGGCAAGAGGCACACCGGCGCACACACTTACGACCTGAGCGGCAGGCGTGTGCCTGACACACAGCGCGGACTCGTCATACACAACGGCAAGAAGGTGCTGCGCCGATGAGATACTTCATCACGCTGAGTTATGACGGCACCCGATATCACGGGTGGCAGATACAGCCCAACGGCGTGAGCGTACAGGAGGTGCTGGAGAAGGCACTCTCCACCCTGCTGCGCCAGCCCACAGGGGTCACCGGAGCCGGACGCACAGACACCGGCGTGCACGCGACCATGATGGTGGCACACTTTGACTCCCCCACCCCAGAGGGCGAGGGGAAGGGTGAGGACAAGCCGATGGATTGCCAGTCACTGGCATACAAGCTCAACCGCCTGCTACCGCCCGATGTGGCCGTGCAGGAAGTGAAGCCCGTGAAACCCGGCATGCACGCCCGCTTCTCGGCCACCAGCCGCACATACCATTACTATATACACACGCGCAAGGACCCGTTCCTGCGCCATAACAGCTGGCAGGTGAACGTGCCGCTGGACTTCACCCTGATGAACGAGGCGGCACAGGTACTGCTCGAATACAGCGACTTTACCTCGTTCAGCAAGACGGGAACAGACGTGAAGACAAACATCTGCAGGCTCACCCAGGCACATTGGGACGAGGTGAAACCGGGGCAATGGCGCTTTACCGTGACAGCCAACCGGTTTCTGCGCAACATGGTGCGTGCCATTGTGGGCACGCTGGTGGATGTCGGGCGACACCGCATGAGCATCGAACAGATGAGGCACGCGATAGAGGCCAGAGACCGGCAGCGCACCGGCGAGAGCGTGCCTGGACATGCCCTGTATCTGACCCGCATTGAATACTAAACCACGGTAAAAGGTGAAAACATGTGGCTATTGCTCGCTTTCCTGAGCGCGTCCCTGCTGGGGTGTTATGACGTGTGCAAGAAGCACGCGCTGGGGCAGAACCCCGTCATCCCCGTACTGTTCCTCAACACGCTCTTCTGCTCCATGATATTCCTGCCGCTGGCACTGGACGGGAAGGCTCCCGCCGGAGGATGGGAGGTACAGAGGTATATCGTGCTCAAGAGCTGTATCGTACTCTCCAGTTGGGCTTTGGGCTACTGTGGCATCAAACGCTTGCCCATCACCCTGGTGGGGCCAATCAACGCCACACGGCCAGTGATGGTGCTCCTGGGAGCGCTCGTCATCTTCGGCGAGAGGCTCAATGCCTACCAGTGGGCGGGCGTGGCACTGGCCATTGCCAGTTTTTTCATGCTGAGCCGAAGCGGCAAGCGTGAGGGCATCGACTTCCGCCACAACCGCTGGATACTGTGTGTCGTGGGCGCGGCCATACTGGGAGCCGTGAGCGGGCTGTACGACAAGTACCTGATGGCATCAGCCGAAAACGGCGGGGCGGGGCTGCCCCCACTCACCGTACAGTGCTGGTACAACTTCTACCAGGCCGCGATGATGGGCTGCGTGCTGCTGCTCTTCTGGTGGCCACGACGCGGGGAGCAGACTCCCTTCAAATGGAAATGGAGCATCCCGCTCATCAGCCTGTTCCTGAGCGCGGCCGACTTCGTGTACTTCTACGCGCTCAGCATGGACGGGGCACTGGTGAGCGTGGTGAGCATGGTGAGGCGCGGCAGCGTGCTGGTGAGTTTCCTGGTGGGAGCCTTTGTGTTCCATGAGAAGAACCTGCGCAGCAAAGCCATCGACCTGCTGCTGGTGCTCCTGGGCATGGTGTTCCTGTTTGTGGGGTCCAGGTGAGTATGCGCCAGGCGGTGGAGCGGTGGAGCGGGCGCGCATCGGCTCAGGCTATAATGCCACAGCCATGCAGCCTCGAAAATATGGAAATCAAGACAAGCCTACACGAAAACGACTCTCCTCACGGGAGAGGGCGGAAACAACGTACGAACTAATACACATCAACATGAGCAAGAGAATACAGACCATCATCCTGGGCATGCTTACCTTACAGCCCCTCGCATGGGGGCAAGTGACCCTGCGTGACGCCTTTGCCAATGCGCCCGACAGCATCTTCCCGCTACTGACACGCAACAACCGTCTGGATTGCCTGGACTTTGCGGAGGGCAACGTGACCATGGAAGTGAACAACCTGGCCAATGGGAAAACACGCATCGACAGCATCACGCATGACTACCTGCGCATCCAGATGACTCCACGAAGCCGCGTCGAACTGCGCATGCTGCAGTCCGCAGGCCAGGCACCACAGCGCATCTGCATGATACACACCTGCATGGGGCCTGCCGAGGACAGTCATGTGACCCTATACGCTACCGACTGGACACCACTCGGACAGGTAGAACGCCCCCGGGCTGAAGAGTTCTTCGATGAAGGCATGGAGCGCGAGGCAAGGGGCATCCTCACCGACCTCTCGCTCATGCGGGCCACCTTTTCCGGGGATGGGGCCTCGCTCATCTGGACGATGCCCACCACCGAACTCAACAAGGCACAGCGCAAGGCTTCCGAGGGACACCTGCACAGTGTCACCACCGCCATACTCCCCAAAACCGCCGCGAAGCAGGAATGAGGCGGGCATGCGAAATGCCATGACGACAAGGAAAGGCCGCCAGCGGGAAAGGCATCGCGCCCAGCCCCACTGACGGCTTTCGTTTATGCCAGGCACTCAGGCGCGGCCTCACTTGACCATCACCTTGCGCCCGTTGATGATATAGAGTCCCTTGGTGGCCTGCCGCACACGCACTCCCGTGAGTGTGTAGATGCCGCTGGTGACACGCCCGTCCGCCACGCCGTCCGCCACGGGCTGGATGCCCACAGCCGTCCGCAGAAGCACGGGATAGGCCCCGTCCTCCATGGTGCAAGTCCAGAGTTTGCTGTCCCATGCCACCACAGCCTGCTGCAGGTCATGGAAGTTGGCGCCATCATAATAGAGGATACCGCTCAGACGGTCGTTGGCCGCCGTTCCTCCGAAGTTCTTCTCGGTGTTGTTCCACACCACGATGTCCTTGTAGGTTGTGGCAGGAGTGGAGCCCTTCTGTCCTCCACCCACGATGCCGCCCCATGTGCCGGCGTTGATGGTGCCGGCGGCATAGCAGTTCTCCATGGTGAGTGCTTCACGCACACGTCCCACGATGCCGCCATTGAGCGAGGCTCCACTGGTAATCTGCATATTGGCATAGCAGTTGCGCATCACCGTGGGGCCGCCCACATTGCCAAAGAAGCCACCGCAATAGGAGGAAGCCACCTTCAGTTTGCCCGTCACCCACACGTTCTCGATATAGCAGGTGTAGAGGTTTCTGTCAGCGTCGGAGTAGTCTGTGTGTCCCACATATCCGCCCAGCACGCCACTTCCTGTGCTGGTGCAGTCGATATCGACATCCTCGAAGCCGATGTTGCGCACATTCCCGCAGAGCACGCCGAAGAAGCTGTCATATCCGTTGCCCGTGGACTTCAGGTTGCGCAGCACATGCCCCTTGCCGTCCAGGTCTATCCATGCCTGCCATTCACGACCGTTATAGGAATTGCCGTAGCCGTTGACAGGAATCCATGAGGAGATGGACGACATGTCGATGTCATTGTTGAGCACGAAGTAGGTAATCTGTCCCAGGCGCATCTTGCTGCGCATACGCTCCAGGTCGGCGACGGTGGCCAGCACATAGGGGTCATCCTTGGTACCTGTGTGCTCAACGGCAAACTTGCTCTCGTCATTGGTATAGGCACCCTCGTAAGTGATGCCCACACGCTTGTGCGAGGGGTCTGGCACGGGAAGCGCGTCAATGCCAAGCGTCTGATACCAAGACGCTGACTTGGCACTCTCGCCATTGAGCAGGTAGCACACCTCACCACTGGCCAGCCGCTCCTTGGTCACCTGGGTGCCCGACACAGCCCCATGGGCATTGAGGTAGTAACTTCCGGCCAGTGTCATGTTGCCCGGATTGCGTGCCCAGGTGTGTCCGCCAGTGGCATCCGTGGTCACGTCGGCCACCTGCAAGCAGTTCTCTATGTCGGCATGGGCATTGATCCAACCCACGAAACCACCGCAACAGTTGGTCTTCTCGCCCGAGAGCGTGCCTGCATAGGCGGAGTTTCTGATAGCCACATCCGTGTCGGCGCATCCCACAAGTCCGCCATGAGTGCCGTCACCCTCCACCGTGCTTATGATATTGACACGGCTCACGACGTTCTGTATGGTGGCTTTGCTGTTACCTGTGGTGCCCGCCACGCTGCCGGCATACTTGTCCGCTGTGGTGATGGTGCCTTCCAGGTAGAGGTTCTTCACCGTTCCGCCCAGCACCTCCACCAGTCCTGCTTTTGGCTCGGGATGGTCTATGTTGAGGGTGATGGTGTGGTAGGCACCGTCCAGTGTTCCACGGAAGTCCTTGAGTGCCATGCCGCTGGTCACGCCCTGGATGTCGGCCTCAAGCCGTGCCTTGGCCGAGGTCTTTCCACTGTTGACATACGCACTGAAGAACACCATGTTGCGCACACTGGCCACATGTATCACGCCATTGGCGTCTATCTCGGGGATGTACTGGCGGATGACCTCACTGTCCAGCAGGCCAGGATGAGCCGCCTCCTGGGCAGAATAGGTTCCGTCGGCATACGCGTCATAGAGTTGCTTGGAGATGGACATCATCTCCTCATACTGCGCGGCGGTCAGGCTGTCCTTGAGCACTGTGCCTGCCGACTCCAGCAGCCCGGCCGTGTTGAAGAGGGACAGGTAGGCCGTGCGGGCCTCGTTGATTTGGTCAAAGAGTTGTGAGTAGCGTGCCACGCAGCGCGCCTTCTCGGCCACTGAAGTGGCCTGCGCAGCCTCGTCCACAGCCTGGCGCAGAGCCTCTCTGATGGCTGCGGGATAGTTAGGGGCAACCTCGGGGGTCACCGCGTCGGGCTTGTAGATGTCCAGGATGGTGCGTGCGCGGCTGGTCTGTCCGGCAAGTGCCTGCGCCAGGGCATCAGCAGCAAAGGTGGTGGACTCATCGCCGCAGTAGGTCAGGTGGAAATTTCCAAACCCCAGCCAGTTTCCCGATGAGCCATTGTCTGGCAGGCGAATGCCAAGGGTCAGTTGTCTGTCCTCGCCCACATAGGCCACAATGCTGTTCTGTGCCCTCCCACTGGCAATGGCATAGGCCATGCCTGGTATTCCGTGCAGGGCATAGGCGATGGGGGCCTCGTCAGAGGTGGTTCCGCCATTCGCATAGATGGGCAGGTCGATAGCGCCCGCCCCGCTGATGTTGCAGTTGACATCATCCTCGGCCTCGTCAGCACTGATGCGTGTCTCATACACGGTGGGGAGGAACACGCAGTTGTCCCCGGCATAGAGTTGCGCCGAGTAAGTGTTGCTGTAGGGGTCGTTGCGGTGGCGGTAGGCCCCGTTCATGCTCACCAGGTAGTAGCCCTGGCGCAGGCCAGTGATGGTCTGGTGCATGTCCATGGCCTTCTCCCAACTCTCGGCGGCCGTGTACTCCTGTCCGTCCTTGGTGGCCGACGCGCCGAGTCCCGTGCCATGCACACCGTCCCAGCCTGCCCATGCGGGCTGCTGGGTGAGGTCGGGGTTGGTGAGCAGGTTGGTGATGTCCTGGCCTGCCGCATAGGCCCCTGCCAGTGCCGTGTTGAAGGCGTGCTCCAGGCGTGCCATCTCCTCCTCGACCTGTGCTGCCGTGGCCACATGCTTCTCGGTCAGATACACATATCCACCCAGTGGCCAGTCTTTCCCAGGAGCGACCTCTCCCTCCAGGTAGGTGTTCAGGGCATCGACACCATCGCCCTGCAGTTGGGGGTTGGAGGCCAGATAGTTTTTGATTTCGGCACACCGTGCCATGTAGCGGGCATAGACAGCCGCACTGGCCTCGATATCCTTGAGTGCGGCCTGCATCTGGGTATAGGCAGCACAGAACTCTGCCACGTCCTGGCAGTCTGAGAGTGCCTCGGCCTGGGCCAGATAGGCATCCAGCAGCGCCTGCTCTGCTATGGTCGAGCCACAATAGTCAGCGGCACTCTGTTGGCACGCACTGGCCATGGCAGGCACATCCTTGTCCGAGGCGAGGCTGCTGTACTCATCGGCCGCCATGCTGAAGACGATGCCGTGGCTCTTGTCAAGCGAGGGATAATCGTCACTGCCGAGTGTCTGCCTCCACACGGGGTTCTCCACCACGCCCTTGTTGAGTCTGTAGGTCAGTTCGCCACTGGCCAGTTGCTCCCGCGTGATGACCGAACCCTGGCTTCCGCTCACGGCAAAGCAGTTCTCCATCGACCTGGTGCCGCCACGGTAGAGGTATTCCTCGCCCGAGAGACCTTCCACCTCGGCACACGACCAGAGGTTGGACAGCGTGGCCGCGCCGCCTACCCATCCGGCGATGGCAGCCGACTCGCCTCCGCCCGTCACCTTTCCCGTGACGTAACTGTCGGATATCAGAATGGCACATCCGTCAAGACAACAGCCGAAGATGCCGCCCGCATTGATTGACGTGGCTGTGACCGTGCCCTCCATGCCTATGCACTCGATGTTGACCGAGCCGTAGCCCACGCTGCCTCCGATGACTCCACAATAGGATCCGCCCGAGATGGAACTCGTGGCATCCACGATGAAATTCTTGACATAAGCGCCTCCTGTGACGTATCCGAAGAGCCCCACGTTGTTCTCACCGCTCATCTCCAGGTGGCTGATGGTGTGCCCCTGCCCGTCGAAGGTGCCCTGGAAAGGTTTGTCGCTGCTGATGCCGATGGGAGTCATCGTGATTCCGCTCATGTCGATGTCGGACACCAGCCTGGCCGAGGCGTTGGGAGTCTGGGCTACCACCGCCTTGGCCCACCAGAGCAGGTCGTGCCCGTCCTTCAGCGCATAATAGCCATCCGTGCCCGGCTTGACATAGTCGGCCTGTGCCTCTCCGCACTCCGTACAGAAACCGTTTGCGTAAGCATGTGTGTGTTCTCCTTCCGCCAGGAGTGCCGTCACGGCAGCGTCCTGCGTCACTGCGCGCGCCGAAGATGGAGCGGACGAGAGCAGCAGAATGGCAGCAAAGGCTGCCGCGTGATGATTGTACCTCATTACATTTGCCCGTTTTTGGTGGTTAATAATTGTTTGTAACACTTCTTTATGACAACAAAGTTACAATCTTGTTACAATTGAAAGGAAGAAAACACGCACGATTTTATCATAGTGTCACCTTAAAGAACACTATGCATCGGAAATGGGACAATCATTTCCCGATTCTGTCTGTTAAATCCATAGGAATGGGGAAGGCTGTGCATGACGGGCGGATTGCTTCCTGGGAAAGTCGCCCAAAGGGAATGCTCCACAGGAAGAAAAGGGGCGCGTGCCACACCAGACCAGCGTCGGGCACTGCGCGGGGGCTCATCTCAGCCCCCAGGCTCCAGGCACCAGGTTGCTCTCCACCCGGCTCTCGATGTCGTCGGGCAGGTTGCAGAAGAAGTCGATGCCCGTCTTCTTCTCCAGTTCGTCTATGCTGATGGCGTACTTGGCAAAGTTGGTGTCCTCGTTGGATTTGTGCTCCATCCAGAAGGCAATGGCCTTGTAGCCCCCCTGCGTCTTCTCGCCGTTCTTGCACAGGATGGCCATGTAGAAGTATTTGGGGACAGGCAGGTTGTTCTTGCCCTTTTTGTATTGTCCCTGCGCGATAGTGCCTCCCTTGACCACATAGAGCGTGTCGCGGAAACTGTCCTTGTCATACTCGTTGCGCAGGCGGTTCTCCAGGTTATACCAGATGCCTTGCTGGTTGAAACCGCTCAACTGCGGGTGCATGTTGGAAAGGTAGAAAGTCTGCCCGTTGGCATCCTTCGAGTTCAGGCGGTCGGCACTGCCCAGCATGTGCCCGCGGTCATACCCGTTGCCCGCGTGGTCGGCAAGGGTCGACTGGTACTGGCTCGGGATAAGCGGGTCTGGCTGAAAGGGGTCACTCCTGCCTCCGTATCCATTGAAAGTATATCCGTGTTTCCAGTTGTTGCGGTTCCATGCGGTTTCTTTGGAACTGAGCCCCCTGTACCAGCGGTAAGCGGTCCAGCGGCTCGCACGCAGCGAGCAGTCATACTCCATGCAGTAATTCACCGTACCGTCACCAAGCGTGTGCACTACAAAGAGATTCTGCGTGCCCCCCTTGAGGTGTGGTATCTCCAGGCGCATGGACACCTGCGCGCAGTTCGTGCCGCTGCTCTCTGTCACATGACTCTCGCCTGCCGGGCCCACCAGCGCGGCATTGCTGTTGGTGTTGGCATTCTCTCCAGATGGAGTGGGCAAGTCCTCGCCACAGGCGGCCAGGAAAAGCGTTGCCAACAAAAGAACATATTTCATTCTCATCTCTTCCAGTCTCGTAATATTTCGTCAAGCATGACTCCACGCACCCAGGTTTGTCCCTCACTGGTATCGCATGCCGGCACGCGGTGCCTCATCCGCCTCCCATTTCGGGAACAGGGAAATCCATGGCCAGGCGCGGGTGCGTGTTTTCCCACAGGCAAAGCAACCCTCAAGGATTCTTCCGGCAAACTCCAACCATGCCATGAGCGCGCCTCCCCCGACGGATGCCAAGGGGAAAGTGAAAAGGTGCGGATACGCATTCGTACCCACACCTTTCCTCTATGCCTTCCTTCACGGGCAGATGTGCTCGTGCCGGAGATTACTTCTTCTGACGGTTCCCGTAGCGGCTCATGAACTTGTCCACGCGTCCTGCGGTGTCCACCAACTTGCTCTTGCCTGTGTAGAAGGGGTGTGAGCTGCTGGAGATTTCCAACTTCACCACGGGGTAGGTCTCGCCCTCGAACTCCACTGTGTCAGTGGTCTTGCAGGTTGAGCGGCTGAGGAACATGTCGCCGTTGCTCATGTCCTTGAACACAACGGGACGATAGTTTTCGGGATGCAATCCTTTCTTCATCTTTGTATTATGGTTTTGTGTCCCCGAATTTCCGGCCTTGCGCCAGGAAGTGGATAAGGGACGAGTTAATGTAAATTCCGCGTGCAAAGGTACGACCTTTTTCCTCTATCCGCCAAATCTTCAGCAAGGAAAGTGCTCCACGCTGCTGCTAACGGGGTTTCCTTCTAACATGAAAGTGAGGTCTATATGGCATGACCCTTCTATCAAAAGTGCCACATCCCGTCGCCTGTTTGTCTTCCAGTCAAACGGTTGACCATATATCTTTCTCTTCATAAGCACTATGTTTACACCTTTCCGAGGTTAGCGATGAAGTTATTTCGCACCTTTCTGAGGTTGTCGCGAAGCGGAATTCGCACATTTCTGAGGTTAACGTGGCTTACAGAGAGCACACTTCGGGATACAGAAGAGGGGGCTTGCGACAATGCGCAAGCCCCCTCGCGGGATTCATTTGCCGTCAATGCGACAGCCAACGTTTACTTTGCATAACTGACACCCATGCTCACGATACGCAACTGAACGCCACCGCTGATTGCGGTGTAATCGTTTGTGATGGTCACTTCTTTGCTGTTGACGTTGTCGATAGTGACAGTCACGTTGTCAGATGCCTTACTGATGGTGCCCGATGTCGTCTTCATCTCGGCATTGCCATTGTAGTTCTTGCCGCCGCCCGGAGCAGCACAAGTGAGGACAATCTTGGCAATGGTCTTGGAGGAAGACAGGGTCATGCTGTTCTTTGCATACATTCTCACGGAGCGGAAGGCCTCCGTCTTGTTCCAGTAGTACTTCGGGGGATTGTTCCCGTCATTCTGGTCAAATCTCACGTTCACAGCATCGAAAGTGATAGGTGTGGCATCCACGCTGCCTTCGGTGCAATTACTGTAAGCGGCAGCCATCACCACAGAAGCATCCACATTCACATCGGGAGTGTCGCCGCCACCAGGCTCTTCGCCACCACCTTCGCCTTTCTCGAGTATCTCCACATCGGCGTTCTTCACCTCGGTCACCACCGTGCCGTCAGTCTTCACGTACTTGAGCAGTTTGCCTGTAATCTTCACCTTTGAGCCTGCGGTAAACTTCTCCACGCCCTCGGGCAGGTTGGCCCAGTAAGCCTGTACCACCTTCTGCCCGTCATTGTTGTCCGACATCCAGAAACTCTGCTGGCCCCTGCTCACGTTTGCAAACACATCCGTGATGTAGCCCGTGATGGCATAAGTCTCGGTAGAGCTTGCGCCATCGGCCAGGGCAGCGCACAGCTCCACGGCCTTGGCACAGGTGATTGCAGTGACCTCCCCGCCAGGCTGGCTTCCGCCATTCTCCATTATCTCCACATCGGCGTTCTTCACCTCGGTCACCACCGTGCCGTCAGTCTTCACATACTTGAGCAGTTTGCCTGTAATCTTCACCTTTGAGCCTGCGGTAAACTTCTCCACGCCCTCGGGCAGGTTGGCCCAGTAAGCCTGAACCACCTTCTGCCCGTCATTGTTGTCCGACATCCAGAAACTCTGCTGGCCCTTGCTCACGGTAGCATACACATCCGTGATGTAGCCCGTGATGGCATAAGTCTCGGTAGAGCTTGCGCCATCGGCCAGGGCGGTGCACAGCTCCACGGCCTTGGCGCAGGTGATGTCCAGGGTGTCCACCTTGGTAGTGTCGTCACCGCCACCCTCACCGCCACCGGGGTTGTAGGGAGCGGGCGTGTCGTCACACGCGACCATGAACATGGCACCAGCCAGTGCCAGCGTCATCAGTTTGAAAATCTTTTTCATTGTCTTGTTGGTTTTATTGTTTTTGTGATAAGAGTTCTGCTCTGGATTGTTGTCACTTCGCCACCTCGATGTCCTCTTCGCTGCGCAGGATAAGTTCCCATTTGTCCCCGTAGCGTTTCCAGATGCCCGTGAGGTTGAGTTTTCCCTTGGGCACCACGACATTGGCAAAGTCGCAATAGGTACTTGTATATACCATGAGACTGTGTGGGACACCCTTGAAATAGAGGGTCACCGAGGTGCCGCTCGAATTTTTCGAGGAAGCCCAGGTGAGTTTCCCGTCCGCTCCGTCAATCTCCACGCCCGTGATGGTCATCAGTTTGCCGCAATTCTGTGTGATGTCAAGGTCTGCGAACTGCTCTGCTGTGTACCTGGGAATCTCGATGTCCTTCTTCTTGGTGGGCAGGATGCGCACATGCGATGCCCACAGCGATGAGGACATGCGGCTCACATACTCGTCGCTTGTCGCGTTCTTCCGGTAAGGCTGGCCTATCTGGGGCTGCTGTCCGTAGCCGCCGATGTAGAGTCCCTTGGTGTCGATGATAATCTCCTGTCCCACGGGCAGGTAGCCATAGAGGTTGCTCTCGCTGATGGAGACGATGAGCGCGTCCCCGTTCTTGTCCTGCACCGCGATGCTGTTGTAGAGGTTTCCCTGGATGTCATTTCCCGTCACATAGCACTTGAGGCGGCCTTCCTGCTTCATCTCGGTCACGGTGTAGTTCTGCGCGTACTTGGGGTACATGCGCTTGAGGTCGGCGATGGTGACCAGCCCGGCCGACGCGGTGTCTATCCCGTTGTTGCCATAGGGAGGGTTCTCGTGCTTGGGCGCGTCCCAGTCGCCGTCCATGCAGGCGGCCATCAGCATTCCGCCGGCCAGCATGCAGGCGGCGAGGAGAATATTCTTGGTTTTCATATTGCGGTGTTCCATATAATATATATAATGTATGTGCCAGTCCGCTCAGAAGCGGTAGTTGAGGTTGAGCATGAAGTTGAATCCCTGCGCATAGTACTTCTTGGGGTTCCTGGAGAAGGAGTACTTTCGCTCCGAGGTGGTTCCCGTGACGCTGTTGGTGCTGTAGTCGCTGCGGCTCTGCTCGTATCCGCCGGTGGTGATGCCACGGTTGTTGAGGATGTTTGTGAGCATGAGGTTCACGCTGAGGGGGTTGTGCCCCAGTCGGAACTGCTTGCCGATGCTTGCGTCCAGCATGAACCCACCATCGCCCTTGGCCTGGTCGGGCACATCGAATGTGCCGTCATTGTGCTGCAGGTTGGCGTTTATCATGTTCTTCACATATCGGCGGTTGGTGCTGTAGGACAGGTAGATGCGGTCATAGTAGTTGCCTATCAGGCTCAGGTACCAGCCCTTCACGCGGTAGTTGAGGCCGATGCTGGCTGCTGCCAGGGGCGTGCCACTCTCGCGCATGCCCTTGTTGTAGCACACATCCGTCTTCTGCTCGGCGCTGGTGCTCACCATGTAGGTCACGTCGGTGTTGCTTGCGTATTCGGCCTCGGCCCAAGTGCCGAGCACATTGATGTCGAAGGAGCTTGTCACCTTGAAGTCCAGGCCGAGTTCCGCGCCGTAGTAGTTCTTCTCCACCCCGTTGAGGCTGTTGTAGGTGAAGGAGTTCTCGTCGTCGTTGTAGTAGTTCTGCCACTCGGTGCCGTCATAGGTGCGGGTGAAGTATCCGGTGAGGTTGGCGCGCAGCCAGCTGCCGTTGTAGGCGTAACTCAACTCGGCCGAGGCAATCTTCTCGTTCTTGAGGTTACGCACGAAGTTGTTGTTCATCTCGGGACTCTCAAAGGCCACGCTGGCCTGCGGCGCGCGCGCCTCGTAGCCCACGCCCATGCTGAGGGCGTTGCCCTTGCCCAGGTTGAGCGTGGAGCCCATCTTGAAGCCCCCGTCCAGGAAATAGCCCTTTCCGCTCTTGCCATAGCTGTATCCGGCGCACATGCCGTTGTCCATGTGGCCGTCCCGCCACATCTGTGTGCCGCCCACCCTGGCTGTGATGAAGTTGTGGCTGATGCCCTTGTCCTTGGTGATGCCCGCCCACAGGCGCGCGCTTTGGTTCCACAGGTCATAGTCGTAGCGCATGCGGTCGCCCTCGCGTATGGCCCTGTTGGGGTTGTTGAGGTCATACTGCACGCGCGGGTCTGTGGACGCGTAGTCACCGAGTGCATATGTGTTCACGTTGTGGAAGTACGCTCCGCCCAGCATGTCCTCCATGGTGGTGTAGTGCATGCCCTTGTTGGAGGCGAGCTGCAGTCCAGCCCTGAACTTGGTGGTGCGGTCGATGTCCCAGTCAAAGGTGCTTCCCAGGTTGGTCACCAGGTGGTCGTTGTGCTTGGCCTCCACCCAGTACACGGCGTCATGCCCGCTGGCGTTGAGCTGCTGGTTGGTGTAGTAGAGCTTGTCCCAGTTGATCTGGCGGTTGCGCTTGCTGGCCGTCCAGTAGTCGTAACTGTCCTGCCAGGCGTTCCAGTCGGCCCCCTGTTCCTGTTTCCACACGTTCACGTTGCTGCTGGGGAAGTTCTTCCAGTAGTCGGGAGCGGGGTTCTGTCCGTTGTAGTTGAGTTTGGTGCTGCTGTACATCGCGTACTTGAAGAACGCGCTGGTGGTCAGCTTCATGTTGTCCTTTATCTGGAAATCCCATGTGAGGAGCGCGCTGGGCTCGTAGTTGTTCACCACGCGGCTGTTGCGCTTCTTGCCGTCCTGGTAGCCCCAGTAGGGGTTGTACTGGCGGTCATTGGCCAGCCAGTATGCCTCGTCGGTGCTGGCCCCCTGCTGTGCGCGCTCTGTGGGGCTTCCCCAGGTGGCGAGGTTCAGGGAGTGCCTGTCGTTGATTACCTTCTGCAGGCTTAGGAAATAGGCGAGGCTGTTGTAGAAGTTGCCCTCCACGTTGCTGGTGGCCATGTTGGCCCAGCGGTAGCCCACGGTGCCCATGAACGCCCACCCCTTCTGGCCGAGTCCGCTGGCATAGGTGTACATGCCGCGCATGGTGTAGTTGCGGTTGACCCCCGAGAGGGTCACCTTGTTGCCCGCCGCGTAGTGGCTGGCGCGGAAGTCGTAGTTGTTGCTTCCGCCCAGTCCGGCCATGCTGAAGCTGTTGGACTCGAAGGGCGATGACGCGTCGATGCCGCGTGTCGCGTCATTCATGCCTCCGATGGTGGAGTAGTTGAACTGCCCCGTCTCGCCGTTGTTGACCCTCACGCCGTTCATGTAGATGTCGCTGTAGCGGCTGTTGTAGGCGCGGAACTTGAACCGGGCCGGACTCCACCGGTATCCCACGTTGCTGGAATACACGTTGTTGTTGGAGTTCATCATAATCACGTTCTGTGTCATGTCCTCGTCCTCGCCCAGTTGCGACTCGGTGAAGACAAACGCAGCGTTATCCTGCTTGAGTTCCTTCTCCACCTCGGGGATGCTGTCCTGCGCGATGGCTTGCGAGGCAGATGCAGCCAGCAGCAGCACCGCCAGAAATTCATTTTTCATATCTTGTCCCTAATTTTTGCCAGTTGGTCTAAGCAGTGCAAAGTAAGCGAAAATATTGCAAACGGAATGCGATTTTCCTCTTTTTTAATCCCCGGCATCCTAAATTGTGACAGGAGAATGACAACGGCGCACGCCAGAGCACGGCATCCACGCTCGTTGTCACGCGCGCACCCGACTTATATATATAATGTGCACACGGCACACACCGCCCTGGCGCACAGTCCGTTGGCGGATGCCCCGCCCGTGTGGCACGCCCGCGCCACACGGGCGGGGCGGAAGACACGCGCTGCCCGGAGCATGAGTTTCCGCCTGTAGAGAAAAGGGGGAAGATCCTTCCCCGTTTCACAAAAAGGGGTTAACTTTGCGGCAAAAGGAAACAACTCATTCACAAGAACAACAAAACGACATGAGAAAGACACTCATACTGCTCTGCCTGCTGGCAGCCGCCATGCCGTCCGCGCTCGCGCAGA
Source organism: Prevotellaceae bacterium UBA1075 (assembly GCA_002316015.1). Classification (GTDB taxonomy): domain Bacteria; phylum Bacteroidota; class Bacteroidia; order Bacteroidales; family Bacteroidaceae; genus Physcousia. The sequence continues at coordinate 172,843 of DCCS01000040.1, forward strand.
AGAAATTCGGATGCTACGCGGTAGGCTTCTACAACCAGGAGAACCTGTTTGACACCATCCACGACGCGGGCAAGAACGACTACGACTTCCTGCCCAGCGGTTCGTACCACTGGAACAAGATGAAGTACGAGCACAAGCTCGCCAACATGGCCAGGGTGCTGCTCGAGCTCGGGCAGGACAAACTCCCCGGCATAGGCGCCAGCGTCATCGGCGTGTCCGAGGTGGAGAACGACAACGTGATGCGCGACCTCACCTCGCAGCCCGCCATGCGGGAGCGCGGCTTCAAGTACATCCACATCGAGGGGCCCGACAAGCGGGGCGTCGACTGCGCCCTGATCTACAACCCCCGCTTCTTCACTCCCGTGAAGAGCTGGCTGCAGCCCTACGTCTACGAGGACGGTGACACCACCCACGCCACGCGCGGCTTCCTCACCGTGCAGGGCAAACTGGCAGGCGACGACATCACCTTTGTGGTGTGCCACTGGCCCAGCCGCGCGGCGGTGGGCAAATACCGCGACTGGGGCGGCAAGCAGGTGCGCCACATGACCGACAGCATCATGAAGGCACAGCCCGACATGCGCGTCATCGTGATGGGGGACATGAACGACGACCCCGACAACACGTCGATGGCCAAGTTCCTGGGAGCCAAGAGGAGAATGGACCAGGTGGGCAGGCTGGACTTCTTCAACCCCTGGTGGGGCATCCTGCGCGACAAGGGGCAGGGCACACTCTCCTACAAGGGCGGCTGGAACCTCTTTGACCAGATTGTGCTGAGCCGCAACCTGCTCGATGTGGACAAGAAGAAGGACTACCGCCACCTCACCCTGTACTCCTGGCACATCTTCCGCCGCGACTGGCTCATACAGCAGGAGGGCAAGTACAAGGGCAGCCCCCTGCGCACCACTGCCTCCGGCGTGTGGCTCGACGGCTACAGCGACCACCTGCCCACCGTGGCCTACCTGGTCAAGGAACTCTGAGCCAGAGCGGCAGGCAAAAGCCGCCGGGGAGAAAAAACGCGCCCGCGCGGGACACTATTCCCCATATTTGTGCTAATTTTGCAGTGCCGCAAAGCATGAGACAGAAAGAAAGAACAGATATTCCAGTATTATTAAAACTTCAAAGCAATGACAAGTTACAAGGAATTGGGCCTGGTGAACACCCGCGCGATGTTTGCCAAGGCAATCAAGGGAGGCTACGCCATCCCCGCTTTCAACTTCAACACCCTGGAGCAGATGCAGGCCATCGTGCAGGCTTCCGTGGAGACCAAGTCACCCGTGATCATGCAGGTGTCCAAGGGCGCGCGCAACTATGCCAACGGCACCATCCTGCGCTACATGGCACAGGGTGCCGTGGAGTACGCCAAGGAACTGGGCTGCGAGCATCCCCAGATTGTGCTGCACCTGGACCACGGCGACACCTTCGAGCTCTGCAAGGACTGCATCGACCACGGCTTCTCAAGCGTGATGATTGACGGCTCCTCACTCCCCTACGAGGAGAATATCGCCCTGACAAAGAAGGTGGTGGAATACGCCCACGCGCACGATGTGCCCGTAGAGGCCGAGCTGGGTGTGCTGGCCGGTGTGGAGGACGAGGTTTCCGCCGCAGAGTCACACTACACCAAGCCCGAGGAGGTCATTGACTTCAGCACCCGCAGCGGATGCGACTCCCTGGCCATCTCCATCGGCACCAGCCACGGAGCCTACAAGTTCACCCCCGAGCAGTGCACACGTGACCCCAAGACTGGCAGGCTCGTGCCTCCCCCATTGGCATTCGACATCCTGCACGAGATTGAGAAGAAGCTTCCCGGCTTCCCCATCGTGCTGCACGGTGCATCGTCCGTACCCCAGGAAGAGGTGGACACCATCAACAAGTACGGCGGCAAGCTGCCCGACGCCGTGGGCATACCCGAGGACCAGCTGCGCGAGGCGAGCAAGAGCGCGGTGTGCAAGATCAACATCGACTCCGACTCCCGCCTGGCCATGACAGCCGCCATCCGCAAGCACCTTGCCGAGTATCCCGGTGACTTCGACCCCCGCCAGTATCTGAAGCCCGCCCGCGAGAGTATGAAGAGACTGTACATCCACAAGATTGTGGACGTGCTGGGCAGTGCCAACAAGCTGTAACACCCCGCGACTGCGGCATACAGGAAAGGGGAGGCCGGACACCATGTCCGGCCTCCCCTTCCTCGTTTCCGCACGGGAGAGGCAAGCCCGCCAAACCAGCGGCACATGCGGAGCCGTCCTGCCGCAGCGCGCCGCATCCGCTATCGCAGCGCGCTGCATCCGCCAACGCAGTGCGCTGCGATGGCACATGCAGCCGCATGCGTTTTTGGGGACGGCCGCGGGAGTGTTCACCCGAAGGCTTGCCTCCACCCCACGCCCACGGCCCCGGAGCGCGCTGGAGGTGTCTTCATGCCCTCGGCCTACTCTTCCTTGACAGGCTCCAGGTGAATGATTACATGAGTCTCCTCGCCAAAGCGCTCCTTGATTCTCCGCTCGATGGCCGTGGCATGGCTGTGCGCCTCGGCCAGCGGCGTGCCGCCCGGCATGCGGGCATGCATCTCGATGGCCACGCTGTTGCCCATGCGGCGCGTGCACAGGTGGTGTATGCCGCTCACGCCCGGCTCGCTGGCCGCGATGTGCATTATCTCGGCCTCGACCTCATCGGGCAGGCTGGCGTCGGTGAGTTCGCTCATGCTCTGCATCACCAGCCTCCACGCGGCTTTCAGGATGAAGAGGCTCACCACGATGGAGGCCAGGGGGTCAAGCACCGTCCAGCGGTCGCCCAACAGGATGGCCCCGCCTATGCCCGCCACGGTGCCCACCGAGGAGAGCGCGTCGCTGCGGTGATGCCAGGCATTGGCCACGACAGCCTCCGAGTGGCAGCGCGTGCCCACGCGCACGGTGAAGCGGTAGGCCCACTCCTTGAGAACCACACTGGCCACAGCGGCCGCCAGGGCCACCATGCCCGGGGCGGGAAGTGCCTCACCATGGAGCGCGCGCCATGTCTTGCCCACCCCCGAGCAGAATATCATCACGCCCACGGCCAGCAGCGACACGCCTATGATGGCCGAGGCGAGGGTCTCGTACTTGCCGTGCCCAAAGTCATGCCCGTGGTCTGCAGGCTTGCTGCCAAGGCGCACAAACACCAGCACCACCACATCGGTGGCGAAGTCGGTGAGCGAATGCACGGCATCGGCAATCATCGCGGCCGAGTGGCCGAACACGCCCGCCGCAAATTTGACAACGAGCAGCACCACATTGATGATGCTGCCCGCGATGGTCACTCTGTAAATGTCCTTTTCTCTGTCCATGGTTGTATGGGACTTTTTTTTGCACTTGTCCGTTTCCTGCCCGCCACGTCTCGTGCCACCCGCACCTGGCGGGCCCGCATGCGGCGGAACCCTGCGGGCGCGCCCGGTGACCGGACGGCCCCCGCGCCCCCGAACGGGAGGGAGACGCGCTACTCCATCACATCCTTGGTGCCGCCCGTGCTCTGGAAGAAGGTCACCTTGGTAGTGGTCTTCTTGTCGAAGAGGAGGTGCGAGAGTATCTCCACGCGCCCGAACTGCCCCATGGGGGTCTCCAGCGTGCAGTACTCGCGGTCGGAGTCGTAGACGGTGAGCCTGGCCCGCACCGGCACATTATAATATACGCCCTTCTCCATCTTGGCCTTCTTCTTGGCCACTTGCTCGTCAACCACAGGGGCGGGAAGCGTCTCGGTGCACTTGACACGCACATACACGGGGTCGCCGGCCAGGTCATCGGCATCCACCACACCCAGTTTGCGCGAGAAGCGGAACAGGATATCCCGCTCGGTCTCCTGCGTGGGGTCATAGGTCATGGAGAACACCTCGTGGGTGGTGTGTGTGGTGCCGGCGAAGAGCGAGGTGAGTGCCTGGTCCTGCCGGGCCAGCTGGCTGAGCATGAGCTGCAGTTGCGCCCCGTCCTTAGGGGTGTTGTCGGCCTCGCCGCGCACCAGCGCGTTGCGGCTCTCGCGTATGTCATAGATTTCCTGCGCGCAGAGTTCGGCCATCTTGGCCACGCTGCCCGCCGCCAGTATCTCCTGTGTCATGAAGGAGCGGGGGTCGGCGGGAGCGGGGTCCTGGGACGGCTGAGGCAGGGCGGGCAGGGCGGTCTCCTCGGCATCGGTGTTGATGCTCAGCAGGATGCCGTCGCGGCTCAGGCCCACCAGCGGAGCCACCGTCTTGCTCTTGAGCCTGATGCTGTATGCCTTGGTCTTGTCGGGCACGCCATAGGGCTCCAGCGTGACGCTCTTTATCTCCCAGTGCACGCTCTCGGTGGCGGGCACATTCTTGAGGTGCAGGTAGCGCTCGGCATACTTGTGGAAGTCACCAGGCCTGGTCACGGTCTTGTCGGCCTTGACGGTCACACGAAAGACGGTGCGCGGGAGGAAATAGGAGATTCCCTCCAGCGTGCTGCCGGGCACGAAAGGGGCGACCTCGGTCTGTGCCTGCGCGCCCAAAGCCACTGCCATGAGCAGGGCCAGAGTCATGTTCCTTGTGATGTTCATATCTTGTCTTACGATTTTTCGGTTTTGCGGGTGTACGCCCGTCCGTTCATCCGGCCTTGTGCAGTTCACTCCATGCCTCGCACAGATGCGCTATGATGTCCCGCGCCAGCATGGCCTCCTGCCCGAGGCGGCCTGCGGCGCGGTCGCCCGCCGTGGCGTGCAGCCACACGCCCAGACTGGCCGCCTGCCCCGGCTCGTAGCCCTGGGCCAGCAGGCCCGTGACAATGCCCGTGAGCACATCGCCCGCCCCTGCGGTGGCCATGCCGGCATTGCCCCTGGGGCACAAGTCCACCCGGCCATCAGGGTGGCACACATGGGTGGGATGTCCCTTGAGCACCACCCACACACCTGCCTCGACGGCAAGGCGGCAAGCTGCCCGCAGGAGTGCGTCGCCGCCGGAGAGGCCGCCCTCACAGGCCAGCAGCCCGCGGGCCAGCGCAAGCATCTCGCCGCCATGGGGAGTGAGCACGGCGCGCCCGCGCAACAGCCCCACCCACTCCGGGCAGACTGCCAGGACGCGCAGGGCATCGGCATCCACCGCCAGGGGAAGAGGCGCGGAGAGAGCCAGCACGCTGTGCAGCAAGACGCCGGCATCGGGCCCGATACCCGGGCCAATGCCCACGGCCTGCCACTGGGAGTAGCCACGCGCGTCGGACGAGGGGGCGTTCACCCCCAGGTGGGGCAACGTCCTCAGCACGGCCTCGGGCACAGACACCTGCACCAGAAGCCTGTTGCACACGGGCGTGCACACGGTGAGCTTGCCCACCCCGGCACGCAGGCACGACTCGGCCGCCAGCACGGCACAGCCGCCCACGCCCGCGCTCCCCGCCACCAGCAGGGCATGGCCCATGGTGCCCTTGTGGGCGTCATCGGGCCGCGGGCGCAGCATCCGCGCCATACGCACAGGTGTCATCACGCTTGCCATGCTGCAAAGGTACTGCTTTCCACGGTACATGCGCGCCCGCCCCGGCAAGAAAATCACCCCGCAGAGCCTGTCTGTGGGGAAATTTTCATAATTTTGCGCCACATTACACACATGTCATGAGCAGCAGACCAATCATTCAGGTAAAGGACAAGACCTTTGCCATCTCAATTCCCGAAGCAGAGATCCTACAGCGGGTGAAGGCCGTCGCGTCGCGTATCAACGAGGACTACAAGGGGCAGAGCCCCATATTCCTGGCAGTACTGAACGGGGCATTCATCTTCGCCGCCGACCTCATGAGGGAGATTGACCTCCCGTGCGAGATCTCATTCGTGAAACTGACCTCGTACGAGGGGACACACACGACGGGTGCCATACGGGAACTCATCGGGCTCAGCGTGGACATCACCGGACGCCCGGTAATCGTGGTGGAGGACATCGTGGACACGGGCATCACCATGGCGCACATGCTGGACACACTCAGGAAGCAGAACCCCAGCAGCATCGACGTGTGCACCCTGCTGCTCAAGCCCGGCAAGCTGCAGGCGCAACTGGACATACGCTACTGCTGCCTGGAAATCCCCAACGACTTCATCGTGGGCTACGGACTGGACTACGACGGGCAGGGCCGCAACACACGCGACATCTACACGCTGGTGCCCCAGTGAGGCCGCGCCCCCCGAAGGCACCGGCACGCAAGCCGGGGCAAAGCGGCCACAGACCGACCGCCCCGAAAGGAAAGGGGCCTGGGGGGAGGGCGTTTCACACAAGGACTAAACACATTTCCACACAACATACTTGATTATGAAGAACATCATCATCTTTGGCGCCCCCGGTTCAGGGAAAGGCACCTACAGCGACATGATAGTGAAAAAGTACGGCATGGGCCACATCAGCACCGGCGATGTGCTGCGCGCACAGATAAAGGCCGAGACCGAACTGGGCAAACTGGCGCAGGGCTACATCAACAACGGGCAGCTCATCCCCGACTCGCTGATGATTGACATCCTGGCCAAGACATACGACAGGATGCCCGCAGGCAAGGGGGTCATCTTCGACGGGTTCCCGCGCACCATCGCACAGGCCGAGGCTCTGAAGAAGATGCTGGCCGAGCGGGGAGACGAGATGGGAGTGATGATAGAGCTGGTGGTGAGCGAGGACATCCTGATGGCACGACTGCTCAACCGCGCCAAGGAACAGGGCCGCGCCGACGACAACGAGGAGACGATACGCAAGCGCTTCGAGGTGTACAACAGACAGACGGCCCCGCTGGCGGAATGGTTTGAGAAGGAAGGCATACGCCACACATTCCGATGGGCCGACCATCCCTCAAAGGAGGAGATGACAGGAGCCATCTTCGCGTTCCTTGACCAGCTGGGCTGATGGCGGAGTCGAACTTCGTTGACTATGTGAAGATATGCTGCCGCTCGGGCAAGGGCGGGCGGGGCTCGGCACACATGCACCGGGCCAAGTATATCCCCAACGGCGGCCCCGACGGAGGCGACGGCGGGCGGGGCGGAAACGTGTACCTGCGCGCCAACCACAACTACTGGACACTGCTGCACCTGCGCTATGAGCGGCACATTTTCGCGGGGCACGGCGGCAACGGCGGGCAGAACCGGAGCACAGGAGCCAAGGGCGAGGACCGCTACATCGATGTGCCATGCGGCACCGTGGCCTACAATGCCGAGACGGGCGAGTACCTGTGCGACGTGACCGAGGACGGACAGGTGGTGACGCTGCTCAAGGGCGGGCGCGGAGGACTGGGCAACTGGAACTTCCGCACCTCCACCAACCAGGCCCCGCGATTCGCGCAGCCCGGTGAGCCCATGCGGGAGATGACCGTCGTGCTGGAACTGAAACTGCTGGCCGATGTGGGACTGGTGGGATTCCCCAACGCGGGCAAGAGCACGCTGCTGAGCGCACTCTCCAGTGCACGTCCCAAGATAGCCAACTACCCATTCACCACTATGGAGCCGTCACTGGGCATCGTGCCCTACCGCGACAACCAGTCATTCGTCATGGCCGACATCCCCGGCATCATCGAGGGGGCGGCCGAGGGGCGCGGGCTGGGACTGAGATTCCTGAGGCACATCGAGCGCAACTCGCTCCTGCTCTTCATGGTGCCCGGCGACACCGACTCGATAAGCAAGGAGTACGAAATCCTGCTGCGGGAGGTGAGCACCTTCAATCCCGAACTGCTGGACAAGCAGCGCGTGCTGGCCATCACCAAGTGTGACCTGCTGGACCAGGAACTCATGGACATGCTGGCCGAGGAACTGCCCCAGGACATCCCCCACGTGTTCATCAGCGCGGTGGCGGGACTGGGCATGCAGGAACTCAAGGATGTGCTGTGGCGAGAGCTCAACAGCGAGAGCAACAAGCTGCAGGCCATCGCGCAGGGCGAGACTCTGGTACACAGGAACAAAGACCCCGAGTGGCTCAAGAGCGAGATGCAGGACGAGGGCGAGGACGAGGAGATAGAGGTACTGGACGGAGACGGACTCGTGGAGGACATCGACGACCTGGAGGACTACGAGTACGAGGATGAGTAGCCTGATCATATACGACACGCCCCCGTGGCTCACGGCCTTCACCACAGGCAAGGGATGCGGTGTGGAGGACATGGGACTGCACCTGCAGGACCTGGCCTTGCCCCGCCAGACACACTCCAGCCACATCCTGCGCGTGGAACATGCGGGAAGACCCGAGGACACGGACGCGGTCTTCACCGACCGGCCTGGCCTGTGCGTGTGCGTGAAGACGGCCGACTGCATCCCCGTATTGCTCTATGATGACCACACCCGCATGGTGGCCGCCGTCCACGCGGGCTGGCGGGGCACGGTGGCAGGCATCGCCGCCAAGACAGCCTGCCTGATGGACAGCCACACGGAGCGCTTGCACGCCATCATCGGGCCTGGCATATCGCTGCCACGCTTCGAGGTGGGCGACGAGGTGTATGGGGCATTCCTGCAGGCAGGGTTTCCCATGGGGCGCATTGCCAAACGCTTCCCCTGCGCCGGCGGGGGCGAGAAGTGGCACCTGGACCTGTGGGAGGCCAACCGCTGGCAACTAAGCGAGGCGGGAGTAAGGGACATCCACATCCAGGGAATCTGCACCATGACCAGCCCGCTCTACTACAGCGCGAGGCGCGAGACCATCAACACGGGGCGCAACATGAACGGCATATTCATCAAACCATGACGAGACTAATCTGCACAATGCTCCTGCTCATGAGCCTCTCCACAGCCTGCCTCGCACAAAACCACAAGGGGCAGGCCCAGGAGGAGGTGGACATCGACGAGTGGCAGGTGATGAGGGTGGCGGCCTCAAAAGACCCATTCGAGAGGTCGAGGCAATTCTCCATCAACTTTGCCGACTATGCCCAGGAGGACTGGTGCTACCCGCTTCCCGGAGGCAAGGTGATAAGCCCCTTCGGCGGAAGCAGAAGGCACGGCGGCACGGATATCAAGACCAGGCCAAACGACACAATACGGGCGGCTTTCCCGGGCGAGGTCATCCTGAGCGGCCCCTACTACGCCTACGGAAACTTCATCGTCATCCGCCATGCCAACGGACTGGAGACAGCCTACAGCCACAACTCGCGCAACCTGGTGAAGAAGGGCGCGTGGGTACACGCGGGCCAGCCCATCGCGCTGGAGGGGCGCACGGGACGTGCCACCACCCACCACCTGCACTTCGAGACCCGCGTGCGCGGCAAGGCTTTCGACTCCGCCAAGATTTACGACCATGCCAGGCACTCCATCAAGCGCGAGGTGATGCTCTTCACCAAGCAGCCAAACGGACACATCCACATCACCATTTCCGACAAGGAGAAGCACAAGGAACTGCAAAGGCAGCGGGAAAAGAAACACAAGCCAGGAACACGGGAACACAAGCCAGGCGACAAGCACTGAACGCACCGCCCCCGCAATTCAATTGTTGAATTGCGGGGGCGGTGTCCGTTAAGCGAGCCTACAAGACTCTAATCTCCCGGAAGGCATCCGCGACAGGCTGGCATCCACCCTTTACCCTGTCCCTATACAAGATTTCTGCCACTTGTATAGGTTTGTACATGTGGGAACGTCCCTTGCCCAGGACCATATCCAAAGCCTGTTTTGCCTGTTCGATTGTCAGTATCATGCCAATTATGAATTATACATCTTTAATGCCAGCAGCATTTGCCTGGCTACCGCAGAAATTACTGGAACAGCCACGGAATTACCCACCTGATGCTTAATCTGCCCATACGGCACCACAATCTTGAAGTCATCAGGAAACCCCTGCAACCTAAGCATCTCCCTTTCCGTTGGCCGTCGCTCATCATTGATAAGAATATAATTGGCTGATGCTCCAGCACGCAGGCACGAGGAATAAGGGTGTGGGGTGACACTCCCAGCCATGTTCTCATGGGAGATATATGGCTTGGGGTAGTTGGGGGCTTTCAGCCTCATCAAGCGCGACTCTCGAATGCTGTCCCTCACATAGTATTTTCGGTCAACATTCGTCTCCAGTACCTCACTTAGAGTCTTCCTGTATGAGGGAGAAACTGGGTCTGGAAAGGAGAAGAGCACATCATCCTTGAATCCCACGATAATTATACGCTCCCTCTTCTGCGGGACACCATAGCCAAGCGCGTTCAGAACCTTTGCATAGACATTGTAGCCAAGAGCCTCCAGATGAGAACGGACAACCTTGAAAGTCTTTCCGCCATCGTGCGCGGTCAGGTTGCGCACATTCTCCAGCATGAAGGCGCACGGGGATTTCTCCCTCAATATTCTCTCTATTTCAAAAAACAGTGTCCCGCACGTTTCATTCTCAAACCCCTCCTTCTTACCGATAATAGAGAAAGCCTGGCAGGGGAAGCCTCCAAGCAGAATATCAAAGTCTGGGATGTCGCGCGCATCAATCTTAGTGATGTCACCCGATGGATATTCACCGAAGTTCGCCTCGTAGGTCTTACAGGCATTCTTGTCGAATTCCGAGGAGAACACGCAATGCCCTCCAACCGACTCAAAGCCAAGTCTGATGCCCCCTATCCCCGCGAACAGGTCTATAAAGCGGAATGAATTCCAGTCCGTACGTTCTTGTTTCAAATTTTGAACTGACTTTACTGATATGCTGAAACCAGCACACTTCCACTTGCAAAGATACGAAACCACTTTCTGAGAAAGCAAAGATTGCGGTATGATTTATCTCTTGGCAAGAACATCATCCCCCTCAACAGGACCCCGCCACCCTGGTGGTCTGCGAGAAGCGGCACGAGACAATGTCCAAGGCATGCCCCTGCGATGGCAAACGCAGGGGCATGCGTCCAGACCAGGAAAGGACTGCCGCCCGGCCACCTGTGCCAGGACAATGGGGAAGCAAAAGGAGGCGGCACCCGCAGGTGCCGCCTCCTTTTGCTATACGCATTCGTGACTTGTCACATCTCAGTGCTTGTGCCTGTTGGCACGCCTGGTGCGTATGTCGGCCTTTTTCTTGGCCGACCCACTGCCGTGCGCGCCCGTGATGTACTGCTTGCGCTTGGCCTTGGTGCGCACCTTGCCCCCCTTGTCCGTGGCTTTCTCCTTCGATCCCGGACGGAAAGTGATGCCTCCGCCCTGGATAATGGCATCTATGTCGTCTCCGCCAAACTGATTGCCCATATCTTATAGCGTGTCTTATGCAGCCCTGGCCGGGAACTGCCGGTTAGTGATGGAAGAGTCTCACGCCCGTGAAGGCCATGGCGATGCCATACTTGTCACAGGTGGCGATGACATGGTCGTCACGCACGCTGCCGCCCGCCTGCGCAATGTACTGCACACCGCTCTTGTGCGCACGCTCCACATTGTCGCCAAAGGGGAAGAAGGCATCGCTGCCCAGGGACACACCCGTGTTCTTGGCAATCCACTCGCGCTTCTCCTCGCGTGTGAGCGGAGCAGGCTTCTCGGTGAAGAACTTCTGCCACTCGCCATCGGCCAGCACGTCCATGTAGTCCTCGCCGATGAAGAGGTCGATGGTATTGTCGCGGTCGGCACGGCGTATGCCAGGCACGAAGGGCAGGCTCATCACACGGGGATGCTGGCGCAGCCACCAGTTGTCGGCCTTGGTGCCAGCCAGGCGCGTGCAGTGGATGCGGCTCTGCTGCCCGGCCCCGATGCCGATGGCCTGCCCGCCCTTGGCATAGCACACGCTGTTGCTCTGCGTGTACTTCAGGGTGATGAGGGCCAGGATGAGGTCACGCTTGGCATCAGCGGGGAAGGTCTTGTTCTGCGTGGGGATGTTCTCGAAGAGCGCAGGGTCATCCAGGCGAACCTCGTTGCGGCCTTGCTCAAAGGTGATGCCAAACACCTGCTTGTGCTCGATGGGGGCCGGGCGGTAGGCGGGGTCTATCTGAATCACATTGTAAGTGCCCTTGCGCTTCTCGCGCAGCACCTGCAATGCCTCCCCGGTGTAGCCTGGGGCTATGACCCCATCGCTCACCTCACGCTTGATGAGTGTGGCTGTGGCCAGGTCGCATGTGTCGCTCAGGGCAATGAAGTCACCATAGGAACTCATGCGGTCGGCCCCACGTGCACGGGCATAGGCACAGGCCAGGGGAGTGAGGGGAACCTGCACATCATCCACAAAGTAGATGCGTGCCAGGGTGTCGTCAAGAGGCAACCCCACTGCGGCTCCCGCAGGAGAGACATGCTTGAAACTGGCTGCCGCAGGGAGTCCCGTGGCCTCCTTGAGTTCACGCGCCAACTGCCAACTGTTGAGCGCGTCAAGGAAATTGATGTAGCCAGGACGGCCGTTGAGAACCTCGATGGGGAGTTCGCCTTCCTCCATGTAGATGCGCGAAGGCTTTTGGTTGGGATTGCAACCGTACTTGAGTTGTAATTCTTTCATAAATGCTCCGTAAAGACGGTCTTCAAGAGTGGAGCTGGAGGGGATTGAACCCTCGTCCAAACAGGGACGCACTGAGCTTTCTACACGCTTATTCCGGCCTTCATTTTCGTGCGCAGGCAAGACCCGGACCACCAACCTGCGCCTTATCCCCTAAAGTCTCATCCCCAGCGCGAGGCCACTGGAGACTATCCCCGAATTTGCTGTGCCACTAAACCGACGCGCTTCGGAGCAAGAGCTCGTCGAGTGACATCCCGTCCCGGCACCTGGTGCCGGGATTAAGCCAGTAACTTACTGTACTTCAGTTAGGCAGCGAGAGCGTAATTGTTTTCGCCAGATAAATCTTCGAGAAGCCATTGATTATAGAGAGCGACCACCGACTCTCTGCGTGCTTACACAACACCTCATCCTGCTGTCAAATCCATGTCAGCCCCTTGGAATGATGCATGCCGCATTATGCCTGCAAAGGTACGGCATTTATACAAGACGCGCAACAGAACAGGGGCACAACTTCACGGAACAGCACAAAAGGGGCACGGGGGATGCGTGTGTCACAAGGAGTGGTGCCCCAAGGAAGAACACATTATATCATTAATGACTGTGCGCGCAAGGGAACGGAAACGCCAAAACACATACACGCGCACAATAAAACATCATGCCGAAACGTTATTTAACAGAACGCCTGGCCCGGAAGCCGGGACAGGATAGAGGACTATGGACAATGATTCAAGAGACAAGCGTGAGCCATGTGGTGCGTGACGGAATGGGCGAGGCCGAGCGGATGCTGAAGAGGGGGTTCGACATGACAGCCTCCCTGCTGGCCCTGGTGCTGCTCTCACCCGTGATGGCTGTCATCGCCTTTCTGATATCCAGGGAGAAGTCCGGCCCCGTGCTCTTCAGCCAGGAGCGTATCGGACGGGGAGGGAAGCCTTTCCGCATACTGAAGTTCCGCACCATGCCCGTGAACTACGAGGCCGACGGCCCGCACTTGTCTGCACGCTGCGCGCAAGGAGCCACACCGCTGGCCGTCATGCTGCGTGACCACCACCTGGACGAGTTGCCGCAGTTGTGGAACATCCTGGTGGGCGACATGTCGTTTGTAGGGCCACGTCCAGAGCGCAAATACTTCATCGACAAGATTATGGCGAACAACCCCGACTACGAGTACATCTACATGATGCGTCCTGGACTGACCTCCTGGGCAACCATCTACAACGGATACACCGACTCCATGGAGAAGATGCTCATACGCCTTCAGATGGACCTCAACTATCTGCAGAAGCGGTCTCTGTGGACCGACGCCAAGATTTTACTCACCACAGCCAACTACATCATCAATGGAAAGAAAATATAGTACTGCATGGCACAGGCTGCTCCTGGCGCTGGCACTGGGCATCTGCACCCTGGGGGCCGGCGCGCAGAGCATGAGCGACAGCCAAATCATAGATTTCGTGAAGAAGGAGCAGGCCAAGGGCACAAACCAGCAGGGCATCGTGACCAAACTGCTGCAGAAGGGCGTGACCACCGACCAGCTCAGGCGCATCAGGCGCAAGTACGAGGCCGAACAAAGCCAAATGGGGGCCGTAGACCTCAACGGGGACGGAGGAGGCTCCACACAGGCCAACGGAACCAACCGCCAGCGCACCAACAGGGAGAAGGCCATGATGCAGGCGCACAAGCGGCAGGGCTACATGGTGAGGGGACAGTACGAGAACCGCAACATGACACAGCAGGAACGCAACGAGGCCATGAACGAGGCCATCGGATTCATGGACATCGACTCGCTCGTCTACTATCAGAACTACTTCAAGGACGAGAACCAGGTGTTCGGGCGCAACATATTCAGCAACAAGAACCTTACCTTCGAGCCCAACCAGAACATGGCCACGCCTGCCAACTACCGACTGGGAGCCGGCGACAACGTGGTCATTGATGTGTGGGGAGCCAGCCAGGAGACCTTCGAGGGCATCATATCCCCCGACGGCGTGGTGGTCATCGAGGGCGTGGGGCCCATCAAACTGGCAGGGCAGACGGTACAGCAGGCCACAGCCACCATCAAGAGCAAACTGGGAGCCCACTACTCCGACTGCCACTTCAGCCTCTCGGTGGCCGACACGCGAAGCATACAGGTGCAGGTGGTGGGCGAGGTGGTCGTACCGGGAACCTATACGATGAGCAGCCTGAGCAGCGCGTTCAACGCGCTGTATGCGGCAGGAGGCATCAGCGAGACGGGAACGCTGCGCGACATCAAGGTGTACCGGGGCGGGCGGCAGATAGGCACCATCGACGTGTATGACTTCCTCATGCACGGAAAGAGCGCGGGCAACGTGCGTCTGGAGGACAACGATGTCATCGTGGTGGGCCCCTACGACTGCCTGGTGAACGTGCGGGGCAAGGTCAAGCGTCCCATGTTCTACGAAATGAAATCGACCGAGAGTGTGAAGCAACTGCTGGCCTACGCGGGCGGCATGGCAAGCAATGCCTACACGAAGAACGTGCGCCTGATGCGCAAGGCAGGCGAGGAGTACAGCATACACACCATCGACGAGTTCCAGATGTCGGCCTTCTGCGTCAAGGACGGCGACTCGCTGTATGTGGACAGCATCATACCACGCTACAGCAACCTGGTGGAGGTGCGCGGAGCGGTGAAGCATCCGGGCCAGTTCCAGCTGGGCGGGAGCATACAGAGCGTGCGCGACCTCATCAAGGCTGTCGATGGACTGGCCGAGGATGCCTTCCTGTCACGGGCTGTGATGCACAGGCAGAAGCAGGACCTCACGCTGGAGATGGTGTCGGTGGACGTGGAAGGCATCATGGCGGGCACAAGCCCCGACATCGCCCTGCGCAAGGGTGACGTGCTGTTCATCCCAAGCATTGTCGACATGAAGGGCGAGCGCACCCTGACCATCAGCGGCGAGGTTCTCTATCCGGGCATATACCAGTATGCCGACAACACCTCGGTGGAGGATCTCATACTGCAGGCGGGCGGGCTCACCGACGCGGCCTCGCTGGCCAAGGTGGACGTGTTCCGCAGGGTGGCCGACGCAAACTCTACCGAGGACAGCGGCAAGATGGCCGAGGCTTTCAGCGTCTCCATCGACGAGAATCTCTCAAGGAATGACAGCGCCCTGCACCTGAAACCCTACGATGTGGTGGTGGTGCGCAAGAGCCCTGCCTACAGCGAGCAGAAGAACGTGAGGGTGTCCGGATGCGTGAACTTCGAGGGTGACTATTCCATGACAAGCAACGCCTACCGCCTGAGCGACCTGGTGAAAGCCGCAGGCGGACTGACAGAGATAGGCTACAGCAAGGGCGCGCGCCTCAACCGCGTGATGACCGCCGACGAGCGGCTGCAACGCGAAAGTGCGTTGCGTGCTGCCCAGATAGCCATGTACGAGGAGGCCATGCAGGACGAAAAGGGCTATGACATAAGCCAGGCCGACTCCCTGCTGGAGATGAAGATGAACCTGGGCAGCACCTACCCCGTGGCTGTCAACCTGGACAAGGCTCTGGCCGAGCCTGGCGGACAGCATGACATCGTGCTGCGCGAGGGAGACCATTTGGTGGTGCCGAAGTTCAGCAACACGGTGAAGGTGAGTGGCGAGGTGAGCTACCCCATCAGCATGAACTACAAGAAGGGCGAGACACTCTCCTACTACATCAAGCGCGCGGGTGGATATGGCAACAGGGCCAAGAAGAAAGGCGTGTACGCCATCTACATGAACGGCGCGGTGGAGAAAATCAACAAGCGCAGCAGCAAGGACATACAGCCCGGCACAGAGATTGTGGTGCCCACCAAGGCCAAGTCCAAGCGCATGACCACAGGCGAAGTGATGGCCATAGCCAGCGGCAGCGCCTCACTGGCCAGCGTGGTAGTGGCGCTGATAAGCATACTCAAGTAAGGGGGGAGGAGCACAAGCATCATGGAACAGAACAAGAACGCCGAAATGGAAGTCATCGACCTGCGTCTGGTGGCCAAGACACTTTGGGGCAAGCGCAAGCTCTTCCTGCGTGTGTGGATTGTGGCCTTCATCCTGGCATGCGCCTGGGTTCTGCCGCAGCCACGCTACTACAATGTGAAGGTTGTACTGGCCCCCGAGACGGGCACACAAGGCTCAGGGGGAGGACTGGCCTCCATTGCATCCAGTTTTGGTGTCAATATAGGTGGCGTGCAGTCCGAAGACGCCATCTACCCCACCATCTACCCCGACCTGTTTGAGTCCAAGGACTTCATTGTGGGCCTCTTCGACATACGGGTGAAGACTCAGGACGGAACGGTTGACACCACCTACTACCGCTACCTGGACAAGTATGAGAAGAAGAATCCCATAACACGTCCGTTCAGCAAGGCCAAGACATACATCAAGAACCTGCTTGATGGAGACAGCAACGCACAGGTAAACAACGGCATTGTGAATCCCTCCAGACTGACCAAGCGGCAGGAGGCCATCTGCAACAAGATAAAGAAAGACATCAGTTGCGACGTGGACATCAAGACCGACATAATCACCATCGCCGTCACCGCAAAGGATGCCCTGGTATGTGCCACGCTGGCCGACTCCATCTCCGCACGCCTGCAGCAGTTCATCACAGATTATCGCACGAGTAAAGCCAGGAGAGACCTGGAGTATTACCAGGAACTGACAGACGAGGCAAGGGACGACTATGACTCTGCCGTGGACACTTACAGCCGCTACTGCGACCAGCACAGCAATGTCATCCTGCAGACCGCCATCTCGGAAAGGGACAAGCTGGAGAACGAGATGGCCATATGCCAGAGTACCTACACAGCCATGAGCACACAACTGCAGGCATGCAAGGCCAGGGTGCAGGAGCGCACGCCAGCCTTCACCGTGCTGCAGTCAGCCACTGTTCCCAACAAGCCCGCAGGACCCAAGCGCATGATATTCGTGGCACTCATACTGGTGATGGCAACAATAGGCTGTGCGTGCTATATCCTCAAGCAAGACATACAGGAACTTTTGCTCGTAAAGTGACCTCTCACATCCATCGCTCATGGAACCGACCAGGCGAATACTGATAAACACCTTGGCGCAATATACCCGCGCGGTGCTCACCACATGCATGAGCCTGTATTCGGTGCGCCTGGTGCTCAGGGCACTGGGGGAGACAGACTACGGCATCTACACACTGGTAGCTGGCGTGGTGGCCATGCTCGGCTTTGTAACCAACGCTTTGGTCATCACCACCCAGCGTCATCTTTCATACTCCTTTGGCCGTCACGATGAGACACAATCACGCAAGACCTTCTCGTGCAGCGCCATGATGCATTTGGGCATAGGGGCTATTCTTGTCCTTGTGCTCGTTGCGGCCAAAGAACCACTATTCAGCCATGTGCTCTCTATCCCAGCACCCAGAGCACATGTCGCGTCATGGATATATACGACCACCATAGGGATGATGTTCCTGAGCTTCATCGAAGCCCCTTTCAAGGCACTGTTCATCGCAAAGGAGAACATCGTGTACATATCCATCGTAGAAGTAACCGACGGAATCATGCGGCTGTTGCTCGTGGCACTGCTTCTGTCCGGAGCGGCCGACCCACTCTACACCTATGGGAATCTCATGTTGGGCATTTGGGCAGTCAGGTTTCTGATGTTCTCCGTATGGCCAGTGCTCCACTACCCGGAGTGCAGCCCCCGGCACTTCCTCTGCGACCTCGACAGGAAGGTGATAGCAGCACTCTCCGGTTTTGCTGGCTGGACTACCTACAGCATGGGATGCGTCATCACCAGAAACCAAGGGCTGAATGTCATATTCAGCAAATGCAACATGGGGATGACGCTGTGCGCGTCCTATGGCGTTGCACAGCAAGTGGTGGGAGGAGCACAGATTGTGAGCACCTCCATCCTGAATGCCATGAACCCGCAAATCATGCAAGCCGAGGGGGCGGGAGACCATGCGTTGATGCTTCACAGAGCCGAGCAGGAAAGCCGTATATCATCGGCCATGCTGGCTACCATTTTCATCCCTGTCATCGTGTTCATGGAGCCCATATTGCATATTTGGCTGGGCGCAGTGCCTGCAAAAGCCGCATTCCTGTGCCAGTGTCTCCTTCTCGCACAAATCATTGACCAGAGTACCTACGGACTTCACACGGCCAACCAAGCCATAGGCCACATACGCAACTACACGCTGCTCATGTACACGCCCAAGGTGCTCATCCTGCCTCTGGCATGGGCGATAATCACATGGGGGGGAGGAGTGGAGGCTGTCATGATCCTGTTCTTGTGCATAGAGACACTGGTGGCAGCCATGCGCATCCCTTATCTGCACAAGCATGGTGGACTCGGCATGGCCGCATTCTCGTCCAGCGTGTTTCCCCGCATTGCTCTTGTCGCAGCCCTTCAAACAGGCATCTCACTGGGATTGCGCGCCATTGGCAGCCAGCCCTTACACATAATGGTGTCTGTATGCGCCTCCATATTATGCGGCTTCACGCTTATGTGGGCTGTCGTACTCAACACACAAGAACGCGCCAGAATGAGACAGGCAGCGCGAAGGAGGACGGCATGAGCACAAACAGACACTGGTATCTGATTCACAAATCAACATTAGAGAAGATGTTTGCCATCAAAAAAGGCATCTTCGCGCATTTGCTGGTATTCCAGTACCACGATGTAGCCAAGTGGTGTCTGTATATAGGCGTTTTGACATGCTATGTCTGCTCTTTGAATCCTTGGTTCACATGGAGCATCAACAGCATCTTCCCTGTGATTGCGCTTCCGCTTTTCCTACTGGTTCTTGCATTAAACAGGAAAATGCAGCATCCGCTGCTGCAAAGAACAGAAGCATTTACCCCCACGGCGATTTACATTGCTATTTCATTCAGTATGTCCCTTTTGGGGCATTGCAGTTTATCTGGAGCCTTAGCCATGCTGTTACAGGTGCCTATATTCTATGCCATATTACGCCTTGACAGGGAGGAACTGATGCGGCTGTCCGATTTCTTGTGCAAGGCAATGGCATACATGATGTGTGTAAGCATACCGTTTTTTATTTATTACCTGAAGGGGGGTAGCCTGCCTCATCAGTTTGCACACAATGAGAAACTGATGTACACATTCGACAACTACTATTTTTTCATGATAAATGACAGCACCGAGCGCATTATCCCCCGTTTCCATGCCTTTTTCCTTGAGCCTGGGCATCTAGGTACGGCATGCACGTTTCTGCTGCTGACCCAGATAGGGAAATGGAAACGGTGGTACAACATCGTCCTGGCATTCACCTCTCTCATTACGTTATCCCTGGCCGCATACGTACTGATGATTATGGGTTTCTTCCTGGCAATATGGATTAGGAAACGCGCAGTGGTAGGAAAACTGCTAATCGCCATAGTATTCATGGGGGGCTTCTTTGTTGCCGCCCAAAACTACAACCAGGGAGTCAACGCTGTAAACATGCTCATTGTTGAACGCCTTTCCATAGGCGACGACGGAAAGATAGAGGGAGACAACCGTGTGAAAGATGAGTTTAGGAAGGAGTTTGACCGATATATTGAATCGGGGGAAATACTCACAGGAGGCCCCAAACCCATGGAGAAATTTGGATGGGGAAACGCAGGCTACCGTGTCTTCGTCTATTCCTATGGAATGATTTCCACCCTACTTGTCATCCTGTTTGCGTTCTCTATCACAGCGGGAGCACACACGCGCCCCAAATGGGGCATGCTGATTATCGCAGCAGCGACATTCTGGGAGCGGGCCAATCCCTTCTATTATTTCTTTTTTGTCCCCCTGTTTATGATGGCACAAATAGGATGGAGAGATGACCCCGACTATTGCCAGCCCACAGACACGAGCAACGGTAAAGAAGCAAAAAGCAACATGCCATGCCCAAAGTAAGCATCATCATACCCTGCTATAACCAGGCCGAGTTCCTGCCTCATGCCTTGAGGGCTCTGCAAAAGCAAACGCTCCAGGACTTCGAGTGCATCATCGTGGATGACGGAAGTACCGACACATCCGCACAGATAGCCGAGGACTTTGCCAAGTCGGACAGCAGGTTCCGGCTCATCAAGAAACCCAATGGTGGCACAGCCACAGCACGGAATGCCGGCCTGCGTTCCGCCACGGGAGAGTATGTGCAATTCCTGGATGCCGATGACGAACTGGACACGAGAAAGTTGGAACTGCAGTCTGCCAAGATGGATGCCGAGGGACTGG
The DNA here is from genome assembly GCA_002316015.1 of Prevotellaceae bacterium UBA1075. Classification (GTDB taxonomy): domain Bacteria; phylum Bacteroidota; class Bacteroidia; order Bacteroidales; family Bacteroidaceae; genus Physcousia. Next base: position 193,357 of record DCCS01000040.1, read on the forward strand.
ACATGTCCTACACCGACTACCGACACTTCCACACCGATGGCCATGGAGAGCGCGTCCTGCGATCCCATCCTGCCTATACGATGCAGCCCACAGGCAGCCTGCACCTGAGCCTGCTCACCCGATGGGGTGTCGATTTCTCCATCCCCATTCACTGCATCATGTACCGGCTGGACTTCATCAGGGCGCACCTACTGCTGTTCTCTGAGTCATTGCGCTATCGCGAGGACTGGGACTTCCACCTCAGGGCATCCGCCCAACCAGGGTTCCGATACGGACGGATGCCCCGGTATGTGGCAGCCTTCTACAGGGAAAATCCCAAGAGCAAGACCAGCAGCGCACAGAAGCTCAGCAGCGGGAACCTGGCTTACCTGGCTTACGCCACAAGCCATGCCAGACCAGCCAACCTGCTGCCCCTGTCCTTCCGCCTGTCCTGCGAAATCCTGCTCATCGCCGGCCGAGCACTCAAGCACCGCAAGGCAGGTGAACTCAGTCCCCTGAAGATCCTGGCACAGGGCACAAGCCTGCGCACTGTCATGGCCATCATGCTGTCTGTCCTGCTGCTTCCCCTGAGCGCGCTGTATGTCGTCATCCGCTCCATAATCGTATATCTATGAGCACCAGCATTTCATCCCTCCCGCACATCATGGTCTTCTGCGTGAGCTACAGCAGTTACGACTGTCTGCGCACCTTCATGGAATCGGTAGAACAGGCCGCCGCACAGGCCGATGGACTCTGCCGCATTACCCTGTGCGTGGGCGACAACACAGCCAGCGGCTGGCAGGGCATCCCCGAGGACATCACCCCACACTGCACGCTCAGGGTATTCCCCTATCACCTCAACCAGGGCTACCTGGGTTGCGCGCTCAGGATGATGGCCGAGGTGGGATGGGACAACATATCAGCGGCCACGCATTGCATCATCAGCAATGTTGACCTCACCCTGCGCGAGGACTTCTTCCGCGTGCTGGCCAGCACCGAGTGGCCGTCCGATGCAGGATGGCTGGCTCCCGACATCTACACCGCGCGGCTTGACCACCACGACAACCCCTTCAAGACATGCCGTCCACACAAGCGCGACTTCCTGCGCTGGCGGTTGCTCTACAGCAACCACATTATATATAAGTGGCTGGAGAGGCTCTACCATCTGTGGCACAAGGGCAACAAAGCACCCGGCAAGCAGATGCCCATCTACGCCGGCCATGGGTCACTCATGGTATTCACGGGGAAGTTCCTTGCCAAGCACCCATGTCTGAAGTTCCCCACATTCATGTACGGCGAGGAGTTTTTCTTCGCTGAGCTTATCCGCAGGGACAAGTTGAAGGCATACTATTGCCCCTCGCTGCATGTGAGCAATGTGGGGCGCGTGTCCACAGGAAAGTACGACTACCGCTGGCTTTGCCGTCAGAACAGGCAAAGCCTGGAAGCAATAACAAGCATGTATTTCCGAGACCTGCTGTAAGATGACAAGGAGACGCGGCAATGCCATTGACATTATCAAGGGAGTGGGCATCCTCGCTGTAGTCATTGGGCATTCGGGTTGCCCTGCCACGTTGAGGACTGTCATATATATGGTGCATATGCCGCTGTTCTTTCTTGCCAGCGGGTATCTGCTCCAGGAAGAGCGTCTCCATGACACAGTCCGTTTCGTAAGGGGAAAAATCAAGTCTCTCTATGTGCCATTCCCCAAATACGCCCTTCCCGTTCTTTTCTTTCGCAACTTGCTTATCAAGGCGGCCATAATGAGCACGGAATATGTGCAGAGTATTATGACCTGGGCACTACGCTGCAGGAACTGGTACTGAGAGCCCTCTTTCTGGAAGTGCATGGAGAAGCTCTGCTGGGAACCTATTGGTTCCTTCAGGCCCTGTTCTTCGGATACGTCCTGCCCGCTTTTGCTTATTCTGTCATTGCCAAGATGCGGATGCGCTCACCTGGAGCCAAGGCATTTGGCCTGCTTCTGTTCTCGGCTCTGCTCATATCCGTCGTTCACCATCTGTTCCCAAGCATCAGGACAGTATGTCTCTACCATATATGCCTGGGGGGGTCTTTTATATGGATAGGGCACATGATCAGGCAGAAGGCACACGCGCGCTGGCAACTCTTCGTGGCACACCTGGCATTTATCAGCATATTCTTCCTGCATCCCGCTTCAATGAGGGAGAAATCCGACATGTGGGATTGCATCTCCATTCTCATCTCCGGCACCTGTGGCTTCCTCTTGCTGCTGAGAGCCTCGCACGCCATAGACCGTGCGAAGCCATCCATTCTGATGGCCACCTCCCGGTTATTTTCCTACCTGGAAGGAAGTCCTTTTACATTATGACATTCCATTTCCTGAGTTTCAAGGCAGTCTCGCTTCTGATTGTGCTGTCCTATGGCTGGGAGGACTTTTCCCTCGTGGGGATGCACCCTTGCATATCCACCGTCCGGGGATCACTGTGGTGGATTGCTTATTCTGCTGCAGGAGTGGTCTTGTCATTGGCATCACACCGTTTCCTCTCTTTTGTGCACTTCATCATCAACAGGATATAGCCACTGGCACACGACACCTGGCACAAGCAGTTCTCTGGGGAATAGCGTGTCATGCCCGTCTGGAACATTCCTGAGCGATGTGTTGGCCAAGTTGATGAAGCGCATGCCATAGCCATGCCTGTGCTCGGCAGAATAAGTTCCACTGACCCTGGAGCCATCACGGGGAAATTCGTGGGTAGAACTTATAAAGCCGTTGTGAAGCCACAAAAAACATCCGGGTTGCCATAGACCGTGCACATCCGGCTAATGCCAAACAGGGCAGGCCTCCCCACAAAGCCGCCCAAAGGCTTCGCCACCGCACGTATCGTCAGGGGACGGCCTGTGCCCCCTGCATACGGCTTCCATCCGCTTGAACGCGGAGCAGCACAGGCGCATGCCCGCGATTAAAGAGGCGAGGCACCAGCAGCAAGAGCTGGCCATATGGCCAATGCGTCAACACTTGCAGCACGAGAACATGCATATGCCATATGATGAGTAGTACTTCGTTCGCCATTGAAGTAGTACTTCGTTTGCCGTTGAAGTAGTACTTCGTTCGCCATCGAAGTAGTACTTCGTTCGCCATTGAAGTAGTACTTCGTTTGCCGTTGAAGTAGTACTTCGTTTGCCGTTGAAGTAGTACTGCATAGCCTGGAGAAGTTATACTTCATCTGCCCCTGAAGCACTATTTGGGGAAAAACCATAAATACGGGTCTTCTGTACAGTGCAATCCCCGCCGCCCTTTGGACATGGCCGGTTGGAGATAATCCACACGCTTGACCTGTTCCCTTCATGACAGAAAAGAACGCATTAAAGATGAACCTCGACCATGAGCGCAAGATAGTGGAATATCTGCGAGAGAGCGATGGCTGCTGCCACCAAGGTTGGGCAACAGCGTGGATGGAAAAATACAATTGACAAGAATATCGAGACAGACAAGGCTTCGGACAAGTTTGACCAACAACCGCGAGCCTAAAAGGATGCTGGCAATACGTTGGCTTCGGCAAAAAGTGGCATTGAAATGGCTACATCTACCATGCTGGAGGCTAAGGACAAATTGGACGAAGCAACAGAGAAAGCAGATACGGTTACTAAAGCCATTGATAGTTTTATTGCCAAAGTGAGAGAAATAAAATTCAAGGCCAAGGTCGATGATGCCGACATAGAGAAACTGACAGATGACAGAAAGAAACTCATTGGCGATGAGCCCAGACTTCTTGGGTAGCACCGAAAGGAGAATAAGGAGATCCTTACTCGCCATTTCTATGATATGTCTAACATGATGTCAAGAAATGAAGGAATTTGGTTGTCAAACGGTTGGGTAAAGGCTTTTCTTTGGATATTCTTGCCGTGTTTCCTTTATACGGTTATTTCATTTGTCTATTATGTTGCATCATGCATAGACAAGTAAGCGGAGGATGGGGTGATTTGAAGTCACCTCATCCTTTTGCCTTTACAGCCTATACTTCTTTTTTTTCTATTTTCCAAGCGACTTGAACATCTTGGAGATGCACTTTTTCTTCTGCTCCATATTCGGGTGAACATAGAGGTTGAGGGTTGTTGTGATGTTAGCATGACCGAGCAACACGCTTACGGTCTTGTAGTCGCAGTTGCTTTCTATGCAGCGTGTCGCAAAGCTGTGGCGTAGACCGTGGTATTTCAGCCGAGGAATGTCAAGACGCTTCATAAGCCGATGATAGTAGTTGCGGTAGGTGCGTGGCTCTGTAGGCTTCTCCTCATTGGTTAGTATATAGAAATCTGTGTTTACCACCTTTTTCAGAGGTTTTACCATAGCAAAGAGTTCTTTGTTCATCGGTATCTCACGGCATGAATTCTTGGTCTTTGGTGTGTTGATGACCAACTCTGTGTGCTTGCGTTCTCCCTCTACAATGTATATGCGCTCAATGGTACGGTTCACGGTGATTGTGCCGTTGTCGGTGTTGATGTCCGACCATTTTAAGCCACAAATCTCTCCGATACGCAATCCTGTAGTCAAACTGATATAGATGCCGAGATTGCGAAACGTGAAGTTCTGCTTGATAAAATCGAGGATCTTCTTGTGGTGTGCCACCGTCAGCACCTCAATTTCCTTGTTGGTCTCTGTCGTAGGGTACTTGATGTCCCACTCGCAATAGTTCATCCATTCGTTCTTTACCCCGAACTTCATCACCATTTTCAAGACAATCAGAATGTCTTTTACCGTTTTAATACAGAGTCCGTCATTCAGTTTCTGTAAGACGAACTCCTGCACAAGTTTCTCACTCAGAGCCTCACAATCGCCAAATGTTGGCAGAATGTGGTTCTCCAGAATTAACACATAAGCAGCGTATGTGGACTGCTTAACGTAGCGTTGCTTGTCTATTTTCCATGCCAACGCAATTTCTCTAATTGTTTTTGTTGTCATTGTAATCCTTAATTTTGAAGGTGTACATAATAATTAGAGAAAATAAACCTCTCATGTCCCAAATCTCAGATTCCCAGAGTTTCAGGGGGAGTGGGAAAAATGCAAGGTTTCTGACTTGTTGGATTTCTATTCAACCAACTCACTTAGTTGGGATAAACTGGAGTATGGTACAGACGCAATTCAAAACTTGCATTATGGCTTAATCCATGTTGGACTGCCTACTATGATAGACCTTAGCAAAGATAAGCTGCCTAATATTATAAATGGCAACACTCCCAAAAACTATGAATTTTGTCAAGAAGGGGATATTGCTTTTGCTGATGCTTCAGAAGATACAAACGAGGTCGCAAAAGCTGTTGAGTTCTATAAACTTCATGGCAAAGACGTTATTTGTGGATTACATACCATCCACGGAAGGGACAACCAACAGAAAACTGTTGTTGGGTATAAAGGATATGCCTTTTCCTCTACGGCATTTCATCATCAAATTAGAATAATAGCACAAGGAACAAAGATATATTCTATCAATAGCAAGAACTTTTCTGAATGTTACATTGGTATTCCTTCAAAGGAAGAACAGACGAAAATCGCAACATTACTTCGGCTGATAGATGAGCGCATTGCGACCCAAAACAA
>DCCS01000019.1 GCA_002316015.1 Prevotellaceae bacterium UBA1075
GGAAGTGGGTTCTCGCTGCTGCTCCTTCCCCTGGGGAAGGCCGGGAAGTGGTCTCTTGCTGCTGCTTCCTTCCCCCGGGGCAGGCCGGGAAGGGACTTTCAGTACCCCTAAAAACGAAGAGGCTGCATCGCCGGTGTGCGATGCAGCCTCTTGTGCTGTCTGTTGCCCGTGCTCAGTAGAACAGGTAGCGGTTGTCCTTCACGTCGGCCCTCAGGTAAAGGTCGTTGGTGAAACTGGCCAGGCCGCGCGTCATGCCCTGCGCCGCCTGGGCTTCCTCGGCCTTCTGGTCATACTTGCCCTCGGCCTTGGTGCGGGCGATGACCTGGAAGGCATACACGGCGCCGTTGCCCTTCACGCCCGACTTGAAGTCACCCTTCTTGGCGACCGACACGGCACCGCTCAGCGCGGGCTCGCTGCGGCCAACCTTGCTCACGAAGGCGTTGTTGTTGAAGTTGATGTGGCTGATGGTGTCTGTCAGCGCGCCGGCAATCTTCTGTACGTCGGCAATGCTCTTGGATCCCTTCATCTTCTCCTGCAGCAGGGCGGCTTTCTTGTCCTTGCGCACCTCGGTGGTGAGGAAGTCCTTCACCTGCTCGTCATCCCATGCCAGGTAACCCTTCTTGTGGATGCCTGTCAGGATGACCACCATCATGTGGTCGTTGTCGCCGCACTCGTAGAGGGGTGACACATCGCCCGGCTTGGTGTCCTTGTTGAATATCCAGCGCATGGCCTCGCGGGTGCTGTGCACGTTGGCCACATAATGCTCGCTGCTGCTCACGGCGTTGCGGGTCTGCACGATATAGCCGGCCTTGGCGGCGTTGGCCTCGATGTCCGCAGCCTTGCGGTTGCCTGCCATGAAGCTGCTGAAGTTGTTGTATGCCTTTCCGTAGGTCTCCTTGCTGAAGTCAATGCTGCGCTTGATGACGGCGAGGTCGTATTTCGTGGTCATCGCTTTCTGGGCGGTCACCTGCACAATCACCACGCCCTGGCCATCGAGCACCACCTTGTTGTACTTGCCAACGGGTGACGTGGTCACGGTCTCGATGAACTTGCGGTTGTTCTCGTCTATTGTCATGCCCTCGTATTGCGCGCCGGTGAGCCAGGTCTTGGCACCGGGCTGGTTGTAGCGCTTGGCGATGGAGTCAAAGTCAGTGCCCGAGTTCAGGGCCTGCATGATGCTGTCGGCTGTCAGCCCGGCGGCCGCGATGTCGGTTCCGGGGACTGCTATCTGGCGGATCTCCACCGAGTCGGGACGGGTCACCTTGCCGATGAGGCGTATGATGTTCAGCGTGTTGTCCTGCGTGTTGGTGTATGGGCCCTTCTGCGTGCCCACGGCCATGGAGTCCACCTCCGCCGCGATGTCACGGGGCATGGCCTTGGTGCTGATGGGCAATTGGCTGTAGGGCACGGTGCTGCCTGACTCGCGCACAGTCTTGGCTGCGTCGGCACCCTGGGCCAGGGACTCGGCATAGCCCCGCATCTCCTTGTCCAGGGCCTCCACGTCGGCCTTGCTGGCGGTCACTGCCACGTCCACATACTTGATGTCGCGCGTCTCCTGTGTGGTGCGGAACATCTCCTTCAACTCGGCATACTTGGCCTTGAGGTCCGCGTCGCTCACCTTCACATCCTCGTCCTTGACGCTGGAGTAGGGCAGGGCGGCCATCAGGATGGTGCTCTCGTTCACGCGCCCCTCAAAGTTTGCCTTGGCGCAGACGGGGTTGCTCTTCACCGTCCCGGCCAGGAGAGCCTGGTACTTCTGGGCGAGTGTCTGCTGGCGGATGGTCTTCTCGACGAACTTCCAGTAATTGTATATCTGGGTGTACTGCTCTTTCACGTCGTTGCCCACCTCGGTGCTGGCCATCATCTCGTCATATTGGGCGAGGAACTGCTTCAGCTGGTTCACGTCAAACGCCCCCTGCTGGTTGCGGAACGGGGTCTGTGCAAGCATCATGTTGCGCCCGCCGTTGATGATGCTCTGCATCTCGGCATCAGTCACGGTGAGTCCCAGTTTGTCACACTCGTGCTCGATGAGCTCGTTGCTCACATAGGTCTGCCACACCTGGTCGCGCAGCATGGCGGTCTGCTCGTCGTTGAGGGAGGTGATGCCGTTGGTGAACTTCATCACGTCGCTGTATTCCTCCACCATGTTGTTGAACTCCTGCTGGCTGATGTGGTCGCCATATACAGTGCCGATGCGCTGGTGGTTCTCGCTCTGCGTGTACGTCAGGGAGCGCACGAACTCCTCGGCGATGAAGGCGAACAGGCCAAGTCCCACCACGATGACGACAATCTTGCCCTTGCTTCTGATTTTTTGTAATGCTGCCATTGCTTATATATGTTATTGTTTTGTTTTTTGCTTGCAACAAGCATACAAAGTTATGAATAATTTGTCGATCTCTCCCCTCCTGCGGTGTGAAAAGTGCGGCGCGCCGGCCCAAAACGTCTCCTTCAGTCGAGCACCTTCAGTCTCACAAGTTCAATCTTGGTCGTTGTCTTCTGCATAATCTTGAATTCCCAGTGCCCGATCCGGATTACCTCGTTGAGTTTCGGAAAGCTCTGGAACTCATGCAGGATGAGCCCGCCCACTGTCTGGTACTCGTCGCTTTCGGGCAGTCCGAGCCCCAGTGTCTCGTTGGCCTTCTCTATCTCCAGCCTGCCCGACAGCAAATACTCGCCTTCGCCCAGGTCCTTGGCCACATACGTCACGTTGTCGTGCTCGTCCTCGATGTCGCCGAATATCTCCTCCACCAGGTCCTCAAGGGTCACGATGCCGCTTGTGCCGCCAAACTCGTCCACCACCACTGCGATGGACCGCTTTTGGCTGATGAATGTACTCAGCAACTTCTGGGCGTTCATGGTCTCGGGCACGATGGGTATCTCCCGCACACACTTGCGCCAGTCGTCCCCTGCCTTGAGGCGGAACATCTCGGAACTGTGGATGAAGCCCGTGATGTTGTCGATGTCCTCGTGATAGACGATAATCTTGGAGTGCCCGCTCTCCACAAAGGCGTTGAGCAGCGTGGCCGTGTCGGTTTGCTCCTCGACCGCCTTGATTTCCGTGCGCGGGATGGTGCAGTCCCTCACCTTGACGCTGCTGAAGTCAAGCGCGTTCTGGAAGATTTTCACCTCGTCCTCGATGCCGCCGCCTTCCTCGGCGCGCTCGATGTTGCTCTGGATGAGGTAGTCCAGGTCGGCCTTCTTGAATGTCTTGTCGGTGGTCTCCTCGCTTGGCTTCTGGCCCAGCAGCCGCAGCGTGAGGTTGCTGAGCGAACTGGTGAACTTGCTCACGGGCCACAGCAGGATGTAGATGGCGTAGGCGGGGAGCGCGCACACGGTGAGCATGCGGTTGGGGTTGATGCGGAAGAGGGTCTTGGGCAGGAACTCGCCCGTGACGATGGTGATGGCCGTGCCCAGCAGGGTCTGTGTGAGCAGGCACACGGCCTCGTTGGGGCAGTTGCCGCCGGGGTGGTGTATGCCCAGCGGGGTGAGCAGCGTGTCGTTGACCAGCCTGGCCATCAGCATGCCGTAGATGACCAGGGCTATGTTGTTGCCTATGAGGATGGTGGAGATGAAGTCGCTGGAGTGGTTGTAGAACGTGTCGATGAGGCGGCTCGTGAACCCCTGCCGCTCGCGGTCCATCTCGAAGCGCAGTTTGTTGCTTGACAGAAAGGCTATCTCCGTACCCGAGAAGAAGGCGGAGAACATCAGTACGATGACAATCTGTATGGTAAGTTGTGTGTCAGTGCTCATTGTCTTGTTTGGCTATCTCTTGCCCGGCGCGGGCGGGAAACGCATGCCCCCGGTACTCTTGCGGTCGTGGCCGCGGTCCCGTGGGGTGTGCTTCTTGGGGGCTTCCTGGGGCGTGGCTGTCCGGGCCGTGTCCTTGGGCATGGAGGCCGTGTCGGCGGCCGGCTCGTCCTGCGTGTCCTCCACGGGGAACGCGCCCGAGGAGTTGCTCACGCTGTAGTTGGTCATTTGCTCGTTGCTTCGGAACTCTGTGCCCTCGAGTTCGCGCTCGGGGGTGGTGACGCGCATGTGCTTGTGGCTCCATATCTCGTGGGTGCTCATGTCCCAGAAGAGTTCCTCTGTGCGGAACACCTCGTCCTTGATGTTGCGGATGACCACTCGCCCGCGCAGTTCCCAGGTGCGCTGTTCGTGCAGGTAGGCGGTGTCGCTCTGGACGAGAAGGTCGATGTGGAAGTGCTCGTCGAACCGCTCCATGAACAGGCCCTTCATGAACTTCCAGGTGGCCGGGCGGCTGGGGCTGCTGTAGATGTCCCACTCCTCGGCCACCATGCGGTAGCGCATCACCCCCGAGTCGGAGATGAGCGTGTTGATGCCCGTGGCGTGCATCATGGGCAGGGAGTCGGAGTCGCTCACGGCCTCGGCCACATGCTCCGTCTCCCGCTCGCAGGAGAAGGTGAGTGCGGCGGACAATGCCGCCAGCACCAGGGGCAGGCGGCTTCTGGGAGTCCCTTTCCGATGCTGCATCTTCCTGTGTTATTGTATCTTGAACTTCATGAACCAGTTTTCGTTGAAGGTCATGCCCACGTTGACCAGGAAGTAGTCCTCGGTGACAAGCCCCGCGCTTGCGGACTTGCGTCGCAGCCATTGCATGCCTATGTTCACCATCGAGCGGTTGTTGATCTTGTTGGTGATGGGCAGTCCGAGTCCGGCGGAAATCCCCACCTCGTAGGGGCCTCGGGCGCCGTTGACGCGCAGGTAGGGTGTGGAGTAGTTGGCTCCCACGCGGTATTGCATGCGTCTCGCGTAGTGGCGGTCGGTGGGGTCGGGCGTGTATTGTGCGCCCACGGCGACACGCGACCGGTTCAGGTATTCGCCCTTCGCTCCCGTATAGGTCAGTTCTCCCCCCGCTGTGCTGCTGTGCGGGGTGCGGCAGTCGGCCCATTGCTCAATCTTGTAGTCGGCTGCCACCAGCAGGGTGTTCTTGTGCTGCCAGGCCAGTCCGCCCCCGTAGGAGTAGGGGAGGTCAAAGGGCGAGTGCGCGGTCACCTGTGTGCTGTCGCCCGCGCTGGTGTAGCGTGTGAGCGTGGCGTCCGACTTGATCTTGTGCCCCAGTCCCGCTGTCACGCCCATGGTGAGCCAGTCCGCTGCGCTGAGGCGTATGGGGTATTGCGCGCCGAAGTCCAGCTTGTAGGTCTTCAGGTCGGCATCATGCACCGAGTTGAGCCCGCTGTAGCCGCTGCCGCTCGAGGTGCCCTCGGTGAAGGTCTGCGCCATGGCGTGGTGATAGTTTCCCCACATGAAACTCGCGTTCACGCCGATGGACAGATTGCCCACGGGGCGCCATCCCAGTCCGATGTAGGCCTGGTGCAGCCCCCCCTCGCCCGCATAGGTGGTGATGGTCCTGATGGGCTGCGTGGTGGTCTCGTCGTTGGTGACGAGTCGCTCGTTCTGGAAGCTGTAGCCGATGGTGCTGTAGGGGACAAAGCCAAAGGAGAGTCCCAGGCCGCGTCTCAGTCTCAGGGCCGCGTTCACATAGTCCAGGCGGCAGTTCTTCACGTTGATGCTGGTGTGGGCGTTCTCCACCTGCCCAGCCGACAGGGTCATGCCCGCATCCAGGATAAAGCTGAGCGAGTCGGTGGACGCGTATGAGGCGGGGTTCAGCATGTTCACCCTGTTGCCCTGGTGCAGGGCGATGCCCACACCGCCCATGCTGCGGTTGAACCCCTGCGACTGGTCGGCCAGTGTGCCCAGTCCGAACCGCGAGTAGGGCGAGTTGCTTCCGCCCGTCTGCCCGCTGGCCGGGGCCGCCAGGAGCGCCATGACCAGCAGGGCTGTCTTTCGGCTATTTCTTGTCATAGTTGTAATCCAGTATCTTGTTCAGTCCCCTGGGGACGATGTATTTGTCTGAGAGGGTGATGCTCTTGATGCCCTCGTCGAAGTTTATCCGGTCGCCTCCCGTGAGGAACACCTGCAGGCTGGGGTACTTGGCGCGCAGGGACTTGATGTAGCCCTCGATCTCGTATTTCATCCCGCGCAGCACGCCCGCGCGTATGGCGGTCTCGGTGTCGTAGCCCATGCCGGGAACCTCGCCGTCGGCGTCCACCAGGGGCAGCCGCGCCGTGAACTCATGCAGGGCGTGGAGCCGCATCTGCATGCCCGGGGCGATGTTCCCGCCCCAGTAGTTCCCGTGCCTGTCCACCATCTCGTAGGTGATGCATGTCCCCGCGTCGATAATAAGCAGGTTTTCGTCGGGCTTCAGTTCGCGCGCCCCCACCACGGCGGCCACCCTGTCGGCTCCCAGCGTGCGGGGCGTGCGGTAGTGGTTGGTGATGGGCACGGGCGTGTCGGCCGTGAGCCTCATCATGGGAAAGTCCAGGGCATCCAGTGCCGCCCCGGCTTCGGGCGTGATGTCCGTCACAGAGCCCACAATGCCTCGCGTGAAGTGGTACTTGCGCGTGAAGTTGTCAATTCCCTCAAGTGTGTTGCCTGGGGTCTTTATCTGTTCTATAGGCTCGTTCCCGTCGAATGCCACCAGTTTGGCGGCCGAGTTGCCTATGTCAACAATCAGTTTCATCGTTGCAAAGGTATGACTTTTCGTCCGAAAAAAGGCTTAATGTGCTGTATAATGTGGGTGTACGTGCCAAAACGGGAGTTCTTGCCGTGCAGGTTCGTCCCCCGCGCGTTTGTGCGCGCACGAACTAATAGTAAAGTATGCTGCGATTATGGCTGACCGTGCGTGCTCCTTTGTCTGAAATGTACTACCTTTGCAGCATGACGAGAATATACACAATGATCATTGCCTGCCTTATGGCCCTGCTGGCGCAGGCTCCTTTGCGGGCACAAGACGAGGGCAGTGAGTTGCCCGACTCTTGTGGAGAGAAGCCTGCCCCAATTACCGACTTGCAGCTGAGTGTGCTCACCTGTTCGCCCGGGCAGGAAGTCTATTCGCTCTATGGGCACACCGCCATCCGCTGCACGTCTCTTGCGGAGGGGCTGGACATGGTGTACAACTATGGCGTGTTTTCCTTTGGCCAGCCTCATTTTATATGGCGCTTCATGCGGGGCAAGTGTGACTATATGCTTGAGCCGGCACCCTTCCGTGGCTTCCTCGCCGCCTACGAGAAACGCGGCTCCCGTGTCACCGAGCAGGTGCTGTCGCTCAGCCAGCCGGAGGCTCATGCCATCATGTGCGCGCTGATAGACAACTGTGCCCCAGAAAACTCCACCTATCGCTACAACTATCTTTACAACAACTGCACCACCAGGGTGCGTGACGTGATAGAGGGCGGGGTACAGGGATGTGTTGTCTATGCCTCTCGTAGCCCCGAGCTGACCACTCGCGATGTGCTGCATCACTATATGCAGGAACACCCCTGGGCCGCCGAGGGCTGTGACTTCCTGCTGGGAGCGGATATGGACACCATGGTCTCCGACCGCCTCCTGATGTTTGCACCCGAGTACATGATGGACTATCTCTCCACGGCCCAGGTGCATGCCGAGGACGGATCGGTGCGCCCGCTTGTGGCCGAGACCCGGGTGCTCACGCCTGGCAGGGATGTTCCGGTGGAGCGCGGGTTCCCCCTCTCGCCCCGTCAGGCGGGTTGGGGATTCTTTGCCTTGTGCGTGTTGGTGGTGCTGGTGGAGTGCCTGGCCGGGCGCGTGTGCAAATGGTGGAGCGCGCTCCTGCTGCTCGCCCAGGGGCTGGCCGGCACGCTGCTTCTGTTCATGTTCCTCTTCTCCGCACATCCAGGTGTGGATTCCAACTGGCTGATGTGGCCTTTCAATCCCCTTGCCCTGCTGGGTGTGGGCTTTGTCGTGTGGGGAAAGGGCAGGACGCAGGCGCGCTGGTGGACTGCCTATTTCTGCATTTTGGCTCTGTTCCTGCTGTTTTGTCCGCTTATTCCGCAGGATTTCGGGAATATAGTTGTACCTTTGACCATGAGTTTGCTCACAAGGCCGATAGGCTTTTGTGTATGCTGCAGAAGGGAGAGGAAGTGAACAGCACCATAACGCGATACAGACTGCTCTGCTCACTCATGACGCTGATGGCTGTCATGGGCGCGGAGGCACAGACCGCCACCAGCGTTCCCAGGCTGGTGGTCAATGTGGTAGTCGACCAGTTGCGCAGCGATTACCTGCAGGCCTTCCTGCCCCTTTACGGTGAGGATGGGTTGATCAGGCTTATGGAGCAGGGGCGTGTATATACCCAGGCCGAGTACCCGTTCAACGCACCCGACCGGGCTTCGGCCATGGCCTGCCTGGTCACAGGCACCAGCCCTTACGAGAACGGTATCGTGGGCACCAGGTGGCTCGACCGCCAGTCGCTCTGCCCCGTGCAGTGTGTGTCCGATGACAAGTATTCCTGCCACTTTACCGCCGACAAGTGCTCGCCCGCGTCGCTGGCCGTGAGCACCATTGGTGATGAGCTGAAGATAGCCACTGACGGGCGCAGCGTCGTGCTCAGCGTGGCTCCCGACAGGGAGTCGGCCATCCTCTCGGCCGGGCATGCGGCCGACGGTGCGTTCTGGATAGATGACTATACGGGACGGTGGGACGCCTCCTCCTATTATGGCGAGTATCCCAAGTGGGCCGCCGAGTATGAGCGGGACTCCTCGTTGACCGTGCGTGTCGACGGGGTGGAATGGACACCCCTCAATGACTCGGTGGACCGGTTCGCCTACTTCAGCGAGCGGGGCAAGAAGAAACCTTTCAGGCACAAGTTCACCGGCGACCGGCGCTTCGTGAGTTACAAGTCCAGTGCCTGTGTCAACGAGGAGGTGGTGCGCTTCGCACGCTATGCCCTGGACCACTCGCGGCTGGGCGTGGACAGCCAGACCGACCTGCTCAGTGTGTCCCTTTACGCAGGCACCTTTGAGCACCAGGGAGTCTCCCGCTACGGGGTGGAGATGCAGGACACTTATGCCCGCCTTGACCGCCAGATAGCCTCCCTCATGCAAGCCGTGGAGGAGCGCGTGGGCAAGAGGAATGCCCTCTTTGTGCTCACGAGCACGGGTTACACCGACGCTGAGGACATTGATGACTTGAGCCAGTGGCGTATCCCCACAGGCGTCTTCTCCATCACCAAGGCCCAGCTCCTGCTCAACATGTACCTGATAGCCGTTTATGGCCCAGGGCAGTATATCGACACCGCCGACAAGAACCAGCTTTACCTCAATCTCAAACTCATAGAGAACAAGAGCCTGAAACTGGACGAGATGCTTGACCGGTGTGCCGATTTCCTCATCCAACTCAGCGGTGTAAAGGACGTATATACTAGCCGGCGACTGGCCAACGGAGCCTGGACACCCGGCATAAGCAAACTGCGCAATGCCTACAACACACGCCATTCGGGCGATGTGATGATACAGGTGAGTCCGGGATGGGTGCTCTACAACGAGAACACTTACGAGAAACAGCTCTGCCGCGAGTCCTATGTGGGCTTCCCGCTCATCATGATGGGCTGCGGCATACAGGCCGAGAAGGTGCGTATCCCCGTCAGCGTGGACCGTGTGGCCCCCACCCTGGCGCAGGCCATGCGCATACGGGCCCCCAACGGATGTCCCCTGGCTCCATTGAATTACTGACGAGACATCCTTATACATTATATATAAAATACAACCCAATACAGACGAGATGAATTTTGTAAGCATACTGACCAAGATATTCGGCGACAAGAAGTCGCGTGACCTGAAGGCATACCAGCCCCTGGTGGAGAAGGTCATCCAGGCCTATCCTGCCGTGCAGGCCCTCACCAACGACGAGTTGCGCGCACGTGTGCAGGAAATAAAGAAGGGCATACTGGAAAGTGCCGCCCCCCTGCGCGGGCAAATCAAGCAACTGCAGGACAGCATCCAGGGCACGCCCATCCAAGACCGCGCACCCATATTCCAGCAGATAGACAAACTGGAGAAGGATGTGCTCGACACGCTGGAGAAGGCACTTGACGAGGCTCTCCCCGAGGTGTTCGCCATTGTGAAGAGCACTGCGGCGCGCTTCGCGCACAACGAGGAAGTGGTGGTCACCGCCAACGATTTCGACCGCGAACTGGCCGCCAGCCACGACTTTGTGGACATCGATGGTGACAAGGCCATCTACCACAACCATTGGATGGCCGGGGGCAATGACGTGAAGTGGGACATGGTGCACTTTGACGTGCAGCTGTTCGGAGGAATCGTCCTGCACCAGGGAAAGATAGCCGAGATGTTCACGGGCGAGGGAAAGACACTCACCGCCACGCTGCCCGTGTTCCTCAACGCGCTCACAGGCAACGGCGTGCATGTGGTCACGGTGAACGATTACCTGGCCAAGCGTGACTCGGAGTGGATGGGTCCCATCTACATGTTCCACGGACTGAGCGTCGACTGCATCGACAAGCACCGCCCCAACAGCGCCGAGCGCCGCAAGGCTTACCTGGCCGACATCACCTTCGGCACCAACAACGAGTTCGGCTTCGACTATCTGCGCGACAACATGGCTCAGGACCCCAAGGACCTGGTGCAGCGCAAGCACAACTTCGCCATCGTCGACGAGGTCGATTCCGTGCTGATTGACGACGCGCGCACCCCCCTTATCATATCCGGTCCCGTGCCCAAAGGGGACGACCAGCTCTTTGAGCAGTACCAGCCTCTGGTGGAGCGGCTGGTGGACGTGCAGCGCAAACTGGCCACGCAGTACCTGGCCGATGCGCGCAAGGAGATAGCCGAGGGACAGGCAAGCAAGGACAAGAAGATGACCGAGGAGGGATTTCTCGCCCTGTTCCGCAGCCACAAGGCTTTGCCCAAGAACAAGCCGCTCATCAAGTTCCTCTCGGAGCCCGGCATCAAGGCCGGCATGCTCTCGACCGAGGAGATATACATGGAGAACAACAACCGGCGCATGCCCGAGGCCACCGATCCGCTCTACTTTGTGGTGGACGAGAAGATGAAGAGCGTGGACCTCACCGACAAGGGCAACGAGTGGCTGGCCAGGCAGGTGGACGACCCGCAACTCTTCGTCCTGCCCGACATCGCGGGCGAGATGGCGCAGATAGAGGCTTCTGACCTGTCCGAGGAGGAGAAGGTGGCGCAGAAGGACAAGGTGTACAACGACTATGCCGTCAAGAGCGAGCGCGTGCACACCATACAGCAGCTGCTCAAGGCATACACCATGTTCAGCCTCAATGACGACTATGTCATCCAGGACGGCGAGGTGAAAATCGTGGACGAGCAGACCGGACGTATCATGGAGGGACGGCGATGGAGTGACGGGCTGCACCAGGCTGTGGAGGCCAAGGAACATGTGAAGGTGCAGGATGCCACACAGACCTATGCCACCATCACCCTGCAGAACTACTTCCGCATGTACCACAAACTGTCGGGCATGACAGGAACGGCTGTCACCGAGGCGGGAGAGTTCTGGGACATCTACAAGCTGGACGTGGTGGAAGTGCCCACCAACCGTACCGTCATCCGCAAAGACATGAACGACCGGGTGTACCGCACACAGCGCGAGAAGTACAACGCGGTCATCGAGGAGATAGTGCGCGTGCGCGAGTCGGGACGGCCTGTGCTCGTGGGCACCACCAGCGTGGAGATAAGCGAACTGCTCAGCCGCATGCTCTCCCTGCGCAAGATACCCCACCAGGTGCTGAACGCCAAGCTGCACCAGAAGGAGGCCGACATCGTGGCACTGGCCGGGCAGAGCCAGAAGGGCACCATGATGGTTGACGGAAAGCCCGTGGAGCGCATGCTGGGCAATGTGACCATCGCCACCAACATGGCCGGTCGAGGTACGGACATCAAGCTCTCGCCCGAAGTAAAGGCGGCGGGAGGACTGGCCATCATCGGCACCGAGCGGCATGAGAGCCGCCGCGTGGACCGCCAGCTGAGAGGACGAAGCGGACGACAGGGCGACCCCGGAAGCAGCGTCTTCTATGTGTCGCTCGAGGACAACCTCATGCGCCTCTTCGCCAACGAGCGCATCGCACGCGTGATGGACAGGCTGGGCTTCAAGGACGGGGAGATGATAGAGCACAGCATGATTACCCGAAGCATCGAGAACGCGCAGAAGAAGGTGGAGGAGAACCACTTCGGCGTGCGCAAGCGCCTGCTGGAGTATGATGACGTGATGAACAAGCAGCGCACCGTCGTCTATGAGAAGCGGCACCACGCCCTCATGGGGGAGCGCCTGGGCATGGACATCAGCGACATGATATGGGACCGTGTGTGCAACATCATCGAGAACAACGACTACGAGGGTTGCCGCCAGCGTTTCCTGGAGATAATGGCCATGGAGGTGCCCTTCACGGCCGAGCAGAAGGAGACCATGAAGCCCGATGACCTGGCCGAGGAGGCTTACCAGAAGGTGCTGGAGCGCTTCAGGCAGAAGAACGAGGTGATGGCCGCCAACGCCAACAAGGTGGTGACCATGATACACGATAGCCCCGAGGGACAGCATTACGAGATGATCGGGGTGCCCGTGATAGCGGGGCAGCACCAGTACGGCATACGCGTGAACATACAGGAGGCTTACGACAGCCACTGCGAGTCGGTGGTGACAGCCTTCCACAAGACCCTCATGCTGCACACCATCGACGAGGCGTGGATGGAGAACCTGCGCCTGCTGGACGAACTGAAGCACAGCGTGCAGAACGCAAGTTACGAGCAGAAGGATCCCCTGCTCATCTTCAAACTGGAGAGTGTGAAACTCTTCGACGAGATGGTCAACCGCATCAACGACCGCTGCGTGAGCATCATGATGCGTGCCATGATACCCGAACTGCGCCCGCGTACCGAGGCCGACGGGATGCCGCAGCAGCAGGCGCCCGCTTCCCCCCAGCGGCCACGCCTGCAGGAGTCACGCGGCGATAGTGGCAGCGCAGCCCAGCGTGAGGCGGCTGCAAGGGATACCCGTGACCGGCAGCCCGTGCAGCCCGCACGGGCGGAGAAACTGCCCGGACGCAATGACCCTTGCCCCTGCGGCAGCGGCTTGAAGTTCAAGAACTGCCATGGCCGCAACCTTTGACAAGGCAGGCGGCATCCGCCCGTGAACGAATCCACCATATAGAACAACCACTTGTCAAGCAATATGAAAGCAAGCCAACAGACTATCCACCAGATAGAGCGCACGCTGCGCAAGGTGGCGGCGAAGTTCCCGGAAGGCGCAGACCCAGTCATGACAGACCTGCACCTGCTGGTGAGTCCCGAAACGGGGGAGATACGCACCTACGACGATGACGATGTGGAACTGGACCGCTGCGTGGTGGAGGAGTGGATTGAGGCTCCCCTGGATGGTTTCTTCGAGGAGGTGGCTCCCATCCTGCGCCGCTGTATCAAAGACCTTCGTCCTTCCCTGGAGCGCATGAGTATCCTCCAGCCATTCTCGTTTGTGCTCGTTGATGAAGACCACGAGACACTGCAGGACCTGGAGGTTTTCGACACCGAGGAGACGATGGTGCTGGATCACAAACTGATTGACGGATTGACGGATGACCTTGATGACTTCCTCAAGCGTCTGCTTGAGGAGGACTGAGACAAAAGGTTGAAGATTACCCGCCGTCATGTCCTGCCCGGCCCTGGCGGTGCGGTTCCTCTTGAATGAAGGGAGGGGGCAGCAAGAAAGGCGGGGTGTCCAGCCCCTTAAACGCGCGACGCAGGAGTCATATGCTCCTGCGTCGTATGCTTCTGCTCCCTTCTTGTCTGAGGACAGCCGCACCGGGTTCTTGCCCAAGGGCGGTAGGGCGCGTCTTGGTTTTCTTCCTGCCCTCTTACTTCTTGTTGAAAGTAAGTCCCAGGTGCATTCCCTTCACGTTCTTCACCAGGTTGCTCACGGTGCCCAGTGTGCTGTTCACGGTTCCCGCCTTCTCTGTGATGGCGATGGCGAGGGCCAGCAGTTTGTCCGCGCTCATGGCCAGTTGGAGCGAGTTTCCAGTCACCTTGGCGTTCACATGCACGCTTTTCTTGGTCAGTGGGAATGACAGCACCAGGTTGGTGCCGCTTACGCTCCAGGTCATCTCCACCTTCTTCCCGTCCAGGGAGGCTGTGCCCGTGCTGTCAGCATTCAGGGTCAGCACCAGTTTTCCGGGGGTGAATCCCAGCCGCTCCAGTTGCTTGCCCAGCGTGCTCTCCACCTTCTTGCTGGCCAGTGTGCTGCCCACGCTTGCCAGCAGGTTCTCGCTCTCGAAGGCGATGCAGGGCTCACTGTAGGCCCATGTTCCCCGCAGGTTCTTGGCATTCAGCTTGTCTGTTCCCAGCAGTTTTGCCGTCAGCCCGTTCAGCACCTTGCCCGTGGCCTTGTTTCCTGTGGCGCTGCTCAGTGCCTCGCCGGCCACGTTTTCAAGGATGTTCTTCCACTGTGCGTCAGCCCTCAGGCTGCCAGCCATGGCCAGCAGGAGCATGGCCAGGCACTTCATAGCTCTACTCATTGTCATATGGTTTTTGGTCTTCATTGTGCATGGTTTGGTATTCCGGGCACAAAGTTACGCAAAACTTCCTTCCGTTGTACCGTCACGCGGGCACTTGCCCCTTTCCCCGTGCCCCGCTTGTCCGGGCTTCGTCGGATGCTTGCGCCCTGGATGAGATGGAAATAAGGAAAGAGATGGAAATAAGAAAAGGTGCATCCTTGGTCGCCCGATGATGGGGCGGTGGTAGGATGCACCTTTCCGTATATTGAGGAATCAAACTTTACTTGACCACCTTTCTTGCCTTGTTGCCTTGCTTGACAATCAGTATGCCGTGGGCAGGAACATCAGAGAGGCGGAAGTCCTGTGCCTTCGACCTGTAC
>DCCS01000037.1:0-6984 GCA_002316015.1 Prevotellaceae bacterium UBA1075
CCTGAGGGGCTGGGCTGACCCGGTGGCGGAGGACATGTATGACTACATAGGCGCGCAGCGCGGGGAACTCGGCAGCCCCGTCAAGACGGCCAAGGGCAGGAAGAGCGAGGCCGCCGACCCACTGGGCGGGCTGCTGACCGTGGCCTACAGGAGCATCTTTTTGATTTTTGCTGCCCGCTAAAAGTCTCATGCCGAGATGGGGAAAATAGCGCAGGGCACAATGCCCTGGCACCCCCTGAGGGGGAGTTCCAGGCATTGCGCCCCGCTGTGTCCTGCTCCTTGGCCAGGAGCCATAGCATTAGCGGATGAAGAGCATCTCGCGGTACTTGGGCAAGGGCCACAATTCGTCGTCCACGATGAGCTCCAGTTTGTCCACATGGTAGCGGATGCTTTCGAGCAGGCATGCCACGGTGTCGTGGTATGCGATGGCCTTCTCGCGCTCGTTGGTGAGTTTGTTGGCTACCTTGCGGGCGTTCACCAGTTTCTCCACGTTCTCGGTGATGAAACTGCTGTGCTCGCTTATCTTCTGGATGAGCACCATGTTGTTGGCACTCACCTTCTCGGCAATGGCGGGCGGGAATATCTCCTTCACTCTGTGCACGTTGTCGATGAGTTGGCTCTGGTAGCGTGTGGCCACGGGGATGATGTGGTTGAGGCAGAGGTCGCCGAAGATGCGCGCCTCGATTTGGATCTTCTTGGTGTAGGTCTCTTGCTTGATTTCCAGGCGGGCCTCCAGTTCGGGCTGCGTGAGCACGTTCATGCTGGTGAACATCTTCACGCTCTCGGGGCTTGTGTAGTTGTCCAGCATCTTGGGCGCGCTGCTCTCCACGTCCAGTCCGCGCCTGGCGGCCTCGGCCTTCCACTCGTCGCTGTATCCGTTGCCCTCGAAGTGTATGGGCTTGCAGGTCTTGATGTCCTGGCGCAGCACCTTCACGATGGCCTTGGTGGGCTCGGTGCCTGCGGCGATGAGCGCGTCCACGCGGGTCTTGAAGTCGGTGAGTGCCTCGGCCACAGCCGTGTTGAGCACAATCATGGCGGCGGCACAGTTGGCCTGCGAACCCACGGCGCGGAACTCGAAGCGGTTGCCTGTGAAGGCGAATGGCGAGGTGCGGTTGCGGTCGGTGTTGTCCAGCATCAGTTCGGGTATCTGGGGGATGTCCAGGCTCAGTGCCTGCTTGCCTGCCAGGTTGAAGAGCTCGTCGTCATCGGTCTCCTCCAGTTTCTGCAGGAGGTCGGAGAGTTGCTTGCCCAGGAAACTTGATATGATGGCTGGGGGAGCCTCGTTGGCGCCCAGGCGGTGGGCGTTTGTCGCGCTGATGATGCTGGCCTTGAGCAGCCCGTTGTGGCGGTACACGCCCATGAGTGTCTCCACGATGAAGGTCACGAAGCGCAGGTTGTCGGTCTGGGTCTTGCCCGGGCCATGCAGCAGTATGCCCGTGTCGGTGGCCAGCGACCAGTTGTTGTGCTTGCCTGAGCCGTTGATGCCGGCAAAGGGCTTCTCGTGCAGCAGGCAGCGGAAGCCGTGCTTGCGTGCCACTTTCTTCATCAGGCTCATGATGAGCATGTTGTGGTCAACGGCCAGGTTGGTCTCCTCGAAGATGGGCGCGAGTTCAAACTGGTTGGGCGCCACCTCGTTGTGGCGGGTCTTGCAGGGTATGCCCAGTTCCAGGGCCTGTATTTCCAGGTCTTTCATAAAGGCGGCCACGCGCTCGGGGATGGAACCGAAGTAGTGGTCGTCCATCTGCTGGTTCTTGGCGCTGTCGTGTCCCATGAGCGTGCGTCCCGTCATGAGCAGGTCGGGGCGTGCCGCGTACAGTCCCTCATCGACCAGGAAGTACTCCTGCTCCCAGCCCAGGTTGCTCACCACCTTCTTCACGTCGGGATAGAAGTAGCGTGCCACTTCTGTGGCCGCCTTGTCCACGGCCTTCAGCGCCTTCTTCAGGGGGGCCTTGTAGTCAAGTGCCTCGCCTGTGTAGGAGATGAACACCGTGGGGATCATCAGCGTGTCGCCGATGACGAACACGGGGCTTGCGGGATCCCAGGCACTGTAGCCGCGCGCCTCGAAGGTGCTGCGTATGCCGCCGCTGGGGAACGAGCTCGCGTCGGGCTCCTGCTGTATCAGTTCCTTGCCGGTGAACTCCTCGACCATGCCTCCCTTCCAGTCGTACTCCACAAAGCCGTCATGCTTCTCGGCCGTGCCTTCGGTGAGGGGCTGGAACCAGTGGGTGCAGTGGGTGGCTCCCAGTTCCATGGCCCACTTCTTCATGCCTTCGGCCACGGCGTTTGCGGTGGCCATGTCGAGTGTGGCGCCGTTGTCTATCACATCACACATCTTTTCATAGACCTTGATGGGAAGATACTTGAACATCTTCTGGCGGTTGAACACGTACTTGGCAAAGTATTCGCTTGGGCGGTCCTTGCGGTTTGGCACTTCAACGGGCTTCTTGGTGAAAGCCTCTCCCACTACCTGAAATCTTAAAGTACTTGACATAAAACCTGTATTTAAGTGTGTTTGTGTTCTCTTCTCAGCGCAGCCACTTGACCATGCGCTCCATGGCGCGCTCGCAGTCGTCGCGGTCTCCGAAGGCCGTCAGGCGGAAGTATCCCTCGCCGCTGGGGCCGAAGCCCACGCCGGGTGTGCCCACGATGTGCGGCCCGTGCAGCAGTTCGTCGAAGAACTGCCAGCTGGTGGTGCCCTCGGGCGTGCGCAGCCAGATGTAGGGCGCGTTCACGCCCCCATAGACCTGCATGCCCACGGACGAGAGTGCCTCCAGCATGATGCGTGCGTTCTGCATATAGTATTGTATCGTGGCGCGCACCTGTTCCTTGCCTTCGGGCGAGTAGGTGGCCTCGGCGGCGCGCTGCTGGATGTAGCTTGTCCCGTTGAACTTGGTGCACTGGCGCCTGTTCCACAGCCCGTTGAGCGCGACGCGCTCGCCTGTGGCGGCCACTGCGGCCGTGAGTTCCCGGGGGACTATGGTGTAGCCGCATCGCACGCCGGTGAACCCGGCCGTCTTGCTGTAGCTGTGGAACTCGATGGCGCATTGCTTGGCCTTGGGTATCTCGTAGATGGAGTGGGGGATGCCGGGCTCCTGGATGTATGCCTCGTAGGCCGCGTCGTACATGATGATGCTGTCGTTCTTGAGGGCATAATCGACCCACCGCTTCAGTTCCTGGCGCGTGATGACCGTGCCTGTGGGGTTGTTGGGGTAGCACAGGTAGATGATGTCCACCCGCTGGTCGGGCAGGGCCGGGGTGAAATTGTTCCCGGCGTTGCAGGGACAGTAGATGATGTTGCTCCAGCCCTTGTCGGTAAGCTCTCCCGCGCGCCCGCACATCGCGTTGCTGTCCACATACACGGGGTAGATGGGGTCGGTCATGCACAGGGTGTTGTCCAGTCCCAGTATGTCGCCGATGTTGCCTGTGTCGCTCTTGGCGCCGTCGTTGACGAACACCTCCACGGGATCCAGGTGGATGCCCCGGGGCAGGAAGTCGTTCTTGATGATGGCCTCCCTCAGGAACTCGTATCCGTGTTCGGGGCCATAGCCTCGGAATGTGCTCTTGCAGGCCATCTCGTCGGTGGCCTTGTGCAGGGCCGCTATCACGGCGGGGGCCAGTGGCTGTGTGACATCGCCGATTCCCAGCCGTATGATGTCGGCATCGGGGTGTGTGACCTTGAAGGCGTTGACCTTCCGGGCGATGTCGGTGAAAAGGTAGCTCACGGGGAGCTTGAGGAAATTCTCGTTGACCAGTGCCATATCGTGTTTGTTTATCGGTTGTCCTCCGGCAGCGGGACCTCTCCCTCGAAGACGGTGACGGCCGGCCCCGTCATCAGGATGTGGCCGCTCTCCCCGTCCCAGCGTATCTCCAGCGTCCCGCCGTCCATCTCCACCAGGCTCCTTCGGCCGCTCCGCCCTGTCAGGCAGGCGGCCACGGCCGTGGCGCAGGCACCTGTCCCGCAGGCCATCGTGACGCCGCTTCCGCGTTCCCACACCCTCATGCGCAGGGTGCCGTCGGGCTTTACCGACACAAACTCGATGTTGCAGCGCTGGGGAAAGGCGGGGCTGTGCTCCAGCCGCGCCCCCTCGGCGGGCACGTCCACGGCGGTCGCGTCGGGCACGAAGCACACAAAGTGCGGGTTGCCCATTGAGACGAAGGTGCCCCTGTGCCCGTCCACCACACCGTCGGTCATGCCTCCGTCGGGGGTGGAGAGCAGGGCCTTGTCGTGCAGGAGAGGTTCCCCCATGTCCACGGTGGCGCTCCTGGCGGTGCCGTTCCCGTCGAGGTGCAGGCGGATGACCTTGATGCCCGACAGGGTGTCGATGGCAATGGTGGTCTTGTCGGTGAGCATGTGGTCGTAGACGAACTTGGCCGCACACCGCACGCCGTTTCCGCACATCAGGGCCTCGGACCCGTCATTGTTGAAGATGCGCATGCTGAAGTCCGCCTCGGGGACCGGGCTGTCGCCTATCAGGATGAGGCCGTCCGAGCCGATGCCGAAGTGCGGCTTGCTCCACACGATGCTTGCCTCCGCAGGGTCGGGGATGTTGTTCAGGGGCGTATAGACGTAGATATAGTCGTTGCCCGCCCCGTGCATCTTGGTGAAGTGAATGTGCCTGTCCATGTCTTCAGTCTGTCTTGTTGCCTTGTCTCGACTGCAAAGGTAAGGCGTTTTGTCAATATACGCGGCATTTATGAAGGAAAAAATTTGGCGAATCGTGTGTTTTCGCTTTCTTTTTGTATGCTTGTGTGTGCGTTTTGCTTTCCTTTTGCGATTGCTTCCCCGGGCGCGTGTGTCCTGGAGGGCTGCCGGACTCCTCGCGCGCGTGTGTGTAAATTGAGTGGATGGTGGCGGGCAGGGGAGGGGCGGGCATCCATGCCCTCCCCGCGCTCAGTCGATGAAGCGGCGGGCGAGGGGCGCGAACTCCTCGATGCGCCTGTCGCGCAGGAACGGCCACCACCGGCGCACGTTCTCGCTCCGCTTCATGTCGATGTCCACCACGGCCACTTCCTCGCCGGCCTGGCTGGCCTGGTAGAGCAGTTCGCCCTGTGGCCCGGCCACGAAGCTGCTGCCCCAGAACTGTATGCCGCCAGTCTGTCCGCTGGGGTCCGGCTCGTGGCCCACGCGGTTCACGCTCACCACCGGCAGTCCGTTGGCCACGGCGTGCCCGCGCTGCACGGTAATCCACGCCTCGCGCTGGCGAGCCTGTTCCTCGGGTGTGTCGGCGCTCTCAAAGCCGATGGCGGTGGGGTAGATGAGCAGGTCGGCCCCCTGCAGGGCCATCAGCCTGGCACCCTCGGGGTACCACTGGTCCCAGCACACCTGCACGCCCAGGCATCCCACGCTGGTCGGTATGGGATGGAAGCCCAGGTCGCCGGGTGTGAAGTAGAACTTCTCGTAGTAGGCCGGGTCATCGGGGATGTGCATCTTGCGGTATCGCCCGGCGATGCTCCCGTCCTTCTCGAAGACCACGGCCGTGTTGTGGTACAGGCCCGCCGCGCGCCTTTCGAACAGGCTTGTCACCAGGACGACGCCGTGCTCCCTGGCCAGCGAGGCGTAGTGGTCGGTCGCGGGCCCCGGGATGCTGACGGCCAGGTCAAAGTTGCCGGTGCTCTCCACCTGGCAGAAGTAGAGGCTGTCGTGCAGCTCCTGGAGCACGACGAGCCTGGCTCCCTGGCGTGCAGCCTGGGCTATGGCCCGGGCCAGGCGCTGGCGGTTGGATTGCACGTCCTGGGTGCAATGCAGTTGTATGATACCTGTTTTCATGACTTGAATGTGGGGAATTGCATGGTGCAGCAGTGCAGGCTGCCGTGCTGGATGATAAGCGGGCGGCAGTCGATGCCGATGATCTCGTGTCCGGGGAAAGCCAGCCTCATGCGGCTGATGGCCTCGCTGTCGGTGGCGGGTGTGCCGTAGGTGGGCATCAGGATGGCGCCGTTGATGAAGAGGAAGTTGGCGTAGGTGGCCGGCAGGCGGTTGCCCCCGCTGTCCAGGGCGGGCTCGGCCATGGGCAGGGGCAGCAGGCGGTAGGGCTTGCCCTGGCGGGTGCGGAACGCCTTGAGTTCCTCCTCCATGAGCCGGAGTTCCCGGAAGTGCCCGTCATGCGGGTCGGTGCATTGCACATAGGCGATGGTGTCGTGGGGACAGAGGCGCGCGAGCGTGTCGATGTGTCCGTCCGTGTCGTCCCCCTCGAGCGTGCCGTGCGTGAGCCAGAGCACCCGGTCGGCGTGCAGGCTGGCCTTGAGCCTGTCCTCTATCTGTTCCTGCGTGAGGGGCTGGTTGCGGTGGGGGGCCATGAGGCACTGGCGCGTGGTGAGCAGGGTGCCCATGCCGTCGCTCTCGATGCTGCCCCCCTCGAGCACGAAGTCCAGGTGGCTCTCGCGGGTGGCCGCAAGGATGCCGCGCTCCGCGAGTGTGCGGCAGATGCGGTTGTCCAGCCGGGCGGGAAACTTCCCGCCCCAGCCGTTGAACTGGAAGTCGAGCAGCCTGGCCCTCCCGTCGGGCTGCAGCAGGGTGATGAAGCCGTGGTCGCGCGCCCAGGTGTCGTTGGTGGGCATCTCGCAGAGCGTCACCCTGCCCATCTCCTCCCCGGTGAGCCTGCCCGCGAGCAGTGCCCTCACGCGTGGGGCGTGGGGCGTGACCACCAGCAGGTGCTCCCTGCTGGCGATGGCCTGGCTCATGTCCAGGTAGCACCGGGTGACTTCTTCCAGGACGGGCTTCCAGTCGGTGCCCTCGTGGGGCCACGTCAGTTGCACGCCCCATTGGGGGTGCCATTCTGCGGGCAGGCGGGTGTGGTGTGCGGCTTGTGTCATTGCGCGTGTGTGCGCGGGCTTGCTCCTGGGACAGGCGCGGCCCGCACCTTATGGATGCACAAAGGTAACTCTTTTCGCCGGGAAAGCCGGCCCGCCCCGCCGATTATTTGTGCGGGACGTGGCGGGGCGGCCGCATGCGTTGGCCATCGCAGTGCGCCGCGTTGGCAGATG
>DCCS01000037.1:7042-17011 GCA_002316015.1 Prevotellaceae bacterium UBA1075
CAGCCGCATGCGTTGGCCATCGCGGCGCACTGCATCCGGACTTCCAGTGGGGAGCGGGGCGTGGGGGCACTCGATAGGGCTGTCGGGATGCGGCGGGGAAATGTAAAAGGAAAACCATTTGGCGGTTAGCGCAAAAAGCACTAACTTTGCACATGCTAAATTATGTGTAGTATCCCTTAATCCGTTTAAGGTATGAGCGCAACCATCAGGGAAGTTATGGAAGCCCTTGAGAGTTTCGCGCCTCTGCCCTTGCAGGAAAGCTATGACAACGCTGGCCTGCAGGTAGGACTGACAGAGGCGGAAGTGTCAGGGGCCTTATTGTGTCTGGATGTCACGGAGCCTGTGGTCAGGGAGGCCATTGACTTGGGGTGCAACCTGGTTGTCTCCCACCACCCGCTGCTGTTCCGCGGGCTGAAGTGCGTGGGCGACACGGATTATGTGCAGCGCTGCGTGCGCCTGGCCGTCCAGAATGACATCGCCGTCTATGCCGCGCACACCAACCTGGACAATGCCGAGGACGGGGTCAATTTCCGCATGGCCGAGCACCTGGGCTTGCAGGACGTGTCGCTGGTGCAGGAGCGGAGGGTGACTCTGCCAGGGCTGAAGGGGCAGCAGCGGCAGGTGACCGCGGGCGCGGGCGTGATAGGGTTCCTCTCCGAGCCCGAGGACTCCCTGCAGTTCCTGCAGCGGGTGAAGCAGGTGTTCGGCGTGGAGTGCCTGATGCACAACGAACTGCTGCGTAGGCCCATACAGAGTGTGGCCTTGTGCGGGGGAGCCGGCGACTTCCTGCTGCCCGAGGCTGTGAGGATGCAGGCCGACGCGTTCCTCACGGGCGAGATGCACTATCACCAGTACTTCGGCCATGAGCAGGAGATACAGATAGGAGTGCTGGGACATTACCAGAGCGAGCGGTTCACGACCGAGATATTCAGGGACATCATTGGTGACAGGTGGCCGGACGTGGCCGTATTCATGGCCTCGGCCAGCACCAACCCCATCAGTTACCTGTGAGCCTCCCGCTGCGGTCGGCACCTGCGCCCAAAAGGGCGCGCCAGTATAATCAAGGACAATTACTCAACAAAACAACTATGGCAAAGGAAAAGACAAAGAATCCTGCGGAGATCAATGTGGAGGAGAAACTCAAGAACCTCTATGCCCTGCAGACAACTCTGACACAGATTGACAAGGTGAAGACGCTGCGCGGCGAGCTCCCCAGGGAGGTGCAGGACCTGGAGGACGAGATAGAGGGACTCACCACCAGGATCGAGAAGATCGGCAAGGAGATGGAGACCATCAGGCGCGACATAAGCGCCATGGGCGAGAACATCGAGGTGAACAACGCCAACATCGCGCGCTACAAGGCCCAGATGGACAGCGTGAGGAACAACCGCGAGTACGACAACCTGACCAAGCAGATAGAGTACGCCGAACTGGACAACCAGCTCAACGAGAAGCGCATCGCCGAGGCCAAGGCACTCCTGGAGAGCAAGACCCAGGAGATGAGCGACAGCAACGCAGCGGTGAATGACCGCCGCGTGGACCTGGACATCAAGAAGAGCGAGCTCGACGAGATTGTCGCCGACACCAGGGCCGAGGAGGAACGCCTGCGCGAGACAGCCAAGAACCTCGAGTGCACCATCGAGCCACGCCTGCTGAGCGCCTTCAAGCGCATCCGCCACAACAGCCGCAACGGCCTGGGCATCGTGACCGTGGACCGTGACGCCTGCGGCGGATGCTACAACAAGATACCGCCACAGCGCCAACTGGACATACGCATGCGCAAGAAGATTATCGTGTGCGAGTACTGCGGGCGCATCATCATCGACCGCGAACTGGCCGGCATACAGCCCGCCGAGAAGGAGGAGGCGAAACCCAAGAAGCGCAAGACAGCCTCGCGCAAGAAGGCCGAGGAGTAAGGGGGCACGCGTGTGGCCCTTCGGGGGGCAGACGGCAGGAAAGCGCGGCCTGCCCCCGAAGTGTCATGCGGGGAGGCTGGCTCCACAAGAGAAAATACACAGGACAACGGGCGAGTCGGGCGGATTGCACGCGCGGACGCACGGGAGACAAGGCCGGCGTGCCCCGCCCTCCCGGTGCTCCCGCCGCGCACAGGCCCCACAGAACCGGAAAACCGTAAACGAGGAAATATGGCTAAAACTATTCTGAGGGGATGGCTGTGTGCCGTCCTGCTGCTGGCTGCCATGTGTGCGCAAGCCGGTGTGAACATTATCCCCCGGCCTACGCAGGTGAAGGAAGGCAAGGGGACGTTCCTGCTCAGGGACGGGATGGACATCGGTGTCAATGACACGGCCCTGGACGACGCCGGCGCGTACCTCAGGGAGATACTCTCGCGTGCCACGGGCTTCCAGGGCATCAACGTGCGCAAGGGCAAGGGAAACATCAGCCTGGTGCTCCGGCCCACCGAGGACAAGGTGGACGAGAGCTACACGCTCCAGGTGACCAAGAGCCAGGTGACCATCAAGGCCGCCACCTATCGCGGCATCATCAATGGCATCAGCACCCTGCGCCAGTTGCTGCCCGACGAGATAGAGAGCAAGACTCCGGTAAAGAACGTGAGATGGACGGTGCCTGTGGTGCAGGTGCAGGACAAGCCCGCCTACCACTGGCGTGGACTGATGCTCGACCCCTCGCGCCATTTCTATTCCGTGGAGGAGACAGAGCAGTTCCTCGACCACATGGCGCTGTACAAGTACAACAAGTTCCACTGGCACCTGACCGACGGCGTGGCATGGAGGCTGGAAATCAAGAAGTACCCCTTGCTCACCCAGCGCGGAGCCTGGCGCGAACTGCGCCCCGACATTGACCTCGGCTGCATGAACCGTGCCAAGAACGAGAACAACCCCACACTCCTCATCCCCGAGAAATACTGCCGCGAGGAGAACGGACGCAAGCTCTACGGCGGCTTCTACACCCAGGACGAGGTGCGCGAGGTGGTCAGGTATGCCGCCATCCGTGGCATCGATGTAATCCCCGAGATAGACATGCCGGGACACTTCTGGTGTGCCACACAGGCTTATCCCCTGGTCTCGTGCGGGCAGGACGGCAACGAGCCGCTCTGCCTGGGCAAGGACATGACGCTGGACTTCTGCAGGAACGTGTGGGACGAGGTGTTCCGGCTGTTCCCCTATGAGTATGCCCATATCGGCGGTGACGAGGTGGACCGCACACGCTGGGCCAAGTGCCCCGACTGCCAGAAGCGCATTGCCGACCTCAAGCTGAACGGTGTGGAGGAACTGCAGGCGTGGTTTACCAAGGACATGGAGCGGTTCTTCAACCGGCACGGGCGCAAGCTGATGGGCTGGGACGAGATTCTGGAGGGAGGCGTTTCCCGCACAGCCACCGTGTATTGGTGGCGTGGCGACCATCCCGATGTGGCACAGAAATCTACCTCGATGGGCAATGAGGTAGTGATATGCCCCACCACCTACTGCTACTTCGACTATGGACAGGATGACAATACGGTGAAGCGCATCTATACCTCCGATGTGATTCCGGCCGACCTCACGACCGACCAGCTCATGCTGGTGAAGGGCCTGCAGGCCAACGTCTGGGGGGAGTTCATCCCCACGGTAGGACGCATGCAGTTCATGGTGTTCCCTCGTGCCCTGGCCATGGTGGAGAAGGCCTGGACACCCAGGGAGGCCCAGGACTGGGACAATTTTGAGCAGCGCATGAGGGCTCACCTGCATCGCCTGGAGGCTGCGGGCATCAACTACCGCCCCTTGCAGACTACGCAGCCCTAAGGGCTCTCGCCAACCATAGGCAGAAGGAAGCATCCCCCTTGCAAGGCCGCTCATGTGGCCATGCAAGGGGGATTGTTGTCACACGGAGGTCTCGCTGCTTACCCCCAGGCAGATGTCGTTCTCCTTGGGCGGCAGGAAAAAGTTCTCACTTTCCCTTGGCGCATCAGTACGCAATCGTTAACTTTGCACAATATCAATCCAGTCATGGCAAACAAGAACCTTAATGCCGCCAAGGCGGCAAAGAAGGACGAGTTCTACACGCAACTCGCCGACATCGAGCGGGAACTACAGCATTACCAGTCGCATTTCCGTGGCAAGGTGGTGCTCTGCAACTGCGATGACCCCTATGAGAGTAACTTCTTCAAGTACTTCGCCCTGCGCTTCAACCAACTGGGGCTCAAGAAACTGATATGTACCTGTTACAACGGTTCGCCCGTGCAGGGCAACGAACTGCTGCTGCACTTCGATGGCTACGATGAGGAGCCTGCCAAGATAGCCTACCGGGTGGAGATAACTGAGGTGAGGGACGAGAATGGGGATGGTGCCGTGGACCTCTCGGACGTGCAGTACCTCCTGAGGAACGACAAGAACGTGCTGGCAACCTTGCAGACCGGTGACTTCCGCTCGCAGGAGTGCATCGAATTGCTCAAGGAGGCAGACATTGTCGTCACCAATCCCCCTTTCTCCCTCTTCCGCGAATACATCGGGCAACTGATGGAGTATGGGAAGAAGTTCTTGATAATTGGGCATCAGAATGCTATACATTATAAGGAAGTTTTTCCTCTTGTAAAGGATAATCTTATATGGCTTGGTTATGGATTTAAGGGGGCGGCTGGCCATTTTTATTCACCTTATAAAGATGTAGCGACAGCAGGAGACCATAAGGAAAATATGATAAGAGTTTCTGGAGTTACATGGTTCACAAACCTGGAAATTCCTAAGAGGCATGAGATGTTGGAATTGGTGTGTCGTTATAGTCCAGATGAATACCCTAAATATGATAATTTTGATGCGATAGATGTAGGTAAGACAGGAGATATTCCTTATGACTATGCAGGAGTTATGGGTGTGCCTGACAGCATGCTTTATGCTTTCAATCCTGAGCAATTTGAAATCATTGGTTTAGGTAATGGCGATTTGGCAAAACAGATTGGCATAGCCAAAAACTATAGGGGGCGTACAGACTTGGCCTTTACGAAAGGCGGTAAGCATAAATGTCCTTATAGTAGAATATTAATCCGCAACAAACATCCCGAGACGTTATGATGACCATCAAGCAGATAGAAGTGACCGTGGGCGAAATCACCAGGGGCTACATCAATAATGAGGAGCAAGGCGTAAGAGGCTATGATGGGCTACTTGACATTCGTCCACCATATCAGCGTGAGTTCATCTACAACGCGGTCGAGCAGCAGGCTGTCATCACCACCGTGCTTCACGGCTACCCGCTCAATGTGATGTACTGGGTGCGCAGGAGCGATGACGCCGAGTGCCCCTACGAGGTGATGGACGGACAGCAGCGCACTCTCTCGCTCTGCAAGTACGTGGCGGGCGACTTCGCCTATGACTTCCGCTACTTCCCCAACCAGCCTGCGGACATCCGGCGCAGGATACTCGACTACAGGCTCACCATCTATGTGTGCGAGGGCGAGGAGTCCGAGAAGTTGGAGTGGTTCAGAACCATCAATATCGCGGGCAAACCGCTGAACGAGCAGGAGATAAGGAATGCCGTCTATGCGGGGCCCTTTGTGAGCGATGCCAAGAAGCATTTCTCCAAGACCAACTGTGCAGCCTGGCGCTTGGGCAAGGACTTGGTGAATGGCTCGCCTATTCGCCAGGATTTCTTCAAGAAAGCCCTGGAGTGGATGGCTGAGCATGAGACGCGTGGTGGCAAGCCCCAGTCGGCCGTTGGCTATATGTCTGTGCACCAGCATGACCTCAACGCGCTGCCTGTCTGGACGTATTTCCAGACTGTCCTGCGCTGGGCCATGGACACCTTTGACATGAAGAGGTTCAGGAAAATCATGAAGGGTCTGGACTGGGCGAGGTTCTATGACAAGTACCATGACGAGGCACTTGACATCAAGGCCATGGAGAAGCAAATCGTCGATTTGCTGGGCGATGATGAGATCCAGAAGCCCCAGGGCATCATCCCATACGTCCTCACAGGCGATGAGCATTACCTTGACCTTCGTGCTTTCTCCGACAAGGTAAAACTGGCTGTATGGGAGAGGCAGCACCACAAGTGTGCCTTGTGTGGCAAGGAGTTTGACTTCGCGCTTATGGAGGGCGACCATATAGTGCCATGGTCAAAGGGCGGCAGGACGATGGAGCAGAACTGCCAGATGCTGTGCATGGAATGCAACAGGAGAAAGGGAAGCCGGTAGGGCGTGTGGCTTCATAACGTGCAGACCGCTCCCCCAGGACAGAGACAGGGCTGGATTCCCGATAGTGGGGAGTCCAGCCCTGCCTGCTGTCTGTGCCAGGGAAAGCCCTGCCGGCCAGGTCACATCCTGCCGTCAGTGCGCGCCATACACCTCGATGTCGCCAATACGCACATGCCCGTCGATGCCGCCATTGGTGACACTTACCCGAATGTAGCGAGCCTCGATGGGCGTGATGCTGGTGTCGGTCACGGGCGCGGTGTTGGCAGTGTGGGTGCCAATGGTGGTCCAGGTGTCACCATCGAGGCTGGCCTCGATGGTGAAGTCGCGGCTGTTGAGCTGGGGGGCCAGCCCGGCGGCCTCGGCATGACGTATCACATAACGGCTGACCTGGAAGGTGTCCTTGAAGTCCATCTGTACCCATCCTGTGCCTTCTGCCGCCTGTGATACCCACATGTATTCCTCTGAGGGCGAGCCATCGGCCGCGTACTTGGCGCTGGTCTTTGTGGGGGAGGAGGTTATCTCCATGTCCTGCAGCAGGGTGATGTCGAAGGGCAGGTGACGCGCCTCGTTGTAGTAGCTGAACCAGTGGTCGGCTCTGACGATGTTGACGTTGCCTGGCGAGAGCGCGTCCAACTTGTCCTTCAGGGCTATGAGCTTGTCAGGCCCCACGTCCCACACGGTGACCTGGCCTGTGACAAACATAGGGCTTGTGCCCTTGAACTTCTTGATGTCGCGGTTGAAGAAGTCGGTGACGACATCCGCGCTGTTGGCATAGCAGGGATACAGGGGCGTGATGGGCAGCCACTTTGACTGCACCCTGCCGGTCAGCCGTCCCGACTGGCGTTCCCAGTCGTTGACGGTAAGTCCGTACAGATAGGGGCAATTGTCGGCATAGACCTTGCTCTGCACGGGGCTGAGGTTGTCCCACACGGTGATGACACGCAGGCCGGCCTTTTCCAGGTATCTCTGGGTGAGCTGTGCATAGGGCTTGACCAGTTTGCTGGACGTGGCCGAGGCGTAGTAGCGCGAGTTGTGCGCGTCGTAGGGCATGGCATACCCCAGTCCCGACGGGCCGCTCACGAAACAGTCCAGGGCCGTGGCCTTGCGGTAGTAGTGGTTGAGCATCATGGGTGAGATGTCGGCCAGGGCAGGGCTTATGGTCCAGTTCATGGCCATCTTGCCCCGTCCGCTCTGTTCGAAAATCTTGGCCATCGCGTGCTGGCAGTACTGTATGTTGTCCCCGTCGCTGATATATACGGTGGCATACACCTTGTTCTCCAGCCTTGGCCGCTTGGGTACGGGGTTTATCCTGACGGGCTTGTTCACGGCGGCATATACCGTGGTGTTCTCGAAGAAGTCGGCCGGCACGGTGGACAGGCCGTACTTGGTGGCCTCGCCCACGCCCGAACGTTCCTCGGGATACCATCCCAGCACGATGTCGCGGCCAGGTGTCAGGTCCTGGAGCATCTTGTCGAGCAGTTGGCGCTCGTCTGATTTGCGCGGGTCGAGCCACACGCATGCCGCCCCGCATGCGGCACTGATGTCGTGCACATAGGGGATGGTGGGGCGTATGCTGACGAGCAGGCGGTGGCTGCATCGGTGCCAGTAGTTGTCATAAAGGTAGGTGTATATGTCCAGCGCGCTCGACATCTTGAGCGCGGTGAGGTCTTCCACGACCGGGAAGTCCATGCCGTTGGCCACGAGTTTCGCCCTGATTTCCTTGGTCACGGGCAGCAGGCGGTCCAGTCCGGCTATGGTGGCCGCGAGGTTGGAGTAGTGCTCGCTTTGCGTGTTGCTGTACAGCACCAGTCCCTTGACCTCGTCCTTGTACAGTTTGACCAGGGTGTAAGGCTTTGACGTGGGGATGACTGCGGTTCTGAGACTGTGCGCCGATGGCCAGGTGGTTCGCGGCTCCTCGTTGTGGTTGTAGAGCAGGATGCGCGGGCTGGTGCGGTTGATGAGGCCCTGAAGTGTGCAGAACATGACGCGCTCCTCGCCACTGAGCGATGCCGCGCTCATGTCCAGCGACTTGAGTGACGTGGTGGGGGGCAGGAAGAGTGGCAGCAGGCGGTCATCGGGCCAGCACAGGTCATTGGCTTCCAGGATGCGGTATCCGTTCTTGTTGAGGTTGTACGTGGTGTCGGCAAAGGTTATCCTCTTCACCTCGCTCACTTCTGTGCGTATGTTCGCCCCGTTTGTCGTTTCTGTGATCATCGTGGCCGGCTGTTGTGCCGCGAGCCGTATGGTGCTGGCGAGGGCGGTCGCCAGCGTGAGTGTCTTTCTCATCGTTGTTGCTGTAGTCTGATATTTGGGAAACATGGGGAGTTATAGGTGTACCTTGGCGCAGAACGTGCCTGCCTTCACAATGAAGACACCGGTTCCCAGTGTCTCGCGGCTCAGTCTCGCCTCGCCATTGTGAACTGCGGGAGTGGCCAGGATACGTCCGTCGGTGGAACACACGAGGGGCTTGGCTCCATGGGGAATGCCCCTGAGCAGGACTCCGTCGCCCTGTACTATGCAGGTCAGGCTTTTCTGCTTGCCGGGGGCTATTGAGTTGGGCGTGTCGTCAAACAGAATCTCCGCAATGTCTGTAATCTCAAACTTCAGTGCCCCGGCCGAACTTGGCGTAATGGCCAGTGTGCCGCCGGAGACGGTCACCACGGGGTTTGTCCCAAAGAGCACGGTTGCGGTCTCGCCCGCTTTTGTCTTCACCATCAGTCCCTGGGTTCCCGCATTCACGGTGAGGAAACTGATTTGCTTCAGGTCTGCCACCCGCGTCCGGGTGCTTGTCCCGTCTGTTTTCATAATGTTCATAACCTTTTCCTGGGCCAGTGCGGGTAGGCTGGCGAGGAACAGGGCAGTGGCAACAAGAGTCTTTGTCATCGCTTAATTCTTGAAATCTAAAATATGGATATGTGCAAAGTTGCTTTGTCTGTCCGTGATGGTGTGCCATCAAAGAGGCGGTGGGGCGTTCCTGCTCCAAGTCTTGGATAGGTTGGCATGCGAAGCCAGGGGATTGTCATGCCTCTCCCTGGGAGTGTCGATTCCTTTTCTCTTCGATGTCACACACGTATAGCCTTGTGGCCTTGGACACACGGAACACGTGAGCGCACCTGGTGTGTCTCCGTCTTGTTCATGCCTTGTTCATGTGTTTCCGCAGGGGCCGTTCATGCCTTGCAGGCACAGCCCGTGGGTATGGAACTTGCCGTTGGGGCGCAGTGCTCACAGGATGTTCTATGGTATGGTAGCCATCGTGACGGATTGCCTTCCTGTCATTCTCTTGCCAGTTTCCTGACGGCATCTTCCCCCAGTCCGGTGGCGGCTGCTATGATCTCAATGCTGGCACCGATGGAGGTCAGTCGCCTGACGGTTTCAGCCTTCTCTCGCTCGACACCTTCCGCTCTTCCTTCCGCACGTCCTTCCGCTCTTCCCTCGGCTCTTCCCTCGGCTCTTCCCTCATCCAGGCCGTCTCTCCGCGCGCCTTCCAGTACCGACAGGGTGTCGCGGTACTTCCTGAGTCCCTCGTCATACTTCATGCGGTCATGCTTCGAGAGCGACGCCACATCCGCTATCTGCTCCAGCCGCTGGAACACCGCGCTCTTGGCGGCCCAGGGCAATCTTGTCAATGTGTCCATATTCTTCAGTACATAAATCCACCGTTCAAACTCGTTCACGCACTCGTCCGCCTCCTTCCGGAAGAGGGGCAGCTGCATGAAGGTCATCCTCACCTTGTCCGAGAAGCGGGCCTTGCTTTCCCGGTCGGCCAGCATCACGTCCGTGCGGAATTTCCTCTCGAAGTCCATCGGGCAGAAGTTCAGGAA
>DCCS01000034.1:0-36250 GCA_002316015.1 Prevotellaceae bacterium UBA1075
CACACGCTTTCGCAAGTGACCCGTTTTTTTGTCTGTTTCATTGTCCTTTTAACACCTGTTTGATCCAAAGAACATTTGTAACTACTCAGGTGCCCGTCCATAGGCCGATTACCCTGACCACCTGCCAATAATGGTCGAGACAATGATGCTATGCCTGCGCAAGGGCCGCAATGACCCTGAGGATCTCGAAGGGGGGGCTTGTCCGTTCTTGGCCGCCGTCTGTATGACGGAGGCGACGGTGGCGTAGTTTTCCACACTGGTCTCCGTCCGGTCTCTGCCGTGTGGCTCTCCCTTCCTTCCCCCTTCCTCCGCCCCCTCACCCCGCTGTGGATTTTCATGTCCTGGGCTTCCTTGTCTCTGCTCCCCCTCACCTTCTTTACCTCGTCCCCCCGTCCTCTTTTCCCCCTTTCCCCTTGCGTCACATGACGGCCTCCGGGCTGTGACTGGTTCTCGCCCCCTTCCTCTTTTTCCCTTTTCCTCCTCCCTTTCACTTCCTTTCGTGGCCCGGCAGGTTTTTGGTCGGGCAGGCCGACAGGTTGGCAGCACGGAGGGGTCAAACGGTTCCGTCAGTACCTTCCCGCGACTTTTTTGCACTCCGGAAGTGAATTTTTATGCCCATGTGGTGTCAGGTTTGTGAAAAAGTACTAAATTTGTAGCGGATAGAAGCAAAATGTCCAGGTTTCCCCCTGGTATGTACTGCTAAAGTAGGGAGATGAAGGTATCGTGCCGCCCATTCCGTGGGTGGTGGAGCCGTTCCCCCGTATGTGTTGTTAATGCTGGGAGATGAAGAGAAAGGCTTGCCATACGGAATATGCCTGTGTGCTTGCAGGTTCTCACAAATCGCAGGTGTTGTGACTTGAAGTATGGTCTGGAATCATCGCTACTGAGTTCAGCTGGAACTTGAAGTGTATGTTATGGCATATATGCTTTCTTGCAGTATCTCTTAGTGTCGGATGGTGTGGATGGGGTGAACAGACAGGAATGTGGTCGTGCACAAGATGAGGAGAAAGTGTACGATTTGTCAGGATGTTCAGTCGCATATCAACAAATTGGTGAATTTCCAAGATATTTCTCCTCAGGTATGGTAGACAGGTAAAGAAATCAAAAAGGGACGTTCTTCCAGTACACATAAAGACGTTCTTTCAGTACACATAAACAAGAAATAGAAGAGTAAAATGAGAGAATATGTAAGCCCAAAGACCGACATTGTGTCAGTGTGTGGCGATCCTTTTATGGAATTGTCATCCCACAATTACATGGGTGATGACGTGGAATTGGTAAAGGGAGAAAGCACGACAGGCGGGTACGCAGACACAGAAAGTCCCTCGCTATGGGACAAAGACTGGCAGTGAGCGGACTGCCCAAGCCAGAAACCAAATCACGGGAGTTCTACATGGATTTGCTACGGAATGGATGCGATTTGCCACGGAATGGGTGCAGGAATGGTCAAAGATGACAACACAGTGCGGCCATGAGTTTTTCCCAGTTCCTCCAGTTCCCGCCACTTACCTTTCGGGATATGAGTCCATGATGCGATGGCATACTATAGTTTCTGGGTGAGTTTTATTCCTACGCTATAACCACCGTGTTTGTGTAAGTGCCGTTTCAGAGCAGTTTTCCAAACGAAGTCCCACAGAATACACCTCACAAGCGAAAGCCAACATAAAACGAAAACAACAAGACCAATAACACCAACATTTCATCCTATGAGAACAGAGAAACAGAACACAAAGTGGACTAAAGTGAATAATCCAGACACTCAGTGCCGGTTGAAAGGAGATTTTCTTCTTTCCCTCATCCTGTGTGCGGCCATATTCCTGTTTCCTGCCTGCACGAAGAACGCAGCAAGCATTCCAGAAGGCAGCAAGACGGTCACTTTTCAAGTGACGAACTATGTCCAGTACGAACTTGAGGAGGGCACCCGGTCCACTCCCGTCGCCTCGTCCAGTGCTCTCCAGCATCTCGCGTTGGGTGTCTTTGATGCGTCCACGGATAAGATGGTGGGCAGCATGCAGGTGCAGAAACGTGGTGATGAGGGCTATGGCTCTTTCACGGTGACGCTTCCCTACGGGAACTACAGGCTGGTGTTCCTGGGGTACAGCGGTAACAAGGTGTGCACGATGGATAGCCCCAGCCGCATATATTTTGGCGACAATTACATTCCACAGACTTTTCTTTGCGCTCAAGAGTTGACTGTCAATGCGGAGACCACGTCCAAAGCCGACATCACGTTGCGCCGTGCCGTGTCGGGCTTCCAGTTGCATATGGAGGATGCCATTCCTGCAGATGCCGTCTCGTTTCGCTGCAAGGCCACGGGAGGAGGAAATGTCCTCGACTCTAAGACTGGTTTGGCCGTCTCCGTGACGGGCAAGGAAAGTACGGTGAGCATTCCCGAGTCAGCCCATGGGCAGACTGACAAGAAAATTACCATATACCTTTTCCTCACCTCTGACCCAGAGAGCGTGGACTTTGAGGTGAGTGCGCTGGACTCTGAAGGTGGCGTGATTGCAAGCAGGAGGTTTACGGACGTGCCTATGAGCGTGAACAAGCTTACTGTCTATAAGGGAAGTTTTTTCTCTACCGACAAGCCTTGGGGGTTCGACATCAAAGTAGAGGAAGAATGGGGAGAGACTGTGGAGAATGCCTTCTGATTCCTTCCAGTTTGTCTTGAGGCATGTATCTCAATTGTAGGCGGACTCCTGATGCCGGGCACATTCTTCCGGTCGTGGGTCGTGTTCCCAGCCTTTTCCTTGTAGGGGAAGAGCATGGCAATCTGCGGTGCTTCTGTGACAACCTTTGGATGACCTGTGCGCATGAGGGAACTCCGGATTCGCGTCCTGCGGTTTCTCTGGGATGCAAGAATATGCAAGAAGAGGAAGCACGGGTGGTGGCATATAAGTGGCATATAAATAGCCTTGTCTTTGTCGTGTGCAGGAAGTCGTGTGCAGGAAACTGTCTGTCAATGAAAAGTTACTGCCCTGCACGCTGTGAGAGGAAAGTAACTTGATGGGCAAGAATGCGCCTATGCATCGGGTCTTCATTTTATATCATTAAAAAATATGTGCAGAAAAACAAGAACTT
This sequence comes from Prevotellaceae bacterium UBA1075, assembly GCA_002316015.1. Classification (GTDB taxonomy): domain Bacteria; phylum Bacteroidota; class Bacteroidia; order Bacteroidales; family Bacteroidaceae; genus Physcousia. Next base: position 3,082 of record DCCS01000034.1, read on the forward strand.
GTCACCTGTCAGTACCTAATCTGCGAGTATTGCTGACGGGCATCTGTCTCTTTGCCGTTGCTGTCGCGTCACGTGCTCAGGAGGTAGTGTATGAGTTGGTGACAGATGAAAGCCAACTGGTAGATGGCGGGAAATACATTATCGTAGATAAGGCGCATGATACTGCCATGGGATGGCAAGACAGCGATAATCGTAAGGGTGCTGATATCAAAGGTAAGATAGATGGAAACACAATCCGTGGGATAGTTCTCGCCACGTCAGCCAAGGACAAAACCAATGTGTATGAATTCTCGCTGTATAAAAACAAGAGCAGTAAAAACAAGTGGGGCTTTTATGACAGCGTGCATAAGAAATTCCTCTGTGCCCATCATCTGGACAAGAACGGCATTGAACTTCTCGCCCCAACCAATAGCGTAGATAACCCAGTGCCCACAAAGGCGGAGGCCACCATTTCTTTTTCAGAATCAAAAGAAGGAAAAATCACGATTATTAAGTTCAAGAGTAACGGGAAGAATGAGAAGCGAGTCGTGATGGACACATACATAGGAAACGTGTATGCTTGTTATAATCACCAGTCGTCCACCATATCGCTTTATCGCAAGCGTGTAGGGACAATCTCCATAAGCCAGTATGGTTACACGACGTACGCCACTGAATATCCGTATCGCATGCCGAAGGGATGTACTGGCTTGCTGGTATCCACTTCGGAAGACAATGCAGGAAGTAAATTACTTCTAACAGGAGGATTTAAAGAGAATGAGATTGTCCCCGGCAAAACGCCCTTACTTATCAAGGGAGAGCCGGGTGAATATGCGATTTATCAGACCGCACGCAAAAACACTTCCAATCCCGGCGAGAACCTCTTGCATGCAGACTATGACGAGGATGGAAACATCACATACGGGTCGGACAAGAGTGGAAACTATTACTATTATAAGTTAACCACCAAGAACGGCGCAAACGTGGGTTTCTATTGGGGGGAGCAGAGTGGTGGCCCGTTCAAGATGAAAAACCGGAGCAGGGCTTACCTTGTACTGCCGCGCGAGCAGAGTGAAGTGAAAGGGCTTGTGCTTGATGACGCCATGGTGGAGACAGGCGTAGCCCGGCCTGTGCAGGGTCGCCGGCCGAATGGCAAGGTCTATGACCTTCAGGGCCGTCCGTGCCGTGGTCTCAGGCCAGGTATCTACATCCAAGACGGGCGGAAGATTCTGGTGGGCAAGTGAATGTCCTGCCAGACGATGGAGTATCAGGGTGTCCGTGCATGGTAAAGGTCTCCGTTTTGGTCGCTGTGTATAACGCGTCCGGTTATCTGCCCCATTGCCTGGACTCTCTGCTTGGGCAGACGATGAGGGACGTGCAGGTCATTTGTGTGGATGACGCGTCGACCGACACCTCCCTGTCCATTATCCAGTCGTATGCCCAGCGTGACGCGCGCGTTGAGGTACTCGCCTTGTCCGTCAATCACGGGCAGGCTTATGCCCGCAACCAGGCTCTTGCCCATGCGCGTGGAATGTACACCTGCTTTCTTGACAGCGATGACTGGCTGGCTGCCGATGCCCTGGAACAGGTGGTGTCCGTGTTTGAGCGTGACAGCGAGATTGACAGTGTGCTCTTTGACTGCCGCTATTATTACTCGCCTGACCGCATAGAGCCCTACCCGATGCCAGACTTCGGGGTGATTCCGGGAAAGCAGGCGTTTGAGGAAAGCCTGAGTTGGAGAATTCATGGTGTGTATGCAGTGAGGACCCCCATTCACCTGCGGTTCCCCTACGATACCACTTGCCATTCTTATAGTGACGACAACACCACCCGCCTCCATTATCTGGCCTCGCGCAAGGTTGCCACCAGCGGCGGAATCTATTTCTACCGCCAGCATGATGCCTCTGTGACCCACCAGGTCTCTGTGCGACGTTTCGATTACCTTAGGGCCAATGCCGGCATGCGCCAGTCCCTGCAGCGGGCTGGCGTCTCGCGGCGGATACTTTCCTTGTATGAGAATGAGCGGTGGCGCAATGTTGTGGACATGTATCTGTTTTACTGGCGGCATGGTAAAGAAATGTCAGCGGATGACCGTGTAGTGGCCCTGGGAGTGTTGCGCTCCAGTTGGGGCTCAATTGATACAGGTGCGCTGATCCCGCGTTACAAGTACAAGTTGGGATATTTCCCTTGCCGGTGCAGGCTGCTGCCCGATGCAGTGTCGTGGCGGTTGTTCACCCTGCAAGCCAATGTGTATTTTTTTCTGAAACGCCTTATGCACAAAATATAGGCAGCATGGCACTTCCTTGTCCAATGGCGTTTCCCCTGCTTGTGTGGCCAGAGTCCAATGTGGGCATGCCCGTGCCAGGGGTCCGATGTGACCCTCAGTGTTTCCTTGGCGCACGCGAAACCATCGCCCGTCCAGGACGTGGTGTGGTGATGCCGCTCTTGCTCTTCTGTTTCCAAAAATGTGTGGTTTGGGTTAAGGAAAGCAGGAGAATCTTTCCGTATGTGCAAAAATAAGTCTAACTTTGGACATACGTAGAGCCAATGTCAAGCTACCCGCATGAGGCGAAGGCGCAAGGACGTTGGTGGTTCAAATTGCCCGATGTCAGAAATGATTAACTTTATCCACTCCTTAATGCTGCCCTCAAGGAGGCAGTGTTGTGCTTATGTCCAATAACATTCGTAAAGTATCTCTTGTCTTGGTGCTGCTCTCGTCGGTGGTGGCCATGAGTGATCCGGTTTTCCGCAACGAGCGTCCGTGGAGCATCTACCTCGATTCCAAGTCTGTGCACCAGGGGGGATTTGAGTGGAAGATGCTCAAGGCTTCCGAGTCCAAGGCTCCTGCCGAGCAGTTGTCCATGCCTGGGTATGCCACAGACGGGTGGATGGATGCGGTGGTGCCGGGCACGGTGCTCCGCTCCCTGGTGTACAACAGGATATATCCTGACCCCTACTATGGTGACAACAACAAGGTCGAGAACAACCTGATTCCCGACATCTCTAAGGTGGGTGCCGGCTTTTACACCTACTGGTTCCGCACCGAGTTTGATGTCCCCTCCTCGTTCAAGGGCAGGACTGTGTGGTTGCAGCCCGATGGCATCAACTATCGTGCCGACATCTGGGTGAACGGCAATCTGGTGAGCACCATGTCGGGGATGTTCCGCAATGACTATATTGATGTCACGGACTTTGTGCGTGTGGGCAAGCGCAATGCTGTGGCCGTGCTGGTGCGGCCTGTGGATATGCCGGGCACCACCAAGCCGAAGACGTGGGGCGCAGCGGGTGAGTTCCGCAATGGAGGCAACGGCAACATCGGCTGGAACGTCACCCAGTTGATGACTGTGGGTTGGGACTTCACCTTCTCTGACGGCGTGCGCGACCGCAACACAGGCATCTGGCGTGGCATAAGCCTGTATGCCACGGGCAGGGTTGCATTGCGTCACCCCTTTGTGAAGTCGATTCTCAAAGACAACTACCGCACCGCCTGTGAGAATGTCAGTGTCGAGTTGCACAACCCCGGCAATTCCTCGGTCAAGTGTGAGGTTGTGGGCGAGATAGTGGGCGAAGGCATCACCTTTTCCCGCAAGTGCAACCTCTTCCGTGGGGAGCGCAAGACTTGCGAGTTTGACTCGCGTGAGTTCTCCCAGCTGGTCTTGCGCAATCCCAGGCTGTGGTGGCCCGTCAACAAGGGCGGGCAACCCCTGTACACCCTCAGGCTCAAGGCACTTGTAGACGGTGTGGTGAGCGACTCGCTCACCACACGCTTTGGCATCCGTGAGATTACGGTCTCGCGGAACACCCCCGACAGGTCAAAGCTCTTCCACATCAACGGCAGGCCACTCTTTATCCGCGGCACCAACTGGCTGCCCGAGGCCATGCTGCGCACTTCCGACGCGCGCATGGACGCCGAGCTTCGCATGACAGCGCAGTGCGGGGTCAACTTGCTTCGCCTCTGGGGAGGCGGCATTGCCGAGAGCGACCGCTTTTACGAGCGGTGTGACGAGTTGGGCCTGCTGGTGTGGCAAGAGTTCTGGATGACGGGCGACACGCGACACCCCCATGACCAGGCCCTGTATCTGCAAAATGTTGAGTCCACCGTGAAGCGCATCCGCAACCATGCCTCGCTCGCGTTCTATGTCTCCTCCAACGAGAGCACCGAGGTGAGTGGGGCGCGCGAGCTCCTTGAGCGTACCGACGGCACCCGCCCCTACCAGATGCAGAGCGAGTGCGATGGCGTGCATGACGGCAGTCCCTACAAGCAGGTCAACCCCATGCGCCATTACGAGAACACGGCCTCGGACCGTGGCAGCCGCATCGACGGCTTCAACCCCGAGTACGGCGCGCCCACCCTCCCCGTATATGAGTCCCTGCGCGAGATGATGCCGGCCAGCGACCTCTGGCCTGTCAACAAGAAGGTGTGGGACTACATGGACGGCAACGGCTTCCACCTGATGACCACCCTCTATGACCAGATGATAGAGCAGTACGGCAAGTGTGCAAGCATAGAGGAATACTGCAAGAAAGGCCAGCTGGTGGGAGCCATGAACTCGAAGAGCATCTGGGAATGCTGGAACGAGAACAAACTGGGCTATGGCGACCGCTTCTGCTCGGGGCTGCTCTTCTGGTATCACAACAGTTCCAACCCCCAGGTGTGCGCGCGCCAGTGGGACTGGTCGCTCGAGCCCACGGCATCGCTCTATCACACCATGCACTCCCTGGAGCCCGTGCATGCCCAGTTTGACTACCTCAAGAACACAGTGTCGGTGAGCAACGACACTTACCGGACATTGCGGGACTACACGCTCACCGTGAGCCTGTACAACCTGGACAGCCACCGCGTGTCCACACAGGCCACCAAGGTGAGCGTGCCTGCGGACGGGGTGGCCAACGACGTGCTCAAGGTCAACTTCCCCGGCAATCTCACCCAAGTGCACTTCATCCACCTGGAACTTGCAGATTCGGTGGGGGAGACGGTGTCCGACAACTTCTATTGGCGCTCCAAGGATGCCTACAAGGGCAAGGCCACCCTCACGGGCCCCTGCACCTCGGGGTTCGAGACCCTGCAGGACATGCCGTCCACCACAGTGAAGGTAACGTGCAGAACCACGCGTGTGGGGAAGAAAACCGTGGTGCGTGTGACCCTGCGCAACACGGGCAGGAGGATTGCCTTCTTCAACCAGCTGCACCTGCTCGATGCCCAGGGGTCGCCTGTGCGCCCCACCTTCTACACGGACAATTTCTTCACCCTGATGCCCGGGGCACGGAGGACGGTGGAGATAGAAACCGCCTCGGAGGCAGCCGCCACCGCGCAGTTGAAGGTGAGTGGCTGGAACACCCGCACCAGGGTGTTGGGGCTAAAATGAATGACAGAGGCTTGGTTTGCCCGTCGCCGCTGTGTGGAACTGCCCGTGTGCCCCCGTGAAGGCGCGCGGGCAGTTCCGCATTCACGCCTGGCGTGCCGCAAGCCCGCCATCATTCTCCGTGCCGGGGCTCTTGGGGTGATTGCCGGGGACTGTCTGGCCTGTCCTCCACCTCGGTCAGGTGCAGTGCGCCGCGTTGCCCGATGCAGTGCGCCGCGTTGCCCGATGCAGCGCACTGCGTTGCCCGATGCAGCGCACTGCGTTTTCCGATGCAGCGCACTGCGTCTCCCGTCCTGCCTTGTGACAAGACCCTTTTCCTGCCGGGAGACTTACGCTACATGGAGAAGTGCGGAAGGCACTGGGCCGGCTGGGCCGGCAAGCATCCCCAGGCTGCAGGCATGCGTGGCACGCCCGTCCCGGAGCGGTGGGGAGGCCAGGGCCGCATGGCGGACATTGCCATGAGGCTCTGGCCTCTTCCTCTTGCGGCGGTCACGTCAGGCATGATGGGGTGTGGCCAGGGACTCTGACGTGCTGTTTCTTTCAACTATTTGTCGCAAAATCGGTTCGATATGGCGATAGGTGTCATGGGCGTGGCACGAAAGCCCTATCTTTGTAGTGGGGGCGGCACTTGCAAGTCCCATGCGGGACGGGTGAGGGAGCGTGGCCGCCTGCCGGAGATTTTCACAAAACCGAAAAATGGCAGGACTATGAAAACAAACGTGAGGGAAGTTTACCGCTGCTCCACCTGCGGTGGGGTGGTGGAGGTGCTCGGACATGGATCCGTGATGCAGTGCTGTGGCCAGCCCATGACGCTGCTCGAGGGCAACACCACCGATGCGTCCATGGAGAAGCATGTGCCTGTGGTGGAGGCTGTGGACGGGGGATTCCTCGTAAGAGTGGGGGGCGCAAGGCATCCCATGGAGCCCGGACACTACATCCAGTGGGTGGAACTGGTGACACCATCGCAGGTGCTGCGCCGGGAACTCAAGCCGGGCGGTGAGCCCGAGGCTCTGTTCCGCACGGACGAGAAGCCCGTGTGTGCGCGCGCTTACTGCAACCTGCACGGGCTCTGGAAAGGCTGACCGTCGGACGCGTAGCGACGGCTTGCCGCTTGCCGCCGGCTCCCCCACGGGCATTTTCCTCCACATGGCCCATGGCGCGGCCGGCGGCACACCTCTCTCCGCTTCCCCTCTTGTGTTAAAAGTGGGCGGCGTGCGGGATGGTTCCAATATTTTGTCGTAACTTTACGTGCTATGAATTATGTATGGGAATATAGCACGCCGTCAGAAGAGCAGGTGGCCGCCGCCTCGCGGCTGGCCAAGTCTTTGGGTATCAGTCCTGTGCTTGGGAAGTTGTTGCTTGACCGTGGCATCTCTACCACAGAGGAGGCCAAGGCTTTCTTCCGTCCTCAGCTCACGGGACTGCATGACCCGTTCCTCTTCAAGGACATGGACAAGGCCGTGGCCAGACTCAACGAAGCCCTTGGACGCAAGGAGCGCATCCTGGTCTATGGCGACTATGACGTGGACGGTTGCACGGCCGTTGCGCTGGTCTATCGTTTCCTGCAGCAGTTTTATTCCAACATTGACTATTACATTCCCGACCGCAACGAGGAAGGGTATGGAGTCTCCCGCAAGGGGGTTGACTACGCCTCGGAGACAGGTGTCGGCCTGGTCATCGTGCTTGACTGCGGCATCAAGGCTGTGGACGAGATAGCCTATGCCAGGGAGCGCGGCATCGACTTCATCATCTGTGACCATCATGTGCCCGATGAAGTGATGCCCCCGGCTGTTGCCATCCTGAATGCCAAGCGCGAGGACGACACCTACCCCTACAAGCATCTGTGTGGCTGCGGGGTGGGGTTCAAGTTCATGCAGGCGTTTGCCATGAACAACGGCATCGCTTTCTCGCAACTCCAGCCGCTGCTTGACCTGTGTGCCATCAGCATCGCCTCGGACATCGTGCCCATCATGGGCGAGAACCGCGTGCTGGCCTACTATGGCCTCCGCCAGCTCAATTCCTCGCCCAGCACGGGCGTGAAGGCACTGATGGAGGTGTGCGGGCTGGCTGACAAGGAAATCTCGCTCAGCAACATCATCTTCAAGATAGGCCCGCGCATCAATGCCAGCGGACGCATGCAGAACGGCAAGGAGGCCGTGTCGCTGCTGGTGGAGAAGAACTACAAGGCCGCCAGGCAGATAGCCGAGCGCATCAACGCCTACAACGAGCAGCGCAAGGACTTGGACAAGGCCATGACCGAGCAGGCCAACCACATCGTGGAGACCCTTGACCTGCAGCACAAGCACAAGTCCATCGTGCTCTACAGCGAGGAGTGGCACCGTGGCATCATCGGCATCGTGGCGTCCAGGCTCACTGAGATATACCACCGCCCGTCGGTGGTGCTCACGCGCGCCGATGACATGGCCACAGGCTCGGCGCGCTCGGTGCCGGGCTTTGACGTGTACAAGGCTGTTGCCTATTGCCGTGACCTGCTCGAGAACTTCGGAGGCCACACATACGCGGCGGGGCTGAGCATGAAGGTGGAGAATGTGCCCGAGTTCCGCCGCCGCTTCGAAGCCTATGTGGAGTCGCACATCCTGCCCGAGCAGACGTGTGCCACTATCGCGGTGGACGCGCTCATCAATTTCCGCGACATCAACCGCAAGTTCTGTGGCGACCTGAAGCGTTTCGCCCCTTATGGCCCCGAGAACCACAAGCCCGTCTTCTGCACCAAGCGCGTGTATGACTACGGTACCAGCAAGGTGGTGGGACGCGAGCAGGAGCACATCAAGCTGGAACTGGTGGACAGCAAGAGCAACAATGTGATGAACGGCATAGCCTTTGGCCAGAGCTCGCAGGCCCGCTACATCAAGACCAAGCAAGCCTTTGACATAGTATATACGATAGAGGAGAACACCCACAAGCGCGGGGAGGTGCAGCTGCAGATCGAGGACATACGGCCTGTGGGACAGGAGTAGGCCCCTGGATGCACCCTGCCTGTGGTGTCCCGCCCCCGGCTCGCAGCCCGCGACTCACAATCACAATATCCCCATGACCGCCCATCCCCCCCGACCCATATGCCATCCCAAGACCGATACACCGAGATACTCAGCAAGTACTGGGGCTACACAGAGTTCCGTGGCATCCAGCGTGAGATTATCGGGAGCATAGGTGAGGGGCGTGACACGCTGGGGCTTATGCCCACAGGCGGTGGCAAGAGCATCACCTTTCAGGTGCCGGCCCTGGCCATGCGGGGCGTGTGTGTGGTGGTCACTCCCCTGGTGGCACTGATGAAGGACCAGGTGGCCAATCTGCGCAAGCGCCACATACGCGCGGCCGCCCTGCATGCGGGACTGGGGCACGACGAGATGCTCACAGTGCTGGACAACTGTGTGTTTGGCTTCTACAAGTTCCTCTACGTCTCTCCTGAACGTCTCTCCTCCGAGCTCTTCATTGCCAAGCTCCGCCACATGGAGGTCAGTTTCTTTACCGTGGACGAGGCCCACTGCATCAGCCAGTGGGGGCATGACTTCCGCCCCTCGTACCTGCGGATCGCCGACCTGAGGAAGGTGAAGCCCGCTTGCCCTGTGCTCGCCCTCACAGCCACCGCCACTCCCGAGGTGGCAGCGGACATACAGAGAGTGCTGCACTTCCGCCGGGAGAATGAGTTCCGCATGAGTTTCCATCGGCCCAACCTGGCTTACCAGGTGCTCCGTGCCGACTATAGCCTGCTCACCCTGCGCCGTGTGCTTGAGTCCAGTGCCGGCTCGTGCATCATCTACCGCCGTAGCCGCCAGCAGTGCGAGGACCTCTCGGCCAGTCTGAACGACTGGGGGATAAGCGCCACATACTTCCACGCGGGGCTTTCCCATCCCGAGAAGGACAAGCGCCAGGCCCGGTGGCTGGGCGACGAGGTGCGTGTCATGGTGGCCACCAGTGCCTTTGGCATGGGCATCGACAAAGCCGATGTGCGCCTTGTGGTGCACCTGGACATCCCCGACAGTATCGAGGAATACTTCCAGGAGGCGGGACGCGCGGGGCGTGACGGAAAGCCGGCACGCAGTGTCATCATTCTGGACGGGCGTGAACTGGCCTATTCCGACCGCCGCCCCGGCCAGCGCTATCCCGACGAGGACTATATAAGGAATGCCTACGAGGACATCTGCTGCTATTATCAGTTGGCCGTCGGTGACGGCTGGCATGTGACCCGCGAGTTCAATGTGGGTCAGTTCTGCCGCCTGTTCCACTATCACCCCCTCATGCTCCACAGCGCGCTCACCATACTGCACAACGCTGGCTATATTTGCTATCGCGACGCCGAGGACGGGCAGAGCCGCGTGCGTGTCAATGCCACACGCAACGCCCTGCTCGGCGCGCTTGACGCACGCAGCGAGCCTGTGTTCATGTCCCTGTTCCGCAACTATGGCGGCATATTCGTCGACTATGTGTATATCGACGAGGAACTGGTGGCTTCAGAGACAGGTCTCAGTGTAGATGATGTCTATCATTGCCTGGCGGACTACTCGCGTCGCGGTGCCATCTCCTATATTCCCCGAAGGCATGTTCCCCACATCACGTTCCTGGTGCGCCGTCCCGGGCGGGCGGACATCACCTTCCCGCGCGCGGCCTATGCCGACCGCAGGCGCGCCTTCGAGCACCGCCTGCATGCCATGCAGGAGTATGTGAAGAGCACCGACCAGTGCCGCAGTGTCATGCTCCTGCGTTATTTCGGTGAGAGGGGGGCGCGTCCCTGCGGCATGTGTGATGTGTGTCTGGAGGAGAAGCAGCGCAATCTTTCCGATGCCGACTTCCGCCGTATCAGACTGGAAATCATATCACTACTGAGGGAAGGCCCCATCGAGGCGACAAGCCTGCATCTCCCCCATGAGCCCGAGATACAGGTGGAGCAGGTGATGGACTACATGCGCGCACGCGAGGAACTGCTCATGGACGGGCGGATGGTGCTACTGGGCGAAGCGGTGGAGTGATTCATCCCAATGCCTGTTAGCCAGCGGCAGAGTGTGCGGGAATGTCCTGTGCCCAGCCAGGGATGGTTTCAGGAAATGGGCTCGGCCTACTCCTATACCGGCAATCTTACCCAGGGTGAGCACAGCACCTTTGCCTGCTACACAGGAGCCAGGCTTGATGCCAAGAGCATGCAGGAGGTGAGCGTGACCGTCACTGTGCAGGAAGGCGAGGGTCTGACACTGGGAATAAAGTCGGGTTTGCTGAGGGGGGGGGCGGCACTCCTGCCGTGGGCACCGACAGGACTGGCAAGTTCCGTGTGGACAACTTCCGTATTGAGGAGGTGGAGGCAGGCGGCACAGGGACTGCCATCTCTGTGCCATGTCAGGAGAGACGTGCGGGGCACACCGGTATCCATGACCTGATGTGACGCAAGCTGCCCGCCTCGCGCATTCCAGCCAAGGGCATATATAATGAGCGGGAGGAAATACGTGAGGTGAGTCCCTGCCCAGTGTGCAGCCCGCATGATGGCAAGGTCAAGCAGGATAGAGAAGAGAATTGATAATGGATATGATTTACTAACTTTCCGAAAACCAAAGAAAATGAAGAGAGATTTATTCTCACTGCTTCTTCTGGCCACGATGTGGCTGTGGGGGAGCGAATGTGGAAGCCAGACGCTTTCCACCAACGGGGAAGGTGCGTACCTGATAGGCAGCAAGGCTGACTTGCAGTCATGGACCAAACTCTCGGGGTACGAGAAGACCAATGTGCTGCTGACGGCAGACATTGGGGAACTCGACTTCAGACTGTGCACCACGTCGGCCTATGCCGGTACCTTTGATGGGGGCGGTCACACCATCACGCTCAACTATGACTTCAAGGGTGAGCAGACGGGTATGTTTGGCAAGCTGGCTGGTACCGTGAAAAACCTGGTGGTGGATGGCAACGTGAAGGCCACCTACAAGAACTGTGCTGCTTTGGCGGCCAATACAGGTGGCAACTGTACCTTTGAGAACGTGGTGGTGACTGCAACCTTCGATGTGGACTGCGGGGGCAATGCCTCCAATGGCGCATTCATAGGGTATTCATCCTCGCCCACGCAGTTTGTCAACTGCGTGTCAGCCTACAAGGTGACGGGTGTGAATGGCTTCAACCACGGTTTCGTGGGATGGGTGAGCAAGAGTGCCGCCACGTCGTTCACCAACTGTGTCTCCATCATGGAGACCGGATTGCCCAGCACGGCAGCCTTTGCCAATCCCATGGGCTCGGTGAGCACCACCAACTGCTACTGCTATCAGCAGAACATGGATGCCTCCACTCCCGCATCGGGCGTTACCTATCTTACCCAGTCGATGGTGACATCGGGCGAATTGTGTTACCTGCTCTGCAAGAATGCAGGCGGCACAGTCTTCTTCCAGAGCCTCGGCTCAGACCCCTATCCAGTGCCCTTTGCCTCGCACAAGCAAGTGTATGGGAACGGCAACATCCGCTGCGACGGCACTCCGCTTGACGGCGAACTCGCCTACTCTAATGAGAACACCACCCCCAAGCCACAGCATGTGGATGTGGACGGACGCTGCTCGGTGTGCAACTCCCTGCTGCCCGACCACATCGCCTTGGACGAGAAGGGCTATTATCCCCTTGCCACAGCCAAGGACGTGGAGTGGTTTGCAGCCCTGGTCAATGAGGCTCACCTGACCACCATCTGTGGCAAGCTCACTGCCGACATTGACTTCCAGGGTGTGGAGAATGCCCATTCACCCATCGGTCAGAACGTTACATACAAGTTCAATGGCAAGTTTGACGGACAGGGACACCGCATCAAGAACATGACGCTGAACTCCACAGGCACAGGCGTGGGCTTCTTTGGCTATGTGCGCGGCGGCACCGTGATAAGCAACCTCATCATCGACAAGAGTTGCGAGATTACGGGCGCCAACCAGGTGGGTGGCATCATAGGCACAGTGCAGACTGATGCAGGCTCACCCCTGGTGCTGAGCAACTGTGTGAACGAGGCCACCGTCTTCTCCGAGGGCTCTGCCTCGGGGCTCATAGGGTCGGGCGCAAGTGCCTACCCTGTCATCAACCTGATAGACTGTATCAATGCTGGTGAAGTCACAGGCAACCCTGCCACGGCCTTCTGCTCCTGGATCAACAAGGGCGGCAGCCTGCTCACCAACTGTGTGAACGTGGGCACCATCACGGGCGCAGGCTATGCCGGCGGCAAGTTTGATTATAAGTGCAACCTCATCTCCTATGAACCAGGCACGGTGACGCTGGCCAACTGCTATGACCTGAGCCAGACCGAGGAGTGCGGCCAGGGCATCTATGATGGATGGGCTACCGACAATCCCGCCGGTGGTGGCGAGCTCTGCTATCTGCTCAATGGCGACCAGGCAACCATCAAGTGGTATCAGAGGGTGGGCACTGACGCCTATCCCATGCCCCTGTATATCGAGGGCGGACAGGTGTATGCCAATGGCTCGGTAGGATGCGACGGCACTCCCACAGGTGACGTGTCCTATTCCAATCAGAAGGGTGGCGAGAAACCACCTCATGAGTACAAGGACGGTTTCTGTGTCAACTGCGGAACTCCCCAGGCCGACTACGTCCCCATGCAGGACGGACACTACCAGGTGGGCAATGCCTCCCAGTTGAACTGGATACAGCGCATGGTCAACGAGTACAAGCATGGTGACTACAGCTTCCGCCTCACCCAGGACATCGACATGACAGACTACTGCGACCAGTTCCTGCCCATGGGCAATGCCGTTTCCCCCTATACCGGGCACTTTGACGGGCAGGGACACCGCATCACCAATCTCATCATCAATGCCACAGGCAACTATGTGGGCTTCTTCGGAGTCATTGGCGATGGTGCGGTGATTGAGAACGCGCTCATGGACGAGACCTGCTCTATCAGCGGCACCGGCGAGTGTGTGGCATTTGTGGGAGGTGCTCCCCAAGGCGGCACCGTGGTCATCCGCAACATTGGCAATATGGCCAATGTGAGTGCCTCCGGCAAGCAGGCTTCGGGCATCTTCGGGGCCAACACGGGAAGCCGTGCCAGTGTGACCATCGAGAACTGCTTCTCCACAGGGCAGATAGTGGGCTCAACTGAGTGTGCCGCTATTGCAGGATGGGCGGGGAGCAACAGCCCCAAGGTGTCCAACTGCTGGACATGCAGCGAGGTGACGGGAAGCGACCGTGCTGACATGTACATGGTGCGCCACAGCAACGGCTCTCTCGCCAACCTCTACAGCACAGCGGGCGAGCAGGGCATCCTCATCGAGTATGACAACATCACCGACGGCTCGCTGTGCTACAAGCTCAATGGCGACCAGACCCGCATCACATGGTTCCAGAACATCGACAATGGCATGGCCGCAGATGACCAGCCGGTGCCTTTCGCCAATGGGCATGCCCGTGTGTACCCCAAGGGTAAGATGCTGTGCGACGGGTCGGCCGACCCCACCTCGGTGGTCTATTCCAACAACAATGAGATTAGCATCCCCCCACACTCCTTCGAGGATGGCTTCTGCAAGGTGTGCGGACTGGAGGATGCCGACTTCACAGGATTTGTGAAGGCCATCAAGAATCCCGACTTCAATGCAGATGCCTTCGCTTGGGAGGGCACGGAGCCCGTCGTGGCCAATGGCGTGGCCTCGGTGACGGCCAAGACCTTTGACGTGTACCAGCCTGTGGCCTCGCTCAAATCAGGCGTCTATAGGCTTCGCGTGCAGGGATTCGCACGCTCGGCTGCACTCAGTGACGAGGCTTATGCCTCGGGCACGCTGGCCGATGAACTCCTGCGCAATGTGTATGTGTATGCCGAGAGCAACGGGCAGAGGGTAGCGCGACGGCTGAAGGATGTCACAGCCGGTGCCATGGAGTACAAGCTCAATGACGGACTGTCGGAGACCAGGCTGGCCAATGACACCTATGTGCCTGCTGACGCCAAGGGCGCGGCTGTGTATATGGGCAAGGGCAAGTACTGGAACGACCTCTACTTCGCAGTCACGGCCGACACCACTCTGCTGGGCTTCTGCTCGGCTGTGGAACAGGCTGGCAAGCAGATGGTGGTTGACCGCCTGCGCCTGATCTATATGGGCGACGACGACAAGGCATACGGCCTGATAGCCAAACAGGTGGCCGGTGATGCGCAGGAGCTGGACGACCTGGAAGGCCAGGAGAACCTCAAGGAGGAGTATGCCGAGGTGGTGGAGCAGGCTGCCACGCTCACCTCGCCTCAGGATATCCTGGATGCAGCCGACAAGGCCAGCCGCTATCCCGATGCCGTGAAACTGAGTGTCGCCGCATATGCCTCGTACAAGGCTTTGGTGGCCGAGATACTGCAGTACTGGCAGGCCAATGCCCAGAGCATGTCGGGCGATGCCGCCGACCGCCTGGAGACTTATCTCACACAGGAGGAAGAGCCCTCGGAGGAATTCCCCAACGGCACATCGGGTTATATCACCGAGTATCGTCAGATAGGCACCGGGGCACTGGCTCAGGAATGCGACTTCGCCAGGCTGCTGCTTGCCGATGCTGTGAAAGAGGCTGGTGCCGAGGGTATGGATGTCACACCGCTCATCACCAACCCGCGCTTCACTGAGGCCAACTGGAAGGGATGGGCAGTGGCCACGAGCCATTCGGGCAATGGCTGGAACATGCAGGAGAACAGTGGCTTTACCGATGTGTTCCCTGTGGCTGCTGGCTACAATACGGCTTTTGAGGTGTCACAGGAAATAACGGGCCTCAAGGATGGCATCTACGAGCTGCGCGTCAATGCATTCCATCGTCCGGGCGAGGGCATGCAGGGGCTCTATGACGGCACGGATGTCATACCTGCAAGGCTCTTCCTCAACGAGTTTGCCACTCCTGTGAAGAGTGTATATGCCGATATCATCGACTATGCCGATGCAGTCAATGGTGTCAACTGCCGCTATGACAGCGAGAATGACACGAGCGCGCCACACAATGGCGAGCAGACGGCAAGCAAGGATATGGATATCCTCACAGGCTATGTGCCCGACAATGTATATACCGCAAGCTTTGCCTTCAACGGGCACCGGTACCTTCAGAGTGCGTATGCGGTGGTAAGGGGAGGCACGCTTCGCCTGGGCATACGCAATGGTGAGACACCCTGGAGAAACAAGAACCTCACCATCTGGGGCGACTTCCACCTCACTTACCGTGGTACCAGCAACGAGGCGGTCAATGCCATGCTCGTACAGTATTCGGCTCGCCTGGATACGATGGAACTGCAGAGGGTTGACCAGCAGCAGTACTTCAGCGTGGCTCATTCCGAGCGCATCAACTCGCTCATCGGAGATGCGCAGAAGGCATCCGACGCCGAGGGGAAACTGAACATCCTGTGCCACATCAACTCAGAGTTTGAGGCCATAGACTCCAGCAAGGTGCTCTACAGCCAGCTGCTGGACTACTTCGAGTACGCCAATGCCATGGCCGATGACCTGAAGGAGGGCGAACTGAAGAACTATATGTCAGACCTGAGCAACGAACTGGGCGATATCCTGTATGGTGGCACGCTCACCGATGGGCAGGTGAGGGAGAGGATAGCCGCGCTGATGGACGACCCGCGCTTCGGTGGCGTGATATATGTGCAGGGCGACCTGCGGGATCCCGGCAGCGAGGATGGCAACTGGGACTATTCGCGCATGTGCACGCTCTATCCTCTTTACAGGAATGCCGAGGGCAAGTGGACAGGTACTGTGACTCTGCAGGACCGCAGCCGGATGGCCAACTCCGACCAGCGTTCCGGACTTTACTTCCGCCGTGTCAATACGGTGCTGAAGTGTGATGCTCCCAATGACAATTTCATCACGCCTGCCCACCACACCTTTGGCGTGCAGGAGGGTGGCACGGACTATCAGGCTCTCAATGGCGCCTATGATATCACGCTTGACCTCGACAGCATGACGGTGGACTTCCGGCTCAGGGGTGAGTACAGGTGGGCCAGCCAGGTGTATGTGACCGGCACGCTGGCCAACCGCAACGGTGGAGTGGAGAGATGGAAGAACACCGAGCAGTGGCCCCTGCAGCATGTGGGCGATGGACGCTATGTGGGCACCGTGGATATGGTGCATGACAATGCCAATCCCTATTGCTCGTTTGGCATCATGGCATGCCGCAGCAACACCGACATGGCCAATTACAGCACCACCGCGCGCAAGAGTTGGACCGAGGCTCGCTATGGCAGCGCGACCCAGTACCTGGATGTCGTCAGCGGCGAGCGTGTGGACAGCCTGGTGCGCGGACTCGACCGCACCTGGCATGTGGCCACGGCTGGACGCTATCTCATCGAGTTTGACATGAACCATTCCACCCTGACGGCTACCTTGCTCGACACCAAGGGACGAGGCACCCAGGAGGAACCCTATCTGATAGCCAACGCGGCCGACCTGCAGGGCATGCAGGGATGCCTGGAGGAGGGCAAGACCACTTGCTTCCGCCTCACAGCGGACATTGACCTGGGTGGCAATGGCTGGTATCCCGTCAACAGCACCTGCTATGGCAACAGCACCGAGTGCCCGACCAACCGCTATGTGGCACTTGACGGCGACGGGCATGTGGTGAAGAATGTGCGTGTCTTTGCCAACAAGGACAACCACTGCGAGGCAGGTTTCTTCGGCGTGCTCTGTGGCGAGGTGAAGAACATCGGCTTCTACAATGCTGTGGTGGATGGCGGCAAGGCTGCCCACACGGGTGTGCTGGCCGGTGTGCTTGGCCGTGAGGGTTACGAGGGTGTGACCTGTGTGATGGGCAGTTATTTCCATGGCAAGGTGAATGCCCAGGGCAACGCAGGTGGTATCTCCGGTATGGCACAGGGCGAGGCCAAGGTCGCCAACTGCTATGCCAATGCGGCCGTGAGCGGCGATGGCTCGGTGGGTGACCTGGTGGGTGCCAACGCCTCTGCACTTGCCGTCTCCAACAGTTATGGTGCAGGCAAGGCCAACGGAAGCCTGGCAGAGGGCTTCGTCGGCCAGGGCGAGACGTGCGAAGCGGGTAACGTGCTCTACTATGATGGACAGAACCGCGAGGCCATTGCCCAGGCTGTGTCGGCATGGGCAGGCTGGAGCACCGATGGAGCTGTGGGCAATGGTTATCCTCTGCTGGAGTGGCAGGTGAAGCGTGGCGACTACACTCGTCTCTGCGGCTTCCCCTATGATGGCCCCGATGCTGTCGAGGGCGTGGCAGGAAGCACGGGCGCAGGCTCGCGTGCCTACACCCTTGATGGTGTGCTTGCCGGCAAGAACTCCCGTGGGGTCATCATAGTGAACGGCAGGAAGGTGCTGAGATAGTTCTCCAGTATTGCCCGTATGATAGCGAAGGCGTGCCGGCTTTGTCTGGCACGCCTTCGCTTGTGTGTGGCTGTGGCCAGGATGCTTCGCCTTGGGGGGAGGGCTTGGGCGGCATGGGGGCTTCATGCTCGGTGCCATGCTTCCCGGTTCACCTTGCAGGCGCGTGCCCGCAATCGCTCGTCTCCTTGCACCAGGCAATCACAGCGGTCTCCCGGCCTGAAGCCCTCTGGGCGCGTCGGATTCCTGGCTGGTATCCGCCAGCAAGGGTGGGCGCGCTGGCCTCCCGGTCTCAGCCCCCGGGGCGCATGGGTTCCAAGTAACACTTCTGCCTCCCCGCCCTCACACAAAAAAAAGGACTGCCCAGTGGTGGGCAATCCTTTTCTTGTGGGGTTGTGGGTCGCCTGTCAGATACCCAGCTTGGCGCGGATGTCTGCGGGGATGGCGTTCTTGTTGATGACGATGTTCATGGTCTTGTAGGCCGCGTAGGGCTTGCTCACATACCAGAAGCCCTTGTATGGGCCGTAGTCGCCCCATGAGTTCTTCATCATGAAGTACTCCTTGCCGTTCTGGTCCTTGGCGATGCCGTAAATCTGCATGCCGTGGTCATCCGTTGTCTCCCAGTCATCGTAGCCCTGCTGGCGCAGTTCCTGTGTGATGACCTTCTCGCCGGCACCGTCGGCCTGTGATATCTTGGCGCCTTCCTTCTCGCCTGTCCAGCGGCTCTGGTCACTGCCCACGCCTGCTGCCTTCTTGGTGTCGGGCACGGTGGCCACGCACTTGTTCTTGCCTGTGCGGCGGCGGAATCCGTCCTCGCTCACATCGGCGCCCCATGCGAAGGTCCATCCGTTCTTCACGCTCTCCTCCATCACGCGCATCAGTTCGTCCAGGGGAAGGTTGTAACTGCTTGCCCAGCGCCAGTTGTCCTCAATCTCCAGGGCGAATGTGCCGTAGAAGGGCTGGTGGCTGTAACTGGTGAGTGACACATAGTCTTTGGGGTCGAGCCCCAGATAGTCCTTCACGAAAGACTGTGGCGTGTACTTCACCCCCTTGTACTCGAACTCGGTGGGGCACACCCCGAAGTAATTGTCCAGCATGTGCTGCAGGTCTTTCTTCCAGGCGGGGTTGATTTTCTTTTGCTTGCCCTTGGATATGGCGGCGAGGTAAGCCTCCATGGGGGGGAAGAAGTTCTCGAAGTTGAAGAGGGAGTCACCGTACAGGGTGGTGGGGTAGGGCATGATGCCCTCGGGGATGAGCCCGTTGTGCTCCATGCACCAGATGGCGTCCTCGAAGCTCCCTCCCTGGGAGAAGCTCGCGTCGCCGTGGGTGCGCACGTGCTTGTCGGCGCGGTCTACATAGGTCTTGCTCACGAGGAACGACTCGCACAGGTCGATGTCCTTCATGTCGGGATGCTTCTTCAGTATCTCGCTCTCCAGGAACGCCAGGGAGGAGTAGGCCCAGCAGGTTCCGCTGCTGTTCTGGTTCTTGATGCTGGTCACGGGGTTGGCGATGACCGTGGTGAAGATGAGGGAGTCCTTGTTGGCCTCCTCCTTTTTCTTCTTTGCCATGGCTGGTGCAACCATGAGGGCCGCCAGGCCCAGGATGATGAGTTTTCTCATTGTTGATGTTTGTTGGATATGTGTGATTTTGTTTGCTTGCCTGTCGGATGGGCAATGGGGACATCGCGGGCCGTCAGTCCAGCCCTTCCCTGGCCTGTGCCACATACTCCTCCACATCGCCGATGTGGTAGGGGATACGCTCCCGTCCCAGGAAGCGGCAGCCGTCACGTGTGATGAGCAAGTCGTCCTCGATGCGTATGCCGCCGAAGTCCTTGTAGGTCTCCAGCAGGGGGAAGTTGATGAAGTCGGCGCAGTGTCCGCTGGCCTTCCAGTCGTCGATGAGTGCGGGGATGAAGTAGATGCCCGGCTCGTCGGTCATCACCCATCCCTCGTGCAGCCTTCGCCCGCAGCGCAGGCAATTGGTCCCGAACTGCTCCAGGTTGGGCCTCACCTCACCGTCAAAGCCCACGTAGGTCTGCCCCAGTCCCTCCATGTCATGGACGTCCATGCCCATCATGTGCCCCAGTCCGTGCGGCATGAACATCGCGTGCGCGCCTGCCCTCACGGCCTCCTCGGTGTCGCCCTTCATCAGGCCCAGTTCCTTCAGCCGCCCGGTCATCATGCGGCACACGTCCATGTGCACGTCCCACCATTTCACTCCGGGTGCGGCCACCTCCAGCACATGGTCGTGGCACTCCTCCACGATGCTGTATATCTCGCGCTGCCGCTGTGTGAAGCGCCCGCTCACGGGCGTGGTGCGCGTGTTGTCGCTGCAGTAGTTCTCGTTGGTCTCGGCTCCCGCGTCGCACAGCATGAGCCGCCCTGCCTCCAGGGGCCTGGGGCTGGGGTATCCGTGCATGATCTCACCGTGCATGGTGACGATGGAGGGGAACGAGACCATGCAGCCCCGGCTGCTGGCGATGCCGCCTATCACGCCCGCTATGTATTGCTCGGTCACGCCCGGACGGCACAGGCGCATGGCGGTGGTGTGCATGTCGTGCCCTATGGCGCAGGCGCGCTCTATCTCCTCTATCTCGCCCCGGCTCTTCACCGCGCGCTGGTCGATGACCGCCATGATGAGGTCGAGCGACGCATGGTCGCGCTGGTCGCGCGGGTGTATGCCGGTGAGGTCCATGAGCTGTATCATGGTGTCGTGGCGGTATGGGGGCAGGAAGTGTATGCGCCGCCCCTGCCTGCGTGCCTTCTCCACCATGGCCTGCAGGCTCTTCATGGGCGCGCTGTGGGCCACGCCGCACTGGCTGGCCATGGTGGCCACGCTGTCCACCTGCCCGTACCACACGATGTCCTCGATGCTGATGTCATCGCCCACCAGGGTCTCCTGTCCGCTGTCGGTGTCCATCACGCCCACCAGTCCCTCGCGGTGCAGGCCGTAGAAGTACAGGAAGGTGCTGTCCTGGCGGAAGCGGTATACGTTGGAGGGATAGTTGGCCGGAGCGTCATTGTTGCCGAAGAGGAGCACCAGTCCGCCACCCAGCCGCTGCTTCAGAGCCTGCCGGCGCTGTATGTAGGTTTCTTTGTCAAATAGCATGGCGTGTGTATGTGTGTGTGATAGTATGTCGGTGTGCAAAATTACTGGAATTTCGCGGAACGCGTGCGTCTGGCGCGGGAAACTTCTCACCACCCCGTGCCCTTCCACCCTGCGGCCTGGTACCAGGAGGTCTGCCTGAAGGCGGCGTTCCAGCCGTAGGAGTCGTATTTCTCCTGTGGCACGAACATCGAGAGGCCGCTGTAGTGCCCGGGGTCGGTGAGGTTGTGGTGCTCGTAGCCGCTATAGACGCTCTCCCAGCTGGGGGTGGCCTTGTGCCACACCACCGTGCGCAGCAGCATGCTTTCCCAGGGGCGGAACAGGCTGTCGGGCAGCAGGGTGCGCATCATGCCCCTGATGTCCTGGGCTTCGGGACGGTGCAGGCTGTTGTCAAAGGTGGTGTACCTCTGCACGTCCTGGGTGGGCACGCTGGCTCTGCCTCGCCACAGGCTGTCCACCAGGGGTGCCGTGAGCAGGGCCAGGCTGTCCATCCTGTGGCAGTCGACCACCGAGAGCGCGACTCCCCTGCCGCCGCTGTAGTGCCGGTAGTACTCCTCGGCCACGGCCGTGGCCTCCCCCCTCATCATGGCAGGCATGATGAGGTCGTAGGGCGCGCCGTTGCCCGGAATCTCCGAGGGCGACCCTATCAGCCAGTCGGCCGTGTTCCTCAGTTCGTGCGCCACCTCCACGCTCTGCATCATGCAGGCGTCGAAGAGGATGAAGTCAAGGTGGGGCAGATGCTCCAGCACGCCGCGCAGGGTGGGGATCTCCATCTGTGAGCCGCTGTTGGAGTAGGCACTGTTGCGGTTGTTGTCAATCCCGAAGGTTTTCCTGCGTGGAATCCATCCGCTGGCGTGCGACCACAGCACCAGCCCGTAGTGCCTGGCGGGGAAAGCCCTTGCCATTTCCTCCAGCGTGCGCTGCATCGTGAGTGAGTCGGTGCTGTCCACGTCGCGCGTGTATTTGCGCCACAGCCTCACCCCATGCTCGCGGGTCATCCAGGTGATGGTGGGCAGTTCGTCCCGGTCCATGTAGAGCACCAGGTTGCAGCCGGCGGGGATGTTGCCCGCGGCCCTTGCCATCTCCAGCGAGTCGGCGACGGCGTAGGTCGACAGGCTGTTCTCGGCCGCCACATACACGATGACCGTGCGCTCGGCCTCGGCTACGGGCTCCGGCAGGTCGTTGCCTTCATGCCGGCATGAGAGGCACGAGAGGGCAAATATATATATAATGAGAGCATGGAGTCCTTTCATGGCCGCAAAGGTACGGCTTATTTTGAACTTGGAGCGGTGATGTGGGGATTTTAAGGCATTCTTCCCGGCCCTTTCTCGGGGGGATGGACTGTGGGCGCGCAGTCCCCCATGGCGGCATGAGTTGTCTGGTGCAGCGCGCCGCGTTGGCGATTGCAGCGCGCCGCGTTGGCAGATGCAGCGCGCCGCGTTGGCAGATGCAGCGCGCCGCGTTGGCAGATGCAGCGCACTGCGTTGGCAGATGCAGCGCACTGCGTTGGCGATTGCAGCGCACTGCGTTTCCCGGTGTCCGCCGGCGCCTGCCCCGTGGGGGTCTTGCGGCTTGCGGCTTGCGGCTTGCTCCATTGCCACGGATTCCGTGTCCCGCGTCGCCTGTCTTTGTGCCTTGGCAATAAAATCGGGGTGCGAGACGTTATTAAGACAAGATGCAGTGGACAGACAGAATGCGGCAGGTGAAAATCCTGCTTGTGGTCATGGCCGTGGCCGTGAGCGTTGGGTCGCTGGTCATCTCCCATTTCCTGGTGCGTGACCTCAAGCGCGAGGAGCAGCGGAAGATGGAGATATGGGGCCAGGCCATGCGCTCGCTCAACAGCGCCGACGAAAATACCGACCTCACCCTGGTGCTCGCGGTGCTCAACAGCAACAGCACCATTCCCGTGGTGGTGCTCGACCGTGCCGGCGAGGTGCGGGACTACAGGAACATCCCCTTGCGCGAGGGAAGCCGCGAGGAACAGATGCGGGTGGTCAGGCGGAAGGCACGCTCCATGGCGGGCGCGGGACATGTGATACGGGTGTATCTCTCCTCCACCGACTACATGGAGATATGCTATGCCGACAGCCTGCTGCTGCGTCGCCTGGCCTGGTGGCCCTATGTGCAGCTGGGCCTGGTGTTTGTCTTTGTGGTGGTCGTCATCTTTGCCCTGCTGAGCAGCAAGCGCGCCGAGCAGAACAAGGTGTGGGTGGGGCTGAGCAAGGAGACCGCACACCAGCTGGGCACGCCCATCAGCAGCCTGATGGCCTGGCAGGAGGTGCTGCGCGAGAGTTACCCCGACGACGAGCTGCTGCGCGAGATGGGCGGGGATGTGGAGCGGCTGCAGCGCATAGCCGAGCGGTTCAGCAAGATAGGGTCACTCCCCGAGCTCCGCCCCGAGAGCCTCAACGACGTGCTGGAGAGTGTGGCGCGGTACATGAGCCGCAGGGCGAGCAACCGTGTGCGCATCTCGTGTTCCGTGCCCAAGCAGCCGCTCATCGTTCCCCTGTGCTCCTCGCTCTTCGAGTGGGTGGTGGAGAACCTGTGCAAGAACGCCATTGACGCCATGGAGGGCGAGGGCAGCATCACGCTCACGGCCTTCAGCGAGGACACCCTGGCCGTGCTGGAGGTGTCCGACACGGGCAAGGGGATACCCAGGAACAAGTTCCGCGCGGTCTTCGCGCCAGGCTTCACCACCAAGAGGCGGGGCTGGGGGCTGGGACTCTCTCTGGCCAGGCGCATTGTCGAGGAGTATCATCATGGGCGGATATATGTGAAGAACTCCGAGCCGGGACGGGGCACAACCTTCCGCATAGAAATCAAAATGCGCTGAGTCAGCAAAATTTAACTCCCTTTTTTAGCCCGTTCGGTGAAAAAACCGTAATTTTGCAGCCCGATGGACAGACTGGACCGGTACAAGGTAGACTTCAGGGCAGTGGCCACTGGCACGCAGGAGTACGAGTGGCACGTGGACACTGACTTTTTTGCCGGGGTTCAGAGTGCGGACATCCAGTCGGGCGAGGCCGATGTGACCCTGTGTGTCAAGCCGGTGGGCGGAGCCATGGAGATGCTCTTCCATATCGAGGGCGAGGTGCAGGTGGCGTGCGACCGCTGCCTGGAGCCCATGTCCCTGCGCGTCTCGCTCCACAGGGAACTTGCAGCCCGGTGGGGCGGGGAGTATGAGGATGACGGCGAGTCGATAACCGTGCCGGAGGACACCGGCGAGGTGAACGTGGCGTGGAACATCTACGAGCTCATCTCGCTGGAAGTGCCCCTGAGGCACGTGCATCCCGACGGCCAGTGCAGCGGCGAGGTGGAACGGCTGCTGGGACAGTATGAGGCCCGCGAGCCCGGAGGAGCCGGAGGGGCTCCCGCCGACGGACGCTGGAGCGGACTGAGGAAAATATTAGACAACAATAAATAAACGAAGAAATGGCACATCCAAAAAGAAGACAGTCCAAAACCAGGACACTCAAGAGAAGAACCCACGACAAGGCTGTGGCTCCCGCGCTGGCAGTATGCTCCAATTGCGGGGAATTCCATATCTACCACACCGTGTGCCCTGCCTGCGGTTACTATCGCGGCAAGGTCGCCATCGCGAAAGAGGCCTGACTGCCGCACAAACGGAGATGAGCCGCACCAGTCCCTGCCTGTGCGCACAGAACAGGGACTAATGCGGCTTTAACTTTGCTGACCCGCGCGCGGGCACAACTTCGCGCGTGTGCGTGTGTGAATCACTTAGAAACAACAGACAATGGAAAGACTGAATGCCGTGATAACCGGTGTGGGCGGATATGTGCCCGACTACATACTCGACAACGAGGAGATGTCCCGCATCGTGGACACTTCCGACGAGTGGATCATGGAGCGCATCGGTGTGAAGACACGCCATATACTGAAGCCCGAGCAGGGCGCGGGCACATCTTACATGATGACGCGTGCCGTGCGCCAGCTGCTGCGCAAGACCGCCGTCGACCCCGACACGGTGGAGCTGGTGCTGTGCGCCACCACCACACCCGACTACCATTTCCCCTCCACCGCGTCGCTTGTGATAGGCAATTGCGGGCTCAAGAACGCCTTCGGGTATGACATGGAGGCCGCCTGCGCGGGTTTCCTGTATGCCATGGAGGCCGCTGCGGGCTACCTGCGCTCGGGGCGCTGTCACCGTGTCATCGTGTGCGGGGGCGACCAGATGTCAAGCATGACCAACTACCAGGACCGCAACACTTGCCCCATCTTCGGCGACGGGGCCGCGTGCGTGATGATGGAGGCCACCACCGAGGAGGTGGGACTCATGGACGGCTACTACCGCGTGGACGGCAAGGGCTACCAGAACCTGCACATGGCGGCGGGAGGCTCGGCGCGCATGCCCAGCCACGAGACCGTGGACGCGCGCGAGCATTTCGTGTACCAGGAGGGCCGCGCGGTGTACAAGCACGCCGTGCTCGACATGAGCGCGGCCGTGAAGACCATCGCCGAGCGCAATGGCCTGGACGCCGGCAATGTGGACTGGGTGGTGCCTCACCAGGCCAACATCAACATCGAGAAGTCGGTGGCGGCGCGCATCGGAGTCGCCGAGGACCATGTGATGATCAACATCGACCACATGGCCAACACCTCGGGCGGCACGCTCCCCCTGTGCCTGTGGGAGTACGAGCCCAGGCTCAAGAAGGGCGACAGGCTCATCTTCACAGCCTTCGGAGCCGGATTCACATGGGGCGCGAGCTATATGGTGTGGGGCTACGACGGGGCAGCCGAGGCCGCCAAGGAACCCGCGCAGTTCTACAAGGAGGGGCTGATGACCCGCGAGCAGTGGTATGCCCTGCGCCGTCGCGGCGAGAACGCATGACAGGAAAGGAGCGAGGCACATGTTCAAGGCCGGTTTCGTGAATATCGTGGGCAATCCCAATGTGGGCAAGAGCACGCTGATGAACCTGCTGGTGGGAGAGCGCATCTCCATAGCCACCTTCAAGGCGCAGACCACGCGCCACCGCATCATGGGCATCCTGAATACCCCCGACATGCAGATTTGCTTCTCCGACACTCCGGGGGTGCTCAAGCCCAACTACAAGCTGCAGGAGCAGATGCTCCAGTTCAGCGAGAGCGCGCTGCAGGACGCCGACGTGCTGCTCTACGTCACCGACATGGTGGAGACACCCGGCAAGAACGCCGGATTCCTGGAGAAGGTGAGCCACATGAAAGTGCCCGTGCTGGTGCTGGTCAACAAGATAGACCTCTCTGACCAGAAGGCTCTGACCGAGAAGGTGGAGCAGTGGCATGCCGTGCTCCCCCAGGCGGAGATCATCCCCATCAGCGCCCTGCACCGCTTCAATGTGGACCTGGTGCTCAGACGCGTCGGGGAACTCCTGCCCGAGAGCCATGCCTATTTCGACCGGGACCAGTGGACCGACAAGCCCGCCCGCTTCTTTGTCACCGAGATCATACGCGAGAAGATACTCCTCTATTATGACAAGGAGATACCCTACAGCGTGGAGGTGGTGGTGGAGAAGTTCCACGAGGATGACCGCAGGATACACATCAACGCTGTCGTCTATGTGGAGCGAGAGAGCCAGAAGGGCATCATCATAGGCCACCGGGGCGTGGCGCTCAAGCGCGTGAGCACCGAGGCGAGGAAGAGCCTGGAGCGCTTCTTCGGGAAGAGTGTCTATCTGGAGGTCTTTGTCAAAGTCGACAAGGACTGGCGCAGCAGCGACCGGGCCATGAAGGCCTTTGGGTATAATTTGGATTAACAAGCAAGAGAATGTCAAACATGGTTGCTATTGTGGGGCGTCCCAATGTGGGGAAGTCCACACTGTTCAATCGCCTGACACAGACGCGTCACGCCATCGTGAGCGACGAGGCGGGCACGACACGGGACCGGCAGTACGGCAAGTGCGGGTGGGCAGGGAAAGAGTTCTCGGTCATTGACACCGGCGGATGGGTGGTCAATTCCGACGATATCTTCGAGGAGGAGATACGCAAGCAGGTGGCGCTGGCCACCGAGGAGGCCGATGTGACGCTCTTCCTGGTGGATGCCCACAATGGCGTGACCGACCTCGACGAGGCCGTCGCGGGCATACTCCGGCGTGCGGGGAAGCCCGTGGTGCTTGTGTGCAACAAGGTTGACAACAACGAGCAGTACCTGGCAGCGGAGTTCTACGCGCTGGGGTTGGGAGACCCTGTGTGCATCTCGGCCGCCACGGGTGCGGGTACGGGAGACCTGCTTGACCTGGTCATGGAGAAATTCCCCAGGGAGCCGTCGGCCCTGCCCGACGAGGACATCCCGCGCTTTGCTGTGGTGGGGCGGCCCAATGTGGGGAAGTCAAGCCTTGTGAACGCGTTCATAGGCGAGGAGCGCAACATCGTGACAGACATCGCAGGAACCACGCGCGACAGCATCTACACGAGATATGACAAGTTCGGCTTCGACTTCTACCTCGTGGACACGGCCGGCATCAGGCGCAAGAGCAAGGTGAGCGAGAACCTGGAGTTCTACAGCGTGATGCGCTCCATACGCAGCATCGAGAACAGCGATGTGTGCATTCTCATGTTGGACGCCACACGAGGCATCGAGGGGCAGGACTTGAACATCTTCCAGGTCATACAGCGCAACCAGAAGAGCCTGGTGGTGGTGGTCAACAAGTGGGACCTGGTGCCCGACAAGGATACCGTGGTGATGAAGACCATGGAGAATGCAATACGTGAGCGCATGGCCCCCTTCGGCGACTTCCCCATCATCTTTGCCTCGGCGCTTACCAAGCAGCGCATCTTCCGCGTGCTGGAGACCGCCAGGGACGTTTACGAGAACCGCCGCCGCCGTGTGTCCACCGCCCGCTTGAACGAGGAGATGCTGCCGCTCATCGAAGCGTGCCCGCCGCCATCGATGAAGGGCAAGTACATCAAAATCAAGTACTGCGCACAGATTCCCGATACGAGGGTGCCCAGTTTTGTGTTCTATGCCAACTTGCCCCAGTATGTCAAGGAGCCTTACAAGCGGTTCCTGGAGAACAAGATACGCGAGCGCTGGAACTTCAGCGGCACTCCCATCAACATCTTTGTCAGACAGAAATAGCGTCTTTCCTGGCCTCGCCCTGTGCGGAGGCCAGGAAAATGTATTTATGTGAATCTATGATTTGGACCAACAAGGGAACAGGACGCGGCCCGCTGGGGGTTTCCCGCCAGTGGCTTGTCACTCTGCTCACTGCTCTGTATGCCTGTGTGTCATGCGGGCAGGGCGTGGACGAGCATGCTGTGGTGCGTGCTGCGGCACAGCAGTATTACGACTCACTCCTGGCCGGAAACTATCCGGGATTCGTGTCGGGGATGGCAGGAACGGCCCATTTGCCCCAGTCCTACCGCCAGCAGCTGGTGGACATGGTGGCGCAGCATGCGGACGAGATGAAGGGCAAGGGCGGCATGGCCAAGGCCGTCGCCACGCGCGACAGCCTCATGGACAGCATTGCCTATGTGTTCCTCGATGTGACCTTCGGTGACAGCACCATGGAGCAGGTGGGCGTGAAGATGGTGCGCGAGGGCGGTGAATGGAAGATGCGATAGTCCCTTGAAAATGGATAACCACAACTTAAAGTGTTTTGTATTATGAATTGTATTATGAATTGTATCACGAGGAAGAGACTTCTCCTGGTGTTCTGCTGTATCCTCTCCCTTGCCGGAGGGATGCGCGCGCAGCAGGCCGCAGGTGGCCAGATACCTCTGGATCCTGCAGTGAAGAGGGGCGTCCTGCCCAACGGACTCACCTATTACATCCGCCACAATGCGTGGCCGGAGAAGCGCGCGGACTTTTACATCGCGCAGAAGGTGGGCTCCATGCAGGAGGAGGAGAACCAGCGCGGGCTGGCGCACTTCCTGGAGCATATGTGCTTCAACGGCACCAAGCACTTCCCCGGCGACGCGCTCAAGCAGTACCTGGAGCGCATAGGAGTGAAGTTCGGCGAGAACCTCAACGCCTACACTTCCTTTGACGAGACCGTATATAACATCAACAATGTCAACGTGGATATTCCCGGAGCCATGGACTCCTGCCTGCTCATCCTGCACGACTGGAGCCACGACCTGCTCCTCGAGGACAAGGAGATAGACAAGGAGCGAGGTGTCATCAACGAGGAGTGGCGCATGCGCCGCTCGGCCATGATGCGCATGCAGGAGCGTGCTTTCCACAAGTTGTACGAGGGGAGCAAGTATGCCGACCGCATGCCCATCGGCACGATGGACATCGTGATGCACTTCCCGTACGAGGATCTCCGCTCCTACTATCGCCGATGGTACCGCCCCGACCTGCAAGGACTGGTCATCGTGGGCGACTTCGACGTGAACCAGATGGAGCAGAAGATCCGGCAGATGTTTGCCGACATCAAGCCTGCGGCCAAGGATGCCCCGGCGCGTGAGTATTTCCCCGTGGCCGACAACAAGACTCCCCTTGTGGCCATAGAGAAGGACAAGGAGCAGACGGCTGCGTTGGCCATGATGTTCTTCAAGACTCCTGCCATCCCCGATGAGGCCAAGCACAAGAACGTGTATCTGCTCCAGCGCTATCTGCAGTCAGCCTTCAGCGAGATGCTTAACGCACGCCTGCAGGAGATTGCCCAGAAGCCCGATGCTCCCTTCAGTTACACGGCCGTCGATTATGGCGACTATCTGGTGTCGAAGACCTGTGATGCCTTTGAAGGTGTGGTGGTTATGAAGGAGGGGCACTACCTGGATGGCGTGACGGCCCTCTACCGCGAGATGCTGCGCGCGAAGCGGGGCGGCTTTACCGTGAGCGAGTATGAACGCTTCAAGCAGGAGTATCTCTCGCGGGTGGATGCGCAGTATGACGCCCGCGACAAGGTGCAGAACACCGAATATGTGGACGAGTATGTGCGGAACTTCCTGGACTCGGAACCCGCTCCAGGCATTGAGTGGGAGAAGAACTTCGCGCACGCGATGGTGCCCCAGATACCCCTGGAGGCTGTCAACAAGTTGGCTGCCAGCCTGCCCGATGACAACCGTGCGCTGGCGTTCTTCCTGCCCGAGAAGGAGGGGATAGAGTACCCAACCGAGCAGCAGGTGCTGGACGCGCTGGCCAAGGTGGATGCCGAGCAGATTGACGCATACGCCGAGGAGGTCAACAACGACCCCCTGGTGCCCGAACTCAACAGCAACGTCACCGTGAAGAAGGTGAAGGACGGCGTGTATGGTTCCAAGCTCTTGACCCTCAGCAATGGCATCAAGGTGCATGTGCTGCACACGGATTACAGCCCCAACAACATATCAATGCGGGCCATCAGTTGGGGCGGCTCAAGCCTCTATCCCAACAGCGAGTACAACCTGGTGGACAATGTCTCCATGGTGGAGGTAGGCGGCTGGGGCCAGTTCTCCGCCATCGACCTGCAGAAGAAACTCTCTGGCAAGCAGGCCAGTGTGGAGCCCGCAATCGCCGACAGGACAGAGGCCCTGCACGGCAACTGCGTCAAGAAGGACCTGGAGACCATGCTCCAGCTCACCTACCTGTGCTTCACCTCGCCCCGCCGCGATGATGACGCCTACAAGAGCCTGCTTGAGCGCACACGCAACATGCTCAAGAACCAGGGGCTGAATCCCATTACCGCCCTGCAGGACAGCATCGCGAGTGTGGCGTATGACAACAATGTGCGCTCCTTGAGGATGCGTGCCGAGGATGTGGACGCGCTGGACTATGACCGCGTGATGGAGATATACAAGGAGCGCTTCGCCAACGCGGGCGACTTCGAGTTCTTCTTTGTGGGTGATGTGGATGCCGACTCCATCGCTCCACTCTTGACGAAGTACCTGGGCTCGCTGCCCACAGGCAAGAAGCACGAGAAGTGCAAGGTGGTGGACGAGCGCATGGCCAAGGGCGAGCGCACATGCCTCTTCGAGAAGGAGCAGGACACGCCAAATGCCATCTCCATCTTCATCTATCATGCTCCCGTGAACTACAGCCTCAAGAACGCCGTGCTGGTGGACATGCTGCAGCAGGCCATGCAGATGCTCTACACCGAGACGGTGCGTGAGGACGAGGGCGGCGCTTACGGCGTGCCCGTGCGAGGAAACCTGAAAGATTACCCCGAGAAGCGTGCCACCATCCAGATACAGCTTCCCACCGCCCCCGACAAGCTGGAGCGCATGACCCAGGTGGTCTATGACGGTGTGGAGAAGATGTGCAAGGAAGGCCCCAGCGAGGACTGCTTGCAGAAGATCAAGGAATATCTGGTGCGCTTCCATGCCGAGTGCCTCAAGGACAACGACTACTGGATGGCCCAGCTTATCCAGCGGGTGCGTTACGGACAGGACAACGTGGACGGGTATGACGATGTGGTGCGCGGCATCACAGTGGCCGACCTGAAGGCCATGGCCTGCAAGATATTCCAGAGCGGAAACCGCCTGGTGGTGGGGATGAAGACTCCCGAGGCTCAGGAAAAGTAATTAATTCCCCTCGCGGACGGGTGACGCGAGGCGGGAACGGAGACGCGAGGCGGGAAGCGCAAGGTGGCAAGTGGTGCCGCCGCGCGCTTCCCGCCTCGCGTATTGAAAGCGGTACGGAACCCGTGGGCAAGAGTGTCGTGCTTCCCTTGCCTTGCGGTGTGTGATGTGGGTGGGCTGTGGGATGGGCTGTGGGGCGTGCCCTGCCGCTCACTCCATGTTGGCCTCCTTGACTTTGCGGAACAGGTCACTGGCAAAGATGAAGGAGTTGAGGCGCTCGTTGGTGCTCGTCATGATGTCGTCCTTGCTTCCCTGCCACTCCTTGTGCCCCTGGTAGATGAAGATGATGTTCTCGCCGATGCCCATCACCGAGTTCATGTCATGCGTGTTGACGATGGTGGTCATCTGGTACTCCTGCGTGATTCCGTGGATGAGCCCGTCTATCACCAGGCTTGTCTGAGGGTCAAGCCCGCTGTTGGGCTCGTCGCAGAACAGGTACTTGGGGTTCAGCGCGATGGCTCTCGCGATGGCCACCCGCTTCTGCATGCCGCCGCTTATCTCGCCGGGGAACTTCGCCTCTGCCCCCTCCAGGTTCACGCGGTCGAGGCAGAATTTCGCCCTGCGCACACGGTCGGTCTCGTTCATGTCCGAGAACATGTCCAGGGGGAACATCACGTTCTCCAGCACCGACATCGAGTCAAAGAGTGCCGCGCTCTGGAATATCATGCCCATCTCGCGGCGTATCATCACCCTCTCGCGCTTGGTCATGGCCACAAGGTCGCGCCCGTCATAGAGCACCTGGCCGCTGGTGGGGCGCAGGAGTCCCACGATGTTCTTCATCAGCACCGTCTTCCCGCTGCCGCTCTGGCCGATGATGAGGTTGGTCTTCCCGTTCTCGAAGACGGCGTTGATGTCATTCAGAACGGTCTTGTCATCGAAGGACTTGCACAAGTGTCTTAACTCGATCATGAGAGCAGGGGCGTTAGGAATATGTCGGCAAAGAGGATAAGCATGCTCGAGCGCACCACCGCGTTGGTGCTTGCCTTGCCCACCTCGATGGAGCCGCCCTCCACCATGTAGCCACAGTAGGAGCTCACGCTGGAGATGATGAAGGCAAAGATGAAACTCTTGATGATGGACATCCATATGAACCACTGGTCAAAATCGTGCAGCAGTCCCAGTGTGAGGTCGTCGACCGTGATGATGCCCGCCAGCGCTGTGGCATAGGCGCCGATGAAGCCGGCCGCTATGCTGAAGATGACCAGGAACGGTATCATCGTCAGCATGCCCGCGATTTTGGGCAGGATGAGGAACGACGCCGAGTTGACACCCATGATCTCCAGCGCGTCAATCTGCTGTGTGACGCGCATCGTGCCCAGCTCCGAGGCAATGTTGCTGCCCACCTTGCCCGAGAGGATGAGGCACATGATGCTGCTCGAGAACTCCAACACCATAATCTCACGGGTCGTGTAGCCAGTGGTGAAGGCTGGCATCCAGGGGCTCTGGATGTTCATCTTGATTTGTATGCAGATGACCGCTCCTATGAAAAAGGAGATGAGCAGGACGATTCCGATAGAATCGACACCCAGTTGCGACATCTCCTTGACGTACTGTCTCAGGAACATCTTCCACCTCTCGGGCAGGCTGAAGACCTTGCCCATGAGCATCAGGTAGCGGCCAAATCCGGCCAGGCCATTTGTTATCAACATGAACGATATGCAGGTTCGTTGTTCGTAGTGGTGGCAAAATTACGCATTAAATCCTAAAAGCGAGGGCAGGGGCATGCCGTTTTTGCCTTTTTTCGTACTTTTGTGCATCAATCAGAGAAAATATGAACAACGATACCACATCCACGTCATCGGGTTCAGCCGGGCAGGCCGCCGTGTCAGACTCAGAGCCCCTGGAACTGCGCAGCGAGGGCCTGGTGAAGATATACGGCAAGCGCACGGTGGTCAACAATGTGAGTTTCAACGTGCGCCAGGGCGAGATAGTGGG
>DCCS01000034.1:36362-42728 GCA_002316015.1 Prevotellaceae bacterium UBA1075
CATGAGGAGATAACCAAACTGCCCGTGTACAAGCGCGCCCGCATGGGCATCGGCTACCTGGCCCAGGAGGCCAGTGTGTTCCGCAAGATGACGGTCGAGGACAATATCGCCAGTGTGCTGGAGATGACGGGCAAGCCACGCACCTATCAGAAGGAGAAACTGGAGAGCCTTATCGAGGAGTTCCGCCTGCAGAAGGTGCGCAAGAACCTGGGTGACCGCCTCTCGGGGGGCGAGCGCCGGCGCACCGAGATTGCACGATGCCTGGCCATTGACCCCAAGTTCATCATGCTTGACGAACCTTTTGCAGGTGTCGATCCCACGGCTGTGGAGGACATCCAGCTCATCGTGTGGAAACTCAAGCAGCGTAACATAGGCGTACTCATCACCGACCACAATGTGCAGGAGACACTTTGCATCACTGACCGTGCTTACCTGCTCTTCGAGGGTCAGATCCTCTTTGAGGGAACCCCCCAGCAGTTGGCCGTCAACCCCGTGGTGCTCGACAAGTACCTCACACGCAGCTTTGTGCTCCGCATGAAGGACTTCAAGAAAATGGAGGAAGAGCGCGCCCGCGAGGAGTAAACCCCTGCCGTGCCGCACACCGCGTGCCTGGCGGGCATCCGCACCCTGTGTCCCCCACACAAGGGTGATGACAGCCCGGTACCTTGGCGTGTGGCCATCATGCTGGTCAACTTCATTGCCGACACGTGTTTCTTCGTGCAGGCGGCCACACCACGCTTCGCTCCTGGAGGATGTGCCAGTGGACATCGTTCGCCAACAGGAAGTACAAGCGCGCGACAGCCCCGCTGTGTCTCGTGTGTGCGCACTCGCGTTCGCGATTTATTGTAAGCATACAGTTGGACATCTGAGATATAATTAGTAACTTTGCACACATTTTCGTGAAGACGGACAAAGCGCATAAGACAACAACAAACAGATAGTAACGATGAATATTTCATTCGAGAAGGTAAATGATGTGACAGCCCTGCTGACCCTTACGCTGGTGAAGGCAGACTACGAGGGGAGCGTTGACAAGGCTCTGAAGGACTTCCGCAAGAAGGCGCATGTGCCAGGTTTCCGTCCGGGACAGGTTCCCCTGGGGCTGCTGAGGAAGCGCTTCGGCGCAGAGATCACCGCCGAGGAGGTGAACAAGATCCTGGGCAAGGAAATCACCAAATATATACACGACGAGAAGATTAATGTGCTGGGCGAGCCTCTGCCCAACGAAGAGAAGACTCCCACCACGGACTTTGCGAGCCAGGAGGAGTTCACTTTCGTGTTCGACGTGGCACTCGCGCCGGAGTTTGACGCCCGGATAAGCGACAAGGACGAGTTGGACTTCTACACCATCAAGGTGGATGACGAGATGGTTGACAAGCAGGTGCAGGTGTATGCACAGCGCGCCGGTGAGTACAGGAAGGTGGACAGTTACGAGGACCGCGACATGGTAAAGGGCGTACTCACACAGCTGGGCGAGGACGGACAGCCCATGGAGGGCGGCTTCCACAAGGACGATGCCGTAATGCTGCCTGGATACATGAAGGATGAGGAAGAGAAGGGCAAGTTCAACGGCCTGAAGGTCAATGACGAGATTGTCATAAACCTGGCCAAGGCTTACGGAAACAACGAGACGGAATTGTCCAGCCTGCTGGGCATCACCAAGGAGCAGGCCGCTGGAGTCAAGACGGACTTCAGTTACCGGGTGACGGAGATCACGCGGTTTGTGCCTGCGGAGGTCAACCAGGAACTCTTCGACAAGATTCTGGGAAAGGGCAAGGTGAATGGCGAGGCCGAGTTCCGCGCCAGCATCGCCGAGAGCATGAAGAAGGACTTCGAGGCCGACAGCGAGTTCAAGTTCGCCCGTGACCTGCGTGCTTACCTCACAAAGCGAATAGGCACGCTCCACTATCCCGAGGAGATGCTCAAGCGCGTTATGAAACTCAACAACAAGGACAAGGACGATGAGTACATCGACCGCAACTTCCAGGCCAGCCTTGATGAACTGACCTGGCATCTCATCAAGGAGCAGTTGTGTGACCAGCTGGAGGTGAAGATTCAGCAAGAGGACGTGCTCGAGACCGCCAAGATGGCAGCACGCATGCAGTTTGCACAGTACGGCATGGCCAACGCGCCAGAGGATGCGGTCACGCATTACGCCAACGAGATGCTCAAGAACGAGCAGCAGGCCGAGGCGTTTGTGACGCGTGCCGTGGAGAACAAGATTGTGGAGAAGGCCAAGACAGTTGTGAAACTCAACCGGAAGGAAGTGTCCATGGAGGAGTTCAACAAAATGCTGAACGGAAAGGAAGCATAAGGAAGTCCGCGCGCATGCGCGCGGGTACGCACGCGTATATATTAATATGAGTAATGTTGGGGACGATTCCGTCAGAGGAGCCGTCCCCAATAGCCAAGATAAACCTTTCATTCGCCCTATGAACAACGATTTCAGAAAATATGCGACCCGCCATCTGGGCATGAGCGGGCAGGTGCTGGACGATGTGGTGAGCATGCAGAACCAGTACATGAATCCCTACATCCTGGAGGAAAGGCAGTTGAATGTGACCCAGATGGATGTCTTCAGCCGACTCATGATGGATCGTGTCATATTCCTCGGCACACAGATAGACGACTATACGGCCAACACGCTACAGGCTCAACTGCTCTATCTGGACAGCGTGGACCCCGGAAAGGACATCAGCATCTACATCAACAGTCCGGGCGGAAGCGTCTATGCCGGCTTGGGCATCTATGACACGATGCAGTTTGTCAGCAGCGATGTGTGCACGATATGTACTGGCATGGCCGCCAGCATGGCCGCCGTGCTGCTGGTGGCGGGTACAGAGGGCAAGCGCGCAGCCTTGCGCCACAGCCGTGTGATGATACACCAGCCCCTGGGAGGAGCACAAGGACAGGCCAGTGACATAGAGATAACAGCCCGCGAGATACAGAAACTAAAGAAGGAACTATACACAATCATCGCCGAGCACTCGCACACGGACTATGAGAAGGTGTGGGTTGACAGTGACCGCGACTACTGGATGACCTCGCAGGAAGCAGTGGAGTATGGCATGATTGACCGTATTTACAGCAAAAACGAAAAGGCGGAAGATGGCGGGAAAAACTAAAGGGACAGGCAGGCACTGCTCGTTCTGCGGACGCAAGGAGTCGGATGTGGCACTGCTGCTGACGGGACTTGACGGCGTGTGCATCTGCAGTGACTGTGTGCACCAGGCCAATGAAGTGCTGATGGCCAACTTTCCAAAGGCAGGCAGAGGGCACACCCTGAACCTGAGCATGGAGGAATTGCCCAAGCCCCATGAGATAAAGGACTACCTCGACCAGTACGTCATCGGTCAGGACGATGCCAAACGCTATTTGTCCGTGTCGGTCTATAACCACTACAAGAGGCTGATACAGGAAAAGACGGACGATGGAGTGGAGATTGAGAAGAGCAACATCCTGATGGTCGGGCCCACTGGAACCGGCAAGACGCTGCTCGCCCGCACCATTGCCAAACTGCTCAAAGTGCCCTTTACCATCGTGGATGCCACGGTGTTCACCGAGGCCGGCTATGTGGGCGAGGACGTTGAAAGCATCTTGAGCCGCCTGCTCCAGGTGGCCGACTATGATGTGGAGGCCGCCGAGCGGGGCATTGTGTTCATTGACGAGATAGACAAGATAGCACGCAAGAGTGACAATCCCAGCATCACGCGGGACGTGAGCGGTGAGGGCGTGCAGCAGGGACTGCTGAAGTTGCTTGAGGGCTCGATGGTCAATGTGCCGCCGAAGGGCGGGCGCAAGCATCCCGACCAGGACTACATCCATGTGGACACGCGCAACATCCTGTTTGTGTGTGGTGGTGCCTTCGACGGTATCGAGCGCAAGATAGCCCAGAGACTCAACACCCATGTGGTGGGGTTTGACAGTGTGCAGAACGTGCAACGCATTGACACCAAGAATCTTATGAAATACATCCAGCCACAGGATTTGAAGAGTTTCGGGCTTATTCCCGAGATTATCGGCAGGCTGCCTGTGCTCACGTACCTGAATCCCCTGGACAGGCAGGCGCTGCGCAATATTCTCACGGAGCCGAAGAACTCTATCGTGAAGCAGCAGATCAAACTCTTCAAGATGGATGGAATCGACCTGGAGTTTGAGCCCGGGATGTTTGACTATGTGGTGGACAAGGCCATGGAATACAAACTGGGGGCGCGCGGGTTGCGCAGCATCATGGAGGCCATCATGATAGACGCACAGTTTGACGCTCCCTCGCGCGGGACGAAGAAACTGGTAATAACGGCAGAATACGCGCGCAAGCAACTGGAGAAATCACAGCGCATGCTATCGTGAACCTTTGCACGGAGCGCTGGTGACAGCCAAGGGGGAGGGATGTCCCGTGAAAGTGGCGGCGTCCCTCCCCCTCCTTGTTTCCGTGCCTCCTCGACGATTCCGGCGGTGTCTGCCCGCTGTCCCCTCCCGTGTCCGCCCTTGCCGTCGCGCGTCCGTCCATTGGACAACTCGGTTGGCATGTCCGCTGTCTCCCTATCCTTTTGGGGCTCTCGCCTTCCCGTTCCCCGCTTTCTTTGCTTCAGCGGGGAGAAACTGGTCACATAAGATGCCCTTTCCTGATAAAAATATACCCATATAACTTGGAAAGCAACGAAAAAGCCCTATCTTTGTAGAGGACTAATACTGCGCGATGGATATAGACAAACTCAATCTGACAGCCGAGTTGAAGCGGTATTTCGGCTTCGACACATTCAAGGGCGACCAGGAGGCAATCATCAGAAATGTGCTTCGTGGCAATGATACATTTGTGCTGATGCCCACAGGCGGAGGCAAGTCCTTGTGTTACCAGTTGCCTGCCTTGCTCATGGAGGGCACGACTGTCGTCATCTCCCCCCTTATCGCACTGATGAAGAACCAGGTTGATGCGGTACGCATGCTGAGTGAAAACGATGACGTTGCCCACTTTCTCAACTCCTCGCTGAGCAAGGCGCAGGTGGATGCGGTGAAGCGCGGCGTGCGGTCGGGACGCACCAAGTTGCTGTACGTCGCCCCCGAATCACTTACGAAGGAAGAGAACGTAGAGTTCCTCTCAAGCGTAAAAATTTCCTTCTATGCCGTCGACGAGGCTCATTGCATATCTGAGTGGGGGCATGATTTCCGTCCCGAATATCGTCGGATCAGGCCTATAATCAACCAGATAGGAGTCGCTCCCATTATTGCGCTTACAGCTACGGCCACCGACAAGGTGCGTGAAGACATCAAGAAAAGCCTGGGCATAAATGATGCAGTGGAATTCCGCAGTTCGTTCAACCGCCCCAACCTCTATTACGAGGTGCGTCCCAAAACTGCCAATGTGGAAAAGGACATTATACGCTTCATTCTGCAGCACAAGGGGAAGAGTGGCATTATCTATTGCCTGAGCCGGAAGAAAGTGGAGGAACTGGCCGAGGTGCTGCGCGCCAACAACATCAACGCCCGTGCCTACCATGCCGGCATGGAACCGCAAGTGCGCAACCAGACCCAGGACGACTTCATCATGGAACGGCTGGAAGTCATCGTGGCCACCATAGCGTTTGGAATGGGCATTGACAAGCCAGACGTGCGGTTTGTCATACACTACGACATCCCAAAGAGCCTTGAGGGATACTACCAGGAGACGGGGCGCGCCGGCAGGGATGGGGGAGAGGGCATCTGCCTCGCCTTCTATTCGCCCAAGGATGTGCGCAAACTGGAAAAGTTCATGGAGGGGAAACCTGTGTCCGAACAGGACATAGGCCGGCAGTTGATACAGGAGGTAGCAGCATATGCCGAGACTGCGGTGTGCCGGCGCAAGTTCCTGCTGCATTACTTTGGCGAGGAATACGACCGCGACAACTGCGGAAACTGCGACAACTGCCTGCATCCCCACAACAAGATAGACGCCACGGAAGACCTGCGCAGAGCGCTCACTGTGCTGGCTGCGCTCAAAGACAAGTTCAAGACCAATTATGTGGTTGATGTGCTCACCGGACGCGAGACCGACGAGGTGCAGGCACATCGGCATGGGGAACTGGAGTGTTTCGGCTGTGGTGACAACCATGAGGCGCGTTTCTGGAACTCTCTGATACGCCAGGCAATGATTGCAGGCTATGTGGACAAGGAGGTGGAGAACTACGGGCTGCTCAGACTGACTGCTGCGGGCAGGGCTTTCCTCAAAAAACCCACCACGTTCCAGATGTTCCAAGACAGTGAGTTTGACGCGGGGGAGGAACCTTCAGGCGGGGAGACCTCTGTGCTCAACGAGGGACTCCTGGCCCTGTTGCGTGGCTTGCGCGGTGACATTGCCCGCGAGAAGAACGTGCCGCCATACGTCATCTT
>DCCS01000034.1:42838-43517 GCA_002316015.1 Prevotellaceae bacterium UBA1075
GTGGGCGAGGGTAAGGTGATGCGCTATGGCAAAAGGTTCTGCAAACTGATAAGGGACTACTGCGACGAGAATGACTTGCATCCGGTGGATGACCTGCGTGTGCGCACACTGGTGAACAAAAGCAAGCGCAAGGTGGACATCATACAGGCCATTGACCGGCGCGTCATGCTTGATGACCTGGCACATGCCCAAGGACTAAGTATGGAGGAACTGCTTGACGAGATAGAGGCTATCGTCTATAGCGGAACCAAACTGAACATCAAGTACTACCTGGAGGAGGTGATGGACGAGGATCACATGCAGAACATCTACGACTACTTCCTGGAGGACTCCGATACCGATGGCCTGGATGATGCTTTGGACGAGCTGGGTGGTGATTATACCGAGGAGGAGGTGCGGCTCGTGCGTGTGCAGTTCCTCTCTGATTACGCCAACTGAAGTGCGGGTGTGCTCCCGACATAGTTCCCCGTCCCCATGGAGAGAGAAGTCCTTGTGGCCATGAGGGGCGGCATCCGGGTGTGAGTAACGTGCAGAAGCACATTACTGGGGATGGAGAGGTGGAGTGTGCGTTCCGCATGTCGTGGTGAATCGTGTACGTCTGTCATCTTTTTCCTGCCAAGCGTGTGGCTTGGCGTGAGCGTCCATGTTCGCGTCCCTGGAGCGACATACCCTGCCGCCA
>DCCS01000041.1 GCA_002316015.1 Prevotellaceae bacterium UBA1075
CAAGAAGCATGGCCAGGGCAAAGGCAGGCAGAAACCACACCGAGGACAACAAATGAGCAAGCAGGACATCACACGACGCGTGCATGAGCCGGGAGGCTACATGCGCCAGCACGGACTGGCCGCGTTCACTGTCCTGGGGGCGGGCACTTCGCCTCTTCGGCCAGGAAGGGCCGCCTGCCGGATGCCAATGCCCGCAACCTGAAGATGCTTGCCGAGACGCCCCAGGGACTGCCCGGCAAGCGAGACATGGCATCAGCACGCGAGGGACGGATGCGGCAATCCCTGGGGCCGGGACAGATGGACTGCCAGGGGGCCGCACTCTCCTTTTTCAGGAAAAGTCTTGTGTAAGAGAAAGCGTTTTAGTACTTTTGCATGTCGAACACGTATTCCTTTGACATTATACACGCAGCGATGAGTCCAACAAGACTGAGCACCCTGCTTCAGCAGACGATTTCCCGGCTTGGCGGGAAAAGCCCGCTGCACGGCCTCTCACTGGAGCACAGGGACGGCGACCCCATGCCTTGCCAGCAGGCGCTGGCGGAGGTTGT
Organism: Prevotellaceae bacterium UBA1075; assembly: GCA_002316015.1. Classification (GTDB taxonomy): domain Bacteria; phylum Bacteroidota; class Bacteroidia; order Bacteroidales; family Bacteroidaceae; genus Physcousia. The sequence goes on from DCCS01000041.1 coordinate 549, forward strand.
GGACTTGTGCCGCTCGGTATTCTTTCCAGGCTATTTCGGACAGCCCGCCATCAGTGCCCGCATGCAGGCTTACCACCTGGGGGTGAGCCTGGAGAGGCTGCACGCGCTGCTCACCGACCAGGTACTGGCGGGGCTGTGCTCCGCCTCGCCGGATGAGTGCGGGCAGGACTGTGAGCGCGGGAGCGCGCGCCACAACGAACAAGTGTGCGCGCGGCGTGCGCATGCCGAACAGATTGCCGAGGAGTTCATACAGCGCCTGCCTGCCCTCAGGGACATCCTGGCCACCGATGTGGAGGCCGCCTACAACGGTGACCCTGCGGCGGATTCCTATGGCGAGATCATAAGCTGCTATCCCGTGATACGCGCCCTCGCCAACTACCGGGTGGCGCACGAACTGCTCGTGCTGGGCGTTCCCCTCATCCCCCGCATCATCACCGAGATGGCCCACAGCGAGACGGGCATCGACATCCACCCGGCCGCCACCATAGGCCACCACTTCACCATTGACCACGGCACGGGCGTGGTGATAGGGGCCACATGCATCATAGGGAACAATGTCAAGCTGTACCAGGGCGTGACCCTGGGAGCCAAGAGCTTCCCCCTGGACGAGCACGGCAATCCCATCAAGGGCATCCCGCGCCATCCCATCCTGGAGGACAACGTCATCGTCTACAGCAATGCCACGGTGCTGGGACGCATCACCATAGCCAAGGGGACCATCATCGGGGGAAACCTGTGGGTGACCGAGAGCACCAAGCCGGGCGACCGCATCGTGCAGGCAAAGCGCAGGAAGAATGCGGCCAAGGAGTGCGTGGTGCGCCCCGAGGACTATGGAGGCCTGTGAGACATCAGAATACAGCAAGCATATAACACATACAGATGGAATTTGAAATGATAGCCAAGACCTTCCAGGGACTGGAGGGAGTACTGGCTGAGGAGTTGACCGCGCTGGGCGCCAACAACATTCAGGCGGGGCGGCGCATGGTGTCGTTTACCGGTGACAAGGAGATGCTCTACCGGGCCAACTTCGCCCTGCGTACCGCCGTGCGCGTGCTGAAGCCCATCAAGCACTTCCGTGCCAAGACCGCCGACGAGGTGTATGAGGCCGTGAGGCAGATAGACTGGAGCCAGTATCTGACCAATGACACCACCTTTGCGGTGGACAGCGTGGTATACAGCAACGAGTTCCGGCACAGCAAGTTTGTGGCTTACAAGGTGAAGGACGCCATCGTGGACCAGTTCCGCGAGAAGACTGGCGAGCGTCCCAACATACGTGTCACCAACCCCGACATGCAGCTGCACATCCATGTGGCAGAGTACGACTGCACCCTCTCGCTGGACTCGTCGGGCGAGAGCCTGCACAAGCGCGGGTGGCGCCAGGCCACCGTGGAGGCCCCCATCAACGAGGTGCTGGCCGCCGGCATCATCCTGCAGACGGGATGGAGGGGCGAGTGTGACCTGGTGGACCCCATGTGCGGCAGCGGCACCATCCTCGTCGAGGCGGCCATGATAGCCAGCGGCATTGCGCCCGGAGTGTATCGCCGCGAGTATGCCTTCGAGAAGTGGCCCGACTTTGACCGGGAACTCTTCGACCGCATCTACGATGATGACTCGGCCGAGAAGTCCTTTGAGCACCACATCTATGGCTATGACATCAACCACAACATCATAGCCCTGGCCACCGAGAATGTGCGCGCGGCCGGGCTCTCGAAGTATGTCACCCTGCAGCAGAGGGACATCAAGGACTTCACGCAACCCCAGGAGAAGTGCATCATGGTGACCAACCCGCCCTATGGCGAGCGCATCTCCGCCCCCGACCTGCTGGGCTTGTACAAGACCCTGGGCGAGCGGCTCAAGCACCAGTTCGTGGGCAATGACGCCTGGGTGCTCAGTTATCGCGAGGAGTGTTTTGACCAGATTGGCCTGAAGCCCTCGCTGCGCATACCCCTCTTCAATGGCTCTCTGGAGTGCGAACTGAGGAAATACCAGATATTCAACGGGAAGTTTGACGAGATGAGGGCACAGGGAGGCGACATCAAGAGCGACGAGGAGCGCAGGCTGATGGCGCAGAAGCACCGCTTCAAGCAGCACCGCGATACCCGCGACCGCCTGGAGGATGACCCCGAGGAGCGCATGCGCCGCCCGGAACGTCGCCCGTATGGCCGTGATGACCGCCGCGATGCAGGCCACCGCCCCTATGGCCGCGACGACCGCAGGCCAGCACGAGGGTTCCGGGGTGACGACCGCGAGGATGGCTTTGACCGCAAGCCTCGCCGCTTCGACCGCGATGGAGACCGCCGCTTCGGGCGCGATGACCGCCGCTTTGGCCGTGATGACCGCAGTTTTGGCCGTGACGACCGCAGTTTCGGCCGTGACGACCGCAGTTTCGGCCGTGATGACCGCCGCCCCTCAAAGGGGTTCCACCGCGATGGCGGTGACGAGCGCGGCGCACGCGGGCAGCGCTTCTTTGGCCATGATGACCGCCACCAGCGTGACGGGTTCCGCAGGGGAGGCGATGACCGCCACCAGTCCTTCGGACGCGGGGACGGCCGTGGGGGATGGCGTAAGTATGACCGCAACGCGCAGGACAATGGCGAGGATTAAGGGTATATGCCTGGCAGTGGCTATGACAGTCCTGCAGGTCACCAGCGTCATGGCACAGAAACTCTTCACACTGGAGGAACTGAACTTCGGCGGGCGCAACTTCCGGCAGTCACAGCCCCAGTACTATTATTATATATGGTGGGGCGACCGCCTGGTGGACGCCAACTCTGCCGACTACAGCGTGCTCAATCCGGCCACGGGCAAGCCCGCCAGGATGGATGCCGTGAGCGAGAGCGGAGTGTACTCGGCCTACGGCTGGGACGGGGGGGACAGCGAGCATCGGGTGCGCCGCATGGGCATGCCCTATGCGGGACAGCCGCTCGTGCTCACCCAGAGCGGGAAGCAGCGTGCCCTGGTGGACTTCACCGACTGGAAGGTGACGTGGAGCCAGAGCTGCGAGGGCTCGCTGGAATGGAACAGGGTGTCACGCGCCGATGCCTTCCTGCGAGGGGACAACCTGTGGGTGCGCTATGCCGACGGACAGGAGGTGCAACTCACCCAGGACGGCTCGCGCGAGATAGTGTACGGCAAGAGCGTACACCGCGAGGAGTTTGGAATCACCAAGGGCACTTTCTGGAGCGAGGACGGCCAGAAGCTGGCCTTCTACCGCATGGACCAGAGCATGGTGGCCGATTATCCGCAGGTGAACACATTCAAGCGGGAGGCGCAAGTCGAGCCCGACAAGTATCCCATGGCGGGCATGACCTCGCACCAGGTGCGGGTGGGCGTCTATGACCTGCGGTCGCGCAAGACCGTGTATCTGGACACAGGAGACCCCACAGACCGGTATTTCACCAATATCGCCTGGGCTCCCGACGGCCGGACAATCTATCTCTTTGAACTCAACAGAGACCAGAACCACTGCACGCTCGATGCCTATGACGCGGCGACGGGCAAAAAGTCGCGCACGCTCTACACCGAGGACAGCGACAAGTATGTGGAACCGCAGCACCCCATCACCTTCCTGCCCTGGGACAGCAGCAAGTTCGTCTACTGGAGCTGGCGCGACGGATACACCCACCTGTACCTGATGGACGTGGAAGGGAACCATCTGGGCCAGCTCACCAAGGGCACCTGGGTGGTGACCGGGCTGGTGGGGTTCTGCCCCGCCACGCGCAGCGCCATCATCACCAGCAAGGAAGCGGGTGACCTGCAGCAGAACATCTACCGGCTGGACATCCCCTCGGGCAAGCGCACGCTGCTCGACAACGGGCGCGGGGTGCACCAGGCCCGCCTCTCGGCCAGCGGGCGCTATGTGCTGGACACATGGCAGGAGCCCGATGTGCCGCGCGCCTGTGCCGTGACCGACACCAAGACGGGCAAGCGGGTGGCGCTGGCCACGGCCGCTGACCCGTGGGACGGATGGTACAAGCCCATCTTTGAGCAAGGCACGGTGAAGGCCGCCGATGGCGTGACCGACCTGTACTGGCGCATGGTGAAGCCGGCGGACTTCGACCCGGCGAAGAAGTACCCCACGGTAGTGTATGTGTATGGCGGCCCCCATGCCCACAATGTGGAGGCTTCCTGGCACTGGGGCTCACGCTCCTGGGAGACCTACATGGCCCAGAAGGGCTACATACTCTTCATCCTGGACAACCGTGGCAGCGAGAACCGCGGACGCGACTTCGAGCAGGTCACCTTCCGGCATCTGGGGCAGGAGGAGATGAGAGACCAGATGTGCGGAGTGCGTTACCTGCGGTCGCTCCCCTATGTGGACAGCAGCCGCCTGGGCGTGCACGGCTGGAGTTATGGCGGGTTTATGACCGTGTCGCTGATGACCAACTACCCCGATGTGTTCAAGGTGGGCGTGGCCGGAGGCCCTGTGATAGACTGGAAGTGGTACGAGGTGATGTATGGCGAGCGCTATATGGACACCCCCGAGAGCAACCCCCAGGGCTACGGGCAGACCAGTCTCATAGGCAAGGCAGGCAACCTCAAGGGAAAGCTTCAGATTATCATCGGCATGAACGACCCCACTGTGGTTCCGCAGCATGCCCTGCAGTTCCTCAATGCCTGTGCCGAGGCCGGCACCCAGCCCGACTTCTTCGCCTATCCCGGAGAGGGGCACAACATGGCCGGACACAAGAGCGTGCATCTGCATGAGCGCATCACGCAGTATTTCGAGGACTGGCTGAAATAGGGGCTTGTGGTCATATGGTTGTGCGGTTTCGCGGTTATAAGGAGTTGGGCAAATGCGTATGCCTGTCTTGTGAGGCTGCCGATACTGAACGGGAACAGTCTTGTGCCAGATCGTGAAGAATGGATACGGGGCACACACACAGCCCCGTGTGTCCGCACCCCCGTACAACTGTACCCCCGTATAAACCGCACCCGCGCATAAACCGCGCAACCATACAACCATACAACCATATAATCGTAATATCCAATGAACATACTCTTGTTGGGAAGTGGAGGGCGCGAGCACGCCCTGGCTTGGAAGATTGCGCAGAGCAAGCAGTGTACACAACTCTATATCGCGCCAGGCAATGCCGGCACGGCTGGCGTGGGCACCAATGTGCCCCTGGCGGCCGACGACTTCGAAGGCATAGGGACATTCTGCCTGCAGCACCACATCGACATGGTGGTGGTAGGCCCCGAGGATCCGCTGGCGAAGGGTATCTACGACTACTTCAAGGGCAGCAGCCAGCTCTGCTCCATCCCCGTGATAGGCCCCAGCAAGCAGGGAGCCATGCTCGAGGGAAGCAAGGATTTCGCCAAGGGGTTCATGCAGCGTCACCACATCCCCACGGCAGCCTATGCCACGTTTGACAGCGACAGCCTCGGCGAGGGGCTGAGGTTCCTGGAGACCCTGCGGCCTCCCTATGTGCTCAAGGCCGACGGCCTGTGCGCGGGCAAGGGTGTGCTCATCCTGCCCACCCTGGAGGAGGCGCAGAAGGAACTGCGCGAGATGCTGGGCGGGATGTTTGGCAAGGCCAGCAGCAGGGTGGTGATAGAGGAGTTCCTGAGCGGCATCGAGTGCAGCGTGTTTGTGCTCACCGATGGACGGGACTATGTGATTCTGCCCGAGGCCAAGGACTACAAGCGCATAGGAGAGGGCGACACCGGGCCCAACACCGGCGGCATGGGCAGCGTGAGCCCGGTTCCCTTTGCCGACGAGGCATGGATGGCCCGGGTGGAAGAGCGCATCATACGCCCCACGGTGAGCGGGCTGGCCCAGGAGGGAATCGACTACAAGGGCTTCATCTTCTTTGGTCTCATCAATGTGCAGGGCAATCCGATGGTCATCGAGTACAACGTGCGCATGGGCGACCCCGAGACTGAGACCGTGATGCTGAGGCTCAAGAGCGACATCGTGGACCTCTTCCAGGGAGTGGCCACGCAGACGCTGGCCACGCGCCGGGTGGAGCTCGACCCCCGTGCGGCCGTGTGCGTGATGCTGGTGAGCGGCGGCTATCCCGGACATTATGACAAGGGCTACCCCATCACGGGCATCAGCGAGGTGCGGGACAGCGTGGTGTTCCATGCGGGCACGGCGCTCAGGGACGGACAGGTGGTGACCAACGGCGGGCGTGTGATAGCCGTGAGCAGTTATGGCCGTGACCGCAGGGAGGCGCTCGAGAGGAGCTTCACCGAGGCCGGCAAGATACAGTTTGAGAAGAAATACTTCCGCAAGGACATCGGCGCAGACCTATGACGGGACGGCACTGGGCTCAGAACCGATTGGCGGAGAGCCGCCTGACGCTCCCGCTCAGCGTGGCCCTGTTTGTGGCCGCACGCCTGTTCCAAGGCCAGGAGGTGAGCCTCTCCGCCGCCGCATCGGCTGCCCTGTGCCTTGGCACAGCCGCCGTTATGATGGAGAGCAATGCCGGACTGCAGATCTTGAGGGTGCGCTCCCACCTGGGCGAGAGCCTGTGGCTGCTCCTGGCCTCGGCCATGCCTTTCCTGTACGGGCTGGAGGCTCCTGCCGTGTGCGCGTTCTGCCTGGCTGCGGCCATGGGGCTGCTCCAGTGCTGCTATCAGAACCGTGACTCCATGCCGCTGGTTTATCACAGCTTTCTCTTCCTGGGTGCCGGTAGCCTCTTTGCCCCGGTCATGTTGCCCATGGGCTTGCTCTTCTATGTGTGCCTGGCCACGCTCATGCGCGCTTTCTCGTGGAAGAACCTCTGGGCAGGTGTGCTGGGAGTGCTCACCCCCTACTGGTGCTGGGTGGCCTGGGAGGCGTGCGCGGGCGATGTGACGCGGGTCTATGGCCATGTGCTCGCGCTGTGGGCCAGGACATTCGGCCTGGAGGGCCTCTCCCCGGTGCCGGGTGTGCGGTTGCTTCCGGTGTGGTGTCTGCTTGGCTTCCTCACCCTGGTGGGAGTCATCCATTATATGCGCAAGCGGTATGACGACAAGATACACACGCGCATGCTGCTCTATGTCTATGTCTATGTGTCCGTATTCCTGCATGTCGCCTTTCTGCTCCTGCCCGCCCAGAGGCAGGAGTTGCTGGCCATGCAGGCGGTCTCGGTGAGCCCGCTTGTGGCGCATTACTGGGCAATGACGGGTGGCCGCACGGGCCAGGTGGTGCTCTTTGTCAGCCTGGCGGCATGGCTGGCGGTGCTCGCGCTTGTCAGCCTGGCGGTCTGAAACCGCCCGCCGCCGGGCATTTCGCGGCCGAAACCCTCTGCCATAGCGGCAAAATGTCGTAACTTTGCCAGATAACCCACAAGAAAACAAGATAACAGTTCATATGATGAAGAATTTCAAGACGGTGGATACCGTAATGGGGTGGGTGGCCTTTGCCATCGCTGCATTCACCTACTGCAGCACGATAGAGCCCACTGCCAGTTTCTGGGACTGCCCCGAGTTTATCACTACAGGCTACAAACTGGAGGTAGGCCATCCCCCCGGGGCACCCTTCTTCATGCTCACGGCCAACCTCTTCACCCAGTTGGTGAGTGACCCCACACAGGTGGCGCGCATGGTGAACACCATGAGCGCGCTGTTCAGCGCAGCCTGCATCATGTTCCTCTTCTGGAGCATCAGCCACCTGGTGCGCAGGCTGGTGGGGCAGGACGGCCAAGTGAGCACGCTGGCCCAGGCCATCACGGTGGAGGCCAGCGCCATGACCGGCGCGCTGGTATACACTTTCTCTGACACCTTCTGGTTCAGTGCCGTCGAGGGCGAGGTGTATGCCTACAGCAGCCTCTTCACCGCCGTGGTCTTCTGGTTGATGCTCAAGTGGGAGAGCCATGCCGACGAGGCGCACAGCGACCGCTGGCTCATCCTCATCGCCTATCTCACAGGTCTGAGCATCGGTGTGCACCTGCTCAACCTGCTCTGCGTGCCCGCCCTGGTGCTGGTGTTCTACTACAGGAAGTGCAAGCGCGCCACCATGAAGGGTGCGTTGCTGGCCCTGTTGGGCAGTTTCGTCCTGGTGGCCGCCGTGCTCTACGGCATCGTGCCGGGCATCGTGAAGGTAGGCGGGTGGTTTGAACTGCTCTTTGTCAACCACCTCAACTGCCCGTTCAACACAGGCTTGATTATCTACATATTCGTGCTGGTGGCCACGGTGCTGTGGGCTCTGTATGAGACCACGCGCCAGACGAGCCGCGTGCGCATGAACCTCTCGTTCCTCCTGAGCGTGGCCATGCTGGGCATCCCCTTCTACGGTTACGGCTTGACGAGTGGTGTGGTGGGCGTGCTGGTGCTGGCCGCAGGCTACTTCGCGCTGCGGTGGCGCAGGAAGCTCGCCTATATGGTGACGGCCAGGATGATGAACACCAGCCTGCTCTGCATGCTGATGATCATGATAGGCTACAGTTCCTATGCGGTCATCGTGATACGCAGCTCGGCCAACACACCCATGGACCAGAACTCGCCCGAGGACATCTTCACCCTGGGCACCTACCTGGGACGTGAGCAGTATGGCGACCGTCCCCTCTTCTACGGGCAGGCTTACACCAGCCAGGTGCAGTTGCGTGTGGAGGGCAAATACTGCGTGCCCGTGAGCAAGCAGGGTGCGCCCGTATATCAGCGCAAGGAGAAGGCCAGTGCCGGCGAGCCCGACCGTTATGAGGTGCAGAGGCACGACATCAAGTATGTCTACCAGCAGAACATGCTTTTCCCGCGCATGTACAGCGAGGCGCACACCCAGGCCTACGAGAGCTGGATGGGCGGAGTGAAGGGCACCACGAAGACCTATGAGCGCTGTGGCGACATGGTGCAGGTGAAGACCCCAACCATGCTCGAGAACCTGCGCTTCTTCCTCAGTTACCAGGTCAACTTCATGTACTGGCGCTATTTCATGTGGAACTTCGCGGGCCGGCAGAACGACCTGCAGGGCAACGGGGAGTGGGAGCACGGCAACTGGATCTCGGGCATCCCCTTCCTGGACAACCTGCGCCTGGGCGACCAGAGCAAGCTGCCCACCGAGCTCCGCGAGAACAAGGGGCACAACGTCTTCTATTGCCTGCCCCTCATACTGGGCCTGATGGGAATGCTCTGGCAGCTCTTCCGCAGTGACGGGCAGGACGGGCGCGAGGGGGAGAAGCAGTTCGGCATCGTGTTCCTCCTCTTCTTCATGACAGGACTCGCCATTGTCATCTACCTCAACCAGACCCCCATGCAGCCCCGTGAGCGCGACTATGCCTACGCCGGCTCCTTCTATGCCTTCGCCATCTGGGTGGGCATGGGCGTGGCCGCTGTGGCCGAGTGGCTCAGGCGCGTGCTCAGGCACGACGTGGCATGCGCCATCGTGAGCTGCCTGTGCCTGCTGGTGCCCGTGCAGATGGCCAGCCAGACGTGGGACGACCACGACCGCAGCGGGCGGTACACCTGCCGTGACTTCGGCATGAACTACCTCAACTCGCTCGACCAGACTCACGCCCCCATCGTCTTCACCAACGGAGACAACGACACCTTCCCCCTGTGGTACTGCCAGGAGACCGAGGGCATACGCACCGACGCGCGCGTGTGCAACCTCTCCTACCTGCAGACCGACTGGTACATCGACCAGATGAAGCGCCCCGCCTATGACAGCCCTGCCGTGCCCATACACTGGAGCAGGCTCCAGTATGTGGCGGGCACGCGCGAGGGCACCAGCGTGCGCCCCGGCACTCTGGAGCAAGTGCTGGAGTACTACAAGGACGACCCCGAGACACTCAGGCAGATGGTGGGCGACAATCCCTACGAGCTGAAGAACATCATAGACCACTGGGTGCTCAACCCCAATCCCGACCTGCGCATCATCCCCACCGACTCCATCGTGGTGACCATCGACAAGGAGGCCGTGAGGAGAAGCGGCATGATGATGGCCGCCGACAGCATCCCCGATGTGATGCACATCAGCCTCAAGGGAAAGAGAGCCGTATATAAGAACGAGATGATGATGTACGAGATGCTGGCCCAGTGCAACTGGGAACGCCCCTTGTACGTTGCCATCACCGTGGGAAAGGACAACTACGGCAGCCTGGGCGACTACTTCGTGCGCGAGGGGCTGGCTGACCGCATCACCCCGTTCAACACCAAGCAGAGCGGGCGCACGGTGGATACCGGGAAGATGTATGACAACCTGATGAACCGATTCCGTTTCGGTGGCCTCGACAATCCCAAGTTCTACCTCGACGAGACCGTCTCGCGCATGTGCTACACACACCGCCGCATGTTTGCCCAGCTGGCCACCGCGCTGATGGCCGAGGGCAAGAAGGACAAGGCGCGCAACCTGGTCAGGAAGGCCGAGCGGGTGATGCCGCCCGCCACGCTGCCACACACCTTCGCCGGGGGCTCTCTCGACCTGGCACGCGTGTGGGCGCAGCTGGGCGAGAAGAAGCAGGCTGCGGCCATCGCGCTGCCTGTGGCCCGGACGGCCAGCGAGTATGTCAACTGGTACCTGAGCATGCCCGATGACATGCTGGCGCGCGAGGAGCAGGACTGCATGTACTACCTGTACCAGCTGCACCGCGCCACCGAGGCCCTGCAGGAGGCTTCCAGCCCACAGGCCGGCGAGATGGCGAAGCGGCTCGACTCCTACAACCGCATCCTGCAGGCGCGTCTCTATGGTGCGTCCGGCATGACCCCCAGTGTGGAGCATGGCGCGCGGAACGTGCCGGTGAACGTTCCCGGCGAGGCCACAGAGGGCGACAGGAAATGATCATAGAGCAGCCGGCGGTATTCCTCCGATGGATATACCCGCACGCCCTGTGGCGGATGGACAGGCGGGAGCGGGTCGTGTATCTCACCTTCGATGACGGCCCCATCCCCGAGGCCACCCCGTTTATCCTGGACGTGCTGGACAGGTATGGGGCCAAGGCCACCTTCTTCATGGTGGGCGAGAATGCCGAGAAGTATCCCCACCTGCTGGCCGAGGTGAAGGCGCGGGGGCACCGCATAGGCAACCACACCTACAACCACATAGGCGGCTTCCGCTGGTGGAGCTGGCTCTACCTGGCCAATGTGGTGAAGGCCAACAGGGTGCTCAAGACCGACCTGTTCCGCCCGCCCCATGGCTGGATGAAGGTCATGCAGTACCGGGTGCTGCGCCATTGTGGCTTCCGCGTGGTGATGTGGGATGTGGTCACACGCGACTACAGCCGCAGGCTCACGGCCGAGGACGTGCTCTACAATGTGAAGCATTACACCCGTCCGGGCAGCATCATCACGTTCCACGACTCGCTCAAGAGCATCGACAAACTCAAGCACGCGCTCCCCGAGGCACTCCAGTGGCTCACACAGCAGGGATATGAGTTCAAGGTGTTTGACTAAGCAAGAGATAAAAGCCCAGGCCGCAAGCCTGGGCTTTGTCGCATGCGGGGTGGCCCCGGCCGCGCCCGTGCCCGCGCCCGTGGCCGGCCATTACCTGTGCCGCATAGCCCTGGGGCACTTCGCGGGCATGGACTATATGACACGCAACGTGGAGATGAGGCTCGACCCCTCGTTGCTCCATCCCGGCGTGCGCACCATTGTGAGCCTGGCCCTCAACTATATGCCTGCCCACCGCCAGCCCGCCCTGTGCCTCTACGCCCAGGGCGAGGATTACCACCAGGTGATGCGCGGGCGGCTCGCGGCACTCATGGAGCGGCTCGGGGGGCACGGGCGGTGCTTCGTGGACACGGCTCCCGTGATGGAGCGCTACTGGGCCTGGCGCGGCGGGGTGGGCACCCTGTGCAGGAACGGCCTGGTGTCGGTGCCCGGCTACGGGCCCACCGTGTTCCTGGGCGAACTGTTCCTGGAGGAGGAGACCGACGGCCACGACACTCCCCTGCAGCCTGCCCCCTCGCCCGGCAAGGGCTGGCAGGACTTGTGCCCCGCGCTCACGCCCCAGGGACTGGACGCGCGCCTCTGCCTCAACTACTGGACTATCGAGCACCGTGGCGAGTTGCCTGCGCACATCCGTCTGGGGGATACTTTCTATGGCTGTGACCGCTGCATGCGTGCCTGCCCGGAGTTTCGCGAGTCACGCCCCACCGCCGAGCGGGCCTTCCAGCCGTCAGCCCTCCTGCTGCGGATGGGCGAGGAGGACTGGCGCGCGCTCACGCCGGGACAGTACCGCGCGCTCTTCCGCCACTCGGCGGTCAGGCGTGCCAAGTACGAGGGGCTCATGCGCGACATCGCCCGCTGGGCTCCTTGCCGGTAAGATGCTGCCGCTTGCCTGTGCCGCAGCGGATTTGGACAGCCGTTCCGCGCATGCCGCCGCGTTGGCCAACGCATGCCGCCGCGTTGGCCAACGCATGCCGCTGCATCAGCCAACGCATGCCGCTGCGTTTGACGGGTCATCCGCCTCGTGTGGACACGGCGGGTGTCCCGTGAAGTGTGAGCAGGTCTTTTCTCGCGGTATCAACGGGGCTGTTTGCGGCAAAAGCGTTAACTTTGCGGTTGGTGTCGTGCCCGCATGGCAGCTGGCGGACAGGTCGTGGCGCGCGCCCCACCCAACAAGCCGAGTACAACAATTTATCCATATCAACATGAACACTAAACCCCTGGGTGTCACTGATGCCCTGAGCTTGGGCAAGCCCAAGTTTGCCCTGCTGGGCGTGCAGCACCTGTTTGCCATGTTTGGCGCCACCGTCCTTGTCCCCATCATCACGGGTCTCAGTGTGAGTGCCACACTGCTCTTCGCCGGTGTCGGCACACTCATTTTTCACCTGGTGTCCAAGTGCAAGGTACCCGCCTTCCTGGGCTCCAGCTTCGCCTTCATCGGCGGTTACATGTCGGTCAAGGGTCTGGGCATGGCGCAAGGGCTGTCCGAGGAGATGGCCCTTAATTATGCCTGTGTGGGCGTGGGGGCGGCCGCGCTGCTCTACTTTGTCATGGCCGCGTTGCTCAAGAGTTTCGGCACGGCCCGCGTCATGCGCTTCTTCCCGCCCGTGGTCACAGGCCCCATGGTGATTGCCATCGGCCTCACGCTCTCCGGCTCGGCCATCCAGAATTGCACGGGCAACTGGCTTCTGGCCATCACCGCCATCGCCATCGTCATCTGCACGGCCATCTGGGGGCGTGGCATCATACGCATCATACCTATCCTGCTGGGCGTGCTGGGCTCCTATGCGCTGGCGGCCGCGATGGGCGAGGTTGACTTCTCCAGGTTGTCCGATGCCGCCTGGGTGGGCTGGCCTGTAGATTCCGGGCGTACGGTGCTCGCCGTGTTCCAGGCCCCCGACTGGCACTTGCTGCTCACGGCGGTCATAGGCATCTTCCCCATCGCCTTTGCCACCATCATGGAGCACATAGGCGACATGTGTGCCATACAGAGCACCGTTGGCAAGAACTTCATCAAGGACCCCGGCCTGCACCGCACCCTCACGGGCGACGGGCTGGCCACCCTGCTGGCTGCCCTCTTCGGTGCGCCTGCCAACACCACCTATGGCGAGAACACCGGGGTGCTCAACCTCACCCGCGTCTTCGACCCGCGCGTGATACGCCTGGCCGCCGTGCTGGCCATCCTGCTGAGTTTCTGCCCCAAGTTTGCCTGTCTCATCGGCCTCATGCCCGCTGCCACCATCGGTGGGGTGAGCCTTATCCTCTATGGCATGATCAGCGCGGTGGGCGTGCGCAACCTGGTGGAGAGTGCCGTGGATTTCAGTTCGCCCCGCAATGTCTTTGTGGCCGCCCTCATCCTGGTGATAGCCATCGGCGTGAAGTATGGGGCCAATGACGATGTGGCGCTGGGAGCCGTGCACATCTCAGGACTCGCCCTCTCGGCCCTGGTGGGCATCATCCTCAACGCCGTCCTGCCGGGTGGTTTCGGGAAGACACTGAAAATCTATCCCGACAGGAGCGACGAGGAGGGCACCGACGAGGCCGAAGTGTGACTTCTGCCGCCAGGGCGTAAGGCAAGGCGGGGGCTGTACTGCGGGAGATGCCAGGAGCATCACCACAGTACAGCCCCCGCCGTGATTCCGTGCGTGTGAGCGTATGCCCTCAGCCTCTCAAACCCTCATGACCTCCCACCCCTCCAGGCTCTCCCACCCCTTATAACCTCGAAACCTTCAAACCTCATAACCACTAATCCCCCCACCTTCCAAGCGCTTATAACCTTCGACCCTTACAACCTCCCGCCCTTCTAACCTCCCGCGCCCTCACCCCCCCCCTCCATTGCAACCCGATTGCAGCCTGACCGCGCTAACTTTGTGCCCAGCAAGACAAAGACGAGAGGAATTACCATATGGCACACGAAACATTTTCCCAGGACACGAGGCACGGGGGGCACTCTGTACAGGACGGCTGCGGTCACGGGGCGGAGCCGCGAGAGCGCGGCCGCCACGGGCAAGAGCCCGGCAGTGACTGCCACCAGTGCCCGCTGCATCACCAGCATCACGGGGAGGAAAAGGAGGAGAGCCCCCGCAGGCAGGTGCTGCTCATCGCCCTCACCGTGCTCATGCTCATTGCGGCACGCTGGGTGGAACTGCATTGCGCACTGTCCACCTGGCAGCTGCTCATTATATATATGGTGCCCTATCTGACCATAGGGCATGGCACGCTGCGCGAGGCAGGCGAGGGCATCATGCGTGGTGACGTGTTCAACGAGAACCTGCTCATGACCGTCGCCACGCTGGGCGCGCTTGCCATTGGGTTCCTTCCCGGGGCCGAGACGGAGTTCACCGAGGCCGTGTTTGTCATGCTCTTCTTCCAGGTGGGCGAACTCTTCGAGCACTATGCCGAGGGGCAGAGCCGCCGCAGCATCAGCCATCTGATGAACCTGCGCCCCGATATGGCACGCGTGGCGCGTGGCGGGAAAGTCCTGGAGGTGCCGCCCCAGGAAGTGGCCGTGGGCGAGACCATCCTGGTGCAGCCCGGCGAGAAGGTTCCCCTGGATGGGGTCGTGATCGACGGGGTCTCCTCGCTCGACACGGTGGCGCTTACCGGGGAGAGTCTGCCACGCGATGTGCGGGCGGGCGACGAGGTGGTGTCGGGCTGTGTGAACCTGAGCGGAGTGCTGAGGATAGAGACCACGCGCACCTATGGCGACAGCACCGTGAGCCAGATCATACGCATGGTGGAGGGCGAGGACGGGCGCAAGTCGCGCAGTGAGGCGTTCATCACACGCTTTGCCCGCGTTTACACGCCTGTGGTGGTGCTGGCAGCCTTGGCTCTTGCGGTTCTTCCGCCCCTGTTTGCGGACGTGCCCTACCTGTCGGCCTTCCCCACCTGGCTCTACCGCGCGCTCGTCTTCCTGGTGGTGTCCTGCCCGTGCGCCCTGGTCATCAGCATCCCCCTCACCTTCTTTGGGGGCATAGGCGGCGCCTCGCGCTGCGGCATCCTCATCAAGGGCAGCGGAGCCGTGGATGGGCTGGCGCGGATAAGTGTCGTGGTGTTTGACAAGACCGGCACGCTCACCGAGGGGAAATTCTCGGTGGTGGCCGTGCACCCCGACAAGACCGGCGCGCGGCAGCTCCTGCACATGGCGGCGCATGTGGAGCACTTCAGCACCCATCCCATAGCGTCGGCCCTGCGTGACGCTTTCCCCCAGGAGGCTACTGACGGCTGTCACATAAGCCAGGTGCAGGAAGTAGCCGGCGAGGGCGTGCAGGCTGTGGTGGAAGGCCACAGGGTGTGTGTGGGCAATGTCAGGATGATGGAGCGGATGGGCATACAGTGGCATCCGTGCCGTCTTGTGGGTACCATCATCCATGTGGCCATTGACGGGGAATATGCCGGGCATGTCGTCATCAGCGACCAGGTGAAGGAGGGCAGTGCCCAGGCTGTGGCCGGCCTGAAGTCCCTGGGCGTGTCGCGTGTCGTGATGCTTACGGGCGACCGCCGCGACGTGGCTGGCGACGTGGCATCCAGGCTGGGCATCGTGGAGTACCATGCCGAGTTGCTCCCGGCCGACAAGGTGAGGTGCATGGAACAGCTGCTCGGCAGCATGAAGGCGGGCGAGGCCCTGGCCTTTGTGGGCGACGGGATCAATGACGCGCCTGTGCTGAAGCGCGCGGATGTGGGCATCGCCATGGGCGCGAAGGGCAGCGACGCGGCCATCGAGGCCGCCGATGTGGTGCTCATGGACGACAAGCCGCAGAAGGTGGCACTGGCCATCCGCCTGGCACGGCGCACCCGGGGCATCGCCCGTCAGAACATCGTCTTTGCCATCGGCGTGAAGGTGGCCGTCCTGCTGCTGGCATCCGTGGGTCTTGGGAGCATGGGGCTGGCTGTCTTCGGTGATGTGGGCGTGACGGTGCTGGCCGTGCTCAATGCCACACGGGCCTTGCGCGGCAAGGCATGAGCCAGGGGCTGGCGCGGCTGCCGAGGCGCATGCCGCTGTGGCGGGGACAGCCTGTGGCGGGGCGATGAATACAGAGGAGGCAGGTACCCATGATGCGGGTGCCTGCCTCCTTTGCTTGTGTTGTTGGTCTGTCGGGGGAGTGCTCAGCGCAGCACTTTCCTGCCGTTGCGGATGTAGATGCCGTGACCTGCGGGGGTGCTGACGCGCTGGCCGCCCAGGGTGTAGAGCGCGTCCTGGCCTGCGCTGCCCTGTGCCCCGGCCGCATGGATGCCTGTGGGTGTGGAGCCTGCATAGGGCTTCATCGTGCTTGGGTCACCATTGAGGTCGTAGGCAGTCCAGTTGCGGGCCTTGGCAGCAGCCACATCGCTGGTGGTGCACACGTTGTGCTCCTGGAGCTGTCCATCATTGCCGGTGAAGGTGTTGTCCACCACGATGAACATGCCGGCAGAGGTTGCGGTGCGTGAGGGCAGCGAGTTGACCAGCGCGGTCATGTGCGCGCCCTGTATGCTGTTGCCATAGCAGTTGAGGTAGTCAAGCGATGTGGACGAGAGGTCGAGTGCGGTGAGCTCGTTGATCTCGCAGCTCAGCAACTCCAGTTTGCTGTTCTGTGCCAGGTTGAGCTCCTTGATGTAGTTGAGCCCGCAGTTGAGCTCGGTGAGGTTGGGCAGGTGGCTCACATCCAGGGCGGTGAGGAAGGAGTAGATGGCGGTGAGCTTCTTGATGTCCCCATAGATGCGTGCCGTGGGGGAAGTCAGCTTGATGATGAGTCCCTGGCCGTTCCATGAGACAATCTCGGCACCCTTGAGCACAGGCACCTCGGCAGGGTTGCACATCTCCACGTTGAAGGACACCGAGCCCGTCTCCTGGCGCGTGAACTCCACGTACTGCTCGGGCAGCTGGTCGTCAGAGCCGTCAAAGGACTTGCCAAATCCCCAGTAGCCACCGTTGACATAGTCCTTCACGCTCCATCCCTTGCCCTTGGCCACCGATGCGTCGTCGGTAGTGCACTCGTTGCCCTCGGGCGTGTCGGCAGGTGCCTGCGAGTCGATGATGAACAGGTAGGGGCTGTTTGTGAGGCTGGGCAGGGACTTCACGAATATCGACATGTACAGCCCCCTGATGCAGTTGCGGTAGCAGTCGATGCGCTGCAGGGACGTGCAGCCAGCCACGGTGAGGGCTGTGAGCCTGTTCTGCTGGCACTTGAGGTTCTGCAGGCTCTCGATGCTGTCGAGGGCCAGTGTCTCTATCTGGTTGCAGGAGCAGTCCAGGTCGGTGAGCAGGGGCTTGTCGCCTGCGAATGTGAGTGCGGTGAGGTCGTTGCCGCTGCAGGTGAGCTTGGTCACGTCGCCGCGTATGACCACGGTTTGCCCGGTGAGCGTGAAGGTCTGCTTGCCCGAATAGGGAGCCTTCTCGGCCACGCCCTCAAGGTCCAGGTCGCGTCCGCCCGCGCTGATGTCCAGTGTGATGGTCTGCCCTGCCTCGCGTGTGGTGGTGAGCGTGATGGTGCGGTTGCCATAGTCGGGGGTGTAGTCGAGCCCGTAGTAGAAGGTGCCCGTCATGCTTCCCGTGTCGATGCCGCCTGCCCAGTCGCATGTGATCCAGTTGCGCTGTCCTGCCGCTGCCATGTGCTTCATGTAGCAGGCATTTCCCTCGTTCTCGTCGCGTGTGTCCACGATGTAGATGATGCCTTGCGAAGCGTTCTCGTTATCGGGCAGCGAGGCAATGAGGTCGGTCATTCCATCGGTAATCTTGTTGCTGTACACCTTTACCCAGTTGAGCTTGGGGTTGTGGCTGAAGTCCACCGTGGCAAGTTGGTTGCACCCGGCATAGAAGTCGGTGAGGGCGGGCAGTTGTGCGAGGTCAACGGCTGTGAGGCTGTTGCTGCCGCAGTCCACCTTGGTGAGTTCGCTGTTGGCTTGCCCAAAGGTGAGGGCTGTGAGCTTGTTGCCGGCGCAGTTCAGCTGCCACAGCTTGCTGTTGGCACTCACATCCAGCGTGGTGAGTTGGTTGGCGTGGCAGTCCAGTGTGTTGAGCTCGGCACAGTGTGCCAGGTCCAGTGTGGCAATGCTGTTGTTGTAGCAGCGCAGTATCTGCAGTTCGGTGGCCTTGGTCACGTCCAGGGCTGTGAGCTTGCATCCGTAGCACTCAAGCTCTTCCAGTTTCTTTCCCGAGATGATGATGTCCTGTGTGGGGTCCACCACCTCGTATTCCCCATAATAGACACCCTTCTTCACGCCGCCGCTTATGGTGGCGTCACTGGTGTAGTTGAGCTGGATGCGCAGTTGCTCGCCAATGGCGGCGGAGGTGCGCATGCGGATTTCCGACTGGGCATGGGCTGCTGTCACGCCTGCGACGCATTGCAGGATGAAGCACAGGAGCCATGCCATTCTGGCACGAAAGGTAATTCTTCTCATAGGCAAACGTATATTTAAAGAGGTCTTTTCGCTTGCAAAAATACGCCGAAATGAGAGAATACCCATCATTTTGCTCTGTATAGTTTTTGCTGTTGGCCGATGGGGGCTGCTACTCCTTATATATTACCCCGCACCGGCTTGCCTGGTTGTCCCGCATCGGCCCTCAGTCTGCAGTGCCAGGATGGGGGCATGTGGCGGGATGCCAGGTCGGGTCACACCTTGGAGGCGATGTGCCTGCGGTAGATGTCCAGGTGGGCGGTGTCCAGGAGGTCGCTGATGTGCCTCATGCGCTGCTGCTGGGTGACCTGGTCGCTGTCCTGCGCATTGTCCTCCCTGATGCGCATGCTTCCGCAGCCGGTGACGGGGAGGTACTCATACCAGATGACGGGCACCTGGTGCATCCTGCCGTCGCCGCCAAACTTGCTTATGTAGGATATTCTCTGCTCCGAGCGGAAGCCGTGGGCATGCACAGTGATGACCGACTCGTCACCCTCCTGCCGCTGCTGCTCCGTCTTGAGGATGCAGTTGGTCACGCACTGGGGGTGCTTGAAGCGGTCTTGTCCCCAGAAGTTGGCCAGTGCCTCGTGCTCCCAGTATGCGCTGCGGCGAGGCATGTCGCAGCCATAGATGTCCTGCGGTGGGCGTATCTGCTGGTACATGGGCACGCACAGCAGGGGTGCCAGACTGAAGTAGATGGCACGGAAGTAGGCGGCGTTGGTGGTGAGGAACTCCCTCTCGGCCACATCGTAGTCGAAGTGCAGGTATCGCCCGGGGTTCATGTCGAGGTCTATCGACTGCAGATGCTCGGGGATGATGGTGTTGACCATGTGGTTCTTGTCGAAGTCGAAGTCATCGCCGTAGCCGGCATCCTGGTCCTGCAGGAGCCGCATCATGCTGTTCTGGGCAAGGGGTGTGAAGAGCAGGGCAAACTGCTGGTTGCTGTTGCGGTTGCTGGTGTCGAAGGCCACCTCAAACTCCTCGTTGGTCATCATGGCGAAGTCCCTGCCGCTCAGGTCGCGTGCCTTTCTCCTCAGCGAGTGCCGCTTCCAGCGGAAGGAGAGCGAGCCCTCCTTGCTGGCCAGCCCGCTCTGCTTGCGGTAGAATGTCAGGTCGGGGGCGGCGGTGTTGCCGTAGATGAGGCGTGTCTTCTCGTAATACTCGGGGTAGGGGGCCGTGATGGTGGCGGTGAGCGTCTGCGAGTGGTGCACGGTGTGAACCTTCCCGTCCGACCCTCGCTCCTGCGTGGTCCAGTGGATGGTCTTGTGTCCCACATACGTCTTGGTGCCCATCACCATCTTGCGGGTGCGGCACAGGACAAACGGGTTGCCGTTGATGAGGCCCGAGTGGGAGTAGATGACCGACCGCTCCTTGTTGAACGACTCGTCCCATCCATACACCTCCTTCAGGTCGGCCAGCCGCTGGGTGGTGAAGTAGGGGTCAAACTCCAGGCGCGGCACAGTCTGGCTCATCATGCGTGTGAGCACGTCCCAGTCGTAAAGGCGGTTGAGCGGTGCCATCTGCTTCCAGGCTTCGTCGCGGTAGCCATCGGCTTTCTGCTGTAGCCGGTCGCGCTCGCCCTTCAGCCGCTTGAGGCGCGGATGCACCAGGATGAAGAGCAGCGCCAGTGCCAGCAGCACTCCGCCCGCTATGGCGATGACCGCTTCGGTGGGCAGCTCGGCGTACATGAGCAGGGCACACAGGACACCGCCCGCCACCAGCAGCCACAGCACCACGCACAGGGCGGTGGCCCAGCCGATGCTTGACTTTATCGAGTGCAAGGCTTTCTCTGCCTCATACAGGCACTTGCAGGTGACGTGGTTGGCCTCCACGTCCACCCTGGCCTCGGCCGCGAGTGCGGCGAATGTGTCCCTTGCGACCTGCTGGAAGCGGTCGCGGAACACGCTCACATACTCCTCCAGCGGGTCGTAGATGTCCTCTGCCATACCGATGCGCTCAGAAGAACTTGCCCCTTGCGGCCTCGCGTGTCTCGGCCGACGCGGTGAAGGGGATGCGTGTGGTGTAGCCCTGCCTGGCGGCCACTATCATCTTGGTGGGCCAGGAGGACAGGTCGGTGTTCCACTGTGTCACGCGGCTGTTGTACACGGAGCGGGCGGCGGTGATCTCGCGTTGCAGATAGTTGTTTTGCTGCATGGCGTCGGCGATGGTCTGGTGTGCCTTCAGTTCGGGGTAGGCTTCCACCTGTGGGAAGAGCCGTCCGCACGCCGCATTCAGCTGGCTGTTCACGTCGCTGCGGTTCTGCTCGTCAATCTTCCCGCTGCGCAGGGCGGCCACGGCAGTCATCACCTCCTTGTCCAGGCTCACGGCCTTCTCCACCAGCCCCGCCACGTTCTGCAGTATCTGCACACGCTGCTCCAGGTAGTTGTCGATGTTGGAAGCCTCGGCCTGTATGCGCTGCTCGAGCTTGAGGAAATAGTTGCGTGCCGAGATTTTCATGAAGATGAATATCACGCCTGGCAGTACCCCGGCCGCGCATCCGGCGATGGCCACCAGCGCGGGGTTGGGCACGGACTGCCACGCGAGTGCCACATACACGAGCACCGCGATGGGAATCACGGTCCACAGCGCTATCTCAAACAGGGTGGACCTGAAGGTGATGGTGACTGGAAGCTGGCGGTCGATGACGTGCACGTCACGTCCTTGGTTGTTGATGGGACCAGTGGTCTCGTCCAGAAGGTTGGCCATAGCGGAATCTTTTTGTAGTTGTTGTTTGTTGTCCTTGATGGGGAGGGCAGGGTCTGGCATGCGCCCGGCTTGCCAGCCAGCAGCCTGCCTCCTTGCAAATGTAGGATGATTTGGCCAATGCTCAAAGGAAATCCCCGACTTTTAGGGGCGGCATGCCCAGGAGGGAGACACAAGGCATGGGGGTGGCTTCCAGTCATTTCCCCCAGTCCGCCCGCACAGCCTCCCCTGCCCGTTCACCCGTCAGGTGCCATTCCCCTGCTTGCCTGGCAGGCGTGGTGGGGCAGAGCCCGGGTAAACAGATAGCCCAGGGGATTGCCCTGGGCTATGACGCGGTGGACTCAAAGGTCGCCGGTGACAGGCAGGAGGCAACAAGTTCCCTGCGGCTACTTGGTGGTGATGACCACGATACACTTGGGAGCCTGCTTGGCATCCTTGGAGTACTTGATGTAGTCGGAGTCCTGCTTGTCCTTGATGACTTTCATGGAAGCAACCTTTGGCGACGGCAGTCCCTTGATGCTCGCATAGGGCACCGTCTTGCCATCGAGCACAAACAGCGTGACCTCGCTTGAGCCTACATGGATGCCCTCGGAGGTGGAGGTGGCCGCCTTGCCTTCGCCTGCTTCCACTCTCTCTTGCGTGCTGGTCACTTGCACCTTAGCGATTTCCTGGCCTTTCGTGCCGTATGCCGAGGTGATGATGACGTGGATGTTGTGCTCGGGCTCTATCGTGTAGTTTACGATAGTCTTGCCTCGGGGTTGCGAGCCATCGAAGTTCTCCACCTTCTTGCCGTCAATCACATAGGTGGCCTTGACGGGCTGCTGTGCGCTCGCGGCGGCAAAGACGAATGCTGCCATGAGCATGGGGCTGGCGGTCTTCGGCGATGTGGGCGTGACGGTGCTGGCCGTGCCCAATGCCACACGGGCCTTACGGTGCAGGGGCTGAGTCCGGGTGGCGCGGGTGGCCGGGGGCATTCCGCTGTGGCGGTGACCACTTGTGACTGGATGGTGAAAATGGGGGGAGGCTGGCACCCATGACGCGGGTGCCTGCCTCCCCCGCTTGTGCCGGATGTCTCTCCAGGGCGTGCCCGGCACGGCATTTCCCTGTTGGGTTCCCGGGGAATTGCGGGGCGGGTTCAAAAGCGGATGCCGTTCTTTGTGGATACTTCCATCTCGCCAAACTCTATCATCGCGTTGAACAGGCTTATCTTGACGGCATTCCGCAAATCTTCCAATGTGATGTCGGCCTCTTGGATGGCCCCCATGTCCAGGAGCGCGGCTCTTTTCGTTCCGGGCAATAATGGACACCTGGGAGTCAGCCAGCGCTTTCCGTCATATATGGCAAGGTTGGTGAACGAGGTGTCCGTCAAGAGCCCACGCCTGGCGATGATGATTTCATCGCAGTCTCCTTTCAGTGCCGCCAGGGCGTTGAGCCGGCTGCGGTCGGTACTTTTGTAGCCATACGTTATCGTGGCGTCCTCGACCACTTGCAGGGATTTAATCCTCCGCATGGCGTATGGGGCATATTCTACAGTTTCCACACCCCGCTCTCCATACACCACCCTCGCCTTGTAGAGCCCCATGCTTGCCGTCGGGGCCACCAGTTTCTCCAGCGCGGGCGCGGGCTCGTGGCATGCCGTGGGAAAGAATGTACTGATGGTTCGTTCCATTCTGACCTGGTGGTATTCAAGGGCAAGTGCCTCTCCTTCCTTAATCTTTATTGTCTCCACGAACTGCTGTGCCATATCAGTCTTGCCCTATTCAAACGGGAGATACGCCTTCCGCAGCACTTCCCCGTATTCTTTCCTGCAGTCACTCTTCGAGGTGATGCCCCCTCCCGCCTTGAAGCACATTCCCTGCCCGTCCTGCTCAAGGAAGCGTATCATGACAGCCGAGTTGAGTTCGCCATTAGCGTATATGCCCATGACTCCCGTATAGAAACCCCGGTCATGGCCTTCCGCCTCATGGATTATCTCCATGGTCTTGTCCTTTGGCGCGCCAGTGATGGAGCCGGCCGGCAGCAGTGCGGCCAGTATGTCGCCGATGTGCTTCTGGTAGCCGGCCGGAAGCTTGCCGCTTATCTCGGAGCTGGTCTGGAGGATGTCCCCCTTGTTGGTGTGCAGCACGTCTGTGTATCGGTACCTGTCCACCCTCACCCGCTCTGCCACGCGGCTGAGGTCGTTGCGGACCAGGTCCACGATGGTGGCGTGTTCGGCGGCTTCTTTCTCGTCGTCCATCAGCACTTGGCGGGCATCCGGGACGGAAGCGTCAATGGTGCCCTTCATCGGATAGGAGCGAATCATCCCGTCCCTTATCCTCACGAATGTTTCCGGCGAGAAGCACACGAACTGCCTGCCGCCGTCATTCCTGTCCCGCAGCAGAATCTTGTACTTGCTTTCAGAGCGCAAGAAGATGTCCTCAAATGCCAGGTCGCAGTCCACTGCCACCTTGCAGGTAAGGTTGGCAAGATAGCTGTTGCCGCGCAGGATGTTGCTCTTGACGGCTCCAAAACGCCCGGCATAATCTCCAAAGTCGGGCTTGTGCACTTTCCACACCGGCGGTTTGGCAGATGCCGGGTGTGGCTTCTGTTTCGCGTTGGTGACCCCCTCAAAGTCATAAAGGCACTCGTCGGGGCTTATTTCCGACAAGGTCTGTATGTAGGCGTCCGTCCCCGCGTAGTTGATGACAAAAAGGAGAGGCTCCTTCTTGCCAGCCAAGCGGTTGACGCGGTCTATGATGTCCTGTTCCAATGTTCAAAGGTAAAATGACGTGAGTTCGGCGAATGGCAAGTGCATGTGGGAATGGCTGGCGGGCGGGACTCGGCAGCACCCTGCCGGCCACCCTTGCCTTTCCGGCCCTTGGGCGGCGGCGACGGCATTCTGCCCAGTGGGGGCAATTCCTGGCCATCCATCCGCTTCAGCCTTTGCGGGCGGGTCTCATGGCAGACGCCCGTGCCCCCGCCTTTTCTTGGGCGCGCCTCAGCGCATGGTGAACTCCAGCGTGCCTCCCGCCATGATCTGCCGGTGCGTGAGGATGTGTCCCTGCAGCCTCTTTCCGTTGAGGCGCACGCTCTTGACATGCGGGTGACCGTCCCGCTTGCCGCGTGCCTTGATGGTGAAGTCGCGCCCGCCCGCCAGGTGCAGCGTGGCCTCGGTGAAGAGCGGTGTGCCTATGACATACTCGGCCGCCCCCGCGTTGAAAGGATAAAAGCCCAGCGAGGAGAAGATGTACCAGGCCGACATCTGCCCGCAGTCGTCGTTGCCCGCGTATCCGCAGGGTGTGGCCCTGTAGAAGGAGGTGCGCACCTGCTCCACCAGTTCCTCGGTGCGTGAGGGCTTGCCGGCCATGGTGTATAGGTACACGGTGTGGTGGCTCGGCTCGTTGCCGTGGGCATACTGCCCGATGAAGCCGCTGGCGTTGCCGTTGCGCTCGCCGCTCGTTGCCGTGAGCGTGAAGTTCTCGTCCAGTTTCCTGAGGAAAGCCTCGCGCCCGCCCATCAGGCCCACAAGCCCCTGGGGGTCCTGTGGCACAAACCACATGTACTGCCAGGCGTTGCCCTCGATGAAGCATGGCTGCTCGTAGCTGAGCGGGTCGAAGGGCTCCACCCACTGCCCCTTGTCGTCCTTGGGACGGAAGAAACCCGTGTGCGGGTCGTAGAGGTTCTTGTAGAACATGGCCCTGCGGCTGAATTTCTCATAGTCCTCGTCATGCCCCAGCCGCTTGGCCACCTGCGCCACACACCAGTCGTCAAACGCCTGCTCCAGGGTGATGCTCACGCTGTTCGCCTGCAGGTTCTGCGGCATGTAGCCATATTTCTCCCACAGGCCGAAGGGGCTGTTGGGGTGCGGGCGCGTGCTGCTCTCCACCATGGCGCGGTAGGCGGCCTCGCGGTCGATGCCGGGCAGCCCGGCCAGGATGGCGTCGGAGAGCACGGGGATGGCGTGGTTGCCTATCATGCAGTAGTTCTCCTGCCCCCACAAGTCCCAGATGGGCAGGTATCCGTAGGTCTGGTGGTGCAGCACCATGTCGCGCACAAACTGGGCGGCCACTTCGGGGTAGAGCAGTGTGTAGAGCGGGTGGGCGGCGCGGAACGTGTCCCACAGGCTGAAGGTGCTGTGGTACTGCTGTCCCCGGGGCATCTGGCACACCTCGTAGTTCGTGTTTCGGTAACGCCCGTCCACGTCGCTGATGACGTTTGGCTGCATCAGCACATGGTACAGGCCGGTGTAGAAGATGGTCTTCTGCTCGTCGCTTCCCTTCACGTCAACGCGTCCCAGCTCACGCTCCCAGGCGTCATGCGCCAGACCCACATAGTGGTTGAAGTCCCACGACTGCGCCTCGGCTCGCATGTTCTGCCCGGCTCCCCTGCTGTCCACGGCCGAGATGGACACTTTCACCATGAGCGGCTGTGCGCTGTCACCGTCAAACTGCAGCAGGGCCTTCAGCGCGCGCCCGTTCATCACATCGACATCGTCGAGCAGCCTCTTGCCGTCCATCATCACCCTGCCCGTGACAGGCTGCGAGAACTCGGCGCGGAAATAGACATGCCTCAGCTTGGCCCACCCCGTCATGACGCGGTAGCCCTCGATGGTCGTGCTGTCCACCACGCGCATCTGGCTCTGCAGGATGTTGTAGCCGCGCTTCCCTATGTAGTAGGCGTCGTCGCCCCGGTAGGTGCTCCGGTTCAGGTCGAGGATGACCTGCCGCCTGGCTCCCCTGGGAAAGGTGTACCGGTGGATGCCCGCGTGCATGGTGGCCGACAGCTCGGCCCTCACCCCGCTCTCCCGCAGCCGTACCGAGTAGTATCCGGGCCGCGCCTCCTCCTCCTCGTGCGAGAAATGCTGCGGGAACTCCCCCTTGGCCAGCATGGCGGTGCTCACCTCGCCTGTCCACGGCATCAGACTGATGTCGATGAGGTCGGTGCAGCCCGTCCCGCTCAGATGCGTGTGCGTGAAGCCGAATATGCGGTCCTTGTTGTAGTCATACCCGCTGCAGGGGTCCCAGGTCACCATCTGCTCGGTCTCAGGGCTCAGCTGCACCATGCCGCGCGGCATGGTGGGGCCCGGAAATGTGCTGCCGCTCAGGGCACCCGTGGAGTCGGTCTGCGTGCCTATGAGCGGGTTCACATATTGCGTGTAGTCTGTTGCTTGTGCGGCCAGGGCGAGGAGCATGGCCAGGGAACTCAGAATTCTGCGTCTCATGTTAATTATGTGTAAAAGTCAACTTGAATGTCCTGCAAAGTTCGCCAATTCTTTTGTCCCCCGCAAAGGAAGCGGTAATTTTGTGGCCGATGAAGCACACACTCCTTTACCTCGTCGCGCTCCTCGCGGGGGGCCTGCTGCCAGTGGCGGCCGGCGCATCCCGCCGCGATGGCCCACGCATGCCGCCGCAGTCGCCCACGCATGCCGCCGCGATGGCCCGCG
>DCCS01000021.1:0-2910 GCA_002316015.1 Prevotellaceae bacterium UBA1075
CTTTTTTAAGTTTTATTGTGCTTATAATCTCATCTCCCAATTTCTGCGCGTATTCCCAGTTCTCGGCAAAGAACATCTCGTTGAAGTACATGACGATGTGTGAATCTTGAAGGTAGGTGACGAATTGTTTTTGTATGATAGTGTCATTATCCTCATATTTGGCAATATATAGTATGCTTGCTGGATAGCCACCGACTTCCACACCATCAACTTCACGGATTATTTCTCTATCACCGCCAAGGTATACCATGGTCTTCGCGGCTCTTTTTGCTTCATCTATATTTTTCCATTTGATAGGGAAGAACGTTTTGACAATGTAGAGCCATACGACATTTCCACCATAAGGGTCGAAAATACTTACCCTGTTAACCATTGAATCCAACCCATTCCAATCTGAAATATCACAAAGCCATCCTTTCGGAATTTCAATGGAGAAAAGTTCATTCTCATATTTGAAATGAGAAGAATTGCCATGTTCTGTACTTTTTGGCGCAGGTTTTGAACTTGTTGCCATGCCCTGCCTTTCCAGCGCAGCCGAACTGTCGTTCTGTTCTGTACTTTTTGGCGCAGGCTTTGAACATGAGACAATTCCTACCATCACCATTAGGATTAGCATTCTTCCTATCGTTCTCATAGCATTCCCCGTATTTTGAAAACTCTGCAATCGTTATAATCACCCATCCCTTGATGTGCGTAACGAATACTACTAATACATTTTTAATCCCAGAGCGTCCCAGAAGTCTGAGGGTAATGCGACATTTTCCAAAGGAATGCATTCCTTGAACAGGGGAGCGATCTGGCTGGCAGAATAACCTGCGACTCCACAACCAACTCTTGTCACTAGAAAACGTAATTCAGGATGTCCAGCTGCAAATGATGTGAATCTTCTGATGGCCTCACTCATTTCTGCAACACCTTCCATTGTCGGGATAGCGTAACTTTTCCCTTGTAATCCTTCGCCTTGTGCCCAAACAGCACCGAATTTACGCATAGCACAGGCTGCTGCACCTCCACTGTGGTAACCGCTTGCATTGCTTCCAAACACGAAGATTTCATTCTCTTCAAGGTGGTCAATACGGTCATTTGATACCCTTGGGCCATAATACTCCTTTGCATACTGACGCTTCAAATCCAGTATTTCCTCTTTCGACATTACCCTCCCTTTTCTGTATAACATGTCAATCTTTCCACAGTAGGCGTATCTTGCTGACATTTCATGTTCCCATGTGCTTCCTGCTCCGAATTTATCGTGACTGAATTCAACGACATTTTCAATGGAGAGTAAATCAGTTACTTCTTTCACATCATGAGCAGAACCCATGTACGCGAAAGACCAACCTTCCGACTTCAATTGTTCTATCAGACGGCGTAATCCCGCAGCATCCCATTCTCTGGATGCGTTCTCCAGTCCGTCAGTCAGGACAGTTACCACAGCTGTTGCGTCTTTGTCATTCCTTATACGGTCATGAAGACGTGTCAGCGACTGTCCCATTGCGTCATATAGTGGAGTACATCCGTTTGGCCTGTAATCCTTGAATTCTTTCACTTCAGAGATTGGTTGATTGTCAATCATAGTTCGTACATCTGGCCTGTTTGAGCCAGAGTCGAAAGTTACAAGGGTCAATGTGTGCTTCTGCGTTGCAGCAAACTCTTCCTGGGCACTCTGGATAGTACTGATGGTTTCATTAATCCCTGAGAGTGTTGATTTTCGAAGATGGCTCATGGAACCACTCTCATCTACAATAATCAGATTGTAAATACGTGCTTTACCTTCATTAATCTTGTTTTCTTTGGAATCCGGTTTGCTTTCTTCTTCAGAAGCAGTACACTCTTTTTCTGTGTTGACGCTGCCTGTCTCACTCTGAGATGACGTAGAGATTACGTCCTTCCCTTTTTGTTGTTTGTCGTCTTTCTTGAACAACTTCCTGAAAATACTTGTCTTTTCCATAATTTTAATTTTAATTAGTTGAAATCGCCATACTGTTCAATGTGTAGTTTTTACGCTTTGCAAAATTTAGAACATTAAAACCTCGCCGTTTGGGAGGCTAATGTAGTACAAGACGATTAGAATTCCAGTCTCATCCCAATTTTTTTTGCTTCCTTATATGCTTCCTCTTCAAAGGTGTACAACTTTGGAGAGCGATATGGATTGCCTGTGACTTTCTTTCCAGTTTCTTTAATATAGCCAAGTTTAAGCATCTTTTTGGGGAAGTTCCGTCTGTCACGTATCGTATTGTCTTCTTCGGGTGGATTAAGAATGGCTATGTATATGTTCTGCAACTGAGGCATCGTGAATTCCTTGTCAAGGAGATTGAATCCGATGGGTTCAAAGTGTATTCTTTCACGCAGCCTTTCTATTGCATCTTGTATTATCTGGGCATGGTCAAATGCAAGTTTCAACTCAGATAATTCATTCACGGAAAACCATTTTGCTTCAGCGGCATCATCACCACCTTTGATTATATACTTGTCTCTTTTAACCAGCGCATAATATGCTACTGTTACCACAAACTCGCGTGGGTCTCTTCCTCGTGCCGAATACGTTTTAAGTTGCTCAATAAACTCAGGCTTTATACCTTTGTCATTATCAAAGAGCTTCATGGATGATTCTTCAAACAGTTCCCGACGAACACACTCGTCAGTTGGCTCGTCTTTTTGGATGAAGCCACCAGGTAATGCCCAATAGCCCTCGAAGGCTGGAACTTCACCTGGTTTCGCTTTGCCTCGTTTGATCAAGAGGACTTGCAAAGAACCTTCCTCTTTGTCGAAACCGAAAACTACAGCGTCGGTCGTCAATGCCGGATGCCAGTACTTGGACTCCCATTTGCCTGTCATTTCATTATATTCCATACGCTCTATGCTCCTTTTTGTATTATTTACGCCGCAAATTTACATAACATTTATCTTCCC
>DCCS01000021.1:2991-32740 GCA_002316015.1 Prevotellaceae bacterium UBA1075
TTTTTCTATGTTATTTACGGATGAAGGCGCAAGACAAACTGTGTCATGATACAATAAAAGTAGTTTAACACAGTTTTTCATGGACCACTTAGAAATCGTTTGCAAGAGAACTGCTCGGCATGTATGTGCCTTAGAGTGGAGTGAGTGTGCCAACTTTTTTTGCAGGAGCTTCTGACGGATCTGCTGAAGCGTGGTGTCAACGACATGCTCATCTGTTGTATAGATGGCCCGAAGGGCTTCACCCAGTGTAATCCAAAGCGTATGACAAAGACCAATGGTGTCTTTCCTACCGATACGTCTTTGGAGAAGCCCGTAGAACTCGCTTGTCGAAACATCCGCAAGAAATGGACTATTCCATTCTCTAATTGTGGGCAAATCTCACAGCATTTGGCGATAATATTTGGTGATAGGTTCAAAATTATGTAGTTTTGCAATCGACAATGCTCCTTTGTTGACCGACACGATGAAAATCGTGCCGTCCGACTGAGGTTTAAGAAAAGGGAATGCAAGCCTTGCCACCGTTCAATTTACACTACCATTAGAATAGTCTGAAAATAATCGTCACGTATGATGGACGCTCATCACGCGTGACCTTAATTATTAATCCGTTATGGAAATATTGCGTTTCTTGTTTTTTCTCACAACAAGTACACATCACCGCAGAAACAAGAAAAGACGATGACACAAGCGTGGTTTGGCAAAAACGGGGAGGCCGTGGAAATGATAAGCAGATGGTGGAGCAAAATAGCCCCCAGCCATACACGATCCCCCGAAACAAAACGGAAAACTGCAACCAATCAACCCCAGAGGCAAATGGAAATGAACGAAGAATCCATCATGGCATGGAACATCATAGAGAAGACGGGAGCCAACCTCTTCCTCACAGGCAAGGCAGGCACGGGCAAGACCACCTTCCTCAAGGAACTGAAGCGGCTTTCGCCCAAGCGGATGGTGGTGCTGGCTCCCACAGGCATCGCAGCCATCAATGCCGGGGGAATGACCATTCACTCGTTCTTCCAGCTGCCCTTGTCTCCCCATGTGCCTGGAACCACCTTTGGCGGGGGCGACCAGAAGCGGTATAAGTTCAGCAAGGTAAAGCGCAACATCGTCCGAAGCATCGACCTCCTGGTCATCGATGAGATCAGCATGGTGCGCAGCGACTTGCTCGATGCCGTCGATTCTGTGCTCCGACAGTACCGCAAGCGTCACGACTTGCCTTTCGGAGGCGTGCAGATTCTGATGATTGGCGACCTGCACCAGTTGGCCCCAGTGGTCACCGCACAAGACGAGGAGATGCTGCGCCCGTATTACGACACGCCCTACTTCTTCTCCAGCAACGCGCTGAAGCAGGTGGGTTACCTCACCATCGAGTTGAGAAAAGTGTATCGACAGCAAGACCAGAAGTTCATCTCACTACTCAACCAGATACGGGAGAACCGCGCCACCGCCGACACCCTCCAAGTGCTCAACCGGCGATACATCCCCAACTTCGAACCACCGAAGGATGGCAACTATATCCGCTTGACCACACACAACGCGCCAGCCCAGCATATCAACAAGCAGCAGCTGGCCGCCCTGCCATCGCAGGCTCATACCTTTACTGCCGAGGTGGAGGGCGATTTCCCGGAATCGTCCTACCCCGCCGACTTCCAGCTTGTGCTAAAATCCGGGGCGCAGGTGATGTTCATCAAGAACGACCCGCACCATCGCTTCTACAATGGCATGATAGGCGAGGTGATGGCCATCGCAGACAACAGGATAACCGTCAGGAGCAAGGACACCGGCGAGGTGTTTGAACTGGAGAAGATGGAGTGGACCAACGCGAAATACGCCCTCAACGAGGATACCAAGGAGATAGAGGAGACGGTGGAGGGCACCTTCTGCCAATATCCCGTGCGCTTGGCCTGGGCGATTACCATCCACAAGAGCCAGGGACTGACCTTTGAGCATGCGGTCATAGATGCCTCCCGCAGTTTCACCCACGGACAGACCTATGTGGCATTGAGCCGTTGCAAGACCCTGGGGGGCATGGTGCTCAGCCAGCCGCTCGCCCCCAGTGCCATCATCAGCGACAAGACCATCGACAGGTTCAACAGCCAGATGGCCGCTCCCACCGGCGAGCAGGTTTCGTTCCTGGAGCAGCAGTATGCGTTGCATTGCCTCGGCGAACTCTTCGACTTCGACACCCTCGCCGCCAGCCACGAGCGCCTGACGCGCTGCCTGGAGGAATTCTTCTGGACGAAATATCCCCATCTTGTGGACGAGTACCAGAAGACGGAGGCGGTGCTGAAGAGCCTCGTGCAAGTGGCCCGGAAGTTCAAGCCGCAATACACCGGGATGCTGTGTGCCCATGGCGATGTGGCTGATGCCGAACTGCAGGACCGCATCCACAAGGGGGCGAAATACTTCTGCGACAAGATGGGCATTCTCGTGGACCTGGTGAAGAAGACGAATCCCACCACGGACAACAAGGCGGCGAAGAAGCAATTCCAAGACCGCTTCTCCGCTTTCGGGGAGGAGGTGAGGCTGAAGTCGCGCCTCTTGCGATATGAGCAGGAAGCGGCATTCACGGTGAGTGATTACTTGAAGAAGAAGGCACTATTCCTCCTGACTGGCGAGGAAGGCGAGGGCGACACTCCATCGGAGTCCGTGAAATCACCCAAAACCTCTGGTTCTCCAGGGTCCCCCAAGTCCTCTGGATCATCCAGGTTCTCCGGCCTGCCGGAGAAGCCCAAAGAGCCCAAGATCCCCACCAGGGAAGTCAGCCTGGGGCTCTACCACCAAGGGCTGGGCGTGGAGCAGATAGCCGCCAGGCGAGGTCTCGTCAAGAGCACCATCATCGGACACCTCATCCCTTACGCGCTGGAGGGCAGGGTGGGACTTCGCGCCCTCATCTCCGCCGCCCACGAGCAGAAGATAAGAGCCTTCATGCGGTCACATCCCGAAATGACCCACCTGGGGAAAATCAAGGCGGTCTTGGGAGCAGACTACGACTATTCGGAGATAAGACTCGTGCACGCATTGATGGAGAAGGAAAAGGGGTGAGGCGCCATATACTTCCCCCAAGAAATCTGTTCCCGCCGGCAAAAGTGCAGTCTTGCACCGTCAGCCTGGCCCCTGCCCCACTTTTCCCGCATGCGCCTGTGCGTATCTCGCTTTTTCTCCTTACTTTTGTGTGCAGAAACTATGGACACGACACCCACGCTGAACGCGCACAACAAGGAAGAATACGCTCCCGCACACACTGCCGAGCACCTGCTCAACCAGTTGATGGTGCGGATGTTTGGCTGCAAGAGGTCAAGAGACACGCATATCGAGCGCAAGAAGTCAAAAATCAACTACACCCTGGACACCGAGCCCACGCCCGGTCAGATACAGGAGATAGAGCGGCAGATGAACGCGCTGATTGCGCAGGACCTGCCCGTGACCTACGAGTTCGTCACGCGGGACACCATCCCGCAAGGAGTGAGGCTGGACAAGTTGCCCCGGGATGCAAGCGAGACCCTGCGCATCGTGCGCATCGGCGACTTCGACGTGTGTCCCTGCATCGGGCTGCATGTGCAGTCAACAGGCGGGATAGGATTCTTCCGCATCACCAGTACCAGTTACCGCGATGGGTCCTTCCGCATCGTATATAAAGTGAGGGTATGACCGGGCGTGGACACACACGCCCCACATCCAGCAAACAACAAGAAATGGACAACGACCACACCATCCCCACCAACTGCCCTGTGTGCCTGCATGCCGACTGCGGGGTAGCCGGCGAATGCATCTTCCAGCAGGCGTTCCGCCAGATGGGGCAGGCCGGCAAGTACCTGCGCCTAGTCAACCCCTCGCTCTGTTCCAGGGACGAGGGCTGCACCTTCTATGCCCGCAGCAGGCCTGTGCGGCTTGCCCGGGGCTTCAGGCACATGCAGGAGCACATGCTGCCCAGGCAGTACAGCCAGTTCATGACCACCCTCATCCTGCACTTCGGACGCAACCAGTACTTCAAGCGCAGGCGAGGCGACATCCTGCTCTCACCCGAAGACCAGGAGGCCGTGAGGACAGTACTGCGCCGGGTGGGAGCAGACCCCTCGATGGACTTTGACGGCTATGTGGAGGACTTACAGTGGAACCTGTAGCCAGTACCACTTAACTGGTACTGGAGTTTCACACAACCGGAACTCCAGTACCAGGTGGCAGAAACTGCAGTACCACTTGACTGGTACTGCACGGCAAGCCTGGCGGGAAGCCCCAGGCAGCAGCCCGACGCGCAAGAGGGGGATGTGCCTTGGCACAGGAACGCACGAGGATGCGCCCACGCGGGAGGGCGCTCCACGGCGAAAGGCAAGTTTGCGTGTCGGCAAAAAAGGGGAACAGGCATAGGCGTTTGGGGCGCGCTGTCGAAAAAGGCTCCAGTTAATCAACGCGTTGCAAACTTGCCCCAATTTCAACCGAATGACGGACAAAGAAACGTGGAGACACCTCGCGGGGAAGAACACGCTCAGCTGTCTCCCAACACATTATTATAATAGGTGGCGTCCCGCTCACTGAAACAGCAGATGACAACCTCGCCCTCATAGCCACTCTCGCCAATGGCCGCCAAGGCCACCCCGGCCGCATCGGCTTTTGGATAGCCATACACGCCACAACTGATGCAAGGGAAGGCAATGCTCCCGATGCCCTTCTCGCGGGCGATGTCCAAGGAAGTACGATAACAGGATGCCAGCAAACTGGCCGCCTCCTGTTCGCTATACCGCCTATAAACAGGCCCCACCGTATGGATCACATATTTGCAAGGCAGATCGTATGCCTTTGTAATCTTGCTCTGGCCAGTCTCACACCCGTTCAGCGTCCTGCATTCCTCCAGCAGTCCGCTGCCAGCGGCCCGGTGTATCGCACCATCCACCCCACCACCGCCCAGCAGCGTATGGTTGGCGGCATTCACAATGGCTTCCACCTTCAACCGGGTGATATCGCCCACAATCACTCTGATGTTTTTTCCCATAAATCCTCCTGTCCTTGTTTCCTTTTGGAGCCCCTCCCCAGAAAAGAGCGGGGGTCATACACTTTCTCGTAGCCATCACGGTATGGATTTGGCATCCATGTTTTGTGGTGCCTCTCTTGTGCGCAGCAAAGTTAGCAATTATCCTTGGACAAGACGGAGCGTGGAAGGCTCTTTCTGATGACGGGCAGCGGAATGAAGCGGGAGGAAAGTCTCTGACGGCCGATTGGCGCTTTGTCCGTTACCTCTAAGCCCCCCAAAAAACATTCGGCAACCATCCCCCGGGGCTCAATTCAAGCCTTTCCAGGCCACTCGTCTGTTGGAAACGGCCAAGCCGGCCCCTCACAGATGCCACAGCCCTGCAAAAAAAGGCGGGCTTTCGCGCTCTCCTCTTGCCGAATATGCCTACCTTTGCCCTGTCAGAGCCAGCCAGAATGGCAAAAACACATTAAACCAACAAGAAGGAAACAAGCATATGAAAAGTTTTACTCCAAAACCATGGGTGGTTCCACAACCAGTGCTGATCATCGGCACATACAACACCGATGGAGTTGCCAATGCCATGAATGCCGCCTGGGCCGGACAGTGGGACAACAAGGAGATAGTAATCTCCATGGGCAGGCACGCCACCACAGAGAACCTGGAACACAATGGCGAGTTCACCGTGGCCTTTGCCACCAGAAGCACCAGGGTGGCTGCTGATTTCGTGGGTATTGTCTCTGCCAAGAACGACCCCAGGAAGATGGAGAAGACAGGATGGGGCATCAAGAGGGCGACAACAGTAAACGCCCCCGTGTTCACCGATTTCCCGATGACCCTGGAGTGCCGCGTCAAGGAGAAGTACGAGGAGAGCGAGACCGGCTATTACCTCGTTGCCGAGATCGTCAATATCCTTGTGGACGAGAAGTATCTGGCCGAAGACGGAAATCCCGACCTGGAGAAGATGGAGCTGATAGTCTTTGACCCCATCCACCACGGCTATATCCTGTTGGGCAACAAGGTTGGCCAGGCTTTCTCTGACGGCAAGGCCCTGAAATAGACAACCTGATGGAAACAGAAAGGATATTGCTGCGCCGGTGGCAGGAATCAGACGCGGAGGCACTCTTCAAGTACGCCTCAGCCCCTGACGTGGGATCCCGCGCAGGATGGCCGGCACACAAATCAATAGAAGAAAGCAGGGATGTGATCCGCGTGCTCTTCCATAATGACACGACATGGGCAATCGTCCTCAAGGAGACTGGCGAGGCCGTCGGCTGCATGGGCTACTACACCCGCGAAACCAGCAACATCCCTATCGGGGAAAGGGACTGCGAGGTGGGCTACTGGGTGGGAAAACCATTTTGGAACAGAGGAATCTGCACCGAGGCATTGAGGCTGATGCTCGACTACTGCATTCATGTGGGGCAATTCGAAAACATCTGGGCAGACCATTTCATTGGCAATCCCGCATCGGGAAAGGTCATGGAGAAATGCGGCTTTACAGACACCGGCACACTGAACAGATGCAGCCGCCTCACGGGTGGCGACAAGGACATGGTCAAAGTGTTCAAGTACAACAGACAAGGAACCGGACAAACATGAACACTCCAGAAATATGCTCGGCCACAGGCATGATGGGGCTGGTACAGAAGATGGGGTTTCTTCCTCTCCTCGACAGTGGCATTGAGGGCTTCTCTGCCGAAGACCTTGTGGCGGAGGACTGCCGCTATGTGACATTCCCTGAAGGCGGTTGGGACTGGCCACTGTGGAAATGGAAGGGTGAAATTGTAACCGAAACACCATGTGTGTACGGTAAGTTCTTCAACAGGAAAGCCGGATTCATCAGTCTGGAATGGTGGCCAGACTTCTGCCGCTACAGGAGAAGCAAGTACCCGCGCCCTGGGGATGAGACGACTGAAGGGGCTATTCTCAACACGCTCAAATCCGCAGGCAGTCTCACCACCAGAGAACTGCGGGCGGCCTGCGGTTTCGGCGGCGCCTGTCACACGAAGCAAGAGCAGGGCGATGCATGTCCCGACCTTGCCTTGCAAGAAGGGGGAAGGCCGAAGGTCAAGGGAATGAGAAGCCGATTTGACAGTCATATTACCCGGCTGGAAATGGCGACTTACATCGTGACCGAGAACTTCATCTACCCCCGCGACAAGCACAACCGCGAATATGGCTGGGGATGGGCGTTGCTGAACACGCCCGAAGAACTCTATGGCAGGGAGGCTTGCCAATGCCACAGGACTCCCGAGGAATCTTACCAGAGGATTCTCGGGCACCTGAAAAGGGTCCTGCCCGACTCGCCGGACAAGCAATTGCAGAAACTAATCGGATAATGATGAGAAAAGAGTCAAGAGCCATGGATAGCCAATGGGCATTGGAGGTAATGCACAAGGCCCCGTATATGACCGTGAGTTTTATTGACCAAAATGGTGAAGCTTACGGCCTGCCGCTGTCACTCGCGTCCGATGACGGCGTAAACTGGTATTTCCACGGTGCTTTGGAGGGCAAGAAACTGGAGGCTATCAAGGCACATCCGAAGGTCTGCCTTTCCGCCGTAACCCGTTGTACACCCACGGTGGGTCCGAAAGACGGCAGTTTCACCCTGCAGTACAAATCCGCCATTGCTTTCGGCAAGGCCGAAATCGTGACCAGTGATGAGGAGAAGATCCATGGACTCCGGCTGGTCTGTGAGCGTTTCCTTCCCCAACACATGGACGCTTTTGACCAGAGTGTCGCCCGTTCCTTGTCACGCACAGCTGTGGTGCGCGTCACGCTTACCGGGCCGCCGACCGGGAAACGCAAGCAGTATGACAAGGAAGGCGTGGAAATGAAATATGGCCGAATGGAATAAGCATACGGGCACGGCAGACAGGGGCAACTTCTCTTTTGCAAAAAGAAAACACAACATACGCATATGGCCAAATTACTGATCAAGGACACCACCGTGAGCGAGCGGGCGCAGATCGTGCGCGAGGCTCTGGGAGCAGACTGCGACTGCGAGGGAATCGACCTGGCGGACATGTATGACGACTACATATACGGACTGAAGGAACTGGCCGACATCAGCCGCGAGTTCAGCGAAAGGCACGCGGGAACCGTGTTGGCGCACCCCGGGGAGGAGGAGAATGAGCGTATCTGCGAACTCTGACACCCAGGCCCGCAAGGAGCTCTCTGTGCTGCTCCCCACGCACGACAACGTGTGCGTGGAACTGGTAAGCGAGTTGCAGAGGCAAGCCGCGCTGGTGCCGGGACTGCATTACGAGATACTGGTGGCTGATGACGGCTCCACAGACAAGGACTCCATCCTGGCCAACCGCGCCATCAACGCCCTGCCACACTGCAGGCTCATAGAGAGAGACCACAATGTGGGCAGAGCTGCCATACGCAACTTCCTGGCCAGGGAGGCCAGGTATGCCCGCCTGCTGTTTGTTGACAGCGACCTGCGTGTCTGCTCCGGCACTTTCCTGAAGAACTACCTGCAGACCGCCGGGCAGGTGGTGGTGGGAGGCGTGAGAATAGGAGGAGACCCAAGGATATGGGGCCGCAACCTGCGGTACAGGTACGAGAAAGCCTGCGAGCGCCAGCATGACGCCCGCCACAGGAACATGGGCCACAGCCAGGAGTTCCGTACCACCAATTTCGTCATCGGCAAGGACGTGTCGCAGCAATGCCCATTCGACGAGGACTTCAGGCACTATGGCTACGAGGATGTGCTGATGGGCAAGGCCATCGCGGCCAAGGGCATCCGCATCACACATACCGACAACCCCGTCCTGCTGGACGACTATGAGGACAACAGGCTCTTCATGGACAAGACCGAGGAAGCCTGCCGTACCCTGTACCAGTTCCGAAGACGACTGGCAGGATACTCCAAACTGATATGCTGGCAGGAACGCCTGGCCGGGTGCCCGGGGCTGTACAGTATGGTGGCGAGAGCATCCCGCCTGCTATGCCCCGTCATCAGGAGACACCTGGTGAGGGGCAGGCCCTCAGTATCTCTGTTCAATGCCTACAAACTATTGTATTACATACGCCTCTGCACAGAAGACGAGGCACAGGCCCACTACGCAGACTGACACCGCCGCAGGATTCCAAAGGATGGACAATAATGGCGCGGCAGCACATCCATGTGCAAACTATTTCCTAACTTTGCAACCGAAAGACCACAAGACATCAATCACTATGGAGAAGTTCAACGACATTATCAACGGCAGCCAACCCACCCTGGTTGACTTCTTTGCCACCTGGTGCGGCCCGTGCAAAATGATGCACCCTGTGCTTGAGCAGCTGAAGGGCGAACTGGGCGACCAGGTACGCGTCATCAAGCTGGACGTGGACAAGAACGAGGCACTCGCAAGCGCCTACCGCATCCAGTCTGTGCCCACACTCATGCTCTTCCGCGACGGAAAGTTGTTGTGGAGGCAGAGTGGAGCCATAGGGCTGGCAGAACTGAAGGGCATCATCGCCGGGCACCTGCGCCCATGAGCATGGAGCCGTGCAGATGCCGCTGGTGCAACGGGCAGAACCCGCTGTATGTGGAGTATCACGACCACGAGTGGGGCCAGCCCGTGCATGACGACCAGCGTCTGTTCGAGATGCTCCTGCTGGAGACATTCCAGGCGGGACTGTCGTGGGAGCGCGTGCTGAACAAGCGCGAGGCTTTCCGCAAGGCATTCGACGGATTCGACGTGGAAGCCGTGTCCCTTTACGACAAAGAGAAGCTGGAGTCGCTCATGCAGGACACCAGCATCATCCGCAACCGCCGCAAGATAGAGGCCGCGTCCACCAATGCCTTGGTGTTCAAGAATATCCAGCGGGAATATGGCTCATTTGACAAATACATCTGGGGCTTCACCGGCGGCAAGACGCTGTACGAGTGCGGCATCACCGCCTCACCCCTGTCAGGGACCATCTCCCGTGACCTCAAACAGCGCGGGATGAAGTTTGTGGGCAGCACCGTCATCTACTCCCTTCTGCAGGCCACCGGCATCATCAACTCACACGAGGAGGGTTGCTTCCTGCACACCACGGGACAGAATGGCGCAGGGGGGGGCACATAATGGGAAAAAGAACCTGGAATGATAAAGAATCTGATATTCGACTTTGGCAAGGTGCTCGTTGACTACGACTTCGAGCGGTTCCTGGGCTTGTTCATCGCAGACCCCGACAACAGGAAAAAGTTCCTGCTTACCATCTGCAACCAGGAGATGGTGAACCGCTGCGACAAGGGTGACGAGACCTTTGAGCAAATCGTGGAGGAACAGAAGAGGCTCTATCCGCAATGGAGAGAGGAACTGCAAGCCTTCCACGACCGGCAGACGGAGGCTGTGACAGGCGAGGTGAAAGGGATGTACAGCCTGTTGTCCAAACTGAAAAAGGAGGGCTACCGCCTCTACGGCCTCACCAACTGGAGCAACGCCGTGTATGATGTCATGAAATGCTACAGCCGCATCTTCGGCCTGCTTGACGGACAGGTCATCTCGTCCGAGGAGCATGTCATCAAGCCCGCACCCGCCATTTACCAACGCCTGTTTGACCGTTACCGCCTCGCCCCCTGCGAATGCCTCTTCACCGACGACAAGCCCGAGAACGTCAAGGGCGGAATGGCCATGGGCATGAGAGGCATCGTGTTTAAGGACGCAAGACAATACGAGCACGACCTGAGAGCAGCCACAGGCAAAGTCTGAAAAAAACTGCAATTAAGACACATAACAAAATGAACATGAAGAAGACTGGAATGGCAATGACGGCGGCAGCGGTGCTGCTTGCCGCATGCGGAAACGGCAAGGCGCAAGAGAACGCCCGCACAGCCGACAGCGTGAATGTAGTCACAGAAACCATCATGGCACGGCGCTCCATACG
Organism: Prevotellaceae bacterium UBA1075; assembly: GCA_002316015.1. Lineage (GTDB taxonomy): Bacteria > Bacteroidota > Bacteroidia > Bacteroidales > Bacteroidaceae > Physcousia. The sequence goes on from DCCS01000021.1 coordinate 13,829, forward strand.
CCACTATACAGAGTCTCCGGTGGGCCGTGACACACTCATGAAACTGGCAGAGTACGGGGTGAATGCCCCCAACGCGCGCAACATGCAGGAGTGGGCCGTGCGCATCGTGGACAACAAGGAATACCTGGAGGGAGTCACGGAACTGATGAAGACGGCCATGCCCATGATGGCCGACACCAGCGACCCCAAGTTCCGCAACGGGTTCCGCAACGCGCCGGCTGTCATCTTTGTGGCGACTCCCGATGACGAGAACGGCATGAACCTCATCAACGCGGGCGCCCTGTGCGAGAACATCTGCCTGGCCGCGCAGTCCATGGGACTGGGCAGCGTTGTCATGGGAGGCCCCATCGGGTTCATGAACAGCACCCCCCAGGCCAAGCCCTTCATAGACCGGCTGAACCTGCCGGAAGGCTACAGGCTGCGCATATGCGTGGGCATCGGGCACCCCGACGAGACACCGGAGGCCAAGCCCAGAGACCTGGGCAAAATAGAACTGGTGAAATAACAGGAAGCCCAAAGGGAACGGCAAGCCCGCACTGGCCTTCGGACGGGATGCCGCACTAAATGAAACGGCAGGAACAGCCTGCGACAAGCCACATAAGAGGGAGACACTACAGGATGGAATATCTGTCGAAGGAATGCTACGACAAACTCGTGGACGAACTGAATGAACTGATAAACGTGGAGCTGCCCAAGGTCAAGAACGAGATAGCCGAGGCACGGGACAAGGGTGACCTGAGCGAGAACTTCGAGTACCACGCTGCCAAACGCGCGCAAGGCAAACTGCTGGGCAGGATACGTTTCAAGCAAAGGGTATTGCAGTATGCCAGAGTCATGGACACATCCAACCTCGACAAGGACACGGTGGGCCTGTTCCGCAAGGTGGAGATGACCAACACGGCCAACGGCACAAAAATGACCTACACCATCGTCAATCCCCACGAAGCCGACCTGAGGGCGTGCAAGATATCCATCAAGTCGCCCATTGCCAAGGCATTGCTGGAGAAAAAGGCTGGTGATGTGGTGGAGGTACATGTGCCCGCAGGGATACTGAGACTCCGAATCGACTCGGTGTCCATGTGAGCGGGACGGCGGACAGACGAGCGGAAAGGACACCCGGCGGGGAGGCGTTTCCTCCCTTCACGCCTCGAGCCTTTCCGCTTTCCGTCCCCGTCAAGCCCTGGCCACGCGCCCACACACGCGTCTTATTAGGTATTAGGCTCCCGTGAAGGCAAGCACGTCCCGCCCCGCGCGCTCTTGCCCCGGCCTCCACCTGGGTTGGTGCCATTGTTTGCCGCCCACCGGCAGACCCGCATGACCTCCCCGGGCATGTGTGCGGGGAAAGGACGAGACACAGACCGGAAGCGCCAGAGACTGCCGTTCACGTATCCCGCCACCAGCATGCCGCTTGCCTTCCTTTCCCACCACTCGTGTGCCATTGCCGCCAGGAAACCCACAGCATATATGCCTCCAAGGCTCGCCGTGTCCCGCACTTTTTCCCACGCCTTGCCTTCCGTTATCAACTTTTCTCACTATTTTTGCAGTTGTAGGAAGATTGCGGCGGCACGAGGAGGGGGAGACCCGCCCCGGAAAGCCTCATCATTCAGTCCTGAACGTCCACTTAACATTTTCAATCATACAGTATGGGATTCTTTAAGTTCTTCTCCCGCGAGAAAAAGGAAGTTCTGAACCAGGGCTTGGAAAAGACCAAGCAAAGCTTTTTCGGCAAACTCTCACGCGCCGTGATGGGCAAGTCACACGTTGACGAGGAAGTCCTGGACAACCTGGAGGAGATACTGGTGACAAGCGATGTGGGCGTGGACACCACGCTGGACATCATACACCGCATCGAGGAGCGTGTGGCACGCGACAAGTACGTGACCACAGCTGAATTGAACCACGTGCTTCGGGATGAGATTGTACAACTTCTCACCGAGACGGGGTCACAGGACGAGGACGGATTCAGCATACCACAGGGGAAAAAGCCCTATGTGATTATGGTGGTCGGAGTAAACGGGGTGGGGAAAACCACCACCATAGGCAAACTTGCCTACCAGTTCAAGAAGGCCGGGCTGAAGGTGTATCTGGGCGCCGCCGACACCTTCCGCGCCGCCGCCGTGGAGCAGCTGTGCGTCTGGGGCGAGCGCGTGGGAGTTCCCGTGATAAAGCAAAAAATGGGCAGCGACCCCGCCAGCGTGGCCTATGACACACTGGCAAGCGCCATGGCCAACAACGCGGATGTGGTGCTGATAGACACAGCGGGGAGGCTCCACAACAAGAAAGGGCTCATGGACGAGCTCTCCAAGATAAAACGCGTGATGCAGAAGCAGATTCCCGGCGCGCCGCACGAGGTGCTTCTGGTACTGGACGGAAGCACTGGACAGAACGCCTTTGAGCAGGCCAGGCAGTTCACAGCCGCCACCGAGGTCACAGGCATGGCCATCACCAAACTGGACGGGTCGGCCAAGGGCGGTGTGGTCATTGGCGTGAGCCACCAGTTCAAGATACCCGTGCGGTACATAGGACTGGGCGAAGGGATGGAAGACCTGCAGCCATTTGACCGCAGAGAGTTTGTGGACTCGCTGTTCCGCGACTGAGAACAGGCGATGCCTCCCTGTTTCCCCGCCCCCCATGCGGAGGCAAAGAGGCAGACCGGAAAAGATGACAAAGAATGAGAAAGAACACGATAGACATCATCACGCTGGGCTGCAGCAAGAACCTGGTGGACAGCGAGAGGCTGATACGCCAGCTGGAGCTCAACGGCTACAGGGTGACGCATGACAGCGAGGACCCCAGGGGCGAAATCGCGGTGGTGAACACCTGCGGCTTCATCGGCGACGCCAAGGAGGAAAGCATAAACATGATACTGGAGATGGGGGCGCGCAAGCGCGAGGGCAAACTCAGGAAATTATATGTGATGGGCTGCCTCTCGGAACGGTACCTGGCCGACCTTGAAGGCGAGCTGCCCGAAGTCGACCGCTTCTATGGCAAGTTCAACTGGACTTCCCTGCTCGCCGACCTGGGCAAGCAATACCACCCCGAATGCGCCGACGAGAGGCGCATCACCACCCCACCCCATTATGCCTACCTGAAAATATCAGAAGGGTGCGACCGCCATTGCTCCTACTGCGCCATACCCATCATCACGGGCAGGCACCGCAGCCGCCCCATGCAGGACATCCTGGCCGAGGTACGCGCGCTGGTGGCCAGGGGAGTGAAGGAGATCCAGGTCATCGCCCAGGAACTCACCTACTATGGCGTGGACTTGTACCACGAAAGGCGCATCGCCCAACTGGTGGAGGCCATCGCCGAGGTGCCAGGCGTGGAATGGGTGCGCCTGCACTATGCCTACCCCGCCGACTTTCCCATGGAACTGCTGCGCGTGATGCGCGAACACCATAATATATGCCGCTATCTCGACATCGCCCTGCAGCACATCTCCGATGGCGTGATCGCGGCCATGCGCAGGAATGTGACAAGCAAGCAGACCTACGGGCTGATAGAGAAGATACGCGCGGAAGTTCCCGGAATACACCTGCGCACCACCCTGATGGTGGGACATCCGGGCGAGACCGAGGAGGACTTCCAGGAACTGCTCCGCTTTGTGAAATGGGCACGCTTCGAGCGCATGGGAGCCTTTGCCTACAGCGAGGAGGAAGGCACCTACAGCACAAGGCACTACCGGGACGACATCCCCCAGGAGGTAAAGGAGGCGCGGCTGGACAAACTCATGCGCCTGCAGCAGGCCATAAGCGCCGAGGTGCAGGAGGACAAGGTGGGAAAGACCCTGCGCGTCATCATCGACCGCCAGGAGGGCGACTACTTTGTGGGACGCACCGAGTTTGACTCGCCCGAGGTAGACCCCGAAGTGCTCATCCATGCCGATGGGGGGCTCGACCTGCCCGTCGGGTCATTCCAGTGGGTAAGGATAGACAGCGCCGATGACTTTGACCTGTACGGCCACCGCGTGGCAACCCCTGCCGAGCGCGTGCCGCCAACACGAGAAGAACACAAAAACGACCAATGAACAACAAGGAATTCATCAACGAGCTGAGCATACAGGCCAATCTCCCGGCCAAAGAAGCCGCGGCATGCGCCAATGCCCTGGTCGCCTCCCTGTCGGCACACCTGGCCGAGGAGGACACAATAGCCATATCGGGCTTCGGGCAGTTTGAGGTCAAGCGCAAGATGGAGCGCGTCATCGTCAACCCGTCCACCAAGCAGAGAATGCTTGTCCCCCCAAAGATTGTGGTGGGGTTCAAGCCCGTGCAAACCCTCAAGGAACGTGTCAACCAGAAAAACGCAAAGGAATGAGCGGAAAGAAGATAAACTGGCAAGAACTGGCGGCCGAACTGGCCAACAGCACCGGGATGCCGCGCAAGGACGCCGAGGCGTTTGTGCGCACATTCTTCGACACGCTGGGCAAGAGTATCCTGAAGGAGAAATCCGTCAAGGTGAAAGCGCTCGGCACCTTCAAGATGGTGGAGGTACAGGAGCGCGAGAGTGTGAACGTGAACACGGGGGAACGCTTCACCATCTCGGGGCACGCCAAGATTGGCTTCCTGCCCGACAATGCCCTGAAGGAACTGGTGAACAAGCCCTTCTCTGACTTCCAGACGGTCATCCTCAACGAGGGGACGACCGCCGAGGAAATGGAAAAGATAGACAGGAGGTACCCGGCCTCTGACCAGGACAACGGGGAAAAGGCGCCCGCCACGTCCGGGGAGGCAGGGAACGGCAGCCTACCCACACAGGCCGGGGAGGCAGACAGGGCAAGTGAAGAGAAAACGGCCGACCCACCCACAGCCCGCGAGGAAGACACCACGGCCACCCCCACGGAGCGGCAAGACACCCAGGCCCAGACACCCCCGCAAGACACCCAGGCCCAGGCACCCAGGCAGGACATCCCGCCCCGGAAGGACAGGGAGGAAGAAGAGCCCGCCGCCAAGGAACAGCCAGAGAGAACGGACACCAGGGAAGAGCCACCCGCCAGCCCCTGCGGGAGCGGGGGCGGGCCCCGTACAGAGGAGGCGAGTGGCAGGGAAAACCAGGAAGAGCAGCCCGCACCCGTCACACGACGAGAAGAACCAGCCAAGCCAGGGAATGAGGCTGCGCGGGACGAGCCGACCGCCATCCTGGCCGCCGCCCACAGGGAGCGGGAAAACGCCGCCGTCCCCAGGCACAACGTGTGGCGCACCCTTTTCCTCACACTGGTGGCCATACTGCTGATGATCGCATGCTACATAACCGGATACCTGAGGCTTGTGAACATGAGCTGGCTATGCCTGCCCCCCGCCGACGGGCAGGAAGAACAGCCCGCCGGGAACAGACAGGAAAAGCCGGAGACAGACGGGGGCGCCCCACAGGGCATCCCGCCCGTGCCACAAACAGGAAGCGAGAAAGAGGACGGGAACGGGAGCGAGACCCCACCTGCCCCACAAGACGCCCAGGCCGGGGCACCCATACCCACAAGTCCGGGCCGCGCCCGGATGACTGAGACTGAGGAAGGCTCACCGGAAAAGGCCGGGCAGGACAACAGGAGCCGCCTCATACAGGCATCCAAGGGTTTTCCGCAAGTGGAAGGGGGGAAATACCTCATCACCGGCATACGCAAGACCAGAGCCATGCGGCGGGGTGACAACCTCTACAGAATAGCCATGCAGGAATACGGCAGCAAGGAGGCCGTGGAGTACATAAAAGCCCTGAACCAGTTTGACAACCCCGACAACATCCCCGTCGGGCACGGGGTGAAACTGCCCGAACTCACCCCCAAAGGCAAATAAGCGCAGGTGGGGCAATTAAACACATTTAACAGTAAGCCACATGCGGGGTAACGCTTTTTTGCACTTCACATGTGGCTCATCCGTACCAAAAGCCGTATTTTTGCACGACCTATCAGAAAGGGGAAAAAGGGGAAAAAGAAAACAAAATACTACATTATAATATTATGGCAGAATCAATAGACATCCGCGCCCTGAACGAGCGGATAGAAAGGCAGAGCCCTTTCGTTACCAACCTGGTGACAGGCATGAGCCGGGTGATTGTGGGACAGAAGCACCTGGTGGAATCGCTGCTCATAGGACTGCTCAGCGACGGGCACATCCTGCTCGAGGGCGTGCCCGGCCTGGCCAAGACCAAGGCCATCAAGACCCTCTCGCAACTGATAGAGGCCAAGTTCAGCCGCATACAGTTCACCCCCGACCTGCTTCCCGCCGACGTGATAGGCACCATGATATACAGCCAGAAGGACGAGAAGTTCGTGGTGGAGCGCGGCCCCGTGTTCGCCAACTTCGTGCTGGCCGACGAAATCAACCGTGCCCCGGCCAAGGTGCAGAGCGCGTTGCTGGAGGCCATGCAGGAGCGGCAGGTGACCATAGGCAAGCAGACCTTCGACCTGCCCAGCCCCTTCCTGGTGCTGGCCACGCAGAACCCCATCGAGCAGGAAGGCACCTACCCGCTGCCCGAAGCACAGGTGGACCGCTTCATGCTCAAGGTAATCATCGGCTACCCCAAGCAGGAAGAGGAGAAACTCATCATACGCCAGAACATCAGCGGGGAAAGGACAAAGGTGGAGCCCGTGGTGACCACACAGGATGTGGAGAAGGCACGCGAGGTCGTGCGCAGCGTGTATGTGGACGAGAAAATCGAGCAATACATATCCGACATCGTCTTCTGCACCCGCTACCCCGAGAAATACGGCCTGAAGGACATCCGGGACTACATCGAGTTCGGCGCCTCACCCCGCGCCAGCATCAACCTGGCCCTGGCGGCGCGCGCCTACGCCTTCCTCAAGCGCCGGGGATACGTGATACCCGAGGACGTGCGCGCCGTGGCCCACGATGTCCTGCGCCACCGTATCGGACTCACCTATGAGGCCGAGGCCAACAACGTGACCAGCGAGGAACTGGTGAGCAAGATTGTAAACAAGGTGGAGGTGCCCTGAGGCACAAGCGGGCACAGCCACACAAAGGACAAGCAAACAGAGTGCGATGGAGACATCTGAGATTCTCAAACGCGTCAGGCAGATAGAGATCAAGACCCGTGGCTTGAGCGACAACATCTTCGCCGGAGAGTACCACTCGGCCTTCAAGGGGCGCGGGATGACATTCTCGGAGGTGAGGGAATACCAGTACGGGGACGACATACGCGACATAGAATGGAATGTGACCGCGCGCTTCAACAAGCCCTACGTCAAGGTGTTCGAGGAGGAAAGGGAACTGACCGTCATGCTGCTGGTGGATGTGAGCGGAAGTCTCAACTTCGGCACCCAAAAGCAGATGAAGCGCGACATGCTCACCGAGATAGGAGCCACGCTGGCCTTCTCGGCCATACAGAACAACGACAAGATAGGCGTCATCTTCTTCTCCGACAGAATCGAGAAATTCATCCCCCCCAAGAAGGGCAGGAAGCACATCCTCTGCATCATACGCGAACTGCTGGACTTCAAGCCCGAAAGCCAGCGTACCGACATCCGGGGGGCCATCGAATACCTGACGCGCGCCATCAAACGCAGGTGCACTGCATTCCTGCTGAGCGACTTCCTGGACAAGGGCGACTTCCGGCAGGCTCTCACCATCGCCAACCGCAAGCACGACATGGTGGCCATACAGGTCTATGACCGGCGACTGGCCGAACTTCCAGACGTGGGGCTCATGAAGATGAAGGACAACGAGACCGGGCAGGAAATCATCGTGGACACCGGAAGCCGGCAGGTGCGCCGCGAGCACGCCCTGTGGTGGAAGAAACAGAAGGAGAGGCTCACCGACATCTTCAACCGCAGCAATGTGGACGCCGTGAGCGTCCGTACCGACGGCGACTATGTGGCCGCCCTGATGTCTCTCTTCGCAAAAAGGAACTGATAACAATGGACAGACATTTACCCGGGCAGAAAAGGACAGCCCTGACACTCATGCTCCTGTGCGCATGGCTCTTGCCGGCAAGCGCGCAAGTGCAGTTTGAGGCCAGGATAGACTCCCTGGAGCTGTTGATAGGCGAACAGACGGGGATTACCCTGGACCTGACTTGCGGCAAGGGACAAAAGGCAGCGCTCCCCCAACTCAAGGCGGGGGACGAGCTGATGCCCAACGTGGAAATCATATCCGCAAGCACGCCCGACACCTCCCTGCTCAACGAGGGCAAGCGCGTCGAAGTGACCCAAAGGATCATGGTGGCCGCGTGGGACTCCTCGCTGTATTGCCTCCCCCCATTCGAGGCCACGGTCGACGGGAAAGCCTACCGCACGAAAAGCCTTGCCCTGAAGGTGCTTCCCGTCGAGCCCCTGGACACCGCGCACCTGGACAAGTTCTACCCGCCCTACACCTATATGGAGCCCGAGTTCAGCTGGGCCGACTGGCGTCCGGCCATCTGCTGCTCCTTCCTCTGCGTGCTGCTGCTCGCCATGGCCTACACCCTGTATGACCGCGCGCGCAAGGGAAAGCCCATCGTGCGCATCATACGCCGCAAGAAGCGCCTGCCCCCGCACCAAGTGGCAATGGAGGAGATCGAGCGCATCAAGGGCAACCGCGACCTGGCCGGCGGCGACAGCAAGGAGTACTACACGCAACTGACCGACACCCTGCGCACATACATACAGAGCCGCTACGGGTTCAACGCCATGGAGATGACCTCGGCCGAGATCATCGACAGGCTGGTGCGGGAGAACGACGAGGAGTCGCTGCGCGAGCTGAGGGAAATCTTCAACACGGCCGACCTGGTGAAGTTTGCCAAATACACCACGCTCGTCAACGAGAATGACGCCAACCTGATGGCCGCCGTGGAATACATCAACCAGACAAAGCAGGAGGCCGACCCCAACGCGAAGCCCGAGCCCGAAGTCATCAGGGAGACAGACACCAGGCGCATGAACCAGGCACGCGCCATGCAGACGGCGTCCGTCCTGCTGCTCGCGCTCGCGCTGGCCCTGGTGGCCTACGCCGTATGGCGCGTGGCCGGCCTGCTGACATAACACAAGAAGTCGAGAACCAAGACCATGACATTTGCCAACTCAGAATACCTCTTCCTGCTGCTCCTGCTGGCACCATACACAGCCTGGTACCTGCTCTGCCATCTGAGGCAGGCACCCAGCGTGTCGGTAAGCACGACAGCACCATTCATACACATGCACAAGTCGTTCAGGCAAAGGCTCGTACACCTACCTTTCCTGTGCCGCCTCGTCTGCCTGGCCACGGCCATCGTGGCCCTGGCACGCCCGCAGACCTCGGACGACTGGAGCACAAGGCACATAGAGGGGATCGACATCATGCTCTGCATGGACGTGAGCACCAGCATGCTGGCCGAGGACTTGAAGCCCAACCGCATAGAAGCGGCCAAGCAAGTGGCCGTGGAGTTCATAAACGGACGGCCCGACGACAACATCGGCCTCACGCTCTTCGCGGGCGAAGCCTACACCCAATGCCCCATGACCGTTGACCACGCCGTGCTGCTCAACCTGCTGAACGGCATGAGGGCAGACATGGCCGAGCGCGGCCTGATAGCGGACGGGACAGCCATCGGCATGGGCATCGCCAACGCCGTGACGCGCCTCAAGGACAGCAAGGCAAAAAGCAAGGTCATCATCCTGCTCACCGACGGCACGAACAACTGCGGGCAGATAAGCCCCGGCACGGCGGCCGACATCGCCAGGAGCTTCGGCATCAGGGTATACACAATCGGAGTGGGCAGCAACGGAAGCGCGCCCTACCCCTTCCGCGTGGCAGGACAGACCATGTACCAGAACATACCCGTGGAAATCGACACAAAGACCCTGAAGGCCATAGCCGCCAGGACCGACGGCGAGTTCTACCGGGCCGGAAACACCGGGAAACTGCGCGAGGTGTACCGCCAGATCGACCGGCTGGAGAAGACCAAGATGGACGTGAGGAAGTACTCCAGGCGCTACGAGGCGTTCTTCCCCTTCCTGCTCGTCTCCGTGCTGGCCCTGATACTGGAGATGGTGCTGCGCGACACCTTGCTGAGACGCATCCCATAACGGCACATCACCAGGGTCCCACAACCGGCACATTGGCGAGAGAAGAGAGAACGACAAACGACACATTAGAAGAGAAGAGAGGGGAAGAAAAGAGAGAGAGAGAGGGAAAAGATTATGTTCAGATTCGAGAATCCACAATACCTATACCTGCTCGCGGGCATAGCCTTCCTGGCGCTGGTGCACGGTTACGCCATGTACGCCAAGAGGAAAGACCTGCGCACATACGGCGACCCGGAGCTGCTCGGGCGGCTCTTCGCGGGCCTGTCGCGCTGGCGGCCCGAAGTGAAGTTCTGGCTGTGCCAGCTGGCCCTCGCCTCATTCGTCGTCGCCCTGGCCCGCCCGCAGTTCGGGACAAGGATGGAAAAGCAGGAGCGGCAGGGCATCGAGGCCCTCATCGCCCTGGACGTGAGCAACTCCATGCTGGCCGAGGACGTGAAGCCCAACCGCCTGGAGAAAGCCAAGATGATGATAAGCAACATGGTGGAGAACATGAAGGACGACAAGGTGGGGCTGATCGTCTATGCCGGACAGGCGTTCACGCAACTGCCCATCACCAGCGACTATGTGAGCGCCAGGATGTTCCTGGAGACCATATCGCCCGCCATGGTCAGCGTGCAGGGCACGGACATCGCCGCAGCCATCGACCTGGCCACACGCAGCTTCACCAGCCAGGAGGGCGTGAGCCGCGCCATCTTCGTCATCACAGACGGCGAGGACAACGAGGGAGGAGCCGTGGAGGCCGCCCGGAAGGCCGCCCGGAAGGGAATGCGCGTGTATGTGCTGGGCATCGGATCGCCCGGCGGCGCCCCCGTCCCCCAGCCCGGCTCGTCCAGCTATTTCCAGGACGAGGAGGGCAACGTGGTCGTCTCCAAGCTCAACGAGGACATGTGCCGCGAGATAGCCAAGGCAGGCAACGGCTCCTACATCTATGTGGACAACAGCAGCTCGGCGCAGGCGAAACTTGACGAGCAGGTCAACCGCCTGGCCAGGACGCGCATGGAAAGCCAGGTGTACAAGGACTACGACGAGCAGTTCCAGGGATTTGTGCTCCTGGGACTGGTGTTCCTGCTGATGGACATCCTGCTGGCGGAGAGGGCGAACAGCCACCTCAACCTCTCGAGACTCTTCACCAGGAGGACAAGGCCATGACATACACACACCCGACCAGGAGGACAAAGTCATGAGACACATACCCACATTCCTTCTCTGCCTGGCCATGGCGGCAGTCCCGTCCATGGCGCAGAACAGCAGGGACTACATGCGCAGGGGCAACCGCCTGATGCGCGACACGGCCTATGCCAAGGCCCAGGTGCAATACCAGAAATCCATAGAGGCCGACAACGCCAACGCGCGCGCCCACTACAACCTGGGCAACGCGCTGATGATGCAGTCAAAGGCAAAGGACGCCATGAAGGAGTACGAGACCGCAGTCAAGCTGGAGAAGAACAAGCTCAGGCTGGCGCAGATGTACCACAACATGGGCGTGCTCCTGCAGGCCGCCAAGCAGCCCGGCAAGGCCCTCGAGTGCTACCGCCAGTCCCTGCGCAACAACCCCCACTCCGCCGAGACACGCTACAACTACGCCCTGTGCCTGTACCAGCTCAAGAAGAACGGGGGCGGACAAGACCGCAAGGACCAGAAGCAGGACTCGGACGGGCAAGACCAGAAGAAGCAGCAGGACAAGCAACAGCAGCAGAAGGAGAAGCAAGAGAAGCGCGACAACCGCGAAAAGGAGAGGCAGCAGCAGCCCGACCCGCAGCAGATGAGCCGCGAGAACGCCGAGCAGATGCTCAAGGCGGCCATGCAGGACGAGAAGGAGACCCAGGAGCGGCTGCAGAAGGCCCTGCGGCAACCCCACCAGAAACATCTGCAGAAACAATGGTGACACACAGGACATGAGGAAGACATTACTTGCAATCGCCTGCATGGCCGCCGCCACAGCGGCCGCCGCGCAGGTGACACTCAGGATCAAGGCGCCCCGCCAGGCCGAGGTGGGGCAGCAGATACACGTGAGGTACGTGGCCAACACGGCCGATGTGGAGGACATCCACGTGGGCGGATTCCCCGGCTTCGAGGTGGTCTATGGCCCCAGCACCAGCCGCAGCAGCAGCTTCACGATGGTCAACGGGAAGACCGCCCAGAGCAGCACGATGACTTTCACCTACACCCTGGTGGCCACCAAGGAGGGCACGCACAGGCTGCCGGCCGCCACCGTCAAGGTCAACGGGAAGAGCGTCAAGAGCAACACGGCCAGCGTCGAGGTGCTCCCGGCCTCGGCCCAGGGAAACGGCGGCGGGCAGGGCGGCGGCCGCAGGAGCCGCCCGGCACAGGACAGCCGGGGGGCGGGGAGGCAGGCGTCCGGCATCGGGCCCAGGGACCTGTACATGACCGTCACGGCCAGCAAGACCAGGGTCTATGAGCAGGAGGCGGTGCTCCTCACCTACAAGCTCTACACCCTGGTCAACGTCCAGCAGATAGCCGGCGAGATACCCCAGCTGGACGGCTTCCACGTGCAGGAGCTGGACTCCAGGCAGCAGATGTCGCTCAAGTACGAGCGCGTGGGCGGCCACAACTACGGCACGGCCGTCTGGCGGCAGTACGTCCTCTTCCCCCAGAGGGCGGGCAGGCTCAGGATACCCAGCGTGACCTTCGACACCCAGGTCGAGGTGCAGAACACCAGCGCAGACCCCTTCGACGTGTTCTTCGGCGGAGGCAGCCTCTCCCAGGTGGTGAGGAAGTCCATCACCGCCCCACCGTGCGAACTGGAGGTCATGCCCCTTCCCACGCCCAAGCCCGAGGGCTTCACGGGAGCCGTGGGGCACTTCGCCATCTCGGGCAGCCTCACCCCCCGGGAGATAAAGGCCAACGACGCGGCCACCCTGCGCCTGGTGGTGAGCGGCTACGGCAACATGAAGCTCATGTCGGCCCCCAAGGTCAGCCTCCCGCAGGACTTCGAGCTCTATGACCCCAAGGAGACCGACCGCACCACCTGCACCGCCAAGGGCGCCAAGGGCAACAAGGTCTACGACTACGTGGCAGTCCCGCGCCACAGCGGCACGTTCCACATACCGGCGGTCGAGTTCACCTACTTTGACCTGGAGAGCCGTGCCTACAGGACCCTCCGCACCGACTCCATGAGCATCACCGTGGCCAAGGGGAGCGGACAGCCCGCCACGGCAGACGGAGGCCAGGAAGACCTGAAGGTGCTGGGCAGCGACATACGCTACATCAAGACGGGCGGCACGCACGCGCGCCGGGGAGGCCCCATGGCCTTCGGGAGCAGCGCGTACTGGCTCGCCTACCCCGCGCTGCTGCTCGTGACCCTGTGCGGGCTGCTGGCCGCCAGGGGGCTCGCCGGACATGGAGGGCGCAGGAAGGCCGGGAGAGTGGCCGGCAGGCGCCTGCACAACGCCGGGCGGATGATGCGGAAGGGACAGCGCGACCCCTTCTACGAGGAAGTCATGCGCGCCCTGCTGGGCTATGCCGCCGACAAGCTGGGCATGCCCATGAGTGAGATCACCAAGGAGAACGTGGCCGGGGCGATGGCCGCGCACCATGTGCCCGACAGCCTGGTCAGGGAATACATGGACGCGGTGGCCGAGTGCGAGTTCGCGCGCTTCGCGCCGGGAGACCCCTCCGCCAAGATGGAGAAGACGTACACCATGGCCTCCGACTGCATCAACCGCCTGGACGCCGCCATCAGAAAGGACAAGTAAGCGAGGGAGAGACAGCTGGGGAACAGGAAGGGAGAAGGGAAGAGAAAGAAGGGAAAAAGAAGAAGTGGCTGGCACATTGTCTTGGGCGCACTCATCCTGGTGAGAGAGAAGAGAGAAGGAAGAGGGAAGGGATAATCACAAGAGAGAAGAAGACAGAAGACACACACACATATATATATTAGAGAGAGAAGGGACAGAGAAGAGAGATGACGACGAAGAAGACCGTTTTATCCTGCCTGCTGGGGCTGCTGCTCCCCGCCCTGTGCGGGGCACGCGGCACGGCCGCCCTGGACAGCATGAAGGCACAGGCCGACGAGGCTTATGCCGGGAAAAGGTACGAGCAGGCCGCGCGGCTGTACGCCCGGGTGGCCGGCAGCGTGGAGTCGGCAAGCGTGTGCTACAACCTGGGGTGCGCCTACTACCGCATGGACAGCATGGCGCAGAGCGTCCTGTGGTTCGAGCGCGCGCTCAAGCTCGATCCCGCCGACGAGGACACCAGGGCCAACCTCCAGCTGGCGCGCGGGAAGACCATCGACCGCATCAACGCCAAGCACGACTTCGTGATGGTCACCCTCCTGCGGCGCGCGGCCGGCATGCTCAACCTGAGCCAGTGGGCATGGGCATGCCTCACCCTCTTCACCCTGGCCATGCTGGCGCTGGCCGCCTTCCTGCGGGGGGGCAGCGTCCCCGTGCGCAAGGGAGGGTTCTTCGCCTCGGCCATCCTGCTGCTGCTCTGCCTCCTGGGCAACGCGTGCGCCCTGTACCAGAGGCACGAGGCTGGCCGCCACGACGCGGCCATAGTCGTCTCGCCCGTGGTCACGGTCAAGAGCACGCCCTCCGGGAGCGGCAACGACCTGTTCCTCCTGCACGAGGGCACACGCGTGGAAATCCGCGACAACAGCCTGAGGGACTGGGCCGAGATAGAGATAGCGGACGGCAAGGTGGGCTGGATAGAGAAGAAACACTTCACCGTCATATAACCACAGGGAAGCCCCTGGACAGGCCACACACACACACCCAAGCCCGGCCACCCGGCAGCCCCTGGCCGCCCCCCACGCACACACACACACGCCCATGCTCGACCACCTGACAGCCCTTGACCGCCACATGCTGCTCGCCCTCAACGGGAGCGGCTCGCTCTTCCTGGACGCGCTCATGTGGACGCTCACCCAGACGCTCACCTGGGCACCCCTGCTGGCGGGCATCGTCTATGTGCTCCTGCGCAACCGCCGCCCCGCCGTGTGCGCCACCGTGATCCTGGCGGCCGTCCTGCTTGTGGCCTTCACCGACCAGTTCTCCAGCAGCCTGTGCAAGCCCCTTTTCCACAGGCTCCGCCCCACCCGCGAGCCGGGGCTCGGGGCCCTGGTGGATGTGGTGCACGGCTACCGGGGCGGCATGTACGGCTTCATATCCAGCCATGCCGCCAACACCTTCGGCGCGGCCATGTTCTTCACCCTGGTCTTCCGCCACGCCCCCACGGGCGTCCTGCTGTTCCTCTGGGCCGCGCTGTCCAGCTACACGCGCCTCTACCTGGGCGTCCACTACCCCCTCGACATCCTGTGCGGTGCACTCTTCGGCACCCTCTCCGGCGCGCTCTTCTGGCTTGTGTGCCACAGGGTCTGCCGCAGCCGGCTCCCCCGCTGCGACTACGGCACGGCACGGCACACGGCCTCGGGATACATGAGGTCCACCCTCCCCGCCATCTTCCTCATGGCCTCGGTGTCACTCTCCTACGCGCTTGTGCGCGCGGTGGTCACAGCCTCATGGCTGTAACAAGACAAAGCCCCACGGGGAGGGGAAGAGGCGGGAGAGGGAGAAAGCAAAGAGAAGAGAAGAGGAAAGCGGGAGAACCGAAAAACCGAACCCCCAAAAGAAGAACCCGGAGAGAGAAGGGAGAGACAGGAGAAAGGGACAGGAGAGAGGAAGAGAAAGAGAGGAAGAGAAAAGGAAGAGGAGGAGATTTCTGATTTCTATTTCAGTTCATTAGTGAGAAGAGAAACTCATTAGTGATTTGTGAGAAGAGAGACTCATTTGCGAGAAGAGAAAAAAGAGACCCGCCCCCCACGGGGGAAAAGAGAAGCCCCCCAAGAAAGAAAGACGGAACCACGACAAAGAGAGAAGAGAGAGAGAGAGAGATGGACCACACACACACCAGCCCCCAAGAAGCGGCCCACGGGACAGGCACCCCGGGGGACGGGCTCCAGGCCCAGCCCCACAGCCCCCAAGAAGCACCCCACAGCGGGACAGGCACCCCGGGGGACGGGACGGGCGACCCCTGCCTGGCCCTCCTGAACCCCCGGCAGCGCGAGGCCGTGTGCTGCACCGACGCGCCCTCGCTCGTCATCGCCGGGGCGGGCAGCGGCAAGACACGCGTGCTGACGGCCAAGATAGCCTGGCTGCTGAGCCACGAGGGCATGGAGCCGCAGCACATCATGGCCTTGACCTTCACCAACAAGGCCGCCCTGGAGATGAAGCAGCGCGTGGCTGCCCTGGTGGGCCCCGGGGCAGCCGCGCGCATCACCATGGGCACCTTCCACAGCGTCCTGGCCCGCATCCTGCGCCGCGAGCACCAGGCCATCGGCTACCCGGCCGACTACACCATCTACGACACCTCCGACAGCGAGAGCCTCCTGGGGCAGGTCATCGGGGGGCTCGGGCTCGACAGGAAGAGGCAGTACAAGCCCCAGGCCGTCCTAGGCCGCATCAGCCGCGCCAAGAACATGCTGCTGCAGCCCGGCCAGTACCCCGCCGCCCTGGCCCAGGCCGACCAGGCCGCCGGCATGCCCGCCGTGGGGCGCATCTGGCGCGAGTACCAGGACCGCCTGCGCCAGGCCGGCGCCATGGACTTCGACGACATCCTGGTCAACGCCTGGCTGCTCCTGCGCGACCACCCCGGGGCGGCCCGCCGCTACCAGGACCTCTACCACTACGTGCTCGTGGACGAGTACCAGGACACCAACTACGCCCAGCACCAGATCGTGCTGCTGCTCACCCGCGAGCGCCAGCGCGTGTGCGTGGTGGGCGACGACGCGCAGAGCATCTACAGCTTCCGGGGGGCCGAGATAGACAACATCCTGCACTTCCGCGATGCCTACCCCGGAGCGCGCCTCTTCAGGCTCGAGCGCAACTACCGCTCCACCCGCACCATCGTGGAGGCGGCCAGCAGCCTCATAGGCCACAACCAGGGGCAGATCCCCAAGCAGGTGTTCAGCCTGGGCGACCAGGGCAGTCCCATCGAGGTCTTCCACACCTACAGCGACCAGGACGAGGCCGCCACCCTGGCGCGCCACCTCACGCGCCTGCACCGGGAGGAGCGCCTGCCCTACAGCCAGATGGCCATCCTGTACCGCACCAACTCGCAGAGCCGCAGCCTGGAGGAGGAACTGCGGCGCAGGGACATCCCCTACCACATCTACGGCGGCCTGTCCTTCTACCAGCGCAAGGAGGTCAAGGACGCCATCGCCTACCTGCGCCTCTGCGTCAACCCCAGGGACGAGACGGCCCTGCGCCGCGTCATCAACTACCCCGCGCGCGGCATAGGCGAGGCCACCCTGGAGCGCGTGTGGCAGGCGGCGGCCCGGGGGGGCGTGAGCCCCTGGGAGGTGGTGGCCGCCCCCCAGGGGCACGGCCTCGCGGCCGCCCCCGCCAGGAGGCTCGCGGCCTTTGCCACGCTCGTCGCGCAGTTGCGCGAGTCCATGGAGGCTGGGGCAGATGCCTACAGGCTCGCGCTCCAGGCACTCTCCCTGAGCGGGATGCAGGCCGAGGTGTTCCAGGGCTCCGGGCTCGACGACCTCCAGAGGCAGCAGAACCTGCAGGAGCTCACCGACTCCATCGGCACCTTCGTCCAGGAGCGGCGCGAGCAGGGGCTGCCCGCCGGGGCGGCCGACTGGCTGCAGGAGGTGAGCCTGCTCACCGACCCCGCCGAAGGCCGGGACGGGGATGCCGGGGACGGGCGCGTGACGCTGATGACCGTGCACGCCTCCAAGGGGCTGGAGTTCCAGGCCGTGTGCGTGGCGGGGATGGAGGAGGGCCTGTTTCCCAGCCAGGCGGGTCAGGACAACGCGCGCGCCCTGGAGGAGGAGCGCCGCCTGTTCTATGTGGCCATGACGCGCGCGGCCCGTTACCTGGCCCTCTCCTCGGCGCGCAGCCGCATGCGCTACGGCCACATGGAGTTCTCCGCCCCCAGCCGTTTCCTGGCCGAGATAGACCCCCGTTACCTGCATGTCAACGGCCGCAGCGGGCACGCAGCCTCCCCGGGCTCCCCGACCCCGTCTTCCTTCCGCGCCCAGGCCTTCCCCCCGGGCCGGCCGGGCACGTCCCGCTCCGGGCCCGTCCCGCAGCCAGGCGCTCCCCTGCAGGCCCCGCAGCCAGGCCTCCGCATGGCATCCCTGTCCACGCGCATCCCGGCCTCCGCGTCCGCAGCGGGCGGCGGGTCATCATCGGGCGTGGAGGTGAGAGCCGGACAGAGGATAGCGCACGAGCGCTTCGGCCAGGGCACGGTGGAGCGTGTGGAGGGCGGCGGCATGGACGCGCGCGCCACCGTGCTCTTCGACACCGCCGGCCGCAAGCAGCTCCTGCTGCGCTTCGCGCGCCTCAAGGTTCTCTGAAGGGGCGCGGGCGAGGATTTTTTTTTGGGGGGGGGAAGAGATTTTCCTGGGGAGTTTCACAAGGCTTCCGGAGGCTATAAAATGGGGCCTTTAGAGGGCTGTATGGCTTCCGGAGGCTATAAATTGGAGCCTTTGGAGGGCTGTATGGCTTCCGGAGGACTTCTGGAGGCTCAGAAAGTTTCTGGAGGTCTTGAAGATTATTTGCCCCTGAGGCGGGGCGGCCTCAAGGAAAAACCCCACGGCCTGCGGGTCTTCCATACTTGTGGAAAAAGGAAAATGAATGTCCGCAAATATCCAATTAGTAAATTCGATGTTTAAACTCAGCTCTATAATTGCAAGCGCAGAGTTCCAATCTTTCGAAGAGTCTAAATCCAAAGTATCGGCGGTTGAACTTGTAACAGAACTCGTTAAGGTAGAGTTGCAGGAACTCCGCCTTTATGTCATGGTAAGTGTCCAGTATGCTCCTTTTAGCATTGCTGATGGCAATATGCACCCAAGGCAAGATCTTACCCACTTTCTTCTTGTCATCCATGACAACAGCCTTGTGGGAAGCCACAATCTCGTCCTTTTCAAGGGACGCGTATGTGTTGGATCCGTCCGT
>DCCS01000015.1:0-6973 GCA_002316015.1 Prevotellaceae bacterium UBA1075
CATTGACGCGCAAGCATTCCATGGCGTTTATTGTAACTTTGTGCAACCACAAAAAAGGTGTACCTTTGTGCGTCAAACAGAAATGACAGAAAAGGAAATATGGAAAAGGAAGTGATAGAGATGGCCATTCAGGCTCTGACAGAGGAGATAGAGAAGGATTCCAAAAATGCAGTGCTGCTGAAGGAGCGCGGAAGACTGCACCTGATGGCCGGGGAGACAGCCCTTGCCATGCATGACCTGATGGCCGCAGCTGCCGTTGACCCGCATCTGCTGGATGGCATGAATGGTCATTTTCATGCCGAAAGGAAATAAAAATGGCAAATTCGTTTGCTGTTCGAAAGGAAAGTGGTAACTTTGTCGTGCATTTGAAAGCAAACATGCAAGAAAGCGTATGACACAGACTGGTAAGTTCTATTACGGATTCTACTTTTACTTTTACTTTAGCAAGCTGAAGTGAACGGGAATCTGTGTGGACAAGCCAAATGGTGCAAGACAGAACTTGAAGAGACAAACGATAAACAGAAATCCCGCTCAGCAATGACGCGGGATTTTCTTTTGCAGGACGAAACAGAAAACAAGAGACAAATGAGAAGAGTGGCCATACAGGGCATCAAGGGCAGTTTTCACGATATAGCCGTCCATAGATACTTCGAGGGCGAGCCAGTCCAGTTGATATGCTGCGATACCTTCGAGGAGGTGTTCGCGCGTCTGTGTGATGACGCCGATGCCGCCCTGGTTGCCATCGAGAACACCATTGCGGGCAGCCTGCTGCACAACTATGAACTGCTGATGGAGAGCGGCGCCACCATTGTGGGGGAACACAAGTTGCGCATCAGCCACAGCATCATGTGCCTGCCCGACGAGGACTGGGCCGATATCACCGAGGTCAACTCGCATCCTGTCGCGCTGATGCAGTGCCGCGACTTCCTTGCCAGGCACAGTGAGATGAAAGTGGTGGAGGTGGCCGACACGGCAGGAGCAGCCGCACACATCAGCAAGTGTCATCTGCGCGGGCACGCCGCCATTTGCCACAAGGACGCGGCCGCCATCTACGGGATGAGGGTGCTCGAGACGGGCATCGAGACCAACAAGCACAATTTCACACGCTTCATGGTGCTCGCACGTCCCGAGAAGGCCGGACGGATGCGGCGCGTGCAGGATGCCAACAAGGCCAGCCTGGCCTTCACCCTGCCCCATGAGGAGGGCTCGCTCAGCGCCATCCTGTCCATCCTGTCCTTCTATAAACTCAATCTGACCAAGATCCAGTCACTGCCCATCATAGGGAAGGAGTGGCAGTACATGTTTTACATTGACCTCTCGTTTGACCGTGACCCCAGGCTTCACCAGGCAGTCAACGCCATCAGCCCGCTCGTCACCGAATTGAGGATACTGGGAGAATATCAAGATGGAAAGCAAAGTGTATAAGGTAAGGCCGGCCGACAGGCTGGCTGCGGTGAACGAGTATTATTTCAGCCGCAAGGGAAAGGAGGTCGCACGGCTCAATGCCGAGGGCAAGGACATCATCAGCCTGGCCATAGGCAGCCCCGACATGCCGCCTTCCAGGGAGACCGTGGATGTGCTGTGCGAGCAGGCACGCAGACCCGACGCGCATGGCTATCAGCCCACCGTGGGCACCAGGGAACTGCGTGAGGCCATGGCGCGTTTCTACAGCCGGTGGTATGGAGTACAATTGGACGCCGACACAGAGGTACAGCCTCTGATAGGCAGCAAGGAAGGTATCCTGCATGTCACGCTTGCCTTTGTGAATCCTGGGGAGGAGGTGCTGGTGCCCAATCCCGGCTATCCCACTTACACCAGTCTGAGCAAATTGTTGGGAGCCAAAGTGGTCAACTATGACCTGCTTCCCGAGAACGGCTGGCAGCCGGACTTTGATGAACTGGGACGCATGGATTTGAGCCGTGTGCGTCTGATGTGGACCAACTATCCCAACATGCCCACTGGAGCTCCCGCACGCCGGGAGACTTATGAGCGGCTCGTGGCATTTGCCCGCAAGCATGACATCGTGGTGGTGAACGACAATCCCTACAGTTTCATTCTCAACCACGGGGAGAAACTCTCCATACTGCAGGTTCCGGGAGCAAAGGACTGCTGCATAGAGTTCAACTCGATGTCCAAGAGCCACAACATGCCAGGGTGGCGTGTGGGCTTGCTGGCCACCAACGCACAGTTTGTACAGTGGATACTGAAGGTGAAGAGCAACATTGACTCCGGCACGTTCAGAGCCCTGCAACTGGCGGCAGCGCGGGCCTATGACAACACTGACGAATGGCACGCGCAGGCCAACGTGGGCACTTACAGCAGGCGGCGGGCCATGGCCGAGGAAATCATGACAACACTCGGCTGCCAGTTTGACCCCGGACAGACGGGCATGTTCCTCTGGGGCAGGATTCCTGACGCATATGCCGATGCCGAGCAACTCACGGAGCGTGTCCTGCACGAGGCCAGGGTGTTCGTTACACCCGGTTTCATCTTCGGCAGCAACGGCAGGCGCTACATACGCATAAGCCTTTGTGCCAAGGACGACAAGTTCCAGGAGGCGGTGCGTCGCGTGCGTGAGGTGTGGGGCAAGCCTCTGGCCACACAGGCGTGACTAAAGGACAAACGCGTGAGAGAGACAGGGATATAACAGAAAACAAATACATCGGCAGGAGTGGGGGAGAGCCAGGAACGGCAGAGCCCGCGTCCCGCACAAAACATTACAATACATTATGGAACTGGACATTCAGCCACTAAACTTGCCAGGAATTGAGGCAAAGCGCCCTCTGGTAATCGCAGGCCCCTGCAGTGCCGAGACAGAAGAACAGGTGATGACAACGGCCAGGAGTTTGGCCTCGAAAGGTGTGAAACTCTTCAGAGCAGGCATCTGGAAACCACGCACAAAGCCCGGAGGCTTTGAGGGACATGGCGAGAAGGCCTTGCCCTGGATGCGCCGCGTCAAGGAGGAGACAGGCATGCTTATCACCACCGAAGTGGCAACCCCAAAACATGTGGAGGCCGCGCTCAAGGCTGGCATGGACTTGCTGTGGGTGGGAGCACGCACGACCACCAATCCCTTTGCCATGCAGGAACTGGCCGACAGCCTGCGCGGGGTGGACATCCCCGTGCTGGTCAAGAACCCCGTAAGCCCCGACCTGGAACTGTGGATAGGGGGACTGCTGCGCATCAACGGGGCCGGCATCAAGCGCCTGGGTGCTATCCATCGCGGCTTCAGCAGCACAGACCAAAAACTCTACCGCAACACGCCCCTGTGGCACATACCCATCGAGTTGCACCGCCGCATCCCCAGCCTTCCCATCATCTGCGACCCCAGCCACATCGGCGGCAGGAGGGACTTGATAGCCCCGCTCTGCCAGCAGGCTATGGACATGGGCTTTGACGGGCTGATAGTGGAGAGCCATTGCATGCCCGACGAGGCCTGGAGCGACGCCAAGCAGCAGGTGACTCCAGACGTGCTTGACTTCATCCTGGACCGCCTGGTGATACGTGACAATGTGGAGATGACAGAGTCCCTGGCAAGCCTCAGGAAACAGATAGACGGGATGGATGACCAGCTGATGGACCTCATGACCAAGCGGATGCGCGTGAGCCGTGAGATAGCCCAGTACAAGAAGGAGCACAACATGGCCGTGGTGCAGACCGGACGCTATGGCGAGATACTGGACAAGCGCGGGGCACAGGGAGCCCTGTGCGGCATGGACCCCACCTTTGTCAAGAAGGTGTATGAGGCCATCCACGAGGAGAGCGTGCGGCAGCAGATGGAGATAATAAACAAGTAGGGCGGCAAGATGAGAATACTGATTCTGGGTGCGGGCAAGATGGGCTCGTTCTTTACCGATGTGCTCTCCTTTGACCATGACTGTGCCGTGTATGAGGTGGACGCGCGCCGCATGCGGTTCCTCTATCACACGCAGCGGTTCACCAGTATGGAGGAGATAAAGGCTTTCAGACCAGAACTGGTCATCAATGCCGTCACGCTGAAGTACACGCTTCAGGTTTTCGGGCAGGTGATTCCTTACCTGCCCAAGGACTGCATCATCAGTGACATCAGCAGCGTGAAGACGGATTTCCTGCAGTTTTACGAGGCCTCCGGCATGCGTTATGTGAGCACACACCCTATGTTTGGCCCCACTTTCGCCAACCTTGGGGCACTCTCCTCCGAGAACGCCATTGTCATCAAGGAGGGCGACTACATGGGGCGCATCTTCTTCCTCGACCTGTATCGCCGTCTGGGACTCCATGTGCATGAGTACACATTCGGGGAGCATGATGAGGCCATGGCCTACAGTTTGTCGGTTCCCTTTGTGAGCACCTTCGTCTTCAGTGCGGTCATGAAGCACCAGGACGCGCCTGGGACGACTTTCAAGAGGCACCTGGCCATAGCGCGCGGAGTGCTCTCCGAGGACGACACGCTGCTCAGGGAAATCCTCTTCAACCCGCGTACCAAGAGCCATGTGGAGCAGATACGTGACGAGTTGAAGGAACTGATACACATCATTGATGACCGCGACGAGGAGGGCTTGGGCGCGTATCTCACCCGCATTCGCGGCAACATACGTTAATTCAAGGCCCTTCTCCCGTCTTCATTTCTTTGAATTGGGGAGTGCAGGAAAGAAAGGCCGCAAGAGAAAGTGATTGCCCCGTCTGTCGCGGAGGCCGCCACTTCCTCATGCTGCCTCATGCACATAATATAATGACAAAAGGTACAGTATTCTTGGATTTTATTTGTATTTTTGCTACAGCGGACGAAGAATTGCTTGATTTGTACAGCAACACCAGGTTAAGCGAGGCTTCTGGCGCGGCTAAGTCCTGAGGCACTTTCTGGAGCCCCCGGAACTTATTTGAAGACATCATAGAATTACAGTGTTGCGGAAAGGGTAAACCGGCATACATCATGATGAAGAGAAAGCATTTGCTTGTGCTCATTGTCTCAACCTTGTTCACCGTGTCATTGGCAAGTTTCGCGGCCAGGCGCCAACCTTACAAGGGGTCACGCATTTTCTGGGACAACTCCACGCGCAGGACCGTGTTCGGCAGCGGTGGTTACGCACGTGTCATACAGCTTCACGACGGGCGGCTCATGGCCGTCTGCGAAAGCAACGGCATAAACATCGCCTTCAGTTCGAACAAGGGCGGAAAATGGTCGTCGCCCATAAAAATCGTCACAAACACCAACAACGTGCCCAACTGCGCGCCTGACCTCATCCAGTTGGCCGACGGCACCATCATTGTGGGCTACAACCCACGTCCGTCACAACCTTACACAAAGGACCGCCGGTTCGGCATACGTTGCAAGCGCAGCACCAACAACGGTCGCACATGGAGCGGTGAGATATTCGTCAACGATGCCTCCTATACTTTCGAAGACGGATGTTGGGAACCGTCTTTCCTTGAGTTGCCATCCGGTGAACTGCAGCTCTATTTTGCCGACGAGGGGCCTTACACCACATCGGGAGAGCAGCAGATATCGATGTGCCGCTCTTATGATGGCGGACTTACATGGACGGACGCGCAGAAAGTGTCGTTTCGTGCAGGCAGCCGCGACGGCATGCCCTCCGCGATAATCCTTCAAGACAAAAAGACCATTGCGCTTGCCTTCGAGGACAACGGATGGCGAGGCGTCAACAATTTCATACCCACCATAGCCACATGCCCTCTTGAGACAAACTGGAACGACTACTGGGTTAGCGGAGCCAGCGGGAACCGCAGGAAGGCCATTGACTACAATTATTGTACGCTCCGCCGTGGTGGCGCGCCGTATCTGCGCAAACTGCCCTGGGGCGAGACTATCCTGTCGCACCAGGGCGAGAACGGAAATGGCGTGGACATGTCGAAGCAGCAGATGTGGGTATATGTGGGCAATGAGGAAGCCAGAGACTTCAAGGCCATGAGCGAGCCTTTTGGCGACGACAACTCGTTGTGGAACTCGCTTTCCGTCATTGATACGGGCACGGTGGTGGCCGTGGGCGGCATGTCGGGACGCGTTGACATGATCAAGGGCCGTGCGCTGCGCCAGTTGTGCGCCCCCTACGGCCACCCCAAGGTGGACGGACGGTATGTCAAGAACGAGGGCTACTACACAAGTTTCGCCACACAGATGATCCTCGGCCACAGCACCAACAAGGTGCGCTTCAGTGCCGACTTCGCCTATGACGAGGACACCCTCTATTTCACATCCCGCGTGTCGGATGTCACGCAGCATCCTCTGAAGTCGGTTTACGGCGACGGCGTGACCCTCTTCCTGGACACCAGGTACGCTTCCGACGAGCACCCTGTTGACGGCATGCATCGCCTGTTCTTCCTGCTTGCGGGTGACATCGTTACCTATGAGGGCAGTACCGGGAAAAACAGTTGGGTGCCCAGCGAACTCGCCGGCGTGCGCAGCGTGGTCAAAACCGCGAACGCCGGGAAGGTCTATACCATCGAGGCCGCCATACCATGGAAGTCGCTCGGCTATGACAAGGCTCCAGAGGGGCATCTCATGCGTGCCAACATCATGTTGCACGACAACCGCACGGGCGGTGACGAGGTGTCCTACAGCATGCTTCCCGACGCGCAGCGTGACGCCTCGTGGTCCTGGATGGATTTCTCCGTGCTCGAAAAGCCGTCTGCCTCAGGTGTCGGGACTGTCGATGCCGACAAGGATGTGTCCGTCATCCTCGACGGAAATAACGTGTGTGTCAGAGGAAATGTGGTGAAGGTCGAACTGTTTTCACCAACAGGCGCCAAGGTGTGTGAATCCAAGGATAAGATTTTAGCAAAACCCGCCGGAGGGGGACTTTTCATCGCCCGGTTGACACTGGCTGGCGGACGTGTCGCAACGCACAAACTGACTGTGAGATAGGTGTCATGGCTCTGTCAAACTGATGCTTGGTTGCTTGCGCATGTAAGTTACCCTCTCTTCCCCCGGGGAGTAATACTTCCCCAGCCTTCGAAGTAGTACTTCCCTGGCTCT
>DCCS01000015.1:7052-8521 GCA_002316015.1 Prevotellaceae bacterium UBA1075
GGCTCTTGAAGTAGTACTTCCCCAGCTCTTGAAGTAGTACTCCCCCAGCCTCCGAAGTAGTACTTCCCTGGCTCTTGAAGTAGTACTTCCCAGGGCACTGGTTCCATTTCTTTAGATCAAGCTGGAATCGTGAGCGGTATGTGCACAACGCATCCTCCGTCTGTTTCAAGCCGAATGACAAATTTTAGCGAAAAAGCACAAATTTACTTTGATATGACACATTCATCATACGACGCAAGCCTTTTCACGGTCAGAAGATATCCCTGCCGAGGATACCTTGGAGAGTTGGGATAAAGCAAGCATACATATCCATCACCGATCCATGAATGTCGAGCAAAACGGCTGTTGTCCACCATGAGTCCAATGGAGCGTAGATAGAGGATTCTGAATACCGCAGTTGTGCGGGTATTACCTTCGCGGAAAGCGTGAATCTGCCACAGCCGGAAACAAAACGCACGATATGTTCGACCATCCAGGGGCATCAGTTGGCATACCCAGGTTTTCTTGTTGAAATTTGTTTTCAGAATGGAACACTTACATAGTTGCCTATGTCTTCCTTGACTGTACGGCAATCTTGGAGCACTTGCAAATCCTCAATATGCCTTGTCAGATTATCATAGTTTTCAAGATTTTCAATCTCCTCACGTCTTTCTTTGCTCAACTTACAAAACTTGTCCTCTTGTTCAAGCCCTGCAAATCGCCGTCCACATAAGTTTGCTGCTATACCTGTTGTCGAACTACCGCTGAATGGGTCGAGAATCCAGTCTCCTTGATTGGTCGATGCAAGAATCATACGGACAAGAAGACGTAGAGGCTTTTGAGTAGGATGCTTGCCACAGGTCTTTTCCCAGCGTCCGATGGCAGGCATTCGCCACACGTCAGTCATTTGCTTTCCTTCATTCAACTCTTTCATCAATTCGTAGTTAAACTTGTGGGGAATTTTCTGCATCTTTCTTGCCCAAATGATGAACTCTGTAGAGTATTTGAAGTAGCGGCAGGAAATATTGACAGGTGGGTTGGTCTTTTGCCATGTAATCACATTCAGAATTTTAAAGCCAAGTTCTGTCAAGCAATTAGCCACGGAAAAGATGTTGTGGTAGGTTCCGCTAATCCAAATCGTACCATTATCCTTCAACTTATTACGGCACAAACGCAACCATCCCATATTGAATGCCATCATGCCCTCTTGAGACTTGCCCTTGTCCCAATCTCCTTTATCTACGCACACGACTTTACCGCTCTGCAACGATATGCCACCGTTGGAGAGAAAGTAAGGAGGGTCTGCAAATATCATATCGAACTTGAAGTCAAACTCCTTGAGAAGTTTGAAACAATCGCCATGAGCAAGGACGAAATCACTGTTGGATGATTTATAGTATGCTTTTACCATAATTGACAATTTCACGAGCTTGACCAATGCTAAGGTTTTCCTTATCGCCCAACTTTTTCTTAATTATTTGGCAGAAATT
>DCCS01000043.1:0-1940 GCA_002316015.1 Prevotellaceae bacterium UBA1075
ACACGGTTCTGCACGTTCACGGCGGCCATGTCGGGGTCGGTGCCCTGGCGGAAGTAGATGGTGATGTTGGCTGTGCCCGAATTGGTGGCCGTGGAGGTCATGTAGAGCATGTTCTCCACACCGTTGATGCCCTCCTCCAGGGGTTGCACCACAGCCTTCATCACCGCCTCGGCACTGGCGCCCGTGTAGGTGGCGCTCACCGTCACGGTGGGAGGGGCGATGTCGGGGTAAGACTCCAGTGGAAGGGAGAAGTACGATATCGCTCCCACCAGCACTATGAGGATGGCAATTGACATTGCCATGACCGGTCTTTTAATGAATATGTTGCCTTTCATCTTGCGCGATTGTATAATATAATGTGTTTCGCTGTCTGTGGGTGTCACTTTCCGAGCTTCTTCACGTCCTGTCCGTCACGCACCATGCCTGCGCCCTCCGACACAATCTCCTCGCCGCCCTTCAGCCCCGAGGTCACGATGAAGGTCTTGCCCTGGCTCTGGGGGAGGATGTCCACCATCTGCGAGTGGGCGATGCCCTTGCTGTCCACCACAAACACATTGTACTTGTCCTGCGTCTGCACGGCGGCTGTCGCGGGCACGGTGAGCACGTCCTTGTAGGTCACGGGGATGATGATGTTGCCGGTACTCCCGCTGTGCAGGATGTGCTTGGGGTTGGAGAAGGCGGCGCGCAGCTGCACGGAGCCCGTGCTGCGGTCCACCACTCCGCTGGCGCTCTCCACCCTTCCCTTGAGCTCGTACTCACTTCCGTCAACCAGCTGGAGCGTGAGGTCGGGCATGGCCTCGATGGCCTTCTCGGTGGACTCATACTGGCGGATGAGTGCCAGGAACTGGCTTTCTGTCATGCTGAAATAGACGTACATCTCGTTGTTGTCACTCACCGTGGTCAGCGGCTGGGGCATGCTGCTGCCCACCAGCGCGCCCTGGCGATAGGGCAGTGTGCCGATGACACCGTCGGCAGGGCTTTTCACGGTGGTGTAGGAAAGGCTGTTGCGGGCGTTCACCACCTGTGCCTTGGCCTGTGCCACCTGTGCCTTGGCACTGAGCAGGGTGTTCTGCGCCGTCTGCATGTCAATCTCGCTCACCACCTTCTGGTCATACAGTTTCTTGCGGCTGTCGTAGTTGATCTGAGCTGTCGCCTCCTGTGCCTCGGCCGCCTTGAGCGCTGCCTCGGCGGTGTTCAGCGCCGCGCGGTAGGGTACCTGGTCTATCACGAAGAGCACCTGCCCTTTCCTCACTTTCTGCCCCTCTGTCACGCAAAGCTTCTGCAGTGTGCCTCCGACCTGTGGGTAAACCTCAATGTCCTGGCATCCGCGTATGGTGGCACTGTATTTCTCGGTCAGTGTCACGTCACTCTTGGCCACCTTCTGGGTCTTGTAAACGGCACTGGGCATTGCTCCCTGCTGCTGCTTGTTGCCACATGAGCTGAGCATGGCCATTGCGGTCATGGCTGTTGCCAGCACGGTCATCAGTTTCTTCGTCATAATTCTTCTCATTCAAAAATTATTTGTAACTCTGTTTGTCTCTTTCTTTTACCTCGATAGTTCGGTTTCGAAATCGCCTGCAAAGTTACGACAATTCGGCTTAACGTGTTGCTCCACAAAGTTGCAGGACTTGTATTTTGTTGTTCTAATCAAGAACGCAATTTGTCTTTTAACAAAGATTAAGCGCATCGGCTCCAGGCGTGATGCTCTCTGTCCCGCCAGTACAGGTGCCATTGGCCCTTGCCAATGCCCCGTTGTCCAATTCCCGTGGAGCGGGTGTGTGTCAGGCAAGCCGGCACAGGTGGGGTTCCTTGCGCGGCATGTTGCATGGCTGGCAATCCGCCTTCTTGCCGCAGAGGGCGGCATGTGTGCTTTCCACGCAGAGCCATGCCACAGCAAGGCGGAGCGATGCGGTAAAAAACGCAAGCCGCTGCGATTGCCA
>DCCS01000043.1:2078-3496 GCA_002316015.1 Prevotellaceae bacterium UBA1075
GCCAACGCATGCCGCTGCGTCAGTCCGCGCGGTACACTTCCTCTTTCCGGGGAGATGGCAGGGGGCGCTTCCAAAACGTGAGGCGGCAGGAGACGCGATGGCCTCCTACCGCCCCGTGGCGTGTGCTTGCGCCCGATGCCGTGTGTGTGTCCTATGAGTTCATGCTCAGGAGGAACTCCTCGTTGTTGGCGGTGTTCTCCAGTTTGGATTTCACTTCGTTCATGGCCTCGATTGGGTTCATGTCGCTCAGGAACTTGCGCAGGATCCACATGCGGTCCAGGGTCATCTTGTCCTGCAGCAGGTCATCGCGCCGCGTGCTGCTGGCTGTGATGTTCACAGCGGGGAAGATGCGCTTGTTGCTCAGCATCCTGTCAAGCTGCAGTTCCATGTTTCCCGTTCCCTTGAATTCCTCGAAGATGACCTCGTCCATCTTGCTTCCCGTGTCAATCAGTGCGGTGGCGATGATGGTGAGGCTTCCCCCGTTCTCGATGTTGCGTGCCGCGCCGAAGAAGCGCTTCGGCTTGTGCAGGGCGTTGGCGTCCACTCCTCCGCTCAGCACTTTGCCGCTCGCGGGTGATACCGTGTTGTAGGCACGTGCCAGACGTGTGATAGAGTCGAGGAAGATGACCACGTCGTGGCCGCACTCCACCATGCGCTTGGCCTTTTCGAGCACGATGCCGGCGATTTTCACATGACGCTCGGCTGGCTCGTCGAAGGTGCTGGCGATGACCTCGG
Organism: Prevotellaceae bacterium UBA1075; assembly: GCA_002316015.1. Lineage (GTDB taxonomy): Bacteria > Bacteroidota > Bacteroidia > Bacteroidales > Bacteroidaceae > Physcousia. The sequence continues at coordinate 2,814 of DCCS01000043.1, forward strand.
CCTTCACCGTGCGTGCCATGTCGGTCACCTCCTCGGGACGCTCGTCGATAAGGAGCATCATCAGGTAAGCCTCGGGGTGGTTGGCCGTGATGGCGTTTGCGATGTCCTTGAGCAGCATGGTCTTGCCTGTCTTTGGCTGTGCCACGATGAGCGCGCGCTGTCCCTTGCCGATAGGAGCGAAGAGGTCCACCACGCGTGCCGCCATGGAGTCGCCCTTGCCGCTGCACAGCTTGAACTTCTCGTTGGGGAACAGCGGAGTGAGGTTCTCGAAGGGGCTGCGGTCACGCACAATCTCGGGGTCGCATCCGTTGACGCTGCTGACCTCGATGAGAGGGAAGAACTTCTCGTTGTCGCGCGGCGGGCGGACGGGTCCTTCCACCACATCGCCTGTCTTGAGGCCGTAGTGGCGTATGGTCTGTGCGTTCACATAGATGTCGTCAGGACTGCTCAGGTAGTTGTAGTCACTGCTGCGCAGGAATCCGTAGCCCTCGTTCATCACTTCCAGAACCCCCTCGCCGCGTATGTTCAGGCCGAAGTCGTAGTTCTCGCTGGCAGTCCTGGGAGTTCCTTGTGTGTAGTTTTCTGTTGCCGGCGCGCTGTCGGTCTGTGTGCCATAGGGTGTCTCTTGCCTGTCACGGGCGTTCTCGTTGGTCTGGCGCCCGTAGGTGTTGTTGTAGGCGTAG
>DCCS01000039.1:0-34111 GCA_002316015.1 Prevotellaceae bacterium UBA1075
GCAGCACCGCTGGCAGGTGGATGTGGTGGGCGACACACGCACCATCAACGACAGCACCCTGGCCCGCTACAAGGTGCTCCTCCAGCTCGACTACCCGCCCTACAACTGGACCGATGCCGCCCAGCAGGCCATGGAGCATGCCATGCGCGACGGCACCGTGGGCTGGATAGGCTTCCACCATGCCTCCCTGCTGGGTGACTTCGACGGCTTCCCCATGTGGCAGTGGGCGTCGCGTTTCCTGGGAGGCATCAAGTTCCAGGGTTATGTGCAGGAGACCTGCGACGGCAGGGTGGTGGTGGAGCAGCCCGGCCATCCCATATTCAAGGGCGTGAGCCGCGAGTTCACCCTGCCGGGGGACGAGTGGTACACCTACGACCGCAGTCCCCGGGGGCAGGTGCGGGTGCTGGCTCATGTGGACGAGGATTCCTACAGCACCAGCACCCCCGTGCGCATGGGCGACCATCCCGTGGTGTGGACCAACGAGCGCGTCAAGGCACGCAACGTGTATTTCCAGTTTGGCCACGATGCCCAACTGCTGCAGAGCAAGGACTTCTGCCAGATGCTCTCCAATGCCATAGAATGGGCCTCTGGGCCCGCCAAATGGTTTCCCCGGTGCCATGCACTGGTGCTGCACAACAAGGCCGTAGAGCGCGCCCACAGGGACTTTGACGAGGACGCGATGGCCTACTTCCGCGAACTCGGCGTGGGCGACGGCATCGTGTTCGACTTCACAAGCGACTTTGATGCCCTCACCTACGAGAACCTGCGCACCTACGACCTGCTCATCTCGCTCGACGACAACCCTGGCCACACGCCCCGGCAGCGTGCCGCCTTTGAGCGATATATGGAGAACGGAGGGGGATGGCTGGGCTTCCACTCGGCGGCCTTCAACATTCCCTCCACCGGCTGGCCCTGGTTTGTGCAGTTCCTGGGCGGGGCGGTCTTCAACCGCAACTCCTGGCCCCCATTGCCTGCCAGGCTGAGGAACGATGCCCCGGATCACCCTCTGATGAAGGGGATGCCCGCCTCGTATATGGCGCCCGAGAACGAGTGGTACCAGTGGGAACCCAGTCCCAGGCTCAATCCCGATGTGCAGGTGCTGCTCTCGCTCGATGACTCCAACTATCCCCTGGGGCTCAAGGACGAGTTGCCCAAGGGGCTGGACACGCCTGTGGCATGGACCAACACGCGCTACAATATGGTGTACCTCAACTGGGGGCACGGGCACCGCATCTTCACCGACCCCACCCAGAACTATCTCCTGTACAACTGCCTGCGCTGGCTGGCCCGCAAGAGTTACGACCGCCGGTAGCCTGTGCCGCCCCAGTCCACCCCCCTGCCAGGGGCACACGCCTGTGGTGGGCTGAAACACGCAGTGCGGTGCGTTGCCCATCGCAGCCGCATGCGTTGCCCATTGCAGCGCACTGCGATGGCCGATGCGGCGCACTGCGTTTTTACGTGCATGCCCGTGCGGGCACTTTCCCACAGCGTTCAGGGAAAGTCCCCTTGTGCTTTCTGCTTTTCCCGTACCTTACTTCCGCGAAAAAGGGATAACTTTGTGCAGGATAAAGAAAGGAATGGCATTATGAGAAAGTTAAGGAATCTCTGGGCGGCGCTCAGTGCCGTGGTGGCCGCCATCGCACTCTCCTCATGCGACGAGGACCTCTCGCGCGCCATGACACTCTCGGGCGAGTGGCGGGGAGACTTCGGCATGTTCTATGAGTATGAGTACCATGGGCGCGTCTTCCGCTTTGACTCCTACGACACGCGCATCGTCTTCTATCCCTCCTACGACTACGCCACGCATGGCTATGGCAAGCAGGTGGATTACTACAGCCAGGGCCCCTATGTGTATCAGTATTACTATTTCAACTGGTACATTGACCGTGGCGACCTGGTGCTCGACTACCCCTATGACCATGGCCTCAACACCGTCATCCATGACTATCACATGAGCGGCGTGCGCTTCTATGGCTACTTTGGCAACTCGGACACCAAGTTCTCGCTGTACAAGACGGCTGACTATTACGACTGGGGAGCCTATAGCGGCAACTATTACTATGACCCGCGCGATGACTGGTACGGCTATTACCGCAACAGCGTGAGGCGCGAGCCGGCGTCCGCCGACTCTCTCACGCGCGGTGCCTGGGCTCCTGCCGAGGGCACGCCGACAGGCACGGATGGCGTGGTGAGACGTGGCAGCCGCTTCGTCCGGGCACGCTGATCGGCCATAGCCCACATGGTGGCGCGGGGTGGAATCCCTGGCCGGGCACCCATGGCAGGCACACCCGTGGCCAGGGGGAATGACCCAGGAATGAAAAGGATTTGAGCAAAAAAAGTGCCCTGAGGGGGCAAAGGCATGGGCTGTCCGCGCCTTTGCCCTTTCGGGGCATTCACTTATGTTCCCAGTGCCTGAGCCTGGGTGTGGCCTCGTGTGGTGTGCCCTACAGTTTGTTCTGCTTGAGTTTCTCCACAAATTCGTCGATGCGCTGCAGCTGCGCCGGGATGTCAATCTGCTGCGGGCAGTGGGGCACACAGGCACGGCACTGTATGCAGTGGTTGGCCTGCCGCAGGCGTGGCACGCTGCGGTCATAGCCCACCAGGAAGGCGCGTCGGGCCTGCTGGTAGTTGCGCGCTTGCTGGCTCTCGGGCACCTGCCCCTTGTTGACACACCGGTTGTAGTGCGTGAAGATGGCCGGGATGTCCAGTCCGTAGGGGCAGGGCATGCAGTACTTGCAGTCGTTGCAGTCGATGGTGGGGTAGCCCTTGATGAGGCTGGCCGTCTCGCCCTCGAGCCACTCCTGCTCCTCCTGGCTGAGCGGCTCCAGCGGGGAGTAGGAGCGTATGTTGTCCTGTAGGTGCTCCATGTAGGTCATGCCGCTGAGCACGGTGAGCACGGCGGGCTTGGAGGCGATGTAGCGGAAGGCCCAGCTGGCCACGCTGTTCTCGGGCTTGCGCTGCTTCAGGTGCGCCACCACATGGTCGGGCACCTTGCTCAGGCGGCCGCCCAGGAGCGGCTCCATGATGACCACGGGAATGTCGCGCTTGACCAGCTGGCCGTACAGGTACTCGCCGCTGCGCCCGCGGTCGTCGTCATTGTGCCAGTCGCAGTAGTTGGCCTGTATCTGCACGAAGTCCCAGTGGTACTGCCCGTGGTGCTCCAGCAGCCAGTCAAACACGGCCACGTCGCCGTGGAACGAGAAGCCCAGGTTGCGTATGCGCCCGGCCTCGCGCTGCTGCATGAGCCAGTCGAGCAGGCCATTGTCCAGGTAGCGGTCGTGCAGTGTCTTCATGCCCCCGCCGCCCACTGCGTGCAGCAGCAGGTAATCCACATAGGGAGTCTGCAGGTAGCGCAGGCTGTTCTCAAACATCTTCTGCCCCTCCTCCAGCGGGTACTGCTGCGGGCTGAAGTTGCTCAGCTTGGTGGCTATGAAGTACTTGTCGCGGGGGTATCCGCTGGCCTTCAGTGCTGTGCCCAGCGACTCCTCGCTGCGTCCCTGGCAGTATGCGGGCGACGTGTCGAAGTAGTTCACCCCGTGGTCAAGCGCGTAGCGCGTGAGGCGGTTGATCTCTTCCTGGTCCAGGGCATCCCCATTCGCGTTCTCCTGGGTGCGTCCGCTTCCTCCCTTGATGGTGGGCAGGCGCATCCATCCGTAGCCCAGGATGCTCACGCGGTCGCCCGTCTTGGGGTTGGTGCGGTGGGTCATCTTGTCGGTGGGCACAGGGCCGGTGTGGTGCCCTGCTGCGTCCAGGTCAGCATCCTGTCCGCCTGCCTTCATGCCGCATCCTGCCAGCACGGTGGTGGCCGCTGCGGTGCCAGTGGCCTTCAGAAACTCTCTTCGGTCTATCTTGTTGCTCATGTCGGTCTCTTCCTTGTGTGGGTGTTGGGTCATATCTCGCGGTGCACCTCGTGTCCTTCCACGTGGATGGCGCTCAGGGGGCGGCTCGGACACAGGTTCTCGCAGGCTCCGCAGCCTATGCACTTCTCCTCGTTGACCACGGGGATGAGCAGTGCCTTCTCGCGCGGGACTTCCTGGTTGTCGGAATCCAGCCAGCGTCCGCCCTCCTGGTGCATGCCCTGCTGCAGGGGCACCATCTGTATGGCCTGTGCGGGGCACTTGCGCGCGCACAGGCCGCAGGTCTTCCCGTCGCGCACGGGGACGCACAGGTCGCGCGTCCACACGGCGTGTCCCACCTGCGTGGCGGTGCGCTCCTCGATGGTGACGGGCTGTATGGCGCCGGTGGGGCACACCTGGCTGCAGCGGTTGCACTCGGGGCGGCAGTAGCCGCGCTCGTAGCTCACCTCGGGCTGCATCAGGCGGTCAAGGCTGCCGCTGGGGCGCAGCACATCGTTGGGGCAGCTGTCTATGCACAGCTGACAGGCGGTGCAGTGGGTGCGCAGGTGTCGTATGGAGAGCGAGCCCGGGGGCGTGATGAGGGTCTGCCGCTGTGGCTTCTGCTTGGCGACTATCGTGGCCAGCCCGCCGTCGGTGGTCTTGTCCTCGGCATGCAGCAGCGCGGTGGAGGCCAGCAGCGCGGCGGATGTGAGCATGGCCCTGCGCCCCTGGTCGTGGCTGTCCTGTGCCTTGCCCCCGGTGCTTGACGTGGCCTTGGCCGGTGTGTCCTGTGGCTCCTCGCGGCTGGGGAAGCCCAGGTGGTGGCCCAGGCGGATGGCCTTGCGGCGGCACACGTCCATGCAGTCGCCGCACATCACGCAGCGGCTCATGTCCACCTGGTGGCTCTTGGGGTCGATGCACGCGCTCTTGCAGTTGCGCGCGCACAGGCCGCATTCGTTGCAGCGGCCGGCGTCTATCACCGGGCCATGCAGCGAGTGCCGCGAGATGAGGCCGAGCAGGGTGCCCACGGGGCACACCGTGTTGCACCAGGTGCGCCCGCCTCGCCATGCCATCACGCTGATGACCAGCAGGGCCAGCAGGGATATCAGCAGGGCGGGCAGGCTCTTGAGCCACACGTCCACGCCGTAGAACGCATAGCTGCCGTAGTGCTCTGCCAGGGCGGCCAGGCCGTTGTTGGCCAGCTTGTAGAGGGGCGCCACCAGGGTGCCCACTATCCTGCCGTAGGTGCTGTAGGGCATCACGAGGCCCGCCACCCAGCCCATGTTGGCCACGAGCGCCACGCCTGCCAGCAGCAGGAATGTGAGGCGCAGGGTGTTGCGGGCGGGGCTGTAATGGTACTTGTTCCTCTTCCTGCGGAGCCGGGCGATGGCATCCTGCATCACGCCCAGCGGGCAGATGATGGAGCAGTAGATGCGCCCCAGCAGCAGGGTGAGGGCGAGGATGAAGAGGAGCGCGCCCACGTTGAGGGCCAGCACAGCGGGCATGAACTGCACGCGCGCCATCCAGCCCAGGTAGGTGTGTGCCACTCCGGTGAAGTCCACCAGCAGCCAGGTGATGAGCAGCCAGAATGCTGCGGCCAGTGTTGTACGTATTTTGCGCAACATAGTGATAAGGGGTAAATGTGTGTTGTGGCAGGGCATCCCGTGGCGTGCGGCCGTCATCATTTCTGATTATTCGGCATCCCTGCAGGCGGGAAACTCCACTGCAAAAATACTTGTTTCCCATTAGACAGCAATGGGAAAAGGGGATTTGTTGTCCGTGGAAGACTCAGATTTCCGTGATATTGGGCGGTTTTGTGGGGGAAAAGGTAAGGTCAGGCCACCTTGCCACATTCACAGGGCGTGCCACTGGTGTGGGCAGTCTCATGGATTCAGCACAGACGGGAAAGGGTAGAGTCAATCTGCTCCTGCCGATAAAGGCCATGGCCCTGCCCCCATGTGCGGAATGCGGGAGGTGTGCCGACAGGCTTTGGGCTTGCAAGGGTCAGATGCCAGGGGGACTTTCATGTGCATGCTCATATCCTCAGGCGCACCTGGAAGGCGAGGTCGTGGCGCCAGGGGCTGTATATCGTCTGTAGCCCCGAACCCTGGGTGCTGGCATCCAGCACGCGGCGCACGCTGTAGCGTGCCTCTATCCTCCAGCGCTCTGCACGGCTTCGCCAGCGGCCCAGGAGTGTGCCGTGCACCGTCTCGCCATAGAGGAACACCTGCCCCATGGCTCCCGACAGCGTGGGCAGGTACTCGCTCATGCCGCTCCTGCTCTTCCCCGGACGGGCATACCCGGCCACGGCCGATAGCATGAGCGAGGGGGCGGCATGCTCATAGCGCACTCCATGCAGCAGGGAGAATCCCGTGCCGTACTGGGTGTGCAGCAGGCTGGCTGTGCTCTGCAGCCGCCAGTGGGATGAGGGCTGGGTGGTGAGCTGGAGGCGCATGCGGTGGCGTGAGTTTTGGGTGTCGTCGGTGGTGTGGCGCAGGATGTAGCGCCCCGTCAGACAGGTGCTTTCGCCCAGGGGGTGCGCCAGTTGGAACTGGAATTCCTGCCCCGTGCGGCTTGTCTGGCATCCGTAGGGAGGCCAAGGATGGTAGAAGAAGTCGGCATAGGAGAGTATCTGCCAGGTGTCCCATGGTTCGGCGCGCAGATGCAGGAGCAGCCCGTTCTCGTTCTGCACGCGGCTGCCGCGTGACAGGGCCGACGCCTGCATGGAAGTGTAGGACGGTGCGTAATAGCGTTGCACCGCGCTCCATGTGTAGCGTGGGCCAGGACGCCAGGTGAGGCGGTGCAGGGTGGCCACGCCCCGGGAGCCGCCCCGGCGTGTCCCGCTGTCCTGCACACCCGTGAGTCCCTGTTCGGTGCTGAGGGCGGTCTCGCCCGCCACGGCCAGGCGGTAAACGGACTTTCCATAGTGGATGCCCATGGCGCCAAACTGTCTTCCGCGTGGATAGTACTTGCGGTAAGCTTGCTCACCGGGATTGAGCGGGCGGCCAAACTGCTGGTAATAGCCCGTGGTGCCCAGGTGCCATCCCTTGTGCCGCCAGGTGAGGTTGCCGCCATAGAGTTGTGTGCCGACACTGTTCTTGCGCATGCGCTCGCTGCTGGTGCGGTGCAGGCCAGTGGTGAGCAGGGTGCGTACTGAGCCGTCGGCCTGTAGGGTGGCATCTGCCCTCCGTGCCGAGGCGAAGAGTGTGAGCTCCAACTCCTTGCCCAACGCGAGTGTGGCTGCCGCGCCCCGCAGGAAGCGGGTCTCGTCGGTGCCGGTGCGGGCGCGTATGCCCGTCTGGGTCCTGGCTGCGGGTGTTGTGCGGGAAAACCACGAGACTCCGCCTGCCACCAGACCCTCGGCAAAGCCCATGCGGAAGTCGCCTGCCACGGCCTTCCGGAGCACTCCCAGTTGGCGCAGTTCGGCATGCACCCCCCAGGAGTCCACCCACCGTTCGCCCGCGTCCTTCTCGATGTGGCCGCCCACGCGCAGGTGCTTGCCCGCCTTCAGGTGGTAGAGGGTGCGGTGGTAGAGCGGGTCGCCCGCATAGCCGTCGCTCACCTGGTAGCCACGGCGGTAGTAGAGGGGTACGTCGAGGCGGGTCGTGAGGGTGTTGGTGACAGGGCTGAGTGGCTTGTGCCTGCGGCGTCCCGCATCCTGGTCGCCCCCATAGGTGACAAAGAGGGACAGGAAGCGGCGGGTGCGGCTGTCCAGCAGGGGCACCAGGCGCAGTTCGCCCTGTGTCTGCAGGAAGCCATGCAGATAGACGTAGGCATGTATCTCCTCCACCTGCTGCTCATCGAGAAAGGGCAGGCGCAGGAGTTCCTCGCGGGTGGCCGTGTTGATATTCACCGGATTGTCGTGCAGCACGCGCAGTTCCTGCAGCTGCCCGTCCCATTGTGCGGGAATGCTGTTCGAGCCATCGCCCGCCGGTGTGCTCTCCCCTTCCTCATCTGCCAGCAGCCCCCCGGTGTATTCTTCCACAAAGTCGTCCCATGTGTAGGACTGGGCCGCAGAGGCTGCTGCCATGCAGGCGAATGCCAGCATGAGCAGGCCGCGCCGTACAGCCGCACGCATGGGACTGTGGCGTCTCACTCGGTGACGATGGTGAGCAGCCCGGCCTTCAGGAGTTGGTCGTGGCCCACAAACCACCCCTTCAGCTCGCGCTTGCCGCAGCGTATTTCCTTGATGGCCTCACCGTCGCCCTGCCGCACAATCTGGGCCGTGCGCCCGTCGCCGGTGGTGATTGTGACACGCGGGAACAGGGGGACGCTCACCAGGTACTGCGCGTCGGCGGGCGAGTAGGTGTACAGGCCGATGGCGTTGAGCACATACCAACTGGACATCTCGCCCGCATCGTCCATGCCCGCATAGGCCAGGTGGTCAGCCCCCATGTCGTAGTACTTGTCCATGAGGATGTTCAGGATGTGCTGCGCCTTGGGCTGACGGCCGATGAAGTAGTAGGTGTAGGGGATACTGTGGCCAGGCTGGTTGCCCTGGCAATAGTTGCCCAGGAAACCCGTGAAGTTCCATGCCTCGTACTCCCTCCAAGGCTCGCTGAAGAGCGAGTCCAACTTCTGCTCCACAGCCTGGTGGCTTGGGTAGAGTGCCACCATGCCGTAGGGGTCGTGGGGTGCAAAGAACAGGCTCTGCCAGGCATTGGCCTCGCGGTACTGGTAGGCGTAGTAGGGCATGTAGGGGTCAAACTCCTTCACCCACTCGCCATTGGCGGTCTTGCCGCGCCAGAAGCCCGTAGAGGGGTCAAAGAGAGTCTTGTAGTTGGCCGACCGCTTCAGCAGCAGGCTGTAGTTGCTCTTGTCCTTGAGCACCTGTGCCACCAGGGCGGTGGCATAGTCGTCATAGGCATACTCCACCGTCTTGGTCACGGCGGCCTTGTACTCGTCCTCGGTGGGGACGTCCGTGGTGTCCTTCTCGGCTATCCATCCCTGGCTGATGTACTCGTCCAGGTAGGGGCGTCCGCCGCGTCCCGGGACGGTGGCGTTCTTCAGCAGCAGCCTGTATGCCCGTTCCAGGTCGAAACCTCTCACCCCCCGCTGCCATGCGCCGATGACGAAGGTGGAGGCGTGGTCACCGTGGAAGAAAGTGGGCATGTAGCCTCCGCGCTTCTCGCCCATGTCGGTGATGGACTTGATGATGTCGGCTGCCACGTCGGGGCGGATGACGGCCAGGAGCTGCAACTTGTTGCGGTAGGTGTCCCAGAAGGAGGGCTCGGTGTAGTAGCGGAAGTCGGCCTTCACCACCTGGCCTCGCGCGTCGCGGTACTCCCCGTTGGCATCGCTGCGCAGCGCCGGCCACAGGAAGGCGCGGTAGAGTGTGCTGTAGAGCAGTCCCCGCTGCCGCTCGGTGCCGCCCTCCACCTGTATGTGGGAGAGGATTCTCTGCCAGGTGGCATCGGCATCCGTGCGCACCGAGGCAAAGTCGCGGCCGGCCATCTCGGCCTCCAGGTTCTGGCGCGCGTTCTCGACGCTGACAAAGGAGAAGCCGATGCGCAGTTCCAGGGGATCCGCTCCACGGCTGTTCTCGAAGTCAACCACGGCCACGCGGTGCTTGTTGTCCTGCTTCATCGACACAGATGTGACAGGGAGGGAGGCTGTGGCGTAGAAGTAGATGCGTCCGTGCCCGTCCTGGTAGCCTTCGAAGGCGTTGGCATCCGTAGGGCTCTTGTGTATGTCCCAGTGGCGGGGATTGCCGTTGTTGCGGGTGATATCGACCAGCAGCCGCTTCTCGTCTTCGGGGCGGAACGTGTAGCGGTGCATGGCGCAGCGCAGGGTGGTGGTGAGCTCGGCCTGCACGTGGTACCGCTCCAGCCACACACTGTAGTAGCCGGGGTGAGCCTCCTCGCGCTGGTGTGAGAAGTGCGACGCGAAGTTGCGTGGATAGAAGATGCCTGTGACGGGCAGTATCGGGAGGTGCAGCAGGTCCCAGTGTCCCTTGGCCGTGTGGGCGAAGCCGTATATCTCGCGGTCTTCGTACTGGTAGCCCGCGCCGCTGTGGTACTTGGTCACCGGGGTGGCCTGTACCATGGCGTTGGGCAGGGTGGAGCCGGGGTAGGTCTCGGCTCCCCAGGCACGCTTGGCCTCGGTGTGGGTGTAGCCCAAGTCGGCGGGTTCCCACAGTGTGGCCGTCCCCAGGAAGGGGTTGACGTAGTGTGTGAGGCTGGGGTTGCAGGCGGGGTCGGAAGTCTGGCCGTGCAGGCTTGCCGCGAGAATGGAAAGCAGGGGCAGGAGTAATACTCTTCGTAACATGTGCTTCAGGTTATGGGTGTTATGGATTATGGTTCTGGTTGATGCCCGGCACTTGCCTGCGATTGTGATTCCAGCAGGGCATACTGGCTGGGTGGCATTATCTGGGCAAGCGGTCGGGTGACAAACTCACGCTGCATCATCAGCGGATGGGGCAGCGTGAGCTGTGGTGTGGAGAGTGTGAGGTCATCATAGAGCAGCAGGTCGATGTCTATCACACGGTCGTGGTACTGCCCGTCCACGCTCTTGCTGGTGCGCCCCATCTCACGCTCTATCTGCTGGGTGCGCTCCAGGCACTGTGTGGGGGTAAGCCTGGTGTGTACCGCGCAAGCGGCGTTCAGGAAGATGTTGCCGCTGGTGAAGCCCCATGGCTCGGTCTCCAGGAAACTGCTGGTACGGCAAACCTGCCCCACGCGATGTCCTATGAGCACCAGCGCGCGAAGCAGGTTGTCACGCCTGTTTCCCAGGTTGCTGCCCAGTGACAGGTAGAGCATGTGTGGTTGCGGGCCGCCGCTCCTCGTCATGCTGTCAGTCCTGGATGATGAGCATCGCGTCACCGTATGTGCCGAAGCGGTAGCGGTGGTCGGGGTCGTTCTCGTTGAACTTGAGGGCTTCCTTGTAGGCGGTCATCACCAGGTCGTATCCTCCGTAGGCGCAGGTGAGCATCAGCAGGGTGCTGTAGGGCATGTAGAAGTTGGCTATCATGGCATCGGCCAGCGTGAACTCGTAGGGCGGGAAGATGAACTTGTTGGTCCACCCGTCATATTCCTTCAACTTGCCGTCGGCACTGACGGCTGTCTCCAGCACGCGCTGTACGGTGGTGCCCACGGCCACCACGCGGTGGCCTCCGGCCTTGGCATTGTTGATGATGTCGCATGCGGGTGCCGTCACATGCATCTCCTCGCTGTCCATCTTGTGCTTCGTGAGGTCTTCCACATCGATGTCGCGGAAGCATCCCAGACCGCAGTGCAGGGTGACATAAGCGAATTCGACACCCTTGATTTCCAGCATCTTCATCAGTTGCGGCGAGAAGTGCAGGCCAGATGCGGGGGCTGTCACGGCTCCCTCGTTCCTGGCGAAGATGCACTGGAAGTTCTCCAGGTCATCCTCGCGGGTAGGGCGCGTGATGATGTTCTTGGGCAGTGGAGCCTCGCCCAGGGCATACAGGGCTCGCTTGAACTCGTCGTGCGGGCCGTCGTAGAGGAAGCGGAGTGTGCGCCCGCGGCTGGTGGTGTTGTCTATCACTTCAGCCACCATCGACTCGTTCTCGCCGAAGTAGAGCTTGTTGCCAATGCGTATCTTGCGTGCGGGATCTACCAACACATCCCAAAGCCGCATGTCCGCGTTCAGTTCGCGAAGCAGGAACACCTCTATTTTCGCGCCTGTTTTCTCCTTGTTTCCATAGAGGCGCGCGGGGAACACCTTGGTATCGTTGAACACAAGCACATCCTTCTCGTCCACGTAATTGAGAATGTCTCGGAACGACTCGCGGTGCTCTATGATTCCGCTCTTGGCATGTATGACCATCAGCCGGCACTCGTCACGGAAGCGCGCGGGCTCCTGGGCGATGCGCTCTTCGGGCAGTTTGAATTTGAATTGGGACAGTTTCATATGGGTTTTCTGTTCTTGATGTCCTGCACGCGCGGTCTATAGGTCTGGGGGCGCCTTGGGCTAAGGTCGGTTTTGTTGACGCGCGGCGATTGTTGTGTAATGTACTTCACTTGTATCTTGCGGAGTCATTCCTTTTCTTGTGTGATCTCCTGGCTTTCCAGCCATGCCGAGAACCCGTTGACGCTCATGCAGTCCTCCACTCTCACGTCTCCCACCTTCGTGCGCCTGAGTGAGAGCAGATGGGCTCCGCTGCCCAGGGCTTCACCGATGTCGCGTGCCAGGGCGCGTATGTAGGTGCCCTTGCTGCAGGTGACGCTCACGGTCATCTGCATGGTGTCGGGGTTGAAGCCGAGCAGTTCCAGGCGGTCTATCACGAGCGTCTTGGGCTGCAGGTTGACCTCCTTGCCCTTGCGTGCCAGGTCATAGGCCCTGTGGCCGTTGACCTTGCAGGCCGAGTATGAGGGGGGCACCTGTTCGATGCGCCCGGTGAAGCGCGTCAGAACTTTCAATATGCCCTCGCGGGTGATGTGTGCCGTGGGGTAGGTGGCATCCACCTCCTTCTCCAGGTCGTAACTGGGAGTCGTGGCACCCAGTTGCATGGTGGCCACATACTCCTTGGTCTGCGCCTGCAGCTGGTCGATGAGCCTGGTGGCCCGTCCCACGCAGATGGTCATGACCCCAGTGGCCAGGGGGTCCAGCGTGCCCGCGTGCCCCACCTTGAGTTTCTTGATTCCCGCCTTGCGGCATATCTGCCAGCGCAACTTGGCCACCAGGTTGAAACTGGTCCAGCCCAGTGGCTTGTCCAGGTGCAGTATCTCTCCCTTGTAGATGTTCATTATGTGTGCGTTCTGAGCGCGGATCCCTTATCCCAGCGTGAGCACCAGCAGACCCGCCAGGGCGCAATAGATGCCGAAGTACACCAGTTTTCCCCGCCTTACGATTCCTATCATCCACTTGCAGGCGGCGCACCCCGACAGGAAAGCGGCCACGAAACCCACCACCAGGGGCATGGTGTCAATGCCCCCGAAAACCTCGTCGCCCTTCATCGCCTTCAATATGTCGAGCAGTGCCTCGCCCAGGATGGGCGGAATGACCATGAGGAAAGAGAACTGTGCCATGCTCTCCTTCTTGTTGCCCAGGAGCAGTCCTGTGGCGATGGTGGTGCCCGAACGGGACAGGCCGGGCAGCACTGCCACAGCCTGGGCGATGCCTATCACCAGGGCGTGGAGCGGGCTGATGGTCTCGCGCTGCCTGGGCTTGGCAAAATAGGAGAACGTGAGCAGGCATGCCGTGACGAGCAGCATCACGCCTACGATGGTGAGCCCTGAACCAAAGACGCGCTCCACATCCTCCTTGAAGCACAGGCCCACGATGCCCACGGGCACCATGGATATGAGGATGTTGAGCGCATAGCGGGTCTCCATGTTGATTCGCGCGTACAGAGGGTGGCGGCTGTCGTCCGCACCGGAGAACCCCACGGGCACGGCCTTGCCTGTCAGCTGAAGCCACACCCCGCGTAATATCCACGCGATCTCACGCCACAGAACCACCAGGGTGCTGAGCACCGTGGCCACATGCACCACGATGGTAAAGGCCAGGTTTTCCTCTCCTTCGATGCCGAAGAGAGCCGAGCCGATGGCCAGGTGGCCGCTGCTGCTTACGGGCAGATACTCGGTGAGTCCCTGCAGGAGCCCCAGGATGAGTGCTTGCAAACTATCCATTCTGCTCCTCCTTCTTGTCTGCCCGCTTGTCCGCTGGCTTGTGCATGATGGCGTACATGATGAACACGAAGCCGAAGAGGCACACTGCGGGAGCCACCTTGATGCGCCTTGCGCTGAAGATATCGGGGTTGAACGTGTTCTCACTGCTGCCTGGCCCCGACATCAGGATAAAGCCCACTATGATGATGAGCATGCCGATGGCCAGCAGCAGGTAGTTTTTCTTGTCAAATGCGAAGTTGTCCATATTCTGTTACATATTAATCCTTGGATATTGCCTGTTGGGTCTTTGGGTATGCTTCTCAGTAGAGCGATGCCTCACGGGCCTTCAGGTAATGTGTCACCGATACGAATGTACAGGTCACAGTCATCAGCAGTCCTGCGGCCAGCACGCATCCGCCGGTGATGGCCAGGTTCTGCGTGTTGGCAAACCGGGCCACCTCGGGGTCTTGTGTCACGGCCCAGTGTATGGCTCCCAGGAGCACACCGTCGGCCAGCAGTGCGGCCAGCACGCCTGTTCCCACTGCCCTCCACAGGAACGGGCGGCGTATGAAACTCCAGCGTGCGCCCACCAGCATCATTGCGCGTATGGTGAACCTCTGGCCATATACGCTCAGCCACACGGTGTTGTGAATGAGGCTCAGCGAGATGATGACCAGCAGGATGGCGATGACCAGGAGCACTGCCGTCACGCGGCGTATGTTGTCATTGACGCTATTCACCAGGTCGTCCTGGTAAATGACCTCGTCCACCATGTCGGCCGATTCCAGTTGCCTGCTTATCCACAGCAGGCTGTCAGAGCATGAGTATCCAGGCTTCACCCTCACCTCCAGGGAGATGGAGAAGGGGTTGGAGTCCAGGAACTCTGTCGAGCTTATGCCCATGCTCTGCACGTGTTCGCGCAGAGCCTCTTCTCGGCTGATGTACTGCAGGGCTGCCACATAGGGCTTGCGACGCAGGGTGCCGGCTATTCTGTGAGCGCGGCTGTCGTCGGCCTCGTCGTCCAGCACGACGGTCACGGTGAGGTTCTCCCTCACCGAGTCGGCCAGCATGCGTGCTGCCAGTCCCAGCAGCACCATCAGTCCCAGCAGCACGAGCACCATGCCGGTGCTGATGATGCTGGTGAGTGTCTGTATATTGAAGAAGGGTCCTCCCGTGTTTCTTGCCATTGCGGTGTTCCTCCTGTGCCTTACTCGATTACCTCTCCTCTGAGTGTCGCGCTGCTGCTCTCCAGTATGCGTGCCCTCACGGTTTGTCCTACATGATGGCCGCCGCGCGGGATGATGACGACCTTGTTCTGCCCGGTGCGTCCGAACAGTTCATCGTGGCTGCGTTTGCTTACGCCCTCGATGAGCACCTCCACCGTGTGGCCTATGCAGCGGCGGTTGCTCTGGGCCGAGAGTTCGTTCTGCAGCGTGATGAGCTCATTGAGCCTGCGCACCTTCACCTCTTCGGGTATGTCGTCGGGCAGATGCTTGCTCGCGTAAGTTCCCGGACGCTCGCTGTACTTGAACATGAAGGCGCTGTCGTACTGGCACTCGCGCATCATGCTCAGGCTTTGCTGGTGGTCTTCCTCGGTCTCGCTGCAGTATCCGGCGAAGATGTCGGTGGTGATGGCGCAGTCGGGGATTATGCGGCGTATGGCGGCCACGCGCTCCAGGTACCACTTGCGGGTGTACTTGCGGTTCATGAGTTTCAGCATGCGGTCACTTCCGCTCTGCACGGGCAAGTGTATGTGGTGGCAGATGTTCGGTTCTGCGGCTATTACACGCAACGTGTCGTCGCTCATGTCCTTGGGGTGGCTGGTGGTGAACCGCACGCGCATCTCGGGCACCTCCCTGGCCACGGTCTGCAGCAGCATGGGGAAGCCGGTCGCGTGTCCCTCGCTGTCCACCGCGTGGTAACTGTTGACGTTCTGTCCCAGCAGGGTCACTTCCTTGACCCCCCGGTCGCGCAGGTCGCGGCACTCGCGCAGGATGCTCTGCACGTCGCGGCTGCGCTCGCGTCCCCGGGTGTAGGGCACGATGCAGTAGTGGCAAAAGTTGTTGCATCCGCGCGTGATGCTTACGAACCCCCCGATGTGGGTGCCGCATATGCGCCGGGGCACGATGTCGCTATATGTCTCGGTGAGAGAGAGGTTCACGTTGACGGCCTTCTGCCCGCACTCCACCTGTGCCACCAGGTCGGGGAGCGACATGTAGGCATCGGGGCCCGCCACCAGGTCGGCGTGGTACTGCTCGATGAGTTTTTCCTTGACCCGCTCGGCCATGCAGCCCAGCACGCCCACGATAATCTTGCGTCCTTTTTTTTGCAGGCTGTGCAGGAACTCCAGGCGTCCCAAAATCTTCTGCTCCGCGTTGTCGCGCACCGAGCATGTGTTCAGGAAAACCGCGTCGGCCTGCTCCATGTCCTGGCACATCTCGTACCCCGCCATGCCCATGATGCTTGCCACCACCTCGCTGTCTGCCACATTCATCTGGCACCCATAGGTTTCTATCAGGAGTTTCTTCATTTGCACAATATGCCCAATTTCGGTGCAAAGGTAGTAATAAAAGTTCACATCCCTGCACGAGAAATGCCGCTAAAACCGGGAAGGCTCGCCCCGTGTGCGTTAAATTGTGTAAAAACAGAAGCACGGGGCGTTCCGCGCTCTTTGTTGTAAACGGCCTCCTTGTTTGCTTGGGATGCTGTGTCTCATTAGACATTTCGGGCTGGCACCCATGCGGATGCCAGCCCTCGTGTCGTGCCGGCCGCTTGCCGTCCATGCCATCCGGCGGCTCGTGGCGGCTTGCTTTTGGGAAAGTTCCCGATGCCTTTATGGTGTCGGGGGAGATGCGTTCATTTGACCATCACTTTGGTGACGGCCCCGCCGGGGCGGAGCAGGATATTCATTCCCTTGCGTGGGGTGGTGAGGCGCATGCCGTCGGGCGTGTATATCCGCGTGTTGGCTGCGGCAGTTTCCTGCACCATACTCTCTATGGGCGAGGCCAGGTCATGGCGCGCCTGGCGCAGGTCTTGGGTGGCTTGCACCAGGGAGGCCACATCGTCGGCTGTCGCTGCGCCCTCGTTGGCCAGAGCCTGGATGCTGTCGGCCTGGGCGTATATCGCGTCCACAGCCTTGGCCACAGCCCCGCTCTTGGCATAGTCGCAGGTGGCCAGGGGCTCGAGGGCGTACATCTGCAGTTCCGAGAGTGAGTAGCGTGGCGCGCCGTTGCTGAGCAGCATGCCGGGGGTGCGCATTATCTGGAAGCGCACATGGCGGTATGGGCGGCGCATGTGTATGTTGGCCGTGTAGGTTTTGTTCTGCACGCCCGAGAAGCCAGACAGCTCCGTCACATAGTCCCACAGCTCTCCGTCCTGGCTGGCATACACCAGCACGTCATCCCAGCGGTCGTCCTGTCCCGCGTCCCCGTCCATGCTCTTGTAATACTGCAGGCTGAAGGCCGCCTGTGGGCTGTCCAGAGCCACCTGCAGGTAGTGCGGGCGGTTGGGTGGCAGGGGAGTGCTGTACCGGCTGCGCACATAAGTTCCGGTGTTTCGGTCAATGATGCTCCTGAGCGATGTCGTGCTCTCGATGCCGTCGGTGCTGAACTGGCCGGCTGAGGTTATCAGTTTGGTGCGCGAACTTTTCCATGAGAAGGTGCTGTCGGCGGCGGCGCGTGCCTCGCTGGCGGCGGCGCGTGCGTTGTCGTTCACAGAGGTAGTCCAGCTTACGTCGGCAAAGACTGGGTTGTGGTCCGACATGATGAAGCCATCGGGTGTCCACCGGTTCCCCAGTTCGGCATAGGAGCACGACACGCTGCCATAGGCGAAGATGAAATCAATCTCGTTGTCGGGCGTGCTGCTGAACCCGTCCACGCCCTTCTCGGCCCTCTTGCGTGCGGACACCCACATGTCCTTGGTCGTGAGTTTGTACTTGAGCAGGTAGTTATAGACGCTTGATGTCCTCTTCATGTTGAAGTCGGCGGTCAGGAACTGTGGCAGTTTCTTGCCGAAGAGTGTGGCCAGGCTGTCCATCTTCTCCTTCACGACCTTTGCCTGCGAGGTGCGCACCTTGTCGTTGCTGTGGTCCAGGTGCGTGTTGGTGTAGATGAAGCGCGCTCCTGTGGCCTTGTCGGTGAAGAGTGCCCAGGTGGCTATGCGGATGCAGATGGCTCCGTCTGTCATTGAGGGACGGTCGGGGGTGCCGGTCAGCCAGTAGTTGCCGCTCTTCTCCAGCAGGAAGCGGCTGGTCTTGTACAGGATGGGGGTGTACTCTCCCAGTTCGGCGCCATCGGTGCGGGCACACCCCACCATGGCATAGCCGGGCGTGCCTGCCAGGATGCTGGTGAGTTCGGCCTTCACTCCCTCCTGTATGCCCAGCAGGTCGGGCGACACGCTGTCGATGTAGTGGTGCAGGGCCTTGGCGCGGTTGCCCCAGCTGTTCTGTCCGTTGCCGTCGCTCTCCTTGATGTTTCCATAGGGGATGTTGAAGGTCATGATGCGCAGTTTCTCTGTGGCCGCCTGGGTGGTGGCGGCTATGGCCAGCAGGAAGGCCAGCATGGTGGAAGTCTTTTGGAAAAAGTTCTTCATAAGCAAATTGTCGTTTCGGGTTTGTGCCGCAGACTGATTGTCCAGCGGGCATGAACCATCCGGTAAATGGAAAGATTGGGAGTCCCAGGCTCACAGGCCTGGCACCCCCAACCGTTGTCATACTTCTTAGGTCGTTTCACTTGACCATCACCTGGGCTGTGCCGAGGTTGCTTGCGTTCGGGAATGCCCTCGAAAGCCCCTGTGGGCCTTTCGGCGCACTCCACTCACTTGACCATCACCTGGGCTGTGCCGAGGTGACTTGCGTTCGGGAATGCCCTCGAAAGCCCCTGTGGGCCTTTCGGTGCACTCCACTCACTTGACCATCACCTTGCGGCTTGCGGCGGTGCCGCGCAGGATGTACATGCCCTTGGGCAGTCCCTGCAGGGCCCTTTCGGCAGCCTGTGCCGGGCGCACCAGTCGGCCCTGCACGTCATATACGCTCACCAGGGCTCCCACCTTGGCTGCCACGCTCTCGACGGCGTCGGCACCCTCGTTGGCGTATCCGCCGTCCTTCTTGACCACCACGCCACTCTCGGGATAGAGCGTGGGGTGCGGGTCGGTGCCCAACCGCTGGTACCACACGGGAGCCTCGGCGCTTTGACCGTTGAGCATCCAGGTGACCATGCCGCTGGCAAACTCCTCGGCGGTCTGCTTGTTGGCCTGGGAGCCGTCGCCGTTGTTGCTGTAGCAGTTGACCAGCATGGTGTTGCCTCCGTATCGGCAGAAGAGCCTGTCCTGTGAGTCGTACCCCTCGATGTCGGCCGTTGACCAGCAGTTGCTCACCCTGGCTCCCACGCTGCCCATCCAGCCGCATATCTGTGCGGCGTTCTTGCCGTTGCCGGCCTTGATGCTGCCTGTGCTGTAGCAGTTGGCGATGAGTGCCAGGCTGCCCGCGTTGGCGTTGCCCAGGATGCCGGCGGGTGCCTGGTACACGGCCTCCACAGTGCCCTCGTTGCCCAGGCGCTCCAGTTTGATGTTGCCTGTTCCGGTGCTTCGTCCTATCAGTCCCACGCGGTCGTAGCCCTTGATGCGGCAGGTGGCGTCCAGTACCAGGTTCTTGATCTCGGCGGGGGTCATGAGTGTGCCGAAGAGACCCACTCCCACCGATTTCTCGCGCTCGATGACAAGGTTGCTGATGCGGTGCGTTTGTCCGTCAAACACGCCCTTGAAGGTCACCTTGTTGGCCTCGGTGTCGCTGGAGTTTTCGGTCTCGGTGTTGAAGCCTATGGGCAGGAAGTTGGTCTCGCCCGTCATGTCGATGTTGGCTGTGAGTTTGGCGTTGATTGTGCTCAGCCCGCTGTTGACCATGGCAGAGAACACCTTCAGGTCGTGCGGAGTGGCCAGCAGGTAGTAGCCCTCCTCTGTCTGGGGGAACACATCCAGCAGGAACACGCTTCCGGCCTTCTGGAGCGCCTGCTCGGCATCGGGTGTGCCGTTGCTGTAGTCGGCCCACATTTGTTCCGACACGCTGTTCATCTGTTCCAGTTCGGGCGCGTTCTCGTCAAACACGCCCTGGTTCGCGAAGGCACTTGCCATGAGGCTGAGGTTCTCGGCCGCCCTTGCCATGGCGATGTAGGCCACGCGGCACTCATACACCTGCTTGAAGAGGCCCGACAGGCGGTTGACTGCCTTGATCATCGCCTCGCCGTCAGTGGCCTTCTCGGCCTCGGTGATGGCGGCCTGCAGGTCGGCCTTGATGGCCTCGGCATAGTTGGGGTATTGCGCGAAGTCCACACCGTCACTCCATGCGAACTCGTCAATGACGCGTGCGCGTTCCAGGTAGTTCTGCAGCACGGAAGCCAGTTGGGTCTCGCCCTCGGCGGGTGTGCCCAGGTAGGTCAGGCGGAAGTTGCCGAAGCCCATCCAGTCCCTGTCCATGCCCGTGCCCTGGTTCTGCACGCCTATCACCAGCGAGTCACCCTCCTGGATTTGCACAGCCACGAGGTTGCGGTAGCGTCCCCCGTTGAAGGCATAGGCGCAGCCGATGGGGCCCTGCGGTATCCACCCCTCGCCGTTGTCCGTCACCACGCTGTAGTCAGTGGCCTCGCCGGTGATGTGGCAGTTCTCGCCGTCCACGGCCACCGTCTTGTCGATGGCGTCCTCTATCTCTCCCATGGCATAGTTGATGTTGTCGCCCAGCATGACCTGTCCGGCGTAGAACTTGCTGTAGCCGTCGGCTCCGGGGCGGAAGGTGGCGTGGGACTCCAGCATATACACGCCGGCCTTGAGTCCCCTCAGCGTCTGGCTCATGCTGAAGTTGCAGTTCCAGGCCTCGGCCGCCGACATGATTCCCTCCACCGTGAGGATGCGCGGCTGGTCACCGCTGGTTGACTCGATGTCCCATCCCTCGCGGCCCGCGTCCAGGTTGGCGTTCACCATCAGGTCGGTGATGTCGGTGCCGGGCTGGTAGTCGGCGGCGATGGCGGCCGCGAGCAGGTTCTTGACGAACTCGGTCTCGGCCGTGATGGTGGAGTCGTTGAGCAGGTGCGTGTCCATGATGTGGGTGTAGGTGCCGTTGGGGAAGTCCTCGCCGGGCTGTCCGTCCTGTGTCAGGTAGGCTTCGAGCCTGTCGGCCTCCTCGCACTCAAAGGTGTTGTTGTTGATGTAGTCCAGCGCATACTCGGCCTGTTCCCTGTAGGCCTGGTACAGGGCGGCGGAAGCCCGTATGGCGGCACGCTCCCCGTCCGCACTCGCGTAAGCCTTGAGGAAGTCGGCCAGTGTGGGCAGGCCGCCCATGCCCTCCAGTGTGGCGGTGTAGGCGGTGAGCAGCGCGTTGTCGGCCACGGTCTCGGCGGTCTGCTGTGTCTCGGATGAGACAACGTGCTCGCGGAACTGCTCGTAGGTGTCCTGGTCGTGCACGTCGCTGTAGGTGCCCTCCTCGCTCTCATATACGAGGCCGTGCTCCATCCATGTGGGCTGGTCGTCCTCGCCGAGGGTCTGGTACCACTGCGCCGAGACGAACGACTTTCCGTTGAGTTTCCATGTCAGTTCGCCTGTCGCGGTCTCGCTCTTGTCAAACTGGGTGAACTGTCCGCCCCGCGTGCTGAAGCAGTTCCTCACGGCGGCTCCGCCCCGGTAGGCTTCATTGTTACCGTCCTGTCCGGTGACCTCGGCGGTGGTCCAGCAGCCCTCGATGGTGGTGCCGCCCGCGCCGCCTATCCATCCTGCCAGGGCTGCGCTCTCGCCCTTGCCCAGGCTCACCACCTGGCCGGTGGTGTAGCAGTTGCGCATGACGATGATGCCCCTGGAGCCATGGTTGCCGCCCAGCAGTCCGCCTGCGTTCACGCCGCCCACGGTCACGCTGCCCTCGTTGGCCACGTTGAGCAGGGTGGTGGTGCCCGTCTGGTCCCAGTTGGACGCGCCCACGATGCCCGCGTACGATCCTGTGGTCTTGATGGAGCAGGTGGCGTCAAAGGTGATGTTGCGCAGCACCATGCCCGAGTTGGAGGCCGAGATGAAGCCCGCATCGTCGTTGTCCACATCCAAGGTGAGGTTCATCACGCGGTGGTTCTTGCCGTCGAAGGTGCCGGCGTAGCCCACCTTGAGGCCTATCTGCTGGAACTTGTCACCGGCCTCGGAGAAGTCTATGTCATCGGTCAGGCAGGCGTTGAACTTGTTGTCCACGGTGTTGACCATTCGGCTGAACCACGCCACATCGCCTGCGGTGGCCAGCTGGTAGAAGCCCGCTACGGGTTGCTTGTACTCCTTGTCCAGCGCACCGCATTCCTGACAGATGCCCTCGTCCCACTGGTGAGGGGGGATCACCGACGTGTTCTCGTTGGAGTAGGTGAGCTCGCCGCCCGCGCTGGTGCCGTCACACCGCAACTGGCCCACGGCATACACCACCTGGTGGTCGTCCCAGGGCAGGGGAACGGCGTCGGTGCCAAGTGTCTGGCGCCATACGGGGTTCTCGCTGCTGTTGCCGTTGATCACATAGCAGAGTTGGCCTGTGGCCAGCATCTCGGCGCTGATGGTGCCGTTCTCGTTGGCCTTGAGCCCGCCCGTGTAGTCGTTGGCGCAGTAGCATCCGCTGATGGTGGTGTTGCCTCCTCCACGGCAGAAGTTGTAGCTGGTGTGCTGCGCGATTTCGCTCACAGTCCAGCAGTCGGTCACCTTGGAGCCCACGTTGCCCTGCCAGGCCGAGATGCAGGCCACGTCGCCTGCCGACTCGATACGTCCCGTGCTGAAGCAGCGGGTGATGTTGGTCACGTTGCCCGCGTTGGCGTTTCCTATGATGCCGGCGGCCGCGTTGCTGCCCGCGCCCTCACAGGTCACGGGGCACATGGTGCCCACATTGGTGATGGTGGTGGTGAAGGAGCCGGTCGTGTGGCCTATGAGCCCGCCCGAGTAGCGGCTGCCCTTCACCGAGCATGTGGCGTCGATGAGCAGGTCATGCAGGCTGGCGGCCGTGGCCGTGCCGAAGAGTCCTGCCACGTCCTGCACATCCACGGTCATGTGGCTGATTGTGTGGCGCGCGCCGTCCATCTCGCCCACGAAGGGGTGGGTGTCGTTGCCGATGGGTGTCCAGTTCTCGCCGCCCAGGTCGATGTCCCGGGTCAGGCGGAAGTCCATCTTCTCCACAGCCCCGCTGTTGACCTGCCCGGCCACCCAGCGCAGGGCCGGTGCCGCGCTTATGAGGTAGAATCCGTCCTCGGCCTGCTCAGGTTTCCCGCACACGGTGCACAGTCCGGTGGCGGGGTCGATGGTGTGGGGGGTCTGGACGTAGCCCTTGTTCTCGTTGGAATAGCCGAAGTCCGCGCCGGTGGTGCCGTCGCAGTTCCTGGTGCCCACCATATACACGATGTCCTTGCTGGTGAGCGAGGGTATGGGGTCGGTGCCCAGGGTCTGTCGCCAGGCGGGCGCGTTGGTGCTCTTGCCGTTGATGATGTAGCACAGTTCGCCGCTTGCTGCGGCCCCGCTGGTCACCAGGGTGCCTTGCTTGCCGTAGTTGGTGGCGCAGCTGACCAGCGTCACGGCCGAGCCGGATGCCCCCGCGCGCGCCAGGCTGGTGGCCTCGTTCACGCCGGCATGTGTGTCGGCGATGCCCCAGCAGCCCTCCAGCGTGAACTGGTTGCTGCCCGTCCAGCCCGAGATGAAGGCGCATGAGGTGCCCGAGGCAATCTTTCCCGTGAACCAGCAGTTGCTTATCCTGCCCAGGCATCCGTGCGGGCTGTTGCCTATGATGCCGCCCACTCCGGCGTCGCCCGAACCGCCCTGCGAGGTGGGTGTGGCTGCCACGCTGCCCTGGTTGCCCAGTCCGCTCAGGGTGATGAAGGTGGCGCCCTGCGAGTGTCCTATGAGTCCCACGTGCTGCAGTCCCAGCAGTGAGCAGGTCTCGTCCAGCGTGAGGTTCTCCACGCGCGCCCCTCCCGATATGGTGCCGAAGAGTCCCACGCCCGCGGCCTTGGGACTGTTGATTACCAGGTGGCTTATCCTGTGGTGCTGTCCGTCGAAGTGTCCCCGGTAGGGGTACTTGTCGCTGCCTATCATGGGCCACTCCGCGTAGTCCTTCAGGTCGATGTCGGCAGCCAGCCGCACGTTCATCGTCATGTGCCCCGAGGCCACCATGTCGGCCACCCAGGCCAGTTGCTCGGCCGTGGCCACCTCATACACTCCGCCCACGGGAGCCAGGAACTCCTGGTTGATGGCGCCGCACTCGCTGCACCTGTAGCCGTCGAAGGTGTGCGCGGGCATCTGCGCCTCGCCCTTCACGTTGGTGAAGGCTGTGGCTCCCTGGCCGCTGCACGAGGGTGCTGTGGCATACACCACATCCGCGCTCAGGGGCTGGGGCACCTGGTCGGTGCCCAGCTTCTGCCCCATGCCCAGGCGGAAGGCTGCCTCGCCATCCGCCATCTGCTGTGCCGAGAGCAGGGTGACACCACCGTCCACTGTGCCCTTGAATCCCTCCAGCGCGTAGCAGTTGGTGAGGGTGGCCTTGGCTGCCGAGTTGCGCGCGATGGCACTCGACCCCGTGTTCATCACGATGTCCATCTCGCCGATGGCCAGGCAGTTGCTGATGTGCGTGGGGTTGTTGGCCCATCCCACGATGCCGGCGCAGTTGGTGGCAGCCTTTCCGCTGATCTTCCCGCTGAACACACACCGGTCTACCGATGTGCTATGGTCGGCCAGTCCCACGATTCCCGCGCAGGTGGCGTCGCCCGACACACCGCTGGTGATGCTCACGTCCGACCAGCAGTTGAGTATCGCGCCGCCATAGGAATAGGCGGCCACGCCCGCCGCGTGGGGGAAGTCCGAGGTGATGCTTCCCGACACATGCAGGTTGCGCACCACGCCCGACAGGTAGCCCACCAGGGCGGTGCCCTTGCCGGTGCCTGTGAGGCTCACGGTCACGGTGTGGCCCTGGCCGTCCAGCGTGCCGCTGAACTTGTGGGCACTGGTGCCTATCATGGCCGTCTGGCCCGTGTAGTCAATGTCGGCCGTAAGCACGGCCGAGGCCGTCTTGTCGCCCCCGTTGACCAGGGCGGCAAAGTCGGCCAAGTCCTGTGCGGTGCCTATCTGATAGGATCCGCCTGCCTGGGTGAGTGCCCAGGCCATGCTTCCGTAACACGCCAGGAGCGTGCACAGAAGCCATCGTGTAAGGTTTCTTCGCATGTGAAACTTGTTGAGGTTAGTATTGGGTCTGTCTTCTTCTCTTGCCGCGTGTGGGATTGTGGCGTGTCGCATGCCTTTGCGCTTCTCCCCTCTGGTCTTTCCGGGAACTGTTCGGGGGGAGGTTTCCTTGGCCTGTGGATATAGCTTGTCTGTCTGCAAAGTTAAGTGATTTCGTCGGTGGTGGGGGCTTCATGTGGTGATATTTAGCCATCTTTTCCTGTGTCATGCCTGTTTTTAGGGGTGTTCGTGACGATTTCGTGACAAGGTGTGTGTCCATCCTGTCCCATGGGGCGTGCGTGCGGGCAGTTCCCGTGGCGCCACCTCGGCTTTTGGGGCAGTGCGGTGCGATTGCAATCGCACCGCACTGCGTTGGCCATCGCACCGCGCTGCGATCGCCATCGCGGCGCGCTGCGTTGGATGCCCCATCGGCGCGTGTCGGGAGCGCGCGGCCTGCCGGATACCCGTCACCGCCGCATTTTCCCCCATGGGGCGCGTGCCGGTCAGTGCGCCTCGAGCCAGTTGGAGCCCCAGCCTGAGTCCGCCACGAGCGGGACGCGCAGGGCAAGGGCTTGCTGCATCTCCCCGATGACAAGCGCCTCGATGCGCTCCCTTTCGTCCCGGGGGACGCTGAAGTTCAGTTCGTCGTGCACCTGCAGGATCATCTTGGAGCGCAGGTGCTCGGCCTCCAGGCGGTGCTGGATGCGTATCATGGCCAGCTTGATGATGTCGGCGGCGGTGCCCTGGATGGGCGCGTTGATGGCGTTGCGCTCGGCATAGCCACGCACCACGGCATTGTGGCTGTTGATGTCGGGCAGGTAGCAGCGGCGGTGGCAGAGCGTCTCGGTGTAGCCCTTCTCGCGTGCCGTCTCTATGCTGCGTGTCATGTACTGGCGCACTCCGGGGTAGGTGTCGAAGTAGCCGTCGATGAGGCTCTTGGCCTCCTGGCGCGACACCCCCATGCGCTCGGCCAGGCCAAACGCGCTGATGCCGTAGATGATGCCGAAGTTTGCCGTCTTGGCCTTGCGCCGCTCATCGGGTGTGACCTCGGTGATGTCCTTGTGGAATATCTTGGCCGCAGTGGCCGCGTGGATGTCGTCGCCGTGCGTGAAGGCACTGATGAGGTTCTCGTCCTGGCTCAGATGCGCCATGATGCGGAGCTCTATCTGGCTGTAGTCGGCACTGAAGAAGAGGTCACCCTCATCGGGTATGAACGCCCTGCGCACCTCCTTGCCCAGCGCGTCGCGCACGGGTATGTTCTGCAGGTTGGGGTTGCTGCTCGACAGGCGTCCTGTGGTTGTCACCGTCTGGTTGAACGAGGTGTGGATGTGCCCGGTGGCGGGATTGACCAGCAGGGGGAGCGCGTCGATGTAGGTGCCCAGCAGTTTCTTCAGTCCCCGGTACTCCAGTATCTTGCCCACGATGGGGTGCTTGGGCCGCAGGCTCTCCAGCACCTCCTCGCTGGTCACGTACTGTCCCGTCTTGGTCTTCTTGGCCTTGCCGGACAGGTGCAGGCGGTCAAAGAGCACCTCGCCCACCTGCCGTGGACTGGACACATTGAAGTCCATGCCCGCCATGTCGTGTATCTCCTGCTCCATCTGCGCCATCTGGCGGGTGTATAGGGCCGAGGTGTCTGCCAGTGCCTTGGTGTCGATGCGCACGCCGTTGCGCTCCATCTGGGCCAGCACGGGCATGAGCGGCATCTCGATGTCACGGAAGAGGGCCGCGCAGCCCTCCTGCTCGAGCATGGGGGCGAAGGTGTGGTACAGGCGCAGGGTCACGTCGGCGTCCTCGGCGGCGTAGGGGCAGATGTCCTGCGGGGGCACCTGGGCCATGCTGCGCTGCTGCTTGCCGGTGCCTATGAGCTCCTCTATGTGGATGGTCTGGTAGTTGAGGTATGCCTCGGCCAGGTAGTCCATGCCGTGCCGCATCTCAGGGTGCAGCAGGTAGTGGGCTATCATGGTGTCAAACATGCGCCCGGCCAGGCGCACCCCGCAGGAGCGCAGCACCTGCAGGTCATACTTCATGTTCTGCCCCACCTTCAGCGTGCCGGGGTTCTCCAGGATGCCCCTGAACTCCCCCGCCACGCCGCAGGGGTCATCGCCCACAGGCACATACCAGGCCTCGCCCTCGTGCACGGCGAAACTCATGCCCACCAGCCGGGCGCGCATGGGGTCGGTGTCGGTGGTCTCGGTGTCGATGCTGACCTCGGTGGCCTGGGCCAGGGTGCGGACGAGCGCGGCGCGTTTCTGTGGCGTGTCGGCCAGGTGGTACCGCGCCCCGGTGTCGCGCCAGGTGAGCATGCGGCTGGCCTGTGTCGCGCCGGACGGGAGGCCGCCCCGTGTGGCGGTTGCCTCCCCGGTGGTCGCGGCGGAGGCGAACATGTCGCCCTGCACGTATCCTCCCCCGGTTTCCGGGTTCGCCCCGGGGGTGGGGGCGGCAGCCTGCATCTTGCGGCGCATGAGCGTGCGGAACTCCAGGCGCTCGTATATCTCCCGCAGGCGTGCGGTGTCGGGCTCGGTGAGCGCGAGGCTGTCCAGGTCCAGGGTGATGGGCGCGGTGGTGCAGATGGTGGCCAGCCAGCGGCTGGTGCGTATCTGTTCGGCGTTCGCCTCCACCTTCTGCCTGAGCGCGCCCTTGAGCGTGGAGGTGTTGGCGAGCAGCGCCTCCACGCTGCCGTACTCCCGCACGAGGCGGGTGGCGGTCTTCTCTCCCACGCCCGGGCAACCGGGAATGTTGTCGGACGCGTCGCCCATGAGCGCCAGCAGGTCTATCACCTGCGAGGGCCGCTGCAGCCCCCACTTGGCACACACCTCGGCGGGCCCCAGCACCATCGCCTCGGCCTTGCCCACGGCAGGCTTGTACATGCGTGTGTGGTCGGTCACCAGCTGGCCGTAGTCTTTGTCGGGCGTCATCATGTAGGTCTCCACGTCCAGCCGGTCGGCCTGGCGCGCCAGCGTGCCTATCACATCATCGGCCTCGTAGTCGGGAACCTCCAGGCAGGGGATGTGGTATGCCTCCAGTATCTGCTTGATGAAGGGGACGGCCAGGCGGACGGCTTCGGGTGTCTCCTCGCGCTGGGCTTTATATTGGGGGTAGGCTCTGTGCCGGAAGGTGCCGCCCGCCGGGTCGAAGGCCACGCCCAGGTGTGTGGGCCGCTCCTTCTGGATAACCTCCTCCAGGGTGTTCACAAAGCCCAGGATGGCCGAGGTGTTCTCCCCGCGCGAGTTCATGCGCGGATTCTTGATGAACGCGTAGTAGGCTCGGTAGATTAGCGCGTAGGCATCGAGCAGGTAGAGTTTCTTCATGCTTGTGTGCGGTAATGGGTGTAAAAGTAAGCAAAAAAGGCGAAACGCTGGGCGTTTTTGCGTAATTTTGCACCCGAAGAAAGCGAAAGATGAGTACACTGGAGTCCATACAAGCACCCGTGGAGACGGAACTGCAGGAGTTCCGCAGGCAGTTTGCCGAGACCCTTGAGTCGGACAACCCCCTGCTGCAAACGGCCTTGAGCCACATCCTCAAGCGCAGCGGCAAGATGGTGCGCCCCACCATGGTGATGCTCTCGGCACGCTCGGTGGGGACTGTGAGCCAGCGTGTGATGGACGTGGCTCTCTCGCTTGAGTTGCTGCACACGGCCTCGCTGGTGCACGACGATGTGGTCGACGAGAGTGACGAGAGGCGGGGACAGAGTTCCGTCAACGCGATGATGAACAACCAGACAGCCGTCCTGGTGGGTGACTACATCCTAAGCCGCTCGCTGCATCATGCGGCTCTCAGCGGCTCGGCCGAGATAGTGGAGGCGGTGGCTGCGCTGGGTCAGACGCTGGCCGATGGCGAACTCCAGCAACTGGCCAACCAGGATGCCGAGGATATCGATGAGATGTCGTACTATGGCGTCGTGCGCAAGAAGACGGCCAGCCTCTTTGCCGCGTGCGCCCGCTTGGGCGTGATGGCGGCGGGCGGCAGTGCCGAGCAGGCCGAGCGCATGAGGCAGCTGGGCAGCCTGGTGGGCACGTGTTTCCAGTTGCGCGATGACCTGCTGGACTTCTGTGGCAGCGAGAAGCTGGGCAAGCCGGCGGGCAACGACATGCGCGAGGGCAAGATAACCCTGCCCGTCATATCGGCCCTGAAGCATTCGGGAAACGCGGAGATACGCCGACTGGCCCTGCTCATACGCAGGCAGGAGGCCACCGAGGAGGACATACGCATGCTGACCAACCTGGCCACCCAGGAGGGTGGGGTGGACTACACCAAGTGGGCGATGAGGGAGTTCAGCATGATGGCCGACGGGCTGATTGACGAGAAGGCCGACCCCGAGGTGGTGCAGGCCCTGCATGGTTTTGTGCTCTTCATGTCCGACCGCGACTTTTAGCGGTCCTGTGCTTTCTGCCTTCCGTGTAGTTGCTCTATCTCTGGCAGTGTCATGCCAGTTGCCCGTGCGATGTGGGGGAGGGGTATCCCCATCCGCAGCAAGGTCATTGCGGTCTTCCTTTGGACTTCCTTGATACCTTCCTTTCGTCCTTCCTCGCGCCCCTCGGCACGTCCTTCCTTGCGCCCCTCGGCACGTCCCTTGGCCAGTCCTTCTTCCATTCCCTTGGCCTCTCCTTCGGCGAAACTGTCCTTGCGTGCCGTGTTGATGGCGTTCACGATGTCGCGATAGGCATTCATGCTGTCCTCGTAGAGTTTCACCTCCTCGGGGGCGAACTTGGCTATCTCGGCCTGCTCAAAGAGGCGGGTGAACACCCTCTCCTGCAGGGCGGCGGGGCGGTTCATCAGGGCCGAGAGGTTCTTGAGCACATACATCCACTTGTCGTACATGGTCACCAGTTCGTCCTCCCTCTTGTCAAACTTGGGTATCTCCACATAGATGTAGGTGAGCTTGTCATAGAACACCCTGGCGGTATCGACCTCCATGAGCTTCACCTCGTGATGCCAGCGGGTGGCCTCGTCGAGCCCGGTGGCAAAGCTGAAGTTGAGCAGGCCAATGGTATATACGGGCTTCAGGTGAAAGTCCCAGTCGCCTCCCCGCTGCGCCTGCTCGCGGATGGGAAAGGTGGAGTAGTAGATGGTTCTGTCCTTGAAGAACTCCTGATATACGTTCTGCATCTCCACGATGAACTTCTCCCCGGCCCGGTTCTCACAGAACACGTCAAACACGGCTCGGCGTGCGTCAAGGCGGTCACCCAGCTGCTCGGAGTTGAGATAGGTGATGTCCTGCACGTCCTGCTCGCCATGGAACAGTGCGTTGAGGAAGCTGATGAGCAGTTCCTTGTTGAACTCCGACCCGAAGAGACGCTTGAAGCCGAAGTCGGTGCGTGGATTGATGTATTTCTCAGTCATGTCCTGTGTCTTTGCGTCCCCTGCGGGACTTCGCTGGCAAATTTACTCATTTTATTCTCAAGCGCATTGCGATGCATGGGGAAATGTGCTCGTTTGTGGGTAAAACCATGCGGTGTGGGTTCTTGTACGGGCAAACAAGGGTCACACTCGTGTGCCCGCTTTATTGGAGGACGCAAGGGCGCGATTGCTATTGCCTTGCTCCGTATGGAGTTGTTCTATTGTCCTTTACTTTGTTTCGCTGGCTGTGGTGTCTTCCTCATCGTCCTTCTTGAACAGGAGGTCCCAGGTGTACTGCTGGATGAATGGAAAATACCAAGGCAAGGGCTTGCCATGCGTGAGGTTACGCTTGCGGATGAAGTAACAGTCGATGAGCGGCTTTATTACAAATCCATAAAAGAAAAGTGCAAAAACAAACCAGTTGGGCCCTAATAGCCAGCCTATGCCGAAAAGCGACAGTCCCGTGGTGGTGACGGCCAGGAAATACTTGAGTCTCATAGTTTTTGGGTGTTTATGTTGTCGGGGCATGCCTGTCGTGCCGGCAGCGCGTGCTTTTTTACTTGTTAGGGCAAAGTTATAGCTTTATTTTTTTTCGGTAAAGGAAAGGGCGGCTTTTGGGGATTCGGTGGTGTTCTTTGTGAACTGGATGGGACCACGGAGCCTGCCGTGAGGGTGTCGCGGCAGGCTTCATCGTGTGTGGCTCCCTGGCGGGAGGAGTGGGGCAGAGGTCAGTTGGACTGCAGGAGCTGCAGCAGCTTGTCCAACCTCGGTGCCATGATAATCTCCGTGCGGCGGTTGTGGGCGCGTCCCTCGGCTGTCTCGTTGGTGTCCACAGGCTTGAACTCGCCACGTCCGCAGGGCTGTATCTGCAGGGGATTGACGCTGTAGGTCTCCGTGAGGATGCGCACCACACTGGTCGCGCGTATGACACTCAGGTCCCAGTTGTCCTGGAACACAGCGGTATGGATGGGGACATTGTCGGTGTGCCCTTCGATATACACATCTATCTCCGTCTGCTTGTTGAGCACCTGGGCCAGTTTTCCCAGAGCCTCGCGCCCCTGCTGGTTGACCACGGCCTTGCCCGACTCGAAGAGCAGCTTGTCGCTCAGCGACACATACACCTTGCCGTCCTTCTCGGTCACGGTGAGGTCATCGCTGCTGAATCCAAGCAGCGCGTCCTTCACGCTGGCCAGCAATTCCTTCACCTTGCGCTGCTGTTCGTCAATCACCCTTTGCAGTTGCGCGATGGTCTGCTCCCGCTCCTGGAGTTCCTTGATCTTCTGTGCAAGCGACGAGTTGAGTTTCTTGTTCTCGCTCTGGTTGTTGGCCAGCATGGCCTGGTAGTTGCGTATGCTCTTCTTGAGCAGGGCAGTGTCACCCATCAGCATGCCGCACCGCTGGTCAAGCGCGGCGTACTGGGCGCGGCTGTCGTTGAGCAGTGCGGCCAGACTGTCGCGCGAGTAGTAAGCGCGCCAGCGGGCGTTCTCTGATTGCTCAAACTTCTTCCTGCCCACCACGCAGCCCGACATCATCAGTGCCGAGAGGGCGAGCACCCCCCAAGTCAGTTTCTTCATCTTGTTCTCCTTGTTGGTTGAAAATTCTGTTTCTCCTCTCTTGGCTCTCCCTTTCTTCTCTCTTGGCTCTGCTCCGGCGGGTTCCCCTCTGTGCTTGCCGCCCCGCCGCCCTCCGCCTGACATTTTGTCATGCCCCGGGGTGCGAATGGACTGGCCAGGGGGCGAAAAGTGCCCTTCGCGCAGTCCCGGCGGCTTCCGCTCTCCAGATTGACGGAAAACCCAAGCACTTTTTATGTACTACAAAATGCTAAGCAGCAGCGTGTTTGAGCCAGAAAACACCCTCTGAGAATCGCGCAAAAACGCCCACCTTCACACCGGGGCGTGCTTCGCGGAACGTCAGAGCCTCACGGGTCAGAAGTATTTCACCTCCTCGCCGGTCACCTCACTCAGGAGCAAGTTGGCCAGACGGCTTGTGCCCAGGCGGAACCACTGGTTGGTGAGCCACTGCTCGCCCAGCACCTCCTGCACGATGGTGTAATAGACGAGCGCGTCGTGAACCGTGTTGAGCCCCCCCGCAGGCTTGAAGCCCACCTGTATGCCCGTCTTGTCGTAGTACTCCTTGATGGCCTGGCACATCACATAGGCGGCCTCCGGCGTGGCGGCCGGCTTCTCCTTGCCGGTGCTGGTCTTGATATAGTCGGCTCCCGAGTACATGGCCAGCAGGCTGGCCTTCTTGATGGCCGAGGCCGAGGGCAGCAGTCCTGTCTCCAGGATGACCTTCAGATGGTGTTCCCCGCACACGGCTTTCAGTTCGCTTATCTCGTCACACACCGTCTCGTAGTCCCCGTCGAGGAACGCGCCCACGCTCATCACCATGTCTATCTCGGTGGCCCCGTCCTTGAGGGCGAGGGCGGTCTCGGCCACCTTCACCTCGATGAGTGCCTGCGAACTGGGGAATGAGCCGCTCACGCAGGCCACCTCCACACCCTCCACCTGCAGGGTCTCGCTCACCACCTGGGCGAAGCGTGGATACACGCAGATGGTGGCCACGTGGGGCAGTTGGGGATAGTCATTGTCAAAGTCATTGACGCGCTCGGTGAACTTCATCACGCTCTGGTCACTGTCGGTGGTCTTCAGCGTGGTGAGCTCAACGCTCCCCATCAGGAACTTCTTCACGTCCAGCGTGTCGTTGGCGGGTACCTTCTCGTCGATGATGCGCTTCACTGTTGCGGCCACCTGCGTGTCGTCGAGCGTGGTGCTGTATTGTGAGAGCGCCTGTTCGTACTTGCTCTGCTCGCTCATGTCTGTGCTCTTAATTTGGGGTTGTTCTTATGTCTTTCCTTGTCTCTCAGTGTCTTCTTGTGGAAACTGGCTTCCAGCGCTTCGTTGAGGTCCACGCCCGTCTGGTTGGCCAGGCAGATGAGTGCCCACAGGATGTCGGCCATCTCTGCGGCGGGGTCGGTGTTCTCGCCCTCCTTGAACGACTGCTCGCCATACTTCCTGGCCACGATCCTTGCCAGTTCGCCCACCTCCTCGGTGAGCACGGCCATGTTGGTGAGCTCATTGAAATACCGCACGCCGTAGGTCCTGATCCATTCGTCCACGCGCTCCTGCGCCTCCCTGATGGTCATCCTTGCCCCTCCGTGATATAGTTATACAGGCAGAGTGCCCAGCACAGGCACGCTCCCAGGGCGCAGGTGTAGCGCAACATCCGTTGCCTCCGGCTTTCCTGGTGGAAGTTGATGCTTGCAAGCAATCCCAGCCACAGCGTGGTGATGGACGCAAAGGCGAGCGTGTCGTTGGCCAGCCACAACCGGCTTGCCACGTGGCCCAAGAAGCCTGCGCATATAAGTGTGGTGGATAGCGTGTCCCGGTTGGTCCCTTTCATTGTCTCTTGTTTTCGGGAAGGTCTTACTCTTTGTTCTTGGTGTCCATGCAGATGGTGACGGGGCCGTCATTGAGCAGCTCCACCTTCATGTCGGCGCCGAACTCGCCTGTCTGTACACGACCGTGGAGTCCCTCGCGAAGCCGTTCCGTGAAGGCCAGGTAGAGCGGTACGGCGTGCTCGTGGCGCGCGGCGCGTATCCAGCTTGGGCGGTTGCCCTTGCGGTAACTGGCCATCAGCGTGAACTGGCTCACCACCAGCACCTCGCCGTCCACGTCCAGCACGCTGCGGTTCATCACCCCCTGCTCATCGTCAAAGACACGCAGGGAGAGGATTTTGCGTGCGAGCCACTCCTTGTCCTCCACGGTGTCGGCCTCCTCGATGCCCAGGAGCACCAGTAACCCCTGTCCGATGCGGCTCTTCTCGACCCCGCCGACGGTCACGCTGGCGTGGCTCACCCTCTGTATCACGGCTCTCATTCCCAGTCTGTCCTTTCCCGCAAAGTTACGCCATTTATCTATAATCCCGCCGCTTTCCCAGGTCTTTTAACTCCTTTTGGGATTTGGGTGTCCTTTTCCCACCTTCTCGGGGGGTGGGGGAGCATGCGCTCTGGCCTTGTTTGGCTCCTGTTGCCTGCTGGCGTTTCTGCTCGCGTGATGCCTTTCCTGCAAGGGGGGGCTGCGGCCCGGCTTCCTGGTTCTTCCCGTACTCTTGCCAACGCACCGCGCTGCATCCGCCAACGCACCGCGCTGCATCCGCCAACGC
>DCCS01000039.1:34184-76555 GCA_002316015.1 Prevotellaceae bacterium UBA1075
CATCCGCCAACGCGGCGCACTGCCTTTGTTCTGCTGCTGGCTTGGGGGAGTGGCTGCGCTTGGCTGAAAGCCGTAAGACATATGGTACAGGGAAGCGGTCCCGGGAGGACAGTTGGCATCACGAAATGCCTTTTAGAGCCAAATTCTTTACGCCTGTAAAGCGATGGGGACACAGGGACAGCAACGCTTTTGCATAGTCCCGCCCGCTTTTCCGTGTGCATTGTCCCTGTAGGGCGGGCCGCTGCCTGGTTTTTGCCATTTGCGCGCTTTCTGCGGCGTGAAACGCCCCGTGTGTGACACCTGCCTGGAGTGGCGGGCGTGCGGGCTTCCTGAGGGGGTCAAACGGGGGCTTCTTCGGGAGCGGATGTGGGGTGGAAGTGTGCGTGCAGGATCGTAGCCTTCTGCTGTCCCACCACATCCGCGAGTGCCTCCTGGGAGGCTTCACGCATGCGCTTGACGCTGTGGAAAGCCTTGAGCAACAGTTCCTTGCTCTTGGGCCCAATACCCTTGATGGAGTCTATCTCGCTGGCAATCTGGTGCTTGCTGCGCTTGTTGCGGTGGAATGTGATGGCGAAGCGGTGCACCTCGTCCTGGATGCGCGTGAGCAGGCGGAAGAGCGGGGAGTCGGGCTTGCAGCCAATGGTGCGCGGTGGGAAGCCGAACAGCAGTTCGTGGGTGCGGTGGCGGTCGTCCTTGGCCAGTCCGCCGATGGCGATGTCCAGGTGCAGTTCGTCCTCCACCACTTGCCTCACCGCCTCCATCTGCCCCCGCCCTCCATCGGTGATGATGAGGTCGGGCAGGGGAGTCCCTTCCTCCTTCATCCGGGTGTAGCGGCGTCGCACCACCTCCTGCATGCTGGCATAGTCGTCGGGGCCTGTGACCGTGCGTATGTTGTACTTGCGGTATTCCTGCTTGCTGGGCTTTCCCATGCGGAACACCACGCAGGCGGCCACGGCGTCCTGTCCGCTGATGTTCGAGTTGTCGAAGCACTCGATGTGGGCGGGCATGCGTGACATTCCCAGGAGCTCCTGGAGTTCCTTGAGCATGCGTGTCAGCTTTTGCTCGGGGTTCAGTTTGTCGGCCTGCTTGATGCGGTCGGCCTTGTACTGGAGGACGTTCAGTTTGCTCAGTTCTACGAGTTTTCGCTTCTCGCCCTTCTGTGGGACGGTAACGGTGACACCCTCCAGCGGAAGTTCCACGGGGAACGGTACTATAACCTCCTTGCTCTCACTGCCGTAACGCTGCCTCATCTCCACTATTCCTGCAACCAGCAGGTCCTCCCCGGTCTCATCGAGACGCTTTGTGTACTCAAAGGTGAAGGCTTGGTTGATGCTGCCGTTTGTGACGTGCAGGTAGTTGATGTAGGCCGCGCGCTCGTGGTTTTCGATGTTGAACACATCCACGTTGTGTATGGTGCGGCTCACCACCTCGCTTCGGCTGCGGTAGTTGTCCAGCAGCAGGTACTTGCGCTTCACCTGTTCGGCCTCCTCGAAGCGCATCTCGGCGGCGAGGGCCTGCATCTGCTCCATGAGCTGGTGCTCGACCTGTGCCGTGTTTCCCTTGAGTATCTCCTCGGCCTCGGCGATGTCCCTCATGTAGTCGTCATGGCTCTGCAGTCCCACACAGGGAGCCTTGCAGTTCTTGATGTGGTATTCGAGGCACGCCTTGTGCTTCTTTCTCTCGATGCTCTCCTGTGTGATGCACTCGTGGCAGTGGCGCAGGGGGTAGAGGTTGCGTATGAGCTCGAGCAGTGCGTTCATGGTGGGAATGTGGCTGTAGGGGCCATAATACGTGCCGTGGCGGCGGTCGATGATGCGCGTCTGGAAGATGCGGGGGAAGTACTCGTGCGTCACCACGATGCTGGGATAGGTCTTCCCGTCCTTGAGCAGGATGTTGTAGCGCGGGTTCCACTGCTTGATGAGGTTGTTCTCCAGCAGCAAGGCGTCCTCCTCGGTGTTGACCACGATGTAGCGTATGTCGCGTATCTTGCTCACCAGGATGGCTGTCTTGCGGTTCTGGTGCTCCTTTGAGAAATAGGAATAGACGCGCCTCTTGAGGTTCTTGGCCTTGCCCACATAGATGATGGTGCCCGTGTCGTCGAGATACTGGTAACAGCCGGGGCGTTCGGGCAGGTTGAGCACGATGCCGCGCAGGTACTCCTGCAGGTTCTTCTTTCCCTCCATGTGATTGCGCTTTTGCAGTGTTTTCGTGTGCTTCGCGGCATGCGCGGGGGTGTCCCTTGCCTTTGTGGCCACCATCGCGCACGGGTTTATGGTCAGATTTTGATGAGTGCGGTCATCTCCACGGAGTCGTCAAATACGGCTCTTCCGTTGAGCCCCTCGCCCGTGAGTTCGATGATGAAGTTGATGTAGGTGTTCTGCGGGTGGAACTTCTGCACCAGGTTGTAGGCCGCCTTCATGCTTCCGCCTGTGGCCAGGAGGTCGTCATGCAGGAGCACCACATCCTTCTCGGTGATGGCGTCCTTGTGAATCTCGATGGTGTCCTTGCCGTACTCCTTCATGTATGATTCCTGGAGCGTGTCGGCGGGCAGTTTGCCGGTCTTGCGGCACATGACGAATCCTGCGTTCAGTTTGACGGCAAGCGCGGCTCCGAGCACAAAGCCCCGGCTCTCGATGCCCACCACCTTGGTGATGCCCTTGTCTTTGTAGAGGTCGTTCAGCTCGTTGACCATGATGCGCATGCACTTGGCACTCTTGAACAGCGTGCTCACGTCCTTGAACTGGATTCCCGGTATGGGGAAGTCAGGCACGTTGCGTAGGTTCTTCAGTAAAGTCTTGTTGTTCATTGTCAGCAACTTGTTGTTAAAGTGTTGTATCTTTGTTTCACGTGGAACTCAGCGGTTCATCAGTACCAACAGCACGCTGATGTCGCTGGGGCTCACACCCGGTATGCGGCTTGCCTGTGCCAGGGTTTCGGGGTCGACGCGCGCGAGTTTCTGGCGTGCCTCGGTAGAGAGCGAGTGCAGGGTGTGGTAGTCAAACTTCCCCCTGATGCGTATGTTCTCCAGGCGTTGGATCTTGTCGGCGTTCTGACGCTCCCGCATGATGTATCCGGCGTATTTCACCCTCACCTCTGCCGCTTCGGCTATTTCTTCCCTGCGGTCGGTGATGCTTGCCAGTCTCTCGTGTAGTGCGGGAATCAGCGGGGAGAGGTTGGCGAAGGTAAGCATGGGGCGTGACAGCAGGTCGTAGAGTTTGCACCCGCGCTGCAGGGGCTCGCATCCAAGTGCCTCCAGTCCACTGTTGATGTGGTTCGGCTTCACTGAGTAGTCCTTGCAGAAGATGATGAGTGACTCTATCTGTTCCTTCTTGCATAGCCAGTGCTGTAGACGCCCGGTGGTGGCCAGACCCGCCCGGTGGCTTCGCTCGGTGAGGCGAGCGTCGGCATCGTCCTGCCTCAGCAGGATGCGGTACTCGGCGCGGCTGGTGAACATGCGGTACGGCTCGTCCACCCCTTTGGTCACCAGGTCGTCGATGAGCACGCCTATGTAGGACTCGTCGCGCTTCATGACAAATGGTTCGGAACCTCCGCATTTCAACGCCGCGTTCATGCCTGCCACCAGTCCCTGCCCTGCGGCTTCCTCATAACCTGTGGTACCATTGACCTGCCCTGCCATGAACAGGCCGTCAATGACCTTTGACTCCAGTGAGTGCCGCAACTGTGTGGGGTCGAAATAATCGTATTCGATGGCATATCCGGGACGGTAAATCTGCAAGTCTCGGAAGGCGGGCACCAGGCGCAGAGCCTCCACCTGCGCGTCAATGGGCAGGCTGCTACTGAATCCGTTCAGGTAGTACTCGTTGGTGTCGCTGCCCTCTGGCTCCAGGAAGAGCATGTGCTCCGTCTTGTCGGCAAAGGTGACCAGCTTGGTCTCGATGCTTGGGCAGTAGCGCGGACCAATGCTTTTTATTTGCCCGTTGAACAGCGGGGAGTCGGGCAGGGATGCCTTGAGCCGGTCGTGTACCCGCTCGTTGGTGTAGGTAATCCAGCAGGGCAACTGTTCCATGGGTCTCCGCTCGCCCATGAAGGAGAACTTGTGGAAGTCGTCCTCGCCGTCCTGGCGCTGCATCTCGTCGAAGTGCACGCTGCGCCCGTCTATCCTCACGGGTGTGCCCGTCTTCATCCTTCCGGTGGTGATGCCGTGCCTGGTGATGCTCTCGGTGAGGTGCAGGCTGGGAGGCTCCGCGCAGCGTCCGCCAGGCCACTTGACCCTGCCGATGTGCATGAGGCCGTTGAGAAACGTGCCCGTCGTGATGATGACGCAACGGGCGCGTATCTCCACGCCCAGGTAGGTGGAAACTCCTGTCACACGGCCATCGCTCACGAGCAGTTCGCGCACCTGGTCCTGCCACACGCCCAGGTTGCCGGTGTGGTCCAGCACCTCCCTCCATGCCCAGATGTACTTGCCCCTGTCGCACTGGGCGCGGGGACTCCACATGGCCGGGCCCTTGCTCCGGTTGAGCATGCGGAACTGTATGGCGGTGCGGTCGGCCACCTCGCCGGTGTGCCCGCCCAGCGCGTCCACCTCGCGGACAATCTGCCCCTTGGCGATACCGCCCACGGCGGGGTTGCAGCTCATCTGCGCGATCTTGTTCATGTCCATGGTCACCAGACAGGTGCTGGCTCCCATGCGGGCACTTGCGCAGGCCGCCTCGCAGCCCGCGTGGCCGCCTCCCACCACCACCACGTCATATCTCAATTCCATCTTGGTCTGTTCTCCTCGCCTTGCGCGATGCGTTTGTTCGGGTCGCAAAAATAAGGTTTTCTGCCAACATTTGCGGGCAAATCTTGGCCAAATCACAAATTTGGCATAAATTTGTTCCGATATTGAGTACCCATTTATAGGTATGTACGCGAGCGAGACAACAAAATTCTATAATCAAATTCAGTTAATTTATGTGGTTAATTAAATCATCCATCGGCAGGAAGGTGGTAATGTCCGTGACCGGCATTGCCCTCATCCTGTTCTTGACGTTCCACGCGTCGATGAATGTGGTGGCTCTCTTCAGTGCCAGAGGTTACAACATGATCTGTGAGTTCCTCGGGGCCAACTGGTATGCCGTGGTGGCTACCCTGGGCCTGGCTGCCCTGGTGGCCCTGCACTTCATCTATGCCATCTGGCTCACCCTGCAGAACCGCAAGGCACGCGGCAACAACCGCTACGAGGTCACCCACAAGCCCGAAAAGGTGGAATGGGCAAGCCAGAACATGCTGGTGCTGGGCATCATCGTCATCCTGGGCATGGCCCTGCACCTCTACAATTTCTGGTACAACATGATGTGGGCTGAACTCACTGGCGCCGAGGGCGCCATCGCGCCCTCGGACGGCGTTGCCTTCATCGCCAGGACTTTCTCCTGCCCCTGCTACACGGTGGCCTACCTGGTGTGGCTCGCAGCCCTGTGGCTTCACCTGAACCATGGTTTCTGGAGCGCCATGCAGACTCTTGGCTGGAACGGCAAGGTGTGGTTCTGCCGCTGGAGAGCCATAGGCTGTGTCTATAACACCATCATCGTGCTGATGTTTGCGGCCGTGGCCGTGGCCTTCTCTTGTGGCTACCGTCCCGCCGACTGTCAGGAGGTGTGCGGCCAGGGTGCCCGCACCGAGACAGCCTGTCCCATGAAGGGCGGTTGTCCCCGGGGTGAGGGCAAGCCCGCCGGGTGCCAGGACAAGTGCCAGGGCAAGTGTGGCGAGTGCCCCAACCAGTGCGGCCGTGAGGCCCGTTGTGGTGGATGCGCCCAGTAATGTGGAACCATGAACAATCCTAACAAACAAACAGAAAGAGTTATGGCAAAGACAATAGATTCAAAAATCCCTGAGGGTCTTGTAGCGGAGAAATGGACTAACTACAAGGCTCATCAGCGCTTGGTGAACCCCAAGAACAAGCTGAAGCTGGACGTCATCGTGGTAGGCACGGGTCTTGCGGGAGCCAGCGCGGCCGCCTCACTGGGCGAGATGGGCTTCAATGTGTATAATTTCTGCATCCAGGACTCGCCACGCCGCGCCCACTCCATAGCAGCCCAGGGCGGTATCAATGCCGCCAAGAACTACCAGAACGACGGCGACTCGGTGTACCGCCTGTTCTACGACACCGTGAAGGGGGGTGACTACCGTGCCCGCGAGGCCAATGTGTATCGTCTGGCCGAGGTGAGCAACGCCATCATCGACCAGTGCGTGGCCCAGGGTGTCCCCTTTGCGCGTGAGTATGGTGGCATGCTGGCCAACCGATCCTTTGGCGGCGCGCAGGTGAGCCGCACCTTCTATGCCAAGGGCCAGACGGGACAGCAGCTGCTGCTCGGAGCTTACAGTTCGCTCTCGCGCCAGGTGCATGCCGGCAAGGTGAAGCTCTACACCCGCTACGAGATGGAGGACGTGGTACTGGTGGACGGACGCGCGCGTGGCATTATAGCCAAGAACTTGATTACGGGGAAGTTGGAACGTTTCTCGGCCAATGCCGTTGTGATAGCCACGGGAGGTTATGGCAACACTTACTTCCTCAGCACCAACGCGATGGGATGCAACTGCACCGCTGCTATCCAGTGCTATCGCAAAGGCGCTTACATGGCCAATCCCTCGTACGTGCAGATCCATCCCACCTGCATACCCGTGCATGGCGACAAGCAGTCGAAGTTGACTCTGATGTCAGAGTCGCTGCGTAACGACGGCCGCATCTGGGTGCCCAAGAAACTTGAGGACGCCAAGGCGCTGCAGGCCGGAACGAAGCAGGGCTACGAGATTCCCGAGGAGGACCGTGACTATTATCTTGAGCGCCGTTATCCCGCGTTCGGCAACCTCGTTCCCCGTGACGTGGCCTCGCGCGCGGCCAAGGAGCGCTGCGACAAGGGCTATGGTGTGAACAGCACCGGCCTGGCCGTGTTCCTGGACTTCAGCGAGAGCATCCAGCGCCTGGGTATCGACGAGATCCGCCAGCGTTACGGCAACCTCTTCGACATGTACGAAGAGATT
Organism: Prevotellaceae bacterium UBA1075; assembly: GCA_002316015.1. Taxonomy (GTDB): domain Bacteria; phylum Bacteroidota; class Bacteroidia; order Bacteroidales; family Bacteroidaceae; genus Physcousia. The sequence goes on from DCCS01000039.1 coordinate 41,169, forward strand.
ACCGATGTGAACCCCGGTGAGAAGGCATGCACCGTGAACGGCGTGGATTACTACTATCCCATGATGATTTTCCCTGCCATCCACTATACCATGGGCGGTATCTGGGTGGACTACGAGTTGCAGACATCCATTCCCGGGCTCTTTGCCATCGGCGAGTGCAACTTCTCCGACCATGGAGCCAACCGCCTGGGAGCAAGTGCCCTGATGCAAGGGCTGGCCGACGGTTACTTTGTGCTGCCTTATACCATACAGAATTATCTGGCCGACCAGAGCATCTGGCCACGCCTCTCCACCGACATGCCCGAGTTTGCCGAGGCCGAGAAGGGTGTCGAGGCCGAGATTGACCGCCTGATGAACATCAAGGGAAAGCGCTCGGTGGACTCCATCCACAAGGAACTGGGACACATCATGTGGGAGCATGTGGGCATGAGCCGCACCAAAGCCGGGCTGGAGGAAGGCCTCAAACTGCTCAGCGACATCCGAAAGGAGTTCAACACCAACCTGTTCATTCCCGGCGCCAAGGAGGGATTGAACGTGGAGCTGGACAAGGCCATCCACTTGCGCGACTTCATCATCATGGGTGAGCTCATCGCTTATGACGCGCTGCATCGCGACGAGTCCTGCGGCGGACACTTCCGCGAGGAGTACCAGACCGAGGAAGGCGAGGCAAAGCGTGACGACAAGAACTTCTTCTACGTGGGCTGCTGGGAGTACCAGGGGCAGGACGAGAAGGCGCCCGAACTCATCAAGGAGCCTCTGCATTACGAGATAATCAAGGTTCAGCAGCGCAACTATAAGAATTAAATAATGGGTTTTAGGGTTGTAAGGTTATAAGGTTGCCAGGCCTAAAGACGCAGTGCCATGATGGGACTACACAAGAATCTTGAGGTACGGAGAAAGCCCATGCGCCTTACGGAGGAGATGTATAGGATAACAAAGTCTTTTCCGATGGGGGAATTGTTAGGTCCCGTCAGTCAGACGAGAAGGGCAGCGGTGTCCGTTCCCTCCAACATAGCCGAGGGATATGGATGCCCAGGCAATGCCCAGGTGCTGCATTTCCAGTACATGGCAATGGGCTTTTCCAATGGACAGGACATGCAGATGTTCATCCCCAGGCAGCAATCCTTTGTCTGTGACGAGGATTATGCAAAGGTTGATGGTCTGAATGATGAGGTTAGCAAGATGCTGTCTTCGTTAATCCACAAGTGCTCGTGTCAATAGGCTAAACCTTAAAACCTCAAAACCTCAAAGCCTCAAAACCTCAAAAGAAATGGCAAAGAATATATCATTTACCGTCAAGTATTGGAAACAGAACGGCCCCAAGGACAAGGGTCATTTCGATACGCATGTGATGAAGGACATCCCCGATGACACTTCCTTCCTGGAGATGCTCGACATTCTCAACGAGGAACTCATCAACGAGGGCAAGGAACCCTTTGTGTTTGACCACGACTGCCGCGAGGGCATCTGCGGCATGTGCTCGCTCTACATCAACGGCACGCCCCATGGCAAGACCGAGCGCGGAGCCACCACATGCCAGCTCTACATGCGCCGCTTCAAGGATGGAGATGTGATTACGGTGGAGCCCTGGCGCAGCGCAGGCTTCCCTGTCATCAAGGACTGCATGGTTGACCGCGATGCCTTCGACAAGATCATGCAGGCCGGTGGCTACACCTCTGTCCGCACCGGACAGGCCCAGGACGCCAATGCCATCCTCATCTCCAAGGAAGCGGCCGACGAGGCCATGGACTGTGCCACCTGCATCGGTTGCGGCGCCTGTGTGGCAGCCTGCAAAAATGGCTCTGCCATGCTCTTTGTCTCGGCCAAGGTGAGCCAGTTCGCACTCCTGCCCCAGGGACAGGTGGAGGCCGCCAAGCGCGCCAAGGACATGGTGGCCAAGATGGACGAGCTGGGCTTTGGCAACTGCACCAACACCCGTGCCTGCGAGGCCGTGTGTCCCAAGTGCGAGAGCATCTCCAATATCGCCCGCCTGAACCGCGAGTTCATCAAGGCAAAACTGGCAGACTGACAAACTGTAGCCACACCCCCTCTTTTCCGTGTTTGCAGCCGTCCTGTGGCACTTTTGCCTACCTTTGGGCGGATTGCCTGTGGCGCGCGAAAACAGAAGAAAACGGGGCCAATGACAAGAAAGCCGTGCGCATCCTCCATAGCGAGGTGCCGCACGGCTTTCCTTTTGTGCTTGTCAGAGAATGTCTGCCAGGTTGGACGGGGCGGTCAGCCAGGGTTGGACGGGGCGGTCAGCCAGCATGGCCAGTGTCCTGCCATCCCTCTTCCCGCCATAGCATTTGTCAATGCATTCGCCATACTGGTCACCAGGCATGATGGCATCAAAGAGAGTCAGGCTGGAGCGTACCTTCATGGCATCTGTGCTACCCAGCACCTCCCGCATGCCTTTCCCGGACTCCGCTTGCTTGAGGATAAGGCGGCACACCGTCCTAAGCCTCTCTTCCAGCGTTTTGTTGGCAAGGAAAGCCTCTGCCTCCTGTCGGCATGATATGCCATAGAACAGGGAATTATAACTGAATCCCAGCCCCTTCAATTGTGGGAACACATACCATATCCAATGGCTGCGCTTGCATCCCTCTTCCAGTTCGCGCACAGCCTGGTCGTATGAGCCATACGCGTCCTGTGCCTCCAGAAACCGCTGGAGGTTGAAGTCCAGCATGTCTTGTTGTGTATTCATCATCTCTTGCCGAAGATAAGGTTGAGAATAGTCTTTCCTATCTTGCGCTCGATGCCCGCCTTGGTAGTAGGCACCCCGGTGGCGCGTGCTATTTTCTGTTTGACTTGCGTGATGCCCAATGCCCTCTTCAGCGAGAACGAAAGGCCAGGTATCCCTGTGTTGGTTCTTCTTGCCATGAAAAATTCAATATGATTTCTATTCCATCGTATATTCTATGATATGCCCTGTATGTGCTGCAAGTTTTGCAACATCGTTTCTATGAAGCAGTATATCCCAATGTAGAAAAAGACTTTTTGGGGTGAATTTTCCGTGCCCTATTGACATTGGGGCAGAGGAAATGGATCTCTGAATGAGCTTTCATCTCTGTTAAGGCATGCGTCAATTACCTCCATCTTTGCTGCTCCCAGAATATTTTCGTGCACCTTGCGTGTCCAGCTACAAGCCTTGAGTATAGATGGCATTTATACCCAGTCCAAAAGGGCACTGATTATAATCAGTACTCCTATGACTTTCACAATTGTTGCCACGATGCCATGGATACTGAGCCATGCAGGTACTCTGTCTATAAGCAGCCACCCAATGAGGATGCGGACTGCGGTGTGAATTAGTGCGTTAATCATATTTTTGTTTTAAAATTCTGCCATAGATATCAATAACAATAAAACTATTCTCTTTGGAGTTGGATAGTTTTAATCTGCCATGACCTCTTTTCATAATTCTTCTAAATATTGACGTTGCCAAGTGGCCATTTTCATCAACACACTCAACGATGCCGTTTTTTTTTATAAACATAACATTTCCATCCGTGTTTGAATCATAAGCCTCCTCTGCTCCAGGCATATTTATTTTCTCTCCTGTAGAGCGTTTGACATAATGATAAAACCCATCTTTCTTGACCCAGATATAGCGGCATCCTGAATTCGCAGAAATTTCATCGTAGTGCGGGCTAACTAACAAACGACGCTCTTCAATGTCTATGAGTCCATGTTTATTGGCTTCTACTATTTCAATAGACTTATAAAATTCATTCACAGAATAAGAATCGCAAAGTGGCTCTATTATCCATTTTTCTAAATACACATCATAGAAACCATATTTACCCTCAAAACTTACACATGCCATGGTAGAGTTGACGAGTGTAATGCCATCAAAAATTGTAGGAAGCAGCACTTTTTGATTGTTATAACTCAATCCTACAAAGTCTTTTCTCTTTTCGACATTCAAGTTGCCCAAGCATTGTACAATCTCTGGTTTTATAAAAAAATGCAAATTGAGCCATTTTTCTCGTTCCTCTATACTGTCCATGAGTTTTTATCTTTATAAGGAATTCAACATCATTCTAAAGACAAATGTAGATAGACCGTTTTCGTTGAATTTAGCCATGATTTTCAAAAAGTTTTCCCAAGAGACACGCGTACTAACGAAATCTGTCAATGCGTTATATGTATGCCAAAGGTTGTCTGTGATTTCATGCCGCCACAAATCTTGCATAAAATGCCAGTCAGCATAACAATGATAGTCTAAAGGTTTTAATATCCACGATTGCAGAGCCATCACATTTCCACATGAAGGAACATAGACTGGCTCCCCGTTTCCTATATTGCCATCGGGGTATATCTGCATAGCACGTTGCTCTTTCAGACCTACAAGGTCTGTTTGTAGAATGAGGAACTCCGATTCCGTCATTTTCATCAAGTCGGCAAAGTATGCATTTCCTTGATACTCGAATTTAATGCGTACAGACTCGCCATTGAGCAGCAAGAATACAGGTAATGGAGATAGAATCTCGTCATAACACAAAGCGTCCTTTTGCGTCCACTGCAAAAGTAAATTAACAGATTCCTCTGTGAGTCTTCTCCCTATTGCAGAAGCTCTGTCTGCCATATTCTCAAATATGCGCTCGGTGATACCAGCAACTTTAAGCTGAAACCTCTTTGTTCCCGAACTGTATCCAAATCCAACGCATGCATTTGTGAATATTATGTTGGCAAGATACTTGTCAAGGGTTTTATCTACCGCCATAATTAAACTCCAACCCATTAAGAATCTCCCGGATTTGTAGAATATCAATACCAAAGTTCAAACCTTGAGCAGCTCTCACGCCCTGTTCATGTACGGCAATGATCTGGCCAAATTTATCACAGACCGGGCCTCCGCTATTGCCTCCGTTTGTTGACATTTCATACTGCATCATCATCACCTTTCTGTTGGGACGTTCCTGCTCACGGAAAGCACTGATATGTCCAGCTGAATAAGACGCAGTGAACCCCAACGGATTACCAAATGTTGCACAATCAATGCCGACTGCAGCACGTTGCGGTGCAAGGTCAAAATAAGGTACAGACTCTCCTTGTTCAAGTTCTACAGAAAATATAGATATATCCATTCCATTTGTATCTTCAGACCAAAGCACATTCTTAATTCGCCGCTTTTTATCCGTATAAATCTTGCTGTCATCGGGATTTTCCTTGTACAGATATGCTGTGGAGTTTGTCTCTTCACCTTCAGCCAGCACATGCCAGTTGGTAATGGCAAGCCCTTGGTCGTTGATGAAGAAACCTGTTCCAATGCTTGACCCCTTATCAGTTTTCACTTCTATGAGGAATGTACGTTGTTTCATATACAAGGCAAGGTCGGGCTTCGGTGTCGGAGCAACCTTGTCCTTCAGCCATCCTGCGCTATCGGAGAGTTCCATTGCACGATAAGTATGCGGATATTGAATTACCACAAGATGGTTGAGGCATTCACGTGTGCCATTCAATATGACGTATGCACCGACAGTGCCATTTGGATCGGTTATCTCCTGGTCGCCTTTTGTATCAGGTATCAGCGTAACACTCTTACCAAGAAACCCATTTTTTACAAACATTTCCACATCAGTGCGATTTGGCTCCACTCCGATAAGTCTGACATGCAGTCCTGACACAAGTTCTACCACATTGCCCGATGCGCTCTTTATACTACTTTGATAGTCTTTGATAGAAGTGCCACCTCCGCCCGGACTTATAAGCAAATATAGAATAAAGCCAGCAATGGCTGCGAATATCAAGAATTTCTTCATTTGAATTCAATCATCAATGGTTTAACAATATGCCAAGACTTTCCACTTTTTTCCACTTCGCCCACAGTTCTTGTAACAATCGAGCAAGTAGAACTTATTGTTCCAAATGTTTTTACAACCCCAGAAGCCATCAAACTATTTTTGTTGTCAAGCAGTGTTTGAAGTTTCTCACCGACGATGTCATCTGTCATTTCAAACGTTCCTGTTCCATCATCAAAAATGGTTAGTACAAAATATCGGTTGGTGTCCCCGTCTTCAACTCGGTCCTTCACCCTACGGAAGAAATACTCATTGTCGTCTTCTTCTGCCATAGTTGCATAACGTTTACCTATAACCTGCTTAGAGTGTTCAGTTTGATATGCCACATGTTCTGTTTGCTGTTCACAAGGTATCGACACTTTTGCTTGTTGCTGTATGGCGACATTTGCAGCTGAACAATTTGCGCCTGACGAACGTTTATAGCTGCATGAGTTTACAAGAGCAAGCATTTTGGCAAGCATCTCATCATGCACATCTCTATCAGTTATAATATTTGACTCTGAAAGACGCAGAACTTTCAATATTGCAGCATATAATTCCATCAAGGCTTGCTGATATTCCATATTATTTGTGTCCATAGCAATAACATTATTTAAATTCAACCTCCAACCTGTCTTTCACAATCCATCGATTCCCAACTTTATTAAGGTGCCCCACCTTCTTTACAACAATATCCGTGGGATTTCCTGTGACATTGAACTTTTTGACATAATTTTGAAATGTCTGAATGTCGGACAAGATTGCCGCCTTACATCCTTGATTGATAGTGTATGTAGCAAATGTCGAGCCTTCCTCATAATCAATGGCAAACAGCTTGTCACTGCTGTCATTTGAAATAGTACGTTCAAGCGTTGATATTTCACCATCGTCAATCATAAAATTGGCAAACCGATGCTGTTTGGCTTTCCGTCTTTCTCCCGCCCTCTCACCTGGCATATTGCCGGACGGATCGTTCTTGCGCCTCATTACACCAACATTGCGAGAGTTGCCCTCTTCGCGACCTGTCTCAGATTGAGCGGGTTTTCCTGCTGGCACATTATTACTACTTGAATGTGTGCCTTTGCTGACTTTAGTAGGTTCATCACTAATTGGTACTGTGTCATCGTTTTTGGGACCCGATTCTTCTTTCTTACTTTTCTTATCTTTATTTCCTTTTCTTGATTTTGATACGAAGAAGCACAAGGCTATCGTATTAATAAGCGTATTAACAAGCGTGAGAGCTAATAGCCGCCCTGGAACACCAGAAACATTCTGAGACGACAATTCATTGATTCGTCTATTTTGTTCCCGTATAAGGTCTTCTTGCTTTTCAATACGAGACTGTATTTCATTAATTTTAGCATCCTGCATGGAATCCATTGAGTTGCCATTAGTTGCAACACTCTCTGACACGTGGAATAATCCAAGTGCCAGAAATATCACGCATATTAAGACTTGTCTCTTCATTGATGTGCTTTTTGCTTGTTGTTCAACACTTTCCGGGCACATACTTTTGTCATCTGATACAAAGTGTCTTTCAACGGCCAGAAGAACATAGGATCGCCAATAGCGATTTGTGCCTTCTGCTCATCACTATTGTCATTGAGTACTATGTCGAAACTGCTTTCCGCATATTCTTTCATCGTTCTGACAAAATCAGTAGTTATATCAAGCCCCAACCTCGACAGAGCCTGCACCATACCATCCTCAGCAAACAGGCCACAGAAGTTGTTAAACGAGTCGAGAACAGCACTCTTCATCGAAGACATTTGACCATACGTGACCGTCGTGCCGTATTCCTCATCCTTATAACCATGGCATAGACAATTGTCCGGTATTAAATGATCTCTCAATGGACGACTATCCATTATCAGCCCTCCTTGAGCAGTCACCAATTTTGGCTCGGGAGAGAACCTTATCCGAATATTAGCTCCTGTCAAATCGGCATTTTCAACAAGTTTGCCATAATATGTGAAAATGCGGCTCACAATAAGGCTTAATGTATCCTCATCATCCGTTATAAGCTTGATGTACTTACTGCCCATACCTGTGAAGGTTATCATCTTTGGTATCTTCAGCTCTGCAAGGTCGAGTATCACTGCCGTATAATACATCAAGCTTGCAAAATGGGCAATAACAACACGCATCATCTCTGAAGAAGAAGTGATTGCCAGGGAGAAATTCAGTGGATCTGTAGCATCTTTATCATGCGTGAAAAGATAGCTGATAAAGTCGGACGACGACAAGCCCACCTTGTCCAGCACAGCCTTCAATTCGACCTTCTTTGTGTCTGTCAGAGTCTTATATACATCAGACTGCATGTAGAAATTGATGAAACCATTCTGCAATTTGTTATTGGCTTCATTCACTCCATCTCCCCAGATATCGTTGGCAGCAAACAATGCGGAGAACACAGCCGAAGCATCCTTGCCGCCCGGCTTGGGATTAACATGAAGAATGTCGGTGGTTCCGCCACCGATATCCAGATTCATATATGGCTGGCCGAACCGCAAGTCTGATAGGAACGAATAGTAAGGAGCCACACTTTCAATCTCAAACTTTATGTTCTCTTCATTGATGTTAAGCCAACGTGCAGCGTCCTTCCAGGCACTCTTGAAAGCCTGAACTTCCGGCACACTCATGGACAGCGGATAGGTAGCGACCACCTTTAAATCACCGCCACCACCATTGAGAGCCGACTTGCCTTTCATCATCCAAAGCAGTTCTTTGAAATACTCCCTTAGTCTGGCAGGTGCGAGCGGGTCGTTCTTTGCCCACTTGATGTTCGTACGGTACACTCCTTGCGAGCTTCCTTCCCTTATAAGCTCATTATCGTAATTGAAACCGATATTCACGGAGCCAAAGCAACTCAAGGTTCCAGTTTGTTGAATTTTCTCCCAAGTCGTTGTACGCATCGGATAATGTATGCCATCTTTGTCGCCTAACTCAACTGGTACAAACTCACGCTGAAGGAAAGTTGGATATTTAACGAAATATCCTGCTCCACTATCATCATTTAGTATCATGATCTGGCTATCGTCTTTATCCTGAGATTCCGAGCGCGCAAAGCCAAATGGCAGTATCTGATTAACTGTAACAGCACCAGCATCACCCAGCATCCTACTCACATATGACACTTGAGTGTTGGTTGTTCCGAAGTCCACACAGAAGGTAAAATCAGATGTGGCTACTGGACATTGCTTGAATTTGGGTATTACAAGTGTGCTGCAAGTGTCATCTCCATCAGGAACGGTAAGCTCCATAAAATCGAAATCACCATCTATATGCAAATGGCGGGTCTGAAAGCCATTGTCTGAAATGCGCACGACATCGGTGACCCCTTCAACAGAAGTGCCTTTACTCAAATCTGGCACACGGTAAAATTTTAACTTCAAGGCATCAAGTTTGTTTGTGCCAAGCATAATGTTGTAGGCATTATTTTGCGACAAACGGTAGGATGGGAAAATTGCCAGGTCGAACATCTCCTTGTCGAAACATCTCACCTTGTCACATCCTGTGCCATCCTTGTCACCATCACTATAGCACTTTTGGAATATTATTCTCTTGCCCCTTTGCAACGGTATGTCAATTGTTACGGTTACATCCTGTGTGTCCTTATCAAAACTCACATTCACCATATTGACTATATCCTCAATTCTAAAGAACTTGAAGAATTCTTTCTTCAACGGCAACATATACTTGACATTCTGGCTTGAACCCGTATAGAACTTGTCCTTCCTTACATTATATGACACCTCTATGATTTTTGGCTCAAGAAAATCATCAGCCGTTATATATGGATACTTGAATGTCGTTCCCGGAAGAATGCGTTCCGTCAACGCCTCGTTCATCATAGCCGGTATAATGTCTGTAGCTTTATTCCATTTTCGGTCTTCGTCGATATAGTTATAGCTATCAACACCATCAGGGGTCAATGCGAGCGGAGTGCCAACTATACGCAACTCACCATTCACATCCTCATTTTTCCACAAATCAGCAGTCGGCTTTATGACATAATCGCTCTTCGACGGGTCAAACTCATTGTGTGAGCAATAAAGATAGACTCCTGAAGTTGTGATAGAACCTATACCCATTATAGAAAGTGACTTCACATTTTTCAACTGAGGATTTATCATATTGACTATTATTCCCGCATCAAACTGCACATGGCAATTATTTATATATCTGTATATTTCTGTGCTGCGAAGACTTTCTACTCCTGATAAATCTGTGAGCCAATAGGTGTACATAAACTCTCTAAAGTCCTTAGAACGCATATACAATGGAGTATGACGATGATTGTCAAAAAGACGGTTTCCTGCGCCTCCATAAAATTCCTGTCCTGCGGCCTGTAGTCGTCTTCTCACATTGGGACTTGTATAAACAAGAGTGATAGGCGAGGTTCCGCCAAGAATTATCTCCGTGCCATTACTTATCCTCCACTTGAACAGATAAATCTTTGAGAATTGATTGAGCGCAGGTGTATTATGTGCATCAAGCAATGCAGCTCCAAGTTCTTTCTGGTCCGCATTGCCTTGCTGCTTAAGCACGTTACATTCAGCCTCAACATTCCACTCCTCAACACGAAAATCTTCCATGTCGCCATACTTGAATATGAACTCAAGCATGTCGAGACATTCGCTCACCAAAAAGTGATAGGCCGTTGGCACGGTATTTCCCTCATTGTTGATGACACCTTCATACGATACCTGTTTTAAGTTCTCGTCTTGGCTATCATAATAGCTGTTGAGTTGCTTGAAGGCAGAGTCAAACAGGTATAGACGTGCGTATGGTGTAGGTATAGATGTTCCCATCTTGTTGATGGAGTCACCTTGCTCATAAAGCTTGTCGGCTATCTTCGAACCATCAATTTGTTCTCTTTTAACGAAACCATAATGACCCGTAGCGTTAATATTGTCACCTATACTAAAAAAATTTGGCATAATAGTACTGTTTTACTTTTTGTTTATGATTTCAAGACAAGATGCACGCAATATGTCCATGAACACGAATTCCGCTTCTTTGGTAGCCATATTCTTGCCAGCCTCGTCAAGATGCTTACGGTCTCTAAGATTGGAATTCATCAGAGGGGTAATATTAACCTTAGATGAGCCCCCCCCTATAAGTTTCCCGACATTGCTCAAACTGAGTTTGCTTTCCTTGGCTTTTTTTTGCGGTTTTTCTATCATGTCGGAAATATCCTTGTCAAAATCAAAAAATGCCAAGCGATGGCTGTTTGGCTGGATATGTTTGTTGTCATCACCTTCGTAGTCAAGCTCAAACAGCCAACTTTTAAAGACTTCAACGTAGTCGTTCAAAAACACGAGCAAATCTTGCAGTTTGTTCTTACCGTTGTCTGAATGTTTATTTTTCCTTACTTCATCTTTAATTTTTTCATATCCAAGCTTGACGAGAAAGGTAGTTTCTTTCTTCAGCTTATCGCCTACAACATCATTACTCGTATATTTCAATGCATATGCAAGTGCCGTGAGATAGTTCAACACATTTTCTTTTGTCGCCTGATCGAAATCATCGGCGAACAGACGGCAGCTGTTTTGTTTGCCGGTCTCATCAACCTTGCTCACAATGTCGCGCTCAAGACCATACATGTATTCATTACCGAATGTTCCAGCTGGAACATTTTCACCACAATAGTGGGCAATTGCAAGGGCACTAATGAACTCCACCGGGTTGGCATTGTTCTCCTGCTCAGCACCTCCCTCATGATATGGAATAATTGTTGGATAAGGGTCGCCTATATGATATACAGCCCTCATGCTTCTCTTAATACCAGAACACTCGTAGAAATTCAAAGCAGCCTTGGTTTTGGATTCAAAAAGATGGGCATTGATGGCTCCACCTCTCACTATCTCTGGTGCGAAATATGGCTGAATCATCAATGTAGCCATGTCAACATTTGGGATGTCTTTCTTTATCCGCTGAGCAAGGACAGGTATGCCAGATGCCCCCGTCCCGCCAAAGAGAGACCCTATGACAACAACTTTATCTCCTTGTTCAGCTCTATAAGTGCTGACAAAAGATTCGTATTCTGGGTAATCGCCCAACTTGTGGAAAATCACACTTCCTATATTCGGATTGCCCTTAAATCCTACAGCAAGGTCGAGGTTCAGTTCTGTTGTCGGGTCATCGGATGTATCATAGAGTGATTCTATAAGCGACTGAGTTGGCAAGAGTTGGCCTGACATCTGATCAAAACCTATCTTGTTGCGGAACTTGAGATCGGTATTCCCTGGGTTGAAATCAAGCACAAAGTCTTTTAGACCTCTAATCTCCTTCATTGGACATCCGAAAAATTGTCCCTTATTTCCGTCATCCTTGGGCATTGATGAAAGTGAATGGTTTGCATAGGCTATACGGTTGATTTTCTGATACAATCTAAGTATGTCCCTCGTGCGGTCTTTGTCTTTGTTTGCAGCGTCATAGTCGATTATTATCGGGTATATGTCGTAGCCATTGAAAGCTGGGACACCTGCCGCAAGAAGCATTGCAGTAGAACGAAGCACACGTTCGCCCGTTCCACCAATAGCAAATAGAAATAATTTCATCTCTGTTCGTTTTTAAAATTTGCCATTTTATTTGGATTCATGAGGCCATGGATGAGGAATGGCTATACCTTGATAAGTTAACCCCTTTACAAGAAGACTGAAGATATAAAAGAACAACAAGGAATATACGGTACATCCAAAACTATAGGAATAGCGTACATCCTTCCCATTATTCAAATCCATTTCAATTTTCTGTCGTGCGGTGGTATATTCGTCAACTTGTTGCTGATTTTGGTTGTCGCGGGTCTTTTCTATAACAAACTCTGTGTTTGCCTTATAGAAAGAGTACTTATAGAATACCGACTGTGAGTCGGTGACATTCGACTTGCCAATAAACACAAAATTGGCCGATAGAAACATGAATAGCCCTGTAGCAACAAGAAATCCTGCCCAAACACCCGTATTAGCCATAGAGTCGTCATTGCGCTTGTTGCAGCATCCGAAATAGAAAATCAAGGCAAGCACCAAAGCCACAATGATGGCAGTAAGAAGCCCATACATAAATGCGCCATGAGCAATGAAGAAATTCTCATGGAATTCACGTGTGTCCTTCCATGCTTGTGAGTTTGTCACAAAGAAAAACAGTTTGTCCATAAATCAAATATTTTTATTTATATTCAAATGTCGTTTTTACCAAAGGCTTATTACCGTCAAATGCATCCCTGATGCCTTTTAGCAGATACTCTAAGCCAAAAGTTTTGTCACGATACATAAGCACATTAGGGTTTGAGTCATCATTAACAGATATCGTAAGCCAGGAAGATGGAATAAAATTCCCAACCGAATAGGTAAGTGTGCCAATACCAATGCCCGTTGAGGCTGGACTTTTCACGGTTATAGTTAAATTGATGCCCCTCTCGGTCTTTATGCTGTTTGTGGTATATTGGATGGTATCTTTCAATTGCTTTTCTCCTATTGTCAACTTAGCAGCAGAATGGCTGAAAAAATCATGGTCTGCATCAAACATGTAACTTACAGTTTTAGGAAGCGTCATCCTTAACACTATATCTTTGGCAAGGTCTGCTTCTGTTCCTTTTTTAGGTGAATACTGGTTTCCTTTTTGCAGTATGCCTTTATCGTTGTCAAAACCATAGTATAATTGAAGTTCTGGCTTTAGATCGGTATTGGCCTGCAACGCAAGAATGTCTTCTACAGCACCGACAACTATGATGTAGAATGGACGGTTGTCGGTGTTTAGATTCTTAGGTGTGTCGTACATGTCATAATAGCGAGCTTCCACATTTCCCACTCTTCTGCTCGTGAACTTTGCAGAGTATTTTAATATAGCTATAGCTTTATCTGCTGTTTTGTCCCTCAAGGCTCTTGCAAGCAAGTTCTGAAATTGCTCAAGAGCCGTTGAGGCACTTCTGTTGATATATACGATTCCGTCTGTCACCAACACGGCAAGTTTTCCCTCGCTTGACTTGTCACACATCATCGGTATCAATTTTTCGAAATGAGTGCTTCCTCCATCAAACAAGTTCAAGTTCTTTTGAAGGTCGGTAGAATAGCCGGAATAGGGATTAACACTATCATTCCTACGAATGAGAAAGATCTTGGAATTATCGCCAATCTTTTCAAATCGACTTACAACGTTTGATATCTTCCCGTCTCCGCTTGCAAAATATCCCCTCATACTTGCTGAAGCATCGAAATATATATTCACACTCTTGATTGACGATGAAGGCTGTGGCATTCTCTCAAACTGAGCGTCGAGAGTGTTGGTTGTCAGAGAACCCGGACAACCCTCTACGATGGTTATAATTGCCAGGACAATGACAAATGCGCCTATCAATACTTTCTTATTCATTGTAAAATTGGTTTTGATTGCTTACTGAGCAACAATTACCTTTGCCTTTTGCATTACCTTATTTTCCTTTCTATAACCAACCATCACCAAATCGGTTATGTACCCCTGCTTATCAGAATTACTGATTTCTTGCACATAATTTGCCACACCAGGACAAAAATTCTCCAAGTCACCATACTCCTCTCCGGTACAATCATTGTATTCCCCGTCGTTTAGGCGGTCAGCAAAGAGATTTGGAACAATAAGTTGTAAGCCAAATCGATTAGCCAAATGGTTTAGGGCATTATAAGCACGCATCATACTCTCATGGTCTATGCGCATTCCATATACACGTGCCCGGTCGGTCATAAATGGCAGGCAACTATAGGAATAATATTTCGATAGGACATTTGCCAAACCACACTTATTGGCAATATCTCCCTCTATAATGCCTTGCACCTTTTGGTACATCTCGACATAATCGTCTATCGCTTCCGTTGCTTGCAAATTATTTAAAAAGTCCTGGAATGCTTTACGAAGTAACGAATGATTCTGTTCACACTGTGGTTTTAATTTAATATCACATGGACGGATAAACGAACCATCTACCACCGATGCTCGGATGCCATCTTTGTCTTTGCTCATCACCTCTTTCATTTCTGATAGCATTTTTCCAAAAGTCCCTTGGTAGTCTTCTATTGCTGTTTGTTTGTCTGAAACTTCTTGTTTCAGAGTTTCTTTCTCTGTTTTTTCGTTTTCTATTTTTTGGCGTACTGCATTTTGATAGGCTTTAAACATTATATTCACATTATTACCCTCCACAGATTCTTTAATGCCCTCATTGGCACATGCCTCTTTCAGGTTAGTTGTCATTGACTGCCATTTTTCTTTAAGATTTTTTTTATCCAGACCTGCTTTTATGCATGCTTCCGAGAGCTCGTTGACAACACCTTCCGTTGTACGGCAATTGGCAATTATTTCTTTTATTTCGTTTTTTGTTTCTAATTTTCCTTTTATGCTCTTGTATATCTGTTCCTTTACGGCATCAAGCAGTTTTTCCGCACTGTCTGTTCTATATTGTTTGCATATACGTTTAAGTTCGCTTGCCTCAGCTATTGCATCCTTAATTTGCCTTTTGGCATCTTCTGGAGAGGCGGAAGGCGACATACCGACCTCCTTCAAGAACCTGGTAATAGCCTCCTCTCCTGTATTCTCAGGAGAATTAGTGATGTCCTTTTCTACATTCTGATGATTCGTGATTAAGTCATTAATGGCATTTACTAAGCCATCTAAAGTTTTCACATTGTCACTTATTTCAGGGCATTGAGAGTGAATTTCCTTCACGAAAGTTTCAAAATCAGAAGAAGAATTTTCTTCGGTATTGGCATCCGTCTGTGTTGCTTGCCTACCTTTTTCCGCATCTTCAAGAATCTTTTCCAACCCTGATTCCAAAGATGTATTAGAAAGAAAATAATCACCAAATTTCGGTTTTAATTTTTCTTCTATAATGTACTTCTCGACCTTTATTTTGTCGTCAATCGAGTTTGTACCTATCGAGTTTTCCACTTTAGAACATAATTTCTTCAGCAGTTTTTCAAATCTAGCAATAAATTCGCCATTTGTCTCTTTGTTATAAATCTCCTTGGAAACATCCTTACTTTTTATTAGTTTCTCAATTTCAGAGATTTCCACAAACTTCCCATCACCCTTCGATTCGGAACTTGTTTCTTGCTTTTGTTTTAGTTCTTTTATTTTCTCTTTTATTTTTTCCTCACTTTTGTCGTTTCCACTTATTCCGAGTATTTCACATATTTCTATAGCAAACGACCCTCCGTTTTGCTCCAAATTTCCTGCTTCAGCGTTAGCACTACTGTCGCTTGAAGAATTTGTTGATTTGTCTTCGGCTGTTGTTCTTGAAACTGAAACTGCTTCTTTATCTCCTGTTCCTTCAGTATCATTATTGTCACTTGGAACACTCGTTTCGCTGCATCCTTCATTTTGATCAATAGGCATTCCTTCAGATTGGCTGTTACTTACGGCTTCGCCTTTTCCCCCATTAGTAGAAGGATTATCTTCAGATGTTGCTTTTTGAGCATCTTCCTCTGGCATTGGGCTTGCTTTTCTATATTTCTTAAAAGCTATCCCTATGCCTATTATTATAACAAGAATTATTATATAAAAACAAGGATTTGTGCTCTTGGCATTCTTCATGCATAAAGCCCATTTTTTTTCTCCCCAGCTTACAGTCAGTATGTCCTCTGGAGATAAACTTATTCTTGTTTTGTTGAAACTAAGTTTATTCGGACACTTCTTAACTAGCAATGTGCTACCGTTTTTTTCTATTTTTGCACATTTAGTTTCGGTTCCATTTTTTGCAAAGACTATTTCATCGATAGTTATACTATCTTTGCATTCAACAGTAAAGGTATCCCCTGTAATCTTATCAATATTGACGGTTTCTCCTCCTATTGTTAAAGATGGTATATCCCCAGACAAATCTATGTTATTTTGGGCAATCATAGTCGCACTGCCCATAACAATCGACAATATTAGTAACGCTATTCTTCTTTTCATATTATTATGTTTTTGGCGGATGTTTTTCCTAAATGGTGACAGGCCAGATGCTCTGTTTGGTGATGCTGCTTGTTAAGTCAACCCCCTTAGGAGTGCTGGCTACAGATTTCAGACCATTCACCCAAAGAGAAACGTTATTGTCGCGTTCAAGTCTCAATTTCATGTTAAGTATGTCGGCATTTTTAAAATTTGCCATATCAAATTCCTCCATGTCGGATATAAACTCAGTATTTCCGATGTTATAGTTGGCTTCTGTTTCTTCTGGCGACATATATGTCTGTACAAGACGGATATAAGCAGACGAAGAAGTTCCGTTTACACAGATACTCTCGCCTTCGAACATTCCCGATACCTCAGTATTAGGAATGTCGTTATGATTCAACAATTCAACATAACGTAAATGTCCGCCAAGCTCTTGAAACACAATTCCATAAGAAGCACAAAGCCGAGGTGATTTGATTTTCACCTTAGATGTTGAAATATCAAACTTGCTTACTTGCGCAATGGCACCTTCTGCCACCAACGTCTTTTCCTCATCTTTATGTGAGTCAAACACAACCAGCCTTACATGCCCTGTGCTCAAATTATTAGCCGACTTTACTATTGCCCTACGCAAGACCTGTAACCTACAACTTCTACCAGAAAGGATAACAGTGGTGACATCAATATCACCGCCTACATATGTTTTAATTTGATTGAATATTCCCGTTGTAACATCATTAAGATACTTCTGGAATTTGGGATGACTTATTATCTTGTCTGCCTCAACAGATAAAGACCTTCGACCGATTGTGCAGGTTATAGTCTTACCAGGAACAAGGTTAGGCTTTATTTCTGCTTTTATTGCATTTTTCAAGTTAAGCATATCCACTCGGATAGCGCTATTCGCAACAAAATCCGTGGACACCAATTGCATGGGAATCAAACCAAGTTCCTGCAATATACATGCTATTGTATAGTCAAGATAGTTGCCGGCCTTACCAGTGCCTATCTTCCCCTTTACCTCAACCTCTATTTTTTGTGTGCATGCCGCATGCTTGTCCAGCACTGTGATATCGAGTGTTCCTGCACCCATATCATAAACGAGCACCGTCTCTTTAACTTTTATGTCGCCACCCTTGTTGAATTTCGTCCAGTTGGCAAGATAATATGCGGTAACAGCATCCGACTCACTCACAAACTTCAGATATCCTTCACGCAGATAAGGGAACGTTCTGTTGGCAATGTCTCTCAATATTCTAAGATGGGTAGGTGTATAGGTATTAGGATAAGTCAGCACGACCTTATTCAGTTTTCTCTTGTCACCAGTAACTGGCGATACAAAATACTTGAACAGTTCATTATAAGCCTCTTCGAAGATGTTTGTCACATTTGACAGGCAACTCTTCTCGTTTGCTGTCTTTGCGTCTTCAACTTTCACTCGTCCTGGCTTCCCTGTTTTTTCATCATTCCGCAGATATTGGAACAGATTGAAATATGCATTTTCTGGGAGGAACTCATTCCCAACGAGGATTTTCAGACATGGCAACTGTCTTTGCACCTCTTTGACCACCAGACTTGAAGTTGGAGAAAGGCAGACGGCAAGCGTATTGTATGGCTCAGTGTTGGTCTGCTCCACGCAAAGGGAAGTGTCCGTTTGGTTTGGATTTAGTTCATGGAACAGAATGTCGGAAGAAAGGAACTTTGTTCCTCCTTCAAACGCATCATCAGTGAACTTACCATATCCGTTACGCTCATCAGAGTACACTTTGTCCTTTTGTTGCTTAAGGTCAATAATATTCTTGTCGTATTTGCATACTATTGCCGATGAGCCATAGTCAACACACAACCACTCTGGATAAGGTTCCAGTTTTAAGTTCCAATGCACAGTCATGCTGAAGTGCTTGAAATCATCGTCAAAACATGACAGCCCTTTCTTGTTTTCATAATAGTCAAACGACAAAACTGTATCAACAGCAAAGTCACACCCGCCATCAGTGCCAACGACCTCAGCAATCTGCGTCGGATTGAAAGTAAAATCAAGGCTTGTGCGACTGTCTTTCCCATTTTTCAGGAACAATCCGCCATTACTGTTAAGCTGTTCCCAGCAATCGCCGTCAATAGTCGTAAACATCGAGAGTATTCGTCCCTTGTCGTCAAGAACCTTGACATTACCGCAAACACTGTCGCTTATACTGAAATTGCGTATTGTCACTCCTGCCTGCCGAACGCTTCCGTCAGTAGCGACATTGGCGAGTCCAACTGTCAATTGACGCTGCATCTTGCTGTTAGGCGTAAACGAGAACTTGGATATACTCACGTTTTCACCATCTGTCATGTATGTCAGTGGGACATCAACATCATCATCTATCATCACCTTCAATTCTGCACTCTGTCCATCGCGCTTGATGACAATCTGATCTTTTTCTTCGGGCAAAGGCTGAATAACTTCAGGACTATATTCCAACGAGAATTTGGACTTGGCCATAATGGTCAGACATTTCTCTTCATCAATCGGATTGCCCATTCTCGACAGGTCAATATACATATCAAAGCTTTGAAGCTTCTTTCTTGAAGGCTTAAGCAAGCCGTTCAAATGCTGTGTCCTTGAACCGTCTTTTGCCTTGAAGAACAGCACATCACCCATGTCGTCCTCCCTGTCGAAGATTTTTATCCCTGTATCAATAATAAGTTTAGGCGTATACTTGTATGCTTCTTCAATCCAAGCTACAACCGAGCCTACCTTCACTTCCGAAAGTTGCGAGTTGTACTGAATTGAAGACTTTTCCACATATATATCAAAACAAGGCACCACATTAAGAGAAGCAAATGTTATGTCAATGCACTCTTTGTGCGAGTCTATCATGCTCTTGGACTCATCCAGCACAACAACATCAAAACTTATTGTGTATTTTCTGGGCGTACGCTGTTGTGTTTCTTTACAATCGCTTATGGCCTGTTGGTTGAAATACAACTGAAACGGGGTATCCTTCTGAGTTAGATTAACTTTAACAGGATTCTTCATGCTAAACTCCCGCTGGTCGCTTACAATTGAAAAGAGTGCATTCTTGTTGCATACAATTGCATCAGGCACGGATATGTTTTGAATGCCAACATACACACACCTCTCTATATTTTGATTGTTCCGTACAAAAGGCAGTCTATCCCAAATGTTGCCTTTGCGTTCTGCTACCGATATCTTCCAGGACATTTCAACGTTCACCTTAGAACGCTTCCCATTTTTTAAGTCAATTATTAAATCCATATATACTTGCGTGTACTCTCGTTATAAGTTATTGGAACACCTTTCTGAAATCTCACATGTGGCTTATTTTAATAGATTCATTGTCGGGAGTGTAAGCTGTGGCCATTTTAAAACCTTTGTACGCCAATACGCAGATTATAATCACGAACAGAAGTATAAACACCACATCCCAAAAAATCACTATCGACTGTACATCTTCCGCCCAAAACCACCACAGGAAGTCAGGCATTGCAATCTTTCCAAAGATTCTAGCATCGTCTTTCAAGACAACAGACTGAGTTATTGTGAGTCCCTTTCTGTAATCCTCGTCATACGGATTCATCACAAGACCATTGTATACACTATCCTTGTAATTCACCCAGACTTTCAATGTCACGGAGTCACCTTCAGAAAGGAGACCTTTGTCTATTGTTTGTGCAAGTTTGCAACCATTACCTCTATACATTTTATGCTTGTCGTTTAGGATTAATTCCATTCTAACGACATTGTACTTGGAATCAGTCGTGCTCAAATCCAGGTCGAAAACATAACCACCACGTACTTTCTTGAATGGAAGTTGTGCAGGAATGTTGGCTATGGATTGTATGGATGGTATTACGACAGGGCACACTTTGTATACAGCCAGAACAAATGGGTCTCTGAAAATATGTGCAAACACATGTTTATATTGTCCGTAAAATCTTACCGGCTCAAAGCGAAACCGTTTATTGATATACTTTAATTTACGGAAAACGCTCTCCTTACAAGGTGCAATGCGCGAACCTTCTGATGTTGAAATATTGTTCCATTCCAATTGGTAGTTATCATCAATGCCATTCACCTTCTCGTCGCTTAACATTAAAATATACGTTTCGTTCGCTCCGAGATTGGACCTTTGCCGAACTGCCTGAAGTATATATTGTTTGGCGGCAGACTGAAAAGAAGCCTTGTTACTTCCCACAAAACGCTTATGCTGTATGGCAGTCATGCTTGCCCAATCACCAAATGCAGAGAAATTCACTTTGTTCTGCTTCAACCATAATGCCGTATTACCATTTGAAATGTGTGGCACGAAAGCAAATCTATCGAAGTCGGGGTTAGACAGGTCAATCTGATATGTAACCAACGAGAGA
The DNA here is from genome assembly GCA_002316015.1 of Prevotellaceae bacterium UBA1075. GTDB lineage: Bacteria > Bacteroidota > Bacteroidia > Bacteroidales > Bacteroidaceae > Physcousia. The sequence goes on from DCCS01000039.1 coordinate 62,237, forward strand.
TAATCATTTTTGTTGTAGCCATAATAGACATTCAACAGGTTTTCGACATACACCCTGGTTGAAACCCTGAGCAATTCTTGGCTATATGTAGGCATTGCACCATCTACAGCAACTATAAAATGCCTATTCAAGTGCGTATTGCTTCTGTTAGCCATAGCATCATTGCGGTATAACAGCAAAAGGCAACAAACAAAAAGACCTGTTCCTTTCATTTCTTTTTCACTATTCAAAATAAATGTACTCGGCACATCACGTTGTTAACGTGATTCAGTAACAAATTTGAGTTTACCTTTTTAAGTTTTACCACATCGGTGATGGGATAGAAAGCCACAACGCCTTGGGCAGCCATATGGGTCGTATGCCTTTTCTCTCTGTCATAGGTGATGCGTAAGGCATACCTGTGAAGAACATCTACCTCTTTTTGAACTCTCGGCTTGCTTGCTATATACACATTCCAAGTGGACACCCCTGTATGTGAGTTCTCGGCCTTGACTGGCACGAGGACTTCGGGGAGGGCACTGGGGGCAAACCCGGTGCAGATGGAGGCTTTGTTGGACGCTTCCTTGATTTTTACATCTGTTGTGACACTGTATGTGTACATATCGCGATGGTATCTTGTCAAAGACTTGACTCGATGTGTGGTACTCTCCTTGGGACTCTTGCCACCTTGCATGACATGCTTGAGAATCTCTCGCTGCGATGCCGATGGCAGGTGCCAGTATACCCTGTGTCGTGCCACGGACAACATTGTTGCCAAATGCAAATTTAACGATTTACCCCCCCCTACCAAATTATTCCGAAAAAATTTTCAAATGATGAACTTATATGAACCGGATAACGTGTTTTTCAACACAAACAAGAGCGGATAGAAGGTTGAAGAGTCTTTGTTAGTCTCTTCTGCACGGATGATTACTCTTGGGACAATTTGTGCTTGGACAACTAAAGCGAAAGCTTTTGTGCTCGGTTTGTGCCATTCGGGAAAGAGATTATAGACAAACATCCGCAGGAAACCAGATGCGGCATCCACATCTGGTATGGCAAAACACCCACAAGTTGTATAACGAAAATGCCACATGTTGTATAATTGCAGGCAAAACCTGTTTGTTTTTCAAATGATATTCACTACCTTTGCATCCACAATCGAAAGAGGATATGAAACAATACAGACCTCGTATAGCAGACAGAATGTTGAGTCGCAGACTAATGGGAGTTGGCGCGGTTCTTATACAAGGGCCAAAGTGGTGCGGCAAGACAACAACAGCCGAACAACAAGCCAAGAGTGTCGTGTATATGGACGATCCTGAGTACATGGAGCAAAATATAGAGCTGGCAAACCTTTCCCCAAAGAAACTTCTTGCTGGTGCGACACCGCGCTTGATTGATGAATGGCAACTTGCGCCACAACTGTGGGATGCCGCACGGTTTGAGGTTGACCACAGAGATGAAGAAGGACAGTTCATATTCACCGGCTCTGCGGTTCCTGCCGATACGGACAAGATTCACCACTCCGGCACGGGCAGGTTTGCATGGCTTACGATGAGGACGATGAGTCTCTATGAGTCGGGAGAGTCCACAGGCGAAGTCAGTTTGGGTGATTTGTTCAGCAATCCGGATGCAGATGTCTTTGGAACAAACAGCCTGAACATAGATTCTATAGCATGGCTCATTTGCCGGGGCGGTTGGCCAAGAGCCACCACAATCAACAAAGAAGTGGCACTGGATATGGCATATAGATATTACGAGGCTGTCGTCAACAACGATATTTCTCGTGTTGACAATGTCAGGCGTGATACCGAAAGAACGAAAAGGATATTGCGTTCTATAGCAAGAAATCAATGTGCTCAGATTTCCATAAACGCCATTTGTGCAGACATTGAGAACAATGACACGATTTCTACAAACCGGCTAACAATAGCCTCTTATATAGAGGCATTGAAGAAAATTTTTGTGCTGGAAGATTCTCTCGCATGGAACCCGAACTTACGAAGCAAGACTGCGACAAGGAGTTCCGAGACTCGATATTTCTCTGACCCCTCTATAGGAGTCGCAGTATTAGGGATTGGGCCGAACGACCTCATAAACGACCTCTGCACCATGGGACTGTTCTTTGAGTCAATGTGTGTCAGGGACTTAAGAGTCTATGCAGATGCGCTGGAAGGTTCCATCTATCACTATCGTGACAGCAATGGTTTGGAATGTGATGCCGTCTTACATTTGAGGAATGGCAGTTACGGCCTGATAGAAATAAAATTAGGCGGCGAGAAAAATATAGAAGAAGGAGCGAAGAACCTGAAACTTCTTGCTTCCAAAATAGACACCACAAAGATGAAAGCACCATCGTTTCTTATGATACTTACAGGCATCACGAAGTATGCCATACGACGTGAGGACGGTGTGTATGTAGTTCCTGTAGGGTGTCTGAAGGACTAAGAACACGATTCCTCAAGTGGCGTAACTGTCGTCGCGCTAAGATTTAACACACGACCAAACAGGCATTCAGCAAATCCATTTGCCACCTGTAAAAAGTGTCAAGTTACTACCACGATGCCAACCAACCCGACAGGTAAAATTCGCCATTTCTGAGCAATTCCCTTTGTCATAATGTTTAGTCCAAAAACTTCAAATCGCCGATCTGCGCAGGATTTCCTTTTTTCTTTGCAGGAGCATAAACCATCTGCTCTCTGCTTAAATTTTCCAAATACAGGCGCACTGTAGGGTTTATGGTCGGGAATGAGAGCAGGTCTTTGTCTGCTATGATTATCGTATGCTCTTTGGCTCGGCTCGTCGCCACATTGAAAAGATGCGGTTCCAGGGTACGGATGTACGAGACGTTGGGCACGAAGAAAATAGTGATGTCTGTCGTGAGTCCCTGGATTCGCGCTACCGTGTCAACACGCACATTCTTTCTCGCGCCCACGTTTTGTAAGATTGCGCGTTGCAATGCCCTTGTTGTATTTCTCATGCAAGTAAGCACCGCCACCTCCGCATCGGGATTATCATCCAGAATACTCTTGACGATGTATGCCACCATAGAAAATGCAAATTCAGAGGCTGTCGCTCCTGCATCCATATCGGTAAGGATAAGGGATGGCCCTCCGTCATTATTAAGTACCCTTTTTAAGGATGGATAAAATCGCGAAGAGGGTGTTGCCCTTGACACCAGGGTATTCTCATAAAAAAGTCCAGTGTAGTTGGCAGTTCTTGGACCAAACCTGTAAGTCACCGTAAGTTGGTAAGTTGGGAATTTGCTTCTTTCTGCCATAAGCTCAAATCCATTGACCATACAGTCGTATTCTCCCAGCCTTATTCTATCTTTATTTAACGAGACGATAGGAGCAAGCTGTTTGGTGTCCCCCACCCACAAGCACTTCTTCCCCATCTTCTTGCTGGCAGCGAACATGGCAAACAGGGCTTGGCTTGCCTCGTCCATAATGATATAGTCAAATGGCTGTTCAACGCTCAGTTCTGAAGCAAATCCACTTGTTATATAATAGGTGGATAATATGAGGCTTGATGCCATGGCCACAATGGGTGCAACGGGCTCAATGAACTTGTTCTCCTTCTGTTCGTCAATTGTAATGTTGGTTTTGAACACCCTCTTTTCCCGAAGCATTTCTGATAGCGCAGGCTTTCCAGCTATCTCCATCAATGCCCTGTTGGTCATGGCTGTGACAAGCACAGATTTTCCCTCAGAACACAATCTTGCACACAAATCCGCTATCAGATAGGTTTTGCCAGTTCCTGGAGGGCCTTGCAGAACCAAAGAGTCAGTAAGTTGAAGTTGCTTGCACACATAATCTGTAGTATCATGCGCCTTTATGAGAGAGACGTTTTTGGTGATATTTCCATAGTTCGCATCCAGAATGGAAGACGAGGATGGCGTCAGGTCCTTGCTCACCAACTTCTGCAGGTTCAGGATGTAGTCAATGGGAGGACGCTGAGGAGCGAAAACGAGAACTACACCTGGCACTTCAGAAACCCGCTGGGCAAAGCTCAGGCTCACCCTACTGAATCCCACTATCGAGTAGTTCCTGTCATCTGAGGCGGAATGCCATATACACACAGAGTCTGTAGCGTCGTACCTTTCCTTGTAAAGGTCACGATAGGTACGATTGCCCCAATTCCTGTAATCCCGCAATTCCTTGGGGAGCAGCATACACAGCAGGAACTCACCCTTGCGGGGCAGAGAGCGATTGTTGGAAAACCTGACAATCATCTCTCCGCCCTTAAAGGTTATCAGTTGCCCCACAAATATTTCCCCTGAATCTTTCAGCAAAGACAGTGCCGAACTCAAGAACTTTTTCTTGTACTCTTCCGTTTCTGCCTTTAGTTCATCCTCCAGGAACTGCCAGTGTTGTTGGCGTGATATTTGCATGCTTTAGTCAATTGTTGTGGTAGAATCTGGCTCTATTGTCTCTTTTGCAAGCTGTGGCTTTATATCAAACATCTCCTCCATTGTCTGTCCAAGGTACAAAGCATAGTCCTTCCCCGAAATAGACTTTTGAGGTATTGCTGGCTTGCAATTATACAATTCTGCTATCACAGGAATTTCCTTCTCACATGACACTTTGATGGATTCAACACTTTGGGTAAGTTCCCTGGGGACATCATGGAAAGGCCGTGGCTCCTTGAACCCATGAGGCATGTTGTTGCCGTAAGCATAGGATATGCTCGCACCACACTCTTCGGCAACCGTTGCTAAAGTACGGGCCAAGGATTGCGCTCCACTTTCTTGGGACTCTATGGTTATGTAGTTGACTGGTAGAGCATATTCAGGAATGCACTGCAATCCATCCGTTCTGGTAAGCACCCACAGCATCGAACCTGGTTTTTGCAGCAGCAGGTAATCATACCAATTAAGACCAAAGTCGCGGTATTCCGGCCCTAAATAACTATGAACTACCAATGGGATTTCTTTTCCATCCGGCCCATAGACACCATACAACTGACTGAAACTGTCCATCCCTATTCGTTTTTCGTCAAATTTATAGCCAAGATGCTTTTCCTCCTCTATATGTTTGAAATAGTTGACGACACGCCTCTTGGCCTCGCTCACATAATAGACAACCTCAACGTCTGACAGCCCAGCATATTGGGATTCTTTTACCTGATAGTCAATAATTTTCCCATCGGGAGTATTAATCTTCACATGTGGAGTGTGAGGGAGATTGAAGAGTCTTTCTACCAGAGGCCTCCCATCTGTATTCTTTCCATCACTCTTCTCTTCCTCCTCAGTGTTGCCATCCGTTGGTTCATTCTGCTCCTCAGACCCATCTGAAGCCTTTGGCCTCACACGTGGTTTTCCCCCCTGTATGAATTTCTTTAATTCTTCAAGATTGGCGACAATGTTCTCTAATTCCTCTTCAGAGAATGCGTTTCCCATCTTGCCAAGATTCTTCCTCTTTTCGGGTGTCCACACAACATTGAGAAGTATAGTGTCCTTCTTGGGGAAGGTCTTTGGGAAATTATCAGGAGAGAAATTCCGTTCGTCTTTCCACTCCTCCAATAACATGTGCACAGCCTCGCAGTAATCTTTGTCCTGCCAGTTTTTGGGGTTTTCGTAGGATTCGGATACTTTGTCATCAACCAGCTTGAACGCGGATGAGCAGTCCAGCGATTGCTCAGGCTGTATGTGACAACGTTTGTCCGCAAGCAGGGAGCGATACTCCTCTTCTTCAGGGACAAGCAGAGCTATGATGTCCTTAATGATTCCAGGAATGCAGCCGTCCTCTTTCTTGAGCGCGCCGACTGGGCAGAATATGCCTTTTTGATTGGGGAAGACGGCGAAACCATCATATTTTATGCCAAAGGCAAGTAAGCACTTGTAATACTTGTTGAGTATCTCAAACAGCTCTTGCTCCCCCATTTCTCCTATCCGTGTGCGTAGGCTATCTATGGTACCATCGTCTTTTATCTTTTGGGCAAGCATGTTTGCGATGATTCTATCACTTTCTTTCCACAACTCGGCCTCATCACAGTTGACGTAAGAGGCGTTGGGCATATTTTCTTTCCCAAGTATTGACTGTGCCACAGACTGAAGGGCATACTGGTTCTTTGCAAAATCGCTGCCCTCATCTTTGGGAAGAAGATTCAGCAAGAACAAAGCCACTTGCTCCAAATCATCCTGCGGGTAAGAATGGTATGTGCCATAGAAATAGTTCCCCAAATAAGAGCTTTGTTTAGGCGCCATCTTCTCATTCAAATCGTGCGCGAAGTCAGAAATTCCCTTTGACGAATTCACGGAAAAAGCCTCGGCATCCATATCCTTGTGCAATAGGATTTTCTTGTAGTCCATAGACACGCGCAGGAAGACCTCGTCCTTGAGTTCTTCGGGAATACCTTTGTCAACGAACAATGCCTTTTGCTCACAGAAGCCTCCGTGCTGATTGGGCAGCACTGGATATATATTGAAACGCTTGGCATCAACATCCAGCGTTTTCAGAGTATTGTTAAGCCATTTCGCGTCAAGTCCATCTGGAAGTTCGGACAGGCGTCCCTTGTTCTTGAGCGTTGTCAGCGCTGTCGTCACAAACCAAGCGTCAATCTCTTTCCAGGCTCCTTCCAGCAAGTTGCTGTCTTCTGTGGGTATGGCATCCTGAAGGGAATATAAATCCTTGGCGATAGACAAGAAGCCAGATCGCCTATCCAGGAATTCCTCTTTGTATTTTTCCTTATCTGTGGGAACGACCTGCAGAAGCGGAAGCAGCCGACTTAATTTCTCTGATGTCCCATCGTCTATGATATCTTTGGCCAGACGGTTGATATCCGCGCTATAGCTTTGTGAGTTGTATTTGCTGTCCAGCGTGACCTCCGTAATCTTGTCATTGAGCAGAAGGGGCTTGACGTCTTTCCCTAATTTGCCCAGCAATTCAATGATGAATGGAGTGACATTCTCCCCCTGCTTGAAGTCATTCGCGCCACGCTTCAGCAAGTCACCGTTCATGTTGGGCAACAGGGCATGTTCCTTTAGCAACAGTTCGTTATACCGAACGATGTGGCGCAGAAATTGATTGTACCAGCCAGGTAGAGATTGTCCGCCCTGGAGTGAAACAGGAATACCTTGCCAATTTCCCCTTTTTTCAATGTCCTTGCACAAGTCTTCTGTTTCCCATATCTCTGTCCCGCCTTTCCAGGCATATTGCGCCCAGGCATGGTTCTCTTCCGCGAGTTTGTCCGGATACAGGGAAGCGAGGAGTTGCAGTACACCCTTCTCGTCTTCTTCCTTAGACTCCTTTACGATGATACAGTCAGAGAGTTTCTTGTACTCTGTGCCCGTTCGGGGCTTTACCACAGGATACTTCGACAGAATCTCCCGGTACTTGTTGATGACGTTTTCCGTGTACCACTTTGTATCCAGTTGTGGATGATCCTGCGCCTTTTTCAGTCCGTTGGCCAGCAGATACAGTTTGCCATACCTGTTTTGAGTCAGGTACTGCACTAACCTCTCATACATGGGCACCAGCTTTCCATAGATAATCTGATTGACACCAACTGTTGTCACCATGCCATTTTCCTCGTTCCTGGCATCTCCTCTCAGAAGCAGCCACTGCCTCTCAGTGCCTGGCTCAAAATCAGGGCTGTTGACTATAAGAGGCTCGTTGAGCTGAGTCTCTATGCCAACAAGTGGCAGGACGCAGAAAAACGACGTCTTACCCTTATGGTCAATGATGTTATTGTCTTTGTCTATCTCTATTGCAGCATCAATGCGCAGTGACCTTTCTTTCGCGCAAAGACCATTGTTGTGTTCCGAATAGTGTGTAACGAGGAACCTCCTCGTTTTCTTCTCTCCATTTACATCTATCTGGAATTCGGCCAAGTCTATACCATCACCAATATGCGACAATGGCAAGCGTGCAATTGTGGTCACTTTGCCGTTGTCATCCAACCTTACCGACAAGAGTTCCCTGCAGAAAAGCATCGTTTGGGCGATATTCTCATAGAAGTTCTCAATTCCCAACTTGATAGCCCTTCGCCCAGTGTCTGTAGTGACATGATATGTGTATTTCGTGTGTCCAAAGGTCTCTGCGTAAAACTCTTCGGATTCCTCCATCTTTCTTAACCCTTCAATGAGTTCTTCGGATGACTGCCCGTCTCTGAACATTGTTACAAAGAATCCCGAAAGGCCGTCATCACCATACATGTCACTTTCTATGGATACCGTCTTGGAGAGGCAATGGGTCGTGAGAAAGCCTGTCCCAAATCGTCCTGTGGTCTCATGATTTTCTTTGCCATCACTATATTTATACAGCAGGCCAAGGCGAGCTTCCGCAGTGAATGGCGCACCATTATGTTGGAACTCCACGGTATCCCCCTTGACGTTTATCTGTATGTCCACGCCATCTTTCTCAGAATCATCTTTAATGGTATCTTTGGCATTCTGTATCAATTCCCATACCCATCGCTTGAGGTCGTTTTCCTGAGGATTCCCAAGTTCCCTCAAACGATTATAGATAGCACTGGCATACATTTTTTAATGACATTATTTAGGGCCTCTTGATTGCACTTCGGCTTGTCTATTTTCGTTCTGTTAGTTCCGCACATTTTGATTGAATTTTTCGTTTTTATTATATGGTGAGTGGCATCCCTCCATGCTCAAGGTGCTGCCACAGGACGTGTGTATATATTTAGTTTCTTAAAATTTCTGGATGTCTTATGCATCACATAATTTAAGGATTCGTCGAAAGACAATTTTCACTGCGGTCATTAGATTTTTGACCGGAAGTGGTGGATACTTTATCTCTTTCGTATCTCCGTTGTCAAAACAGACTTTAAGAAGACCATATGAATAATGGTAATCATCTTCATTATCTTCTCCATCTTGTTCAAACCCCAAGGTTATATATTCTATTTCCATACCATCCAGACTTATGCCTGCTGGAATAATTACCACACCGCCCGCGAATGAATCATTATTTTTCGTATATATATAAACATTGGCCGAATAATTGTATTCACTGGCATCTTCTTCATTTTCTGTAAACTCTAATTTAGCAAGTGAGTCGTATTCATCGCAATACATATAGCCTCCTCTTTGGAGCACATCATCTTTCTCGGGTAGAAACATAGCTTTATCTTTTTGTGTGGTTTGTTGTTAAATTCGTTATCTCCTGTATGCAAATCTCGTAAATTACTCTCGGTTCAGCACATAATTGTTTATATTATTTTTGTTTATGAACCCACATGAACCAGACAACATGTTTTTCAACACAAAACCGCCTGGTGTTGCCCAATAGCCTTCGAAAGTTGGAATTTCACCTGGCTTAGCCTTACCTCTTTTGATAAGGGGGACTTGCAAAGAGCCATCTTCTTTGTCGAATTCGAAAACCATTGCGTCTGTCGTTAATGTCGGATGCCAATATTTGGACTCCCATTTGCCTGTTTTCTTGTTGTATTCCATATTTTATCGTTTCATTGTGTATTATTTACGCTGCAAATTTACAAAACCTTCTTATCACCACCCCCATACTAATGCGTAAAAATTACGCATTCGGCTAAAATTTTAAGAGAATTAACATTTTGGATGTGTTTTTTGAGTATGAAAGGTCAATTGCCATCTCGCTACTCCCGCCTGCCTAAGCGTTTAACCAAGGACTCCTTTGGCTGACTTTTGCAGAGATGTTTGCTGGCTTGGGATGGGAAGTTTGCTGACCATTGCCGAGACGTTTGCTTGCTTGGGCAGAGATAATGGGGTGCAGGGTGTGGAAAGTTATCTTACTGGGATGTTGCGCGGTTTGGGATGAATGTTGCAAAGTTTGGTATATTCGTTGCAAAGTTGGAAATGATGGTTGCAAAGTTGGAAATTTCTCTGGGATGCTGTATCTTTGCCCTTGTAATGCACTTGAGGGAACATTAACATCTTTATTCTATGGCAAAGTATATCAAGCAGGAGATGGGGGACATCCTGGGGGACGGACAGCGGAGGGGCTTCTACCGCATGAAGGTGGAGCGCAACATCGGCACGCAGGAACTCATCCGGCACATGACGCATCCAGGTTCGGGGCTGAGCCGTGCCATGGCCATCCATGTGATTGAGGCTTTGGGCGAACAACTCATGCGCGAGTTGGCCGAGGGTTACTCGGTCAGCATCGACGGCATCGGCACGTTCACGGCCACGGTGGGGCTGGACAAGAAGCGACGGGAGACTGACGGGGGCGGCGAGGCAAAGAGGGACGCGCGCTGCCTCACGGTGAATGGCGTGCGCTACAAGGCCGACCGCCAGCTGGTGAAGGATGTGGCCATGCGCTGTGACTTGCGCAAGGGAGGGGAGAGCCACCTGCACCGCTCGCCCTACGCCAGGGAGCAGCGCGTGCAGATGGCACTGGATTACCTGGCCTCCCCGGCGCACCCCATGATGCGCCTGGCCGACTACGCCGCGCTCACGCGCCTGTCCCGCTCGGCGGCCTCACGCGAGCTGAAATCACTGTGCACAGGCAGCGAGGCTGTGCTGAAGGCCACCGGGCGAGGACCCGCCCTGGTGTATGTGAGGCGGACACCTGGCACAGAGGGGGCGTAGCAGGGTTGTTTCCCGCCACACACGCACGGCTCACCCGGGGGGCGGAGGACGCTTGCGGCAAGCCGCCCATCGGACAGCCATCGAGGCTCTGAGGGGAGTCTTTGGGGGGCGGAGGACGCTTGCCACAAGCCGCCCATCGGACAGCCATCGCGGCTCAGAAGGGGGAGGGCAGGGGCGGAGGACGCTTGCGGCAAGCCACCCATCGCACCGCCATCACGGATCTGAGGGGAGTCTTAGGGAAGCGGAGGACGCTTGCGGCAAGCCACCCATCGGACAGCCTTCGCGGCTCAGAAGGGGGAGGGCAGGAGCGGAGGAGGGCTTGCCGCATGCCACTTGCATTGCTGTCGGAGGGCTTTCTGCGGACAGGGGAGGACTTCGGGGATGGATGGCCTTTGCTTTCCAATTCTTTCCAATGTTTGCAGGATTGGAAAGAATTGGGCAACTTTGCCGCATTCTTTTGTTGAGTGACACACCCCCTTTGGCCAAGTGAAGAGCGATGAGGGCCCGCTTACCTGAGTATCCTGGGGCGTGCGAAGAGCCATGAGAGGCGCGTCCTGTCCATCGCCCAGGCGATGAGGAGACTGCCCAGGGTGCCCGTGAGGAGGATGAAGAGGGTGTGGAGCAGGCTGCTGGGGTCAAAGGCGAAGGCGGGCAGGAGGAACTTGCCGGCCATGGTGAAGATGGGGTGGAAGAGATAGACGGGGAAGGTGTTCCTGCCCAGGTAGCCTGCCCAGCCATACAGGCGCGGGGACAGCACCCCCTCCACGGCACCCATGCCACACAGGAAACAGGCCGAGTAGGCGAGCGTGGCGATGTCGCCCCAGCGGCTGTGGTCGGCCCAGAGGGCAAGCATGAAAAACGGGATCCACGCCCACGCCGAGGGACGGAAGAGGCGAAGCAGGTCGCCGTGAAACAGGCGGATGGCCACCCCCAGGATGTAGTAGAAGGCATTGCCGGCGGGCAGCAGGGGCGTGAAGAGGCTCACTGCGGTGGCCAGGCTGACCAGCAGGAAGAAGGCGGCCAGCGTGCCCGCGCGCTCCTCCAGGCGGAACGCGAGCCAGTAGAGCAGGGCGCACACCATCATGCGGTGCAGGAACCAGTAGGGGCCTATGCTTGTCACGCACAGCGTGCGCAGCAGGGTGGCCGGGGTGAGCTCGGCGAGTCCGTCGCGCACGGGCATCACGGTGGACAGGCAGGCATAGCCCGTGACCAGGATGCAGTAGGGCAGCAGGATGCGCAGTTCGTAGAGGGCAAACTGCCGGGCGGGCTTGCGCACGTTGGTGAGGTAACCTGTGAGCATGAGGAAGGTGGGCATGAAGAACATGAAGATGACCTCCCTCACGCGGGGGTACAGAGTGCCGAAGTGCACGATGTGCACCAGGATGACCATGAGGATGAGCGCGGCCCTGAGCAGGTCGATGCGGTTGTATGCCTTCCTTTCCATTATTCCCGTTTGGTGCGTTGACGAGGCTTGGGGCAGCAGTCATGCCCCGAGGGGCAGCCCTGGCAGCCGTGGCACGAGCCGCAGCAGCCCCCCCTCTTGCGCTTGCGCAGGTGCAGCCTGAGCACCCACGCGGCCAGTGCCAGTACGGCGGCCAGCAGTATGAGGCTCTGGATGTTCATAGGACGAGCGAGAAGAGGAATGCCACCAGCCAGGCCACCACACACTGGAAGGCCATCACGAAGAGCATCCAGCGCGTGCCCAGTTCGCGCCTGATGGTGGACATGGCGGCCATGCAGGGGGTGTAGAGCAGGCAGAAGACCAGCAGCGCGTAGGCCGTGGCGGGCGTGAGCAGGGACGTGAGAGCCGTGCCCGCGAGCAGGCCCTCGAGGCTCACCACCACCACCTCCTTGGCCAGCAGCCCGCTCACCAGCGCGCTCACCACGCGCCAGTCACCGAATCCCAGGGGCGAGAAGATGGGTGCCACCAGGCTGGACACACGGGCCAGGATGCTGGCCTCCTGGGTGTCGGGAGTGACCATGTTGAGGTGGAAGTCGAAGGTGCGCAGGAACCATATCACCAGTGCCGCCAGGAAGATGACGGTGAAGGCGCGCTCCAGGAAGTCCCTGGCCTTCTCCCAGAGCAGCTGCCACACGTTGCGGGCGATGGGCATGCGGTAGTTGGGCAGTTCCATGACAAAGGGGATGGCCTCGCCCTTGAAGAGCACATGCCGGAACAGGAACGCCGAGAGGATGCCCATGAGCACGCCCAGCAGGTACAGGCTGGCCGTCACCGCGCCCATGTGCTGTGGGAAGAAGGCCAGTGCGAAGAAGCCGTAGATGGGTATCTTGGCCGTGCAGGACATGAAGGGCGTGAGCAGGATGGTGAGTCTGCGGTCGCGCTCGCTGGGCAGTGTGCGGCTGCTCATCACGCTGGGCACCGAGCATCCGAAGCCTATGAGCAGGGGCACGATGCTGCGTCCCGAGAGCCCCAGGCGGCGCATGGGGCGGTCCATCACGAAGGCTATGCGCGCCATGTAGCCTGTGTCCTCGAGCATGCTCAGGAAGAAGAAGAGCACGATGATGAGCGGCAGGAACGACAGCACGGTGCCCACTCCGCTGTACACGCCGTCGATGATGAGGCTGTGCACCACAGGCGCGATGTCCCATGCGGTGAGCGCCCGGTCTGTGAGTGCGGTGAACCAGTCGATGGCGCTCTCGAATATCCCCTGCAGCCAAGCGCCCAGGGAGAAGAAGGTGAGCCAGAACACCAGCCCCATGATGAGGGCGAAGGCGGGCAGTGCCGTCCAGCGTCCGGTGAGCAGCCTGTCTATCTTCACGCTGCGCATGTGTTCCTTGCTCTCGGTGGGATATACCACCGTGCGGCTGCACAGTCGCTGGATGTAGGTGTAGCGCATGTCGGCCATGGCTGCACAGCGGTCCAGTCCCCGCTCCTCCTCCATCTGGCACAGGATGTGCTCCACGGTCTGCTGCTCATTGCTGGTGAGTGCCAATGCCCGGGTCACGCGTGGGTCTCCCTCTATCAGTTTGCCCGCCGCGAAGCGCACGGGGATGCCGGCCCTTTGGGCGTGGTCCTCTATCAGGTGCATGATGGCATGCAGGCAGCGGTGCACGGCCCCCCCGTGTTCGGTGGGGCTGCAGAAGTCCTTGCGCAGCGGGCACTCGTGGTATTTGGCCACATGTATGGCGTGCTGCACCAGTTCGTCCACCCCCTCGTTCTTCATCGCGCTTATGGGAATGACGGGCAGGCCCAGCATCCGCTCCATCTCGTTGACGCGGAACGATCCCCCGTTGCCCTCCACCTCGTCCATCATGTTGAGGGCGAGCACCATGGGAATGTCCAGTTCCATCAGCTGCATGGTGAGGTACAGGCTGCGCTCGATGCACGAGCCGTCCACGATGTTGATGATGCCGTCGGGGTGGTTGTCCAGTATGAACTCGCGGCTCACAATCTCCTCGCTGGTGTAGGGGCTCAGGCTGTAGATGCCGGGGAGGTCGGTCACGGTGGCATTGGGATGCCCCTTGATGACGCCCTCCTTGCGGTCGATGGTCACGCCGGGGAAGTTTCCCACATGCTGGTTGGCACCCGTGAGCTGGTTGAAGAGCGTGGTCTTGCCACAGTTCTGGTTGCCTGCCAGGGCAAAGGAGAGCGGCCTCTCCTGTGCGGCGGGGCCTGCTGTGGCGGGGTGCCCGGTGTCCTCCTCGTGGTAGCGTCCCTCCTCGCCCAGGCCGGGGTGTTCCGTCTGGTAGCACAGGTCGCGGCTGTCCTCGTGCAGTGTGTGGTGGTCGGACTCGTGCTCCAGGGCGGCCTCCACCCCGTCGGGCGTGACACCTATCTGTGCCGC
>DCCS01000039.1:76634-109509 GCA_002316015.1 Prevotellaceae bacterium UBA1075
AACTTCTGTATGCGCAGGGCGGCTCCCGGTATCATGCCCATGTCCAGGAAGTGCTGGCGTGTGCCTCCCTGCCCTCCCACGGTGGTGATGACCGCCTGCTGCCCGATGCCCAGTTCGTTAAGTGTCATGTCCTTGTGTGTTGTGTTTGGTTGCAAAGTTACGAAGAACCCGCCATATGCCTCCCGGTGTGTGGCTCCCGTGCGTGTTAAAATACCCAAAAGTGATTACCGGCTACTCATAGATGAGCGTCTGCAGCCGTTCGGGGGCGAAGGTCTCCCGGGCCGTGAGCAGGAGTTCGTCGGGCGTGACGGCGTCCAGCAGGTCGAATGTCTGCTGCGTGGTGCGCGTGAGGCCGTAGTGCAGGTAGCGCTTGGCCATGCCTATGGCCCGGCTCTCGAAGTTGTCCCCCGCCACGGCTATCTGCCCTTTCAGTTGCCTGCGGAGCGCGTCCAGCGCGCGCTGTGAGAGAGGCGCGTCGGTGAGCCTGTGCAGTTCCTGTCCCACCAGGCGCAGGCAGCGGTCCACATCGTGCGGGTCACAGCCGAAATAGACGCACCACAGTCCCGCGTCGGTGTGGCAGACTGTGCTGCTCTCCACGGTATATACCAGTCCGTGCCGCTCGCGCAAGGCGATGTTGAGCCGGCTGCTCATGCAGGGGCCTCCCAGCAGGTTGCTCAGCATGAACATGCGTGTGTGCCTGGGGTCGGTGGCCGCATACGAGGGGGCTCCCACCAGCACGTGGGCCTGGTGGGTGTCCTTGTCCCTGCGCAGCAGTGGCTCGGCGGGCGTGGCCGCACAGCCGGGCGCCAGCCGGGCGGCGGGCATCCCGGTGGTGTCCCCGGTGCCGTACCGGGCCACCTCCCTCTGGGCCAGGCGCACTACCTCGTGCGGGTCCACCTGTCCCAGCACGAAGAGCACCATGCGCCCTGGATGGTACATGCGGCTGTGGAAAGCCTGCATGTCGGGCGTGGTGAACTGCCTGAGCCGCTCCGTGGTTCCCAGTATGGCGCGCCCCAGGGGGTGGTGGCCGAAGATGAGCGACTCGAACTCGTCAAAGATGAGCTCCGATGGCTGGTCGTTGTAACTCTCGATCTCCTCGGCCACCACCTCGGCCTCCTTCACCATCTCCTCCTGCGGGAAGGTGCTGTGCAGCACCATGTCGGTGAGCAGGCTTACCGCCCGGCCCAGGTGCCGGCGCAGGAAGGTGGCGTAGTACACCGTCTCCTCCTTGCCCGTGTAGGCGTTCAGGTCGCCCCCCACCGACTCCATGCGTGCCGACACCTGGCGGGATGACAGGCGCGGCGTGCCCTTGAAGCTCATGTGCTCGGTGAAGTGCGCCATGCCGCTCTCGCTGTCCGTCTCGTCCCTGGTGCCCGCGTCCACGGCTATTCCCGCATATACGACCTCGGTGGGGCTTTGCGCGCAGATGACACGCAGTCCGCACTCCAGCGTGTGGGTGAAGAAGGTCTGCCGCCCGGCGTCTCGCTCTCTTTGTCTCATCCCATATGATATTTTGTGCAAAACTATTGCCTTTCGGCCATCTATGCAAGGAATCCCGGAAACTTTGCCTACATTTGCCGTCACATAATCAGATACGCTGTGAGAAGAAGCATCCTTACCTCCCTCGTGGCCTGGAGCCTGTCCCTCCCGCTCCTGGCCCAGCTTGCCCTGGTGGACGAGCGCGTGCCAAACCCGCAGAACGAGCCTGCGCCCGTGCACCCCGTGCCCACCGCGGCCCAGCTCGCGTGGAACCAGACCGAGTTCTACGCCTTTTTCCATTACGGGATGAACACCTACACCGGACGCGAGTGGGGCCTGGGCGACGAGGACGAGAGCCTCTTTGCCCCCACCTCCGTGCCCGATCCCGGGCAGTGGCTCACCGTGGCACGCGAGGCGGGCATGCGGGGCGGCATAGCCGTGGTGAAGCACCACGACGGCTTCTGCCTGTGGCCCACGGCGACCACCACACACAATGTGACGGCCAGCGGCACCCCCAATGCGCGGGCCACCAACATCCCCCGCGACTTTGCCCGCGCCGCGCAGAAACTGGGCATGAAGTACGGCTTCTACATCAGCCCATGGGACAGGAACAGCGCCCTCTACGGCACTCCCCGGTATGTGACCGACGTGTTCCTGCGCCAGTGCCTGGAGTGTGCCTCGTATGGGAGAGACCAGTTTGAGATGTGGTTTGACGGAGCCAACGGGGGCGACGGCTACTATGGAGGGCGCCAGGGGACGGTGCGCGTGGACAGGGCCACCTACTATGACCTGCCCAACCTGCGCGACACGGTGCATGCCTTGCTGCCCCACTGTGTCATGTGGGGCGTGGGCGGCGAGGCGCGCTGGATAGGCAACGAGAGCGGGTATGCGGGCATCACCAACTGGGCCACCGACAACCGCCTTGACGGGCAAGACCAGCCCCATGCCGAGCAGGGCAGCGAGGACGGATGGATGTGGCTGCCCGGCGAGAGCGACGCGAAGGCCACCGACCGGGGATGGTTCTACCACGACGGCGAGCGGGCGCTCAGCCCCGAGAGGCTCTTCAGGATGTATCTGGAGACGGTGGGGCGCAATGCCACGCTCATCCTGAACGTTCCTCCCGCGCGGGACGGGCTCGTCCCCGAGCACAGCAGGCAAGCCCTGCGCGGACTGGGACAACTGTTGCGCGGGCGGCTGGGTGACAATGCCGACCTGGCCCGCAAGCGCTGCCGCATAGAGGCCAGCCAGGTGCGCAGGCCGGGCAAGGGGCGTGACTTCAAGCCCGCCCGTGTGCTGGACGGCCGGGCCGACACCTATTGGGCCACGGACGATGGCGTGCGCGAGGCCACGCTCACCCTCTCGTGGAAGCGTCCCCACACCGTCCATGCCGTGCTGCTGCAGGAGCACATAGCCCTGGGACAGCGTGTCAGGCGCTTCATGATAGAGACCTCCACGGACGGGGTCAACTGGGACACGCATGCCCGGGACATCTGCACCACGGTGGGCTACAAGCGCATCGTACCCCTGAGCGGAAGCACCGAGGGATGGCAGGGAGTGGGGAATGTGCGCTTCCTGCGCGTGAAGATACTGGACAGCAGGGGGTGTCCCACCCTGCAGAGAATAGGCGTTTTCTAAAGACACACGACAATGAGAGGCAACAAGACATGTACCCTGCTGCTGGCCATGGCCGGCTGCCTGGCCACGGAGGCCCAGGTGATCACCTTCGAGGAAACGCCTGCCCCGCAGGTGGGAGTGTGGGACGCATGGGAGAGTTCACCCTTCCGCACAGGCCGCCTTGCGGGCAACTGCCGGGTGGTGGACAACCCCTACCCCGATGCCAGCAACCCCTCGGCCCGCGTGCTGGGCTGCCAGCGCTCCCTGCATGGCAGCAACCTGTACGGTGCCAGGGTGACGCTACCGCCCGAAATGCAGTTTGAACTCGCCCCCAAGGAGCAGTACCTGCATGTGCGCATCCACAAGCCGGTGGCCGGCCGATGCCTGCTCATGGTGCTGGGGAAGCACACCGGAGAGGGCTGGTCGCACCAGAGTGGGGATGTGGTGCAATCGACGCGCCTGGCCATGAACGAGGCTGTGCCGGGCGAGTGGACCGATGTGGTGTTCTCCATGAAAGGTGCCGGGGGCATCCGCGCGCACTCGCTGGTCATCGTCTTCGACTGCGAGTCCCCCCACCGCCTGGACGCTCCCTTTGTGGCCTACATGGACGACATACGGCTGGGCGTGGCCAGCCCCCAGGCGGGTGTGGCCGCTCCCCAGGCATCTCGGGGCGCAAAGGCTGACGCGGGGCAGGGCGATGGCATGGTGCTGGTGACCAACTCGCAGCGCAACGGCGAGGTGCTGCTGGCCGACGGGAGGCCTTTCAATGCCGGCTACCGTCATCCCCAGGGCAAGCCGCTCAGGGTGAAGGGTGTGGGCGAACAGGGCTTCACATGCACAGCCATCATCGTGCACCACGGCCCCGGCCGCACGCTGTCCACCACCTTTGGGCAGGCCGCGTTCCAGCCCGATGGCACACTCGTCATCCCGGGTGACCTGCTTACAGGTGATGTGCTCATCGAGGGGGTGATGACAGAGAGGAAGTGAGGGGCGAGAAACGCGGTGCGCTGCATCAGCCCACGCATGCGGCTGCATCGGCCCACGCGGCGCGCTGCATCGGCCCACGCGGCGCGCTGCCCTGAAAGCCGCATGGCACTCCTCCCTGCCGGCCCATCAGGCAGGCAGGCATCCAGCAGAGGTAAGCAGACAGCAATGCGCCACGATGCGATTGGCAACCGTATCGTGGCGCATTGCTTATTGCCCTATGCCCAAGTAGTCCAGGAACCGCTCCGTGTCGTAGTTCATGATGAGCTCGTCGGGGAAGCGGGTCTCCTCGAGCAGGGGATAGAGGTAGCCATAGTCGGCGATGGAGAAGGAGATGTGCGCGTCGCTTCCCAGGATGACAGGCACGCCCTGCTCGCGACAGAGGCGCAGAATCTCCAGGTTGTTTCCACGGGCCTTCACCAGTCCGCGTGCCGGACGGAAACTTGTGTTGTTGATCTCAAGCAGCGTGTGTGTCTCGGCCGCCGCCTGCACAATGGGGCGATAGTCCAGTTCGGCCGCCCCGTCGCCGGGGTGGCTGATGATGTGTGTCCAGGGATTGCGGATGGCCGCAATCATCCCCCGGGTGTTCTCCTCGCGGCTTCCCCCGTGCCAGCACACGCTGTGTATGCCCGCGATGCGCAAGTCCATCATGCGGTAGTATTGCTCGTCGAGGTCCAGTGTGCCCTGGGTGTCCAGGATGTTCAGTTCGGCGCCCAGCATCAGGCGCACGCCATACATCCGCCTGGGGACCACGTGCAGGTTGCGGAAGTATATGGGGTCGCAGGTGCCGGGGATGTTTGGCCCGTGCTCTGTGATGCCCAGTATCTGCAGTCCCTGTGCGGCTGCCTCGTGCGCCATTTCCTGTAACGAGCTGAAGGCATGCCCGCTCATCACCGTGTGCGTGTGCACGTCCAGTTTGATTTTGCTCTTCTCTTCTCTGATATCCATAGTTTTGTCTCCTTTGTCACTTTGTGGTGTGGCCTTGTGCCTTTGCGCGCCCGGCTGGCCTTAGTCCGGGGCTTGGGGATCGTGACGGTATCTGTCCACATTATATATATGGCCATTGGAAGGTCACCCGCTTGCCACTTGCGGGGTGGGTGAAACTGAGGCTCTGTGCATGCAGCATCAGTCTGTCCGCTGTCTTGCCATACAGACGGTCGCCCACGATGGGGCTGTCCAGCCCCAGGGGATGCGCGCAGTGCACGCGCAACTGGTGTGTGCGTCCGGTGACGGGATGCAGGAGCACCCGCGCGTGGCCGCCTTCCTGTCCCACCACGCGGTAGCGTGTGACGGCCGTCCTGCCGTGGACGGGATCCACCATTTGCCTCGGCCGGTCGGCCAGGTCAGGCCGCAGGGGCAGGCTTATCTCCCCCTCGTGCCCCACGGGCAGGGGGCGTTCCAGCAGAGCCACATACGTCTTCTCCACCTCGCGCGTGAGGAACTGCCGCTGCAGGCTCTGGAAAGCTTCGGGGGTGCGGGCGGCCAGCAGCAGTCCGCTGGTGTCCATGTCCAGGCGGTGCGCCAGCATGGGTGGCGCGCCCTGGGGGAACTCCTCGCGCAGGATGTCCTGCACGCTGGGCAGCCCGTCCTTGCCCGGCACCGAGAGCATGCCCTCGGGCTTGCGCACGATGATGATGCTCCCGTCGGCATACTGGACGCTGAACTTCCCCCGTGTGGCCTGGTACCGGGCGGCCATGGGGTTGCTCTCCACCAGCAGCCCTTGTGTCATGTGTTCCAGCACGGGCAGGCAGCGGCTGTGGCAGGCGGGGTAGAAGTGGCCGTCGCGGCGCACCTCGTCGGCGGGCGACTGTCCTATCCAGAACTCCCCCATGCAGAGAGGCTGAGCCCCCATCAGGTATGCCGCCTGCAACAGTTTGGGCGCGCAGCAGTCGCCTGTGCCCGAAGGCGGGATGTCCTGCCCGAATATCTCGCCCACGCTGCGCCTCTCCCCGTGTGCGTTGAGCAGGCGGTACTGGCCGAAGAGCCACTGCTGCAGGGTCTCGCTGCTCTGCTTGCGCTCGGCGGCGAGGGCTTGCTCCTCCATGGTGAGAGCCCGCAGGGGAGCCTCGGTCTCCTGGACGCGCCGCTCCCACCGTTTGGCCGCGCGGCGCAGTTCGGCCTTCTGGTGCTGGCTCTCGCGCGCCAGTTCGTCCGCCCTGGCGGCCAGTTCCCGGGGGGACAGTTCCTGCCTGAGTTTCTGTCTGCGGATTTTTGCCTGTGCGGCCTCGGCGCGCATGGTCTGCAGTTGCGCGTCCCTTTCGCGCAGCAGTTCGTCCAGTCCCAGGTGTGCGCGCATGCTTCTTGCTTGCCCTTGCAGAGCCGCCAGGCGCCGGCTCATGGCCGAGATGCGTGCCTGCTCCCGCTCGAAATGCCCGCCCGGCTGCATGGTGTCAAACACGGGCGGAACAAAGTAGTCCTGCCTGGTGAGCCCGCCCAGCGTGCCCGAGAAGGCCGCCAGGAAGCCCCGCTTGCCCTGGTGTCGCACCACCAGCACTCCCATCATCTTGCCCCGCGCGAGTTCATCGGCCCACTGCCCCTGCCCATCGAGATAGGCGCGCACGGCCTCTGCCGCAGCCACGCAGAGAGGGTGGGGCTCGTAGCAGAAGGGATATGTGAAGCGGGAGGGGTCGGGGAGATGGCTGGTGGAGACGGGCAAATCGTGCAGGGTCATAGGAGCAACAGGCCCTCCGGACCCATATTGAAGAGCAGGTCCACGATGCTGAGCCCGGGGCGGAAACCGCTCCTGTGTCCAAACACCTGCCAGTAAGTGCCCGTTACCGGGGGGAAGTCCTGGGCGAAGGGGTCGCCCAGGAACGAGGTGGTGCGGTGCACGCTTGCCGGGATGTCCAGCAACTGGCACATGAGCGACAGCAGCGCCTCGTTGTAGTCGGCCAGGAACTCCCACTTGCGCTCGTAGAACGGGGCGAGGTCATCGGCGTAATATTCAAAGAAGGGAGACTGCCCGTAACTGCTCACCAGCGCGTTCCAGTGCTGGTGGCGCCAGTTTCCGTGGCCGCTGACCCGTATGTCCCTGGTGGCGGCGTGGCCATCGGGCTTGACGATGGGGATGCTGAGCGCGAGCGGCCCCTGGGGGCTGTCGATGAGGCAGCGGTTGCGCAGGGTCTGCCTCCTGTAGTGGTCGCATACCTCCAGCAAGGCCCCGCCCGCGTGCAGCAGCGCGCTGTAGTGCGCTGCGGGAGCCAGGTAGCAGCAGGGCAGCAGCAGCGTGCTCATGGCTTCCCTCCCAGCGGACTGAAGGTGCGTGCCGCCCTGAGCCGCCTGTACCACGGCTGTGCGGGGTCGAGGGAATAGAGCAGGGTGGTGGCCTGGCCTGTGATGGCCTGGGCGGGCAGGAAGCCCATGGCGCGGCTGTCCTGCAGGTTGCGCGGGTTGCCCGAATACACCCAGTAGTAGTCTTTCCGGAAGCGGAAGCGGCGGTAAGCGCGGCCGTTCCACAGCAGGCGGTCGGCGGCCACGCTCACCCGGGTGCCCTCGTGGGCATTGATGGTGCGGGCATAGAGAGCCACATTCCAGGGCGCGAGGTCGATGCTCTCGCCCTTGCGGGGCACCACCAGTGGCCAGATGCATCCCCGCGAGTAGTCCCGTACGGGGCTCACGCGGAACTGCGGCCCGGTCCACACCGTGTCGCCCGGACACGCCATCAGGCATCCGATTCCGTCCTGTGTCTGTGAGCGGGGGGGCTCGGGTATGGAAAACGCCACCCAGTCGCCCTGCTGCGGAGCCTTGCGTCCCTGCCTGGCCCCTTCCTCCCACCAGGGCATGCGCCAGCCGTAGGCCCACTTGCGCACCAGCACGCGGTCGCCGGCCAGCAGCACGGGGCGTTGCGCGTCATGCGGGATGAGGTAAATCCCATACACGGCGCAGCGCATGGCCGCTGCCACCAGGACGGCGATGACGAAGGCAAGCAGGAGGCAGGCGCGGTGTTTCAAGTGTGGTCCCTTTCGCTAATGTGCACGGTGAGCGCTCAATTCATGTTGCTTACCCAGCGGAACAGGCGGTTCCAGCGGATGTGGTGCAGGCTGAGGAGTGGGTAGTCCTTGTCGGTGCTGAACCACACCAGCACGGGCTTGCCCACCACATGGTCCTCGGGCACGAAGCCCCAGTAGCGGCTGTCGGCCGAGTTGTGGCGGTTGTCGCCCTGCATCCAGTAGTAGTCCATCCGGAAGGTGTATTCATGGGCTTCCTTGCCGTTGATGAGTATCTTGCCGTCGGGCGTGACCTGCAGGTCGTTGCCCTCGTAGGCCCGGATGGGGCGCTCGTAGATGGGCAGGTTGTCCAGCGTGAGCCTGATGGTGGCTCCCTTCTTGGGAATCCAGATGGGGCCGTAGTTGTCACAAGTCCAGCCCGTGTAAGCGTTCTGCGGGTAGAGCGAGCCCGTCTCGTTGTTGTGTGTGATGCTTATGCCGGCCACCACATCCTTGCGCTTCTCCAGCGCGGCCTTGGCGGCCTGGGTGAGCGGCAGGATGCCCGACTGGTAGTATTCCTTCAGGTCGTCCTGGCTGATGCCCAGCCGCTCGGCCAGGTCGGCGGGGATGGACTCGCCCACAAGCGACACCTCGTAGTTGTACTGCACGTTCTTGGCGTCGGGGTTGACCTTTCCGTCAAGGTACATCACGCGGTTCTTGATCTGCAGCGTCTGTCCGGGCAGGCCCACGCAGCGCTTCACATAGTTCTCCCTGCGGTCCACAGGACGTGTGTCGATGTGCCCGAAGTCGCGCTCGTCCATGCTTATGTACTGCTTGCCCAGGCTGTAGACGGCGCTGTAGAGTTTCCTCTGCTCCATGGGCGAGAGCGAGTCCAGCGGGGGCATGACGCCATGCTCCTGCTCCCACAACTGGCCGCCGATGCCGTAGCACAGCGAGTAATACTCTGTCTGGTAGGGCTGTGCCGTGACGATGGTGTCGCCCGCCGGGTAGTTGAACACCACGATGTCGTTCAGCGCGACGGGCTTCGGGTGCACACGCTTGTACTTCCACCGGGGCCACTCGATGTAGCTCTTGCATCCCCCCAGCCCCAGGATGCTGGGCATGGTGTGCTGCACCAGCGGCATGTGAAGCGGGGTCTGCGGCACACGCGGCCCATAGGCCATCTTGTTGACCACCAGATAGTCGCCCACCAGGAGGGTCTTCTCCAGCGAGGAACTGGGGATGTTGTAGTTCTGGAAGAAGTATATGTTGAAGAAATATACGGCCACCAGGGCAAACACGATGGCGTCCACCCAGCTCATCAGAGTGCGCGCGACGGGGTTCTTCAGGTCTTTCCACCACGTCCAGGGAATCCATCTTGTGATGTAGGCATCAAAGATGAGGGGCACCACGATGAGGCCCCACCAGGCATCCACCCAATAGAGGAAGCACAGGTACAGCAGCGTGAGCACTGCCGTCTTTCCCCAGTCCATGGGGGTCGCTTTGCGTTTCTTGAGTTTCATAATCAGACTTGTGGTTTAGAACTTGAACAGGTCGCTCATGGTGAGCAGTCCGCTGTGGCTGGCCGTGTATTCGGCTGCCAGCACCGCGCCCAGGGCAAATCCCCGCCGGTTGTGTGCGTCGTGGGTGATGGTGATGCTGTCGGCGGGGCTGTCCCAGGTGATGCTGTGTATGCCCGGCACCTCGTCCCTGCGTATGCTGTCGATGCGCATCTTGCCGGCCTCCACCTCGCGGGTGCCCTCCACCGAGCCGTCGGGATTGGTGAGCAGCCCCGGCTGCCAGCCCGACACGCGCTCCACCTCGGCCGCGAGTTCCTCGGCCAGGGTGATGGCTGTGCCGCTCGGATGGTCGAGCTTGTGCACATGGTGCACCTCCTCCATCGTGGGCGTGTAGTCCGGGAACTTGTTCATGATGCGTGCCAGGTAGCGGTTCACGGCGCGGAAGATGGTGACTCCCAGGCTGAAGTTGCTGCTCCAGAAGAGCGTCTGTCCCTCCTGCTCGCACATGCGCCTCACGTCGTCCCCGTGCTGGGGAATCCATCCCGTGCTGCCGCTCACCACCTTGACATGGTGGGCAAAGGCGCGCAGATAGTTGTCATAGGCCGCCTGCGGGGTGGTGAACTCAATGGCCACATCGGCCGAGCGGAACGCCTCGCTGTCGAAGTCGTCGCGGTTGTTGACGTCGATGACGCTCACTATCTCGTGGCCTCGGCTCACGGCTATCTCCTCTATCATGCGGCCCATCTTGCCGTATCCTATCAGTGCTATCTTCATTCTTGCAGAATATGTTCTACATGCAAAAGTAGTGCATTTCGGCAAGATACCGAAGCCGAAGGCCCAAAAACTGCCCCGTCAAGGCCCATGGTACGCACATTTAATCATAACTTTGCAGGTATGGAGAAACTGCTGCATTACGTCTGGAAGCACCGCATCCTGCCCCTGGCCAGCCTGTGCACCACCGGCGGCAGGCGCGTGGATGTGATAGACCCGGGCGTGCACAACAGCGACAGCGGCCCCGACTTCTTCAACGCCAAGGTGCTGGTGGACGGCATCCTGTGGGCAGGCAACGTGGAGCTGCACCTGTGCTCGTCCGACTGGTACCGCCATGGTCACGACCGCGACGCGGCTTATGACAGTGTCATCCTGCATGTGGTGCGGGAAGCCGACCGCGAGGCGGTGACATCCCAGGGGCGGGTGATTCCGCAGGTGGTGCTGCCCGTGCCCGCCGCCCTGGCCGAGGACTACCAGACGCTGCTGCACACCGACGAGTTTCCCCGTTGCCACCGCATCCTTCCCACCATGGACGCGCTGCGGATGCACGGCTGGCTGGACAGGCTGCTGGCCGAGCGCATGCAGCAGCGCTCGGGCCAGGTGACCAGCCGCGTGAGGGCGTTTGGCGGTGACTGGGAGCGTGCCTGTTTCGTAACGCTCAGCCGCAATTTCGGCTTCGGGCTCAATGGCGACGCCTTCGAGCGCTGGGCGGTGTCCATCCCCCTGCAGGCGGCGGGCAAGCACCGCGACCGCCTCGTCCAGGTGGAGGCTCTGTTCCTGGGCATGGCCGGGCTCATCGGACATGCCTTCCAGCGGGGGGAGGGCGACCTGCAGGCCCGCGTGCAGCAGGAGTTTGACTTCCTGGCAGGCAAGTTCTCGCTTGCCCCCACCATGCGGTATGCCGACTGGAAATACCTGCGCACGCGCCCGCAGAACTTCCCCCATGTGCGCCTCAGGCAACTGGCGCGCCTCTACCACGAAGGACAGGTGCAAATGGCCACGCTGCTCGATGTGGAAAGCGTGGACGACCTGTACCGCCGTATGGCCTCCGCCGGGCTCTCGGCACCGGTCACCAGGCTTGTTCTCATCAACACGGTGGCTCCCCTGCTCTACGCCTATGGAGTCGCCCTGGGCGAGGAGCGGTGGACAGACAAGGCGCAGGCTCTGCTGGAGGGGCTCCCCGCCGAGAACAACCGCGTCCTGCGCGTGTGGCGGGAGTGTGGCGTGAGGGTCGCGTCGGCTGCCGACAGCCAGGCCCTGATACAGCTCAAGAGGGAATACTGCGACCGCCTCGACTGCCTGCGATGCCAGTTTGGCTATGCCTACCTGCGCTCGTCGGCAGGCCGGGTGTCTGTGCCGGACGGGTGCGGGCAACAGGGCGGGTGCGGGGAATGATGCACCCGGAAACAGGGGCGGCACGCAGGCACTCACGGGATACCGGCGTTTTACCCAGAACAACCATCCAAGATGAAAGAGACCAAATATGCCTTTGAACTGCCCTTCAAGGTGCGCGACTACGAGTGTGACCTGGAGGGCATCGTGAACAACGCGAACTACCAGCACTACATGGAGCACACGCGGCATGAGTTCCTGCTCTCGGCCGGAATCAGCTTTGCGGAGATGCACGCGTCGGGCATCACCCCGGTGGTGGCGCGCCTGCAGATAGCCTTCAAGACTCCCCTGCGCAGCCGCGACGAGTTTGTGAGCAAGTTGCGCGTGCGCAAGGAGGGTCTGCGCTACATCTTCCAGCAGGACATCTACCGCCTGCCCGACCACAAGGTGGTGGCGCGCGGACAGGTGGACACGGTGTGCCTGGTGCACGGACGGCTGGACGAGTGCCCCGAACTGGCCGCGAGGTTGCAGTCATACCTGGCCCCCCAATGAGCCGGCGGGAGACCCTTTGCCTGATGGCGCTCACGCGTGTGCCCCGGCTCAGCCTGGCCAACGCCCGCTTGCTGGTGGAGACACTTGGCTCTGCCACAGCCGTCTATGAGCGACGCGGCGACCTGGCCGGTGTCCTGCCCTCGGCGCGCAAGCCTACCCTGGAGGCTCTCGCTGCCATGGACACGCACATGGCCAGGGCGGAACAGGAACAGGAGTGGGCAACACGCAACGGCATCCAATGCCTGGGCATCAGCGATGACGGTTACCCGCAGCGCATGAGGGAATGCGCAGATGCGCCTGTGATGCTCTATTACAAGGGCAGGGCCAACCTGAACGCACGCCATATAGTGTCGGTGGTGGGCACGCGCAAAGTTACCGAATACGGCAAGGATTTGTGTTCCTGCCTGATGCGCGACCTGCACTCGCTCTTTCCGGATGCCCTTGTGGTGAGCGGGTTGGCCTACGGGGTGGATATCCACGCCCACAGGGCAGCCCTGGACGAGGGCAGCGACACGGTGGCCGTGCTGGCTCACGGGCTAGACCAGATATATCCGCGCATGCACCGCGACACGGCCGTGAGGATGATCTCACAGGGTGGGCTGCTCACCGAGTTCATGGCAGGGACGAATGCCGACAAGCGCAACTTCGTGCAGCGCAACCGCATCGTGGCAGGCATGAGCGATGTGACGGTGGTGGTGGAGAGCGCACGGAAGGGCGGGTCGCTCATCACCGCCGCCCTGGCCGCCGACTACAGTCGCGAGGTGATGGCCTTTCCTGGCCGTGTGACCGACAGTTGCTCCCAGGGCTGCAACTATCTCATCCGCACCAACCGTGCCGCACTCATCACGTCGGCGCAGGACTTGGCCGACTTGATGGGCTGGGAGACGGAGCCCGAGCGGCGCAGGATGCTGGAACAGGGCATCCAGCCCGAGCTCTTTCCCCATCTCACCCCTGACGAGCAGCTGGTGGTGCAGGCTCTGCGGGACGGTGACATGGTGCATCTCAGTCATCTGGCCCAGACATCCGGGCTGCCCGCAGGCCGTCTCTCCAGCATTCTCTTCGGCCTGGAGATGAAGGGCATCGTGAGGATGATGCCGGGCGGCATGTACCGTCTGGCATAAGGAGCCGGAGCCCAGGATACCCACGCCCACGGGGCGTGCGGACAGGTGCCGGGTGTGTGGCGTGCCGCATTCCCTCTTCCGCACGGCCTTGACAGGACGGACGGCGTGTGCGGCAGCGTTGCCTCCGGCGGTTTCCCGGTCTCTGGGCCGGGGGGCTGTGGGCTGGTGCCTTGGCTATGCCTTGCCGGTGGGCCGGCTGTACCACAGGCCGGGTGTCATGCCGGTCTTCTCCTTGAAGGTGCGCGTGAAGTGGCTGGGCGATATGTAGCCGGTGCATCGGGCCACATCGGCGATGGGCATGCCGGGTTGCTCCTCCATTAAGCGCATGGCGTATTCGATGCGCAGGCCGTTTACCCACTCGCGGAACGTGGTGCCATAGTGGCTGTTGACAAACGCAGAGACGTAGGTGCGGTTGGTGGCTGTCTCGCGTGCCAAGTCCATGATGGTCAGTCCGGTGGCGGTGAAGCCTTTCCTGGCCACCCATTCGTCTATCTTCCTTTCGATTTGCTCCTCCTGGACGCGTGACATGCCGCTGCGCATCTTCCCGTCGCCTCCCGGCTGGTCCGGTGGGGCGGGGGAAAGCCCGTCGGAGCCGCTGCTCTCCTGCTTCCCGTTTCCGCTGTCGCAGAATGCCCCGGCCACTTGTTCGTAGAAGAGCAGGTAGTTGGCGTAGGACGTGTACAGGTATATGTAAAAAGGTATGGCCGAGATAATCCAGATGTACACAAAGCGGTCGGGCACGAAGGTGAACACTCCCTGCCCCACGCCAAAGACGATGGCCCAGTAGGTGAACACAGACATCCAGCGTATGTAAGCCGCCGCATCGTCGGAGTAATAGTCGTCAAGCATGCGTGCGGCCTTGCGGAAGGTGAGGAACACCTTGCGCGCCACCCTCACCGCGTAGGCCAGGAAGAGCAGGGCAAGCGGGATGGGGCAGAGGCGGTAGGGAAGCCCCCGGGGCATGAAGAGCCACAGCGCGAGGGCCGCCAGCAGGTAGGCCACCCAGGCCAGGATGTATCTCACAAACCGCTTGCGCGTCACATATGTCCTGTCAAGCAGCATCATCAGTGCGCTGCCAAACAGCCAGACGGCCAGCCAGTAGGTGCACAGGTTCATCAGGATGGCGCTTGTGGAGTCAACCTGGCGCGGGGTGAGGAACATGTGCACGGAGTAGTTGGCCGAGAGGTCGAGCAAGGCCGCTCCCATCAGGGCGCGCGACACGCGGTAGGGATGGTAGATGGCCTTCTCGGGCAGGCGGCCGAAGATGAACCGGTAACTGAAGAACACCATCAGTGTGAGCGACACGCAGAGGGCGAAGTGATAGATGTCTGTTTCCATGAGAGTGTGGCTTGGGTGTCGGACGTGCGCCGTGTCCGCACGGATGCGGCCTACCAGATGTCCTCGGGCTCCACGGGGTTGTCGTAAACTTCCTTGGACACCCACTCCAGGTAATCCATGTAGAACTCCTTGCGGTCAGAGTCGAGCACCGACTTGATGCGCAGGTAATAGGTCTTGTCGGCCTCCACAAACTGCCGCGACACGATGTGGCGCAGGGTGTTGCGGGTGGCTCGCTCGGTGGCCGTGGAGTTCTGTATGCCCTCGGCTCCCTTCATGATGCCGTTGTTGCGCATCTGCTTGTCCTTCTCGGCGTTGTAGTCATCATCATCGCTGTCGCTGAACCACAGGGTCTTGCTGGGGTCCGAGAGGGTGAGGTCGATGGGGATGCGGGTGGGAGCCAGCTTGCTCTTGTCGGTGCCCAGGTAGAACTGGGCCGTGCCGCGGTCGCCATTGGCGAGCACCTTGTAACGCAGCTCATACACCCCCGAGCGCGGCACGGGAGGCAGCTTGAGCGTCACCTCGTAGCGTCCCTCGGCCTTGAGCTCGTCGGCGTTGAGGTTGCACCAGTCGTAGCCGTAGGAGTTCAGGTACACAAACCAGGTGTCATCCGCCAGGTCCATATTCTCGAAGTACTGGTACTGGCTTGAGGGTGGTATGTGGATGAACTGGTGGCGGAAGTCGGTCGACTGGCACTTGCGTATGTCGTTGGTCATGGCCTCGGGGAACATCGTCATGGACTCGAAGCGGATGCGCTGGCGCTGCAGGTTGTTGCGCACCTCGTCGGTGTAGGCCAGGGGAGCGTCGATGCCGTAGATGATGCCGTTGAGCACATTGTAGTTGAGCACGCTGTCGGAGCGGTTGTCAACGAGGCACCCCACCTTGTCGGCATCGCAGTACTGCTCGTGGTAGGTGCCCCGCCGGCCGTTGTCGAGCCTGGGGAAGCGGTTGAGATACACGCCGCCGCTCTCCTTGCTCTCGTACAGCTTGAGCAGCCTGCGCTTGCCCATCGTGGTCTGGAATTCGTCCTGTGCGATGGTGAGGTTCTTGTTCTGCGTGTTGTAGCCCTTCTCGTTGTTGTGTATCACCAGTTTGTCGCTGCTTATCTTGCAGGGCAGGATGTGGTAGGTAATCCATTGGTAGAGCAGGTTGTGGGGCGAGGCGTAGTCCTGGTCGGCGGCAAAGTCGTCGCCCTCGGAGTACTGGTGGTTGTCGAGCACCCATTGCTGCACGTCGGCGGGAGTGATGTCGGCGGGAGCCTTCCCTATGGCACGCCTCCAGAAGTCATCCCTCTCGGCAAACACCGTGAAGCCATACTTGCGGTGCTCGGGCAGGTAGGCCGTCTTGTGCCCCGACGCTCCGTGGAAGGTCCAGCTTATCTTGGTTGCGTCGAAGTCGGTGATGGCCTTGGTCAGGTAGAGCCGCTCGTACACCTCGTCCCTTATCTTGCCCAGCGTGTCCTGCAGGCCGCATGCCAGGATGACCTTGGCTGCCACCATGAACCCCTCCCTCTTCCTCGTGACGATGTCGCCCAGAAGCTGTGCCATGGAGAGGTCGTGCATGTAGATGACCTTGTGCATGCAATGCACCACGCCGTTGGTCACCTCGATGTCCTTGTTGCGGCTGTCCATGGGGCAGTCGTAGTTCACATAGAGGCTGTCGGGCGTGTCGCCGTACCGCACGCTGAGCTTGCGGTCGTTCATGTTGGCCAGCGGGAGCTCGGCGTTGTTCACCGTGGGGAACTCCGAGGTGAGGATGTACTTCTCGTCCGCGCCGTCGATGATGCTGTTGTACACGATGACCTGCCTGATGGAGTCACGCACGCGGTCGCTGGGGAAAGCGTCCCACGAGGGCCCGCTGATGAGGCCCTCGTCCGCCAGGTGGCGCAGGTAGGCGTGCACGGCCTCGTTGGTGGGCACGAAGCAGGTGTAGTGGCCGCGTGCCGTGAGCAGCTGCCTCATGGTGGTGTTGCTCATGGAACTGGCCTTCACCTCGCCCAGCATGGCGGCATATTCGCTGTACTGGGGATGCTGGGCCAGGTAACTGTATACGGTGTAGTCCTTGAACACATAGCGTGCCGAGGTGTCGATGTCCTCCCGGCAGGCGGCCACGAGAGCGAGTGTGGCCAGCAGCAGCAGTTGCCTTGCCTTCATGCGCGTGATTTTTATGGTTGGTACTTGGGGAACGTCCATGTGGCGGATGGCCTTGTCAGGCGCGTCTCTTTTGTGCGAAATTACGACTTCTTCGGCACTTGGACAAAGGTGAAATGAGGTTTTTTAACGCTTGATGTGAAAAAATGTCAAGCCTGGGCGCGTCTGTCCCTGGCTTCCTCCTCTGCTGCTATATGGCTGCGGCAGGAGGGGGATGGGCTCTGGCAGATGGAAATACTGGGATATGCAAGGGCGGGCAGGGCCTTTCCTGCAACAGGGGGAAGGGCATGGCCGCGCCGTGCGTGTCCTGGTGATGGTGCCGCCTGGGCGGGGTGGGGTGAAAAGGGCATGCCGCCGCGTTGGCGATCGCATGCCGCTGCATTGGCAATCGCATGCCGCCGCGATGGCCAACGCGGCGGCATGCGTTGACCGTCCAGCCCAGGCCGGACTGAAGGGGGGCGTGCTGCCCCATGGAGTGCGGTGCTGTGAGGGGGATAGGGCAAGGGGCACGGCAGGCCTTCGCGCCGTGCTTGCCCGGGCGGGTCAGAAGCCCAGCAACTTGAGCATCACCTGGCCGTAGCGCTTGCCCAGCTCGCGATAGCCGGCGGCGTTGAAGTGGTTGGTGTCGGCCGGATTGGCTGTGCATCCGCTTGAGGGGATGACATGCGCGGTGGGCACAAACTGCGGCAGGCGGTCAATCTGCTGGTTGGCCTCGTGGCTCTTGCCGTTCTGGTCGGCATGCACTACCTCGCCAGCCAGCAGGGGCACCTGCTGCGCATCGAGGTGCAGGTCGCTCAGCAGGTCGTCGTACACCTTCTTGACCTTCAGCGGCCACTGCGTGTCGTCCTTGTTGCTCTCGCCCTGGTGGATGAGGATGCCCTTGATGACCCCCTTGTGCTGGGCACGCAGGGCGCAGTCGAGCAGGCGTATGTAGGGGATGTCGGCATAGGCATGCATCGTGTTCTGGAACCAGGCGGGCCAGCCCGTGCGGGTCAGTTCGGCCGGGTCGTACTCCTTGAAGAAATGCTCGATGCAGCAGCCTCCCACGGCCACATTGATGATGCCCACGCGGATGCGCTGGGGCAGTCCCTCCACCAGCGTGCGCCCGAAGTAGTCACAGGGGCTCAGGCCGGCATAGCCGCTGTTGAGCGGCGGGGCGGCCGTGTACCACTGGTACTGCTCGCGCGCCTCGCCCCTGTTGGTGCCGGCGTGGCCCGTCTGGGACACGGCCGCCATCATCTGGAAACGGCTGCTCACGCCCTCGTAGTCGCAGTCCTCGGGCGTGGCGTCGCCCACCATGTTGGACTGCCCGAAGGCCAGGAAGATGTAGAAGGTGGTGTCGGGCTCGCTGTAGAACCGGTTGTTCTCCATAGGGTAGGTGGCCGGGCTCGAGGCCAGGAAGATGTGTCTCTGCGCCTGGGCGGCTGTGCACAGCAGCAGGGCGGCCAGGAGGTATAGGGATTGTCTCATGCGGCTGGTCTTGTGGGAGGGGTGGGTGTTGTGTGCTGCGGGTGCAGCGGTTATTTGATGAGCACGTTCTTCACGGTGCCTGCGGCTTCCACCACATACACTCCAGGCAGCAGCTCGCCCTCGCTCTCCACGCGGCGGCCCTGTATGTCATATACGTCATGGTGGCTTGTGCCG
Source organism: Prevotellaceae bacterium UBA1075 (assembly GCA_002316015.1). Taxonomy (GTDB): domain Bacteria; phylum Bacteroidota; class Bacteroidia; order Bacteroidales; family Bacteroidaceae; genus Physcousia. The sequence continues at coordinate 95,063 of DCCS01000039.1, forward strand.
CTCACCACGATGTGGCGCCCCACGGCCTGGATGCTCACCTGGGAGCCGCTGGCGGTGGTGATGCTGGAGGGCACGGAGCCGGCGGGGTAGATGATCCAGGCGCGCGAGGTGTCCTTGTGTCCCTTCTTGTCAAATATCTCGGGCCCCTTGCTGGTGTCGCCCACCAGCAGGTAGCGGGTGGTGGTGCCCTCCTGGTAGGTGATGGTCACCTGGCCGTCGCCCAGGGCGGTAAACAGCATAAGGTTGCTCTTGTCGGCCTTGGTGGCGAAGCCCTGGGCAAAGAAGGCATCCACCCAGTTGCCCGAGGCCGCCACGCAGCGGTAGGTGGCACGGTTCTTGAGCATATAGGCACCCTCGTCGTTGCCTGGGATGAGTGTCCATTCCTGGTACTTGTTGCCTGCCTCGTGGGCGGCCAGCCCAAAGGGGTAGGTGGCATCGGAGCGTGAGTCGTCCTGCAGGCACAGCCCCTCGTACTGCGGCGAGGCACAGAACAGCTTGTAGTAGATGGTGGCTCCGTCGCTGTCCTTCTGGGGATAGTCCTGTGCCTGGGCAGTGGAGGTGGATGCCAGCATGGCCAGCATGGCTGTCATGCGCAGCCATGCCCCCGGGCGAGGGCGTGTGGCTGGATGTGGAGCTTGGGGGATGTTCATGGGGCTGTGGGGATTAGTGGGCGGTGGACACGGGACGGTACACGAAGTTCTGCACGGCATCAATGTCCAGGGTGCCATTGACGTACCACGACACGTGCATGTCGCTGAAGATGTCGAGCACGTTGCTGCTTGCCTCGCCGCTCGCGGGTTTCCATGAGGGGCAGAAGAGCGGGCGGCCAAACTTGTTGGCCTGGGCATTGAGCCAGCCCAGGTGGTCGCTGCGCTGCGAGGAGTTGTAGCTGATGACATCGCTCAGGCACCATATCCTGTAGCACAGTTTGATGTTGCCCTTCCCGAAGCCCAGGCGGCTCCATCCCGCATACACTCCATGCTCCAGGTTCTTTACCGCGTCGAAGTCTGCGGGCAGCGTGTTGGTGGACACGCAGGGGGTCATGAAGAGCGGCTGCTGGGCTCCCGTGGCGCGCGCGGTGGCAAAGAGGGCTTCGGTGAGCGCCATGGCCTTGGTGGTGTTGCCGGTGCTGGAGCACACGTTGTGGTAGAGGTCCCAGCCCAGTATGCGGGAGTCGGTGGCGTAGCGTGTGAGCACATCGCTCACATAGTCCTGCAGTCGCGAGGTGGCCATGGTGGCGTAGGCGTCGGTGAGCATCAGGGGCAGTATGGTCATGCCCGTCTCGCCGGCCATCATCAGCAGGCTGTCCATCTCGGCATAGAAGGTGGCCTTGCGCGCGGTGTAGGTGCGCAGGTCGAGGGGTACGCTCACGCTGTTGTAGGGCGTGCCGGTGCCGCGCAGCGCGTTCAGCGTCTTGAGGGCGCTGGCCATGCTGGCGCAGGTGATGCCCCGCGTGGCCTCTCGGTTCATCCAGCGGTAGGCTTTCCAGCCCGTCCAGCGGCTCTGCTTGTCCTCGTTGCTGTCCATGAGGGGGGTGAAGCGGTAGGCGGCCACGTCCTGTGGCTCCAGGCTTGTGCCGGCCATCCAGTTGACGTGGTTGGCGGCCATCTCCCCGGTGAGCGCGGTGCAGCCCAACTGGAAGATGGGCTTGTGGTGCTGCCTCATGAGTGCCTGCATGAAGCCGTCGGGCGTGGTGCCCGCTGTCACGCCCACAGCGTCGCCCAGCCTCCACATCCAGTTGGCCTGGTCGGCCGAGAGGCTGTCGGGGGTCACACCATCGGCCTTCGGGGCCAGGAAGAAGGGCTGGTTCTGCACGGCATAGCGTGCCTTGCGTAGGATGGTGGCGAGCTTCTCCCTCAGCGCGTCGCCGGCGGGAGCGTCCTGGGTCTGCTCATACACGCACCAGGCTTGCACGCGGCGGTCGTTGTAGAAGGAGTTTGCCAGGGTGTGGGTGTAGGTTGCCAGGGCGGACGCGTCGCTGCCCATGTCGTCACTGGTGAGCAGGATGGGTATCACGGTCATGCCTGCCTCGCCGGCTGCGGCGAGCAGGGTGGACAGGCGTGACTTGGCGGTGGAGGCATTGCCGCCCCATGCCTTGTAGCCCACGCGCACGGCCACGGTGTTGTACAGGTGGTCGTCCTTGTGCGTGCTCACGGCTGTGGTGGCCTCCTCGATGCTGCCGCACAGCAGTCCCTTGCTCTCGCCGTGCTGCATCCAGCGCCAGGCACGCCGTGGCGACCACACCTCGGTATATTCCGCTCCCTGCTCTGCACCGGCAAAGTCACCCTGGAAGTCGAAGTTCTTCACCCACTGAGGCTCGCTCTCGTTGTAGGGCTCGTAGTCGGCATAGAGGGCATTGTGGAACATGGGGTCCCAGTTGTAGAAGGTGCTGCGGCCCCATTTCACCTCCCAGTTGGGGTCGCACGCGCTCAGCCCCCAGGCATAGAAGTTGATGTTGTACTTGGCAAAGTCCACCAGCGTGCGGGCATACGTGGAGCCGTTGACGCGTGTCATGCACTCGGTGCACACGAGCGGGCGGTCGCCCAGACGCTTGAGGCGTGTGTACATCGTGGCGGTCTCCTGGTTGAAACCGTCCTGGCAACTGTAGTCGTGATAGTTGTGCACGTCCATGAGCCGCTCGGTGTTCTCGCGCAGGAGCCGCTTTCCTGTGGCTGTGGCACTGTTGGTGCCCACCCCGGTGTCCCACACTATCGACGAGGAGATGGGCTGTGTGCAGCCCTCCTGTTGCATCCACTTCACCATCTGGCTTATCCATGCCATCATGCCCTCGGTCTTGTCGTCGTTCATGTTCGGCTCGTTCCAGATGTCCCAGAGGATGATGCGCTTGTCGCCACGGAAGTGCCGCGTGATCTTGCGCACCCACGTCTCCATGCTCCTGAGCGAGGTCTCGCTGCCCTTGTCGCCATAGAGGCCGTACACGAAACTGAACACTGGCGAGACGGTCATCCCGTACTTGTCGGCCCAGGCGGCCCACTGCTCCACGTCCTGTATGTAGTCGTCCACGCTTCCGCTGCTGGGCCACCAGCGTATGGAGTTGTAGCCCAGGCGTGCGCACACGGCGATGGCCTCCTCCTGCGACACCGCCCCGCAGGCGGGGATGGGGCAGTTGATGCCCCTTATCGGGCCATACTCGGCTTGCCATGCGGCGCACTGCTCGGCGCTCCATTGTCCTCTCTCGTGGGGGTAGGTGGCCGATGTGGAGGTGAGCACCACGTTGTCGGCACGGCTGCTCATGCCGCATGCGCCTGCGGCGAAGAGTGCCAGGGCGCATAGTAGTGTGTGCTTGATGTTCATGTGTGGGATGTGTGTGAGGGTTTCTGTTGTCTTGTGGCCTGGCCGTGCGTGCGGGGCGGTAGCGTGGCTGCGGTGGCCCGTTCCCGATTGTCCGGTGCCGCCGCCAGGCTGGTGTGTGGGAAGAAGAGACAGCCGGCGGCCTGTTGCCCACCGGCTGTCCTGTGTCATGCTGCTTGCGTGCCGGTTCTCTCCGGGTGCTTACCAGATGTCCTCGGGCTCCGTGGGATTGTCATAGACTTCCTTGGGGCACCATTCCATGTAGTCGATGAAGAGTTGCTTGTGGATCTGGTCCTGGCAGGACTTGAAGCGCATGTAGTACGTCTTGTCGGCGTCCATGGTGGTGCGCACGATGATGCGCCGGGTGGTCTTCTGCATCGAGCGGTCGGTGTCGTTGCCGCCAGGAGTCTCGCAGATGTACTCGGGGCCCTTCATGAATCCGTTGTTCCGCATGCGCTTGTCCACCTCGGCATTGTAGTCGTCATCGTTCGTGTCCTTCTCCCATCCCACGATGCTGGGCAGCCGCTTGTCGTCGTCTTGCTTCCACTCTCCCCCCATGGCCATGTCCACAGGGATGCCCGCAGGCGAGAGCCGGTCGGGGTCGGTGCCGAAGTACACCTGGCAGATGCCGCGCCATGCGCTCTCGGTGGACACGCCCATGCGCACCTCCCAGGTGCCGGAGCGGGGCACGGGAGGCAGTTTCAGCGTGATGTCATAGATGCCCATCACCAGCATCTCGTCGCCCTGGTAGTTGGGCCAGCCCGACCCCCAGCCGTTGAGGATGTAGAAGAAGGTCTCCTTGGTGTTGACCGTGCAGTCCTTGAAATAACTGTACACCTGGTCATTCGGGAAGTAGAAGCTGGCGTTGTAGCCCATGTGGCGCATGTCGTTGTTCATCATCTCGGGCAGGAAGTCCCAGGCGTCATAGCGCAGGCGCGTCTTTGCCAGGTTGTCGCGGGTGTGGTCGTCGTAGGCCAGCACCTTGTCGATGGGGTAGATGATGGCGTTCACCAGTTTCACCACATTGGCATCGGCGCTGGTGTTCAGGTATATGCCCTTGTTCTCCTCGGCGCATGAGAGCTCGTGGTAGGTGCCGTGGCGACCGTTGTCCAGCACGGGGAAGCGGTTGAGGTACACGCCGTCGCTCTCCACGCTCTGCCAGCTCTTCACCAGCCTGCGCTTGCCCATGGTGATGTAGTGAGTCCACACGGGGATGCTGTAGTGGGTGCTGCTCTTGTAGTTGTATCCCTTCTCGTTGTAGTGGATGACCAGTTTGTCCACGGGAACGCGCTGCGGTATCAGGTGGTAGGTGACAAACTGGTTGATCACGTTGTCCTCGCTGCTGTAGTCCCCGTTGTCCTTTGCATCGGGGTAGAAATTCTGGTCGATGACCCATTCCTTCACGTCATCCACGGTGATGTCCTTGATTGCCTTGCCCAGTGTCTTTGCCCAGAACTCGTCGGTCTCGGCAAAGAGCGTGAAGCCGTACTTCCTGTGCTCGGGGCATGGATAGCCTGCCCAGCTCTGTGGCGGGTTCTTGCACTCGGTGATGACCCCGGTCTGCACCAGCAGTTCGTACTCGTCGTCCTTCACTGCCGAGAGTGTGTCGATCAGGCCGCATGCCCCTATGAGCTTGGCCATCACGCTGTACCCGCTCTCGGGGTCAAAGGCGTACCGGCTCAGCGTGCTGCCCAGTGTCTCGTTGCTTGGCGCGATGACGTAGCCCAGCTCGTGCACATATCCGTTGATGGCTTCGATGTCCCTGTTCTTGATCGACACGGGGCAGATGCCGTCGATGTAGCATGAGTCGGGGTCGTTCTTGGCATAGGTGACGCTCACCTTGCGGTCTTCCATCGTGCTGACGCTGAATTCCTCGTTGTCGAGAGGGAAGTCGGCCACGGGAAACACCTTGTCGATCTCTGTGCCGTCAAGTATGCTGTTCATCACCACCACGCGCCGGAGGGAGTCCTTCACCTGCTTGTCGGGGATGGAGTCCCACGATGCCACGGGGATGACTTTCTTGATGACGAGCGAGTCCAGGTAGAGCTGCAGGGCCTCGTTGGTGGGCGCGAAGCAGGTGTAGGCGCCATAGGCCGTCATCAGCTGATAGACGCTGGTCTCCGAGAGTTTGCTCACTTTCTGCTCCTTGAGCAGCCGCACATAGTCCGAGAACTGCTCGTGGTCTGACAGGTAGCCGGCTATGGTACGCTCCCTGAACACATAGCGGTTGGAGGTGTCGATGTTCTCCTGGCAAGAGAAGAACGCTGCCATGGTCATGCCGCAGAGCAGTCCCAGGCTCAATTTGCTCGTTATCTTCATTTAGGGCAGGTATAGGGTAAAAGTATGATGTAGGTTATCGTACAATGGTCTTGTGTGTCGTGCCCTTGGCCTTCACCAAGTAGATGTGTCCGGGGAGCACCGGGTGGTCGTGGGGCAGGAGCATGCCGGCCGCGTCGGTGAGTTCCCAGTCGGTGGCCCCGCTCACGCGTATGTGGCGTCCCTCCACCCATATCTGCACCCCGGGGGCGCATGCCTCCTGGATGCCGCTGGCCAGGTCGCTGGCACGGTATATCTTCCAGGCCCATTGGGTGTCCCTCAGGTTGCCGGTGATGTCGGGCTGCTCCCTGTCCACATCGGTGGCCGACAGGTAGCGTGTGCCGTATTCGTCCTGGTACGAGATGGCTACCTGGCCATCGCCCAGGCTGGTGAAGGTGAGCGCGTCGGACGCTATCTGCCTGGTGGCGAAGCCCGGCACCTTGAAGTTCCCCGCCCAACTGGACTCGGTGCTCAGGTATCGGTACGATGCCCTGTTGCGCAGGTGGTAGGTCTCCTTGGCCTTGTCGGCGGTGACGAGCACCCATTCCTGGCTTCGCGTGTCCTTCTCCTCGGCGGCCATCGTGTAGGCGTAGGTCTTGCCGGTGCGGGTGTCATCCTGCAGGCAAAGGGATTTGCCCGCATATTCGGGGCACGCGCTCAGCAACTTGTAGTATATGGTGGCACCATCCTCGGTCTGTGGGTATTCCTGTGCGAGGGCGGTCCCCGTGCTTGCGGAGGCGGTTGCGATGGCCAGTACGGCCAGCCATCCTTGAGGGTGTAGTGTTTTGGCCATAGTGAGTCTCTCCTCCCTTTCTTGTATTGACAGCAGGTCTCTCCTCTCCTGCTTATATTTTAATAATGTGTATGCAAAGTTACAAAAAATATTCTGTGTGCCTTGTGCTTTTTCGCAAAAGAGTGTGTAAATGCCTGTGTAAATGCAGAAAAAGTGGGCGCATCCTGCCTTGAGGATGCGCCCACTTGCTCTTAGGCTTGGTTCCTTGGGCTTATTTGACCAGTACTTTCCTGGCCTGCCCGTCCTTGACCATGATGTAGATGCCCGGTGTGGCGGTGTTCCACTGGCTCATGCCGCTGTATACCTTGCGGCCGTCCAGGGTGTAGATGCCCACCTGGGTGTTCTTTGGCAGTGTGCTGATGCCTATCTTCTCGATGGCGTCGGGATTGTCGGGGTCGGTCAGCCTCACCCATCCATGGTTCATGTCAAATGTCACGAACAGCTTGCCAATGGGCGCCAGCAGGCACTTTCCTCCGTCGTTGTAGCGGAACACAGGCACGGCCTCACCGTCCACCTCAATGGGCATGGCGTCCATGACGGGGTTGTAGATGGCCTCTGTGCCGCCGTCGTTGAAGGTGGCCTTGATGGCAAACTTGCCGTGTGTGGTGCTGTTGTCCTCCTCCAGGTTGATGACACCCTGGTAAACGCCGTGACCCACGTGGCGCAGCACATTGAGGCTGTCGGCCTGCACCTCGTGCTTCCAGCGGAAGTCCTTCAGCGTGCCGCGCACATATACGGCGGGAAGCCATTTCTCCTCCAGGCACTCAAACTGCATCTCGAGGTTGTTCTCGTCAAGCACCACCTTGTAGGTTCCGGCCACAGCCTGGAACGTCCGGATGCCGCTGCTGTTATTCATTGTGCTCACCGGCATGGGGTGTGTCTTGGCGGGTGTGATGAACTTCTGGTCGTTGTCCAGGTCTGTTCCGGGCTGCAGGTACATGCCCAGGCTGCTCTTGAAGAAGAGGTCACTGCGGTTGCCCCAGCGCATGTTGGGGCTGTTGGGGGCAATGTCGAGGGTCGCGTCGGTGAACTTCACCACGCCCTCATACTTGCCCTCCTTGTTCTTCACCAGGGGATACTTGGTGGTCTCCTCCCAGTTTCCGATGCCGTCCAGTCCGCCTATGGCATACCAGGTGATGTCCTCCTCCCGGATGCCCTCCTCGGCGTAGTCGGGGTCGTCGGTGCGGTTCAGGCGCAGGGTATTGTGGTTCATGTCGAAGGTCACAATCCACTCGCCCGGCGCGGCGGTGAAGAAGCTCTGCTCCGTGTCGGTGCTTGTGGCCGAGCGTGGTGCGCGGTAAGTGACACCGTGCTTCAGTTCCGTGCGGATTGAGGATGCGTAACGGCCCTCGCTCTTGCCGCTGTTGTAACTGCTCATGATGGCCAGCAGTCCCAGTTCCTGGCCTTCTGCGTCGCCCTCGGCCTCGATGGTCACGCGGCCCTTGTAGATGCCGTGCCCGGTGTGGCGCAGGGGATAGAGTCCGGCCTTGGTCTTCCAGGTGTCAAAGTCCTCGGTGTAGTCAAAGTCCTTGAGTGTGCCCACACAGTAGAGGCTGTCCATCCAGAACTCCCCGGTGCACTGGAATCTCACGTCCAGGTTGTCCATGTCGAGCAGCACATGGTACTTGCCGCCCTGCAGCTGGAAGGGGCTCTGCACACCGTTGTAGCGCTTCTGCAGGCGGTGCGATGCGGTGTCGGCAGGCACGATGTAGCCCTGGGGCGAACCGATAGAGCCGTAGAAGAAGTTGTCGTTGTCCACGAAGAAGAGGTCGCCTCGGTTGCCCCACCAGGTGTTGGTGGCACTCAGGTCGTTGGCATTATTCATGCTGAAGTTGCCCTCGTAGATGCCCTCATCGTTCTTGAAGAGCAGATACACATCGTTGGCCGCCCAGTTGCCCACGCCCTCCAGGCCACCGCGCACTTGCATGGGGATGAGGTCCTTGGCCTTCTGCGTATATACGGTGGCCAGCTGCTCGGCCTCCTCGTTGGAGTAGGCGCCCATGAGCAGGTTGCCCTGCACGGTGCCCACCTCCTCGGTGATGCTCTCGTTCTTGTCGCTGCTGATGCCGTTGTGGCTGTAGGCATAGGCAGCCCTGTCGGCGAAGGAGTTCACGGCCGTCTCCAGCGCGGCGTAGTGCGGAGCCGTCTCGCGTGCCTCGTTGCAGTATTTGTTGATGCTCTCGGCCTTCCCGCACTTGGCGGCGTAGTCGCTGGCCTTGCTGTCCAGACTTTCGCCCAGGCCGTTGCGTGTCTCCTCGCGGAAGCCCAGCGTGCTGGCCATGATGTTCTCACCGCGTGCCTGCGCGGCCTCCAGCATGGCAGTGGCAGCCTCGTCGGTGGTGCCCAGGTAGGTCACCTTCACGTTGCCCACGGCCATCCAGTCCCCCTGGTAGTTGGGGTAGCCCTCGTTGATCCAGCCTATGGTCAGCCTGCCGTCCCTGGCCATGCCGTAGGCCGTGTGGCTGTAGCGTCCGGCCTTGAAGGCGATGCTTGCTCCGTTGGCGCTCCAGGGGAAGCGCGCGTTGTCGTTCTTGTAGTCGTCGGCCGAGCAGTTCTTGCCCTCCTCGGCATCGCCCAGGGGAAGCGCGTCGTCATAGACTCCCAGCATGGGTGTGCGCATGTCGCCCACGATGGCCATGGTGTTCATCTCATCGTCGTTCTGCACCTGGTGGGGCTGTCCGGTGCGCACGAATCCGTTGTAGGTGAGCATGTAGATGCCCTCGGGCATGCCCTCCAGCGTCTGTGTGATGCTGCCTGATGCCCAGTTGTACCAGTTAGCCACCTTCATGTCCTCCTGTCCGTCGCTGGAGTTCTCGGCGGCGCCGGCATCCTCCTTCTTCTCCACGGTCCATCCCGCCCAGTCCTTCTGTGACCAGTCGGCGTTGGTGAGGAGCGATGTGATGTCGGCTCCCGGCACGATGTTGCCCTTGAGTGCGTTGGCCAGCAGTTGCTCGGCGAAAGCCTCCTCGGCGGCCAGTTCCTCCTCGCCCAGGTTGCCGTTCTGCATGATGTAGTTGGCCGTTCCGTGGGCGAAGGTGGCGTCGGGGGCGGTGGTGTCCTCGAGATACTTGTCCAGGAGCACGGATGCGGGGCCTGTCAGGCCAGGCTGTGCGGCCAGCTGAGCCTTGATGTTCTCTATCTTGCCCTGGTATGCCAGGTAAGCCACGAGGCTCTTGCGCAGCGCGGTCTCGCCCTCGGCCAGTGCCTTGTATGCCTCGGCCAGGTTGTCGGCGTCCCTTGCCTGTGCGATGGCGGCCTCCAGGGCCTCCTTCACCGTGGCCTGTGCCATGGCCTCCTGGTAGCCCTCGTTGGCCTCCTCCACGTCATTGGCGGCCAGTGCCAGAGCCTCCTTGCTGTCGCCATAGTAGGTCAGGCCCCAGTCGTCGGCATACAGCACGTCACCGTCCTGGTGGTTCTCGCGTGTGAGCCCTATCGTCATCACGCCGTCGTTCACATAGGCCAGCACGTGGTTGTCGCTGTAGCGTCCCTGCCCCATCCACAGCTTGGCCGTGTTCACGTCGGTGGGGCTGAACCATCCCTGCCCTGTGTAGTCGGCCTCGCTGGCGGCTCCCTTGCTGGCCAGGGAGGAGTATTGCGTGTCGTGGATGTCGCCAAAGGGCTTGTTCATGCGTGCTCCGCTTGCGGTGGCATAGAGCATGAGGTTGCGCTGTGCGGCGGTCACCTGGCCCGGGCGCGTGTAGTACACGCTGCCGGCTCCGTAGCGCGACGTGCCCTTCAGGCTCACGCGGTATACGCCGTTGGGCAGCGAGGTGAGTTCCTGGTGCATGTTGAAGTCCTTGTCGCTTGCGGTCAAGATGCCGTTGCTGTAGGTCATGCTGCTGCCTCCCCAGCCGTCGGCGTCGCTGCACGCGGTGCCCTTCATCAGGTAGGACGCGTCCACGGGGTTGACGTCGCTGGCGTCGTTCATCAGCCTCAGCAGGTGGGCGAGTTGCAGCGCGGGCAGCGTGCCCAGGGCCTCGGCGAGCTGCTCGTCGGTGCTCTCGCTGTTGTCCAGCACGCCCTTTGCGCTGCTCAGGTCGATGCCGGGGAAGCGGGTCTCGGCCTCCTTGATGGCGGCCTCCAGTTCGGCGTAGGCCTGTGTCACCACGCGGTCGGGGTCATCGGGTGTGTTCACGCGTATGGTCTGATGGCTGAAGTCGAAGGTGATATTGTAGGTACCCGTGGGCACGCGCCAGTTGCGGTCGCCGTAATAGCGGTTGCAGGCATAGTTCACGCCAGGGAGCAGCTGCAGGTTGGCCACGCTGCTGCTGTAGCGTCCCTCGTTGTTGGCGGCGTTGAAAGTCGCGCGCACGCAGAATTCGCTCATGCCGTCGCTGCTCTCGTCGAAGGTAATCTGTCCGGTGTAGATGCCGTCACCCTGGTGCTTGAGGCGTGACTTGACACCCGTCTCGGCGTTTTCGCCCAACACCTGCCAGTGGCAGTCCTTCACCATGCCATAGACGATGACCTCGTCCAGGTAGGCCGGCTCGACGGGCTCGAAGCGCACGCGGCTGTTGTCGATGTCCAGATAGACCTTGTACTTGCCGCCCACACACTGGAATGCGTTGCCGTTGCCGCTCGCCACGGGGATCCAGTCCGTCAGGCCAGGGGCGATGAAGCGGTCGGTCGCGTTGGCGCAGGCAAAGGTGCTGCCTGTGTTGTTCTTGTCGAAGAAGAGGTCCACACGGTTGCCCCATCCCAGGGGCGAGGGGTCAAACATGTCGGTGCGCCCGACCATGTCCACCTCGCCGGTGTAGATGCCGTCGTCGCCCTTGGTGAGCGGATACTTGTCGCTCTGTTCCCAGTCTCCTGTGCCCACCAAGCCTCCCCGGCAGTAGTAGATGTCCTCTGCAAAGGCTCCTGAGGCGATAAACAGAGCCGCCAGTAGGGAAAGTAGTTTTGTTTTCATAGGGTGTTTGTTAAAGGGTTGAGGTTTTTTGGGGATTCGTCTCCAGCCTTCCCGTGAGCCGGAGCCAGTCCGCTCCATGCGGCATGTCCAGCCAGCCCCCGACGGGGCCGAAGTAAGTCCTTCCTCCTACAAAGTTACAGAAAATAACTGGAGAGCGTATCTCTAAGGGGGGGGGAAATTTAAGAAAAGGCAGCGTTTATGGTCTTTTCTGCCGCCAGGAAGCCTTTCCTCTGTCCAAGCCAAGGGGGTAGGGCTCTTGATGCAGCCGCATGCGTTGCCCATCGCAGCCGCATGCGTTGCCCATCGCAGCCGCATGCGTTGCCCATCGCAGCCGCATGCGTTGGCCGATGCAGCCGCATGCGTTGGCCGATGCAGGTGCCTGTGCCCCCTTCCCCTCTTGGGGGAGGCTGGGAGGGGGGCTCCCCTCCTCCCTATCCCGCGTAGCTGTGCATGCCGGGCAGCAGATAGTTGACCCCGAAGTAGGTCATCAGCAGGCACGCCAGGCAGAGCAGCGAGTAGATGCGGTAGTGGCTGTCCTTGCGGAACCACGGGAGCGACTCGCGGTGCAGCGGGATGCTGTATACGATGAGGCACACCAGTGCCCAACTCTCCTTGGGGTCCCAGCTCCAGTAGGTGCCCCACGACACATTGGCCCACACCGCGCCCAGGAAGATGCCCGCCGCCAGGCACAGGACGGCCGGGCGCAGCAGGCTGCGCTCCACCATCGACAGGGCCAGCAGGGCATAACTGACCATGATGATGCTCACATGCGCGCTGAGCCACGGGCTGTGCAGCACGGGCATGAGCGAGGTTATCTGCGGGTTGATCTCGCCCAGGTGGGCCACCATCATCATGCAGGCCGTGGCCAGCGCGCCCGTGGCACGCAGGCGGAGGCGCGCGGCTGGCAGCGTGCCACAGGTGAGGCACAGCGACACGAAGAGCATCGTCTCGTAGCCGTTGCTCAGGGGTATGTGCCCCGCTATGTACCAGCGCAAGCCCATCAGCAGCGTGAGCAGCAGGGCCAGCGCGCCATGCAGCATGCCGGCGGGCAGCCCGCACCACTGCAGGCGCGGGCGGGTGGAGAGCGCGAGCAGCAGGGCCAGCAGTAGGGCGGTGGCCATGCAGAGCATCGTCCAGTCATACCGGTTGTAGAGCAGTTCCGCGCTCACGCGGGCCTGGCTCAGCCTGTGCCCCTGGCCGGGCACGTCGGTGAAGAGCGTGCCCTGCATGAGCATGAGCATGAGCCCCACCTTCTCGCGCACCTTGCTGTCGGCCCCGTCGATGTCCTTCAGGCGCGGGGGCATGGAGCGGTAGTCCACAAAGCTGGCCATCGTGCGGTACTCGCCGCGCCCCACGCGTATGAGTGGCTCGCCGGCCCACTCTTGCGGGCGCAGCGTCATGCTGCACACTACCTGTGTGGCCGTGAGGCCGTGGTACTGCCTGCGGCCATACACCTTGAGCAGGAACTCCTGGCACATGGTGCCCATGGGGGCCACGCGCCCGTTCCACACCACCTGTTCGCGTTCCATCCTGTCGGCCTGCTCGCGCCCGATGCAGGGGAGCTGGCTGGCCGCGTGGCTCGCCGTGCCTGGCAGGGCCAGCAGCAGCCACAGGGCGGCGCGCCTGCCCCTGCGCCTCCATGAGGGCAGCGAGGTGGCTATGATGCACAGCGCGAGCAGCGCGTAGCCGCAGTAGGTGATGGCTGTGCCCCAGGGGTCATAGGTGACCGAGAGGATGCTGCCGCGCAGGTCCTCGTCGTAGGAGCTCTGGTACAGGCGGTAGCCGCGCAGGCGCCCTATGCGGTTCATGGATATGCGCACCTGCCCGCCGGCGGGCAGCAGGGTCACCAGGCTCACATAGTCCTGGGGAGCCTGGGTGCCCGGATAGCACTGTACCATGAAGGTGTCAAGCCTGACCGTGAAGGGCAGGGGGCGCAGCGTGGTGCCCTCCAGGTACTGGCTCACGGGCTCGCCCTGGCGCAGCCGCAGCATCCCGCGATGGCTGGTGAGCGAGGTCACCAGGGCGCCCAGCAGGATGACGAGCAGGCTCAGGTGCATACAGAAAACACCCATGGAGCGTCTCCACAGGTGTCTCTTTATAATAAGGTAAAGGCCAGAGGCCGCTGCCACAAGCCACAGCAGGCGGAACCAGCCGGCGCCGTACACCACCTGGTGAGCCACGGCTGTGCCCTGCGACGCCTCCACCAGTGTGGCCAGGGCTATGGCCACGGCCGCAAGCCCCAGGGCCAGGAAGGGCAGGAGCCTAAAAATCCTTGTAGTCAATGTTCTCTCTCTGCTTGACCGCGATGCACTCCATCTCTATGAGCCAGGTGGGGCGGCACACGGGCGCGAGGGCTATCACGGTGGGGATGTGGGGAAAACGCTCGGCGAACATGCGGCTCACGGTGCCGTAGTCGGCGGTGTCCCTGAGATAGACCACCACCTGCATCACATCGTCAAACGAGGTGCCTGCCTCGCTGAGCAGGGCCTCCACATTCTCCCACATGCGGTGGGTCTGGCGCACGATGTCGCCTGTGTGAAGCACGTTGCCCTTGTTGTCGATGCTGGCCGTGCCCGAGATGAACACGTGCGCACGGTCGCCGTATTCCATGCAGGTGCCGCGCTCAAAGGTGACGCCATACTCGTAGGTGGGGTTCAGGTGGGTGGGCGCGTACAGGTAGCGCTGCTGCGCGGGGCTGAATCCCACCAGCGCGTAGGTGCCCATCTGGATGAGTGCGCGCGTGTCGGCGGGCAGGCCGCCTATGCCGGTGCTGGCTATGTAGTGGGTGTGCTCGGTGAGTCCCTGCTCGGTGAAGTTGTCCTTGCGTGCCCTCACCATGCCAGCGTATTGCGTGTCCACGTCCCGCACGAAGAACCATGTGCGCACGCAGTTGTCGGCCAGTGTGGCCCCGAAGTTCTGCAGTGCCTCCTCGTACTCAATCAGCACGCTCTCCGTCTGCCACGCGCTGTCGCCCTTGTGCTGGTGCATTCCCATCTTCCACAGGTGGCGGTAGCCGTTGTGCGACGCCACCACCATGCCGTTCTCGTTGGCTATCCGGGTGTGGCTCTGCAGGTACAGCCACACGGCTATCTTGCTCCCGTCGAGCGGCTGCTGCTG
>DCCS01000039.1:109615-122086 GCA_002316015.1 Prevotellaceae bacterium UBA1075
CGCTTCATCACATACTGCGCGCCCTCGAATCCGGGCATGCGCAGCAGGCTGTCCTCGGCCTCGTAGATGCGCTCCATCTGCCTTTGGAACAGGTCGCATCGCGGCTCCACATGCAGCATCACATGCCACTCGGCCACCTCGCCGCGCGCGTCGAAGCGGGTCACCTGGGCGTGAACGCCCAGGTGGGCAAGGCTTATCTTGTCATATTTGATTGCCATTGTCGTGAAATCCTTTCTGTTTGCAAAGTTACGAATAATCCTCTGTCTCCCGTGGGTGGAAGCCGCCTAATTGCCCGCCGGGGCAGGCTGTGCCTCTATCCACTTGCGCAGGTAGGCGCGCACCTCGGCCAGGTTGTCCTTGAAGTGGCTGCTGATGATTTCGGTGTGGTTGTAGTGCAGGAGGTTCTCGCCGCCGTCGTTCAGTATGCGCCACAGCAGGCTTCCCTCGGGGTCACCGCCCGCCACGAGCGTCTCGCCCGGCCTGGTGGTGCTGGGCACGTTCACCAGGTCGGCCCGGGCGTTGCCCTCGGTGAGGTCCAGCCCCGCCGCCTTGTGCCCGTTGGCCCCGTGGCACTGGATGCACGCCTTGTCCAGCATGCCCCGTTGCAGGCATCCTGTGGCACTGGCGTCCAGGGTGCCCATGTCCAGGCGTATGGTGTCGTGCTGCCCCTCGTGGTCGGCCAGCCTCACCGTGGCGAGTGACAGGATGCGCTCGCGCAGGCTGTTGGTCACGGCCACTTCCACGGTGCTCACGTTGCCGCTTATGTTGGACAGGGTGAGGGTGACGGGGCTGTCTCCCGTGCCCGTCGGGATGGCGCGCTGCATCACGGCGAAGTTGTCGTCCTCCTGGAAGCCTGCCAGCGCCAGCGTGTAGCCGGCGGGCAGCGAGGACAGCCCGTGCAGCGTGGCCGTCAGCTTCACGTTGTATCCCTTGCTGTCCACGGTGTAGTGTGTCTCCGTGATGTCGCCGCTGTCGCAACCGGCCAGCAGGCTTGCCCCGGCCAGCAGGAGCAGCGGGATCAGGTGTCTTGTGTTCATGTGTTCGTGGTTACGGTTATATGGTTATGTGCTTTCGCGGCGTGTGGCCGGGTGACGCGTGCCTGGGCGCCCGCCTGCCCGGCCTCGTTGCCGCCAGGGCGCGTGCCTCCTCAGAATGAGTACTGGAGCTGCAGGCTGGCCGTGTGGGTGCTGATGCCCAGGTCATCGTTGTCGCGGTCGAGCTGTGTCTTGTGCCCGTAGCGTCCCGTGAACTGGTACATGCCCGAGAGCTTGAGGTTGCACTTGTTGATGTAGTAATTGAGCACCACGGCCGGCATGTTGAGGAAGCCGTCCTTGGTGGAGCCGTTGCGGTCCAGGAAGTCATAGCGCACGCCGCCCTGCAGCGCGTGGGTGAAGAAGTAGCCCAGCTGGCCATACGCGCCCCAGTAATTGAAGGTGCGGTCGATCTTCTGCCTGTTGGTGAAGCCCACGTGCATCCAGTAGCCCTCCGCCGCAGCGTACCAGCGGTTGTAGAGCATGCTCCACTCCACGCCCAGGCGCGCGTCATTGGTGCTCTCGCTCTCGCTCTCCACGTTCAGCCCTCCGCTGATGCCGAAGAGCATGTGCCGTCCCTTGAGCATGTGGCTGTTGCCCTGCGTGGCGGGCATGTTGCCCCAGGGCATGAAGGTGATGCGCCCCGCATAGAGCAGCGAGGGGATGTGCCAGTCGTCGGAGAAGGTCTTGGTGGCGGTATTCACGCCCGATCCCGTGCCGTTCCACAGTCCGGCCTCGTAGCCCATGTGCCAGCCCTGGGGCTTCTGCCTGTTGAGCCGCGCGATGCCGTGGAACTCAAAGCCCAGGTCGAATCCTGTGCCTATGGTGGGCGTGACGGCGTTGAGCGTGTAGGGCATGATGCTGGTGGCCGTGAGCGAGGTGGGCATCAGGGGGAACAGCGTCTCGCCCAGCGTGGTGAGATAGGCGTGGGTGAAGGGAGTCTTGAACTTGCCCGCGCGGAAGCGTGCGGCGGGGCTCACGCGGTAGTCCACCCACGCCTGCTGCAGCACGTTGGCCCCTGTGGCGGCCGCGTTGATGCTCAGGTTGTAGTCCAGCCGGCCGAATGTGGTGCCCGTGAAGCCCAGGATGGCATAGGGGATGGCGAAGCCGGAGTTGGCCACGTTGTCCTGGTTGTATGCCTTGTCGAGCCCCTCGTCGTCGTAGTAGTTGAGGTTGAGGCGCGTCTGCATGAACAGGTAAGGCTTGAAGACGAAGCGCCCGTCCTTGCTCTGCAGCGTGAACCCTCGGTCGTCGGCGATGCCCAGCACGCCATTGTCCATGTTGATGCCCGGGGTCTCGTGCTTGAGCGCGGCACTCTCGATGTTGTACTTCTCGAATACGGCCTTGCCGCCCTCTTCCTGTGCGGGCTTGGTGCCGGTCTGCTCGTCGGCCAGCACGGGGAGTGCTGCCAGGCCCATGAGGGCCATGAAGAATATCTTTCTCATGTTAGGTCTGTGTTTCTTTATTGTTGTGTCCGTGTGGTTTCCCGCATCCGTTTCCCGGCCTCTCCTTACAGTGACTCCAGGAACTTGATGAGCGCGGAGCGGTCCTCGCGGCCCATGCGGGCGAAGAGGTTCTTCGAAGCCTCGCCCTCGCCTCCGTGCCACATGATGGCCTCGGTGAGGTTGCGCGCGCGTCCGTCGTGCAGGAAGTAGGTGTGTGCGTTGACCTTCTCCTGCAGTCCTATGCCCCACAGGGGCGTGGTGCGCCACTCGTTGCCTTGCGCCAGGCCGCTCACATAATGGTCGTTGAGCCCCACGCCCATTATCTCGCTGCCCATGTCGTGCAGCAGATAGTCGCTGTAGGGGTGTATGGTCTGTCCGCCCAGCCAGGGCAGTTCCGTGCCGTTGAGCAGCGTGGCTCCGCGTGGCCTGGTGTGCAGTGTGGTGACGTGGCACAGGTGGCACTTGGCCTCGTGGAACATCTTCTCGCCTCGCTTCACTTGCGGGTCGTTGACGTTGCGCCGCGCGGGCACACCCAGTCCGTGCAGGTAATAGTCCACGTCTTCCATGTCCTGCGTGCTCACGTCCAGCTGGCTGTAGTAGAGTCCCATCATCGACCCGTCCTTCATCTGGGACTGCCCCTCGCATATCTCCTCCGGGTAGCGGCTGTTGGTGCAGCCCATGTCGCTGGAGAAGCCCAGCTCGACGGTGAGGTCGGCGTGCTGCGCCTTGTTGCCGCTCAGTCCCAGCTGCTTGATGCCGCGCTCGGTGATGTAGTTGCACCGCCCGCTGATTCCATATTCAGGGTAATTGCTCTTCTGGGCCAGCCGTTCTATCTCGTTGCGGTCCAGTGCCATCATCTGTCCCATGCCCACATGCCGCAGGGGGATGCGCACCGTGCAGAAGAGGTCCTCGGCCTTGATGGGGTCACTCGTGTTGCCATAGGGCGCGTACCAGTCCTTGATGGTGTATTCGGGATAGGCCAGTTCGTACTCGTCGCCATCGGGGAACTGGAACTTCTGGTAGCGCCATCGGCATTCGAGCTTGCCCTCGGCCTTTACCCCGTAGATGCTCTGGTCGTGGAGCACGCGCCCGTAGTTCTGAAAGAAGGCCCCGTTCTTGCGCGAGATGTACACCAGCATGCTGCTGAAGCCGTACTCGCCGCTGCCAAAGACGGGTGTCCCGTCGGGGTCGGTGCCTGTCTGTGTCCACAGGGCAGGCTTGGTGCGGCCTGCGTTGCGGTGGCACGAGCCGCAACTGTAGCCCGCATACACAGGCCCCAGGCCCTCGCTCTGCGAGCGTGCGTCGTCATAGAGTCTGTCCCCCTTGGTGAACCGCTTCTGGTTGGCGGGTATGCCGGACACCCAATCGGCGTCCGTGTCATATGCGAAAGAAGAATTGATGAAGTTGGTGGATGTACCCGCGCTGAGCGCGTATCCCTCGGGGATTTCCAGGTCTGTGACATCCAGCGCGTCGTCATCCTCGCAGCTGGCCAACCCGCAGAGGAGTGTGAGGGAGAGTGCTGACCATAGAAACTTGTTCATGTCTCGTGAGTTGTTTGTCGGCATAGCGCGGGAAAGGACGCGGCTGCCTTTTGGCCTCCGCATCCGTCTTCCCGCGTCCTGTTATGCGTGTGATGCTTTCCTTATGTTGTGGCAGGCAAGGTTTACTTGCTGATTGTGCGGTATTTCCCGTCATAGAAGAGCAGGAACTCCAGTGTGTGGAATCCGCGCACGTTCTGCACCGCAGCGATGGTCTCGTCGTTCTCGTCAAACTCGCCTTCCCATTCCAGGTTGCTGAAGTTGCCGCTTGCCAGTGTGTTCTTCAGAGCCTCCACGTCCAGGGGCCATGAGTCCATGTTGGGGTCGAGACCCATGTCGGCCACGGGGCCGAAGAGGAAGGCCTCGCTGGTCTCCCAGGGTTCACGGGCGTCTATCCACTTCATGGCGGCTGCCTTGAAGGCCTGGTTCACGTCGTCGGCAGTCTTGGTGCTGGCCTTGTAGGCATTGGCTGTGTTGGCCAGAGTGCGCACGGCTGTGTTGAGCTCCTTGTTGGCGTCAAGCAGGCTGGCGTATGTGGGGAGCACCACATGGTCGGTGTAGTCGGTGATGATGGGCTTCAGGTCTTCCTCGCTTGCGGCTGTCATCACGGGCTTGAGGTCGTTGGTGAGCACCTTCTCCAGCGCCGAGCAGGCATCCTGTGCCACCAGCACCGTGTTGCTGCCCAGGTAACTGCGCAGGGGAGCCTTGATGCCCTGGATGGCATTGACGGCCGTGTTGATTTTGGTGACGAGGCTGTTGTAGAGGTCAGGGTTGCTGGCCTTCAGGTATGAGGCGACAGAGTTGCTGGCCTCCTGCCCGTTGCGTGTGCCATAGACGGCGTTGCGGATGGAGAGGATGTTGTTGGTGTAGTCGTCGATAGAGTGGTGGCTGTACCATGACTCCACGGCATACACAGCCTCCTTGTACTTCCCGCTCTCCCACAGGTCGCGTGGATCGCCTATCTTGGCTGTGCCCACCTCGTTGGCGATGTCGGCGCATCCCTCGATGATCTGCTGCACGCAGTTGCTGTAACTGGCATAAGTCTTGCCGGGGCCGGGGGTCTTGAACTGCTCGGCGTATGCCTCGCCACCCTTGTAACTGTCGGTCCAGGCGCTCTTCAGTGTGGAGGCATCCTTGGTCAGGAGGTTTGCCACCTGCACGCTGTACTGCACCCAGTTGGTCAGGTTATCGTCTGTCACGGCTGTCTTGTCCTCCTCGAAGTTCACATCGGCGATGCCCTCGGGGATAGTCTTCTCCTTGTTGTCGTCCTCACATGCGGTGAAGGTGGTCAGGCCCATAGCCAGCAGGCCCGCCAGTAACAGGTTCTTCTTCATTCTTCTTGATATTTTAAATGGTTCTCTGTATATTCCTTATTTATCCTTGCGCAGGCTCTCTATCTCCCGCTGCATCTGCTCCAGGCGGCTGTTCATCTCGCTGATGGTGTGCTGCTGGTCCTTCAGCTGGCGGCGCGCACGGATGTCCTTCACGGTGCGGTCGCTGAGGAACCATCCTGTGAAGGCCAGTCCCAGGGCAAACTCATTCTCGCTGTTGTAGGCGCCTCCGCCTATCTTGCGCTTGGTGTAGTCGGCCTTCACCACCAGGTAGGGCAGCGGGCGGTAGTTGATGCCGGCTACCCACATGTTGGTCTTCAGGCGTGCGTCGGCGGGTGTGTTGCAGTACTTGTCCACCACCACATGCTCCTGTGGGTTGTAGTACTCGTAGCGGAAGAAGGGGATGAGGTCGGGCATCTTCCCGTTGCCGACGAAGCCCTTCAGCCTCAGTCCCACCTCTCCTCCGTAGCTCACGGCCTTCTCGGCGATGGGAGCCGTGCGTGCATAGGGCGAGAGGTTGCTCAGCTTGCTGTTCTTGTCACTCAGCCTGCTGCTGTTGGACAGGTGCCCCTGCATCACGTTGGCGCGCGCGATGACCCACTGGTTCATGTACTGTGCGTCCACGCTCCAGATGCGCACGGGAGCCTTGAAGTTGTAGGTGTGTGGCTTGTCGGCGTTGCTCCCCACGTTGCGGCAATAGTAGAAGCTGCCGCCCAGGCGCAGGCCTGGTATGCCCCGGTAGTTGAGTCGTCCCACATAGCCCGGGCTGGTGAAGTTGTCCTCCTCGAAGATTCGGTTGTTGGCCTCGCCTGCCCAGCTGTTGCGGTTGAAGCCGTTGGCGTTGAGTCCGGCGACCACCATGGCCTCATAGTCGAAGCTTGCCCAGCGGCGGCCGAATTGTCCCCGTATCTCTGCCCCCGTGGCATGCCAGGTGCTGGGGATGATGGTGGTCTCGCCCTCGGGGCGCACCGTGCCGAAGAAGAGGATGGGCTCGTGGTGCGCGTTGGTCAGTCCCACGGGCACTATCATGTGCCCGGCGCGCACGCTGAAGGCGTTGTTGAGGCGGTAGGTGATGTGGAACTGCTCCAGGGCCACCTCGCCCCCTTTCTCGACCTCGGTCTCGTACTCGCCGTTCTCCGTGTTCTCGATCTCGTACTCGGTGCCCACTCCCCCGGCCTCGAACTCTATCTCCATGCCCAGTGCCCAGTGCCTGTTGAACTTGTAGTCGCCCGCTATCACGAAGCGTGGCATGGATATGGTGTTGCGCCTTATCCTGGCGTTGCCCTCCTTGGTGCCCTTGAAGCGGTTGATGCCGTAGTTCTTGAACGCGCCCACCAGTTCACCGTACCCTCCGATGCGGTAGCGGTCGAAACTGTCATACTCGGTGCTGTCGGCATTCCACTGCGCCCTGGCGGGGGTTGCCCAGGCGAGTGCCACGGCCAGGCCGGCCAGCCCGGCAATGCTCTTCTTTCCTTTCATCTTGTGCATGTGGTTTTGTCGGTGCAAAATTATACTGACTTGCGAAGCCTTGCAATACGCATTTTTTGTGATTTTTGACCTGGCCTACTTGCGCCACGCATACCTAAAAGTAGTGAAATTAGGGGAGATGGGGGCATCCGGGCGGTGATTGGGTGCACGTGGCCATCGCTGGTTCTGTGAATTTCGTAACTTTGCGCCACATAAAATCAAGTACGGTCATGACAGAGAAATATCATGGAAGCGACCCTATGAGCGACGTGATCAGCGACGATTACCGCATGCTGCAAATCCTGAGCCGGTTCGGCGTCACCCTGGGCTTTGGCGACAAGAGTGTGTCGGCCGCCTGCAAGGCGGCAGGTGTGGACGTGCCCACTTTCCTTACGGTGGTCAATTATGTGAAGGATCCCTCGCGTGCCCACATTGACGAGATGGTGGAGCAGGTGAGCCTGCCCGCGCTCATGCGTTACCTGAAGAACTCGCACAGCTTCTTTGTGGATTTCCGCCTGCCCGACATACGCCGCCGCCTCATCGAGGCCCTGGACTGCTCCTCCAGCAACCAGATAGCCTTCCTCATCATGAAGTTCTATGATGAGTACGCGGCCGAGGTGGCGCGCCACATGGAGTACGAGAACACGCATGTGCACCCCTTCGTGGAGAGCCTGCTGCGCGGCGAGCTGCCCAGGGAGACGTTTGCCGCCGTGGTGGACCAGCACAGCAACAACCACCTCTCCATCGAGAAGAGCATCTCGGAGCTCAAGAGCATCATCATCAAGTACTATCCGGGCGACAGCAACGCCCAGCTCATGGGCGAGGTGCTGATGGAAATCTTCATGACAGAGGAGGACCTGCAGACGCACTGCCACATGGAGGACACGCTCTTCGCCGAGTGCGTGAAGAGGCTGGAGCGTCAGGTGCGCGAGCGAGAGGCCACAGGGAAGGCCGATGACGAGGAGTCGCCGTCGCCCCAGGTGTCGCAGGACGGGCTGAGCGAGCGAGAGAAGCAGATAATCGTGCAGCTGGTGGAGGGGAAGAGCAACAAGGAGGTGGCCGAGGCTCTCTTCATATCCGTGAACACGGTGATGACCCACCGCCGCAACATCAGCCGCAAACTGCAGATACACAGCACGGCAGGGCTCACCATCTATGCCATCGTCAACGGGCTGGTCAAACTGGAAGACTTGACGCTCTGAGCCCGAACCCCGGGCTGATGTAATTGTCGAGGCTGCGGCACGCGTCGCCCGAGAAGGCGCAGGCCATGGCCAGCATGCGCTGCCACTCTTCCCTGCCGAGGAGTGGCAGCCTGTCCCGTGTGATGCCCCGCCAGATGAGGCTGCATGCCAGGCCGGCGTTGAAGTTGTCGCCCGCGCCCACCGCGCTGGCCACATCCTCCACCCTGGGCACCGGGAAGCACAGGGTGTCGTGGGGCAGGCACACGGTCACGGCGCCGGGGCCGCTGGTGCAGATGAATATGGGGCACAGGGCGCGCAGGTGCCTGTCATAGACGGCCTGGGCGTCCCGCTCGCCAAAGAGTGCCTCGAAGTCGTCGGCACTGCCCCGCACTATGGTGCTCAGCCGGCAGTTGTCCTGTATGGCGGGCATCAGCGCGTCGCGCTCGTGGCTGTGGCTGCTGCGGAAGTTGATGTCATAGTAGACGACGGCCCCGCCCTGGGTGGCCTGCCCCAGCATGTCCTCCACCAGCGGGCGCATGCCCCGGCATGAGGCGTAGTAGGAACCGAAGAGCAGCACGTCGCCGGCGTTCACGCGGGGCAGTTTCCACTGTGCGGGCGCCTTGGGCTCCTGCTTGTAGAACACATAGGAGGCGTCCCCCTCGTCATTGAGATAGGCCAGGCTCACCGCGCTCTTCACATCGGGGCGCATGGGGCAGTAGGCCGTCTCCACATGGTTGGCGCGCATGAAGTCCAGCGTCTGCCGCCCCACGATGTCGGCTCCCGTGTCGCCCACAAACACGCAGGGCACCCCCGCACGCCCCACGCTCACTATGCTGTTGAAACTGCTGCCGCCGTGCACGGCCGCCCGTGGCTGCCCGCCCCTGAATATGATGTCCATGATGGTCTCGCCCATCCCTATCACCTTGCGTGTGTAGTCCATATTGCTTGATGTTTTTTGTCTGTGTGTGGCAGGAGGTCAAAGCCCCCCTTCCGTGCTCCCCGGTGTGGAGGGGTGAAAAACGCAGCGCGCTGCAATCGCCAACGCAGCGGCATGCATCGGCCAACGCAGCGCGCTGCGATCGCCACCGCACCATAGTGCGTTTCCGCCTCCACCATGGAGGGTGGTGCAGGGAAAACGCGGTGCCATGAAAGTCGCCAGGCTCTCCTCTCCCCCTCGTTTGTGTGCATGATGGCTTCCCAGAGGTCTCCCTTCCTCCTGTGGAGAGGCAGGAAGCGTCTCGCCCCTCCCTTATATCTATGTTCCCGGAAGTGCCCCCTCCCCCTTTAGGGGAAGCCTGGAGGTGGCTCCCCTCTCTCACCCCAGGCCTTCGGAAAGCGTCCCCTCCCCCTTGGGTGAGGCCGGGAGGGGGCTTCCCTCCAGGAACTCCCTCAGGCGCGGAAGTGCCTGGGTGGCAGCCTCGCGCCCCATCCGGTACACGCGCTCCATGCGCCCCTTGTCCTGCTGCACGCGGCCTATGGGCAGCGTGTCCTGGGGATAGATGACCAGCGCGTTGCCCTGCTCCTCCTGGTCGCGCAGATAGTCGAGCTGGGCGTTGTACATCAGGTGCCGGCGCGACATGGCCTCCACGATGCGCGGGTACTTCCTCATCAGCAGGTGGAAGAGGGGCATCAGGCGTGTCCGCCGCTTGCGGAAGCCCTCGGGCTGGGTGAGCACCACCACGCAGCGGCCATACCCTTCCTCCTGGAAATGCCTGAGCGGGATGGAGTCGGCGATGCCGCCGTCGAGCAGGGTGTGGCCCGCCACCCTCACCGGGCGCGACACGATGGGCATGGAGGCCGAGGCGCGCAGCCAGTCCATGTTCTCGCCCCGCAGGCTGTCGAGCCGCTTGTACAGGGCCTTTCCTGTGAGCGCGTCGGTACACACGACCTGGAACTCGGTGCTGTCCCGCTCAAACTGGTCGTAGTCGAAGAGGTCATAACGGTCGGGAACGGTGCGGTAGCAGAACTCGGCGTTCACCAGGTCACCGCTGGTGATGAGGCTATAGAGCCCCATGTAGCGCAGGTCGTTGCGGAAGCGGATGCTGTAGCGCAGGGCACGGGTGGGCTGCCGCGACTTGAAGTTGCACCCGAAGGTGGCTCCCGCCGACACCCCTATCATGCCGTCAAAACGGATTCCCTGCTCCGTCAGCACATCGGTCACGCCCACGGTGAACATGCCCCGCAGGCCGCCTCCTTCCAGTACCAGTCCTCTCTTCATGCCCTTTCCCATTTGCCACAAAAAACGGCGCCCCAATCGTTGCACCGCTCTGATTTTAGATACAAATGTATTGATTTTCTGTGTTATGACGCACAGAAACCGAAAAAATGGCTACCTTTGCAGCGAAAATGAAGACTTTTTCAGAATTAGGACTCAATGACGCGCTGCTGCGCGCCATTGCAGAGCAGGGCTATGAGAGCCCCATGCCCGTACAGGAACAAGTGATTCCGTGGCTTACGGAACCCGAAGTGGATAACCAGCACGCTGACCTTATCGCGCTTGCGCAGACAGGAACGGGAAAGACTGCGGCCTATGGCTTGCCCCTGCTCCACCTGCTGGCGGCCGAGGGCGGCCAGGAGGGAAAGAAGCGTGTGAGGGCGCTGATACTGGCCCCCACGCGCGAGTTGTGCATTCAGATTGCCGACGACCTGCAGGACTTCGCGCATTATCTGCCCTCCATCAGCATGCTGGCCGTGTATGGCGGCGCGGGCATCGAGCCGCAGATACGTGCCCTGCGTCACGGTGTGGACATAGTGGTGGCCACGCCCGGAAGGCTCATCGACCTGATGAACCGTGGGGTGGCCGACCTCTCGCAGGTGCGCTACGTCGTCCTGGACGAGGCCGACGAGATGCTCTCCATGGGATTCCAGGAGGATCTCGACAGCATCCTCGAGGGTGTGCCGGACGACCACCGCACGCTGCTCTTCAGCGCGACCATGAGCAAGGAAATCGAGCGCATCGCCCACAAGTACCTGCGTGACGCGCACCAGATACAGGTGGGAAGCCGCAACGAGGGGGCCGAGAACGTCAACCACATATACTATATGGTGCGCGCGAAGGACAAGTACGCGGCCCTGAAGCGCGTGGTGGACTACTACCCGCGCATCTACGCCATCATCTTCTGCCGCACCAAGGCCGAGACGCAGGAGGTGGCCGACAACCTGATACGCGACGGATACAATGCCGACGCCCTGCACGGCGACCTCTCGCAGCAGCAACGCGACCTCACCATGCAGAAGTTCCGCCACCACCGCACGCAGCTGCTGGTGGCCACAGACGTGGCCGCGCGCGGCCTGGATGTGGACGACCTCACGCATGTCATCAACTACGGCATGCCCGACGACGTGGAGAACTACACCCACCGCAGCGGACGCACAGGCCGTGCCGGCAAGAAGGGCACAAGCATCAGCATCATCAACCTGCGTGAGCGGCCGCGCATCCGTGTGGTGGAGAAGCAGATACAGAAGAAGTTTGAGCAGGGCACCCTGCCCGAGCCGCGCGACATCTGCGCCAAGCAGCTCTATCACGTCATCGAAGACATCGAGCATGTCGAGGTTGACGAGGAGGAGATAGCCCCCTTCATGGGCGAGGTGCAGAAGCGGTGGGAGTGGCTTGACAAGGATGACCTCATCAAGCGCATACTGAGCCGCGAGTTCGGACGATTCCTACAGTACTACGCCAACGCCCCCGAGATAGAGACTGTGGCCGAGGGCAGGCAGTCGCGCGACAGGGGAGACTCGCAGGGCCGCCGGCGCAAGGGCGACCACGCAGCCGAAGAGGGCTACACGCGCCTGTTCCTCAACGTGGGCAAGATTGACGGCATGTTTGCGCGCGAGATCATCGGACTCCTCAACAAGAACGTGCATGGCGAGAAGGTGAATGTGGGACGCATCAACCTGATGAGGAACTTCTCCTTCGTGGAAGTGGCGGATCAGGATGCCGACCGCGTGATAAAGGCATTGAGACATGGCGTGACCGTGAAAGGGCGCAGCGTGGTGGCCGACCGCAGCGAGCCAGACACCAACGGGGGCGGCGGCCGTGGCGGCAGGGCCGACCGCAAGCGCACCGCGCGCGACAACGCACCGCGCGGCGAGCGCCCCGCGCGCCGCAAGGACGCCCTCCTGGGCGAGGAGCGCAGCGACAAGCGCAAGCCCTCGCGTGAGGAGCGCGGCTACACAGCCGCGCGTGGCAAGAAGTACACCAAGGATGACTGGATGAAGTTCCTGCATCCCGAAAAGGCACAGCCCGTGGGGGCTGACGGACTGGTGGGCGAGGTGCCTGACTTCTCGGAGGAGGGATGGGCACGGCGCAAGCCCAAGAA
Source organism: Prevotellaceae bacterium UBA1075 (assembly GCA_002316015.1). GTDB lineage: Bacteria > Bacteroidota > Bacteroidia > Bacteroidales > Bacteroidaceae > Physcousia. The sequence goes on from DCCS01000039.1 coordinate 121,928, forward strand.
CAAGTGAGACGCAGCGGGCACGGGCATGCCTGCCTGCGGGACTTCCGGGTTTTCCGGAAGCCGGGCAGACAGGAGGCTCTCCGCCTCCAGGCCGCATAGGGAGGCGGTCGGAAAGCCGTGGCCGGCTTATTGGCAAACCAACACGGAGGACTCTGGACA
>DCCS01000039.1:122144-131526 GCA_002316015.1 Prevotellaceae bacterium UBA1075
ACACCAACACGGAGGACTCTGGATACCAACTCGGAAGACTATGGATAATATGAGAAAGAAGGTCTTGGTAATGCTTCTGTCCGTCCTCGGCCTGTCCGCGCATGCCGATGAGGGCATGTGGATGCTGAGCCGCGTTGACGGAAAGACAACCGAGGCGATGGAAGGACTTGGGTTCCGGTTGAGCCCCAGTGAGTTGTACAATACAGACGGCACGAGCCTGAAGGACGCGGTCGTTGACTTCGGCGACTTTTGTTCGGGCGTGGTTGTGAGCCCCCAGGGTCTGGTCTTCACCAACCACCACTGCGGCTATTCGGCCATCCAGTCACTCTCCACGCCCCAGGACGACATCCTCAGCAACGGATTCGTGGCGCGGAAGCACAGCGAGGAACGTCCTGTGGAGGGACTCTTCGTGAAGTTCCTGGTGCGCACCGAGGAGTGCACCGGCCGCGTGATGACTGCCCTCGACAGTCTCTACAGGGCCAATCCCCAGGAGAAGCCACGCCACATCGACCGCGACAAGGTGGACAGCATCTGCACCGCCATCGAGGCCGACTGCAGGAAGCACAACCCCGGCATGGACTGCCAGGTGAAGTCCTACTACGGCGGAAACGCCTATTATGTGAGTTACTACAAGGTGTACAGCGACATCCGGCTGGTGTTTACCGCCCCCGAGACCCTGGGAAAGTTCGGGGGTGACACCGACAACTGGATGTGGCCCAGGCAGACGTGCGACTTCAGCGTGTTCCGTATCTATGCCAACGCGGACGGAGAGCCTGCCGAGTATTCCCCCTCAAATGTGCCCCTGCAGCCCAAGCGATACGCGCGCGTGAGCCTCGACGGCTACCGGGCCGGTGACTACTGCATGACCGTGGGGTATCCCGGAAGCACCAGCCGCTACCTGAGCTCATGGGGCATCAGCGAGCGTGTGAACGACCGCAATGTGAGTGTCATACAGGTGCGCGGGCGCAAGCAGGAGGTGTGGAAGAAGTTTATGGACGCCGACCGTGCCGTGGCCATCAAGTATGCCAGCAAGTGGGCAAGCAGCAGCAACTACTGGAAGAACTCCATAGGGATGAACAAGGCCATCGCCGACCTGGGGGTGATAGGGCAGAAGCAGCAACTCGAGCAGCGCATACGTGACTGGTACTCGGAGGATGCCGACAGGCAGCGCAGGTTCGGCGACATGTTCGCACAGCTGGAGACGGCCTACCGGGCACGCCGCCAGATGGTGTACGCCACTGGATTCTTCAACGAGACCTTCATGCGCGGAATAGAGATCTACCGTGTGGCGAGCAAGCTCAACCGCCTGCCCCAAGATGCCGACAGTGCCCAGGTGGCGGCCACCAGGGAGAGCCTCACGCGCTTCTTCAAGGACTATGACGCGCGCCTGGACGAGGCCACCATGGCCGCCCTGCTCGACAACTACCGGCAGCAGGTGACCGACGCGAAGTGCCACCCCGCCTGCTACCAGGTGATCGACAGCCTCTACGGGGGCGACTGCGCCGCCTACGCGCGCGACCTCTTTGCCCGCACCATCTGCAAGGACACCAGTTGTGTGAGCCGTCTCCTGGCCGACAGCACCCTGCGCGAGACCGATCCCGCCCTGCTCTATGCCGATGCCCTGCCCGACAAGATCATGGAACTTGTGGGCGAGCAGAAGGAGCACAACAACATCATCCACTACAACGAGCGTCTGCTCACGCAGGCCCTGCTGGAGATGGAGCAGGACGAGCCTCACTACAGCGACGCCAACTTCACCATGCGCCTCTCCTATGGCTTCGTACAGGACTACACCTCGCACGGCACCCATTATGATTACTACACCAATGCGCAGAGTCTCCTGGCCAAGGCGGCACGGCAGGCGGAGGTGGAGGACTACCGCCTGCAGGACGATATCGTGGGCATGCTCAAGGAGGGGAAATGGGGACGCTATGCCGACAAGGAGACGGGAGACCTGCATCTGTGTTTCCTCTCAAACAACGACATCACGGGCGGCAATTCGGGAAGCCCCATGTTCAACGGGCGTGGCGAGCTCATCGGCCTGGCCTTTGACGGCAACTGGGACGCGATGTCGGGGGACATCAGCTTCGACAGGGACCTGCAGCGCTGCATAGGAGTGGATATCCGCTATGTGCTTTACATCATCGACCGCTGGGGGCATGCCGACAATCTGATGCGCGAGTTGGGGCTCAGATAGCAGCCTCCTTTCCGGACTTCTCCGGCATGGGGAGCCACATGGAGGCATCCGGTTCCCATTGGCGGGTCTGGATGCAGAGACACGCGGAACGCGTGGACATCATTCGCCGGGGCGAGAGAATGTCCGCGTGTCCCGCGTGTCTCGTGTCTTCCGGAAGCATCCGCGTCCACGGAAGGGGGCAAGCGGCCTTGCGGGCAGCCGGCACACCGCCTACAGGGGCAAGGTCGTACAAGGCGGTGCGGGCGCGTTCACCTACGGGAAGAGAAGCCTGTGGGATACTCCGTGCAATGGCTCCCGGGCTCTGGCTTTCTTGGGTCTTTCGGAGGTGCGGTTGCCTGGCGCGCGCGTTTGTGCCCCCTGGCCACTTCCCCATGCGGTTGTGGTGAAAGACACGCAGGCGGGAGTGTCGCTCTGGACACTCCCGCCTGCGCTGGGGGTGATGGCTCTGGCCTGCCGGGGCCGCGTGCCTGTGGCGCTTAGCCCAGGTAGGCGCGCAACTGGCTGTTGCGCTCTGTGCAGCGCAACTTGCGTATGGCCTTCTCGCGTATCTGGCGCACACGCTCGCGTGTGAGGCCGAATTTCTCGCCTATCTCCTCCAGGGTCATCTCCTGGTGGCAGATGCCGTAGCTCATCTCTATAATCTCCTTCTCGCGCCCGTTGAGGGTGTTCAGTGCCCGCTCAATCTCGGTCGAGAGGCTCTCGCTCATCATGGCACGGTCGGTAGAGGGGGCACTGGAGTCGCTCATCACGTCCAGCAGCGTGTTGTCCTCACCTGCCACAAAGGGCGCGTCCATGCTCACATGGCGGCCGCTGGCGCGCAGCGAGTCGTCAATCTTTCCGGGCATCTCGTTCACGATCTCTGCCAGTTCGTCGGTGCTGGGCTTGCGCTCGTGCTCCTGTTCAAACTTTGTGATGGCCTTTGATATCTTGTTCACCGCGCTTACCTGGTTGAGTGGCAGGCGCACCAGACGGCTCTGCTCGGCCAGGGCCTGCAGGATGGTCTGCCTGATCCACCACACCGCATAGGAGATAAACTTGAACCCGCGTGTCTCGTCAAACTTCTCGGCTGCCTTGATGAGCCCGATGTTGCCCTCGCTGATGAGGTCTGGCAATGTGAGCCCCTGGTTTTGGTATTGCTTGGCCACGCTGACCACAAAGCGCAGGTTGGCATTCACGAGTTTCGTGCGGGCAGCCTCGTCGCCCTTCTTGATGAGCCGGCTGAGCTCCACCTCCTCTTCCACAGTAATAAGCGGCTCGCGTCCGATCTCCTGAAGGTACTTCTCGAATGCTTCGCCGTCGCGGGCTGTGATGCTCTTGTTGATTTTAAGTTGTCTCATCTTCTCCCTGTATTATATGTAAAGGTATTCTTTCTCGTCTTGCGCATGATTAGACTCCCTGGCCCCCCAAGGGTTTAGTCTGTGGCAGAAAAAATGTGCGACCTCTTTGGCGGATGCCTTATCCCAGGTATTCCTGCAGCAGTCTTTTCTTGACCGAGTTCCGCAGTTTGTGCAGGGCTTTCTCCTTGATTTGCCTCACTCTCTCGCGGCTTAGTCCGAATTCCTCGCTCACCTCCTCCAGGGTCATCTCTCTGCCGTTGATGCCGAAGCACATCTCCACGATCTTCTTCTCGCGCTGGTCCAGTGTCCCCAGCATGCGCCCTATCTCGGTGGCGAGGCTCGCATCCATCATCTTTCCGTCGGTGGTGGGCGCGTTGGTGTCGCACATGACATCGAGCAGCGTGTTGCCCTCGCCTTCGGCCAGTGGCGTGTCCATGCTCATGGGGCGTCCGTTGGCGCGCATGGTGTCGGCGATTTTCTCGGGCATCTCTCCCGTCATCTCTGCCAACTCGTCGGGCGTAGGCTTTCGCCCGTGTTCCTGCTCAAACTTTGTTATGAGCTTGTTGATGCGGCTTATCGCGCTCACCTGGTTGAGCGGCAGGCGCACTATGCGGCTCTGTTCGGCCAGGGCCTGCAGGATGGTCTGCCTGATCCACCACACCGCGTATGAGATAAACTTGAAGCCACGGGTCTCGTCGAATTTCTTGGCCGCCTTTATCAGCCCCAAGTTGCCTTCGTTGATGAGGTCGGGCAGAGCCAGTCCTTGGTTCTGGTACTGCTTGGCCACACTGACCACGAAACGCAGGTTGGCGCGCACCAGTTTTTCCAGCGCTTCGCGGTCGCCTTTGTGTATGCGCTGGGCGAGTTCCACCTCTTCCTCGGGGCTCAGCAGGCTCTCCTTGCTTATGGTGACGAGGTACATGTCTATCGACTGGCTGTTGCGGATGGTGATGCTGGGGGCTATCTTAAGTTGTCTCATAGTTTTTGGAATCGTAGGCAAAGGCATGCAAAGTTAGTGCATTTTGCTGATATGGAGAGGACGAACGCGCAGAAAAAGACTCCATGGGGCGATGAATGCTGCATTTTAGGTTAAATAATGTGAAGCACTGGGCGTTTTGCGCGAAAAACCGCCTAATTTTGCACCACATGCCGTGCGGGGCAACCCGATGGCGGGACAGCCTCTCCCAGGAGCCTCTCCCGCACCGGACGGCTCCCGGCTGAAGATATGTAGAACAAAAAACAGAAGAGACTATGAGTACAGGAGCATGGGTGACGCTGGCCGTTGTGGCCGTCTTGGTCATATGGGTGGTGTCAATCTACAACAGGCTGGTGGCATTGAGGAACAACCGCGAGAACGCCTTCGCCAATATCGATGTGCAACTCAAGCAGCGTTACGATCTGGTGCCGCAGCTGGTGGAGACCGTAAAGGGCTATGCCAAGCACGAGCGCGAACTGCTGGAGAAGGTGACACAAGCGCGCACGGCCGCCATGTCGGCCACCACCGTCAACGGGAAGGTGGAGGCCGACAACGCGCTCTCCTCGGCCCTGGCCGGGCTCAGGGTGCAGCTGGAGGCTTACCCCGAGTTGAAAGCCAACCAGAACTTCCTGCAACTGCAGGGCGAGATTTCAGATGTGGAGAACAAGTTGGCAGCCACGCGGCGCTTCTTCAACAGCACGACCAAGGAACTCAACAATGGCGTGCAGGCGTTTCCGGCCCTGCTCTTCGCCGGCATGTTCGGTTTCCACCGCGAGCCCATGTTTGAGGTGCCGGCGGCCGACCGTGCCAGTTATGACAAGGCTCCCGAGGTGAAGTTCTAAGGCCGCGCACCATTCTGCAACGCTTTTTATAGCAAGAAGATGAAGTATGTGGGCATGCACACCCAGCAGGTGCGCAACAACCTCAAGTCCCTCCTGCTCCTGGCCATGTTCCCATGCATCCTGCTGGGAGTCGTGTATGTGTTCCTGGTAATTGCCAACTCGCTGGGAGTCTCGGATCCCGCCTATGGAGGGAAGACGGGGGTGGACTGGAATTATGTGAATTATGAGATGCGGCAGGTGCTTCCCTGGGTGGTGGGCATCGTGGGCGTGTGGTTTGTGGTGTCCTTCCTCCTCAACACCTCCATGATACGCCATGCCACGGGCGCGAGGCCGCTGGAGCGCAGGGAGAACCCCCGTGTGTATAACATCGTGGAGAACCTCACCATGGCATGCGGAATGCCCATGCCCAAGGTGAATGTCGTCGACGACCCCATGCTCAACGCTTTTGCCAGCGGCATCGACAGGAACAGTTACACGGTGACCGTCACCACGGGCATCTGTGACAAGCTCACCGATGCGGAGCTGGCCGGGGTGATAGGACATGAGCTCACGCACATACGCAACCGCGACACGCGCCTGCTCATCATCAGCATCATCTTTGTGGGCATCATGAGCACCATCATGAGCCTGGCCGTGAGGCTGCTCTGGAACAATATCGTGTTCGGTGGCGGGCGCCGCCGAAGCGACGACGGGCGCGAGGGCAGCGGGGCGGCGGGCATGGCGCTGCTGCTGGTGGCCATAGTGCTGTCGGCCATCGGCTACTTCTTCACCCTGCTCACCCGTTTTGCCATCAGCCGCAAGCGCGAGTATATGGCCGATGCGGGCGGGGCGGAGTTGTGCGGCGACCCGCTTGCCCTGGCATCTGCCTTGCGCAAGATAAGTGCGCACCCCGGACTGGGACAGGTGCAGCGCGAGGATGTGGCACAACTCTTCATCGTGCATCCCATGGGCTTTGGGGGCGGCGTCGCTGGCATGATGAGCTCCCTCTTCAGTACTCATCCGAGCACCGAGAGCCGCATCGCCTACCTGGAACAGTTCTGAGGCTGTACATCTCAGAGCAAGGCAAGCGTGGGGCAGCAAGCCTCTTTGCGCCGGCGCTCTCTGAGCCACATGGTATCCGTGAGCCGCCTTTCTTGTTGCAAGCAAGGCGGCTCGCGGATTTTTCCAAGGCGGCACTCGGAGCCACTTGGCCACTTGGTTCTTAGTGTTTTTTGCTTTCCCGAAGTGTTGCTTTCACCTTTCTCGTCCCGTTTCCCGGCACTCTGAACACCCATCCTTTGTCGCTCGTGAGTTCTGCCTCGATGATAAGTCCGGGAAGTATCTTCCATTCGGTGGTCCGGGTGTGCATAGTTGTGCGGGTGTGTTGGTGATGAATGTTGGGTGAAATGGCGCCTTTCCTTGTGTGCGGGCTACTCGCTGCGGTACTCCTCGCTGGTGGTCACCTGCTGGGTGGACGAGGGGTCGGCATCGGCCTCGCGGTACCAGTCGCTGTAGGCGATGTAGTGGCTCGCGTAGGTCTGGTTGAGCGTGGCGGCCTGCTCGGGGTCCACCTTCTTGATAAACTTGGCAGGCACTCCGCCCCACAGTTCGCCGTCGCCTATCTGTGTGTTGCTCAGTACCACCGCGCCTGCGGCCACAATGGCCCCGCGGCCCACCACGGCATGGTCGAGCACGGTTGCGCCCATGCCCACCAGCGCGCCGTCCTTCACCTCGCATCCATGCAGGGTCACGCTGTGCCCGATGGTCACGTCATTGCCCAGGATGCACGGCGCGTTGCCGTTGAGCGTGTGGATGCAGCTGTTGTCCTGCACGTTGGTGCGGTCGCCTATGCGGATGAAGTGCACGTCCCCGCGCAGGACGGCGTTGAACCATACCGTGCAGTCGTCTCCCATCTGCACGTCTCCCACGATCACGGCACCCTCGCTGAAGTAGCAGTGCTTGCCGAACCGGGGCGCGGGCATGCCCGCCAGTCTCTTGATGATAGCCATATTCTTGTTGGTGTTATGAGATTTTGGGTTTATGATGTTATGAGGTTTTCCTGGAGGGTGTGATGTTATGAGGCCCAGGGGTTATGAGGCTTTCCCGGAGGGGCGTGAAGTTACCGCGTTGTGAGCCTTTGGGGCTGTGTGGCAGCAAGCAGTGTCCCCTGCCAGTTCTGCCGCCTCATGCCTTATAAAGCCCCATGCCTTATAACCTCACTTGCGCAGTGGCCTCCTGGAGCCAGGCCAGGTCGTCTCCCTGGAGCAGGGGACTCAGTTCGCTGTACACGCGTGCGTGATAGTCGTTGAGGTACTGCACCTCGTCCGTGTCCATCATGTCCCACAGGATGGGCTCCATGTCGATGGGACAGAGCGTGAGGGGAGTGAGCTGCAGGAACTGCCCGAAGGTGCTCTCCATGTACTCCTCCACCATCATGGTGTTCTCGATGCGCACCCCGTGCCTGCCCTCGCGGTAGATGCCCGGCTCGTCGGTCATGGTCATTCCCGGCAGCAGGGGCGCGGGCATGTGGTTCATGCGTATCTGGTGAGGCCCCTCGTGCACGCACAGGTAACTGCCCACGCCGTGCCCCGTGCCATGCCCATAGTTGATGCCGTGCTGCCACATGGCATACCGTGCCAGCACGTCAAGCTGTGTGCCGCAGGTCCCCGTGGGGAACTTGGCCATGGCCAGGCGTATGTGCCCCTTGAGCACAAGGGTGTAGTCGGTGCGCTCCTCGCGCGTGAGCGGGCCCAAGGGGATGGTGCGTGTGATGTCGGTGGTGCCGTCCTGGTATTGCGCCCCGCTGTCAAGCAGCATCAGCCCCTTGGGCAGCAGGGGGGTGTCTGTCTCGTGGCTGGGCTCATAATGCACGATGGCGCCGTGCTGGGCATAGCCCGCTATGGTGTCAAAGGAGATGTCCCTGTACAGGGGCTGCTCGGCCCTGAGGGCTGTGAGCCGGTCGGCCACGCTCATCTCGGTCTGTCCGCCTGCCTGTACGGCGGGCTTGAGCCAGCGCAGAAATTTCGCCAGGGCCACCCCGTCACGCAGCATGGCCCGGTGGAAGCCCTCGCGCTCGGCCTCGTTCTTGATGGCCTTCATGGGTGCGATGAGCGAGTCGTGGTATATTACCTTCCAGCCCTTGCCTTGGGGCGGGACGGCATGGCAGTTGCACGACTGCGGGTCGATGAGCATGGCACTTGAGGGCATGGAGGCCAGGGCGCTTGCCAGAGCCTCGTAGGGACGGGTGCCTATGCCCTCACCACGCAGGTACGCCCGTACTTGGGCGCTCAGTTTCCTGGGGTCCACAAACAGGGTGGCCTCCTCCTGCGACACGAGCAGGTAACTCACAAATACCGGGTTGCAATGCACGTCGGTGCCCCGCAGGTTGCAAATCCATGCGATTTCATCGAGCGGGCAGATGACGGTCATCTGTGCTCCCGCTGCCTTTATCTGCTCGCGCAGGCGCGCCAGCTTGTGCACGGTTCTCTCGCCCGCGTACTCCAGCGGCTGTATCTCCACAGGGTGCAGGGGCATCTCGGGGCGGCCTTCCCACAGGGCGGCGGCGGGGTCCAGGCTCGTGTCCAGCAGGATGCCGCTGGCCTGCAGCTCCTGCCTCAGACTGCTGGCCGTGCTCACGCTGTTGACCCATCCGTCGATGCCCACGGTGTCGCCTTCCTGCAGCAGACGGCGCAGCCACTCGCTTATGCCGGGCGTGCCCGGCACCCGCTCACGCATGAGCTGGAAGGGGGTGCCGTCCAGTTGCTCCGCTGCAGCCAGGAAGTAGCGGCTGTCAGTCCACAGCGCGGCATCGGTCGTGGTCACTACCGCCGTGCCGGCACTGCCGTTGAATCCGCTTATCCACTGGCGTGTCATCCAGTGCCCGGGCACATACTCGCCATTGTGCGGGTCGGTACTGGGGAAGATGAACGCGGCCAGTCCGTGCTGGCGCATGTAGCCTCTCAGCTCATGCACGCGTCGTGTGATGTCCTGCTTGCTCATTTGTTGTCCTCGGTGTGGTTTCTGCCTGTCTTTGCCCTGGCCATGCTTCTTG
>DCCS01000031.1 GCA_002316015.1 Prevotellaceae bacterium UBA1075
GCGCGTGACGAAGAGCCCGCAGGTGTCGCCAGCGGTGAACTCGGTGGTGTATCCGTCGTCCACGGCACGTACTTTCCTTGCCCCGGAGGGCGTGGCATATCCCCCGTCGGTGACGGAAATGGCGAGTGGTTGCGTCGGGTAGTCCCGTGCTTCGGGGAAGTCCTCTTGCGTGCAGGAGGCAAGCAGCAGGAGCAGCGCGGCTTGCAGGAGCGTGTATGCGTAGCGTATTTTCATCATCTTACTAAGCGTTTCATCATCATCTTTAGCTATATGGATAAACGGGTTAAACAGGCCAACAGGTCAGAAAGCAAGGACTGGGCGCACAAGGAGGGAGCGGTCCTTAGCGTTCTGAACACTGATCACAAACCCGCTTGAGCCGAAGCACCAGCTCCGTGCATGGTTTTCCGTATCCTCCGACGAGGACCAGAACCACTCGTTGCTGTAAAAATTACTTTTGTTGTCTGCTGCAATTTTCTCCATCCACGCATTTAACGCAGCGGGGACATCGCCTTGACCTTTCCAATATAAATAATTGCTGTCCGACGAGGTTTGCTGGGTCGCGTCCGCCAAAGCCGTACAACCGCCCAGATTCTGCAGTATGTCCCACCACTGTCCGGAGGAAGGAAGAAACCAGCCCGTGGTGGTTGCGGGAACAGGGCAGGTGCTGCTATAATCATCGGCAGCCTTGAACGCGGGGTAATTGTCGAAGTTGCCGCGACTGGACCGGATATGTTCACCATTTCCGTAACCGCTGATGTCGTTGTAGTTCTCGGCTTTCGTCTGGCATTTTGTAAGCCCCGCGTCCTTATTTTCAGGATTCCAACGTTGGCCTGTCGCCGCATTCTTCACGCACATCACCAGCCCATGCACCTTTCCAGCGCCCAGTTTGGCCTTCTCGGCAGCTCCGATGCGGCTCGGGTCGGTCTGAAACACGATGCCTACGACGGTCTTTCCCTCCACGGGGTCGGGCTTTGGGTCTGCCGTCACCACCCTTCCGTCAGCATATTGCTTGCGCAGTCCGCCGTCGCTCCACGTCCCGTCGGAGTAGAAGTAGTCGCCCACCTTCAGCTCGTCGGCCTTGAAGAGCCGCGCCGAGGCGACATCCTCCTCGCCGTCATAGCCCCATGTGGCGCCCGTCACCGCCCTGACGTCTATCCCGTCTGCTTTCACGGTGATGGCGTAGGCATACCGCTTGCCACCGAAATAATCAAATTTGCCGGCAGCTTCTGTGCCGGGAGTATAGATAAAGGCTTTGCCGCCCATGCTTATCCGGACGAGCGGCTTGCCCGTCATGTTCTGTGGCGGCACCAGCGCCTCGTATTTCTTCGTCGCGGCATCGTAATAGGGCTTTATCTCGCCGTCCGACTGGTTGCCCGGTGCAACCAACCCGCCGGTTGAGTGCGTCAGCGGGTCTCCGAAAATGGTGACGGTTGCACCCTCCAGGTCTTCTTCTGTAATGCCTTCGCCCGCCTTGAGAGTCACTTCGATTTTCGCCATGCGGTGTACGAAACAGAGGTTTACGGTTTGGTCATAACGCCCTATGGTACTGGCAGCCAGCACATCGAAAGCGGCGTACCCTTTAGTTTGGTCGGAAATGTCCGTTTCCGTTTCTCCCATTTCCAGGTTCAGTGTCCATGCCGTGATGCGCGTCTCGGTGGTGTTCTTCCAGTAGAAGGCATTGTCGGCATCCTTCGGGCTTGCATTGCCCGATGCGTCCATCACGTATGTTTTGGTACCAAACACACCTTCCATTGCCACTCTGATTTCCTCACCGCCCGTCCATGCATCCTTGCCTCCGGCGCGGGTCTGCGGTTGAGTCACTTCGGCTGTGAGTTGCAGCGGGAACTTGCCTTCGGGCAGCGGCATGGTGTCTTCTGAGTCGCTGGTGCTGCAGGAGGCGAGCAGTCCGCCTGCGAGCACAATAGCCAGCACCCACCTGCCTGTGCATGTCCCCCGCCTTGGATAACCCGTTCTTTTCATATCGTCATTTTTTTCTCGTTTGCGCTTCTTGTCTTTCTTCGTGCCGTCACTCTTCACTGTGCCGCCGCCCGCCGCGATGCGGGCGGCCGCACCTGTTGCCATATATGGAGTCAGACTTGGCAAAAGGCTGGTGTCCTCATATATGCCCAGGTGCCCCTCCGTGCTTACGCCTTGTTGCACGGCGGCGGCCCTTTCCGTCACTGCATCTTCGCATCACCGCTGGCACTGCCCCCGTTGCCCCAGGGCTCGATGGTGCTCCCGCTGACCGTAAGCCCCGTCTTCTTCACCGTGATGGTGTAGGTGTAAGAGTAACCGGCCTCCAACGCTGGCTTAATCAAGTCCTTGCTTGAGTAAGTCTGGTTCTCTCCATCGTCTGGAGTAATCGCGAGACTCAGGAAGTCGGTGAGCGTCTGCGGCAGCAGGATCATCGTGAGTGTCATCATGCCTGTGCTGACATTGTAGTCTGTCACGCACTTGTATGTGACAGTTTGCGTGGTGGGTGTGGGGTATGTGGACTCTATCAGCATCCAGTCGTTCATGGCTGTACCCGTGGCCGTGGCTGTTCCGGTCAGCACATCGAACACCCCCTCGTGGATCAGCCCGCCCAGTTTGTAGTTGGCGAAGCGCAACACGCCCGGGTCGGTGAATCCGTCGGCATCCGATACCTGCACCTTCAGGACAAGGCGTGCCATCTTGTGCCTGAAGGAGCAATTGGAGCCTCCTGCGGCGGTGTTGTCCGTGAAGCTGATGACCGGGTTGCCTTTACTCCCCCGGGCGCCTGTGGCATAGATGTAGTCTATGGCTTCCTGCTTCGCCACCGTGTGTTGGTTCTCCGTGTTCACCGTGATTTTCCCATCGTTGCCGGGCAGGGTGGAAGCATTGGCGCTGGACGCAAAAGGCGCGTATGCGGCGAAGGTGAACTCGTGTGAGGCATCCTCGAAGAAAATGCCGCTGGCGGATGTTGCCGGGGTGAAGTCGGCGGCTGTTCCGGTGCTCGCGGTCTGGTATTCCACGTTCTTGTACTTCTGGCCCATGGTCGTGGTCGCGTCCAGGGCCATCACACCGATGTGGTCGGCATTCCACGCGTTGTCCACAGCGCGGGTTTGCGGCCCGCTCACGCCTGCTCTGACGCGTGCCTCCACGGGATTGTTCTGTACCTCGTTCTCTTGTGTGCACGCAGCCATTAGCGTTGCGGCTGCTGCAAGAAAGAAAAGCCTCATGTTCATTGTCATAATATTATCGTTTTGGTTGATTATGGATTTCTGCCCGGTAAAATGTGGGTTGTCAGTCCGCGTGCCCGTTGCCGCATTCTGCCTCGTTCCAGTCCGTGATGGTCGCCCCCGTTGTCCCGGCCTCTACGGGCAGCAGTAGGTTGCCCGTGAGTGTCACAGGGGTGGTGCTGTCATTGAAGCCCCTCATGGCCTTGGTAAGGTCGCTCGCTATCCGCTGCGTGTCCCCGTTGCTGAAGGTGATGTCCACCGTCAGTGTCTGTGCTTCCGCCGGGACGATGCCCAGCAGCCTGAAAAGGGCGGTGAACTTGTTGCCGTCCTGCCCGAAGGCGCTTGTCACTTGTGCCGCCGCACTCCGTTCTCCTGTTGCCATGTCCGCCGCCGAGGCCACACCGGAGAGCGTAGCCGAGGCCGATTGCACACGGCTGTGGTCACCCTCTGTGGCGGTCAGCTCGAGGTCGAGCCTGCGCACCATTTGCCTCATCTGTGCGGTGACACGCAGTGTGTCATCCGCCGGGACACTGATGTCCTGCACAGCGGCGAACAAGTAACCTGGCGTGGGGCTGATATGCGTGGCAGACGTGCTGTTGACCATGGCGGTGTTGTCTGTGACGGTAATCCGTTCGGGACGATTATACACGGCCAATGTATATTGGCCCGGTGGCAGGAGCTGGCCGAATACGTTGGCCTCTCCGCTCACCTCCTGCTCCAGTCCGCCTATCCTCAGGATGTGCTGCTGCGGGATGCTTGCCTCGCTGCTCCTTCCACTCCAGTCGGCCGTCACGACCACCGCCCCACAGTCGGGGTGTGGTGTGCCATACAGGTCGTCTTTCACGCAGGACGTGCACAGCGTGGCTGTCAGAACCATTGTGCTTGCAATATATGTGTGCTTAATGCCTTTCATTCCGTTTCCTCCATCCTTTGAAATTAGAAGATGTCCCATGCAAGCGATATGCCCAGGTGGTTCACGCCCCAATGGTTCTTTGTGCCGCCGCCTCGCCTGACGCGCACTCCGTCCGCGACATCATACCTGTCATAGTCGGCATGCATACAGCCCACGCCCATGGAGAAGTCAAGCGACAACGCGCTGTTCAGCCGGAGCAGGTAGCCGCCCGTCAGCCCACCGCCCATCAGGTCGCCCTGCTTGCCAGTCTCCGAGAGTTTGTAGTTGAACTGTCCCGCCTTGAACATCGCGCCGAGGTAGCCGCGCTTTTCCTTGCCCCAATAACAACGGAGTTCCGGCATCACTTCCCACTGGGCGTATCTTCTGCCTTTCCCATCCCACGTCCACGAAGTCCACGAGCCGTTCACGGATATGCCCAGTGACGGGGTGGGGCGCCATTCGGCACCGAGGCAAGGCGTGAGGGATGCCCAGCGCAGCAGGTTGGCACGCAGGGAGAAACCATGGGAGGCCGGTGGCTGGTGCGCGGTGTTTCCGTGCGGCTTCCCTTGACTGGCGGATGCCGTGGCTTGTCCCGCGTGTGTGGGCATTCCCGCCCCATGTCCGTTCCCGCCCCCTGCCTGTGCTTCTTCTCCACTCTCACGGGCCGGTGCCTTGGCCTCCACGGCCGGTGCGTTTCCTCTCGGCAGGATGATGCGTACCGTCACGAGATTTCCGCCGGAGGCGTGGTTGTGGGTGATGAAGTTGTTTTCGTGCAGCCCCTTCCGGGTGATCAGTTCCGACTTCACGCGGTTGGAGCGCGTCCTTGCGGTGGCCAGGCTTGCCTGTTCCGTCTCGCCGGAGTCGCAGTATCCGTCCACATAGAGAGGCAGCCGCCCGCTCATGACATCCGTCTTGTGGCGCTCTATGCACTCCAGGAGGCGCTCCAGTTCGCTCCCGTTTCCCTTCCATGGCACATAGAACATGTCCTTCTGCGGCACGAAGCGGAAGGTGTAGGTCGTGTCTGTTCCCCGGTGCGCGAAGGCCGTGCAAGCAGCCGTCGCCTGCCATAGGAGCAGGATGAGGAATAGGATTCTTCTGGTCATGTTTGTATGCTTTTCTGTTTCCGACAGAGTTTTTCTGCGTACAAAGTAAGTGAAGGAAGTTTATATGGGCCCGTATCTTTCCCGTGAAAAAATGTTCTAATTGTCAGAATCGCTTGGCTTTGTGGTTTGGATGGTCTTTCGTTTTGCCGTTTAGGCGTTTTTTTGTCGTTTAGGTTAATCGCCCCGCCCATAAGGCCTCGTATTGTGCCGCCTTTGTGTTCCCCCGCCGGGCAGGAGCGCGTCCTGTGTTTTTGTGGCGGTCGGGATGGGGTTCGGCGGGCTGCCGGCGGTGCGGATGTGGTGGCGGAAAATGCAATGGTGCCCTCCCTCCTCTTCCGTGCGGCGGCGTGTGTGGGGGATATGCGGGTCAGTTTCCGCTTTATGGGAGAACGCCTTTGCGGGGGAACGAGAGCGCGAAGGTGGTGTGGTAGCCGCTCACCGGAACGGCGAGGAGACAGAGGTCTCCT
This sequence comes from Prevotellaceae bacterium UBA1075, assembly GCA_002316015.1. Taxonomy (GTDB): domain Bacteria; phylum Bacteroidota; class Bacteroidia; order Bacteroidales; family Bacteroidaceae; genus Physcousia. The sequence continues at coordinate 5,663 of DCCS01000031.1, forward strand.
CCCTGGGTGGCCATTATCTGGCGGGAGAAGGAGAGCCCTATGCCGTTTCCCGTGTGCTTTGTGGTGAAGAAGGGGATGAATATCTCACGGCGCACGTCGGTGGGGATGGGCTGTCCGTCGTTGCTGACGAGCAGGGCGTCACGCCAGTGCAGGCCGATGCGGTGCGCCCCTGCCTCTATGGCGTTCCTGGCCAGGTTGGCCAGTATCTGGTGCAGGAGGTGCGGGTCAGTCCACACGGTGGGGGCGCCGGCCAGTTGCACCTGCCAAGTCACCTGGGGGTACATGGCCTGCAGGCTGCTTGCCGCCTCGGCCAGGCTCACCTCGCGGGGCACGGGTTCCTGCAGCTGGCTCATCTTGCGGTAGCTCTCCACAAAGGCTGCCAGCGAGGCTGTGGTCTCGCCTATGGCTCTCAGCCCCTCCTCGTACGGCGAGCCCTTGACCTGCGGGTCATTGAGCCACGCCTGGGTGATGCAGGAGACGGGCGCGATGGAGTTCATAATCTCATGCGTGAGCACGCGGGTCAACTTCTTCCACGACTCTACCTCATGCTTGTTCATCAGGACTCCTATCTCTTGCCCCATGTTGTTGAGCGCGTCCATCAGCGCGCGCTCCCCTGCCGGGAGCCCCCGGCAGGAGAGCCGGAACTGGTAGTCCTCGTTGCGCAGGGCCTCGCTTGTCAGCCATGCCTTGGCGGCAAGCGACTTCTGGTGCCGGTGGCGGATGGCAAGCCAGATGGCGAGTAGGGCAGCGGGAACCAGCAGGAGCAGCCACGCGGGCACAGCCACCTGGGTCTGCAGCAATGTGGAGGCGGCCTCGCTCCACCGGGCAAATGTCAGGCAGGGCAGGCTCATGGGCGGTGCAGTTTGGCATAGAGTGTCTGGCGTGTGATGCCCAGCAGCTCGGCAGCCCGGCTGATGTTGCCGTGGCAGTGGTCCACGACCCTCAGCACATGGCTACGCTCCAGTTCGTCCAGCGAGGGAATCTCCTCACACTTGTCTATCGCGTCCTTCAGCGTGCGCAGCAGTTCCTCGTTGTCCCAGGGCTTGGTCACGAAGTCGGCCGCGCCCGCCTTGAGGCACTTGACGGCCAGCCGCACATCGGCGTAGGCCGTGATGAGCACCACGGGCAGATGGGGATGCAGGCGCTTGAGCGTGCGCAGCCAGGCGAGTCCCTCCTGCCCGGTGTTCATCCCCAGGGTGAAGTTCATGTCCATCAGCACCACAGACGCCTTCTCCTGTTGCAGCAGTGTGGGCAGGCTCTCGGGCGAGGGCAGGGTCACCACCCGCCCGAAGGTGCCGGCCAGGCAAATCTTGAGCGCGGTCAGGATGGCAGGGTTGTCGTCCACTATGACGATGGTTCCGTATTGCGGCATGGTGATAAGGTTTTTCGCGGGCATGGGGTTATGAGGCCGCCTGGCTCTTGGGCGAGCCTCCCCCTGTGCCTTGTCCGTCTCGCCTGTGCCTCTGGCAGGCGGCGTGTGGGCGTTCCACCCTTGCCGCTGTGTGCCGGGCGAGCCAGGCCGCGCACCCTGTGGCCAGGGAAGCCTCTCCGCCTCATGCCTTTGCAAAGGTACGTCAAATGTGTATGACAATCATACATCGTGGTGTGTGAATTTCACCCAATCGGGCTTCGGGAAGCGTCCCGCATGCGCGTCTTCTGCCGGGAAACCCTACCTTTGTGCCAGTAAACAACGCGAAAGAGTAACCGGAATAAAGATTATAGAAGGATGATCAAGGTAGAGAATCTGACCAAGGTGTTCCACACGGACGAGGTGGAGACCCATGCCCTCAACGGGGTGAGTATGGAGGTGGGTGACGGCGAGTTTGTCGCTGTCATGGGCCCATCGGGCTGTGGCAAGTCCACATTACTTAATATATTGGGCCTGCTGGACAATCCCACCAGTGGCCAGTACTGGCTGGACGGGCAGGAGGTGGGCAGCCTCAGGGAGCGTGAGCGCACCCTCTTCCGCCGTGGGCGCATCGGTTTCGTGTTCCAGGGCTTCAACCTCATCGACGAGCTCAATGTGGAGGAGAACGTGGAACTGCCGCTCAAGGCACTGGGCGTTCCCGCCGGGGAGCGCAAGGAGAGGGTAGTGGAGATACTGCGCAAGCTCAAGATGAGCCACCGCAGCCACCACTATCCCCAGCAGCTCTCGGGCGGTCAGCAGCAGCGGGTGGCCATAGCGCGTGCGGTGGTCACAAAGCCCACGCTCCTGCTGGCCGATGAGCCCACGGGCAACCTGGACTCCAAGAACGGGCTGGAGGTGATGGAACTGCTGGAGCAGCTCAACCGCGAGGGAGTGACCATCGTGATGGTCACGCACAGCAAGCATGACGCGGCCTTTGCCCAGCGCACCGTCGAGCTCTTCGACGGGCAGGTGGTGACTGGCTTGGAACCCAATGTGCTGTAGTGGCGGTTCCGAGGTCCTTATCCCCGCAACCGTGTCCCCCCACAACCATAAAAACGTATAACTGGATAATATGAAAACATTCTTCAAGTTCCTCCAGAGGAACAAGCTCTATACCGCCATCGAGGCTTTCGGCCTTGCCGTGGCGCTGGGATTCGTAATCCTGCTGGGATCCTATGCCCGCACGGAATATACTGTGGGGCGCACCAGCCCCTCCTATGACAGCATCTATGCCATTGGAGCGAGCGACTTTGTGGGCATGACCATGGGCACCGGCAAGCACATCCTGGCCCGGATACCCTCCATCGCCTCGTGGACCCGGCTGTGCCGTCTTGGCAGCCAGGACGTGCAGGTGGGTGACCAGTATTACCAGGTGAAGGCATCGGCCGTGGATGCCGACTTCTTCGCTTACATGAGCATGCCGATCCTGCGGGGCAACGCACGGCAGGCTTTGCGGGACGCAGAGTCGGTGGTGCTCAGCGAGAGCTTTGCCGTAAAGGCATTTGGAACAGCCGATGCCGTGGGCAAGACACTCACATGGCAGAAGGACAAGGAGCACCGCCTGCGCTTGCGTGTCACGGGCGTGATGCCCGACCAGGACGCCTCCAGCATCCTCATGCCCCAGGACATGTTTCTGCCCATCGCCCAGGCCCAGGATATGGTGGCCGAGATGGACAATTTCGGGAGTGTGTACACCTTCGTGCGCCTGGCCCCGGGAGCCAGTCCCACACAGGTGGAGCGGGACTTGCTCAAGGGCTACAAGGGCTACTGGGACTGGTGGAAGGACGATGGCAGTGACGGGGCTTTCCTCTACGGGTCGTCACTCACGCCTGTGAGTGGGCTCTATTTCTCGTCCATCGAAAAGTACGACCCCTTTCGCTCTGGCAACCGCGCCATGGTGCTTACCCTGGTGGTGGTAGCCCTGGTGCTGCTCCTCTCTGCCCTGATCAATTATGTCAACCTCACCGTGGCGCAGACGGGGCGGCGCGCGCGTGAGATGGCCACGCGCCAGCTGGTGGGAGAGACCCGCTGGAGTGTGCTCAGGCGTTACATGGCCGAGTCCCTCCTCTTCACCGCCTTCTGCTTCCTGCTGGGCTGCCTGATGGCCTTTGCCTTCCGCCCGCTCTTCGACGACTGGCTCACGGCCAGCATCGAGTTTCCCACCGATGCCGTCTCGATAGCCGTGGCCCTGGCCGGGATTGTGACCGTCTCCCTGCTCGCGGCCATCGTGCCGGCCCTGCTGGTGTTGCGTATCAAGCCCATTGATGTGGTGAGGGGCGACTTCCGCTTCCGCAGCAAGATGGTGCTGGGACGCGTGTTCATGGTGGTGCAGAGTGCCATCAGTATGGTGCTGGTGTCGGCTGGCCTTTGCATGACCCTGCAGATGAGGCACATGCTGAACCGCCCCACGGGTTACCGCACCGGGGGCATCATCACCCTGAGGACGTGGGCGCTGGGCTTGGACAAAGAACGCCAGCAGATGCTGCGTGACCGCCTGGCCAGTCTGCCCCAGGTGCGCCGCGTGGGCATGGCCGCGTCAGTCCCCTGGGCGTGCGGCCACGACGGTGTGCACCGGGAGGGCGAGAAACAGTCGTGGATGCGTCGCGTGCGCATCGACTCGGTGACATTCAGCATCCTGGGCTTCCGCGTCGTGGACCAATACACGCAGCCGCTTCCCGGCATGGAGTTCGTGACCGAGGAGACACGCCGCCGCTATAATGTGAGCCGGCAGAACCCCTATGTGGAGACGGCACGGGAAGGCCAGGAGGCCACGCGGGTGTGCGGAGTCATCGCCGACTACAACGTAAACTCTGCCATGGACAATCCCATGGACGACAGCCACAACTGCCTCAAGCTCATCCCGCAGGACTATGACTACATCTTCAATATGGTCATCGAGGCGCAGGGCGACCCGGCCGACGCGCTCGTGGCGGTGAACAAGACCTATACCTCCACCGCCCAGGAACTGACCGGACTACCGCTTGAGGGCAATGCCGAATATGTGCAGGACTACTTGCGCAAGGAACTTTCGGGCACGCACAACACCATGATGCTCGTGCTGGTGTTCATGTTCATCTCCATCCTCATCTCAGCCCTTGGCCTGTTGGCCATGTCGGTCTATTTCGCCGCGCAGCAGGGCAGGCAGATAGCCCTGCGCCGCGTGTTCGGCTACGGCAAGTGGGCCGTGGTGGGCTGGCTGTCCCTGCGCTATGTGCTCACCACGCTGGTGGCCATCGTGCTGGCCACGCCAGTGAGCGTGTGGCTCATGCGCCGTTACCTGCAGGACTTCCACTATGCGATTCCGTTCCCGTGGTATGTGCTGCCCGTCGCCGCCCTCGTCACCCTGCTGGTGGCCATACTCTCCATCCTGTGGCAGACGTGGCGCGCCGCCTCGGCCAACCCCGTGGAGACGCTCAGGAGCAACGAGTAGGCAGGAGCAGCGAGCCCCCTCCCAGCCTCCCCCAGGGGGGGAGGGGACATAAACGCAGCGCGCTGCATCTGCCAACGCATGCGGCTGCATTCGCCAACGCAGCGCGCTGCATCTGCCAACGCAGCGCACTGCATCTGCCATCGCAGCGCGCTGCATCCGCCATCGCGGCGCGCTGCATTTATTAAAGCTCCAAACCAAGGAAACTACTCCTTTCCCCCTGGGGAAGGCCGGGAAGTG
>DCCS01000038.1:0-13580 GCA_002316015.1 Prevotellaceae bacterium UBA1075
CTAATTTTGCTCACTTACTTATAGTAAACCAATTTATAAAAACCATACACGGCTGGGGAACTAAACGTTCCGTCAGCGAATTAAATGTTTGTAAAGTCACCATTCCCGACAACGAAATGCTTGACTTCACAAAACTTACGAGCGTGAACAGCGAACGCACCATGGCACTGCCGCCAGAGCGTTGCCACTTCAAAAGCGGTGACTTGGTTAGAGTGACGGACGGAGCATTTACAGGGGGGGGTACCGGAAAAGCAGGCAGGGCCGCAGGACATCAGCGCGTGTTTGTAGTTCTTGCAGAGATGTTTGCAATGTGGCAACGGCTTATATACCGAACGACTTTATGCCGAACATGGAAACTTGCTAAAATAACAGAAATTGATAATGCAATATACAGAATTTATACATCCCGAAGATGCTGCTGCACTGAAGGCATTGAAGGCGATTCCCATGCTGTCGACTATCGTTAAGAAAGTGATGGACATAGGAGTTGAACAGTTGCAGACGGGACTGAACATGGCTTCAAAGGTGAAACTCTCCCCCACGCAATTGCCACGGCTCTACAACATTCTGCCTCCCATCTGTGAGCGATTGGAAATCAAAGAGCCTGAATTTTATCTGGAGATGAACCCCGCGCCCAACGCCTATGCCTTTGGCGATACGCAGACAGCCGTAACCATTACCTCCGCATTGGTGGACATGATGTCGGAGGACGAGTTGATTGGTGTGGTGGCACATGAGTGCGGGCATATCGCCTGCCGCCACATGCTCTACCACACTTTGGCGCAAGTGATAGCCAATGCTTCGGGCGTGTTCGAGACATTGGCAAAGCTTGCTGTGCCCATCCATTATGCCTTGATGTATTGGCAACGCAAGAGCGAGTTGAGTTGCGACCGTGCTGCAGCGTATATCGTTGGGCCAAAGGCTACGGCATCGATGTTGGCACGGCTGGCTGGCGGGCCGAAGGCAATCACTTCAGAACTTAATCTCGAAGAACTTGCCGAGCAAGCCGACCTTTATGACGCTTTCTGCAAGAACGGATTGTGGAACAAGACGCTGCAGACCTATGCCGTGATGGATCAAGACCATCCTTTTACATCTGTTCGTGTCAGAGAGATGTTGAAATGGGTAGAGAGCGAGGATTATCAGAACATGATCAAGAACAATCCCGTATGCCCTCATTGCCATAAGGCGATAGATGCATCATGGAAGTTCTGCCAGCATTGCGGACATAAACTATAAAACATAAAATATCTGAATATGAGTATACCTGCAGGAGTATTGGGCAAAGCATTACAAGAGCTCGACCGCTCGATGCGCAATTCGCTCGACGGAACAAAGATTGAACAGATTAAGAACACCATTGGCGATTATGCCATAGCTGCAGCTGTGGCAAGTGGTGTGGCAGGCGTCGCTCCTGGATTTGCAGGAGTGGCTGCGGCATTGACCCAAGCAGGTTTCGTATGGGCAACATACGTGAAGATCAACAAGACGCTCGGCATATCCATGTCGGAGCATACGGCAAAATTCATCGGCTCTGCCATCGTCACAAACTTGATAACAAGTGCTGGGGCTTTTGTCGCTGTACTCATTGGTTCGTCAGTCGTTTCCATTATCCCTGGTGGCCAAGTCGTTTCTGTAGCCATGAATGCTGCCCTTGGTTATATCATTGTATATGTCTCTGCTATCATCTACCTTAAACTCATTACCCGAATGATGCAGCCAGACGGCACGCTAAAGGTTTCGGAGTCGGATGATACCAAGCACATTATCCGCGACATCATCAAAGAATCAAATATCAAGGATATGGTGAAAGAGGGCAAAGCCGCCTACAAGCAAGCAAAGAAAGATGGCAGCTTCGACAAGGCAAAGAAATGCCCGAAATGCGGAGCAGAAGTGAAGGATGGGCAGAAGTTTTGCTCGGAGTGTGGGCATTCTTTAACGTAAAATTCTCAGCATACGTATGCAATACAAAGCTTTTATAAGTTATCGAAGAAATTCTTCCGTAAATGCCTATTATATATTAAAGGGCATTATGGATAATAGTGGCTATTTGAAAGATGATATATTCTTGGATGAGCAAAGCATTGGTCCCGAATATTTTGATAAAAAAATTAAATATGCTATAGAAAATTCAAATTGCTTAGTGCTCTTGGTCACAAAAAACTGTTTTGTTGCAAAGGGAGAAGAGGATTGGTTCCTTAAAGAAATCAAAACGGCTTTGGAAAACAAGAAAACTATTATTCCAGTTCTTTTTGATGGGATAAAGACAATCAGCGATGTTCTTCCATCAGGCCAATTGGAGGAGTTATTCAAAAAAGAAGAAATATCTAATTTGACAAGATTCCAATGTGTTCAGTTTAGTCAAGAATACCCTACGGAATCAATAAAGAAACTTGTTAGTTTTATCGAAAAGAAAGAAAAAGAAAAGGAATCTCGTTTTGAAAAGATCAAAAAATGGAGTAAGTGCATTTCGTTCATTGTCGCATTTTTTATTCTGTTTTTCACATTGTGTTTTGGCATAGGTTTTATGTGGGGGTATATTACTTCACCTACGGCAACGAACGATGTTATTGCTGATAACACAGTGATTGTCGACAAGACTTTGCTCTTTAACTATGCTGGACTTAAAGCTACATACAACTTAGAAACAGACAAAATAGACATAGAAGATGTTGATGTCCATAAAGAAATACCGAAGCTGGGGCGCTCGGAAATCCTTTTAAGCTCCTTTACATTTTCAGGCATTTATTCAATAACAGAGCGCAATCTTTATTCGCTAAAATATCTGAGATTCTTAAAAAATGGTTCCAAGCCAGCAAAGATAGCATTGGTATGCGTTGGCGCAGCAATGTGTTTGGGATCTGTTTGCGGCTTTTCTGAAGGTAGTTATTTTGGAAAGACGCTGAAACAGCAAGATGCAGTTCTGGCATTATACCCCAAACTGAAGAGCAAAAGTTCTTGGTTGCCGGCCATTTCGAACAACAGATTATTGATGCTTATATACAAGAAAAACTTAATTGCGAACACCAAAGGATATTTAATTATAGTTTCACCAATAGACTCTGTGTGCATAGCATACCAAAAAGGATTAATTCAGCCATGTGTGCTCCTTGAATATAACAATTGGAATATTAAGAATGGAACATTTAATTCTTTGACTGTTGAAATTGACAAATGCAGAAAGGAAGTAAAAACTGCAGCGTTTCTGAATGTGCAAGACATGCATGTCTTTAGATGTACTTTTCCTTCTGGTACAGTAGGCATGAATGTAAAACCTATAGATGTGAATTTCAATGATTTACATAAAACAGTCACTAATAAATATGAAGAATGGAAATTGCAAACGTTAGAAATTTATGACAGACCAAGAAATAATATCATCCCTCATCGCCCATGACCCTAAGGTCACGGCACAATTCTTTTTCAAGGATTGCCGTCTGCTGTGCCCAACGTCATCAGGCAAAAATTCGGGAAAACGGATGTTATGATAAAGCATGAAATTTGTTGTATTATCGTTTATATCCGATAAAACTATTATTATTTTATCGTTTATATCCGATAAAACATTATCTTTGCAAAGTGTTTCCCATAGCACACAGATGGGAATAAAGAAAGGAAACTGAATATGACGAAAGATTTGATAAAGATAATGATTGCCGAATACCAGCAGTTTGTAACGCAAGTAGAACTGGTGGAGCGTGATGTGGACTTCATGGATAGTCAAAACTATGTGTTGGTGGGACTAAGGCATTCCGGAAAGTCGTATCTGATGTACCAACGCATAGCAGAATTGATAAGGCAAGGACACAAGGCTGAAGAAATTCTCTTCTTCAATTTTGAGGACGACCGCATAGACTCACTTGACGTCAGCGACCTCGACTTGATAAAGACATGCTATGAGGAGATGTACGACTGCCGCCCAATATTCTTTTTGGACGAGATACAGTTGGTGGACAAATGGGAGAAATTCGCCCGCCGATTGGCGGACCAAAAGTATAGAATGTACATCACAGGCAGCAATGCCAAAATGCTAAGCAGCGAAATTGCCACGACGCTCGGTGGAAGATACATGATACAGGAAGTCTTTCCATTTTCATTCACAGAATACTTGAATGCCAACGGAGTTCGCATGAATGAGAAGAATGCTCTTTACAAGAGCAGTAAAGAGATAACAAGACTGGCAGAATTGTATTTCCAACACGGAGGATTGCCAGAAACGGCAACGATGAAGAACCCGCGCCAATGGATAAGCAGCCTGTTTAACAGAATATTCTTCGGTGATCTGATAGCAAGATACAAAATCCGCAACGATTTCGCATTGCGCATCATGATACGCAAATTGGCTGAAAGCGTGAAACTGCCACAGTCGTACAACCGTATCGCAAGCATCGTAAGCAGCACTGGCAGGAAAATAAGTACAGATGCCGTGATAGACTATATCGGCCACATGAAAGACTCATGGCTTATCCTTCCGTTTGAAAACCTATACGGCAAACTGCAGGACAAAGGGTCGAACCGCAAATATTACTTCATAGACAACGGTCTGCTCCATCTCTTTCTTGTAGACGCCAATACTTCATTGCTTGAAAACATGGTGGCAATAAGTCTGAGACGCAAATATGGGGAATACTGCTACTTCTGGAACAGTAAAAACGCCGAGGTTGACTTTGTTGTGCCTGACGATAATATTGCTATCCAGGTGTCTTATTCGATGGAAAACCCAGACACGGCAAAACGTGAGATTGACGGACTGTTGAAACTTGCCAGTGTACAACACTTGGAAAAGATGGTTGTCGTAACTAAAGATGAAGAAAAGACAATAGAACAAGATGGATACACCATAGAATTACAACCCTTATGGAAATGGCTGCTGGCTATGTCCAGCCAATGTTTAAACATATAGATTATGACAGACCAAGAAATAATATCATCCCTCATCGCCCATGACCCTAAGGTGACGGCACAATTCTTCTTCAAGGATTGCCGCCCGTTGTTCCTCAGCGTCATCAGGGGAGTGTTCGGGACACAGATAGTTGATTACAACGAGATAATCAGCGAATTGTATATACTCCTTATGGAGAACGACGCAAAGAGGTTGCGCTCGTTTAAGTTTAAAAGTACGCTCTACCAGTGGCTAAAGACCACCGCCACAAATCATTGCCTGCTGCTGAAAAGCAAGGCGAAAGTGATAGATAACGAGAGCCAAGAACCTCTTAACAATAGTCATCGTGAACTTTCGTTGGCAGAAAACTCACAGGCACGAATGGATATGGAGACTTTATTAAGACAGATGAAGAACCAACGTTACGCCTTGGTAATACGTCTGCTGATGATAGAAGACAAGACGTCCGAAGAGGTGGCACGGCAGCTGTGTGTTACCATGGACAATCTCTATAACATCAAGCGCAGGGCTATGCTGGCCCTCACCGAAGTTGCACTTAAAGACAAAAAGCATTATGAACGATAAGCATGTTATTATATCAGACGAACTGTTGTCTGCCTTCTTGGACGGCAACACGTCGGCAGAAGACACCATGCGTGTGTTGAAAACTGCTGAACAAGACAAAAACTTACAGGAAATCATCCGCATCGCAGGCGAAGTGGATGAAGACATGGCATCTCTGGTGCCTGTCGTAACAAAGCCTGTCCCCATGACTGCCATGGCTGCCAAGCAGAAGGAAAACTATCTTTGCGACATAGAGTGTGAGGAGTTCATCCTCCATCAGTTTGGCATAGAGACCACACACAAGACACTCCTCGACGAGGCCTACCGTAACTGTTGGTTAAAAGACAAAGGTATGCCCCTATATAATATAGGTAGGCTCTTGGAGAAGAATAACTTATCCGTCAGCCGACGCTACGACTCTACCACAGAAGATATTGCCCGACTTTTAGCAAATGGCAACCAGCTCATTGCCGTAATTGACAACACCCAATTACTACATGATGTAGCAGAGGACACCACACAGCCCAACCATGCCGTAGCCATCAGTTCTATTTCTATAGAGTCTGATGAAATAACACTCTTCAACCCTTACACGGAAGAGGAACTCACCACCTATCCACTTTCTTCATTCGTCAAGGCTTGGGCACAATCCAACCACTATCTCGTTGTGGTGAACACCACTGACCGCTTCGTGTATGAGCCATATCCCATCCGCCTTGACGATGTGCAACTCGACGATGGACTCGCCGAACTGCAAGAGGCCATAGCCGAGAATGCTCACGAGATATGGGCAAAGGCACGCACCGACCAAGGCTGGACATATGGCCCGGAGCGTAACGACCAGAAGAAAGAGACGCCCGACATGGTGCCATATTGCAACCTGCCTGAGAGCGAGAAACTGTATGATAGAGAAATGGCAATGCAGACGTTGAAATTGGTGAAGAAGCTGGGATTTGAGATAAGGAAGAAACAACCATAAAGGACAGACACGCAAGATGCTTACCACACTACACATCATGAGCCTGCCAGGCGACCCTCCCGGCAAGTCGGCAAGCGAGGCGATGCAGTTCCTCTTCGACTTGTTTGCCACTTGCAAGCCACACTGGTACACCATCTGGAGTTGGGGGCTGCTGGCACTTGGATTGCTCGCAGCCTGGCTGCTGCTGCGCAGGAGAGAGAGCAGGAGATGGGTTATGAGCCACCTGATACCAGGGGCCTTCCTGGTTTTCGGACTGGGCACTGTCCTGTACATCATGGGCTTCAACGGTGCGGGAACTGCCAACAATCCCCTGGCACTGCTGCTCCGCTCGATGATGGCATCGGTGGAGATGTTCGTATCCAAGTCTGAGCTCATCGAGGTGGAGCGGGAGGTGAAGGAGAATCCCTACTACATGATGGCCTTCTCCATCGTTCACTTCCTGGCCACATGCATCAGCGCGGCTTTCATCTTGCACATCCTGGGAGTGAGAGCCAAGTCATACCTGCGCATGCAGGGATGGTGGCCATCCAACTGGCGAAAGCGAGGCGACCTGGACCTGTATGTGTTCTTTGACCTCAGCCCCGAGTCCGTCACGCTGGCCAGGAGCATTCATGCCGAGGCAAGGAAGCCTCATCGTATAGTGTTCGTGCGCACGCCCATAGAGGAGAGCCACCATGAGCGGTTCTCGTTCAGCCACCTACTCAACCTCGCCAACAGCCAGAACGGGATGACCGAGGACATCATCAGCATGGATGCCCTGCTCGCCTACAGCAGAACCCGCGTGAGCATACACGACCAGGACAGCACTCTCAACGCATGGGCAAAGGAGACCGGGCTGACCGCCCTGTGCCGCTTCATCAGCAAGCGTGCAAGGAACAGGTTCTTCTTTGCCCTGTCGCCCGATGAGGAGAACAACGTCAACACAGCCATTACGCTGCGCAAGCTGTTCCCCCCAGGAGACCGTGGCGAGCAGGAGAATCAGGACAACGACAGCGGAAAGATTGCATACCAGCACAATGCTGAGGTGTACTGCCGTGCCAAGCAGAGCAGCATCACGGAGTTTCTCTCCAACGAGAGGATAAAGATAGTGGACTCGGCAAGCCTCTCGATAGAGGAAATGCGGGGCAAAGTGCTTTATCAGCCAGTGCGCTACATGAAGCCCGACAGTAACCTGGGCATTGCCACCAAGCCATTCAAGGCCATGGTGATAGGCTTTGGCGACACAGGGCGCGAAGCCTTCAAGTTCCTGTATGAGTACAGCGCGATGGTATGCGCCCAGGAGGTGCGTGTCCCATTTGAGTGCTTTATCATCGACCCTAAGGGGGAGGCTCTGAGCAAGGAACTGCTGTCCAGCTGTCCTGGCCTGGCCGGGGACAAGGCCTGCATCCACTTCCGGAATGGCAGGATCGAGGATTTCATCAGCGAGGTGGAGGTGCTCATCAGGGAACTGGACTACATCGTGGTGTGCACCAACAGCGGTGCCGAGAACCTCTCCCTGGGTATGCGACTGCTGGATCTGGCCTACCGCCACCGCGATGCCGACAGGCTATTGAGCGTGTTCACGGGGCTGTATGAGAAGGCCGAGTACGAGAAGGCAACCGACATAGCCCGATGCTACAGGGAGGACGTGACCAAGGGGGAGCAAACGTGCCTGTTCCGCTTTGAACTGATTCCCTTTGGCAAGAGGGAGGCTCTGTTCTCCTACAGAAGCATCGTGCAGGAGGAGACCATCAAGGAGGCTCAGGCCTTCCACTACGAGTACAATAAGACAAGGCTATATGCCCACAAGGAACCGCGTGCCAACTCGCCAGAGAAGGAATGGGAGGACAGGGTGGAGGCTTGCCTGGCAAACGGGCTCAGCGGAAAGGCCAAACTCATCCAGCAGGAAATGCAGGACATTGCCAACGCCCGCCACATGCTGACGAAGATGATGCTCATGGGCATCATCCGTGAGGTTCCGGCCTCTGTCTCCACCTGCAAGATGCCTGACGGGAAGGTAAAAGTGAAGGAGGTCAAACCCGCACGCACAGAGACCGATTCGGACAGGCAAGACGACATCTGCCAGGTGCTGACACGCCTGATGCAGCGCATACAGGAGGAAGTGGGCAAGGTGGAGGACAAGGAGCAGAGGGGCTTCGACTCCTTCAGCATCATCCAGCAGGTGCTCTCAGCCGAGGAGAACAGGAAGTACAAGCCTCTGCTCCAGAACATTGCCCGATGTGAGCACCTGCGGTGGGTAGCCTCCAACATCATGCTGGGCTACACCGCCAACGAGGACAAGGAACACAACGGCAAGGACTACATCCGCAAGACGCATGCCTGCATGGTGTCCTGCGACGAACTGGAGAAATACCAGGCACTCAAGGCGACTGTCATCTATGACTACAACACCATCTGGGTGGGAATGAGAATGAAGCAAGAAATAGCAACAAGAGAAAAGTGATGCATACAATGAAAAAGTCATTCACACTGACGCTCATATTACTGGGCGTAATTGTTGCCTCATGCGGCAACAAGTCGGAACAGCAGATTGAGGACACCGCCGCATCGGGCGTGGTGCTGGTGCAGAACCAAAGTTATTATGAGTTGGTCATGCCCAACGGGAACTCCATTTACTTCTCGCGCTTCGACGAGGATGGGGATGTGACAGGCCTGGCCATGGAGGCCGACAGCGTGGAGGCAACCATCACCTACGGCACGGGCTTCTTCGTGTCGGCCAACGGCGAGATTGCCACCAACGCCCATGTGGTGGACAACATGATGGAGGAGAAGGCGGCCAACCGCTCTGTCACCAAGGTGTTCAATGGCATACAGCAGATTGTAAAGGCCGTATATGATGACTACAAGGACAAGTACGAGAGCGCATGCACCCTGGCACAACTGGCTTTCTTCGATGACAATGTAAGTGCCGCAGAGTACCAGGGCGTGTGCGAGGTGCGGGATGCCTACAAGAGCGAGATGGAGGAGTGTGCCGAGATGTACAACAACATAGGCGACCTCAAGGCCAGCGACTGCGACCTCAAGTACCACAACACTGTGAGCATCGCCTACAACGACACCTATGTGACCAGCACCCAGGACTTCCAGGAATGTGTGATGACCAAGACCGACCATGACCACGACCTGGCCATCATCCAGCTGAAGGACAAGAAGACTCCTGCCGACAACTACGTCTTCCCCATCCCCGGGGAAGACCCGTTGGAGACCTACTCGCTCATGGACAACCTCAAGAAGAAGACGGGATCCGACAAGAACAGCAAGCTCTACATGCTGAGCTTCAACCTGGGCCCCACACTGGCCATCACCAAGGAGGGCATCAAGTCGCAGTTCAACAACGGCACCATCAGCCAGAAGACCTCGGAGCGGCTCATGTACTCCATCCCCGCACTGCACGGAAGCAGCGGCTCGCCTGTGCTCAACCACGAGGGCGAACTGGTGGCTGTGAACTTCGCAGGACTGAGCAACACCCAGAACTTCAACTATGGTATCCGTGTGAAGTACCTGCGTGAGCTCATCGAGGAATAGCTGCACATGCCTCGCATGCACTCCAAACCTACAAAGAAAGGCATGCCCAAGATATTCATATCGTACTCACGGCGCGACAAGGTGCCCGTGTTCCTGCTGAAGAATGAGACAGAGAGCGTAGTAGGCAAGGGCTCATGCTGAAGTCACCACCTGCCAGCCCATGGAAGGGGAGAGCGGGAGGACTGCCAGGCAGGTAGCCTACAGCATCAAGCGGCATCCCGCGTGGGCTCCTTTTTGCCTCTCCACCCAACTGCATCCTGTCATCAACATGGGCAACACTTTGCAACTGTGCCTATAAGGTACAAACAAAAAAAAGGAAGAGCGCTATGAAGTAGAGCAAGAGTGACTACAAGCCACAGCCCATAGACACCACAGCCAGGTGACTCTGCCTGGGGAACTGGACACACTGGCCGAGGAGATTGCAAAAAACGTGCATGAGGTGTGGGGCCGAAGGACGCATGAGAGAGGGATGGGCATATGGCAACAAGCGCGATGACACGGCCAGGAAGCACCCCTGCCTGGTACCCTCTACGAGGAACTGAGCGAGGGGGGGAGGCATACGACCGCAACACCTCACAGGAGACGCTGAAACTGACAACCAAACTGGGATTCAAGATTACCCGCGAATAGGCTGGGTGTGCCCGCAAGCGGGCAGGACTGGCCATCGCCCAAAAGACTCTGACTAATGAACAAGAGCAAATACAATGAGGAGGCTGCCTCGATAGAGGAATACGTGAGCCGGCAGCTCACAGGAAAATATCTACAGGCTGTGGGCAGCATACAGGGATGCGGCAAGGACATCGCACATCACCTGAGACAACTGGAGAACCGCAGCCGCGAGTACCACAACCCTTCCTTCGTGGTGCTGGTGGTGGGGCCTGTGAAGTCGGGCAAGTCCACCTTTGTCAACCTGGTGGCACAGAGTTATGTGAGCCCCACACACTTCCTGGAATGCACGGTGCGGCCATCGCTCATATTCGCCGGCCAGGAGGAGAGGCTCACGGTGTACCGCTCGGCCGACGCGAAGCACAAGGAGGAGCAGATAAACAGCATCATCGACAGCATCAACGGACTGGGCGAGGAGGCGGCCATCGCCAACGTGCGCAAGGAGCAATACGAGCACACGGCCAAGAACATTGACCGCTATGTGAAGTCGGGCAACGTGTCGGTAGAGGCCGATGACATCCTGCTCACGTCCATCGAGACCCACGGGGGCAAACTCCTGCAGGACCATGTGTACCTGGTGGATATGGCAGGGTTCGATGGCGACCAGGCCAACTTTGACTCGCCCGCCTACAAGGCCATCATCGAGCGTGCCGACCTCATCGTGTTCGTGCAGAGTTCCAACTCGGCCATCTCCAAGGTGTCGGCCTCCTTCTTCGAACTGCTCCAGAAGAAGAACCGCTCGGTACCCGTGTGCCTGGTGCACAACGTGTTTGAGTCGGCCTACTGGCGCGACGAGGCCACCAAGCAGCACGACATCGAGGAGCAGAGAGAATATGCCGTGGAGCAGATAAAGTCAAGATATGGCCTGGTGCTTGATGAGGGCTATGCCTTCAACCTCAACCTGGGCAAGGTGGACGACTGGCGCAAGGGCAACTTCTGCCCACACATGGAAGAGGCACTGAAGCAGGAGGCCACACGATTTGGGCAGGCCGAGGCTGCCATGTACGAACTGTTCCGCAAGCGTGAGTCCATACGCCTGGCCAACTGCATCACCCGCACCAGCATACAGCGTGACCATCTGCTGGACAGAATCAAGATAGCCGTGGAGCAGATGCAGGGGCTGCAGGCAAGGTACGAGGCCGTGGCCAAGGACTTCGACACGCTCAAGAGGGAGCGGCTGGGAGGCTCACCCACCATGCTGCTCAGCAGGCAGGAGATGGAAATGGCTGTCAACGAGGAGTACTGCGCCACAAAGGAACTGGTAGGTGCCTGCGGCGAGGGCAAGGCTTTCAGCACCAGGGAAACCAGGAACTACGCCAGCCGGTTGATGGCAGACATCAGCACCCACATCACACGCACGCTCAACAGCAAGCGCAAGGAATGCCTGGCCATGCGCAACGGCAAGGAGATGCAGGAGTGGCAGGTGGCCGTGCTGCAAGTGGCCGCCCAGCACCTGGAGCGCCCCACGATCGACGTGGACTGCTCGCTGGAGGATGCCTGCATGGAACTGTCAGCCCCACTCAATGTGGACGAGTGCATCCCCAAGAAGCACCTGTGGAACAACTACAGCGCAGATGACGTGCGCAACTATCTGAAATTGGTGAAGAACAAATACTGCGGGCACGACATCGGCAACGGTGTCACAAGCACAGGCATCATAGGCGAGGAACTGCTGGAGAAAGCCAACGCGCTCCTGAAGGCAGCATGGACGGATGTGGAAGGCCAGTTGGTGAACGGGATGAACAGCGAGATAGAGCGGCTCAAGCAGCAGGCTCTCGCCAGGATAATCCCCCGCCACGACCAGTTCCTGCATGACCTCGCGCTGCTGGGACAACTGGCAAAAGACGTGCAGACACTCAACATACACCCCCATGAATAGGAACCTCATCATCATCGTGGGCATCTTCCTGGCCATCATTGCCACCATGCTCACAGGCAACATCATCATCATCGGCGACAAGATAGGCAGGCTCACGCATGTATATGTGGAGTATGCCTTTTACCTGGCACTGCTGCTGGCCTCGGCCATCTTCATCCTACGACCCATCCTGAGGGTTCACCGCGCCCCCGAGTTTCCCAAGTTGTCGGCCGAAGGGATGTCCGATGCCAAGGAACTGCGAGCCTTCGCGCGCAGGCTGGCCAACAACTGCGGCTACATCGACAACAAGGAGCGGCGCAAGAGACACCGTGCCGAGTTGTTGAGCAACATCAGTTTCCACTCGGCCGAGCCCACAGAACTGAAAGACATCGTGACCCGGGAGATCGCCCTGCGCATGCAGGGAGACAAGCAGCAGGGAGTGCTGGGCGTGGACAACCGCATCAAGGAATGGGGCAAGACGGTGTTCATGATCACGGCCTTGTCACAGAACAGCACCTTCGATACCCTGGCCGTGCTGGTGCTCAACTACCGCCTCATCAGCGACCTTGTGCTGGCAAGCGGTTTCCGCCCCACCAAGCCCCAACTCTTCAAGCTCTACGTCAAGGTGCTCACCACAGCCCTGGTCACCTATTGCACCTCGCAGGTGTTTGCCGGCATGGACAGCGTCACACCCTTTGACTTCGGTGATGACCAGACCGACACGGACGACATGGATGTGGGTGACATGGATATGGACAGCGAGGAGGGCTGCACCGTCTTTGGCACCCTGCTGGGCAAGTTGCAGAAGGTGCAGATACCCGGCATCGTGGTAGGCTCTGTAGCCGACGGGGGTGTGAATGCCCTGATGACCATGCGCATAGGCTACGTCACCAAGGCGTATCTGACCGAAGGCCCCGATGCCCTGAGCGGTGCGCAAAACAAGCGCAGGGTCAAGCACCAGGCCATCAAGGAGTCCATCAAGGCTCTGCCTGGCGTGCTCAAGTCGGGCAGTGCAGCCATGGGAAAGACGGCCTCGGGCCTCATCAGTCGCGTGTTCACATCACAAGAGTAGCGTTATGCGGTTGTATAGTTTTACGATTGATACC
>DCCS01000038.1:13640-16756 GCA_002316015.1 Prevotellaceae bacterium UBA1075
CACACGACCATATAACCGCGCAACCACATAACCACATAACCGCAAAACCAATGACAAGAAAACCATTTGCCTTCATCTCCTACTCCAGGAAAGACATCGAAGTGGCACGGTACCTACAGGAGAGAATAGAGAAATACGTGTATCCCAAGGACTGCGTGGCCGACAGCAACCGTCCCGAGGATGACCAGAGAGTGCGTCCCGTGTTCCTGGACATCACCGACCTCTCAGTCCAGGCCCGCCACTTCGACGAGGAAATCAGGGGACATCTCGCAGCCTCGCGCTACCTGATAGTCATCTGCTCGCCCCACTCGGCTCAGTCAGCCTTTGTACACAAGGAGATTAACCACTTCCTGTCCACCCACGACCACAACACCGACCTCATCATCCCCGTCTATGTGGACAAGGTGCTCCAGATAGGACACCCACAGGTGGATGCCATACTGTCCACGCGCAACTGCCCCATCTATGTGTCGGGCAAGGGCGAGGCTGGACACATAGGCCGCAAGTACTGCTTCTATCACCTGATGGAGTTCCTGCTCAAGGTGGATTTCGACAAACTGCTGAACCGCTACGAGGAGTACAAGCAGCGCCGCAGGCGCAACAAGGCAAGAGTCCTGACAGTCATGCTGCTGATACTCTTCGGCTCTCTGTCCTTCGGCTGGTACAAGCAGTACCGTGCTACGCAGGCCGAGCACAACCTGGCCGTCACAGAGCATGACCTGGCCCAGTTTGAGAAGGAGACCTTCCCCTTCTCGCTGGTGGTGGGCTACATCGACAATTTCCTGGCACCCACGCTGGCTGCGCTCGAGGACTCCCTCGTTCCCGCGGTCCCCCACATCATCGTCATGATGCCAGACTCTTACGGCAGGCTCAACGAGCAGGCACGCAAGGACCACTTCAGACAGACGTTGCAGGCCATGGAGCGGGACTTCGGATTCCAGGGATTCGCAACCGAAGAAGTGAAGATAAAGTCACGCCGTAGGGCCTCCTCCATCGTGAGGATGCGCTTCAGCGGAATCGCGACACCCGTGTACCACGACTTCGCCTCCACCGTCAGGGCTATCCAGTCGGTGGTGGACTACAAGTTCGATGTGAACCGCCACCAAGTGAAGATAGACACCACCGCAATGTCAAGGGACGAGATGGCCAAGGAGTATGCCCGCCAGTTCGTAAGACAAGCCAAAGACCGCCTGGGCAAGGACTCCACACGCGTCCACTTCATCTTCTCGCAAGAGGAATTGCTGGACGTGCTCGCCAGCATAAAGCAGGAAGAGGCAAGGCCATAGGAGTCCACCTCACCCCCCGCCTCCCGCAGGACACCAGCTCCCTGCCAGCCTTAGCCCCACCCCGCCGTGAGGCGGGAGCAGGGGGATACCGGCAGGCAAGTGGGTGGCAGCCACGGGTCACCGGCAGGCAAGATGACCCGCCCTGGCCCGATGGCAAAATGCGCATGGCGGTGGGAAAAAGTCCCACAAACACCCTCTTACGGAATATTTCATACGGCCGCACGCAGGTATTCAAAATATTTTGATTATATTTGCGGTGAAGTAAAATCGTTGGCCCCCAGAGGCCATGGGGCTAAGTACACGCAGACGCACAAGCAGCCTGCACACACCCCACGATGACGACAGTACATGTGCCACAGCCAAGCCTTTGGCCCAGCCCCCACCACGATATGGCCACACACACAGCACCATGCCAGCAGACTCGCATCCACAGGAGACCCACTCTCCTCCCGCCCCAGTCCTACCCCTGGAGCCATCCCCAAAGACCGGCATGCCACCGAAGGCAGGGTCACACACACAGGGGTGTCCGCTCATTGTGCGCATGAGGAAGAGTGCATGTGGTTTGTCCTGCGCGCCACATACGTCCGCACCGACTCTGCCTACGATGTCCTTGCCTACCGGGGACCACCACCTACCCTGCCCATGCACCGGGTGACACGCGAGCGGGGCGGCAAACCGAGGCACTTCACCGAACCTCCTTGTCAGGCATCCTCTTTGCCCGCACGACCCTCGCGGAAAGCCATGAGTTCGTAAGGAAACCTGCCCCCACCGCCCATCAGCAGGCTGAACGAGCCGACCAGGATGGGCGTGATACGGCGAGAAGACAGCGGAAGGGACACGAGATACACAAAGAATGGCTGACGGAAGCACAAACCTCACATTACAGGATAATCGCGAGTTATGAGCAACGCCATCGAGATATACACGTCCCAGGACGGAAGCATACAACTGAACGTAAAGTTGGAGAATGATACCGTGTGGCTGACGCAGAGCCAGATGGCGGAGTTGTTCGGACGTGACAGAACCGTAATTGGGCGTCACATTAATAATTGTTATAAGGAGGGTGAACTTGACAGAAGCATCACATGTGCAAAATTTGCACATGTGGGTGCGGACCAAGACCAAGTGTACGAAACGGCAATGTACAACCTGGACGTCATCATCTCCGTTGGTTATCGTGTCAGGTCCCTGCAAGGCACCCGTTTCCGCCAATGGGCAAATTCCGTCTTGAAGCAATACCTCATCAAGGGCTATGCCATCAACCATCAGATAAAGCTCGACCGCTATAACGAGTTGAAGGATGTGGTGCGCCTGATGTCTCGCACTGTGAGCTTGCAGGAGAAAGTCACTTCTGAGGAATATGACGGACTCTTCAATGTCATCAGCGACTATGTATATGCACTCGACACATTGGACCACTACGATTATCAATCTCTCTCCATACAGAAGACCACCAAGGAAGAGCCCTTCCGTGCCACATACGAGAATGCGATGGAGGCAATTAATGCCTTGAAGGAAAAGTTCGGCGGTAGTCAATGGTTCGCTAATGAGAAGGATGACTCTTTCAAGAGCAGCATCGGACAAATCTATCAGACATTTGGAGGAGAGGATCTCTATCCATCAGTAGAAGAAAAGGCAGCCATGTTGCTTTACCTCGTGGTAAAGAACCATTCCTTCAGCGATGGCAACAAGCGCATTGCTGCCATGCTGTTCCTGTGGTTTCTCAACAACAACCATATTCTCTATGCAGAGGACGGTCACAAGCGCATTGCCGACAACACCCTCGTTGCCCTCACGCTGATGATTGCAGAAAGCAGGACGGCGGAGAAA
>DCCS01000038.1:16793-33751 GCA_002316015.1 Prevotellaceae bacterium UBA1075
AGAAAGATGTGATGGTGAAGGTAGTGGTGAATTTGATAAATAAGGAGAATCGGTAAAGGTAAATCTGTAGAGTCACGACAAAATATACATTGAAATCATACTTAAAATGTGATAAATGAGAGTAATCCATGACCAAACGAAATTATAAAATATTCATCTCCTATCGTCGTGACGACACCGCTGACAAGGCGGAGCATTTGCTTTCTCTTTTGGAAGCATCAGGCTATAAGGGGTTCGTGAGTTTCGACAAAGAGAATCTGGAAGGCAGGTTCGACCTCGAGATTATGAGACGACTGGATGCCTGTACAGACTTCATTGCTATCATCGGAACAGAAACCTTGGCAAATATCAAAAAGGAGGAAGCACAATGGTATCAAAAGTTGGCGACGTGTTCTGTTGAGGACTTCCCTGCTCTTGAAGCCGCTTTCGTGGCAGAGAAATGCGGATGTCGCAAGACCAATGGTGAGGAAATCCGAGAAGATGACAAGCGCATCGACTTTGTACGCTTGGAGATAGCACGTGCCATCGCCAATGGGAAAAATGTCATTCCTGTGGTTCCTGTCAATTCTGACAACTTCAATTTTGACAAATTGGAATTGCCAGATGACATCAAGTTGTTCAACAAATACCAAGCAGAGAAATATCAAGATAGCAAGAACTTCCTGTTCAAGGATATTCTGCCAAGAATAAAGAAACATTTGAAGACACGCTTATATAAATATCGCTTGCTTCAAATATGTGCCATCATGTTGTTGACCGTCTTTGTGATGTTTGGTATATTTATGGGTTCGGAATGGAGGGCAGAGAGCAAGATGTTCAAGAGTTTGAGAAGCATGCCTGATTATGAGAAATTCCAGAAAAACACATGGTTCTATGGCAATCCATGCGCTGACAGCATCAAAGAATTCGAATCGCTGAAAGGAACTGGCAACGTGCCTATCAATGACGCTATGGAACGAAAAACCGATGATTCCATTCGTGTGGACTGGAACCAAGATTGTTCCTTGGAGCAATTACGAGTGTTGCGGAAAATCATCAACAACATGATGCTCGTGCCAAAGGGAACTTTCTTGATGGGTACAACGAGAGAAGAGGGATTGGAGAATCCTCTTCATCAAGAGACGATAGAGAACGATTTCTATATGGCTAAGTTTGAGTTGACTCAGCGTGAATGGCATGTCGTGATGAATGATTCCATAACAGGCAGCGACAAATGTCCTATGGTAAATATCTCATGGAACGACTGTATGAATTTCATCAATCAGCTGAATCACCTTACCGGGCTGGTCTTCAGTCTCCCGACGGAAGCCCAGTGGGAATATGCCGCAGGTTATTCAAACAAGAACTTCCCAAACAACGAATGTCCTGGCAAGGTGAAGATGCGCTATGCTGGTAGCGACAATCCCGATGATGTGGCAGTCTATGCCACCAACAAACCGATGGAGGTAGGAAGCAAGAAGCCATGTGAACGAGAAATATACGACATGTCGGGTAATGTGGCGGAATGGTGCGCTTGCGAAGATGCAAGCATGGGAAAAAAGGATGTAAGAGGTGGCTCATATCAATCAACTTCCGATGAGGTGACCATCACATACGTGGATTCTGCGACAGGAAGTGAAGGAAGCCCTACTATCGGAATGAGACTTATACTTAGCAGGTAATCAAAGTCATGATAACTTACCCAACAGCAAAATGTTTTCAAGATGATAAAACAAACGATTATAACATTCTTATTGTGTGCATGTTCTTTCACTGCGGCATGTGCCCAGAGTCAAGATTTCATGAAGGTATATAAAGCCTGCCTAAAGGCACGGTCGTCAATGAACGGCAACAAAGGAAGCAAAACCGAGATAAGGGAGGCTCTGAAACTCATTACCGACGCTAAATGGTCGATGCTTATCATGCAGAATGAAGATGTGAGTGGTGAGGCTAACATAAAAAGACACATGGTATTCACCACAAGTTTCTTCAATGAGATGACTAAGGGAAACAAGGTCTTTAAAAAGGCAAAAGAATATGCCAAGGAACAAACTGCCGATGCAAGAGGAGGCAATGTGTATCTTGGAACAAAATGTGTAGGGGCTGGCAAGAAGGTGACCTACAAGATGAATCATATGGCCAAGACATTGCGGGTCGGAGCCGTTGCTGAGGTGAATGGTCTCATCAATCTGTCCGTAGTCATAAAGGATGACAGGGGGCATGCCTCCAAGCCTTACAAGGTTACATCTGACGAATATCACGGAGCACCGAGCAGACTGCTTGATGAAATTAAAATGCCAAGTGGAAAAAGCGTGGTATATATTACCATCGAAAATAAATTTAAGGAGCCAAAAAGCGTGGCTATTATCGTGGAGTAAGTAAATTTGTAAATCATGAAAAGAAGTACTATATTCATCGGTTTGTTGCTATCTGCTACTTCCGTCACGGCACAGACGGAAACGGCAAAGACTTTGTACAAGGAAGCAACAGCCGACCGATCCAAAATGGAGCAGTTTCTGAAACGCGACTTCTCCGCAGTGGATTCCATCTCCATGCATGGCCTTGCCGTCATGCTGTATCGCGACAAAGATTATCGTTCTGCTGGAAGATGTTGGGAGATAGCCTTGCAAAAAGTCAAAAAACATGGCAAAGCGTATGAGCAGATACTCAACGCCATGTCTTCCGCATATACAGAGTTGGAAGATGTAGACAAAATTATGATGGTGATGGAGTTGATGGAAGAACACAACCAGCACGAACTCGCCCTGCCTTGCAATGATTACAAGTGCAAGCTGGAGCGAGCGCAATATTATATCATGCGTGGAGATGAGTCAAAAGCACGTGAACACATACAGGAGAGTTTGAATCTCTGCCAGACAGAAGAACAACGTATTGAAGTAGAGGAAACTTATGCAAAGATATTGTTTGATGTGCGTGATTTCCTAAGCTGCGCTCAATATTATCTCTCTGCCTCTAACCGTTGGAAAAAACTTGGTACGAACCAAGTACATGTGGGTACTGACATATATTGGGCAGCAAAGAATTATATGCTTGCCAGCCAACATGATAAGGCTGAAGTGTGCTCAAGAGATGCTATAGACTGTTTCAAAGGACAAAAAGACGATGACGAAAAGAAATTCTATCTGATGAGCATCCTTAGTCTTGGCGATGCACTGTTCTGCCAGCAGAAATACCAAGAAGCTTTGGATACATACCAGATAGAGTTAGATGGATATTCGGCTTGGAAACCAAAGAGTGAGAAACATGCCGATGCACTGGAGGATATGGCAAAAGTGGAAGTAAGGTTGAAGAAGTTTGAGGATGCCAAAAAGCACTATCAAGCGGCACTGGACATATACAAGTCCCTAAACCTTGATGCGAAATACTCGAATACCTATTCTTCATTGTTGGTATGTTTGCGCAAAGCTGGTGACAATGATGCCGCAGACAAGATGGAACAAGATGCCGAGAGCAACCGCAAGGCTGTGTATCAGCGTCTGTTGGACGAAGAATTGCCATCTCTTGAGACCACAAGAAAATATTTGGGCTCCACAGTCTACACCAATTCGCTCTACACGATTGCAGGTTGCTATTCCGGAACCAACAACTACATAAAAGCCTCCGAATTCTACGCCTTATACTCCGATAATCTGAGAGACATGCTTCGTGAACGTTTTGCCTTGATGACGGAAAAGGCTCGCAGCAGGGTGTGGAAAGAACAGCAGCAAAACATTGATGATTTCTGTTATGGCATCGCCACATTGCTAGACTCGGCAACAAACAGGATGCAGGATTTCATACCTACGTTCTATAATCTAGAACTATTGTCTAAGGGTATCATGCTCAACTCCAGCATTGAATTTGAGAAAGTTTTAGGTAGCACAGCTGACAAGAGTCTAAAGGAAGCCTGGCAAAAGATAAAGGAAAACCTGCAAGAGATCGACCGACTTCAAACTGAGGCTTCAGACGAGAACTTACAGAAAGTTCTTGCCTTGAAAGAGCAGAACATTCCATTGGAGCAGAAGCTGATGAAAGGCTGTAAGGAAGTGAAAGACTATACAGAATACCTTTCTTATACTTGGCAAGATGTACAAAAGCATCTTGATGATGATGACGTTGCCATCGAGTTTACAGCGGTACAATTATCCCCACTCGATAAGGACACATATCTTCTGGCTCTTATCCTCAACAAGACTGGTCAACCTGTGATGGAATTAGTAAGCACACGAGCCATCATCAAGAATCTTGCAAACAAAGATGACCTTTACGACAATGCTGCATACAATGGCTTTTTCTGGAATGGAGCCTTGAAAAAGCATCTGGAGGGCAAGAAGCGTATATTCTTTGCGCCAAACAATATGCTCAGCAATGTTGCTGTAGAATATCTGAGAGATGGCGACAAGCCTTTCTCCGAGAAATATGCAGTGTATCGGGTTTCTTCTACCAAAGAACTCTGCAAGGCACACCATGCCTCAACAGGCAAAACCATAAGCATTTTTGGAGACATCGATTATGAGTCAGCAAAAGTGGCAAAGAAGCGTGTCGGCTTCGGTCAGTTGAAGTATTCTCGTCCAGAGATAGAGGCGGTAGAAAAGGTTATGAGGAAACAGTATAAGGTGAAAGTGTATGATAGAGCCAAAGCTACTGAATATGCTTTCCGTAGTTTATCTGACAATTGTCCTGCTGTATTGCACATCTCTTCGCATGGCGAGTATAAGGGAGACAGTAAGACTGGTGAGGATGAGGCCATGCAAATGAGTGTGCTGGCATTGGCAGGAAGCAACCAAACAGACAAATCAGAAAATGAGGACGGATATGTTTCTGCTGCTGACGTGGCAAGCATGAATCTTCGCCAATGTGATATGGCAGTATTGTCCGCATGCCATACAGGAATTGGCGGACAAGGCGCAGATGGAATCTTCGGATTGCAGCGTGGTTTCAAGAATGCAGGTGTGCATACTTTGCTGATGTCACTCAAATCAGTATCAGATGAAGCAACTTTTAAGTTGATGGCATCCTTCTATGAGGGTTTGGCAAAAGGACTGCCAAAACGTGAAGCGCTTGTTAAGGCTCAGCAGTATCTCCGTGAAAATGGTTTTGCCAAAGGTAATCTGTGGGCTCCATTTATTCTGTTGGATGCTTTTGATGCAAAATAGATGAACTACTCATATGTGGCACAGATAGACATAGACACCATAACCAGCATGGACAGAAATTTATCAATGTTACACTTACAAAGTGAAACCAGGCCACTTTCCACAAGTAATTAGGCAACTATCCACGAGTAATAAGGCAGATTACTAAAACAAAACGGGAAAAACACTCATACCCAAACGATAGATTTTCATCACAGTTTTTCTCTTTCAATATAGTTAAACCAATAAATCAAATGGAGATGAACAAGAATAATTATACGCCCCATCCTGTTGATACGAAGGACGTGGATCTGCCCAAGGAACTTAATGCATTGGCAGAGGATATAGCCAAGAACGTGCATGAGGTATGGTCGGCTGCTCGTATGAAGGACGGTTGGACGTATGGAGAGGAACGTAACGATGCAGAGAAAAAGCACCCTTGCCTCGTGCCTTATGAGGAACTATCAGAAGAAGAGAAGGAATACGACCGCAATACGTCTATTGAAACCATTAAACTCATTTTGAAATTGGGTTTCAGGATTACAAGGGACTGACGCCAATAAGGCCATTACGACAAAAGCGAGATTTGGGAATAAAGAAAACCAAGTCTCGTTTTTTTTTATTTTTGTTTGATAGGTTTTGATGACTTGCGACATCTCTATTATAAAACGATTAGAAGTTGCGCTCGACACGAACAAGAGTACTAAGATATGGCAAAGTCTGTTTGTGTATGCGATCAAGATGCAGATGTGGCTATCAAGACTATGATGGCTGCTGTGGTTGGAACAGCTGTCATTCCTGCTCATGTAAATTGGGCCTTGACGGCTTCTGCAATGGGTGCAGGTGCTGTTGCAATAGGAAGGTGCTATGGCGTGCAGTTGACCAAAGATGAAGGTTGGAAGTTCGTCAAGCAGTTTGTACTCAGTGCAGGCATGTGGTTCCTCTCGATGAATGTCGGTTCGAAGATATTGTCAATGCTTATGGAGTCAACTGGATTTGGCTATGCCGTTGGTGCAGCTCTTGATGCTGCGACATCTGCTGCATTTGCCTGGGCTATCGGTTCAACGGCAAAGGCATATTTCAGAAACGAGTATCTCGGTAAATCAAAACTTACGAAAGAAGAGCTTGGCGAGATTTTCCGCAAGGCATTCAGAGACCAAAAGAACAAGTAAGTAAAAGTAAAACTAAAACTATAAAGACGAATACACTATGTTTGAATTCTTTGAAAGATTAGGCGACCTGTTCTCTAATGGAGATGGTAGCCATTACGATACAAATGGACACGAGAGTGTGTTTGATGGATTTGATGGTTCTACGCTTGATCTATCCCAACATAGTCCTGATGATATAGAGGATGCTGTGCGAAACGCGTTGGGAACAGGTGACGGGTTGCATGATACCAGTCACGGATATGATATCTCGTTTGGTGCAGCACCGGATGTGGATGCCCGCAATTTGGCCAAATCATCATTGATAACGCGGCTCAATACCAATCATATCTACACTACAAATCTATGTACAGACAACTTGTGGGGAGGACTGGCTTCCTATTCGGGAGACAAGGTGTATGATGCCATCAACGATGCTCGTGATCATGGACGGATCAGCGACTCTGTATACAAAGACTTGATAAAGCTACTGAAGAAAGCATGTCACACACAGTAATCTATATATTATGAGTAGGATTTATGATAGGATAAAAGGGCTGCTACCCAAGAAGGTTTCAGCCAATAGCGATAATTCTGATGAACAACCCAAACGTTCGGAAGAAGAATTGGAGACGATATGCGAAAGCAAATCGTTGCTTCAAAAAAAACACAAGATAGTATTAGGGAAATATGGTTGCTATGCATGGAACCATTTATGTGAAGACAATGAGAATCAAATACGCGACAATCAGCAAGACTGGTAGGCGAAGCAATAATGAAGATTGCTTTAACGTCCTGGAAATGCCAGAGCACAACCGCTTTATGGGTATAGTATGTGACGGCATGGGCGGTCATTCTTTTGGCGAGGTGGCAAGTGAGGCGGTCTGCGATGCCATTTCAAAATACTGGCAGGAGAAGTCAGACACTCCAGACTGTGAGACAAAAGTTGTTATGGCTTGTAAAATGGCTTGTAATGCCATCAACCAAAAGTCATGCGACCTCAGCCATGCAGAGATGGGTACTACGATGGTCATGGCCAGCATAGAAGGTGGTAAGGTGACAATAGCCCATATGGGCGACAGCCGTTGCTATCTGCAAAGGCAAGGTGAGGGATTGCTTTACCAGACCGAGGACCATGTGCGTATCGACTTCGGGTGGGAAATTGTGGAACGCTGTTTCTTCACCTATCACCCGGAAATCGCTGTTCCTGACATCAGGCAGTTCACCATTCAGAGAGGAGACAGGATATTACTCTGTTCTGATGGCTTGTACAAGAGCATGGCACCCGACATCCTGCAAGCAAGGATATTAGATGACAAGCCCTTGGAAGATATACTCGACGAGTTTGACACAATCTGTCAAAAGCAAGGTGATGACAACTATACTGCAATATTGATTGAAATAGAATAAAAAGAGACAAGATGAGAAAGACAATTTTATGCATTGATTTGACCATTTGTTCATTGTGGACTATAGCCGCATTGGGAAGCAGAATGGCATGGGTCGGTACTCCTGCAACATGGATTGTAATGTTACTTATAATATCACGTCTGCTGCTCTCGTTCACGCTTTACCATAGGGAAAGGAAGTCGTGGGTTTCTGGACTGTTGTTTGTGGGATTTACCGCCTTTGCTGTCAGTGTGGGACTTGACATAAAACTTAATGAGCTCGCCTCAAAAGTATTTCCATTGTTGAATCTCGACTTTGACCGATGGTGGTGTTTAGTGCTTACTTTGGTGGTAACTGCATGGTTGTGGATAGTTCCTTTGGCTGTCTTCCTCGTCAATATCTTCCGTAAGGGTTGTCTGCCAGACACCTTGACATGGACAGACGCACTTGGCAAACTGCTCTGGACGGATAAAACCGCAAGGACATTCTGTTCCCTACTGTTGATAACAATAGGCACATTGTATGCTGGTCTCGCTATGAATGCGAGGCTATGCCTGTTTGCCAGTGTCGTGGCTCCGACACTGAGTTTCCATCTGCTTAAAAGATATTATGGATTGGAGAAAGGGAAAATGTGGGTGTTGGTTATATCTATGCTGATATTCTTCTTCGCCCAAACCCATGCCGGATTGTTGCGAATGTCCATGTTGGGCATCAGTTTTAGCATGGTTGCCTATGTATGCAGTTCCTTCTACCAGGACAAGAAAAAAATGTTGCTGTCCGTTATGTCAGCCATTTATGTGGGCATATTGTTGCCGAGTTTGGCCATAGGCAACAACCAATATGTCTGCTTCAATGTAGGCAGAACCGGATATTATTCCCTTGACACCTATCCCGGCATTTTCTACATCGAGGATAAGGGAACAGGGAAGATAGGACTGCGCGACAGATATGGCCTGTTGGTGAAACCAGAGTATGATGCCCTTGCCTATCATACATCAAGACATTGGTTTGGCGATTTGGAACTGCGTAAGAACGGATATTACACCCTCTACGACATCTGCGACAACGAGTATCGTAAAGACAATCATATTAGCCATTATCTACAGGACAGTATCTGTCAAATTGTGGGAGAACACCTCTCGGAGTACGACTATAAATCTGATGACAGACTGGAAGTAAGACTGATAGAAGCAAAGAACAGCCAGGTACGCACCCATGTCAAGGCTTTGAAAAACGGATCTGTCATTTACTACTACAATGACAAGGAAGCGTTTATACCAACAGATTCCATCTCATATACTCCAGGAACAATAGTTTGTGACTCCTCGGTCAGATTGGAATGGTGTCAGTTGAAATCACTTAGTTATACACACAGTGCGACCACAAATGATTCCGCAGCCTATAACATTCAGGTGACACTTGCGAGAGAAAACATGCCCAAGCCAAAGGAGGCAGAAATGCTTGTGCAAAAAATCTCATGTTTTCTGAAGAGAGTTGATATGATGTCAACAACTCTTCCACTCTCTAATAATGAGCGATAAAATAAAGAGACTATGAACGAGAAGTATGAAAAGAAGATACAAGCCGATGTGGACGCTATCTTCACATTGATGTCCGGGCGTGTGGATGAGAAGCAGATGCACTTGCTACATAAAGCATACGACTTTGCCGCTTATGCCCACAAAGACCAACTGCGCAAGTCTGGCGAACCCTATATCAGCCACCCGGTTGCCGTGGCACGCATTGTGGCAGAAGAGCTGGGGCTTGGAGCGAACCCTGTTATGGCAGCATTTTTGCACGATGTGGTGGAAGATTGTCCTTACACGATTGGTGACATCCGTGAACGTTTCGGGGGTGACGTGGCTTTTCTTGTAGGTGTTGTAACCAAACAGAAGAAAGTCCAGTACGACCAGTCTAAACAGGTGGACAATTTCCGTCAGATACTCTCGTCTGTACAGTTTGATGTGCGTGCCATCCTGGTGAAGTTGGCAGACCGACTCCATAATATGCGCACACTCAGCAGTATGAGTCCTGACAAGCAGATGAAGATTGCATCAGAAACCGATTATTTCTATGCCCCTCTTGCCAATCGCCTTGGTTTGTACAACGTAAAGACGGAACTTGAAAACCTTTCGTTCCGCTACCGCTGTCCTCGTGAATATGAACAAATTGATAAGCAACTGGCAGAACTTCAGCTGTCGGAGAAACCTGATGTGGATGCCTTTATCGCCAAGACGAAGGGGATACTTGAAGCCAACGGCATTGACGCACGCATCGAACTCCGTATGCGCTCACCTTACAGCATATGGCGCAAAATGCAGTCCAAATGTTGTGATTTCGAACATATCGACAGCAAGCATTACCTGCGTATCATCTACAAGGCTGACGGCTTGCTGGAGGAGAAGAAGCAGAGCTTGCATATCTATGCCGTGTTGTCCGACTGTTTCAAAGAGCGTCCTTGTTCTGTGGTCAATTATATCAATGCCCCGAAGGAGAACGGATATCAGAGTTTCCATGTGAAGTTTCTCAATCCAAAGGGACAATGGGAGGAAGTGCATATCTCGTCTGAACGTATGATACGCAACAACCGCCTTGGCTGTACTGCTGAACGCACGGAGGAAAACCTGAAGGCATGGCTGGAAAAGTTCAGGGCTGTGCTCAAGGATATAGCCTACCACACCAACGAGATGGACTATATGGATGGTGTGACGGCATCGTTCTACCATGATAACATCATGGCTTTCACGCCCAAGGGCAAGTGTATCGTACTGCCCAAGTATGCCACGGCACTCGATTTCGCCTTCGAAATTCATACCGAAGTTGGGCTTCATGCCGTGTATGCACGTATCAATGGTAAGCTGTCCTCTGTGAAGACGGTGCTCCATCGTGGAGATTGTGTAGAGATTGGCACTTCCGAAGATGCCGTACCCGAAGCAGACTGGCAGAACCATGTTCTGACCTATAAGGCAAAGCGCAGTCTGGGCAGTTTCTTCACCGACCGTCCAAAGATGGAGTACAAGCGTTGTGCCTGCTGCCATCCGTTGCCGGGAGACGAAGTCGTCGGTTTCAAAAATGCCGAGGGACAGATTACGCTCCACAAGCGCAACTGCCTCACCGCTATACGTCAGGCATCCAAGCAGGGCGATACCATTGTGGCTGTGGATTTCAAGGAGAACGAACAGTTCCTGTTCCCCGTCCGTATCTGCATCCGTGGCATCGACCGCCATCATCTGCTCAGCGACGTGGTTGCTTGCATTACAGAGCAACAGAACCTCTCCATTTCGAAACTCCATACAGCAACCCAAGATCGCATTGTGGAAACCATGGTGGATTTTGAGGTGCATTCTTCCAACGAACTAAAGCAAGCCATTGGAAATATCCGTACGATAAAGAATGTGGATGAGGTGGCAAGAATAGATATCGAATAACAAAATAAAAAAAGCCTGTGATAGAAGATGCTTGTTCTACCCATCTTTATTTATAGAAATACAACTAACGGAAGAAGGAGAAACAAACATGAATGTAACAAAAGCCGAAAAAGACTGGCTGCGCCGCATTGGCGGACAGGAACCTTCCGACACGGCAGAAAAGCAGGCCAGGAAGGTTGCCAAAGAAGCAGTAGAACAGAAGCCCACTCCACAAAAGAAGAAAGGCAATGGCTTCGGTGATGTTGCTGGTATGAACGAGCTGAAGCAGATGGTGACAGAAGGGTTTATCAACGTACTCCGGAACCGTGAATGTGCCGAAGTCTATGGCATCAAACCTCCGTCCATGTTGTTTTACGGGCCGGCGGGGTGTGGCAAGACCTTCTTTGCGGAGAAGATGGCTGAAGAGGTAGGTATCAATTTCGTGAAAATAGTTCCCGATGACCTTGCGTGCCCTTGGGTTCACGGCACCCAGCAGAAGATTGGCGAGGCCTTCAAGGAAGCGG
Source organism: Prevotellaceae bacterium UBA1075 (assembly GCA_002316015.1). Taxonomy (GTDB): domain Bacteria; phylum Bacteroidota; class Bacteroidia; order Bacteroidales; family Bacteroidaceae; genus Physcousia. The sequence continues at coordinate 28,376 of DCCS01000038.1, forward strand.
AGAAAAGTGCTCCTACCTTGCTCTTCTTTGACGAGTTTGACGCCATGGTGCCACGACGTTCGGGAGATGAGGGCAACCAACATTATGACAGCGAGGTCAACGAGTTTCTGTGTATGCTCAATAATGCCTCTGGAAAAGGCGTTTATGTTCTCGCTGCCACCAACCACCCCGAACGCATAGACAAGGCGGTGCTGAGAACTGGGCGTATAGATGAAATGGTGTATGTCGACATTCCAGACATGGAAGCGCGCAAAAGCCTGTTTGCCTTGGAACTGTCGAAACTCCCCACAGAAGGTGATATTGACACAACCCATCTTTCTGAATTGACCAACGGCTACAACTGCTCTGACATCAGCTATATCGTCAAGTCGGCAGCTCGCAAGAAGTTCAACGAGACCATCAAATGCCCTGACGGAAAGAAACATGGTATCACGCAGGAAGTATTGGAGGAAATCATAGCGACCAGAAGTCCTTCTGTTAGCACCAAGTCACTTCGAGAATATGAGCGTGTGAGGAACGAGTTCTCCCCAAAGGACAAAGGACTCAAACCTGTAACCATAGGCTTTAGATAACAATAGTAATAACCATAAAAATGTTCAGATCAGATGAAAGAAAAGATTTTGGCAGCCTTTGAGAACTTGGGCTTTAACTTGGAAGACACCGAATCGTTGGGTTATTCCTTCAACTACGAGGGCATCAACTGCCTTTATATGTATAGCGAAGATGATGAGAATTTCCTCGACATCTCGGTGCCTGGCATTTACGACTTGGAAGAGGACAACAAGGAAAAGTATGAAGAACTAAAAGAGAAAATCAATTCCACCCTCAAATATGTCAAGGCATACACCCTCGGCAATCGCCTCTGGCTCTTCTACGAACGTGACCTTTTGGGCAATAAAGATTTGGAAGAAGTAATCCGCTGTATGATTATTCACCTTTCCTCAGCGTTGATGTTCGCCCGTGACGCTATCGAAAAGATGGACAATGGTGAGAGTGATGGCGGGACTGATGATGACAATAACGACTAAACAACAAGTATTATGACAAGACATGAAATGGTAGTCTCGGTACTACAGTCTCTGGGGTTCAAGCCTCAGATAGATGATGATGGTGACATATTTGTGCGCTATCAGATGAAAACGTTCTACGTGATGGGAGCGAATTCAGACGATGAGGACTATCTTGTTGTCGTATTCCCCAAAATGTATGAGGTTAATGAAGGAGAAGAAGCCAAAGTCCTTGCAGCCTGCAACAAGATAACTCGCGAAATAAGGCTCACCAAGGTTTATATAGATCAGACTTTGAAGAATGTCTCGGCAAGTTGTGAGTTTTATTACAATGGCGAGGAAAGTTTGAAGACCTGTCTTGACAAGGCGATAGAGATTCTTGGTATGATACGATCAACCTTCATCAAGACCATGCGTTCGTTTGATTAACAACAATAAGAAACGGAAGAAAAGGGAGAAAATACAGAAGACCCAGGTATTCAATGTAATCATCCTATACCATAGCGGGTTGGTGGAATGCATATGCCAGGCTGCGTAAGATTGAGGAATTGACATGGTAGAGATGATTGCTGAGAAGCAGGAACTTGACAAGAAGCGATTGTTGCGAAAGCCCCAAAATAGCATTGGGGGAACAATGCGCCCCGGCTTATATGGTCGGGGCTTTTTCATGTACACGAGTAAACACGCCGATTTGGGGCAACAAAAAGCCCCGGAAGTGTTAATTCTGGGGGTAATCGTGTGCAAATCCGTGTGCGACTTTAGTAAATCCTTGATTTGCAAGGTTTGTAGCGGAGAGAGAGGGATTCGAACCCCCGGTACCTTTCGGTACGCCGGTTTTCAAGACCGGTGTAATCGACCACTCTACCATCTCTCCTGTACCTTTCGGGCAAAGGTGGCACACCTGACCCTTTTGGGAAAATTCACTTGTGCCGCTCTTTGCTGTTTCCCTAAAAGCGATGCAAAGATAGGGAGTTTTTGTGAACGTGCCAAATGCTGGGGATTTTTTCTTGTGCTCAGATACAAATCCCAAAATCCACATGCGTGTGACAGCCGAGGCCGGAATTTCCACGGGCCGCATTGTCGGACTAGCCATAAAGTGTTTTGTGCAGGCAGATGTTGGAATACGAATCCCGGACGGGCAGTGAATTCCTTGTCAGCGCAAACCCAAAACTTGACAGCCTGTTCGTGAGGCTCAACATGAGGCTGAGGCTGCTCAAACCGGTTTAGGGCACAAACGCGGGTTTCGGGCATTTGCTCGTCAAGGCAGGAAAAGACGATGCGAAATGCGTTTGTTTTCTCGGTTTCGTGCTTCCGCTGCCGCTCCCATGGCTTGAGCAATTCCTCCCACGTTGTTTCTCCGCTCTTTTCCCGTAGCCCTCCCTTGCCTTCTTAGCGTGGTGGAGAAGGCGGGGGAGGGCTGTCGGGATGGCACTCCAATCTTGAATCTATCGGGTTTTTGGATTAGAGAGTATGGCGAAAGAGGATAACCGCACGGTTATGACCCATGTAGCCATCCTCTTCTTTCTTGGCGTGTTTATGTCACGCGGGGGGGCGGAAATCCCCGCCCCATACCCACACGTGTGTGTGTTTACCACTGGCTGTCCCAGGGGTTGCGCTTGGCCATGTCGGTTCCTGTCACACTGCCAGACTCAAAGTCCTCATTGAAATTATCCTTTGCGCCGCTGGTTGTTGTTGTGCCAAACCCGCCGGTGCCAGTTCCAGCACTTGCCCGAAGACAACAGTCTCTTTCCGTAGCAGTTTCGTACACCGTTGTGCACGGAGTAATATATGTCTTTTTCATATTCGCTTGTATTGTTTTGAATTTATTTTACGATGAACTTACGTCCGTTCTGTATGTAGAGGCCGCCCTTCTGGGCACTTGTCACGCGGCGGCCAGCAAGGTCGTAGATGGCGCCCTCGGCACGGGAAGTTTTGTTGTTGTCGATGCGTCCTATGCTGGTGGCCTCACCGTCAATGCGCATGGACACGCCCTTCACCTGCTGTACCGTTGCACGGTTGAGGTATGCGTGGTTGGCATTGAGAGAAACCACGCTGCTGTTGGCGGCAAAGAAGCCCACGGCTTCGGTGCCATCATCAGCCACGCCAAAGATAAGCTTGTCGGCCAGGTCGGCAGCCAGGATGTCTTCTGTTGTGCCCACCAGGTCGTTGCCCTCAAGTGCCTGCGCGCCGGCTACGGCCTTGAGCGTGACCGCCTCGGCATTGCTGTTCTCGCCCATCAGTACAACGCCCGCGTTGGCTGGTGCGGCATCCACGGGGGATATCACGAGTTCCTTGTTGGCCGCATCCAGCACGCCCTTGTACATCTTGATGTCGTCGCCCACAACTTCCACGTCAAAGGGAGCGGCAAAGGAGTTGTAGGTGTTCTTGCCCACAGGGTACATGGGGAAGGTGAAGGTGGCTGGGTATGCGGCAAATTCGTTTGGATAACTCTCTTCGTAATTAAACTTCACATCGGAGTCACTATATCTCCAGCAATTCGCTGTTTCATTATGTGGATATACAGTAAAGGCACTTCCGTTATTTGTGGAAGTTTTGCGTACATCCCAATTGGAGGTGTTGAGTGCTACGCCCTCAAAGGCCAAAAGGCACACGTTGAAGGCAGAACTTATAACAGCAGAACTGCAGACAATGTCTTTTGCTCCAACGTTGTGAAATTGGAAGCCGTCAAATGGATTTCCCGTTACATACCACAGGCTATTGGGGATGTCGTTGACAGCAATGTCTGAATTCAACGCACGAAAACCAACAGCATTGGGAAAACTTTTGCTTTGATTATAAAAGATTGCCGGATTTTGCGCGTCTGCTGTCCCTAAATAATAGTAGACAGGAGCCGCATCCGTGCTGGTCTTGAAGGGAAGTGCCTCTTTCAGTTCGATGACAAAGGTGCCGCCCTCTGCCGTCACCGTTCCGGCAGGCTTCTCTGCCGCGAGGAAGTCCGGGAGCCCCTTGAGGTCAACATTGGGATATTCGTGCCCCACTCTGGCAGAGGGGTCTGACGTGGTCTTCTTCACCTCGCCATTGAAGGTGTAGTTGTAGGTGACAGTCGCCAGCGAGCCGGGCTCTGGCATGTCATCCACAGCATATATCTGGAACTGGCATATATTTTTGTCCCCGCTCTCCCAATAGCCAATCCTGTGCGTCTCGTCATTGACATTGACCGTGGCGGTTACTGAACTCTCACTCCACCACGTTATGCCCCAGCCTTTCTTTTCGAATTTGTTCGCGGTGCACTGCAGATTAAACCAATCACCATTCTTTGTGTATTCATATTTTGCGGCAGTTGCGCTTGCCACAAAATCGAGCCAGTTGGCGGGTGTGTTTTTCGCGTATCCATCCGCATGTTGGCCTTCGTCCTCCTGGGCATCGGGAATGGCAGGCCAGTAGTCATTGGTGCCATAAGCCTTGATGCTCACCTTGCCATCCGTCTTTGACACATGGAAGACATACTTGTAGTTTTCCTTTTTTAGTGTCGCCCCCCGCAGGTTGTTTTCGGCGGCGGAAGTCTCGTCAAAGTGGACGTTCTTGTCGCTCTGCCCATCATAATACACAAAGTTTCCGTTTGTGTTGTCCGTCCTGCTGTCGGCAGTTCGCATCACCAAAACATAATACCCCCCCCTGTCCTGCACATCATCGATTGCGGTGGGTGTGCTTGCCACGTTCTGTGCCAACGCGGGGCTTGCGCTGCACGTCAGTAACAGCATCTGCATCCATGTTGTAATTTTTCTCATACACTCTTCTTTTTTGTTAGTTGTTGATATTTGGGAACTCTTCTTGACATTTGACTTTCCGCAACAGGGTGGCCAACCACATTGCCCTGCGCAAATTTATGCAAAATTGCAGGATAATTGTTTTTTCAAGAAGGATTTTCGGTAAAACTTTGCCGTTTACCATGATTTTGCTGTTCTCGATACTGCTTTTACGCGCATGTTGTGGGAAAAATGCCAGGCAGACGCAAGAAAATCAAACAGCAATGTTGTACCCCTCACACCCATGACCCGTACTCCTTGGAACGGGGAGACGGAACATCGCGGATAATCCGGCGGTAACGAAAAGCGCCCCGCCGCCTCCAGAAATGGATGGCGGCAGGGCACACGCACAACAGTTTTATCGGAGGGCTAATAGCCACGCGGTCTCCAGCATTCGCCTTGCGACCGTGTGACCAGGGAACCTCCACAACTTTATAAAACCATAGTTTCTCCCCCTTGTAGGTTATCTCTTACAGCCCCGTAGTGGATTGCTCACGTTCCCGTAGTGGATTGCTCACGTTCCCGCAGTGGATTGCTTGCGTTCCCATAGTGGATTGCTCACGTTCCCGTAGTGGATTGCTTACGGCCCCGTAGTGGATTGC
>DCCS01000038.1:33854-194802 GCA_002316015.1 Prevotellaceae bacterium UBA1075
GATTGCTTGCGTTCCCGTAGTGGATTGCTTACAGCCCAGTGCGGGATTGCTTGCGGCCCTGTGCGGGGCTACTTGCCTCAGGCCCCCTCCACGATGTGGCCGTCGAAGAGGCGGATGATACGGTGGGCCAGGCGTGCGTCATGCTCGTTGTGGGTCACCATCACGATGGTGGTGCCCTCCTGGTTGAGTTCGGTGAGCAGGCTCATCACCTCGGCACCGTTCTTGGAGTCCAGGTTTCCGGTAGGCTCATCGGCCAGTATCATCTTGGGATTGAACACCACCGCACGGGCAATGGCCACGCGCTGCTGCTGTCCTCCCGAGAGCTGGTGCGGGAAGTGCTTGGCCCGGTGGCTGATGGCCATACGCTTCATGATGTCCTGCACGCGCTTCTTGCGCTCGGCACGCGGCACACCCAGATAAGTGAGCGGCAGCTCGATGTTCTCCTCCACATTCAGCTCGTCTATCAGGTTGAAGCTTTGGAATACGAAGCCTATCTCGCCCTTGCGCACGTCCGTGCGCTCCTTCTCCTTGAGGTCTTGCACCTCACGGCCATCCAGCCAGTACTTGCCGCTGGTGGGATTGTCCAGCAAGCCCAGTATGTTGAGCAATGTGGACTTGCCACAACCCGAAGGACCCATGATGGCCACAAACTCACCGTCCTTTACCTCAAATGACACTTTGTCCAGTGCCACGGTCTCCACCTCTTCCGTGCGGAAACTCTTGCTCAGATTCTCTACCTTAATCATAATATGAAATATAAATGTCTCCACCACAAAGCCCCCACCTCCCCTGCCTCCCCCGGGGGGAGGAGCAATTACCTCCTTCCTCCATGTATCCACATCGGAATTGACCCGAGAGGCTTGTCAGAGGGCATCCTGTTGATTATTGATACTAATTGTTTACTTACTCGTTAAATTGTTTACTTACTCACGATACCCGTTTACTCATTATATAATATATATATTATGCCGCTTCACCACCCATGCCCCACCAAGAAGAAGGAGCAACAGCGACTCCCGCCTCAAGCAGCAACCTCCACGCAAAAGCCGCAAGAGGCAAGAGGAAACCACTCCTCCCCCTCGGGGGAAGCAGGGGTGGGGGCTTGCATTGTCATGCTCACTCATCCTTGATGTGGTTCACGGGATTCTCATTGGCAGCCATCTGACTCTGCACAATCACAGCCAGGAAGGATGTGAGCAGGCACACGGCACCCGCCGCCACCACCATCGGCCACCACTGGAGGTGGTAACTGAAGGTGGTCATCCAGCGGCCTATGAGCCAATAGGCCACAGGCGCGGCTATCACAAATGCCGCCATAGCATAACTCAGGAACCCGCCCGTAAGTCTGCGGCGCACCTGCGCGCTGCTGCTGCCAAATACCTTGCGCACGGCCACCTCACGCTGGCGCTGCTGTATGAAGTAGGTGCTCATGGCCACCAGCCCCAGCACGCTGATGAGGATGGCCACCAGGGCAAAGAGCAGCACGATGGTACCCATACGCTGTTCCTGGCTGAAGTTGGCCTTCATCTTCTGCATGGCATAGGGACGGCTGTCATAGTCGGCAATGTGACGCTGGAATACCTGGAAGTACGCCTCGTCCACCAGCCCGAGGGCATCGGCCTCGTTGCCCCTCACCCTCACCAGGTAATGCCAGGGCACCCACAGTTTGCGGATGACCACATACACAGGATGCTGGTCGCTGGTGACGGCGCGTATCTTGAAGTCCTCCAGGATGCCGTTGATAGGCAGAGGCCCCTGGTTGAGCGCGGGGTCATTGAGAAAGCGGTCTGTCTCCTTCAATCCCATCTCGGCCAGGAACTGGCGGTTGACCCAGATGCCCTGTGTCGGGTCGGCCTGGTGGTTGTCCTGGGCAATCTTCAGCCCCAGGGTCTTGAAGAAGCAGCTGTCGCCATACATCACCTGCAGGCTCACGGGATGTCCCTCGTGCGTGATGGTGTTGTTGTTGCCGCCCTGCAGGGGGTAGCCCATTGAGAGCGACGCGCTCTCCACGCAGGAGAGTTTCCGCACCTCATTGATGAAGGTCTGCACCTTTGTGGTATCATCAGAGATGGAGGGCAGCACCAGCAGACGCTCCAGGTCATAGCCCATGGGCGCATGGATGAGGTGCCGCGTCTGCAGCCAGATGCTCAGGGCAGCGGCCACCATCACGATGGTGGCCACATTCTGCAGGATGATGAACACACGGGCGAAGGTCATGCGCGCCTTGAGCCTGAAGGTCCCCCGCACCACATCGATGGGGCGCACCCGCGAGATAATGGCGGCAGGCACTGCACCCGACACGCCCCCCACCAGAAGCGCCAGCACCAGGACGCCCAGCAGGAACAGGGGATCGAAGAGCCCCGTCATGTCAATCTCGGTGCCAAGCAGCGAACTCACATACGGGCTGGCCGCCCATGCCATCACCGCGCCCAACACCATAGACAGGAGGCACAGGAGCAGCCCCTCGTACATCAGCCGCAGGACGATGTCCCTGCGCTGCGCGCCCATCAGTCGGCGTGTGGCCATCTCGCGGGCTCGCTTTCCGCTCTGCGCCGTGCTCAGGTTGATATAGTTGAACACCGAGAAGAGCAGGATCACCAGTCCCACAGCCAGCAGGACCTTGACCAGGCGAAGGTCGCCACGCAGGCTCTGCGCCTCGTCATTGGTACTTGCGGGGATGCCCGAGAAATAACGCTTGCTGAATGGAATAAGCTTGGTGCGGGTATTGCTGCCATCCATGGTGTATATCCAGAATCCCATGTCGCGATACATCTTGTCAAAGGCCGCGCCCTGCTTGCTCAGGTCGCAGCCAGGCTGAGCCAGGATAAACACCGAGCAGCAGGTGGCATTGCCCATGTGGGAGTCGGTGAGATAATCGTTGATGTAGCGCACATGCTCAAAGCGCATGATGAGGTCGGCCTGGCCAAAGGAAGTTCCCTCCATGCCCTTATAGACCCCCGTCACATGCAGGGAGAGTCCCTCCATGTCCTCCACCTGCACTCGTTTGCCCATGGCGTTCTCGCCCGGCCATGCCTTGCGTGCGAACTCCTCGCTCACCACTACGGCATTCTGGTCATCCAGCGCGTGGGCGGCGTTGCCTTGCGCGAGGGGAATGGAGAACATGCGGAAGAAGGTGCTGTCGGCAAAGGCCGTCTCGCAGTCCAGTGTCTTGCCATTGAGGCTCACCTCCACGGTGTTGTAATACAGGCCGCAGGTCATCTCCACCTGCGGGAAAGTTTGTCTGATGGTGCGCTGGGTGTACCAGTGGCTGCCCTCTATCGGGCCATCCTCGCCACGCCCCAAATTCATGCACACGGTGTAGATGCGGTGAGCCTTGTCGATACACTTGTCGATGCCGTACTCCTGGCGGGCATAGAGCATGATGAGGACAACAAACATCAGGCTCACCGAGAAGCCCAGCACATTGACCAGCGTGTAGAACTTGTTGCGTGACAGATACACGCCGAATGACTTCAGATTCATATGCTTCTGTTATATTATTTATATTATTATTCGTCCTTGAGATACCTCACAGGATTGGCCATGGCCACACGCCGGCAGTTGAACATCACCGATAGGGAGATGACAGCCAGCACCACCAGCGAGACAGACAGGTAAATCCAGGGCGAGAGGCTCGTCTTCTGGCTGAACGAGGTGAGCCACTGGCGAGCGATGGCCCAGGAGAGAGCCGCCCCCACCAGCACCGAGGGCACCGCCACACGCAGGATGTCCCCGAGGAAGAGTTCCAGGATGTCCCTCATGCCGGCACCGTTCACCTTGCGCACAGCCATCTCCTTGCTTCGGCGGTTGACCTCGTCGGCCGTGTAGCCCAGCAGTCCGAAGAGGGCTATGCAGAGCGTCACCACCACACAGATGGCAATGGCGTTGCGGAAACTGAGCTGCTGGCGGTACTGGTCGCGCATCTCCGCTGCCCACGACTTCAGGTGTACCGTCTTGCCAGGCATCATGGCCTCCACGCGCTTGAGCGCCTGGGCCATGTCATCGGCTGTCAGATGATGGAAGCGTATGAGCATATTGCTGCACGGCTGGGGACTGTAAGTGAAGAACTGCGGACGCTCCTTCTGCTGGATTCCTGCGGTGCTGCACCCTCCCACCCTGATGTCGGGGAAGATGCCCACGATGGTCATGCCATCCGTATATGCCTTGTCGGAATGTCCCGTCACGCGCACACGTTTGCCCAGCGCGCCATCCTTCCAGCCCGCAGCCTCGCTCACGCGACGGGCGAAGGACTCGCTCACGAGCAACTGGCGGCAACTGTCGTTGCGCTCGGTGAAGAAAGTACCCTGGCTCAGACGCATGCCCATGACCTCCAGGTAATCATCACTCACATCATAGAAGTCCGAGGCGTTGAAGAGTTCGCGGTCGTCTCCTGGCAGCAGGACATTGTCGCCCGACACTCCATACTGCTCCAGTGGGATGGTCCAGGCCGAGGACACCAGCTGCACCTGCGACATGCGCGAGAGTTCCTGCAGGATGTGCTTGCGGTCAGCATCCGACGCGCCTTGTACGCTCAGGATAGCCACATCCTGGGCATCATAGCCTGGATTGAGGCTCACCATCAGGCCATACTGCGCCTGCACGGTGTAGAGCAGACTGGCAAACAGCCCCACGATGCAAAACTGCACAGCCAGCAAGGCCAGTTTCCAGCGGCGTCGGTTCTGGGCATACCCACGGAACACCACAGCCACAGGCACACGTCCGTAAAGCCATCCGGGCACTACTCCACCCAGCAGGACGATGCCCACACAGATGGCAACCAGCACCCAGCTGCCCCGGTTGCACACAAGCGCGCTGAGGGGTGCCGAGAGGTAAGTCTCGACAGTGCCACGGCAGGCGAAGAGCAGCAGCGCGGCCAGCAAGACGGCCAGCAGCACATGCACGAGCGACTCGGCAAAGGTGATGGCCGTGATGTCGCCATTGCCCGCGCCGAAGCACTTGCGCACGGCCATCTCGGCGGAGCGGTTCACCAGGTTGCCAATGGCAATGAGCAGATAGTTCATCACCGAGATGAAGAGCAGCACCACAGCCATGATGCCCAGTATCCAGCTCATCATGCGCACATAGCTGTCGTGGGTGTGTCGCTCGGAGAGCAGGTAGGGGACAAACTGCACATCCACTCCAGCCGAGCGCAGTCCGTCCAGGTCCACGTTCTCCTGCATCATCTTCTGTATATAGGGTTGCATGTCCCCGGCCGTGTGTCCCTTGGTCAGGCGGATGTAGGACTTGTATCGGTCGTTGCCCAACCAGTTGTCCGTCGAGCTCTCGTTCATGGTGGCCATGGAGAGCAGTATCTGTGTGCCGTGCAGCGAGGCACCCCAGGGGAAGTCCTCAAACACCCCTCCCACCTCGAAGGGCGTGTCGCCAAACTCGGCAATGGTGAATTTCTTGCCCATCACATCGCCCCCTATGGCCTCGGCCACGCTGCGGCTTACCATGCAGCAGTAGGGCTTGCCGAGCACCTCACGCGGCTTGCCCGAGAGGATTGGCCGTGGAAAGACCTCAAAGAAACTGGTGTCCGCCGCCACGACATCCGCCTCCACCGAGCGCTCGGCATCCAGCCGGCACTGTGCCCCTATGGACACATTGGTGATGCGCGTGGCGGCCTCCACGATGGGCGCGTACCTCTTCATGCCCGGTGCGATGGCTCCAGGAGTCTGCCAATAGTCAGAGGGGGACTGCTCGCCGGTGCGCGTCACCTGCTCCTTGAGGATATAGGTGCGGTCCCATGCGGGGAACCACTGGTCATAGGTCTGCTCAAAGTTCAGTTCGGTGATGAGCACCGCGCTCACCGCCAAGCCCAGTGCCAGGCACAGAACTTTCTGGATGTTGTGCTGCCCACGACGTGGCAGGCACTTCAACGCATTCATTATCTTGTTCATAATCATATTGTTTATTCGTCCTTCAGATGATTTACAGGATTCTCATTGGCCGCCATGTAGCTCTGCACCGAGACGGCCGCCCAGGACACCAGCAGGCAGAATCCGCCTGCAGCCAGGAACACAAGGGGGCTGAGTGTGATGCGGTAACTGAAGCCTGCGAGCCAGTGGCCACCCACATACCATATTACAGGCACGGCCATGACAAAGGCCACCAGGACATAAGCAAGGAAGGTGCGCACCAGCTGGCGGTACACCTGGCTGTTGCGGCTTCCAAACACCTTGCGCACGGCAATCTCCCTCTGGCGCTGCCTGATGAAGTACATGCTCATGGCCACCAGTCCCATGAAGGAGATGAGTATGGACACCCCGGCAAAGAGCAGGACAATGTGGGAGAGGCGGCGCTGGCCGGCAAAGTTCTCGCGTATGCGCTGCTCCAGATAAGGATTTTGCTCCTCCATGTCCATGTGGAACACACTTCGGTAGGCATCACGCACCTGCTCCCAGGCCACGGTCTCGTTGCCCTGCGTCTCCACCAGTATCTGGCTGGCAGAGCGCATGCGGTTCTGAATCACCAGCACCACCAGCTTCTCCGTCCCTGTGATGTCGCCTATGCTGAAGTCCCTCACCGTGCCGTTGTATTCCACATCGGCGTTCACGCCCATCATGGGCAGGATGTAGGAAAGCCCGCTGTTGACAGCCCCCTGCTCCTCGGTGCCCATGGCATCAAATGTCCGTTGCAGGCTCTCGCTGTAATACATGCGTGTGGCTGACCCCGAATGCTTGTCCGCCACCACCTTGAGCCCCAGCATGTCGGCATAGGAAGAGTCTCCGATGAGCAGGCGCAGGTACAGGATTTTGTCCCCCACCTGGAACCCAGGGCCGTTGCTGCCATAGAGCGGAAGCCCCCTGGCCCAGGACACACGCTTCACGCACGGCAGTTCCCTGAGTTTCTGAGTGAAGAGCGAGTCATCGGCAGGTGTCGAGCGGCTCACGTCCACGCTCATCAGGGCATGTGTGTTGTACCCCAGAGGGGCGGTGACCAGATGGCGCACCTGGAGCAGCATGACCAATGCGAGTGCCACCATGGTGATGGTGACCATATTCTGGAACACGATGAAGACACGGCTGAAAAACATCCTGGACTGATGGCGAAACGTTCCGCGCACCACATCAATAGGCTTGGCACGTGACAGCACCACCGCCGGGACGATGCCGGAAAGCACGCCCGAGAGGCCAGCAAGCACGAGCAGCAATGCCAGGGGAATAGGCTTGAGAAGGTCGGCCAGCACTATCTCGGCCTGCAGCAGACCGCCCACATAGGGAGCCACAGCCCAAGCCAGGAACAGGGCCACCAGCAGGGAAAGCATACTCATAAGCACACTCTCGCCCACCAGGCGGTGCATGACGGCTGTGCGCTGTGCTCCCAACAGGCGTCGCACAGCCATCTCGCGGGCACGCTGCCCCGACTGTGCCACGGTGAGGTTGATATAGTTGATGATGGCAAAGAGCAGGACCAGCAAGCCCGCAACGAGCAGGACACGCACCTGGCGCACATCGCCATGGCAGATGACCCCAGCCCCATCTGCACCTTCGTTCAGATATTCCTGGCGCAGGGGAATGAGATAACTGCGCACATACCCGTCCTTCACCTTGTCATTCAGGGTATACAGGGGCATGCCGCCCAGGCATTTGTCTATCTGGGGCCCCTTCCCCTCCAGGCTGGCTCCTGCGCGAGCCAGGATGAAGAACTGCGCCCCAAAGGTGTTGCTGCAGCCAGCATCCACATCGGCCGCGTTGAAGTTGCCCGCATTCCAGAAGTTCACGATGACATCGGCAGGCCTGATGCACGAGCCGCGCATGCTGCCCATCACACCCGTCACCCTGAGCTTCACGCGCCCGGCCCGCGTGCTATAAGCAAGCGTCTTGCCCACAGGGTCTTCGCTGCCAAACAGGCGGCGTGCAAACTCCTCGCTCACCACCGCCGCATCCCTGTCCTCGAGCACCTGGCCGGGATTGCCCTGCAGGAGGGGGAAGTCGAAAATGCGGAAGAAGGTGGAGTCGGCCATGAGGGTGGCACCCTGGAGGTAAGTCTGGTCGGGCAACTCATAGTTGACCTCATTGCGCACAATGGCACAGAACGACTCAATCTCGGGGATGCGGCCGCGCAGCATATCCTCCGCGCCGTGGTGGCAGCCGTCGTAGCGCTGGAGCCCATCCTCGTCATTCACCTCGAAAGCGAGCGAATAGATGCGGCTGGCCTTGGTGTGCATCGAGTCGGTGGTATATTCGCCATAGACGTACAGCCCTATCAGTACCGAGAACATCAGGCTCACCGAGAAGCCAATCACATTGATGAACGCATACACCCTGTTGCGTGACAGGAAGGTGAAGTATGAGCCCAGGCCCGTTATATTGTTGAAAAGTCTCATTATGTGTTATGATTCGTATTGTCTCTCCATGTTCTTCTTTTGCCCCCAGGCAGGCAGGCCGCAGAATGCAGTGCGGTGCGATGGCGCATGCAGCGCGCTGCGTTGGCACATGCAGTGCGCTGCGTTGGCGATTGCAGCGCGGTGCGTTTTATGGGGCGGTGCCCTCCTCGTGTCCTTCCTCCGTTTCGGGGATGGGGGCGGGGCGGTGTCACTCGAGCACCAGCACCTCGCTGTCCTTGTAAGCCTCGTAGCCGCTCACGATGACGCGCTCGCCCGGCTCCAGCCCCTCGAGCACCTCGTAGTACTGGGGGTTCTGCCTGCCGATGGAAATCTTGCGGCGGTAAGCCTTGTGCCCGTCCTTGTCCAGAACGAAGATCCACTGCCCGCCCGTCACGCTGTAGAAGGTGCCCTTGGGGATGATGACCGCTTCCTTGGACTCGCCCAGCTGCAGGTCCACATAGTAAGTCTGACCTGTGCGTATGTTGGCAGGACGCTCGCCCCGGAACACAAAGTCGATGCGGAAGCGTCCGTCCCTCACCTCGGGATACACCTTGCGCAGGCTCAGGCTGTACTCCTTGCCGTTCTGCCTGAAGGTGGCGGTAAGCCCCGTCTGCACACGGTCGATGTAATGCTCATCCACCCGCGCCTGCACCTTGTAGTCGCTCAGGTCATTGATGACCCCTATGCGCTGTCCTGCCGAGATGTGCTGACCCAGTTCCACGTCCAGCAGTCCCAGTTCGCCCGAGATGCTGCTGCGCACCTCCAGCCTGGCCTTTCGCTCGCGCACCAGCTGCACATTACGCTGCATGGACTCCAGGTTGTCATTCATCTGGTCCACCTGCGACTTCCTGAGTTGCGCGTCCTTGCGCAGCCGCTCGGTGATGAGGTCATGCTTCTTGCGTGCGAGCTCATAGTCCTCCTTGGCCTTCAGATAGTCCTCCTTGGCCACCAGCTGCTCGTCCCACAGAGCCTTCTGGTGCTCGTAGGCACGCTTCTTGGTCACCACATCCTGCGAGAGTTGCAGTTCCTCGTTGGAGTTGTTGAGCTTGTCCTGCTCCATGGTTATCTGTGTGTTGCGCAGGATATTCTGCTTCTCGGCCAGTTCACTCTCGGCATTGAGTATCTGCAGGTCGAGGTCGGAGTTGGAGAGGCGTATAATCACGTCGCCCGCATTCACATGCGCGCCCTCCTCCACCACCTTCTCCTGCACGATGCCGCCCTCCTCGCTGCTTATCTGCACGGTGCTGATGGGAGTCACCTGCCCATCTACCGACACATAATCGTTGAAGCGGTCGCGCTTGACCTCCCCGATGTTGAGTCCCTTACGGTCCACCCTGAGCGTGGCCGAGAAGTTGGTGAGTCCCAGTGCCACCAGTATGCCCACGAGCACGATGGCACCTGCCAGCCATCCCCAGTACTTGCGGGGGATG
This sequence comes from Prevotellaceae bacterium UBA1075, assembly GCA_002316015.1. GTDB lineage: Bacteria > Bacteroidota > Bacteroidia > Bacteroidales > Bacteroidaceae > Physcousia. The sequence continues at coordinate 43,614 of DCCS01000038.1, forward strand.
AGGTAATGTTTCTTCTGAATCTGTATGTCCATTGTTTCTTGCGGTTTTGCGGTTTTATGGTTTTATGGTCTCGCGGCTGTGTGGCCGTGCGGTTGTGCGGCTTTCCTGGGGATGGCCATGTGGTTGCTCCGGGCGGTTGTGTGGCTGGGGACATGGCAGAGCCATCGTCCGGCCAAATAAGCTCAAGGGCAGCCTGGCCGCTCTGCCGTACAGTGCCGGTCAGTCCCTCACCAGCGGCTCACCCTGGTAATACTCCACCAGGCGGCGCTTCATCACCAGCAGCATCTGCATCTGCAGGGTCTTGACGCGGCTCTCGAGCAAGGTGCGTGCCGAGGTCTGGAGGTCAAAGGTGGAGAGCATCCCCTCCTCGAACTGGCGGCAGGTGGCATGGTAGGCCACAGAGTCGGACTCCTGCTTGCGGCTCATCTGTGTCAGCTCGCGCTCGTAGCCCTGCATGTCCATCACGGCCTTGGCCACCTCGTCGTGCACCTTGCGCCGCTGGTCGTCCAGGTCGATGAGCGAGGTCTGCCAGTTGTTGCGGGCCTGGCGGAGCACGTGCCAGTTTCCCGCGCTCAGGAAGGGCAGGGAGAGCGTCACGCCGAAGTACTCGCCCCGGTTGTTGCGGAACTGTGACCCGAAGGGGGTGGCGCTTCCCGCATAGGACACATTCCGGTAGTAGCTGGTGTAGATGCCCGCACTCAGCCTCACGCTGGGCATCAGGTAGCCTCTGCGGACGCGCACACCCAGGCGTGCCGTCTCGGCATTGAACTCGGCCTCGAGCAGCGAGGGGGAGATGTGCCTGAAGATGGCGAACACCTGCTCGGCATCCACCTGCCCGCCCAGGGTGGGCTGCGTGGCCGTGGCCTCCAGGCTGATCGCGAGGGAGTCGCCCTCTGGCCAGTTCATCGCGGCCTTCAGGTCGAGCAGGGCCTGCTCCGAGGCGTTCTGCTGGTGGGTGAGGTTGTATTCGTCCTCGGCCACCTGCGACTCTATCTGCACCACATCGGGCCGTCCCTTCTCGCCCAGCTGGTAGAGTGCCCGGGTCTTGTGCAGCAGGCGGCGGCTCTCGTCCAGCTTGTCCCGGGCAATGCCGATGCAGGCCTGGGCATAGGCAGCCTCGATGTACTTCTGCATCACATCGGTGGCTATCTCGTCGGCCACCTTCTGCCGGGCTGTCTGCGAGAAACGCTTGGCAAGCCGCGCCTGGCGGAAGGCATTGACTGTGGCAAACCCGTCGAAGAGGTTGAGCGAGGCGTAGAGCTGCCAGTAATTGTTGAACGTGGTAACATTATTATATGTGTTGGTCTCGGGGTCCACATTACGTCCCCACTGGTATTGCGCGCTCAGCTCGGCGCCCAGCGAGGGCAGGAAGCCGGCGACGGCCTTGCGGTAGTCCTGCTCACGCTGGCGGGTGGCAATGCGCTGGCGCTGCACACCACTGGCATGAAGCACCGCATAGTGCATGCAACTGTCCATCGTCCATGCCTGCTCCTGTGCCCGCAAGGATGCGGGAGCAGCCAGCAGCAAGGCCGAGGCCAGGAGGGACGTGAGGCTTTTCTTTGTCATCTGCATAATCTTGTCTGTTTACGTCTTGTCTGTTGCAACGGGTGTGCCAAAACTCATCTGTTCCACATCCTCAGCAAGTTACGCGAAAATCGCGAATGGCCAGGTGTCCAATTCCTGGACAATGCTGTACAAATGTTATACAGCCACGGCACTACTCTCGGCGCAAATCAGTACTTTTGCAACATATTTCGGCAGAAGAGACTCACCATATATGAAAAAGCAAGGCACACTCCTCATCGTAGATGACAACCGCAATATCCTCACCACCGTGCGCATGCTCATGGAGCCTGCCTTTGAGCGTATCCTCACCATAGCCAATCCGGCGGGCATCCCCGCGCACCTGCGCGAGAACCGCCCCGATGTGGTGCTGCTGGACATGAACTTCGGCAAGGCAGTCGGCGGGGAGACTGCCGCACTGCCCGCAGGAAGCGAGCGTGCCCCACGCTTCAGCACCAACAACGGCAACGAGGGGCTCTACTGGCTGGGGCAGATACGCCAACTGGCCCCGCAGACCCGGGTGGTACTCTTCACCGCCTATGCCGACATCGACCTGGCCGTGCGCGGCATCAAGGAGGGTGCCGCGGACTTTGTGGTGAAGCCCTTTGAGAACAAGCGGATGGTGGAGGCCCTGACCGCAGCGCGCGACAAGGACAAGCCCACGGGGAAGCGGGGGACAGACCCGGAGGCATCGGGCATGTTCTGGGGCGAGTCCACCGCCATGACCTCGCTCAGGCGTATGGTGGAAAAGGTGGCGGCCACGGATGCCAACATCCTGGTCACAGGCGAGAACGGGACAGGCAAGGAGGTACTGGCAAGGGAGATACACCGCCTGTCGGCCCGCCGGGGCGCGCAGTTCCTGCCCGTGGATATGGGGGCGATAAGCGAGACGCTGTTTGAGAGCGAACTCTTCGGGTATGTGCAGGGAGCCTTCACCGATGCCAAGAGCGACCGCCCCGGCAAGTTTGAACTGGCCAGCGGGGGCACACTCTTCCTCGACGAGATAGGCAACCTGTCCTATGCCCTGCAGGCCAAACTGCTCACGGCTCTGCAACGCCGCCGCATCGTGAGGGTGGGCGGAAGCACGGAGATACCCGTGGATGTGCGCCTGGTGTGCGCCACCAACCGGGACTTGCAGCAGATGGTGGGCGAGGGGACCTTCCGCGAGGACCTGCTCTACCGCGTCAACACCATACACCTGCACCTGCCACCGCTCAGGCAGAGGCAGCAGGACATCGTGCCCCTGGCGGAAATCTTCGTGCGCAGATATGCCGACATGTATGGCAAGGAAGGGCTCCGGCTGTCGGGAGAGGCTGCCGGAAAACTGGCCACGATGCCATGGTATGGCAACATACGCGAACTGCAGCATGCCATGGAGAAGGCTGTGATACTGAGCGAGGACAACTGCATAGGGCCAGAGGACATCGACACGGGGGGCACCCCGCGCAGGGAGAAACCGATGGAGGAGGTGCAGACGCTGGACGAGATGGAACGCCGCATGATAGAGAAGACCATACGGGAGTGCGGGGGCAACCTGTCTGTGGTGGCCGTGAGGCTGGGAATCTCCAGGCAGACCCTGTATAATAAGATAAAGAGGTATGGACTCTGAGACGACGCTCCTGGCAGTCCTGCTCATCCTGGTTGTGGCGGCCTGGCTGAACCTGTGGCGGCGGCACCGGCGCGACAAGGCCAACCTGCGCCTGCTCTTTGACGCGGTGGAGAATGCCGACTACACCCTGCGCTTCTCGGAGCGCACGCGCCAGGGCATGGGGCACAACAGCATAAACCACTGGCTCAACCGCATCAAGGAGGTGCTGCAGCGAGCACGCGACGAACAGATGGAGCGCGAGCGCTACTTCGAGATGGTGCTCAATGCCACCGACACGGGACTGATGGTGGTGGACGAGCGCGACAATATCCTGATGCGCAACCAGGCTGCCCTGCATCTGCTGCATGCCGAGGCGCTGACTCACATGAGCCAGATACCGCCGAGGATGCTGGCCGACGAGCGGCTGGCCAGGCATGAGACCACCACCATGCTGAGGGGAAAGCGCGTGCGCATCATCGCCCTGAGTAATGTGGAGGGCGAACTGGACAACCGCGAGGTGGACTCCTGGATCAAACTCACACGTGTGCTCACCCATGAGATTATGAATACCATAACGCCCGTGACCTCGCTGAGCGGAACCCTGCAGGCGCGACTGGAGCAGGATGAGCAGGAGGGGAAGGAGGTGGACGGCGAACTGCGCGCGGGACTCGAGACCATAAGAAAGACTGGGGAGGAGCTGCTCAAGTTTGTGCAGACGTACCGCCAGTTCACGCATGTGCCCACACCCGCACCCGCGCTCTTCTATGTGAGGCCCTTCCTCAAGCGTATGGCCTCGCTCTGTGCCAAGCCTGTGAGCGTGAGCGTGGAGCCGAAGGACTTGCTGGTGTATGCCGACGAGAGCCTGATGTCGCATGTGCTGTCCAACCTGCTGAAGAATGCCGTGGAGGCCACCGGGCAGGGGGGGGAGATAAGCGTAAGGGCATGGGCCGACAAGGAGGAGGCCATCATCATCGACGTGACAGACACAGGTGAGCAGATACCTGCCGATGTGGCGGAGCACATCTTCGTGCCCTTCTTCACCACCAAGCCCGAAGGCTCGGGCATCGGCCTCTCACTCGCCCGCCAGATCATGCGCGCCTCAGGCGGCACGCTCACCCTGATCCAGGACGAGAAGAGGGGCATCGTGACCTTCCGCCTGCGGCTTCCTTGAGCGGGCTGGAAGCCTGCGTATGTCCGGAAACATGCAAGAAACCGCAATGCCCGGTGCGGGGCATTGCGGTTGAGGGAGGGGGTAATCTTGTGCGGGCAGGCTCGTGCCCGCGACACGTCAGCCGGCCAGTGCCTCGGTGTCGAGCGCGATCATCAGTTCCTCGTCAGTGGGGATGCAGCACACGGTCACCCGGCTGTCATCGGATGAGAGGATGGCCTCGGTGGCACGGCAAGAGCGGTTCCTGGCCTCGTCCATCCTCACGCCCATGAACTCCAGGCCCTGTGTGGCTTCCTCGCGCACCTCCCACTGGTTCTCACCCGCTCCACCGGTGAACACAATGATGTCCACACCGCCCATGGCCGCCGCATACTGGCCTATGTACTTGCGTATGCGGTAGGTGTACATCTCCTTGGCCAGGCGCGCCTTGTCATTGCCGTTGGCTATGCCGGCCAGGATGTCGCGGAAGTCGCTGCTCAACTGGCTCACGCCAGCCAGGCCCGACTGCTTGTTGAGCAGATGGCTGATGCCGTGGGTGTCCAGGTGCAGCTTGTCCATCAGGAAGGTCACGGCGCCCGCGTCGACGTCGCCGCTGCGCGTGCCCATCATCAGCCCCTCGAGCGGCGTGAGTCCCATGGAGGTGTCCACGCACTTGCCGTCCTTGACGGCGGCGACCGATGCCCCGTTGCCTATGTGGCACGTGATGATTTTCTTTCCCTCGGCACTCTTCAGCCCCAGAAACTCGCACACGCGCTGTGACACATAACGGTGGCTGGTGCCGTGAAAGCCGTAGCGGCGCACTCCATACTGCTTGTAGAGGTCATAGGGCAGGGCGTACATAAAGGCAAAGTCGGGCATGGTCTGGTGGAAGGCGGTGTCGAAAACGCCCACCTGCGGAATGTTGGGCAGCAGGGCCTTCACGGCATTCACACCCTTGATGTTGGCGGGGTTGTGCAGGGGAGCCAGGTCGTTGCAGGCGGCGAATGCCTCCATCACCTCTGGGGTGAGCAGCACCGACTTGTTGAACCTCTCGCCCCCATGCACCATGCGGTGCCCCACGGCATCCAGTTCGTCGAGGCTGTCGAGCACGGCATACTCGCCCCGGGTGAGCACCTCGAATATCCACTGCACACCCACAGTGTGCTCGGGCACGGGACGCGTCATCTTGTGTTTCTCTCCATGGAGTTTCACGGTGATGAAGGAGTCGGGCAAGCCTATCTTCTCGATTCCGCCGCTGGTGATGACCGAGTGGCCATCCATGTTGTAGAGTGCATATTTAATGGAACTGCTGCCGCAGTTGAGTACTAAGATTTTCATGTTTGCGGTAATAATGACGGGCGGCCAGCCTCCTCCTCCCCTCTCCGTGGAGGGGAGGGGGGCATGCCCTCGGATGATGAGGGAAGTTCCTGTGAGGGCAAGCCGCAGTCCTTTGCGTTGTACAATTGAAAGTTATAAACGGATAAGCGCCTCCAGCCGGACGGGGCTTTGCCCAGGGTAAAGGCAAGTGCTCCTCCCCATTGGGGTGGCCGGCGAGGAGGCTGCAGCGGCGTGCTCTTACTTCTTCGCGTCCATGGCCTGGCAGGCTGTGATGGCAATCATCTTGTAGATGTCGTCCACCGAGCATCCGCGTGACAGGTCATTGACAGGGCGCGCAATACCCTGCAGGATGGGGCCGATGGCCTCGGCATGCCCCAGTCTCTGCACCAGCTTGTAGGCGATGTTGCCCACGTCCAGGTTGGGGAACACCAGCACGTTGGCCTTTCCCGCGATGTCGCTTCCCGGTGCCTTCTTGGCCGCCACGGCAGGCACCAGGGCCGCATCGGCCTGCATCTCGCCATCCAGTTTCAGGCTGGGGTCCAGTTGGTGGGCCAGGCGGGTTGCCTCCACCACCTTGTCCACCACCTCGTGCTTGGCGCTGCCCTTGGTGCTGAAGGACAGCATGGCCACACGCGGGTCGGCAAACCCGGCCACGCTCCTGGCAGTCTGGGCCGTGCACACGGCTATCTGCGCCAGCTGGGCAGCATCGGGCACGGGGGTCACGGCCACGTCACCCACCACCAGCACACCGTGCTCGCCATACTCGGGAGCCTTGGTGAGAAGCAGCATGGCACCGCTTACACAGGAGATGCCCGGCGCGCACTTGATGATTTGAAGTGCGGGGCGCAGGGTGTCGCCTGTGGTGGAGAGTGCCCCGCTTATCTGCCCGTCGGCATCGCCATTCTTGATGATGAGGCATCCGAAGTAAAGAGGATTCAGCACCTTGCGGCGAGCCTCCTCGATGGTCATGCCTTTCTTCTGCCTCAACTGGAAAAGCAGTTGTGCGTACTCTTCGGTCTTGGGGCTCAGGGCCGGGTTGATGATGGTGGCCTTTCCCACGTTCTTCAGTCCCAGTTTGTCGGCAAGCGCGAGGATTTCCTGCTCACTGCCAATCAGGATGATGTCGGCCAGCCCATCGGCCAGGGCGCGGTCGGCGGCGGTCAGTGTGCGTTCCTCCAGGCTCTCAGGCAGTACGATGCGCTGCTTGTCCTGCTGTGCGCGGAGGATGATTTTGTCCATAATGCTCATTTTGCTTACTCCTTTTATATAGTATATAATGTGTGTCCTTTGTGTTCGGCTCCAGCCTCCTGCGGTGCGGGCCACTGCGTGCCTGGCCAGAAGCCGTGCCCCGGATGGCGTGCGCGGCACTTGCATGGTCGTCAGAACTTGCCCTTCATAAGCATCAGTTCCAGTTCCTCGGCCGTCAGCCGGGTGCGGAAGGTGTTGTCGTAGGCCGCGCTGATGTTGCCCGTCTCCTCGCTCACCACGATGGCCAGGGCATCCGTCTCCTTGCTGATTTCCTTGGCGGCCCGGTGGCGAAGGCCGAATTCCTTGGGGATGTCCAGGTCGTGGCTGATGGGCAGGATGCAGGCAGCGGCCGTGATCCTTCCCGATGATATGATCATGGCTCCGTCATGCAGGGGGCTGTTCTTGAAGAAGATGTTCTCGATGAGGCGCTGGCTGATGCGTGCGTTGATTACCTCGCCTGTGCGGATGAAGTCGGTCAGCGGCAGGTTGTTTTGCATCACGATGAGCGCGCCCACCCTCTGCTTGCTCATGTTGAGGCATGCCATCACGATGGGGAATATGTCCTCGCGCTCGTGCACCATGCCAGGAATGCCCTTCTTCTTCTCGGGACGGAAGATGTGGAGGAAGCGCCTGGCGCGCTGGTGTGCCCCTATGGTGTAGAAGAAATGGCGTATCTCCTCCTGGAACAGGACAATGATGGCGATGGCTCCCACGCTGACAAGCTGATTGAGGATGTTGCCCAGGAGCCTCATCTCAAGCACCTTGCTGATTACAATCCAAAAACTGATGAAGACCAGCACGCCGTAGAAGATGTTCACCGAGCGCGACTGCTTCATCAACTTGTAGCAGTAGAACAGGATGATGGCCACGAGCAGGATGTCAATCACATCCTTGATTCCCATTTCTAACATGAGCGCATCCGGTTGATTATGCTCACGGCCTCCACCGCCTCCCGCACATCGTGTACGCGCAGGATGGCGGCTCCCTTGAGCAGGGCGATGGTGTTGATTGCCGTGGTGCCGTTGAGCGCGTCCTGTGGAGTGCCGCCCAGCAGGCGGTATATCATCGATTTGCGGCTGACGCCCACCAGTAAGGGAAGGCCCAGCACCTGCAGGTCCTGCAGGCGGTTCAGCAGCTCATAGTTGTGGTGGAGGCTCTTGGCGAAGCCGAAGCCGGGGTCCAGGATGATGTCCTTCACCCCCATCTCGTGCAGGCGGTACACGCGTTCGGCGAAATAGCGGAGCATGTCGGTGAGCAGGTCGTCATAGCGGGGGGCGTCCTGCATGTTCTGCGGATTGCCCTTCATGTGCATGAGGATATAGGGGACACCCAGGCCGGCCACGGTGGAAAACATGTCCCTGTCCAGCGCCCCGCCCGATATGTCGTTGACCATCTGCACGCCAAACTCCTCCACACACATGCGTGCCACATCGGCGCGGAAGGTGTCCACGCTCACCACAGCCTCGGGAGCCACCCTGCGCAGGATGCCCAGCGCGTGCCTCAGCCGCCCCATCTCCTGCCGGGGGGGCACATCGTCGGCCCCGGGGCGGCTCGAGTAAGCGCCTATGTCGATTATGTCGGCACCCTCGTCCAGTATCAACTGCACGCGCTTCTCGATGTCCGTGTCGCTCTGCTCACGGCTCTGGGCATAGAAAGAGTCGGGGGTGACGTTGAGGATGCCCATCACCCGCGGAACGCTCAAGTCCATCAGCGTCCCGCGCACATTTATGGTGCATGGGGTAAGTTCTCTCGTCTCTGTCATGCCTCGTCTGTTCTGACGGGCAAAGTTATTCATTATTTGAGGAACGGGCAAGTGGGTGATGGTAAAAAAAAGACGAGTCCGCGCGTTTTCCCCCTCCGCGCGGCCTCGTGCAGGCCTGTCCTCCGTGTACCGCCCGTCTCCCGTACGGGCCGTCGCCCCACGTGCAATACGGCCGTGCCCGCAGGTGCGGGAAGCGGATGTTTCCACGGGTTTGCGAAAGGAACGGGGCCGAAGTGGCCGAGCGCTTATTGCCGTAAGGCGAAAATGCACTAACTTTGCAACCGGCTCCGGGCTTTCGCCCGCGCATCCCGACAATAAAGGAAAGAGACATGACCTCACTGGAATCACTCTATGCCCTCTACCTGCAACACCCGCAGGTGACAACGGACAGCCGCGACTGTCCTCCGGGCTCCATCTTCTTTGCCCTCAAGGGCGAGTCTTTCGACGGGAACCTCTTCGCCGCGCGCGCGCTGGTGCAGGGATGCTCCCTTGCGGTGGTGGACAATCCCGATGTGGCCGCCGGCGACCGCTTCGTGCTTGTGCCCGATGTGCTGGCCGCCCTGCAGCAACTGGCGGCCATGCACCGCCTGCGCTGGGGCAAGACCGTGCTGCAAATCACGGGCACTAACGGGAAGACGACCACTAAGGAACTCGTGTCGGCCGTGCTTTCGCAGACCCACCGCGTGCTCTTCACGCAGGGAAACCTCAACAACCACATCGGTGTGCCGCGCACATTGCTCCGTCTGACACGCGAACACGACATCGCCGTGGTGGAGACGGGGGCCAACCACCCTGGCGAGATACGCTTCCTGTGCTCACTGGTGCATGCCGACTACGGCCTCATCACCAATGTGGGGCGCGCCCACCTGCTTGGCTTCGGCTCCTTTGAGGGAGTGAAGCGCACCAAGGGCGAGCTCTATGACGACATCAGCCGGCGCGGGGGCAAGATCTTCCTGAACGCGCTGGATGACGACCTGTGCCGGATGGCCAGGGAGCGCGGGCTGGAGATCGGGCGGCAGGCCATACCCTATGTGGAGGCAAGGGTGGAGAGCTGCTCGCCCTTCCTGTGCATCCAGTGGCGCGAGGACACGGACGAGCCCTGGCACAGGGTGGAGACGCGCCTCATGGGAGCCTACAACATCGCCAACCTGCGCGCCGCCATCACCGTGGGGCTGCACTTCGGGGTGCCGCCCGGGCAGATAGACCGCGCGCTGGCAGGCTACAAGCCCGCCAACAGCCGCAGCGAGTTCCGCCAGACCGCGCGCAACCGTCTGGTGGTGGACGCCTACAATGCCAACCCCTCGAGCATGGAGGCCGCGCTCACCGCGTTCAGCCTTGTGGAGTTTCCCCGCAAGATGGTCATCCTGGGTGACATGCGCGAACTCGGGGCAGAGAGCCGCAAGGAGCACCTGCGCGTGCTGCGGCAACTGGCCGGGATGCGCCTCGAGCAGGCATGGCTGGTGGGCGGCGAGTTCGCCGGAGCGCTCGACGAATTGCGCAAGGACGGGGCAGGCACGGCAAGTGCTCCCCCGTGCCAGACCTTCGACAACGAGCAGCAGGTGGAACAGCACCTGGCCGCGCATCCCCTGGAGGGGTACACCATCCTGGTCAAGGGCAGCAACAGTACAGGGCTCTTCCGCCTGCCCGCCCTGCTGTAGCCCGCAGGCACCCCCACCTCCCTCCACAGCCTGGCGAGGGCAGGACGCGGAAGGCACAAGGCGAGGCAACCATCAAACAAGACAACGAGAAGCGGGCGCTGAACCGCAGACAGCATGAAACCAGTAAGACCCAAGAAGCAGCTCGGCCAGCACTTCCTCACCGACCAGGATGTGGCGCGCCGCATAGCCGACACCGTGGACGCGTGCCCCGGCCTGCCCATACTGGAGGTGGGCCCCGGCATGGGAGTGCTCACCCAGTACCTCCTGCCCAAGCGGCGCGAGGTGAAGGTGGTGGAGATTGACCGCGAGTCGGTAGCCTACCTGCACGAGCACATGCCCCAGCTGGGGGACAGCATCCTGGCCGAGGACTTCCTGCGCATGCCGCTTGACCAGGTGTTTGGCGGCGAGCCCTTTGTGCTCACAGGCAACTACCCCTACAACATATCAAGCCAGATCTTCTTCCACATGCTGGAGTACCGCGACATCATCCCCTGCTGCACGGGCATGATCCAGCGCGAGGTGGCCCAGCGCATAGCCGCAGGCCCGGGGAGCCGCGCCTACGGCATCCTGAGCGTGCTGCTACAGGCCTGGTACAGCGTCGATTACCTGTTCACGGTGGACGAGCATGTGTTCTGCCCGCCACCCAAGGTGAAGAGCGCGGTCATACGCCTGACCCGCAACGGGGTGGACAGGCTCCCCTGTGACGAGAGGCTTTTCCGCCGTGTGGTGAAAACCACGTTCAACCAGCGGCGAAAGACCTTGCGCAACAACATCCGCCCGCTCCTGGCACAACTGGATGCCGATTTGCGCGGGCAGGGCTTACAGCCACGTGACCACACCGGGTGGCTCGCGCGGCCACTCTTCCAGAAGCGTCCCGAACAACTCAGCGTGCAGGATTTCATGCAGCTGACACTAAGTCTGCAAGAGGAAAGCACGCCCGCGCACTCCAACTGACGCGGAGCCCCAGGAAACGCATGCGGCTGCATCTGCCAACGCATGCGGCTGCATCTGCCATCGCATGCGGCTGCGTTTGCCATCGCATGCGGCTGCGTTTGCCATCGTGGCGTATCACAAAAAGCCTCCTTCCGTTACTTGCTGACGGAGCGAGGCTTCTTTCGTTTCTTTCCCGTGCTTCTTTACCATGGGGGGCTTTCGGGTTAAAACTTGCACGCATCGCGCGGGATTGGGGAAAATGCCGTAACTTTATACACGTTAAGAGACAAGTTGAGTCAAAAAGGAGAATACTACATGGACCGAAGAGACTTTCTGCGAAGTGGCGCCCTGCTTGCCGGTGCCCTGTGCCTGGACCTGAAGGCATTTGCCCAGGCCACATCCTCCCTGGGCAAGCCGCGCCTGCGGGTGGGCATACTGAGTGACATACACATTCGGCTGGAGCGTGACCTGTCGGTGCTGGAGCGCACCTTCCGCTACTTCCGCGACCGCGAGGTGGACGCGGTGCTCATCGCCGGTGACATGGCCGACACGGGACTGGAGCGGCAGATGAGAATGGTGTCCAGCACATGGTTCAAGGTCTTCCCCAAGGATCGCCTGCCCAATGGCCGGCATGTGGAGCGGCTCTTCGTGTACGGCAACCACGACATCGAGGGCCATCACTACGGCACCCTCGCCGAGGCTCTGCAGGGGGACGACCGCGAGCAGACACTCGCGCGCGAGGCGATAGGCGACCGCAGGGAACAATTCTGGAGACGGTACTACCACGAGAAGTTCCAGCCCATATATATTAAGGATGTGAGGGGCTACAAGTTTGTGGGCGCACACTGGACCAACTGGCAGAACACCCCCGGCCTTCAGGAGTTCCTCGGTGCCCACGCCGGCGAACTCGGGGGCGAGAAGCCCTTCTTCTACTTCCAGCACCCGCACCCCAGGAACACCTGCTCGGGCGAGTGGGCGTGGGGGCAGGACAACGGGGAGGTCACCGAGGCCCTGTCCCGCTTCCCCAACTGCATCGCCTTCAGCGGGCACTCCCATCAGATACTCAACGACGAGCGCACCATCTGGCAGGGTGCGTTCACCAGCGTGGGCACATCCTCGCTCAGTTACACCTACTCCTTTGGAGGGCGTGAGAACACCTACATCGACGGAGGCCCCGACTATCCCGCACAGATGCCCCGAGTGGAACAGGGCGACGGCAAGCAGGGCATGGTGATGACCGTATATGATGATGCCGTGGCCCTGGAGCGGTGGGACTTCATGTACCAGCGCCCGCTGGCCTCCAACTGGATTGTCCCCCTGCCATTGGGAGGCAGGGCAAGACCGCTGTCCTTTGAGAGCCGCGCGCTGGAGGCTGTGGCTCCACAGTTTGCCCGGGGCGACAAGGCCACCGTCAGCAAGGCCAGGGGCAAGGACCGCAAGGGCCGGGAGCAGTGGCAGACCACCGTACGCTTCCCCAATGTGCTCAGGGAGCGCAACGGCCAGCGCGCCTTTGACTTCGAGGTCACACTGGAGGAGGCAATGGCCGATGTGACACGCATCGTGTGCCAGAAACGTGTGATGTCGCCACACTTCTACCTGTGCGAGGAGAAAGACCGGGACGAGGTGGCCTGCGTGTTTGGCGAGGCGGAGGCGCCCGTCAACTTCCCCTACCGCTTCGCCATACGCCCCTGCGAGTGCTTCGGCAAGAAGGGCGCCCCCCTCTACACCGACTGGCGGCAGGACAAAGGCTGATGCCGCGCCGGGCCTGTCCCGCTTTTCCGGACAGGCTGCGGGAGCGGCGCGCTCACGTTTCAGCCGCAACTTGTGCCGCCCCGCGCCTAAACCAATGGCCGCGAGAATGGTCATACTTCCTGTATGCAACGGTTTTTCCTACTTGCCGTTCTCCTGCTGATGCTGTTCCCGCTGGAAACAGCAGGCCAGAAGACGCGCGCGCGCAGGGCATCACCATCCATGGCCGATTCCCTGCGTGTGGTGCAGTTGCGCGGCCACGTCCTGGACGCTGCCACGCGGGACAGCCTGCCTGGCGTGCATGTGTGCCTGGCGGATTCCGGGGGCAAGCCCTTGAGGGTCGTGCAGACCGATGGCGGCGGGCAGTATGTGCTCGCCAATGTGCCCGCCGGCCAATACACGGTGCGCTTCACCTGCATGGGGTTCGGGGAGGAGAGCCTGCGCCTGAGCGTCACGCGGCAGTCGGGCAGGCTGATGCTGGGCGATGTGCTCCTGCATGAGAGGGCGGCCCTGATGCGCGAGGCGGTGGTGGAGGGGCATACGGCCGAACTGACCGTGAGCGACGACACCCTGGTGTATAACGCCGGAGCGTTCAAGGTGCAGGAGGGCGCGATGGTGGATGAACTGGTGAGGAAACTGCCCGGAGTCGAAGTGGACGAGAACGGGAAATACACCCTGAACGGTCGCCCCGTCACGCAAGTGCTGGTGGACGGGAAGGAATTCTTCGGGCGGGACATGCAGGCCACCCTCGACAATCTGCCCGCCGACATGGTGGACAAGATAAAGTCCTATGACAGGCAGAGCGACGCAGCCCGCATCACGGGCATCGACGACGGTGAGGAACGGGTGGTGCTGGACCTCAGCATCAAGAGGGACCGCAAGCGGGGGTGGATGGCCAACGTGCAGGGAGCCTACGGCACCCACGACCGCATGGGCGGCAGGGTCATGGCCAGCCGGCTGGTGAGGGAGCAGAAGGTGACACTCGTGGGAAACGCTGGAAACACGGGCGGAAACGGCAACACCACCAGCGGACACGCGGGACTGACGCAGAACTACGAGCGCGAGAACCTGCTCAAGCTCAACGGCGGACTGCAGGCCAGCATGCGCAAGAGCGAGAGCGTGACTGCATCCACCACCGAATCCTTCGAGAACAGGCGCGCTGCCTACCAGGCACAAGCACGGCGGCAGACGAGCCACAGCGGGAACCTCCACCTGCAGTACAAGGCCGAGTGGACTCCCGACACGCTCACCAACATCATCCTCAGCCCCGACTTCCAATGGGGCAAGGGCCGCAGCGGGGGCAGCAGGACGGGCGCTTCCATGCAGCGGGACCCGCTTCCCTTGGTGGACGGACTCGCCGATGTGCTGGAGGGCTGGAGCCTGGTGCCCGACAGCATACGCGTCAACCGCCGCCTGGGAGCCAGCCACAGCGCGCAGGACAACCTGCAGGCCAGTGGCAGTATGCAGGCACACCGCCGCCTGGGAAAACGAGGGCGCGGAGTGGCCGTGAACGTGAGTGCTGGCTTCCAGCGCGGGGACACGGACAACGACAGCTACGCGCAGACCGACTATTACCTGCTGAAGGCGGCCGGCGGCGGGGACTCGGTGTACCAAAAGACGCAGTTCAACAGTAGCCGAAGTCACAGCCGACGAGCCTCGGCCAGGCTCTCCTACACCGAGCCTGTGGGCAGGCAGATATACCTGCAGGCCAGTTACCAGTACTCCTGGAGGCGAAGCGGCCGCGACCGCGATGTGAGTTCCATATTCGGGCTCCAGAACTCCCTGGGCGGCGTCACACGGGACAACTACAGGGGCATGACCCACCTGGCCGTCCCCGACACGGCACAGCAGGGACGCACGGAGAACATCTACCAAAACCACAACGTGACCCTGCAGTTGCGCATCGTACGGCCGCGCTACCTGCTCACTGTGGGAGCCAGGCTGCAGCCGCAGCGCAGCGAGGTCGATTACACCAAGGGAGCGCGACACCACAAGGTCACACGCACGGTGGCCAATGCCAGCCCCACCCTCAACTTCAAGTACCGCTTCTCCAAGAAGGAACAGTTCAACGCACGTTACCATGCCACCACAGGCCAGCCCTCCATCACCGACCTCATCCCCGACACGCTTAGCGATGCCGACCCCCTGAACATACGGCTGGGCAATCCGGGGCTGAAGCCGTCCTTCACGCAAGCCCTCCATGCCGACTACCGCAAGAGCGTCCCCGACCTGCAGAGGACATTTGCCGCCAACGTGGACTTCCATGCCACGCAGAACAGTGTGAGCAGCCGCACCGAGTACAACGAACTGACAGGCGGACGGGTGACCACCCCGCAGAACGTCAACGGAAACTGGAGCGGTTCGGCCGGCTTCAACTTCAACACAGCCCTGCGCGCCGACAAGCGCTTCCGCGTCAACACCAACACCCAGGCCAGCATGACCAACGCAGTGGGCTATGTCTATCGCAGCCGGCTGGCCGAGACGGTGAAAAACCGTACACGGGGAGCCTCGGTGCGGCAGGGGCTGCGCCTCACCTTCCGCAACGACTGGCTCGAGGTCAACGCCCAGGGAGCCTTCCGCTACAGCCACACCCACAGCACCAGTCGGGGCGCGGGCAGGATGGACACCTACAGGTTCAACTACGGGGGCAGCGTGCTGGTGCGCCTGCCCTGGAACATGACGCTGAGCACCAGCATCGACGAGCAGTGCCGGCGCGGGTATGCCACTTCCAGCATGAACACCAACGAACTGCTATGGGGCTTCCAGGTGAGCCAGAGCCTGCTGCCCAGGAAGAACCTCACGCTGAGCCTGCGTGCCGTGGACCTCCTGGACAGGCGCAGCGACGTGAGACGGACAGTCACCACCACGGCACGCACGGATACCCGCACGAGCATGGTCAGCTGTTACTTCCTGGCCACGGTGAGTTACCGCTTCCGCCAGTTCGGAGGTGCCAGGGGCGTGTCATCGGCGACCACCTCCAGGAAAAAGGACAAGGCGCGCAGGGAGCGGACACGTCTCGTGGAGGGGTCACGGAGGCAGAAAAGCACGAAGGATCGTGACGCGGGAACCTGATGGCTGACTCATGCCCTGTCCCGTACCGTCCCAGGCGGCTTTCTTTGTCCGAGTCAGGGCTTGGGGCTGAAAGCCAGAGGGTGGTCTCGGGAAAGGAATTTGCCACTTTTTTATCCCTGTTTGTGTGGCAAGTGACCGAAAAAGCGTAACTTTACGGGCAAATCAAAGCATGGAGAATATGACACAGACGATGCTGATTGACTGGTTTCAGTCGCTCGACCCACAGGTGAGACCCTATTGGGGTATCGCCCTTGTGACGAGCGTGGTGTTTGCCATTCAGATGGTACTCACATTTGTGGGGATAGGCGACACAGAGGCAGGCGCGGATTTCGGCGTGGACATGCCAGGCGGCGCGGATGTGCCCGACGGCCACGGCGACACGCTTGACACGGGCGGGGCCATGCAGCTCTTCACCATCCGCAACGCTGTCAATTTCCTGCTTGGTGTCGGGTGGGGAGGCGTGTGCTTCTCGGGCGTGATAGCCAGTCCGGCACTGCTCGCGCTGGTGGCTCTGCTGTGCGGGTGCGCGCTGGTGGCGGCCTTCCTGGTGATGCTCAGGCTGCTCCTGCGCCTGGAGTCAGAGGGATCTTACCGCATAGGCGAGGCTGTGGGGCAGACCTGTGTCGTGTATGTCACCGTTCCGCAGGGACGGTCGGCCGCAGGCAGGGTGCAGGTCAGTTTCCAAGGCTCGGTGCAGGAGTTGCCGGCCATGACCGACGGGGAAGCCTTGCCCAGCGGGACACAGGTGCGGGTCACGCAAGTGCTTGGCGGTTCGGTGCTGCTCGTGGAGCGTGCCTGACCTGGCTTCAAGGCCCTTTTCTATTCTCAAAGTAATTGTAACCAATAAACAAACACAATGGAACCATTCTATTTCATCCTGGTGGGCACCATCATCCTGGTGTTCCTGTTTGTGGCCATCATCAACCGCTACCGGCGCTGCCCGTCGGACAAGGTGCTGGTCATCTATGGCAACCGTGGCACCTCCAAGAGCGCCAAGTGCGTGCACGGGGGCGGAGCCTTCGTGTGGCCCATCATCGAAGACTATGCCTATCTGTCCCTCACTCCCATAGGCATCGACGCAAACCTGACCAACGCGCTTTCCAAGCAGAACATACGTGTGGATGTGCCCTGCCGGTTCACGGTGGGCATCAGCACCGACCCCGAGAGCATGCTTGCCGCCGCCGAGCGTCTGTTGGGGCAGACCGCGCAGCAGATACAGGAACTGGCCAGGGACATCCTCTTCGGACAACTGCGACTGGTGATAGCCACCATGAGCATCGAGGAACTCAATTCTGACCGCGACAAGTTCCTTGAGGCCATCACGGCCAATGTGGAGGTGGAACTCAAGAAGATAGGTCTGCGCCTCATCAATGTGAACGTGACCGACATCAAGGACGAGTCGGGCTACATCGAGGCACTGGGCCAGGAGGCGGCGGCCAAGGCTATCAACGAGGCCAAGGTGCGTGTGGCCGAGCAAGAGAAAATAGGCGAGATAGGCAAGGCCGAGGCTGTGCGCGAAACGCGCATACGTACCGCCGAGGCCAACGCACAGGCCGTGCAGGGCGAGAACGAGGCCAAGATAGCCATTGCCAACAGCGACTCGTCGCGCCGCGAGCGTGAGGCCGAGGCACAGCGCAGGGCTGTGGCTGCCGAGAAGGTGGCACAGGCGCAGGCCCTGGAGGAGGCTTACGCCGCCGAGCAAAAGGCCGAGGACGCGCGTGCTGACCGTGAGCGCGCAAGCCAGAAGGCCAATGTCATCGTGGCACAGGAGATAGAGAAACAGCGGCTGGTCATCGCCGCCGAGGCCGAGGCCGAGCAGAAGCGTGTGAACGCCAAGGGAGAGGCAGACGCCATCTACGCCAAAATGGAGGCCGAGGCCAACGGACTCTACCAGGTGCTCACCAAGCAGGCCGAGGGATACGACCGCATGATCAAAGCCGCAGGAGGCGATGCCACCAAGGCTTACACGCTGCTCCTGCTGGAAAAACTGCCCGAACTGGTGAAGACCCAGGTGGACGCCATCAAGGGCATCAGCATCGACAAGGTGACCGTGTGGGACAATGGCGGAGGAGCCGGGGACGGCAAGACCAGCACGGCCAACTTCCTGGCGGGGCTGATGAAGAGCATACCCCCACTGGGCGAGCTCTTTGACCAGGCGGGGCTCTCCCTGCCTGAGTACCTGGCCAAGAAGAAAGCCGAGGAGGATGAGGTGAAAGGAACCGGTGCTCCCAGTGGCGAGTAGCCCGTGGGGCGTGCCGCAAGGATGAGGCCAAACTTGAAAACGTTGTCGGGAGTGACACCGATGTGGAAGAAAAACCCTAAATTTGTGTGGGCATAGCCTCTCAAATCAAAGGGGTGAAGCATATACATACAACATAAACAAATCCTAAAAGAAAAACAGAGATGAAAAGATTCACTCTCGCCTGCATGGTTCTGGCCGCAGGCTTGACAATGGCTTCCTGTGGCTCCCAGCCAAAGGGTGGGGCACAGGCCGAGGCGACACTCACAGAGTCGGGACTCAATCCCGCCAATTTCCTGACGGACTCCACCAGCCTCTTTGTGATGAAGAACAAGAATGGGATGGAGGTGTGCCTCACCAATTTCGGCGGACGAATCGTGAGCATCTGGGTGCCTGGCAAGGGCGGAAAGATGTATGATGTGTGCCTGGGACATGACTCTATCGGTGACTATGTGAAGTATGGTGCCCAGGGGTGCAACTTCGGCGCGCTCATCGGACGCTACGGAAACCGTATCGCCAAGGGGAAATTCACACTGGACGGGAAGACATACCAACTGCCCCTCAACAACAACGGGAACACGCTGCACGGCGGTGGCGAGATAGCCTTCCACAACCGCATCTGGGAGGGAGAGCAGCCCGACAGCCAGCATGTGGCCTTCACCACCACCAGTCCCGATGGCGAGGATGGATTCCCCGGAAACATTGAGGTGAAGGTGACTTACACCCTCACCGACGACAATGCCCTGGAAATCGCCTATGAGGCCGCTACCGACAAGGCCACTGTGCTCAACCTGACCAACCACTGCTACTTCAATCTGAGTGGTGACCCCTCGAAGGATTGTCTTGATGAGGTGCTGCAACTGGATGCCGACAGCATGACCAATGTGGACGAGAATGTGCTGGTGACGGGTGAAGTCGTGCCGGTCGAGGGCACACCATTTGACTTCCGCACCCCCACAGCCATAGGAGCGCGCATCAACGATACCACCAATGTGCAGATCAAGAACGGGAATGGCTATGACCACAACTGGATTCTGAACACACGTGGTGACATCAAGAAGCCCTTCGGCACCATCTACGATCCCAACAGCGGGGTACAGATGACCATGTTTACTGACCAGCCGGGCGTACAGTTCTACGCGGGCAACTTCCTCGACGGCTCATTTGTGGGCAAGAAGGGTATCCGTTACCCCCAGCGCAGTGCCATGTGCTTTGAGTCACAGCACTATCCCGACAGCCCCAACCATCCCACATTCCCCAGTACGGTTGTACGTCCGGGCGAGAAGTACCAGACAAGGACGATCTACAAGTTCTCCGTCAAGGAGTAACGGGAAGGGCTTCCGCTTCTCGTTCCTTAATGGCGAGGCTGTTCGGGAACTTTGGTTTCTGAACGGATTGTTGAAGTAAGAGTAAGAGCCTCCACTCCGCATGCTTTGCGGGGAGGAGGCTCTTTCCGCGTGCGTGTTTGCGCTTTGCCCTTGGCAGGCGTGCGTTTTCAGGGTCTCCTGTACCCAGGACACAAGGGCGGGGACAGACTACAGACAGAGGCGGCGCAGAAGCCTCAGGTAAGTGTCTATTGCGTCAGCTATCTCATCGAGTTCGACATACTCGTCGGCCGTATGGCTTCGGCTGCTCTGTCCCGGCCCCATCTTCATGCTGGGGAATGGCATGAGTGCCTGGTCGCTCAGTGTGGGAGACCCGAAGGGACGCTTGCCCAGGGCAATGGCAGCCTGCACCAGCGGGTGCTCCAGAGGGATAGAAGAGGAATTGAGGCGGAAGGAACGTGCCTTCGCCTCGCCACGGATGTGCGATGTGATGACACGGAAGATTTCCTCGTTGGAGTACAACTCATTGCTGCGCACGTCCACAGTGAAGTTGCACCGGTCGGGGATGACATTGTGCTGTGTTCCTGCCTGCAGGATGGTCACGGTGGCCTTCACCCTGCCCAGCAGTGGCGACACCCGTTCCCACTTCCAGGTACGGAACCACTGCATGTCGTCCAGCGCGTGGTAGATGGCGTTGTCACCCTCGTCGCGTGCAGCGTGCCCAGCCTTTCCGCGAGCGGTGACATCCAGTACCATCAGCCCTTTCTCGGCTATGGCGGGTTGCATGCCGGTGGGCTCGCCCACCAGCGCGGCTGTTATGGGCGGAAGCAAGGGCACCATGTGCTCCATTCCCTCGTGGCCGCTCACCTCCTCCTCGGCACTGGCCAGAAACAGGAGATTGTAAGGGAGATGCTCCGTGCACAGCACGCGGAACACCTGGAGCAGCGACACCAGGCCGGCTCCATCGTCATTGCTGCCCAAACCGTATAGTCTGCCCCCCTCGTGCCGTGGCGTGAAAGGGTCGCGCTGCCATGCGCTCACGGGCTTTACCGTGTCGATGTGCGCGTTGAGCAGCAGTGTGGGCCTTCCGGGCTTGAATCCGGGCGCACGGCATAGCAGGTTGTTTCCCGTGCGCATGGGACACAGGCCGTAGTCGTGGCACATGCAGTCCTGTAGCATGTCGGTGGCATGCCGCTCATTCCTGCTCACGCGTGGTATGCTGATGAGACGTTCCAGCAGCAGAATGGCTTCATGCGTCAACGTTTCCTTGGTCAACTTTTCCCCACTCATCGGATGTCTTGTCATGTTAGGGTGGGCAAAGTTACATACAAAACGCAAAAAAGTCAAACTCGCATGCCCATTATATCAACTTGTTGCACTAACTTTGTGCAAAGCAAGAATAAGGAACGAGGCCATGCAGAATCCGAGTCCGCTGTCAACCCTGATACACAGCCAGGCCAAGCGCTATGGCGAGCGCGCGGCTCTGAGATGGCGTGACTATGAGTCGGGCTGCTGGAATGACATCTCGTGGAATGACTTCTCGCTCAGGGTGAGGCAGGTGAGCAACGCGCTGCTGGAACTGGGTGTACGGGTGCAGGAGAACGTGGTGGTGTTCTCGCAGAACATGCCCGAATGCCTGTATGTCGATTTCGGGGCTTATGCCGTGAGGGCGGTCACCATCCCCTTCTATGCCACCAGCAGTGAGATGCAGGTGAAGTATATGGTGGGAGACGCGCGGGTGCGTTACATCTTCGTGGGCGAGCAATATCAGTACGACACCGCCTACCGTGTGCTGAAGATAGCCCCCGAGGTGAGCAGGCTCATCATCTTCGACCGAGGGGTGAGGAAAAATCCACAGGACAGGGTGAGCATCTACTTTGACGAGTTCCTGGGCCTGGGTGAGCGCCTGCAGCACCAGGACGAGGTGAGGACACGTACGGCAGAGCAGGATGCAGACGACCTGGCCAATATCTTATATACCAGCGGAACCACGGGGCTGAGCAAGGGCGTGATGCTCACGCACCGCATGTACCTCGCGGGCATACATGCCCACGTGGGGGCGATGAGGCTCAGCGACCGTGACCAGGTACTCACCTTCCTGCCGTTGACTCACGTGTTCGAGCGCGGGTGGACTTACCTGTGCCTGGCCGAGGGTTGCACGCTGGCTCTGAACCTCAGGCCCCAGGACGTGCTGCGGAGCTTGAGGGAGATACACCCCACCTGCATGTGCGTGGTTCCCAGGTTCTGGGAGAAGGTCTATGCTGGCGTACAGGAGCGCATGCGTGAGAGCAGCCCCATGCAAAGGCGCATGCTGGAGGATGCCATACGTGTGGGTCACGAATACAATGTGAGGTACAGGATGCGGGGGCTGGCAGCACCCCTGGGGCTCAGGCTTCAGTATGCCTTCTATGAGAAAACGGTCATCAGCCTGCTGCTCAGAACCCTCGGGCTCGAGCGCCACAACTTCTTTCCCACGGCAGGAGCGGCTCTGTCGCCCAGGGTGGAGGAGTTCATACGTTCCACAGGCATCATGCTGATAGTGGGCTATGGCATGACGGAGACTACAGCCACCGTCACCCTTGACCGTTGGGACAAGCCCATCTCGATAGGCTCGGTAGGGCGCCCGCTAAAGGGAGTGCAGATGAAATTTGGCGACAACAACGAGCTCTTGCTCAAGGGTGACACCATCATGCGCGGCTATTACCGCAAAGCCGAGGTCACGGCACTGGCCATCGATGACGAGGGGTGGTTCCACACGGGCGACGCGGGCTACATGAAGGACGGCGAGCTTTATCTTACCGACCGCATCAAGGATCTTTTCAAGACCAGCAACGGAAAGTTCATCGCCCCGCAGATGCTGGAGTCGAAACTCTGCGTGGATCGATACATAGACCAGATAGTCATCGTGGCCGAGCAGAAGAAATTCGTGTCGGCCCTGGTCATCCCAGAGTATGTTCTGCTGGAGCAGGAGTGTGCCGCACACGGGCTCGTCTTCCAGAGTCGGGAGGAAATGTGCGCACACCCCAAGGTGGTGGAGTTTGTTATGTACCGCATCGACACCATGCAGCAGGAGTTTGCCCACTACGAGCAGGTAAAGCGCATCACGCTCCTGCCCGATCCGTTCAGCATGGAGAGAGGCGAACTGACCAATACGCTCAAGGTGAGGCGCCCTGTCATCTACCAGAACTACAAGAGCCAGATTGACAAGATGTACGAGGAATAACACAGAACAAGACAGACAAGAATAAAGAAGAGTGATTACAGCAGAACAACTGAAAGACGTAAAGGAGCGAACCGAGCAGTTGCACCGCTACCTGGACATTGATGCCAAGAGGGTGCAGTATGAGGAGGAACAATTGCGCACCCAAGCTCCCGGCTTCTGGGATGACCAAAAGAAAGCCGAGGCGCAGATGAGGCTTGTGAAAGGATTGGAGAAGTGGATAAAGGGATATGAAGAAGTGCGCACTATGGCCGAAGAACTGGAGACGGCCTTTGACTTCTACAAGGAGGATCTGGTGACCGAGGCAGAAGTGGACACCATGTATGCCAAGGCTGTCGAGGCCATTGAGTCACTGGAGTTGAAGAACATGCTGCGCCTGGAGGAAGACCCTATGGATGCTGTGCTGAAAATCAACTCAGGTGCGGGAGGCACCGAGGCGCAAGATTGGGCGCAGATGCTCATGCGCATGTACATGCGCTGGGCAGAGACCAAAGGCTACAAATGTGTGGTGAGCAACCTTATCGACGGTGACGACGCGGGCATCAAGACCTGTACGCTGGAGATCCAAGGCGAGTATGCTTATGGGTTTCTCAAAAGCGAGAACGGAGTGCACCGGTTGGTGCGCGTGAGCCCCTACAACGCGCAGGGAAAACGCATGACCTCATTCGCCAGTGTGTTTGTCACCCCACTGGTGGATGACACTATCCAGGTCAACATAGAGCCTGCACGCATATCGTGGGACACATTCCGCAGCAGCGGGGCGGGTGGTCAGAACGTGAACAAGGTGGAGTCGGGCGTGCGCTTGCGCTACCAGTACAAGGACCCCTATACGGGCGAGGAGGAGGAGATACTCATCGAGAACACAGAGACCCGCGACCAGCCCAAGAACAAGGAGAATGCCATGCGCCTGCTCCGCTCCATGCTCTACGACAAGGAACTGCAGCACCGCATGGCCGAGCAGGCCAAGGTGGAGGCCGGCAAGAAGAAGATAGAGTGGGGAAGCCAGATACGCAGTTATGTGTTCGATGACAGGCGCGTGAAGGATCACCGTACGAATTATCAAACAAGTGACGTGGGCGGGGTCATGGACGGCAAGATAGATGCCTTTATCAAGGCTTATCTGATGGAGTTTGGAGGTGATGCCCGTTGACCGGAGTAAAGCGCTATGCATCACTCGTAAGCGTCACCGCGCGTATAATTATATAGAGAGACATAACAAAACCAAACTGCTATGAGCGAGAAGAGAAAGTTAAAGAAGATCAGGCACGATGCCTACATAGAGGAGCAGGGCAATAGGGTGGTGACCTATCTGGTGGTCACGCTGGTTGTGTTGTTTGTGCTTGCTTTCGTCGCGGCCACACTCTGGTGGGGTTAGGCCACTTGTCGCAGCAACAAGGAAGGGGACGGAATGCATTTCGAGATAGAGAGAAAGTTCTTGGTCGTTGGGGAGTTCAAGGATCAGGCATATGATGCCACGCGCATTTGCCAAGGGTATATAGCTTCGGGAAACGGTCGTACGGTGCGTGTGCGCATACGCGGCGACAAGGGCTATCTTACCATTAAGGGTCCCAGCAACAGGGAAGGAACCACGCGTTATGAGTTCGAGCGGGAGATTTCCCTACAGGACGCGCACGACCTGATGGGCATATGCGAGCCAGGTATCATCGACAAGACACGCTATCTGGTGAAGTCGCCCGACGGACATCATGTGTTTGAGGTGGACGAGTTCTATGGTGACAACGAGGGGCTGGTGATGGCCGAGGTGGAGCTCTCCGGCGAGGACGAACCTTTCCAGAAGCCCGCCTTCATAGGACGTGAGGTCACAGGCGACCGCCGTTTCTACAACTCCCACATGCGGAAGTACCCCTTCAGGATGTGGAAGGATGAGATACCGAAGGACTGAGTATTGCGCCTTGCCGATGGCAAGACGCAACTCGTAAGTGGGGTAAAGGAGGCAGGCAGTATGCCGCCTGTTTCCTGTGGGATGCCTCGTGCAAGGGCGGCCGCAGCTTTCCTTTTGGTCTCTCGAAACGGCTTGAAAATATACATTTGCCACAAAAACGAGCCGAAACAGCACATTTTGCTTGGTATGTCTTTTGTGTGTAAGCATATTGTTATAACTTTGCAGCATGGATATAGCAAAGTGGTAGCGTATGAAGAGAAGATTGTTTGTTTTGTCAATTGCTTTTTCCGTTTCGCTGGCATCGTGGTCAGAGAGTGGCATTTGTTTGTTGCTGCGTAGTGGGGGAACGGTAAGTTTCAGTTTCAAGGAGAAACCAGTTGTGGTTACAGGAGCGTCAGTTGAGGTGAGGACATCAGAGACCATGGTCTCGTATGACTATTCCCAGGTGGCGCGTCTCTATTTTGACCAGGTGGTTCCGTCGGGCATCCAGGGCAGTCCAGCGGGTGTGGTGTCCGATGTGTCGTTCAGCATTACCCCGTCGGGTATATCTGTGGATGGGTTGGCCCGTGGAGAGGGTGTGCGCGTACACACGCTGGGCGGAGTGCTTGTGTCATCGTGGGTGTCATCGGGCGATGTGCCGCTTGAGGTGACTCTGCCCCAGGGCAGGCGCGCAATCTACGTCGTGAGCACGGATAGCGGTGTCACCTTTAAGGTAAGCGTGCGGTAAGCATTAAACATTAAGTCACATCAAAAAGAAAGGATATCGACATGAAAAAGACCATTACACTTATTCTGCTGTTTGCCTTCGTGGCCATCGCCCAGGCACAGACCAAGCGTACCGTACACATCTGGAAAGCAGGGCACGAGACTGCGGTGGAAAATGTGGACAGCATCACATTCTCCGAAGAGGTGGAACTTCCCTCGGATACGTCATACGTTGACCTGGGACTGAGTGTCAAGTGGGCCACCTGCAACGTGGGCGCGAGCAAGCCCGAGGAGGGTGGAAACTTCTATGCCTGGGGCGAGACCGCTACCAAGGACTATTATGGATGGTCGTCCTACAAGTTCTATGTGAGCAGGTCTACATTTTCGAAGTATAGCGATGAAGACGGCAAGACGATATTGTCCAGTGATGACGATGTGGCGACTGCAGTCCTGGGCAAGGCATGGCGCATGCCCACATATGACGAGCTCAAGGAACTGGTGAACAGTTGCACCTGGACCTGGACCACCCTGAATGGTGTCAATGGCTACCAGGTGAAAAGCGATGTAAATGGCAACAGCATTTTCCTGCCAGCGGCGGGCGATTATGACGAGGAAAAGATAGAAGATGTGGGTATGCTGGGTGGCTACTGGGGCAAGACAAAGCCAAGTGCTTCCAGTGAGGCCGACTATATCTTCTTCAGCGCAAGGACACACTCGGTGAGTACCGATTACCGATACGCGGGATGGTCGGTGCGCCCTGTGCTCAACGTCGAGTAAGGGGGGGGACTGCCAACCTGTTTGACTTTGCTGGCAGACTCTTGACAGAGGCGGGGATGCGATGCCCCGGGTGACCTTTGGCAAGAGCCTGCCAGTGCTGTCCTCGGCCTGTGGCACATGCCTGGACGGGCACAGAAGCCACTGGGCGGGCATCTGTCGCCTGCCAGAATCTTTATTGTTCAGCAGCATTCGGGCTCTCCCTTTGCGTAAAAATCATTAACTTTGCGGAACGGTCACAAGACAAAACACAACACGCAGGGTTGCCCATGGGACATCTCATCCACATCGCCAATATCATCGTAAGCCTCTTCCTGGCTCCCGGTATGATTCTTGCACTGGGCATAGCCGTGTGGGGCGTGGCCTACACGCATTGTGAGTCCCTGGCCTGCTATGCCCGCGCACGGCGCATCGTGGGAGCCACCTTTGTCCTGTATGGCCTTGCCCTCGTGGCCGAGCACTTTGTCAACTCCAGCATCGTGGTCGACCTCGTGACGCGGCTGGTGATTGTGGCCATCTCCATGTCGCAGGCCTACCTGTTCACCCTCACGCTGCTCACCCTCCTGGATGTGGAGTTCCTCTCGGCCAGGCGATTGCGGGGCGAGGCTGTGCTGCCCCTGCTTGCCACCATGGCAGCCTTTACGGCAGGAGCCCTGTGCCCCGTGGCCTGGCACACCCCTATCATCGTGGCCTACCAGGTGACCTATGGCCTGCTCCTGCTGCATTATATACGCCTCTTCCGCAGCCATTATGCCTACTATGAGCAGCGCATGGACAACTATTTCTCGGATGAGGAGCAGCACCGGCTGCACTGGGTGCGCAACTCCTTCCGCTGGTCGTTGTGCATCGGTGTGGCCGCCCTGGTCTATTCGGTGTTTCCCTGTGAAGCCACCTCCCTGCCCTTCATGCTTGCCGCCATGTCCTACTACACGTTCTATGGCATACACTTCATCAATTACGCACACATATTCCCCCATGTGGCCAGTGCCCTTGCCGAACCAGTGGAGCCCATGCCGCAGGAGCAGACCACCATGCCCACTCCCGAGGAGCAGGAACTGCTGGCAACGGCCGACCGCCTGATGGACACCACCTCGCTCTATACCGATGCGGGATTGACCATAGCCCAAGTGGCGGTAGCGCTGGGGCGGCCTCACCGTACCCTGTCGGCGGCCATATCCCATGGCAGGCACACAACCTTCAAGGCTTATGTGAACGGATTCCGAGTGGCCAAGGCATGCAGGCTCATCGGGGAAGGATGGCTTGCACACCACACCATAGATGCCCTGGGGGCCGAGTGCGGGTTCTCAAGCCGTGTGCATTTCTACCGCATATTCAAGCAAGCCACGGGGGTTTCGCCCTCGGAATATACCCCAGAGGGTAACAATACGGGCAAAATGTAACATAGGCAACGTCCTCATTCCCGTCCTTTTCTCGCTGCATTCGCTATTTTTGCGCATATTTTCGCTGCGCCAGGTCTCCCTTCTCTCGCTCGTGGGTGCTGTGCTGCGGAAGCGTCAAACCATAAAAAAGCGAACAGCAATGAACACCAGACAACTCATGCGTGTGATGTGGACCCTGCTCCTGCTCGTGTCCCCCGCCATTGCGCCTGTGGCGCAAGAAAAGCCCAGACTTATAAGGGGCGAGCAACTGCAGATAGTGGGGGCACAGCCTGTGCCAGGAAACCAAGGAATGGGTTATATTGACTTTGGCACTACCCGTGAGTATTACGACGAGGACTTGGGCGACTATGAGAGGAAGGAGTACTCGTTCACGCTGCGACGCCCGGCAGGAGCCGATGCCAACTATGCGGTGTCGGTGTGGTACCAGCAGGCATCGGTGCAGGGGTTTGATGTGCATGTGCCCATCATCCACACCGATGACTTCTATGAAAGTGACTCCAGTCCCGATGAATATCTGCGTGATGGCTGGAACTGTGTGGTGTTCCAGCCAGGAGAGACCGAGAAGGAGGTGAAGTTTGCCACGAAGGGCTATTTTTCAAGCCACCAGGAGTACGAGCGCGACCTGTGTGCCTACATCCGCTTTTGCTATCCCAACCGCATCACCATGGAGTATGACCTGCTGCAATTGCGCTTCCACAATGCCGACACACATCAGCCCGACGGCACTATTGGCGATGGCGAGGCACTCACGCTGCTCAGCATGGGCTGCATACGCAATGGCTATCATCCCAAGGCTGGAGAGTGGCTCGTGGCCAATGTGGAGATGGCGGGTGTGGCGCATCGCTGGACCAGTGGACTGCCACAACTGCGCATAGGCAATGACACACGCATGGTCATGCAGGCGGGAAAGGGCAGCGTGGAAGTGCCACCCGCACAGGCCGTGGACGATGAGGTAAGCCGCAGCCTGGCCTTTGCCTATCGCGTGACCGATGATGATGTGGCCGCACTCTGCGCGGGAGAGCCTGCGGGTGTGCTGGGCATTACTGCCATCAAGGGGCTGCATGTCACCGGGAGCACTCAGGTGAGGGACTGCGAGCAAGACAGCCCATTCCTTATATATATTGATACTGACCGTCATGGCATCCTGCGTCCGCGCTTCGGGCAAATGACCACAGACAAGCCAACCTATGCCCCGCGTGCCCAGGCCACCGCGCGTGTGGAGATTCTCAACTGGCAGCAACTCAATGCCGTATATGGTACAGAATGGCAGGAGTGCATCTCGCTCACGGCCGATGGTGGCAAGACTGCCCTCAACACACAGAAGGGCACGCTCGACACAGCCACGGGCGAACTGCTGTTCACCTTCAATGCAGCCAGCCCCGCACCTGGGCAAACCCAGTGCACAGCATTCGTGGAACTGATGCTCACGGGCATGCTATTGCCCACAAACGACGAGAGTGACTGGCCCTCGGACCTGCGTCTGCCTTATCTGCTCCCGGCCGATGCCTTCTTCAGTTACCAGGTGGAGGGCGAGCCCGTCGTCGTATATACCGAGTCCGTCAGCATCCAGGGGATGCCCGATGGCAATGCCATACGCCTCACGGGCAAGGAGCAGCAGTTTCGCCTCCATGCCAACATCCTGCCAGCCGACTGCTCGTTCCTGGGCGGCACATGGGCCAGTTCTGACCCCCAGGTTGCTACTGTCAACTCCAATGGTTCGGTAGTGCTCCACCGCTCGGGGGTTACCGACATCACCTTCAGAAGCAGCGAGGCCGACTACCGGGCCGCACAGGGTCTGCCATCGGCCGATGGCATCCTGCTCTCTACCGTGCGCCTGCATGTGCAGGAGTATCTGCCCGATGACGGGTATGCCAAGAAGTATTTCACTTCCGACGACGAGCAAGTGCTCGTCACCGCCACGCTCGACAGGACACGCCTGGTGCCTGGCAGCCAGAACGAATGGCTTGAGGCATGGGAGGTGGATGCCGACCAGGCCGAGGTCACCATCACGCACCAGGAGAGTGACAAGTATCCCAGCCTGCACCTCACAGCCCCAGTGGAAAGCGGGTACTATGCCTCGGTGGCCATCCCCTTTGACGACAAGACCTTCCTGCGCAAGCGCTATTACGACCCCGATACGCACGGAAGCCTGCCCACCTGCACGGCCGTGTTCAGCGTGCCCATGCGCAACAAGTATGATGGTGAGGAGCACACCTACACGTTCACGTATGAGGTGTACCACCAGTTGACCAATGCGGCCTTTGGCACCAGCCTTGCCGACAGCGGGGCCGTGGTGCTCCAGGATAACGGCAGCGGGCATGCCACCATGCGCATGAAGAACCTGGACCGCGAGGAAGGCTTCGAACTGAGTTTCTTCCATGGCGTGCTCTCCAGCGATGGCACGCGTATCGAGGCCATGGCGCACGGTGCCAAGTATGTGGAGAAGAAGATAAAGCCAGGTGACCTGGACATCTTTGAGGGAGAGAAAGACCTGGGCGACGGTGTGGTACTGCGGATGCAACGGGACAGGAAATATGTGGAGGCCACCATCGACTATCCGTTTACCATGCAGAAGGGCGAGACCAATGCCCTCTCGGCACATGTGCAGAACACCTATGGCATGTATGACCCGCGCAAGCCGAACTGGAATGCCGGAGAGAACCAGCAATGGGTGAAGGAAGACCCGAGTGCCGAGTGGGACATGATAGAGCCATACACGCAGTTTGCCAACCGATTCAGCGGGACGAGTTTCAGTGCCATAGGCACGCTCAGCGATGAGCAGTGGGTCAAGGACAACCAGGCCGTGTATGAAGCCTTTGTGAACGACCCGTCCGACAGGAACTACACGCTGTTCACGGGCAGCAACCTGGTACACTTCTATGTGCCCAGCCTCCATGCCCTGTGGGGAGAGTGTGAGGTGATAGTCGATGGCAAGGAGGTGCTCAAGGTAATCGAGGCAGGCAGCAGGGGTAACTTCTATCTGCGTTTCCCCTTTGACGACATGCCGCACACGGTCACCTTCAGTTGGCCCAAGGTGGGGCTCAAGAAGGACTTCCCATTCACAGCCTACGGGCGGGACATGCTCGGCCGTTACCGCTTCCGCAGCATGTATTGCGGTGACAAAGGCCACGACATAGCCGACCTGGATGTGAACTACACCACCAGTGCGGGCGAGAAGAAAACCGTCACCGTGTCCACCACCACGTCCGACCAGTACCGCAGTTACTGGCACTACTTCACCATCGATGAGCCACAGGGAATCGTGACAGCGTCCATCACCGACCATGTGGACGAGGGCGAGGAGCATGCCGTGCTGGTGCCCACCACCATCGACCAGCCCACGCCCATGCTTGCGGGCACATCGGGCACGGCTGTCATGCTCTTTGACAACGAGGCCGACGCTATAGCCCCGACACAGGCGACTGCCAACTTCAATGTGGCCAACCTGCATACCATGGACTACATCTACCTCAAGGTGGTGGATGCATTGACGGGCGAGCCCATACCGAATGCCAATCTCAAGACCACCTATCAAAACCAGGTGCTTGAGCCCGATGGCATGCTGATAAAGGTGTGGGGAAGCGGCTTGGAGGGAGCCATTGCCTACAGCACCGACGGGAAGTATTTCCCCTGTATCTTCCGCAATCATGAGTTGCGCCGCCGCTCCATCATCATCAATGGCGATGAGGCCTTCTTCGATGGTGAGCGGGTGCTGCACACCGTGGCTCTGACTCCCAGGGCGGATGCGGGTGACGTGGTACATGTGGAGGACATATACCTGGAGGAGACGGCCCCCACGGGTGAGGGCACGCAGATGACGAGGCAGCAATATGCCGGCACATCCACGTTGCTGCCCTATGATGGCTCGAAGAGGCCAGGACGCAAGATAAGGATGCGCCTGCTGGTGCGTGACCCGCAGAACCTGGACCGATGGTATGACAAGCTGAGTCTCGTCTCCAGCCAAGTCACATCGGGCAGGAGCATCGGACTGGAGAGGACGGCTGTAGGGCGCAAGTACATTTACTGTGCCGATGCCCTGGAGAATGGGCAGAGCGTGAGCTATACTCTCCTGCAGGTGGAGGGCGAGATGCGTGACTTCCTCGCTCCCGAGGTGTCGGGCGATGTGAGTTTGCGTATCAAGGGCGGCCAGGATTATGCCCTGTTCCAGATGAAGAATATCGACAGCGACCCCAGTTTCATCATTGACGGGGTCGATTTCAGCCCAGAGCTTCCACGGATAAACGTGGGTGACGTGTCGCGTGGCAAGGGACTGGGCAAGATGCAGAAGTCGTTTGACGGCTTCTCCATCGAACTGCCCTCCTCGCTGCCCTTCACGCTGGGCATTACGCACGAGAACAATGACTATATCGTGCGCGGCATCTACTCACACAGTTTCCTCCCGGGCGGCAAGATAGTGGACATGCTGGACAAGGGCGACTACATCAACAGCTTCGATGCGGCCTTTTGGGAACTGAAGCGTGCGGTCAGGGGCATGAGAGCACAGTACAACCGCGATGACCGGGCCCTCACCCTGCCGTCGGCATCGGCAGGCATCAAGGCCTGGGTGGAGGGCAAGGTAGGCTTTGACTACGAGACGGAGCGCTATAATTTCGTGCTCAACAGCGTGGGCATCGCCGCCGAGGCTTCGGCTTACCTCAAGGCAAAGGTTCCCTTTGGCTTCGGCTCTTTCGGAACGAGCATCGCAGGAGAGGCCAGCGCGCAAGCCTCGCTCGACCATCCGAGCGACGAAGACCTGGAGGCATCGAAGGGCTCACCGCTCCCGTCGCCCTTCAAGATGGACCTCACACTGGACTTCAACACCGCACTCTCGGTGGGTGCCTATGCCGAGTTGGGCATAGACCTGTGGGTGGCTGCGGCAAAGGCAGGCATACGAGGGTCGGCCTCGGCCTCGTTTGAGAGCATGGCAGTAGTCAAGCCTTACCTGGGCAAGGTGGACCGGGGGGCCAGGATGAGTTTGGAGGCGTGGCTGCAAGCCTATGCCACGGCCAAGTTCCTCTTCTTCAAGAAAACGTGGACAGGCACGATTCTCGACAAGAAAGGCGAGTGGTACACGCCCAACAACGACTCGAACCCACTCAGGCTGCGTGCCAAAGACGACGCCCGCAAGGTGACCACCGTACTGCGCTCGTCGGTGTATAAGCCACTCAGGCTGCGCCAAGCCCCGCAGAACTCCACCATCCTGCTCACGGACATAGATGCCTATGCCCAGCCCTCCTACCTGTATGGGGGCAAGGACATGGCATACATACGCCCCAAGAATGGCGATGTGGCGAGTGGCGAAGTGGCACTCGGGTCGGGCATGACATTTGCAGCGCCATCTGCTCATAACGTGTTTGCCATCCATACCGCATCGCGTGAGGTAGGCGGACAGCACACGGGTGCTATTGCCTACACCTATTCCACAGCAAACGCTCCTGCTGCAGCCGATAGCGCAGGCGTGGCCAAGGCTGCTGCCAATGCACGTGTGGCTGTGAGCATGGGCAATGGACATGAGTGGGGAGAGCCGCTGACCCTGTCGGACAACACTTGCAGCATCGACCCCAAGACGGCTGTCTCGCCCACAGGCAATGCTGTGGTGGCCTGGAAGCAAGGCGACTTTGTGCCACAGAGCGTGGATGGCGATTCCACGGCAGGTGCCATTGATGGAGCCTTGATGGCAAGCGTGCGCCGCGCGGGAGAGTGGCAGGAAAGTGTGGCACTGATGGCCATGGACACTGAAGTCCAGCTTACCGACTACGAGGTGGCCATGCGTGACAGCGTGCCCATGGTGCTTGGTGTCGTGGGCAAGCGGAATGCTGATGGCAGCGTGCGCTCCATACTGGCCACGGCCACACTTGACAAGAAACAGACAGCGCAGACTACCGTCACGGACATCGTGGCCTCGCAGCCCCATCTGGTGGCCATGAAGAGCGGGTACTTTGCCAGCGCGCTTGTGGTCAATGATATGGGGCAGACGGATGTCAAGCTGTACCGTGTAACCGAGGCTGGCACGCTGGCCGATATGGGGCTGCTCGGACTGGGCAACCGTGGGGTGATAGACTATAAGCTCATAGCCCCTGAGTCGGCCGAAGGCATTGATGGACTTGCCGTGCTGTGGAAGGAGATGCGCAAGGAGAGTGAGGAGGACACGGACGAGGGAGGCAGCGTGCGTACCTCGGTCTATGGCGCGCGCATCGCACGCAGTGAGGATGGCTATATCTACCTGTCCTGCCCGCAGAAACTCATTGACCAGCCCGAGAATCTCATCATCACTTATTACGATGCTACGTTTGCCGACAACACCCTGACGGCTGCTGTCACCGTGGCCGACTTTGACAACGATGGGGCAAACGTCCTGCAAAGCAAGGCGCAGTTTGCCAACTCTGTTCGCTGCGAGCATGTGGAACTGGCCGACCAAGTGAGGGAAGGCGAGGATGTGGTGCTCAGTTTCCAGGTGTTCAACGAGGGATATGAGGCTGTTGACTATCTTGACATCAACGTGAATGGCCGTAGTACCGTGAAGCAGGTGAGCATCCTGCCTGGACACAGTGCCGAGGTGACTGCGCCTGCTCCTGCCAATGCCGACCTTGCGGCCGACCTCTCGTTTGACATCACTCCCTATTTCTCGTCGGCTCCCATGCGTGTGCGTTCCTTCGCATCAGCCATGCGGCGTGCAGGGGCACAGAAGGTGCAGGCTAATCGCACGGGAATGGGTACCCTAAAGTTGCAGGTGACCGACATGGCAGTCAGGAAACTTGCCGCTGTGCCCGATGGAGATTATGTGGTGGCCGTCACGGCTACTGTGGACAACTGCTCGCCCATGCCCATGGATGCGTCATGGAGCGTGAAGGTGGGACTTTACGAGGATGCCACGGGCAGGACGCTCTATCCAGGAACCACTGTCCGCACCGTTCCGCAGAGCCAGCTCTATAGCCAGGAAGGCAACAATACCGCCACGGTGGGTTTCCGTGTGACGGGTATTGCGAAGCCCACCACGCTCTATCTGGTGGCGCACACTGTGGATGAGGATGGAAATGTGATCGAAGACCAGAACCCATCTGACAATGTGACCGCAGTAAACCTCTTTGCCGTGAAAGATCCTGTGGGCATAGAAGAGCCTGCGGCATCAGTCCTGGCACCGTTCACGGTGACCAGTCAGCCAGGCGGACTGCTTGTCGAGGGGTTGGTCGAGGGCGCGGTAGTGCGTGTGTATAATCCTGTGGGACAGTTGCTGCACTGGTATGAGGTGCGGCCAGGGGAGAAATCCCATCTTGTGCCGCTCGCCGAGCGAGGTGCATATCTCGTCACAGACGGGAAGCACACCGAGAAGGTGCTATATGCCAAGTAAAAGATGACTTGCTGGTGAGAGCGTGCCAAGTCCTGGGCTATCGAGTCTTGGCACGCTTTTGCAATGCAAGTGTTCCGATGACGACAGCAATAGCCACCCCAATGCAGTTGGCCACGAAGTCCCACCAGTCGCCTGAGCGGTAGGTGGTGAGGTAAGCCTGTGCCAGTTCCATCAGTCCGCCCCATGCGATTGGAGCCACGGTGCCTAGCACGGAGAGACGTATCCAGTTGACACGCTTGTGGCTGTGCAGGTACTGCCACCAGATGACCAGCGTGAGCGTTGTGTACATCACCATGTGTGTCCACTTGTCCATCAATGGCACGTCATCGGCCACAGGCACTTCGGGGACGCGGATTAGCGAGAGAGCCAGGATGACCAGCAAGGCAAGTAAGCAAAGGGGATATGTCTTAATGTAATGTGTAAGCATTTTCGCCTGTTTTATTTCAATAGGGCGCAAAGATATGGAAAATCTTTGTAACTTTGCACCTGTGGCTGGCTGAATGTTTTAGCCTATAATTAGGACTCAATGTCATAAACCAGTGCAGATAGATGGACAATCGTGGCAGTTTTGGCAGCAAACTGGGTGTGGTGCTTGCCTCGGCGGGAAGTGCCGTAGGTCTGGGTAATATATGGCGTTTCCCTACAGAGGTGGGCAGGAATGGCGGTGCGGCCTTCATTCTTGTCTATCTCCTGTGTGTGGTGTTGCTGGCGATGCCCGTGATGGTGAGCGAGTTCGTCATCGGGCGTGCCTCAAAGGCCAACACGGTGCATTCTTATCGGGTTCTTGCTCCAGGCAAGCCTTGGGTGCTTACTGGTTTCATGGGCGTTCTGGCAGGTGTGCTGGTGCTGTCGTTCTATTCAGTGGTGGCGGGATGGACACTCAACTATACCATGGAGTCGCTGACAGGCAAACTCATGGGCGCACAGGACTACTCCTCCCATTTCGCGGCTTTCTCCAGCAATCCCTTTCATCCCCTTGTCTATGTGTATCTGTTTCTGATACTCACTCATCTTGTAGTGGCACGTGGCGTGCAGGATGGCATAGAGCGTTATTCCAAACTGATGATGCCGCTCCTCTTTGCGATCCTGCTGTTGCTGGTTGGACTCTCGGTCATGATGCCGGGGGCGGCGCGGGGGATTTCTTTCTTGCTTCGTCCAGATTTCAGCAAGATTACGGGCAGCGTGGTGCTCAGTGCCATGGGGCAGGCATTCTTCTCGCTCAGTGTGGGCATAGGCTGCATGGCCACCTATGCCTCATATTTCGGAAAAAGCACCCGTCTGGTGTCCTCTGCTTTCAACGTGTGCGTGATAGACACCCTGGTGGCGGTGTTGAGCGGCTTTGTCATCTTCCCCACAGTGTTCAGTGTGCATGGCATGACCCCGGACGCGGGGCCGGGTTTGGTGTTCATCACCCTACCCAATGTGTTTAACATAGCCTTTGCCCATGCCCCGGTGCTCAATTATGTGTTCAGTGGCCTGTTCTATCTGCTGCTGCTTCTGGCCGCGTTGACCAGCAGCATCTCGATGAACGAGATAGCCACTGCCTTCATCCACGAGAACTACCATGTGAGCCGCCGGCTATCGACCGTCATAGTCACGGCCGTAGCCATGCTGCTTGGCACGGCATGCTCGCTCTCCTTCGGCGCTTGGTCAGGCGTCAAACTGTTCGGCATGGGGTTCTTTGACCTGTTTGACTTCGTCACGGCGAAGTTCATGATGCCTCTGGGCGGCATTCTCATCACCGTGTTCGTCGGCTGGTACCTGGACAAGAATCTGACCCTGGCCGAGTTGACCAATGGCGGAACCGTGTGGAAACATGCTGCGCGTGTCGTGCTCTTCCTTATCCGCTGGGTGGCTCCAGTAGGCATGGGGGCTGTTTTCCTCAACCAGTTGATAGGGTAATCAGATGAGACAGGGATAAACAGAGTGCCACTGTGGACATAAGCCTTCAACACTCTGGGGCAAGTGCCACAGTGACCAAGCGATAGAGACATATGGACAATGAAAGGAAAAACTTTGGCAGCAAGCTCGGCGTGGTTTTCGCGGCGGCGGGCAGCGCGGTAGGACTGGGCAATGTGTGGCGGTTCCCTACCGAAGTGGGCAACAATGGTGGCGCGGCTTTCATCCTGGTATATCTGCTGTGTGTGGTGCTGGTGGGCATGCCGGTCATGCTGAGCGAATTCCTCATCGGCAGGCACACGCATGCCAACACCATAACCGCCTTTTCCAAACTGGCTCCAGGTACCTGGTGGCGCATAGGAGGCGTGGAGGGTGTGTTTGTGGCCTTCCTCATCTTCTCATATTATATTATAATAAGCGGATGGACACTCTACTATATGGTTGAGTCGCTCATGGGCAATCTGCTTGTCGACCGTGACTACGTCGGCTTCTTCAACAGTTTCGTGTCCAATCCTTGGAAGCCCATCCTGTGCGCTTCGGTTTTCATGGCCGTCACCCATGCTGTGATAGTGCGGGGGGTGCAGTCGGGTATTGAACGTTTTTCCAAGGTGCTCATGCCCATGCTCCTGCTCATCATAGTCATACTGGTTCTGTGCTCGTTGGGAATGCCGGGGTCGGCCCAGGGACTTGCCTTCCTGTTGGAACCCGACTTCAGCAAGATTACGGGCGATGTGGTGCTGAGTGCCATGGGACAGGCCTTCTTTTCGCTGAGCCTTGCCATGGGGTGCCTGTGCACCTATGCCTCCTATTTCAAAGTAGAGACCAATCTGCCCAAGGTTGTCTTCAGTGTGTGTGCCATCGACACTTTCGTGGCTGTGCTGAGCGGTTTCATTATTTTCCCCGCCGTGTTCAGCGTGGATGGAGCCGCAGTGAACGCCGGCCCTGGACTGGTGTTTCAGACGCTGCCCAACGTGTTCAACATCGCCTTCCGTTCGGTACCCGTGGCAGGCTACGTCTTCAGCGGCCTCTTCTATATGTTGCTTATCCTGGCGGCTCTCACCAGTGCCATGTCCTTGCACGAGCCAGTCACGGCTTATCTGGTTGAGGCCACGGGCATGTCCCGTCGTAAGGCGGCCACGTGGGTGTCCTGCTCGTGCATGGCTCTATCCTGCTTGTGTGCGCTGTCCTTTGGCGCGCTATCCGATTTCCACATGTTCGGAATGACGGTGTTTGAGCTCTTTGACTTTGTCTCCTCCAAACTTATCCTGCCGCTGGGTGGCATTGTCATCTGCCTGTTCGTAGGTTGGCGGCTTGACCGCAGATTGGTGGAGAGCGAGGTGACAAATGGCGGGAAACTGCATTTTCGCTTCCTTCATGCCTATATTTTCCTGGTGCGCTATGTGGTGCCCGTAGCCATCGCCTCAATCTTCGTGCACGAATTGGTGGGCTGATGCGTAGGCTTCCTTTTCTTTCCAATGCCGACCGACGCGCGCTCCTGGTGCTTGAGTGGGTGCTCATGTTCATCGTTTTGGGCTTTTTTGTATATACGTGGGTGGAACCTGGTGAAGGCGCAGTTGACGGAAAGCACGTTGGGAAGCATGGCGAAAAGGAGGTGCGGAGAGCGTCGCGCACGGCACGTGGCAAGACGAGAACATACATTTATTCTACAGAGGAGACTCCAGTGGAAACTTTCCCCTTTGACCCGAACACGGCCGACAGCACCCAACTCCTGCGCCTTGGACTCGCGCCTTGGCAGGTGCGCGCCATTTATCGTTACAGGGCCAAGCGCGGCCGCTACCACACACCCGAGGACTTTGCTCGCCTTCCAGGCATGACCAACGAGGTGTGGACACGGCTTTCCCCGATGATTCGCATCGCAGAACGGTTCCAATATATAGACTCCGAGGCGGTTGCAGCATCTGCGCGAGAACGCGGACGGAGCTGTAGTTCAGGGAATGGAGAAGACCGCAGGCCTGATTCCCAGCACTCCGCCTCTTCAGGCGCAGTTGTTGGCGATGTCGTGCCGGTCGCCCCCAGGGACACTGTTCTCTATCCCGAAAAGTACAAAAGCCTGGTGCAAGTGGATCTCAATGAGGCCGACACCAACCAACTGAAGAAGATACCGGGCATCGCTTCCTACCGCGCGCGCCAGATAGTGCGCTATCGTGAGAGTCTGGGGGGATTTGTCAGCGTGGAGCAGGTGATGGAGTCGTGCACCCTGCCCGATGATGTGCTTGACTGGTTTTGCCTCACACACACGCACACACGCAAGGTCAACATCAACCGTGCGTCCGTGCAGGCCATGCGCAGGCATCCCTACATCAGTTTCTATCAAGCGCGTGCCATCTATGAGCATCGGCGCGACAAGGGCGAGTTCCGTTCTCTGGGCGAACTGTTGCAACTGGAGGAGTTTGTACAGAAGGACATTGACCGCCTACAGCCCTACGTTGAGTTGTGACCACATCTGTCGGGATAAGCATGTGAGGGTGTGTGCCTCACCCCCCCCCTGGGATCGTCCTTCAGGGCATGTGGGAGAGTGGGACGAGCGTGTTTTCCCTCTTCTCCCGTGCTCTTTGACAGGGTAAGGGTGTGAGGTTCAATGGAAAACCCAGAAAAAAGTAACAGGAAATGCTTGCTGTTCTGTGAAAAAGTGATACCTTTGCACGCCGATTATTATCAAGAGGGCAAGTAATGTGCCCTCACGGCTCGTGTGGATAGCCTCTCCTTTGGCCGGGAAGGTGGTTCGTGAATCGGGTTGAGAAAGTGAACAGTAACAAACAGAATCAAGAGCAAAATCAAACAGAATGAATACTTTAAGTTACAAGACCATCTCTATCAACAAGGCGACAGCCAAGAAGGAATGGGTGGTGGTGGATGCCACAGACCAAGTGCTCGGCCGCTTGTGCACCAGGGTGGCCAAACTGCTTAGGGGCAAGTATAAGCCCGAGTTCACTCCCCATGTGGACTGTGGGGACAATGTGATTGTCGTGAATGCCGACAAGATCCGCCTCACCGGCAACAAGATGGCCGACCGCGTGTATCTTTCTTATACTGGTTATCCTGGTGGTCAGCGCAAGGCTACACCTGCCAGCATCCTGGCCAAGCCCAATGGTGCTGACAAGCTGATTCACAAAGTGGTGAAGGGAATGCTGCCTAAGAACAAGTTGTCAAATCGTTTGTTGGGTAACCTCTATGTGTACGGCGGTGCTGAGCACAAGCACGAGGCACAGAGCCCCAAGGCCATTGATATTAACCTCTATAAGTAAGACAAGAGATGGAAAGTAAGTATATAGCAAATGCAGTTGGCCGCCGCAAGAGCGCGGTAGCGCGTGTATATGTGGCCGAGGGTTCTGGCAACATCACCATCAACAAGCGTGCACTGGAGCAGTATTTCCCCAGCACAATCCTCCAGTATGTGGTCAAGCAGCCTCTGAATCTGCTCGAGGTGGCCGAGAAATATGACATAAAGGTGAATCTCTTCGGGGGCGGCTACACAGGCCAGTCACAGGCTCTGCGCCTGGCTATCGCCCGCGCACTCGTGAAAATCAATGCCGAGGACAAGAAAGCTCTGCGTGCGGAGGGCTTCGTGACCCGTGACAGCCGTGCAGTCGAGCGCAAGAAGCCGGGACGTCCCAAGGCACGCCGCCGCTTCCAGTTCAGCAAGCGTTGACATCCCAACTCTTGCAGGAGGGTGCCTGAAAGCTCGCGTCGCGTGAGGCGACATGGCATGTGGCACTCATGTTTAGCATCCAAATCTGCCTGACTCCCGTTGGCGACAGCCTCACAGGGTATCCCTTAAACATTATATAATATGGCATAAAGGGAATCCAGGACTACTTGCAGATTGGTTCGCCCGCCAGACACAAAGGCTTTTCCCCGGCTTGCGCCGCCCAGGGGCGGAAGGCTGTGGGAAAGCCGGAAAAAGTCCGGAGGAATTAAGAGGAAAGTAAACAACATATCAACAACAAGAAAAATGTCAAGAACAAATTTTGAGACTCTGCTGGAGGCAGGCTGTCACTTTGGCCACCTCAAGAGAAAGTGGAATCCTGCTATGGCTCCCTATATCTTCATGGAGCGCAACGGTATTCACATCATCGACCTTCACAAGACCGTAGCAAAGATTGATGAAGCGGCCGAAGCGTTGAAGCAGATAGCAAAGAGCGGCAAGAGGATTCTGTTTGTGGCCACCAAGAAGCAGGCGAAGCAGTGTGTGGCCGAGAAGGCTGCCTCTGTGAACATGCCCTATGTGATAGAGCGCTGGCCTGGCGGCATGTTGACCAATTTTCCCACAATCCGCAAGGCTGTGAAGAAGATGGCCAACATTGACAAGCTTACTGCAGATGGCACATACAGCAACCTGAGCAAGCGCGAGATACTGCAGATAAGCCGCCAGCGTGCAAAGTTGGAGAAGAACCTTGGTTCTATCGCAGACCTCAACCGTCTGCCCGCAGCCCTCTTTGTGGTAGACGTGCTCAAGGAGCAGATTGCCGTGCGCGAGGCCAACCGCCTGGGTATCCCCGTGTTCGGTATCGTGGACACCAACTCCAACCCCGACAATATAGATTTCGTGATTCCCGCAAACGATGATGCGAACAAGAGCATCGAGGTGATTCTCGAGGCTTGTTGCGCCGCAATTGCAGAGGGTCTCGAAGAGAGGAAGTACGAGAAGGCTGATGCCGAAGCAGCCTCGCAGCAGGAAGACCAGCCTGTCAAAAAGGGACGTCACAGCGGAAAGGCCCGCGAGGAGGAGGCCGAGGCTTCCGAGACAGAGCAGGCATAAAGGTGAATCCCAACATTTGTCATTAACAAAAACAAGAGAAGAACAATGAATGTTACAATGACCGATATCAAGAAGCTCCGCGAGATGACCGGGGCAGGCTTGTCGGACTGCAAGAAGGCTTTGGCCGAGTCGGACGACATGGACGGCGCGGTGGCTTACCTGCGCAAGAAGGGTCAGGCTGTGGCTGCGAAACGCAGTGACCGCGAGGCGGCCGAGGGTTGTGTGCTTGTGAAGGCGGCAGATGGCTTCGGCGCAATCATCGCCCTCAAGTGCGAGACCGATTTCGTGGCCAACAACGCTGACTTCGTAGCTCTCACACAGCAGATTCTGGATGCGGCTGTAGCCCATAAGTGCAAGTCACTTGACGAAGTGAAGGCTCTGCCAATGGGCGATGGCACTGTGTCAGATGCCGTGACGGCGCGCAGTGGCATCACGGGCGAAAAGATGGAACTGGACGGCTATTCTTATATCGAGAGCAACAACATTTACACTTATAACCACATGAACCGTAACGGTCTGTGTGCCATGGTAGCTCTCAGCGCGCCAGTTGCCGACGAGACCGTGGGCAGGAATGTGGCCATGCAGATTGCCAGTGCCGCTCCTGTGGCCATTGACGAGAGCGGTGTTCCCCAGGAAGTCAAGGACAACGAGATTGCTGTGGCAATCGAGAAGACCAAGGCCGAGCAGGTACAGAAGGCTGTGGAGAATGCCCTGAAGAAGGCAGGCATCAACCCCGCGCTGGTCAACAGCGAGGAGCACATGGAGAGCAACATCGCCAAGGGCTGGATTACAGCCGAGGATGTGGAGCGTGCCAAGGCCATCATCGCCCAGGTTTCAGAGGAGAAGTCACACAATCTGCCCGAAGCCATGGTTCAGAACATCGCCAAGGGACGTCTCAACAAGTTCCTCAAGGAGAACTGCCTCCTGAGTCAGGAGTATATCTGGGACAAGAACCTCACCGTGGCCTCTTATCTGGACTCAGTGCAGAAGGGGCTGACTGTGACGGACTTCAAGCGTTTCACCCTGCATGCCGAATAACTCGGCGCAAGTTGCAGCATTGTGATAAAAAGTGGGGTTCCCATTCGGGAATTCCACTTTTCTTTTTATCTTTGCCCTGCTTTGGAGGACGGGGGCAGCATGTCCCGTGAGCGGGGCTGTAGCACACTCCGCACCGCGCTGCCCGCCCCGGTGGCATGGAGGATGGCTTTTCTCGCGTGGGTGATGGCGTTCTTTCTCCTCGTCTTTGTCCTCTTTGTCTGGGATGACCTGGACGGCATGCTTGACTTGGCGTGTGGCTTGTCTCGGAAGAGTGGCTGTTTTTAGTGAACATCGCTTTGTTGCAGGAAATGAAGATATTCGGGATAGGAATGAACTACCTGGAGCACAATAAAGAGCTCCAAGACACGTTAATATATAAGGATCCGGTCGTTTTCACCAAGGCCGACTCGTCTCTGCTCACGGGAGGGAAGCCGTTTTTCGTCCCACATTATACACAGCAATGCGAGTACGAGACAGAGTTGGTGGTGCGCGTAAACCATCTGGGGAGAAGCATTCCCGAGCGGTTTGCCCACAGGTATTACGACGAGGTCACAGTGGGCATTGACTTTACAGCCAGAGACCTGCAGTGCAAGTTGCGCAAGGCTGGTCTGCCCTGGGAACTCAGCAAGGGGTTCGACGGCAGTGCCGTGATAGGCACATGGACACCTCTCGCAGGGGTTGGTGAGGTGCAGGACTTGCATTTTCATCTCGACATCAACGGGCACACGGTACAACGTGGGTATACGGGCGACATGTTGCACGGCGTGGACAAGATCATCAGTTACCTAAGCCAGTTCTTCATGCTCAAGACGGGTGACATCATCTTCACAGGCACTCCGGCAGGTGTGGGGGCAGTACATGTTGACGACCACCTGCAGGGATACCTTGAAGACAAGCTCCTGCTGGACTTCCATGTGAGATGACCCTGCATGGGCGACATGCCTCCATGTCCGGAAGGCGTGACTGGAACGGGCTGGCGTGCTGCTGCCGGCAGAAACTTGGAACAGGGCGGGCATGATGGGATATTGCCGGTCGCGCCTCGGGAGGCAGAAGTTCCCCAACAGAAGAAACAAAGGAAAATGAGAAGAC
Source organism: Prevotellaceae bacterium UBA1075 (assembly GCA_002316015.1). GTDB lineage: Bacteria > Bacteroidota > Bacteroidia > Bacteroidales > Bacteroidaceae > Physcousia. The sequence goes on from DCCS01000038.1 coordinate 87,392, forward strand.
ACTTCAAAATTGCATGTCTGACACTCCTGGCAATGATGTCGGGAGTGGGCAGGGCAATGGCCGCCTTCCCGCATGGGGGAGGCAGGGATATCAGCACCGACTTTACCCGATTGGATTGGAACGAGTTGCGCATCGACTCGGTGCTGCCTCGCTATACCGAGGTCATTCCCCTGGAGTCCGATTACAGGAATTATGACTATGCGGTGTCGCTCGAATATCCCGAGTATGTGCCGCTCACACGGGACGAGTCGATGGTAGCGGAGCGCTTTGACTCTTTGGTGGATGACCACATCTCGGTGAGCACCTTTGTGGGCGTGCAGCGCAAAGTGGGCGTGCTGGATATCTCGTTCGTGCCCATCATACGCAAGGGGGGCAAGTACTTGAAGCTCATATCCGCCCGCGTCACCATCACCCCCACGCCCAAGCCCGCCTCACGCCGCAAGTCCCAAACCACAGGCGGGTCAGGCACCCGCTATGCCGCCCATTCTGTGCTCAAGGATGGCCGCTGGGTGAAAATCAGTGTCACCGAGGATGGAGTCTATGCGCTTACCAGGGCGCGGTTGCGGCGCATGGGTTTTGCCGACCCCGACAAGGTTCGCCTCTATGGCTACGGCGGCTATCGCCAGAAAGAACTTATACAGGCCGATTCCGATTATGATGACCTGCAGGAGATTCCCCTCTACAGACAGGATGATGACACCTGGCTGTTTTGGGCAAACGGCCTGGTGTACTGGGACGGGAACACCCGTGTCTTCAACGAGTATGCCACTCAGTCATGTTATTTCCTCACCGAGGGCGGAACTCCTGCCACGCTTGAGACACTCCCCACGGTGGCGGCCTCGCCCTCCAAAGGCCAAGTGAGTACCTTCACGGGCCACACCCTGTACGAAAGGGACGAGTTCGCGTGGTTCTCGGGGGGGCGCAACCTGTATGACGGCACCAACTATGCCAGCGGCAACAGCCACACCTACACCCTTTCCACTACCGACTCCGATGGTGACGAGCGGCTCACGGTGGCTTTTACAGCAGGCCATAAGAAACCGACACAGGTACAGGCCAGCGTGAACGGACACGATGTGGCGACTCTTTCCATGAGCGGGCTTTCCGAGTACACCTATGGCACCGGTGCGGCAGGAACTTATGATGTGGGTGCGCATTCCACGGGCAGCGTGTGGTCAGTGCGGCTCACCAGCACGGCAGGCCACGACGCACGGCTTGACTATCTGGCCCTGCATTACCGCCGTCGCATCAGTGTGCCTTCTTCTTCGGGCTATGTGGCCTTCTCGGCTCCTTCCGGCCAGCAGTCTCCATGCACGTTCACCATCAAGTGTGCCCCCGCCTCCACGAGGTTGCTGCGTGTCGATGCCGCACGCAGTCGCGGTGCGCTGGTAGAACTTGTGGCGGCTGGTGACCAGACTGCCACGGCCACCGTGGACGCCCCCTCGGCTCGCTATGTGGCCTTTGACACCAGCCATTCCTTTCCCGAACCCGCTTATCAGGGCGAGGTGGCCAATCAGGATTTGCATGCCACCGACAGCCTCGACATGGTCATCATCGTCCCGTCCAGCGGCAAATTGCTGGGCGAGGCGCAGAGGCTGGCCGACGCGCATGCCAGGTACGACGGGCTGCGTGTGGGCGTGTTCCGTGCCGACCAGATTTACAATGAGTTCTCCAGCGGGACTCCTGATGCCACCGCCTACCGCCGCTTCATGAAAATGCTTTACGACCGTGCCACAACCGATGCGCGGGCTCCACGCTACCTGCTTCTCATGGGCGACTGCGCGTGGGACAATCGCATGCTCTCCACCACATGGAAGTCCCATTCGGCCGATGACTATCTGCTTTGCTACGAGAGCGAGAACAGCTTCAGCGACACAAGGTGCTATGTGATGGAGGACTACTTTGGACTGCTTGATGACGGTGAGGGCGTGAGCCCCATCCTGGAGAAGACCGACCTGGGCGTGGGGCGCTTTCCCGTGACCACGCAGGCCGAAGCACGTGCGATGGTGGACAAGTGCATCGCTTTTATGAGCCGCTCCAACGCCGGGGCGTGGAAGAACCTCGTCTTTGTGCTCGGCGACGACGGTGACCAGAACAGCCACATGAGCAGTGCCGACGAGGTGGCCGAACAGGTGCGCCTGGGCTGTCCGGGAACCGAGGTGCATAAGGTGTATTGGGATGCCTATCAGCGCGTGAGCACCATCAAGAGCAACACCTATCCCGAAATTACCAGCCTGCTGCGCCGCCAGATGGGGGAGGGGGCTCTGGTCATGAACTACACCGGCCATGCTGCCACTTACTGCCTCAGCCACGAGTTCGTGCTCCAGACCGAGGATTTCTCCAGTGCGCGGGGCCAGAACTTGCCCCTGTGGGTCACAGCGGCGTGCGACGTGATGCCCTTTGACGGGCAGACCGCCAACATCGGCGAGCAGGCCGTGCTCAATGCCCAGGGTGGGGCCCTGGCTTTCTATGGCACCACGCGCACGGTGTACTCCACGCAGAATTTGCTCATGAACAAGTATTTCATGAAATATCTCTTCTCCCGCGACAGCCAGGGCAATCCCTTGCGCGTGGGCGATGCCGTGCGCCTGGCCAAGATGAATATCGTCATGCAGGAGAGCTCCAGGAGCCAGTATCTCGAAAACAAACTGCATTATGCCTTGTTGGGCGACCCGGCCCTGGCTGTCACCCAGCCCTCGCTCAGGGTGGTGCTTGACAGCATTGCGGGTGTTCCGCTGGCTTCGGGAGCCTCTGTGCCTCTGCGTGCCGGTCAGCGCGTGAAATTGGCCGGGCATGTGCAGGATGCCGGGAACAATGAGGTGAGGGATTTCCAGGGTGTGCTCACCTCCCGCCTCTTCGACAGCCAGGTGACCGTCACCTGCCGCAACAATGCCGGAGCCAAGAGCCCTTTCACCTATAAGGACCGCACCTCGGTGCTCTTCGTGTCACAGGACAGCGTGCGCGGCGGACGCTTCTCCCTGGAGACGGTGATTCCCGTGGACATCAGTTACAGCAACGCCTCGGGACGTTTTGTGTTCTATGCCATCGACATGGGCACGCGCAGGGAGGCCAATGGCTATTGTGAGCAGTTCACCCTGGGCGGTGTGGATGGCGAACTGGATGCCGACACCATCGGGCCGGCCATCACAGCGTGGCTCAACGACGAGGATTTCCAGGACGGCGACGTGGTCAACGCCACCCCCTACTTCGTGGCCCGGCTGGAGGACGCGAGCGGTGTGAATGTGAGTGGCACAGGTGTGGGGCACAACCTTTCCCTGGTGGTTGACGGGCGCGCCGACATGACCTATGACCTCAACGACCACTTCGCGCGCGAGTTTGGCGACTACACGCGCGGCTCGGTGGCTTTCACGCTCCCCGCGCTCGAGGCGGGCGAACACAACCTCACCTTCAGGGGCTGGGACGTGCTCAACAACATGAGCAGCACCACGCTCACGTTCCGTGTCAACCCCAGCCTGAAGCCCTCGCTGCTCAGCCTTACCGCCAGCCAGAACCCGGCGGTCACCGGCACTACCTTCCTGGTCTCCTATGACCTGCCGGGAAGCGAGTGCCAGTTTACCCTGGATGTCTATGATTTTGCGGGCCGATGCCTGTGGAGCACCACCCGGACGGGCAGCAGCCCCACCGGTCAGTACTCCATACCCTGGGATCTCTCCTCTGGCAGCGAAGGCCGTCTCCCCACAGGTGTCTATTTCTACCGCTGCAGGATGCGCAGCGGTGAGAGCGACTATGTGTCGAAGACACAAAAAATAGTGGTCATAAACAATAAATGACCCCTTTGCGCGGTTTATATAAGTGTATGAAGTTGAAGTTTCCATATAGGACATGCGTGCTGTGGCTGTGTGCGGCGGTGGCTCTTCCCGTCCTCTCCGATGACGGGGACAGTTACAAGAACAACATGTTCAACCCCGTGCGCACCAGTGTCACCTCCCTCTCCATCGCTCCCGATGCCCGTGCGGGTGCTTTGGGCGATGTGGGCGCGGCCACCGAGGCAGACGTGAACGCGCAGTACTGGAACCCGGCCAAGTACCCCTTCAACATCGCCCGTGCTGGGGTGGGGGTGAGTTACACGCCCTGGCTGCGCAAGTTGGTCAACGACATCAACCTGGCCAACCTCGCCGGCTTCTACCGCATAGGCGACTACTCGGCCGTGAGTGCCTCTCTGCGCTTCTTCAGTCTGGGCGAGGTGTTCCTCAGCGACATGGACGACATGACCATCAACCCCTATGAGTTCGCTGTTGATGCCGGCTACAGCCGTATGCTCAGCGAGCGGTTCTCGATGGCTGTAAACATGCGCTTCATCTTCTCCGACATAAGATATGACTACACGGCCGAGAGCAAACCGGGAAAGGCTTTCGCCGCCGACATTGCCCTCTACCGCCTGGGTTATTTCATGATGGGTAGCCGCGAGTGCAGTTTCGGCTGGGGGCTGAACATCAACAACATTGGCAGCAAGATATCCTATGGCGGTGACGACAACTCGGAGTTCATTCCCACCAACCTGCGCCTGGGCATGAACATGACCGTCCCCTTCAACGAGTACAACAAGTTCAGCGTGGCCGTGGATGCCAACAAGCTCCTGGTGCCCACCTATCCCAAGCAGGACACCGAGCATGGAGAGAGCGAGACCGACTACGACGACCGCGTGCAGAAGGAATATTACGACGTGTCGCCCATCGCGGGTATCTTCAAGAGTTTCCACGATGCCCCCAACGGGTTCAAGGAGGAGATGCAGGAGATACAGTGGAGCCTGGGATGCGAATATACTTACAATGACCGCTTCATGCTGCGTGGCGGCTATCATCACGAGGCTGCCAACAAGGGCAACCGCAAGTATTTCACCGTGGGTGCGGGTTTCCACATGAGCGTGTTCACGGTAGATGCCGCGTATGTGTTCAGCACCAGCCAGACCAACCCCCTTGACCAGACCATGCGCTTCTCGCTGGGCTTTGACCTCGACGGGATGAAAGACCTCTTTGGCAAGCGCAGGCGTTAGGCAGGCGGAAGCCAGACAGGCAGTAAAACTCCTTATATTATACTACGCGCACGCGCGCGGTGTGATCTTCCGCCTCTGCCATGCAAGTGCAGCGAAGGATGGATGATGCTGTGCCATTCGCCTGGGCTGGGCTGGATGGTCAAACGCATGCCGCCACGTTGGCTATCGCAGCCGCATGCGTTGGCCGATGCAGCCGCATGCGTTGGTCAATGCATGGGCATGCGTGTTACAGGACGCGTGATTGGCGCGCATGTCGTGCCTTTTTGCAAAAATACGGGCGGGGACATCCGGCGTGTGCCACAAACCCGTAACTTTGCACCCGGAAAGCGAAAAGCCCCGCATGACGTGCGCTCGTGCCGGGGCGTGGCACTTGACAGCGACAGGACAGTTATGACGAAAGATATGACCGTGGGGCGGCCTGCCCCTCTGATTCTTGCCTTTGCGCTGCCCCTGCTCGGTGGCAACCTCCTGCAGCAGTTCTATTCCCTGGTCGACGCCGCCATCGTGGGACAGTTCCTGGGCACCACCGCCCTTGCGGGCGTGGGGGCCAGCAGTTCGGTGCTGTTCCTCATCCTGGGGTTCTGCACGGGGCTGGCCGGCGGTATGGGCATACCCGTGGCACAGAGTTTCGGGGCACGCGAGTATGGGCGCATGCGCTCCTATGTGTATAACGCCCTGCTGCTCTCGGCGGGCGTGTCGGTCGTGCTCACCATTGGCAGCGCGCTGCTGTGCCGCTCCATCCTTGGGTGGATGCAGACTCCCCGGGCAATCATGCCCGATGCCTATGCCTATCTGCTCTGCACCTTCCTGAGCATCCCCGTCATGCTGCTGCTCAACGTGCTGCTCAGCGTGCTGCGCGCCCTGGGTGACAGCCGCACCCCCTTCTACATCCTGCTCTCCACCTCGGTGCTCAACGTGGGCGGCGACCTGGTGGCCATCCTGCTGCTGGGCTGGGGCGTGGCCGGGGCGGCCATAGCCACGGCTCTCTCCATGGCGGTGGGGTGTGCCATAGCTGTCCGCAGCCTGTCCAGGGTGGATGTGCTGGAGGGCTTCATGCGCAGCGTGCCCAACGTGAGGCACATGGACACCCTGCTGGGCAGCGGCATCCCCATGGGGCTGCAGTTCAGCATCACTGCCATAGGAAGCATCATGCTGCAGAGTGCCAACAACGGGTTGGGCACCGTGTGCGTGGCAGCCTTCACCACCGCCATGCGCATCAAGGCCTGCTTCATCTGCGTGCTTGAGAACCTGGGCGTGGCCCTGGCCACCTACTGCGGCCAGAACCGTGGCGCGGCCCGCGTGGCGGAGACGGCCGCGCAGGCCGTCCACTACCTCGACCGCATACGCCACGGCATCCTCTCCTCGCTGGGCATGATGCTCGTTTATTGCGTCTTCTGCGTGGCCGTGCTGTGGCCGTTCTCCTGGGACATCACCGCCTGTTTCGTGGGCTATGGCGAGACCGACATCCTGGCGCACAGCCAGCATTTCATGCGTGTCACCTCGCTCTGCTATCCCGTGCTTGGCGTGCTGGTGGTGTTCCGCTACTCGCTCCAGAGCATAGGCTTCACCAAGGTGGCCATGCTCAGCGGTGTGAACGAGCTGCTTGCGCGCATGCTCGTGAGCGTGTACCTGGTGCCCGCCTTTGGCTTTGCGGGCGTGTGCTGGGGCGACCCTTCCGCCTGGCTCTCCGCCGACCTCTTCCTGGTGCCCACCTTTGTGCTGACCCTGCGTGGCATGCGCCGCAAGGTGCTGGCGGGGCTGCCCCGCACACAGGGCGCAAAACGGGAGCCGTAAGCGGGAGAAATGACTGGCGTGGGGTAGGGAAACCATGCGTGCCATCTCATAAAACTGCACAAAACGGACACGTTTGTGCAGTGTGCGGTAACTTTTTGGCTCTAATAGTTGCGTGGTTGGGTAATTTGTATTTACTTTGCAAGCCGAAACGAGAGACAGGATAATTTATTCATTAACAAAAAAGATACTTTCATGTCTGAATCTGAAATTGAAGCAAAAGTAAAAGAGATTATTGTGGACAAGTTGGGCGTTGACGCTGCCGATGTGACCCCGGAGGCATCCTTCACCAATGACCTCGGTGCTGACTCTCTGGACACTGTGGAGCTCATCATGGAGTTTGAGAAGGCATTCGATATCAACATCCCCGACGACAAGGCAGAGCACATCTCTACCGTGGCCGACGCTATCGCATACATCGAGGAGAACCAGGGAAAGTAATCCCCTTGTTTCCCCGCCCACTTAATTCCTTATATAATAATGGAGTTGAAGAGAGTAGTAGTGACAGGCATCGGTGCTGTGAGCCCCCTGGGCAACTCGGCTGCCGAGACGTGGCGGAAGTTGCTTGATGGCGTGAGCGGTGCCGCGCCCATCACGCATTTCGACACCAGCCTGTTCAAGACGCAGTTTGCCTGCGAGCTCAAGGGATTCAAGGCCGAGGACTTCATTGACCGCAAGGAAGCCCGCAAGATGGATCCATACTGCCACTATGCCATGGCGGCGGCCGGCATGGCCATGGACGACTGTGCCGTCAACCTGGACTCGACAGACAAGAACCGCGTGGGTGTGGTGTTTGGTGTCGGTATCGGCGGGATGAAGACCTTCGAGGACGAGATTACCAACTATGCTTTGCATAAGGACACCCTCGGCCCCAAGTTCAGCCCCTTCTTTGTGCCTAAGATGATTGCCGACATCTGTGCCGGACAAATCAGCATCAAGTACGGGCTCCACGGCCCCAATTACATCACCTCCAGCGCCTGCGCCTCTTCGAGCAACGCGCTGGCCGACGCGTTCAACCTCATCCGCCTGGGCAAGGCCGACATGATTGTGAGCGGCGGGTCTGAGGCTGCCATCATCCCCTGCGGGGTGGGCGGCTTCAACGCCATGCACGCCCTGAGCACGCGCAATGACGACCCCGCCGGTGCCAGCCGTCCCTTCAGCGCAAGCCGCGATGGTTTCGTCATGGGCGAGGGTGCGGCCTGCCTCATACTGGAGGAACTGGAGCACGCCAAGGCGCGCGGGGCGAAGATATACGCCGAGATGGCAGGCGCGGGAATGAGTGCCGATGCCTACCACATCACAGCTTCCCACCCCGAAGGGCTGGGAGCCAGGCTCGTGATGGAGAACGCGCTGGACGACGCGGACATGAAGCCCGGTGACATCGACTACATCAACGTGCATGGAACGTCCACCCCAGTGGGCGACATCTCGGAGGTGAAGGCCATCCAGGCCGTTTTCGGAGCGCACGCCTATGAACTCAACATCAGCAGCACCAAGTCCATGACGGGTCATCTGCTCGGCGCGGCCGGCGCGCTGGAGGCAATGGTGAGTGTGCTTGCCGTGCAGGACGATGTGGTGCCTCCCACCATCAACCACGAGGAGGGAGACGATGACCCGGAAATCGACTACAAGTTGAATTTCACCTTCAACAAGGCACAGAAGCGCACCGTGCGTGCCGCCCTGAGCAACACGTTTGGCTTTGGTGGCCACAACGCCTGCGTCATCTTCAAGAAGTATGCCGAGTAACACGCTTGCGTAGTGCGCACAAGAGACCTCATCGAAGCGATAAGGCTCCCCTTCCGCAGGGACAGGGAGCTTTATCGCTCTTTTTATTCCATGCTGGGGTTCTATCCCAGGCATATTCAGTATTACCGCCAGGCCCTCATGCACAAGAGCCTGGGCATGAACGTCGAGGGCGAGAAGCCCCTCAACAACGAGCGGCTGGAGTTCCTGGGCGATGCGGTACTTGGCGCGGTCGTGGGCGAGATTGTCTACAGGCACTTCCCAGGCAAGCGTGAGGGGTTTCTCACCACCGCGCGCAGCAAGATAGTCAAGCGCGAGACGCTGGGACTGCTTGCCGTGCAGATGGGGCTGGACAAGCTGGTGCAGTACCAGGGGCGCGTGTGCCAGCACAACAGCTACATGGCGGGCAATGCCTTCGAGGCGCTGATGGGGGCGATATATCTTGACCGTGGATACGGTGCCTGCCGGCACTTTGTGGAGAGGCGCGTCATAAACCGCCTGATTGACCTCGACAAGGTTGCTTACCAGGAGGCGAACTTCAAGAGCAAGCTCCTGGAGTGGACCCAGAAACGCCATCTTACACTGGAGTACGAACTCGTGTCCGAGGAGCGCGACTCGTCGGGCTCGCCTGTGTTCCGCACCCGAGCGCTCGTCAGCGGCATCGAGTGTGGAAGGGGCACGGGTTTCTCCAAGAAAGAGAGCCACCAGGTGGCCAGCAAGAGCGCGCTCGCGCACATCAGGAAGGACAAGAAACTGCAGGAGGCACTGCAGAAGAAGAAAGGAAAGGAGGCACAGCAATGAGTCTGACGGGTATCATAAGGCCGTTCTTCAACCCCCGGCTCCGGCAGCTCGGACTCTACGAGGGCCGGGCGCGGAGCCTGCAGGAGCGTGTCCTGGAGCATCTCCTCACACGTGCGTCAGATACCGAGTGGGGACACGCGCACGGCTATTCAAGCCAGATGACATACGGCCAGTTCGCGGCCCAGACCCCTGTGAGCGGTTACGAGGAACTCAAGGGCTATATCGACCGCATGCGCCATGGCGAGCGCGATGTCCTGTGGCCAGGGCGGGTGAAGTTCTATGCCAAGTCCAGCGGAACCACAAGCGACAAGAGCAAGTTCATACCCGTAAGCCGCGACGGCCTGCACGACACCCATTACGCGGGCGGGCGCGACGCCGTGGTGTGGTACCTGTCCCGTCATCCCCACAGCCGCCTCTTCGACGGGAAGGCACTCATCCTGGGCGGAAGCCACGCGCCCAACTACAACCTGCCGCACAGCCTGGTGGGAGACCTCAGTGCCATCCTCATCGAGAACATCAACCCCCTGGTCAACCTTGTGCGCGTGCCCTGCAAGCGGACAGCCCTGCTTGCGGACTTCGAGGAGAAGCGCGAGCGCATCGCCCGTGAGGCCCGGCACGCCAATGTGACAAACCTGAGCGGCGTGCCCTCGTGGATGCTCTCGGTGCTCCTGCGTGTGCTGGAAGAGGCCGGGGCAAGCACGCTGGAGCAGGTGTGGCCCAACCTGGAGGTGTTCTTCCACGGCGGTGTGGCCTTTACACCTTACCGCGAGCAGTACAAGAGGCTGATAGCCAAGCCCGACATGAGTTACATGGAGACGTACAATGCCTCGGAGGGCTTCTTCGGGCTGCAGGATGACCCCGCCGACCCAAGCATGAGCCTCATGGTTGACTACGGTGTGTTCTATGAGTTCATCCCCATGGACCAGTATGGCGGGGCTGACCCCGATGTGCTTCCCCTGTGGGAGGTGCAGACGGGCAAGAACTACGCCATGGTCATCAGCACCAGCAGCGGCCTGTGGCGATACCTTATCGGTGACACGGTTCGCTTCACCTCGCGCGACCCCTACAAGTTTGTCATCACGGGCCGCACCCGTTTCTTCATCAACGCCTTCGGCGAGGAACTCATTGTCGATAATGCCGAGAGGGGGCTTGCATGCGCCTGTGCCGCCACGGGAGCCCAGGTGCTGGAATATACGGCTGCGCCTGTCTATATGGACGCCGGAGGGAAGTGCCGCCACCAGTGGCTGATAGAGTTCAGCCGGGAGCCGGACGACCTGGACGAGTTTGCCCGCCTGCTCGACCAGGCGCTGCAACACGTCAACTCCGACTACGAGGCCAAGCGTTACAAGGACATCACCCTGCAGCCCCTGCAGATAGTCAAGGCAAGGCCTGGCGTGTTCCACGACTGGCTCAAGGCAAAGGGGAAACTGGGCGGGCAGCACAAGGTGCCCCGCCTGAGCAACCAGCGCGACACCATCGAGGAGATACTCAAGATGAACAAGGAGTGATGTGCCGTCTCATGGTCGTGCCATCTTACGTTTGCTCGGCTGTTTGACAACGGCTGTGCACTTTCTTCAGAACAATTAAAACAGATAAAGGCTTGATGGAGAGGAAGAACCTTCTGCTCTGCCTGCTTGCCCTGCTTGTCACAGCGGCTTGCGCCAGCATAGGCAGCCCCGACGGAGGGCGGTTTGACGAGACACCCCCGCGTGTCGTGGGCAGCAGCCCCGCCGACGGAGCCGTGAACGTGCGCAAGCGCAAGGTGCAGATACTCTTTGACGAATACATCAAACTGGAGAAGGCCAACGAGAAGGTCATTGTGTCCCCACCACAGATGGAGGCCGCCAATGTGCGCGCCGACGGCAAGAGGGTCAGAGTGGACCTCTATGACTCTCTCAGGCCCAACACCACCTACACCATCGACTTCAGCGATGCCATCGAGGACAACAACGAAGGCAACCCCATGGGACAGTACACCTTCTCGTTCAGCACGGGCAGCACCATCGACACCATGCAGGTGTCGGGACGTGTGCTCAATGCCGCCGACCTGGAACCCATAAAGGGCATCATGGTGGGACTCTATCCGGCCGACAGCACCTGGGCCGACTCGCTCTTCCGCACCAGGCCCTTCCAGCGTGTCTCGCGCACCAATGGAGAGGGGCGCTTCACCGTTAAGGGTGTGAGGGACGGGCACTACCGCGTGGTGGCACTTGAGGACAAGGACGGCGACTTCCTCTTCAGCCAGAAGAACGAGCGTGTGGCCTTTGACACCACGGTATATGTGACAGGCCAATATCCCGATGTGCGCATGGACACCATGTGGAGGGACAGCGTCTGGTATGACTCCATACGCGTGGTGCCGTACACACATTACACACCCGATGACGTGGTGCTGCTCGCCTTCCTGGAGGAGGGGCAGGAGCGGCATCTGCTCAAGACCGACTACCCCGACCCCTATAGTTTCACTGTCTATTTTACCGCGCCGTCGGACAGTGCGCCGCTGGTCAGGGGGCTCAATTTCGACGAGTCCTGCCTGGTGGCCGACGCATCGGCACACAACGACACCATCACCTACTGGGTCACCGACACGGCACTCATCCACCGTCAGGACACGCTCGCTTTTGCCTACACCTACCAGGAGACCGACACGCTGGGGCACCTGGTCACCACCACCGACACGCTCGAGTTGTCGCCCAAGAAGACCTATGCCAAAATCGCAGCCGAGCGCGACAAGCAGGCTGAGGCGTGGCAGAAAGACAGGGAACGCAGGCAGAGGAAGGCCAAGAAGCCGCTGCCCCACGAGGAGAATCCCTACACGCGCGTGTGGCTTGAGGCCGGATTCAAGCCTTCAAGCCTGCTCGACCCCAACCAGAACATACGCTACCAGGCCAAGGAACCCATACGGGATGTGGACAGCACACGCCTGCATTTCTATGTGCAGCGGGACACCAGCTGGCTGCCAGCGCCCTACCTGTTCCTGCCCAACGGGCACACGGTCAGCTCCTACACACTGTACGCCGAGTGGGAGCCTGGCAGGAAGTATCGCCTGGTGATGGACACGGCGGCCGTGGTGAGCGTGCTCGGGCGTGAGTCAAAGTACGTGAAGCAGGAGTTCCGCGTGCGTGCCCTGGAGGAGTACGGGTCTATCTTCATACATGTCATAGCCCAGGACACCGGGGTCGTGGTGCAGCTCCTGAACAAGAGTGACAAGGTGGTGGCACAGCAGAGGGCCGACAAGGAGGGCAATGCCGACTTCTTCTACATGAAGCCGGGAGACTACTACTTGCGGTGCTATGTGGACACCAACGGGAACGGGCAGTGGGACACGGGCGACTATGACGCGCAGCTGCAGCCCGAGCGGGTGTATTACTTCGGCAAGCCCTTGCCGCTCAAGGCCCAGTGGGACTTGCGGCAGGACTGGGACATACACGCGGTGGAACTCACGCGCCAGAAGCCGGCGGCCATCACCAAGCAGAAGCCCGACAAGCAGAAGACTGTGAAGAGCCGCAACGCCGAGCGCGACAGGGAGATGGCGCGGGAGCGGAAGCCGGGCAGAAGCAAGTGAACAGACGCGAAACTCTAAAGCATGAGACCATACGCTATGAAAAGAAACAGGAGTCGGACACAGGGCGGGACACGTGTTTCCCAGGCTCTGGCATTCGTGGTCTTCATGGCGGCCGCCATGGCCGCGCATGCACACCACGGCACGCCAAACACAGCCTTCCAGGGTGGCGAGGTACTGGAGTACAAACTCTATTTCAACTGGAAGTTCGTGTGGGTGAGTGCGGGCACGGCACGGCTTGAGACGCGTGACGCGCGCTGGGAGGGAGTGGACGCCTACAGGAGCAGTCTGCTCACAAGCACCAGCAAGAGGCTCGACCATTACTTTCAGATGAGGGACACCCTGCAGTGTGTGCTCTCCAAGGACATGCGTCCGCTGTACTACAAGAAGGCCGCCAACGAGGGCGGCAAGTATTATGTGGACCAGGTGTGGTACAGTTATCCCCAGGGTGGGGGAGTATCGCTCAGGCAACAGTACCTGAACCGCAGGGGCGAGACGAGCCGCACGTCACACAGCGGCACCAAGCCCGTTTACGACATGATGAGCATCATGCTGTGCGCGCGGTCGCAGGACGGGAGCAAACTCAGAAAGGGTGACAGGCTCGTGTATCCCATGGCCGACGGGCGTGGGGTGGAGGACATCACGCTTGTCTATCGGGGCAAGAAGAATTTCCGCATGCGCAACACGGGTGTCACCTACCGGTGCCTCATTTTCTCGTTTGTGGAGTACAAGGGCAAGAAGGAGAAGGAGGTCATCACCTTCTACATCACCGACGACGCCAACCACATGCCGGTACGGCTCGACATGTTCCTGAGGTTTGGCGTGGCCAAGGCTTATCTGAGCAGGGCCACCGGCTTGAGAAACGACTGCAAGTCGATAGTGAGGGAAGATTGAGACATCTTCCCTACTTTTTTTCGTGGGAAGTGAGGCAGGGGCGGTGTGAACATCTCGGACGGGAACACCAGTCTCCCCGCACGCTCCGCCGGCGGGAAGTGAGGGCATGCGGAGAAAGCGGCCCCTGTCATGGGTGAGAGGAAAGCCCTTACATCTTGCCGCCGAAGGCCAGGTCGCCGGCATCTCCCAGCCCGGGCACGATGTAGGAGTGCTCGTTGAGCTCCTCGTCGATGGCGGCGCAGATGAGTGTCACATCATCGCGGTCACCATAGAGTTTCACCATGTGCTCCACACCCTGGCGGCTTGCGATGGCGCAGGCAATGAACGTGCGCGCGGGCTTCCCCATGGTCTCAAAGGCTTTCAGGGCCAGTTCCATGCTCTCGCCGGTGGCCAGCATGGGGTCCACCAGCATGAGCGTCTTGCCCGTGAGGTCGGGAGCCGCGATATACTCGATGTGTACATCCACCTGGCGGCACTCCTTGTCCTTGTAGTAACGGTATGCGCTCACAAAGGCGTTCTCGGCCGTGTCAAACACATTGAGGAAGCCCTGGTGCAGGGGCAGTCCGGCGCGGAACACCGTGGCCAGCACCACCTGGTCATCGTAGGTGCTGGCCGTGGCCACGCCCAGGGGGGTCTGCACCTTCTTGTCAGAGTAACTCAGCATGCGGCTCAGCTCGTAAGCCTGAGCCTCGCCTATGCGCTCCAGGTTGCGGCGGAAGCGCATGCGGTCGGTCTGTATGTTCACGTCTCTCAACTCGGCGACAAAGTTGTTCACCACGCTGCACGAGCTTGCCATGTCTATGATTTCCATATCGAATGTAACTGCTAAACGGGTCTAATGTAACTGCCAAACGGGCCGAATGCGTGTGCAAAGATAGCCCTAATTCTCCCAAATGCAAAGTCCGCATCACAAAAATGTGAAAAAGACTGAAAACGCCGGTGTGCCGCACCAAAAAACATATGGGGGATTTTACCACATCGAAAGAATGATGTAACTTTGCCGTGCCTTGGAAAGGGCATGGCCGAGAAAGCGCATTCAGAATACCGAACCATTAAAATCATATACGACAATGGCAACATTAGATTTGACAAAGTACGGCATCACAGGCTCTACCGTGATTGCCCACAACCCCTCTTACGAGAAGTTGTTCGAGGAGGAGACAAAGCCCGGACTGAAAGGTTACGAGGTAGGTCAGGTGACTGAGCTTGGCGCCGTGAACGTGATGACCGGCATCTTCACTGGACGCTCGCCCAAGGACAAGTACATCGTGGACGACGCACAGAGCCATGACAAGGTGTGGTGGACAACCGAGGCATACAAGAACGACAACCACCCCATGAGCGAGGAGGTGTGGGCCAAGGTGAAGGACATCGCGCGCAAGGAACTGTCAAACAAGAACCTGTATGTGGTGGACGCCTTCTGCGGAGCCAACAAGGCTACACGCCTGGCCGTGCGCTTCATCGTGGAGGTGGCATGGCAGGCACACTTCGTGACCAACATGTTCATCAGGCCCACTGCCGAGGAACTGGAGAACTTCGAGCCCAACTTCGTCATCTACAATGCCTCCAAGGCCAAGGTGGAGAACTACAAGGAGCTGGGTCTGAACAGTGAGACCTGTGTGGCCTTCAACACCACCACCCGCGAGCAGGTGATCATCAACACCTGGTATGGCGGCGAGATGAAGAAGGGCATGTTCTCCATGCAGAACTACTACCTGCCCCTCAAGGGTATCGCCTCCATGCACTGTTCTGCCAACTGTGACATGAACGGCGAGAACACCGCCATCTTCTTCGGCCTCTCAGGCACAGGAAAGACCACCCTGTCCACCGACCCCAAGCGCAGGCTGATAGGTGATGACGAGCACGGATGGGACGACGAGGGCGTGTTCAACCTCGAGGGCGGCTGCTATGCCAAGGTCATCAACCTGGACAAGGAGTCTGAGCCCGACATCTACAACGCCATCAAGCGCAACGCCCTGCTGGAGAATGTGACCGTGGACAAGAACGGCAAGATTGACTTCGCCGACAAGAGCACCACCGAGAACACCCGCGTGAGCTACCCCATCTACCACATCAAGAACATCCAGCCGGGCTCAAGCGCACCCGCTGCCAAGCAGGTTATCTTCCTCTCGGCCGACGCTTTCGGCGTGCTGCCTCCTGTGAGCATCCTGACTCCCGAGCAGACCCAGTACTACTTCCTCTCTGGATTCACGGCCAAGCTGGCAGGCACAGAGCGTGGCATCACCGAGCCCACTCCCACCTTCTCGGCTTGCTTCGGCCAGGCTTTCCTGGAGCTGCATCCCACAAAGTACGCACAGGAGCTGGTGAAGAAGATGAACATGAGCGGTGCAAAGGCTTATCTGGTGAACACAGGCTGGAACGGCACAGGCAAGCGTATCTCTATCCGTGACACACGCGGCATCATCGACGCTATCTTGAGCGGCGCCATCAACGAGGCTCCCACCAAGACCATTCCCGTGTTTGACTTCCAGGTTCCCACAGAACTGCCTGGTGTGGATCCCAAGATTCTCGACCCCCGCGACACGTACGCCGACCCCGCACAGTGGAACGAGAAGGCCAAGGACTTGGCTGCCCGCTTCATCAAGAACTTCGGCAAATACACAAACACCGAGGCTGGAAAGGCTCTGGTTGCCGCTGGTCCCCAGCTGTAATCCCTGCCTGAGGCATAAACAACAAGGGCGGCTTCCTCACTCACGAGGAAGCCGCCCTGCTTTTTGGCGCATTGTCCCAGGCGGCCTAAGCCACCCAGCCGTACCCCTGGGCCGCCATGTCCACGAAGTGGTTGAACAGCAAGTTCGACTTGGCACGAAAAGCCTCCTTGTCATAGCTCTGTGGCAAGTCCGTGTCAAGCGAAGCCTGTATCAGGGCATATACCTTGTGGCGGGGTTGTTCGTCCTTGTACCAGTCCACCACCATCACCTTGTCCTTCTCCTCTGACAATTTCCGGTAGAGATTCTTGGCGGCGAGTATCACCTTTTGCTCCTCTGCCTTGGTCAGCTTACGGCCCATGCGGAGCAAGTCGAAGATTTCCAGTTCCTCTTCCGTCAAGCCGGTGTCGGTGGAGCGAGACTGCTCTTTCTTCAGTTCCTCCACCAGTTGCAGAAGTTTCTCGTAGTAGTCCTCGTTCTCGCTTCCTCCTGCATTGTATCGGTCGATGATGTTCTTGTATCGCTCCGAGAATTTTACACGAGTGCAATTCTTGTTAATCATCTGAACCAAAGTTTGCTCGATGAAACTACGAAGGTCGTCTATTTCCAAAGCCTTGTAGGGCGTGGCGCTCAGTTCCTTGCGAAGAGCCTCCACATCTATCTTGCTCAAGTCGATGACCTTGCCCTGGTGTATCACATAGTCAGGACGGGGCTGCATGCCATCTTCTGCCGTCCGTCCCATCGTGGAAGACACACTCCGGTCCAGCGTCTCAGCCATCCTCGCCCTGGCACGGCGCAACTTCTCGTCGTCTATCTGATTGCAGAAGAGTCCGTTCAAGTAAGCCAAAGGCGCAAACTTCTCATTGTGCCATCCACGCTCGAATATCTCAGGCTTGGCGGCATCGTAGAGGTTCATCAGCAGGTTGGTGAGCACCTTGAAGCGGTCTTTCCACTCATCTTTCTCCAATATTTTATTGTATGCCAATCGGAACATTTCGAGTTGGTCGAGGGTATTGCCCTCGGCGATGATTTCTTCTATCCTGATGCCCAGCGGCTGCAAGAAAACATCGCAATCCGTGATGGTCTGGTCGATGTTGGCTATCAACCGCCCGATGTCCTTGGCAGGATATTCCTGTCCGTCGCCTGTGGAAGCATAGTCGGAAAGGGCTTGCCGCATATACTTGAACACGTTGACGTAATCCACGATGATACCGCAGGTCTTGCCGGGAAACACTCGGTTGGCCCGGGCGATGGCCTGCATCAAGGTGTGTCCCTTCATCGGTTTGTCGAGATAGAGGGTGGAGAGCGACGGCACGTCGAAGCCTGTCAGCCACATGGCGCAGACGAATACCAGGCTCAGTGGGTCGTCCTTGTCCTTGAAGCGGTCCTCGATGTCCTTGCCGTCCGGCGAAATCGCCTCCATCTTCTTGCGGTGCTTCGTGATGTCGATACCTTGGGCGGCAAACTTCTCCTCCTCGCCGTCCTCCTTGCTGATGACCACAGCCATCTCCACCTTGTTCATATAGTCGAGCATGGCGTTGGTCTTCTCTCGCTCCTCCAGGGTCTTGGCTTGGTTGCGCTGCAGGACGAGCGTCTTCTTCTCATCCGCCCAATACTTCTGCACCTTGTCGTACATCCTCACGGCGGTGTATTTGTCCACGCTCACCACCATGCCCTTGCCCAAGAATCCCCGGCGAGGGAAATGGTGGGCGATGTCCTTGGCGATACGGTCCAGTCGCTCCTCTCGCTTGATGACTTCCAGGATGCGTGACGAAGAGTTCTCCAAGAGTTCCTTCTCTCGGCCGTTCAGGTTCTCGTCCTCGCAGATTTGGTCGATGTCTGTGTCGAGCCAGTCATTGGTCAAGCCCACCTCTGGCACTCGGCGGCTATAGAAGAGTGGCACGGTACTGCCGTCCTCGATGGCTTGGGCAAAGTTATATTCCGACACATAATCACCAAACCACTGGTTGGTGAGTCGCTTGCTGCCCAAGAGCGGCGTGCCCGTGAAGGCGATGTAGTTGGCATTCGGAAGACCGGTGTGCATGTTCTCGGCAAGTTGCTTGTACTGGGTGCGGTGCGCCTCATCCACCAGGACAAAGATGTCGTTGCGGTCGGACAACAGCGGATATTTCTTCGTCTTGTCATACTGGAACTTATGTATCAGCGTGAAGACCATCGGCTTGTTGGTTCTGAGGAAATCCCGCAATTGTGCCGAGTCCTTCGGTTGGCACTCCTCCTTCGGCCCGATGACCTCGGTGCGCACGAAAGTCTTGTGTATCTGGGTGTCCAAGTCCTCCCGGTCGGTAATCACGAGGAAGGTGAAATTGCCATGCAGTTTGCGCCTTACCTTCCTCACGAACATCACCATCGAATAACTTTTGCCCGAACCTTGTGTGTGCCAGAACACACCGAGCTTGCCGTTCAGTTTCTCCCGATTCTTCACACTCTCCATCAGATTGTTCACACCGAGATACTGGTGGTTCTTGGCGATAATCTTGATTCTTTTGTTGTCGAAGAAGATGAAGTTCTCGATATAGTCCAGGAGGCGTTCCTTGCGGAAGAGTCCGTCTATCAGGGTCTGAATGCTCAATCCATGTTCGGCTATCTGCTCGCGGTCGAGTTTCTCCTTCTCGTCATCCACGCGGAGCCACTCGAAGAAGAACTCATACTTGCTGTTCCAGGCACCAATCTTGGTTTGCAAGCCATTGCTCAACACACAGATTTGGTTGAAAGCAAAGATGTTCGGGATGTCCTGCCGATAGCTCGTCAGGTTCTTGTTGTAAGATTCTTCTATCTTGACGGTGGAGTTTTTCAGTTCGATGAAGACGACAGGCAAACCATTCACAAAGAGGAGCACGTCGGGACGGCGATAGCGGTAATGTCCCTTGATCCACATCTGGTTGACGCAATGGAAGTCATTGCGGTCGGGATGGTCGAAGTCGATGAGGCGCACGATGTCGAAGTCATCCTTGCCGTCGCAGCGCACCTGTACCTTGATGCCGTTGCGTATCTTCTGGTAGAGCGAATAGTTGGTATCTACCATATCCGTACCCGTGAAGTCCTTGCGAAGGTCCTGGAGGATGCCTTTCAGTATATCCTCCCCCGCCTGCGGATTGAGCCGCTTCAGGGAAGCGAGGAGCACACCGGGCAGGATGCACTCCGATGGGTTGGCACGACAAGTAGTGGAGACCTCGTCTTGCGCCTCCACCCGCGCGTCACACTCGATGCGCTTCCATCCATACTCAGGAAGCGCAAGGCGGTTGCATATTGCCTGCTCTATATTGTCTTCACAGATAAATGACTTCATGCTCGTTATTTTATACTTGAATTTTCAAAGCGACCAAGAAGCAATCCGGTAGTGAAAACTAAAAGATAAAAGAAACAAACCTCTTGGTGTTCTCTCTCTTTTGGCTTAATTCGTTATTCATCCTCTGCATAGCCATCTTGAAGAAAAAGAATACGAGATGTTCGTCTGTCGCTTCTGTTCGTATCATTCGCAAAGCAGAAATATACTCTTGCCTATAATCGGATGGAATGACAAGAACAGGATGATTGAACCGCATGAGAATATAATTGCTTATAAGTCGGCCCGTTCTGCCATTACCGTCACGAAAAGGATGCAAGTATTCGAAGAAACCATGAAAGCGGGCGGCAAGTATCATCGGATGGACTGACGCTTCACTAATGGCTTTATCTGTAGATTGCAACAGTTTGGGAACTCTGGCAATGAGTTCCTCATGGTCTCCAAAGACGGTATCTCCTGCAGCCATATCAGTAGTGGTATATTCGCCAGGTATAGCATCAGGAGACCGGTAGGCAAGTGTATGACAGGTGACACGTTTGTTTATTTCTTTCAGAAGTACTTCATCAAGCGGCTGGTCTATGTTCTGCATCATATATTCGAAAGCCTCGAAATGGTCAAGCATCTCGAAAGCCTCGAACAGCGTTTTTCCTGTGGGAATCATCCCAAGTCCTTTTTCTTTCAGTTCTCTTGTGTCGTCTACAGAGAATGAGTTTCCCTCTATGGCACACGAGTGGGTAGAGAAAAGTACCTCATTGTATCGTATGTACTCTTCTCTATCCATTTTGTTGATGATTGAGGCTTGATACTTGGCTCTCAATTCTTCGTATTCTTTTATTTCTTTTTCAAATATCATTCTTTAGCTGCTTTTATTGGCAAATATACAAAGGAAATATGATACATTCAACATTCTGTCTCATAATCATACGGTTTGCGGTCTATTTTGCAATTTCGTTCTCCATAGAAGTAGTACTTCATTACCGATTGAAGTAGTACTGCATTGGCAGTTGAAGTAGTACTTCATCAGGCATCGAAGCTATACTTCAAGTTTGCCCGACATAAGTCGAGGAAGCAAGAGGTCTCGCTGACGGGCGAGGAGGGTGTTCTGCTGTTCAAAATTATGTATCTGCTTATGGATAACAGCCATCCGCTCATTAGCCAACCGCCTTAAATCCTCAGATGGAATAATCATCTTTATATGGTTTACATCCTTGGGATATACATGTGGTTGGGCAGCACCTCGTTGGAAATTACTGATAACTCCTCGAATATTATTCAACAATTCATACACATAATATATATAAGGTGTAGTTGAGTCTTCGATATAGGAACAATCTGCTGCCCAAATACAAGAATAATGAATCGCAATATAACCTGCGTTTGCTCCTGACGAACTCATTGTTACTGACACACCTTTCACATTAGCCTCGTTATGAAAGCCTGACGGTTCAAGACCTGCGGATATAACAGGAACGAGCCCTTCTATCATTTCACTTGAAGTTATGTTTTTACCTCGTTTAAATTTGCAAATTTCAGACAAGGAGCCTCTACTCCACCCTTTCGGCAAGCCATTCTCCATTTCCACTTTCTCATGTCCAGGGAAGCGGAAGCGGACGAACCATTCTTTATACAGGTTCTCTGCCATTTTCTCCAAAAGACGAATACGCTTCGTGTTGTTCTCTATGAGAGAATCGTAAGTGGAGAGAATGGAGGCTATGCGGCGCTGTACATTCAATCCTCTCTTTTCACATAAAAATTTATATATTTTATCAGGAGACGTATGATGTACTGTAGCTCCATTAGAAGAGTTAGCAATAGTTCTTTGATATTGCTTTGTTCGCATTAACCAATAAATATATTCCTTATCAAACTCGTCATTTACAACAGTAACTAATCCTATTCGCTGATTATGTAAATAGCAATGTTTACCATTTTCAGGGACCAATGCAGAAAAGCCTATAGTATCAACATTCTTGCTTAAATCTGTCATTGTCACAATAAGGTCGCCTTTATGAAGAATAAATTCCTTAGGGAAATCTTTTTCCGTTGTAAACTTTTTAGTCTCTTGGAACCCGCCATTTAATGTAAAATTACCAGGCGTTAGAACCAAAGAACCAGTTTCTTCATCTGTAAAATATTGCCCTTTAAATGCATATCCATGTTTAATGTGAATTATGTCACCCAAACGTACCTTTTCCACACCCTATTCCTCCTCTTCCATGTTTTTTCCGGCTTCCAACTCTTTGGCAACTTCCAGTGACTTCTTTATCTGCCGCATCAGCACCGCACGAGGCGGCAACTCGGTCATATACTTTGCAACCTTGATGCCCGATTTGTCAAGTTGCAAGAGCTCTATTTGCTCTTCGCTTCCTTCTGTACACAGCAGCAGCCCTAAAGGAGACTCTTCGCCCGGTTCTGTTTCATGAGCTTCGAGCCAACGAAGGTATAATTCCATCTGCCCCTTATATTGCGCTTTGAAACGGCCCAACTTTAGGTCAATGGCTATTAATCTGTGCAATTTTCTGTGGAAGAAGAGCAAGTCGAGATAGAAATCCTCTCCATCAATAATCATTCGCTTCTGTCGCTCCACAAAGGTAAAGCCATTGCCTAATTCCAAAATGAATTGTTCCAAATGCGCCACCAAACTGTCCTCCAATCTCTTCTCGCTATAACAACCCTTCAAGCCCGTAAACTCCAAGAAGTACGGACTTTTGAAAACAAGGTCAGGAGACATTTTGTTGTCATCCCGTAGTTCCGCAAGTTCTTGTTTGACAAGTTCGTCCGGCTTTTGAGCTATGGAAGTACGCTCGAAGAGCATACCAGCAATCTCCTTGCGAAGACGACGAACGCCACACCTTTGAGAATATGCCATCGTAAGATAAAACTCCCATTGGAACGAATCTTTCAATGGGAGTATCTCAATAATATGAGACCATGACAATTTGGTCGACACTGTCGACACGTATCTTTCGTCTGTGAATTTTGAAGCAAATTGCATCATTCGCCTTGTACTTCTTGGCTCAAATCCTTTCGTTCCATACATGTCCTGCAATTGTGTCGACACCATCGACACAATTTGCTTTCCATACGCTGCACGCTCATTTCCAAGTACATCGTGGTTGACGCGATTGCCGATATGCCAATACATCATCGTCAACTCACTGTTGGCTGTTGATGCCACTCGCCCTTGCGCATTTTCTATAATCTGACGCAAGCCGCTTATCAAGATAGAGGTATTGAACTTCTGCGCACTATAAACACTTTCCATACTCTATTCCTCCTCGAACAATTCGTCCATGTTCTTGCCTGTCTCTTTCCGCTGCTCCTTGCGGTCCATTTCCTTTGCTTTCTGCTGTTCCAGGAAAATCTCCTTTTGGCGTTCTATTTCCGTTCGCAGTTCCTCTTCCGTTGGAAGGAATGTGAGGTATTTCGCTTGAAACAACTGCTTGTTTTCCTTCAAGATAGAATAACGGGCCATATCTACGCTTGTCTTAGAACACAGAATCAAGCCGATGGTAGGATTGTCGCCTTCTGTTCGTTTCAGTTCATCATACATTCTGACATACATATCCATCTGCCCCACATCTTGATGAGTTATTTGAGAAGTCTTCAAATCTACCAGCAAAAAACATTTCAAAATGTAATTATAGAACACGAGGTCTATATAGAAATCTCCCATATCAGCATGGATATGTTGCTGGCGAGCTACAAAAGCATAGCCTTTGCCCAATTCCAGAATGAACTTCTGTAGGTGATTGATGATATTTCCCTCTAATTCCGACTCTGTGAAATCAGCATTTGGAGCAAGTCCCAAGAACTCTGCCACTACTGGATTCTTGATAAACTCCAATTTGTCCTTTTGCATAGGAGCCGTGATGCTCTTCATCTCATTCTCTACGACGGTCT
Organism: Prevotellaceae bacterium UBA1075; assembly: GCA_002316015.1. Lineage (GTDB taxonomy): Bacteria > Bacteroidota > Bacteroidia > Bacteroidales > Bacteroidaceae > Physcousia. Next base: position 111,073 of record DCCS01000038.1, read on the forward strand.
TGTTTTGCGATTGCAAAAGACGATAGTAGTATTGCGAGGCGATGTTGCGGCGAAGCGTCCGCACACTCCAAGTCTCGGTAAAGGCCTCATGGGCATACCATTCACGGGCAGCCTTGTCATCTACATCCAAGAGCAGATAATAATGCGTCCAAGTAAGTATTTCAGATTTTCCAATCGGTGATTGGAAAATGTCAGGGAAAGTCTTATGGAACCTCATAAAGTTATATAGGTAGCTCTTGGTAAACCCTTTACCATAAATGCCAGTCAGTTCCCTTGAGAGTTTCTTTATCACTTCTCTGCCATACTCTGCACGATTCTCCCCTTGCAAGATTTCCTCGCTGATACGTTTGCCAAGCAGCCAGTTGCGCTGAATCATGGCAATATTTACCGAGCGGTAGGCTTCCTGCCGGGCCTGTTCGATAATGCCTTGTGCATCTTTCAACAGACTACCAGTATCCGTATATAAATCATTTTCCATATATCATTCCTCCCCAAACAGTTCCACCATATTCTTCCCAATCTCCTTCTGCAACTCCTCTGCCTCAGCACTGAGCTTCGAGAAGTCAGCATTGAGCGATAGCATTTCGTCACGGAATTCACTCTCGGTCATTCTGTCATCCTCTATCACAACGCCCACGTATCTTCCAGCGTTGAGACTCCAGTCATTGCCCTCGATGCCATCCTCTCCTGTAATCTTCACCACCTTGCACAAGCCTATGACATCACGGTATTTTCCTTCAGGCCAACGTTCGAGCAACCAATCTGCCTCCTCCTGTTTGCCTGCAACCTTGTACTCATCCACCAATGCCCAGAACGCATCGGAATCTCCCTCGTAGAGACGAGTGATGGTACCGAGGTTCTTGATTTGTTCGTCGCTAAACTTGCGGTGGGCACGGTCCACTTGCGTAAAGATGTTGCGGGCATCAATGAAGAGGATTTCGTCCTTTCGGGTGCGCTGCTTGTTGAAGAACCAAAGCGTGGCTGGGAGGGTAACGGTGTAGAACATATTGCTTGGCAGAGTAACCATCTGCGAGATGATGCCATCCTGTATCATCTTCTTGCGGATTTCAAGCTCGCTTCCTCCTGCATCGCTTGCCGAATTAGCCATGACGAGAGCAGCCTTGCCAGTCTCGTTGAGAGCCGTGGCAAAGTAACCTATCCAGAGATAGTTGGCATTAGGGACAGTTTCCTTCTTGTCGCTTGCCTTCTTCGTTGACTTCGTCTTGTTGCGAGGCACACCGTATGTATTGAATCGGGCATCATCGCAAACCTTGTCAAACACCACCTCGTCGACATTGAAAGGAGGATTCGCCATCACATAGTCGAAATTTCCGAAGGCATTGTAAGGGTCGCTATAGAAAGAGTTCGCCTCGGTTATCTCGCCTCGCACATTGTTGAGCAGCAAGTTCATCTTGGCAAGTTTCACGGTATCGGGTTCTTTCTCCACACCATAGCAGCGGAAGCGCATCATGTCCTGGTTGCCGGCATTGTGGCGGTGCATATAGCGGGCCGCCTGCACAAACATACCGCCCGAACCACAGGCCGGGTCGAGAAACTTCTTGTCGCCCGTAACGGGTCGAAGCACCTCCACCATGTATTGCACCACAGAGGCAGGGGTATAGAAGGCGCCACCACCTTGACCTTCTGCCAAGGCGAAGTTGCCGAGGAAGTATTCGTAAATCTGACCGAAGAGGTCGATGCTGATGTTTTCGGGAATATCCTTGAAGACACGCACGATGCGGCTCAACAACTCGGGTTCCTCCTCGGGCACCAACTGCCCATACACCTCCTTGGGCAAGACATCTTTCATGCGAGGGTTCTCTCGTTCGATAGCCTCCATCGCTTCCTTCACCAAGACAGCCTTATGGGCATCATCGGGCGCGTCGTTGATGGTGTCGAAGTAAGCGCATTCGGGAAGATAGAAGCCGCACTTCTCCACGGCGATATCCCTGTAGGATCGTTCCATTCGAGTACCCTTGTGTTTTTCGTACTCTGCGTCAATCTCTGCCTTGTGCTGCTTGAAGAGCGCATCAGCATACCGGAGGAAGATGAGACCGAGGATGGGCTGCCCGTATTTGTTGGCCGCCAGGTGGGCACCGGCATGCAGCATGTCGGCGGAATGCCAAAGGTTTTCTTCGAGTTTTTTCAGTTCAATGTCTGTCATAGAGGTCGTGGCAATTCTGCCTTTATCTTTCCAACACAAGGTTATTCCCGCTTTCCAACACAATATTATCCCGTTTTCCAACGCAATATTATCCCGTTTTCCAACACAAGATCCCGTTTTCAAACACAAGATTTTGCCCACGCAGGAAATCTGCTGGGTAGTCGTGACGCTTTTGTGAAGTGAATGCCGGCGGGAAGCCGGTTCCACAGTTTCAAGTGTATTTGCAAATTTAGGCAAAATATGCGAGAGAAAGGAGATGCCTGGGGCAGAAAAAAGTGGGGCACCCACTTCCTGGGCACCCCACACTGCGTTATCTGAACTTCAAGCTCTTCTTACCATTCGAAACGGATATCAACCATTCAAATTAACCTAATGAAAATATATTAACCATATCCATATATACGTGCATCACTGCACCTTTTTCCTTTATTCATATTTCTCGTGTCTCCTTTCCTTGTCATGCATTCCCGGCACTACAGCCCGCTGCATGCATGCGGGTACAGGCGGGGCACAATGGGGGGAGGAGAGGCATCCCCCCCAGGCTTACCAGATGTCCTCGGGAGTCTCGGGGTTGTCGTACACCTCCTTGGCGCAGTACTCCAGGTAGTCCATGTAGAACTCCTGCTTGTCGGAGTCAAGCACCGACTTGATCTTGAGATAGTAGGTCTCCTTGGGGTCCATGGTCTGGCGCACGATGATGTGGCGTATGTTCTCGCCGTTATTGTCGCTCCGCTCCGTGCCGTCGCTTGAGTCGATGGCCTGTGAGCCTTTCATGTAGCCGTTGTTCCTCATATGCTTGTCCACCTCGGCGTCATACTCGTCGTCGCCTGTGTCGCGCTCCCAGCCCGTGAATTTGTTGCTTCCGGTCATGGTCAGGTCCACGGGGATGCCTGCCACGGGCAGGTTGTTGAGGTCGCTGCCAAAGTACATCTGCGCCACGCCGCGTTTTCCGTTGGCGAGCACCACATAGCGCAGTTCATAGGTTCCGCGCTTGGGCACGGGAGGCAGCTTGAAGGTAATCTCAAAGCGTCCCACAGCCTTCATCTCGTCACGGTTCAGGTTGCACCAGTCATCGTTCCATGCGTTGTAGTAGACGAACTTGGTCTGGTCATTCTGTATCATGTTCTCGAAGTAGTTGTAGGTCGTGGCCGTGTTGGGGATGTACACATGCTTGTAGCGCTCCTCGGTGGCCTTCTTCAGCCGCAAGTCGTTGTTCATCGCTTCGGGCATCATGCTCATGCCATCAAAGCGGATGCGCGTCTTCTGCAGGTTCTCCCTCACCTCGTCGGTGTAGGCGAGCGGGGCGTTGATGGGGTAGATGCAGGCATTCTCGATGTCGTTGAGTATGGCCATCTCGGACTCCTTCATCACCCTGCAGCCCACCTTGTCTGGGTCACAGGTGGTCTCTTCGCCTGTGCCCTTGCGTGACAGGTCGCGATTGGCAAAGCGGTTGATATATACGCCATTGCTCTGCTTGGACTCGTAAAGTTTGAACAGGCGGCGCGGCCCCATGCTCGTGTAGTACTCCATCACGGGGATGGTGAGCACATAGGGGTTGTTGAGGTTGTACTTGTACTCGTTGAAGTGGAACACCAGGCGGTCGGGCTGTATGCGCATGGGCAGCATGTGGTAGGTGATCCACTGGTACAGCAGGTGCTTCTCTGACGTGTAGTTGTTGTCGGTCACAAACTCGTCCTCCTCGGAGTACTGCTTGTTGTCCAGTATCCACTGGGTCATCTGTTCCGGCAGGTCATCGGCAAAGGGGTCGATATCCTGGCTGCGCCAGAAGTCGTCGGTCTCGGCGAAGATGGTGAAGCCATAGAGCCTGTGCTTGGGCGCATAGCCGATGCTTCCCTCGGCAAAGCCGTTGCCGATCATGTTCTCCAGGTTGGGGATGCGCCCTGTCAGGTACAGTTTCTCATACACCTCGTCGCGCACCGCGTTCAGGGTGTCGAGCAGTCCGCAGGCTTTCAGTATGCTGAAGCACACGCGGAAGCCTTCCTTGTCCTTTTCCAGGTACTCGTTGATGTATGACGAGCAGTTTACCCCCGAGGGTGTGATGGCCTTCTCCATCATGTGAACCACACCATTGATGCACACGATGTCACGCTGGGTCTCGCTCACGGGGCAGTCCATGTTGATGTAGATGCTGTCGGGGGCGTTGTTGATGTAGTGTACCGCCAGTTTCTTGTCGTTCAGGCACGACATCACGAACTCCGCCTTGTCCTCTGTGGGGAATTCCGCAGTGGTGTAGGGCTCGTTTTCCAGTCCGCCGTCGATGATGGAGTTGAACACGATGACCTTGCGTATGGAGTCCAGTTTCGCGCTGTCGGTAAACGCGTCCCATGACGGGCGGGTGAGGATGGTAGAGTCTTTCTCGCACAGTTCCTCCAGGTACTTGTGTATGGCCTCGTTGTTCGGCGCGAAGCAGGTGTAGTGGCCGCGCGATGACATGAGACTTGAAACCTTGGTGTCGCTGACCTCGCTCACGTTCACTTTGTGGAGCAGGTCAACATACTCTGAATATGCCTCATGCTTCTGCAGGTAGGACAGCACGGTGTTGTACTTGAACACATAACGTGCTGATGTGTCGATCTCTTCCTTGCATGACGTGAGGTTCACCAGTGTCGCAAGCGCAATGCCACATAAGGGCAGCAAATGTTTGCCGTATTTCATTTTAGACAGTTTTTTACCTCGTAATTTAGCGGTTTGCCTCACAAAGTTAGTGATTTTCCATAAACAGAAAAATTTTATCTGTATTTTTTTGCTGAAAAAGTATGGGGGGACTTTCCATATGGGACATGCGGTGGCTTCCCCTGTCATTTATGTGACGTTTTGCCGGGTCATCCGCCTGCCGTTGGTGGAAGCCCCCTCCCTTGTTGCCTGTTCTTGCTGTACGGACGCATGTACGGCGGGCACTTTCGCGGGATTTTTCCAATATCATTCCTTTTCCCATTCGGGCAAAAGACGTATCTTTGCAAGCGCAATAAGGTTGCCCAGATGGTGGAATTGGCAGACACGAGGGACTTAAAATCCCTTGGCCATTGCGGCCGTACGGGTTCGAGCCCCGTTCCGGGCACGGCGGCAGGAGGGGATGGTGAGAAAACTTCCATCCCGCTGCCAGTCGCAGTCATTGCCCCGTTGTTTTTTCCCAGTTGGAAACGTGGAACGCCCCTGTGGGAAAGTTTCTTCTGACCAGGAGGCGGGTGGCGCACGCCACGGGCACTCCTCCATATCCTCTTCCGCTTTCGCGGGGATGCCGTCCCGTTCCGGAAAGCCTTGTGGCCTGCGGTCTTTGTTTGCGGCCTGCGGTCTTTGTTTGAAAGGCGAGGATGGCAAAACACATGATTTCGGCTTCGGTGAAAAGTATTTCGGCGCAAATCCTTTGCGGTAAGTGCGAAAACCCCTAACTTTGTTTCCCGCAAAAAGAAGTACAAACACGTAATATCAAAGCAAAAGGCATTATGGCATTTTTAACTGATGAAAAACTGGTGATTGTCGGCGCCGCCGGCATGATTGGCTCAAACATGGTGCAGTGCGCGCTCATGATGAACCTCACATCCAACATTTGTCTCTATGACGTGTTTTCTCCCGAAGGCGTGGCCGAGGAGATGCGCCAGAGCGGGTTCTGTGACGCGAAGATAACAGCCACCACGGATGTGGCCGAGGCGTTCAAGGACGCGAAGTACATCATCTCCAGCGGAGGCGCGCCCCGCAAGGAGGGCATGACCCGTGAGGACTTGCTGGCAGGCAACTGCAAGATTGCCGAGGATCTGGGCAAGAACATCAAGACGTATTGCCCGGACGTGAAGCACGTGGTCATCATCTTCAACCCCGCCGACCTGACCGGACTGGTGACCCTGCTGTACAGCGGTCTGAAGCCAGGGCAGGTGACCACACTGGCAGCGCTGGACAGCACACGTCTGCAGAGTGCGCTGGCCAAGAAGTTCGGTGTGATGGAGAACCAGATTGAGGGCGCCCACACTTTTGGCGGCCATGGCGAGCAGATGGCAGTGTTCGGCAGTGCCGTGAAGGTGGCGGGAAAGCCCCTGACTGACATCATCGGCACCCCCGAATTCACAGAGGAGGAATGGGAGCAGATGAAGGTGGACGTGACCAAGGGAGGCGCCGCCATCATCAAGCTGCGCGGACGCTCCTCTTTCCAGAGTCCTGCCTTGCTCTCGGTGCGGATGATAGCCAGCGTGATGGGCGGCAAGAAGTTCCCCTATCCCGCAGGCACCTATGTGCAGACGGAGAAGTACAACCACATCATGATGGCCATGGACACCACGCTGGACAAGAACGGATGCACATACGCCGTGCCCCAGGGAACTGCCGAGGAGAACGCCAAGCTGGACGCCTCGTACGAACACCTCTGCAAGATGCGTGACGAGCTGGTTACGCTGAACATCGTGCCCGCAATCAGCGAGTGGAGCAAGATCAATCCCAACTTGTAACAAGAGAGTGCTTCCGCAATAAGTCACTATAATAAGAGGAACGCGCATGCGCGCGTTCCTCTATTTTATATATTTGCATCCACATTTCCGGGAGTGGTTGCACACGGACGGCAGAGGAGGAAAAAGCCGTAAAAGTTTTGCCGTCTCAAAAACAATGCGTAATTTTGCCGCGCATTAAGTGCAAGTAAATAAAGATAGTATAATTAAAAGAACAAGACAATGATTGTAGTACCTGTAAAAGAGGGTGAGAACATCGAGAGAGCTCTGAAGAAGTTTAAGCGCAAGTTTGAGAAGACTGGCGTGGTGAAGGAACTTCGTGCACGTCAGCAGTTCGACAAGCCCTCGGTGTTGAAGCGTCTTGCCAAGGAGCATGCCGTGTATGTGCAGAAGATGCACAGGGTGGAAGACTGAGTTCTGCGGCAAGGCACGCCGGCTCCGTGGGGCGTGAGTGTCTGTGCCTTGTTCTTGCGGGGGCACGAGGATGTGGATTGACTCCTTTGTCAGTTACTTGAAGTACGAGCGGAACCTGTCCCGACACACGGTCGCGGCGTATGAGGACGACTTGAGAGAGTTCGAGCGTTTTTACAAGGGACTGGACGAGGGGTTGGACTGGGGCAACGTGGATTCGGATGTGGTACGCCAGTGGGAGGTGGCTATCATGGAGCGCGGAAGCAGAGCCAGTAGTGTGGGGAGGCGCCTGAGCGCGCTGCGCACGTTCTACAGGTTCTTGATAAAGCGCGGAATGGTAGGCCGGGATCCCGCCCATCTGGTGCAGGCACCGAAGAAGGAGAAAACCCTGCCGGGATATGTGCGCGAAGAGGACATGAACGCTCTTCTTGACGGCAGTTTCTTTGAGAAATCCTACAAGGGGACGCGAGACAGAGCCATATTGCTCACATTTTACTCGACAGGAATACGCCTTTCCGAACTGCTTGGGTTGCGGTTGCAGGATTTCGATTCCGAACAGATGCAGCTCAAGGTGACAGGGAAGAGGAACAAGCAGCGGATTGTCCCCTTTGGGGAGGAATTGCGGGAGACGTTGTGCGGGTATCTCCAGGAACGGGAGCGTTTCTGCGCGCAAGAGGGTTTCTGCACGGATGTCCTGTTTGTGGATGAGCGCGGCGGCTCTGCCATGACTCCTTCCAAAACGCGGGGCGTGGTCGAGCATTATCTCGCGCTTGTCACCACACAGCGGAAGAAAAGCCCGCATGTGCTGCGCCACAGTTTCGCCACCTCGATGCTGAACCATCATGCCGACCTGCAGTCTGTGAAGGAACTGCTTGGGCATGAGAGCCTGTCCACTACCGAGGTGTATACCCACGCCTCATTCGAGGAACTGAAAGAAGTTTACATGCATGCTCATCCAAGGGCAAAGTGAAATTTTAGTCATCAAAATATAGGGAGGAACCATGGACATCAAGATTCAGGCAATTCGTTTCGATGCTACGGAGAAGCTGACAGACTTCATTGAGAAGAAAGTGGCCAAACTGGCAAAGTTCGGTGGCGAGACAGGAACGGCGGAAGTGTCGTTGAAAGTCGTGAGGACGGATGCCGGCCAGAACAAGGAGGTGGCAATAAAACTGCTGGTGGACGGGGCGACCCTGTTTGCCCAGGAGGCGTGCAGCACTTTTGAGGAGGCGACGCTGAAATCGGTGGACACACTGGTACGCCAATTGTCCAAGAACAAGGACAAGCAGAAAAATCGCTAAAAAGTGAAGGAAAGTTTTGGGGATTTGAAAATAATGCGTAATTTTGCAGCCGTTTAGTCGTGACAGCACCTGCTGAGCGGCTGTGAATGCCTCTTTAGCTCAGTTGGCCAGAGCACGTGATTTGTAATCTCGGGGTCGTTGGTTCGAATCCGACAAGAGGCTCTCGGAAACGCCGGCGGGCGAAAAAGGAGAGAATGCATTTATTGAGGGTGGTTACCAGAGTGGCCAAATGGGGCAGACTGTAAATCTGCTGGCTTTCGCCTTCGGTGGTTCGAATCCATCACCACCCACATCTTTTTCAAGTTGCGGAAGTAGCTCAGTTGATAGAGCACTAGCCTTCCAAGCTGGGGGTCGCGGGTTTGAGCCCCGTCTTCCGCTCACGAAAGAGAAGATGAGTATGATCGTTGCTGCTTTAGCTCAGTGGTAGAGCGCATCCTTGGTAAGGATGAGGTCCCGAGTTCAACTCTCGGAAGCAGCTCAAGCGGTCGGGACAGGACTAAACACTATTTAAAAATACAAACGCTATGGCAAAAGAAAAGTTCGAACGTACCAAACCGCACGTGAACATTGGTACAATCGGTCATGTGGATCACGGTAAGACTACGCTTACTGCCGCCATCTCAAAGGTTCTTCACGATAAGGGCTTTGGAACAGAGGAAATCAAGTCTTTCGACCAGATTGACAATGCTCCCGAGGAGAAGGAGCGCGGTATCACCATCAATACCGCTCATATCGAGTATGAGACCGCAAAGCGCCACTATGCGCACGTGGATTGTCCGGGACACGCTGACTATGTGAAGAACATGGTTACCGGTGCCGCTCAGATGGATGGCGCCATCATCGTGGTTGCCGCTACCGATGGCCCCATGCCTCAGACACGTGAGCACATCCTGCTCGCACGTCAGGTGAACGTTCCCCGTCTGGTGGTGTTCCTGAACAAGTGCGATATGGTTGATGACGAGGAGATGCTTGAGCTGGTTGAGATGGAAATGGTTGAACTGCTGACATCTTACGGCTTCGAGGAGAACACTCCCATTATCCGTGGCTCTGCCCTGGGTGCCTTGAATGGCGTACCCAAGTGGGTGGACAAGGTGATGGAGCTGATGGATGCCTGCGACAGTTGGATCCAGGAGCCTGTACGCGCTATTGACAAGCCCTTCCTGATGCCCGTTGAGGATGTGTTCTCAATCACCGGTCGCGGTACTGTGGCTACTGGCCGTATCGAGACAGGTGTCGTGAAGGTAGGCGACGAGGTGCAGATTCTGGGTCTCGGCGAGGACAAGAAGTCGGTGATTACTGGTGTGGAGATGTTCCGCAAGATACTTGACGAGGGCGAGGCTGGTGACAACGTGGGTCTGCTGCTCCGTGGTATCGACAAGAAGGACGTGAAGCGTGGTATGGTTATCACACATCCGGGTGCCATCACTCCTCACAAGGGCTTCAAGGCTTCTATCTACGTGCTGAAGAAGGAAGAGGGTGGCCGTCACACACCATTCGGCAACAAGTACCGTCCTCAGTTCTATCTGCGCACGATGGACTGCACGGGTGAGATCAAGTTGCCCGAAGGCGTAGAGATGGTTATGCCCGGTGACAACGTGGAGATCCAGGTGGAGTTGATTTATGCCGTGGCTCTGAACCCCGGACTTCGCTTTGCTATCCGCGAGGGTGGCCGCACAGTGGGTTCTGGTCAGATTACCGAGGTGTTTGACTAATCCAGGCACAGACCAGATTTTTGCAGAAACAGATCGAGAGTCCTCTCTCTCCATAAGGGAGGACTCTTGTTTACGGGAATAGCTCAGTCGGTAGAGCACTGGTCTCCAAAACCAGGTGTCGGGAGTTCGAGCCTCTCTTCCCGTGCCAAAAGGAAGAATCTATGTTTGAGAAAATAAAAACATATTGCAAGGATTCATACGAAGAACTTGTATATAAGACCACATGGCCAACACGGTCAGAACTTATGAACAGTGCGGTTGTAGTTCTAATAGCTTCCCTATGCATCGCGCTGGTCGTATTTGTCATGGATTTCGTTTTCCAGCATGGTATGGAGTTCATCTATGGTGTCTTGCGTTAATCTTTCGGTGAGGGTATGGCTGATACTGGAATGAAATGGTACGTGATGCGTGCCATAAGTGGAAAGGAAGGCAAGGTAAAGGAATACGTGGACGCGATGCTTCATCAAGGTGGAGCGTTTGCCGAACATGTGTCCCAAGTGCTTATACCTACCGAGAAAACCGTGACTGTAGTCAACGGAAAGCGCAAGGTGAAGGAGAAGAACCGCTACAGCGGCTATGTCTTTGTCGAGGCCGAACTCGTGGGTGAGGTGCAGGCTATGCTGAGGAACATTCCCGATGTGCTTGGCTTCCTGAGCGACACCAAGACAAATACCACTCCCATGCCGCTCCGCCCAGCTGAGGTGAAACAGATGCTGGGCGAAATTGACGAGGTTCCCGAAGATGTTGTCATACCTTTCGAGGTGGGCGAAAGCGTCAAGGTTACAGAAGGCCCCTTCAGTGGCTTTGACGCAATCATCGAGGAGGTGAACAATGACAAGAAGAAGTTGAAGGTGATGGTCAGGATTTTCGGACGTAAGACTCCGTTGGACCTTGGTTTTATGCAGGTGGAGAAGCAGTAAGGCACTTTGTTACGGTGTCTGGTGCTGACCAAACAATAAAAATAATTAGAAACGACAATGGCTAAAGAAGTTGCTGGATTAATCAAATTGCAGATTAAGGGCGGCGCTGCGAATCCATCTCCCCCAGTGGGGCCTGCTCTTGGTTCAAAGGGCATCAACATCATGGATTTCTGCAAGGCCTTCAATGCCAGGACACAGGATCGCGCCGGAAAGGTGCTTCCCGTGGTCATCACTTACTACACGGACAAGTCTTATGATTTTATCGTAAAGACTCCGCCTGTGGCAGTACAGTTGCTTGAGGCGGCGAAGATCAAGAGCGGTTCCGCAGAGCCCAACCGTAAGAAGGTGGCCGAAATCACTTGGGATCAAGTGAGGGCAATCGCCCAGGACAAGATGCCAGATTTGAACTGCTTCACTGTAGAGTCTGCCATGACTCTGGTTGCTGGTACGGCCAGAAGTATGGGCATTACCGTAAAGGGTGAATTCCCTGGAAAATAATTAAAAACTTCAATTAAGATGAGTAAACTGACAAAGAACCAGAAGTTGGTGGCTGACAAGATTGAAGCAGGGAAGGCATACACTCTGAAAGAGGCATCCGCTTTGGTGAAGGAAATTTCCACCACCAAGTTTGACGCGTCGGTGGACATGGATGTACGCCTGGGTGTTGACCCCAGAAAGGCCAACCAGATGGTGCGTGGCGTGGTGTCTCTGCCCAACGGAACGGGTAAGGTGACGCGTGTGCTCTGTCTGTGCACACCTGACGCTGAGGCTGCGGCCAAGGAGGCAGGTGCTGACTATGTCGGTCTGGATGAATACATCGAGAAAATCAAAGGTGGCTGGACGGATGTAGATGTCATCATCACTATGCCTTCCATCATGGGCAAGATTGGTGCCCTGGGGCGTGTGCTCGGTCCTCGCGGACTGATGCCCAATCCCAAGAGCGGTACCGTGACCATGGATGTGGCCAAGGCTGTGCGTGAGGTAAAGCAGGGCAAGATTGACTTCAAGGTTGACAAGACCGGCATCGTGCATGCGTCTATCGGAAAGGTGTCTTTCACACCAGAGCAGATTGCGCAGAATGCCAAAGAGTTCATCGCAACCATTATCAAACTGAAGCCTTCTTCTGCAAAGGGCACATATGTGAAGAGCATTTATCTTTCAAGTACTATGAGCCGAGGCATCAAGATTGACCCTAAGGCTACTGAGGAAATCTAAATTCGAGGAAAGTCATGAGAAAGGAAGATAAGAGTGCGGTAATTGCACATCTTGGAGAGTTGCTGAACGAGTATCCCCACTTCTACATAGTGGATGTGGAGGGTTTGGATGCCGCCGCAACAACACAGCTCCGCAGGCAGTGCTTCGAGAAGGAACTCAAGATGGTGGTCGTGAAGAACACGCTGCTTGAGAAAACCCTTGAGAAAAAGGGCGAGGAGTTCGAGGTTCTGAAGAAGGTTCTGAAAGGTACGTCAGCAGTGGTTTTCTCTCATGTGGCAAATGCTCCCGCCAAGATGATAAAGGAGTACATGGCCAAAAAGGCAGAGAAACCCGCGCTGAAGGCCGCCTATGCCGAGGAGGGTATCTATGTAGGTGCTGACCAGTTGGATGTTCTCTGCTCCATCAAGAGCAAGAATGAGGTTATTGCTGAGATTGTGTCTTTGCTGCAGTCTCCGGCCAAGAATGTTCTGTCTGCCTTGCAGTCTGGACAGAATACAATTCATGGAGTTCTGAAAACTCTGGGTGAGAGGGGCGAGTAACCAAGTCCTGCTCCCGAAAGAAGCAAATAAAGTAAATAATAAAAACACAGTAGAAATAAAATGGCAGATTTGAAAGCTATTGCTGAAGAGTTGGTAAACTTGACAGTGAAAGAGGTTAATGAGTTGGCAACCATCCTGAAGGAAGAGTATGGTATCGAGCCTGCGGCAGCCGCTGTGGCTGTTGCTGCTCCTGGAGCAGCAGGTGCTGCTGCCGCAGAGGAAGAGAAGACAAGTTTCGATGTGGTGCTGAAGAGCCCCGGCGCAGCCAAACTCCAGGTGGTCAAGGCTGTCAAAGAGGCTTGCGGTCTCGGACTGAAGGAGGCCAAGGATCTCGTTGACGGTGCGCCCAGCACTCTGAAGGAGGGCATGGCCAAGGCTGACGCAGAGGCTTTGAAGAAGACTCTCGAGGACGCTGGCGCTGAGATTGAGTTGAAGTAATCAGTCCTGTCGAAAACAGGTATAGGTGAAGGATCCTCTGGTAGAGGGTTCTTTGCCTTTTTGTGTCTATATCCTTTTGTGGGTCTTTTTAAACAACTTTAGATGGCTAAAATAGTTGACCAAAGAGTTAATTTCGCTTCCGTGAAGAGTCCGATGCCTTATCCCGACTTCCTGGAAGTGCAGTTGAAGTCTTTTAAGGACTTCTTGCAGTTGGACACGCCTCCTGAGCTCCGCAAGAATGACGGCTTGTACAAGGTGTTCGCCGAGAACTTCCCGATAGCCGACACACGCAACAATTTCGTTCTTGAGTTCCTGGACTATTATATCGACCCGCCACGCTACTCTATAGAGGAGTGTCTTGAGAGAGGGCTGACATACAGTGTGCCTTTGAAGGCAAAACTGAAACTTTTCTGTACCGACCCCGACCACGAGGACTTCGATACGGTCATCCAGGACGTGTTTCTTGGCCCTATTCCTTATATGACAAGCAACGGCACGTTTGTCATCAATGGTGCCGAGCGTGTTGTGGTGTCCCAGTTGCACCGTTCTCCTGGCGTGTTCTTCGGAAGCAGTGTCCATGCCAACGGTACACAGCTGTATTCTGCAAGAATTATTCCCTTCAAAGGAAGTTGGATTGAGTTTGCCACAGACATCAACAACGTGATGTACGCTTACATCGACCGCAAGAAGAAGTTGCCTGTGACCACGCTCCTGCGCGCCATCGGATTTGAGACGGACAAGGATATACTTGAGATTTTTGACCTGGCGGAGGAAGTGAAGGTCACACGTGAGAACCTGAAGAAGTACGAGGGCAGGAAACTGGCCGCGAGGGTTCTGAAGAGTTGGGTAGAGGACTTTGTCGATGAGGATACGGGCGAGGTGGTGTCTATCGAGCGCAACGAGGTCGTGCTTGACCGTGAGAGTGTCCTTGACGATGAGTCAATCGAGGTGATTCTCAACAGCAACGTGTCCACCATCCTGGTACACAAGGAAGCGCAGGAGAATAATGCCGCCTCTGATTACTCAATCATCTTCGACACGTTGAAGAAGGACATAACCAACAGCGAGAAGGAGGCTGTTCTGTTTATATACAGGCAGTTGAGAAATGCCGATCCGGCTGATGAGGCAAGTGCTCATGAGGTAATCAACAACCTCTTCTTCAGCGACAAGCGTTATGACTTGGGCGAGGTGGGACGTTACCGCATCAACCACAAGTTGAATCTGCACACCGATATGGACGTGCGCGTGCTGACCAAGGAGGACATCATCGAGATTATCAAGTATCTGATAGAACTGGTGAATTCCAACGCGAAGGTGGATGACATCGACCACTTGAGCAACCGTCGCGTGCGCACGGTGGGAGAGCAACTGAGCAACCAGTTCGCTGTGGGCCTCGCCCGTATGGGACGTACCATCCGCGAGCGCATGAATGTGCGCGACAACGAGGTGTTCACTCCCACCGACCTGATAAATGCCAAGACCATCAGCAGTGTCATCAACACATTCTTCGGCACCAATGCCCTGAGCCAGTTCATGGACCAGACCAATCCTCTGGCAGAGGTGACGCACAAGCGCCGCCTCTCGGCTTTGGGCCCGGGTGGCTTGTCTCGAGAGCGTGCAGGATTTGAGGTGCGTGACGTGCATTACACCCATTACGGGCGTCTCTGTCCTATTGAGTCTCCCGAGGGTCCCAACATCGGCCTTATCTCCTCGCTTTGCGTGTATGCGAAAATCAACGACCTGGGCTTCATCGAGACACCCTACCGCAAAGTGAACAATGGCGTGGTTGACCTTTCGGAGAATGGTGTCAGGTACATGACGGCCGAGGAGGAGGAGGGCAAGATCATAGGCCAGGGCAATGCGCCCCTTAATGACGACGGCACGTTTATACGCGCCAAGGTGAAGTGCCGTGAGGACGATGACTATCCGGTGGTTCCTCCCTCCGAGGTTGACTATATGGATGTGGCTCCTCAGCAGATAGCCTCAATCGCGGCGGCACTTATTCCTTTCCTTGAGCATGACGATGCGCACCGCGCTCTGATGGGGTCGAACATGATGCGTCAGGCCGTCCCCCTGATGCGCTCCGAAGCGCCCATCGTGGGTACGGGCATCGAGCGCCAGGTTTGCGAGGACTCCCGCACGATGATTACCGCCGAGGGCGATGGCGTGGTGGAGTATGTGGACGCGACCACCATACGCATCCTGTATGACCGTACCGAGGATGAGGAGTTCGTCAGCTTTGAGCCTGCCCTGAAAGAATACCGTATACCAAAATTCAGGCGCACCAACCAGAGCATGACCATTGACTTGCGTCCCATATGCAACAAGGGCGACAGGGTCGTAAAGGGACAAATCCTGACCGAGGGCTACTCCACCGAGGACGGCGAGTTGGCTTTGGGCAAGAACTTGCTTGTGGCTTACATGCCGTGGAAGGGATACAACTATGAGGATGCCATTGTGCTGAACGAGCGTGTCGTGCGTGAGGATATCCTTACCAGTGTGCATGTGGAGGAATTCTCGCTTGAGGTGCGCGAGACAAAGCGGGGCATGGAGGAATTGACTTCGGATATTCCCAATGTGAGCGAGGAGGCGACCAAGGACCTGGACGAGAACGGCATCATACGCATTGGTGCGCGCGTGGCTCCGGGTGACATCATGATAGGCAAGATTACCCCGAAGGGAGAGAGCGACCCCAGCCCCGAAGAGAAACTCTTGCGTGCCATCTTTGGTGACAAGGCCGGTGACGTGAAGGACGCGTCACTGAAGGCGAGCCCCTCATTGAATGGTGTGGTCATAGACAAGAAACTCTTCTCGAAGGCGGTGAAGACGCGCGCGGCCAAGCAGCAAGACAAGCCCCGTCTGGCCGCCATTGACGAGGAGTTCAATGACAAGGTGGAGGATTTGAAGGCCATTCTTGTTGACAAATTGATTGAGCTTACCAGGGACAAGAAGAGCCAGGGCGTGAAGGACTATATGGGCGTTGACCTGATACCCAAGGGCGCTCCCATTACGGCCAGTGTGCTCAACAATTTCGATTACACAGCGGTACAACTAAGCGGATGGACTGATGACGAGCATGCCAACAAGTTGATAAGTCAACTTATCATCAACTACTTGAAGAAGTACAAGTTGCTTGATGCCGAGATGAAGCGCAAGAAGTTTGCCATCACCATAGGCGACGAACTGCCCTCAGGCATCATACAGATGGCCAAGGTGTACATCGCCAAGAAGCGCAAGATCGGTGTCGGTGACAAAATGGCCGGACGCCATGGCAACAAGGGCATCGTGAGTAAGATAGTCCGCCAGGAGGACATGCCTTTCCTTGCCGACGGAACCCCGGTGGACATTGTCCTCAATCCTCTGGGTGTGCCCTCGCGAATGAACATCGGGCAAATATTCGAGACCGTTCTTGGATATGCGGGCATGAAACTTGGGGTGAAGTTTGCCACTCCCATCTTCGACGGAGCCACACTGGACGACCTGTGCGAGTGGACAGACAAGGCAGGCCTGCCCCGTTATTGTTCCACGCAGTTGTACGACGGTTCTACCGGTGAACCCTTTGACCAGCTGGCTACGGTGGGAGTCGCGTATATGCTGAAACTCGGCCACATGGTAGAGGACAAGATGCACGCGCGCAGCATTGGCCCGTACTCGCTCATTACCCAGCAGCCCTTGGGCGGCAAGGCACAGTTCGGTGGTCAGCGTTTCGGAGAGATGGAGGTGTGGGCCGTGGAGGCGTTCGGCGCCTCACATGTGCTCCAGGAGATTCTGACCATCAAGAGCGATGACGTGGTGGGCCGAAGCAAGGCATACGAGGCCATTGTAAAGGGTGATGCCATGCCTACGCCGGGAATACCCGAGTCACTCAACGTTCTGCTGCACGAGTTGCGCGGCCTGGGACTGAGCATCACACTGGAATAAACGAATAACGTACTCTTTTAGACAAAGGATATATATGGCTTTTAAGAAAGAAACAAAGGTAAAGACCAATTTTACCAAGATAACCATTGGCCTGGCTTCTCCCGAAGAGATTCTGGAGAACTCGTATGGTGAGGTCTTGAAACCAGAGACCATCAACTACCGTACCTACAAGCCCGAGCGCGACGGCCTCTTCTGCGAGCGCATCTTCGGTCCCACCAAGGATTATGAGTGCCATTGTGGAAAGTACAAGCGCATCCGCTATAAGGGTATCGTCTGCGACCGTTGTGGCGTGGAGGTGACAGAGAAGAAAGTTCGCCGCGAGCGCAGCGGGCACATCCAGTTGGTCGTGCCGGTCGCACATATTTGGTATTTCAGGTCATTGCCCAACAAGATAGGGTACCTCCTGGGTATCCCCACCAAGAAACTGGACTCCATAATATATTATGAGCGCTATGTCGTGATACAGCCTGGCGTGATGGAGAATGACCCCGACACGCCTTTGGCACGCCTTGACCTGCTCTCCGAGGATGAGTATCTGGGCGTGCTTGAGAAACTTCCACAGGAAAACGCCTTCCTGGATGACTCTGACCCCAACAAGTTCGTTGCCAAGATGGGCGCGGAGGCCATTTATGACCTGCTTGTGCAAATTGACCTGGACTCGCTGTCTTATCAGTTGCGCGACCTGGCCAGCCAGGACACGGCACAGCAGCGCAAGAACGAGGCTCTGAAGCGTCTTCAGGTGGTGGAGAGTTTCCGTGCGAGCCGTGGACGCAACAAGCCCGAGTGGATGATTATGAAGATAATTCCTGTCATTCCGCCCGAGTTGCGCCCCCTGGTTCCTCTGGATGGCGGACGTTTTGCCACCAGCGACCTCAACGACCTCTATCGCCGCGTCATCATCCGCAACAACCGTCTGAAGCGTCTCATCGAGATCAAGGCTCCCGAGGTGATTCTGCGCAACGAGAAGCGCATGTTGCAAGAGGCCGTTGACAGCCTCTTCGACAACAGCCGAAAGAGCAGCGCGGTCAAGACCGAGAACAACCGTCCGCTGAAGTCCCTCAGCGACTCCCTGAAGGGCAAGCAGGGACGCTTCCGCCAGAACCTGTTGGGAAAGCGTGTTGACTATTCGGCGCGTTCCGTGATTGTCGTGGGGCCCGAGTTGAAGATGGGCGAGTGCGGCCTGCCCAAACTGATGGCGGCCGAGCTTTACAAGCCGTTTATCATACGCAAACTCATCGAGCGTGGCATCGTGAAGACGATGAAGAGTGCCAAGAAGATTGTTGACCGCAAGGACCCAGTCATCTGGGATATCCTGGAGCATGTGATGAAGGGACACCCTGTCCTGCTCAACCGTGCGCCCACACTGCACCGCCTGGGCATACAGGCGTTCCAGCCTAAGATGATTGAGGGTAAGGCTATCCAGTTGCATCCCCTGGCATGTACCGCCTTCAATGCCGACTTCGACGGTGACCAGATGGCTGTGCACTTGCCCTTGAGCAATGAGGCCATCCTGGAGGCACAGATATTGATGCTCCAGTCTCACAACATCCTGAATCCCGCCAATGGCGCTCCTATCACTGTGCCCTCACAGGACATGGTGCTGGGGCTGTACTACATCACCAAACTGCGTCCGGGAGCCAAGGGGGCAGGCCTGAAGTTCTATGGCCCCGAGGAAGCCATCATCGCCTACAACGAGAAGCGAGTGGACGTGCATGCTCCCGTGCAGGTGATTGTGGATGACAAGCTGGAGGACGGAACCATTGGCAAGCGCATGGTCGAGACTTCGGTGGGGCGTGTGATAGCCAATGAGATTATCCCTGTCGAGGTGGGTTTCTTCAACGATGTCATTTCCAAGAAGACGCTGCGCGGCATCATCACCGATGTCATCAAGACTGTGGGTGTGGCGCGTGCCTGCGAGTTCCTCGACGGCATCAAGAACCTGGGCTATCGCCTGGCCTACGAGGGTGGACTTTCCTTTAACCTGGGCGACATCATCATCCCCAAGGAGAAGGCCGAGCTCATCAAGAAGGGCAATGAGGAGATTGAGCGCATATCCTCGGAGTACGGCATGGGCTTCATCACCGACAAGGAACGTTACAACCAGGTGATTGACACATGGACGCATGTCAACAACGAGCTTTCGGCCGTGCTGATGAAGACCATGAAGGAGGCCGACCAGGGATTCAATGCCGTATATATGATGCTGGATTCTGGAGCCCGTGGCAGTGCCGGACAGATCAGCCAGCTCTCGGGCATGCGTGGACTGATGTCCAAGCCCCAGAAGGCGGGTGCCGAGCCCCTCACCATCGAGAACCCCATCCTGTCCAACTTCAAGGAAGGCATGTCTGTGCTTGAGTATTTCATCTCAACCCATGGAGCCCGCAAGGGCTTGGCCGACACCGCCCTGAAGACGGCCGACGCTGGTTATCTTACCCGTCGTCTGGTGGACGTGAGCCACGATGTAATTATCAACGAGGAGGATTGCGGTACCCTGCGCGGCCTTATGTGCACCGCGCTCAAGAATGGCGACGAGGTGATCAGCAGTCTCTACGAGCGTATCCTGGGGCGCGTGTCGGTGCATGACATCATACATCCCACCACGGGCAAGCTCATCTGCGCGGCCGGTGAGGAAATCAACGAGGCCAAGGCACAGGAGATTGAGGACAGCCCCATCGAGATGGTGGAGATACGATCCGTGCTTACCTGTGAGAGCAAGAAGGGTGTGTGCATGAAGTGCTACGGTCGCAACTTGGCCACCAGCCGCATGGTGCAGAAAGGCGAGGCCGTGGGTGTGATTGCCGCCCAGTCTATAGGTGAGCCCGGTACTCAGTTGACACTGCGCACATTCCACGCCGGTGGTGTGGCCAGCAACGCTGCCGCAAACGCCATGATACGCGCCAAATATGATGCGCGTGTCGAGTTTGACGAATTGCGCACCGTGCCTGTCACCGATGAGGATGGGAAACCGGCCATGGTGGTGGTGAGCCGCCTGACGGAGATACGGTTTGTTGACCCCACCACAGGCATCGTGCTCCTGAGCCAGGACGTTCCTTATGGAAGTAAGCTGTACTTTAAGGAAGGCGACGAGGTGAAGAAGGGTGATGTTGTGGCCAAGTGGGATCCCTTCAATGCCGTCATCGTCACAGAGTCGGCAGGTAAACTTCAGTTCGAGAATGTCATCGAGGGTGTCACCTACCGTGTGGAGAGCGATGAGGCCACAGGCTTGCGTGAGCTCATCGTGATAGAGTCCAAGGACAGGACCAATGTGCCTGCCGTGCATGTGCTGGACGAGAAGGGCAATCCCCTGCGCAACTACAACTTCCCCATTGGCGGACACATCGCCGTGGCCGACGGGCAGGAAGTGAAGGCGGGCGATGTGCTGGTGAAGATACCGCGTGTCATGGGCGGCGGCGGTGACATCACCGGCGGTCTGCCCCGTGTGACAGAACTGTTCGAGGCCCGTAACCCAAGCAATCCCGCAGTGGTGACTGAGATAGACGGCGAGGTGACCATGGGCAAGGTGAAGCGTGGTAACCGTGAGATAACCGTCACATCCAAGATGGGTGACGTGCGCAAGTACCTGGTGCCCATGAGCAAGCAGATACTGGTGCAGGAGAATGACTCGGTGCGTGCGGGCACACCCTTGTCCGACGGGGCCATCACGCCAGCCGACATCCTGGCTATCAAGGGCCCCACGGCTGTACAGGAGTATATTGTCAACGAGGTGCAGGACGTGTACCGCCTGCAGGGTGTGAAGATCAACGACAAGCACTTCGAGGTGATTGTGCGTCAGATGATGCGCAAGGTGCAGATCAACGAGCCGGGTGACACGAACTTCCTTGAACTCCAGATGGTGGACAAACTTGACTTCGCCGAGGAGAACGACCGCATCTGGGGCAAGAAGGTGGTGACTGACCCGGGGGATTCAGAGACTTTGCAGAAGGGACAGATTATCACGCCCCGCCGCTTGCGCGACGAGAACTCTCTGCTGAAGCGCAAGGATCTCCGCACGGTGGAGGTGCGTGACGCGCAGCCCGCCACATCCACCCAGGTGCTCCAGGGAATTACCCGTGCAGCCCTGCAGACAAGCAGTTTCATGTCGGCAGCCTCCTTCCAGGAGACCACCAAGGTGCTCAACGAGGCCGCCATCAACGGAAAGTCTGATTACCTGGAGGGCATGAAGGAGAACGTGATATGCGGCCATCTTATTCCCGCAGGAACTGGTCTTCGAGAGTTCGACAAGATCATTGTCACCAGCCGCGAGGACTATGAGCGCTCGCTCTCCAGCCGCAAGACCCTGCTGGAGTACGCTGATGAACTTACCCCGCAGGCATAAGCCCGGACGGGTAACGGAAACACAATAATGGAGTCCCCGCTCAACATCAGGGTTGAGCGGGGACTCTTTTTTCGTGTGTAAACCTCGGGATGTTTGGCCAACAACGCCTCGATGATGGCGCGTATGTTCCAGAATTTCCATGCCATCAAGCCACTTGCCAATGTTTGCCGTGTGCACGAACTTATTCCTCGCAACATGCTATTATGGTGGTGATGGGGGCTTCATGCTCGTGGCCACGGATAAAGGAGTATAACCGATAGTCTCGCAGCCTCATGTCCTCATGCCCTCGCCAACCTCAGAATGCGCCGTATATAAACGGCTGCACATCCTCGGTGGCCAGCACGATAGCCAGTTGGACGCAAGCCATAAACAGCAGGAGCTTTGCCACCCATGGCAACTTTATGAAGCGCAGCTGCAGGCGAGTGTAGGTGTGTTCGGGCACCAGATAGGTGAGCATGGCTCCAATGAGGAAGGAAGTCCACAGGGGGCGTGCGCAGACGAATGGCAGGAGGTACGCCCAACTGAAGCCAGTGGATACCTTTCCGTACATCGTGGCCAGTGTGTCGAGATCCTTGGCGCGGAAGAACGACCATGCAAGGCACACATACAGGTAAGTCAGCAGCCAGCTAAGCCCGTTGCCCCACAATGTCGCGGGCATCCCGAGTCCCAGTTGTCGGCTGAAGAACTTGTGCACGACAAGTCCCAAGCCATGCAGAGCCCCCCAGATGACAAACATCCACGAGGCTCCATGCCAGAGCCCGGCCACAAGCATGGTGACAAAATTGTTGAGATACATGCGCCATGTGCCTCGGCGGTTGCCACCGAGCGGGATATACAGGTAGTCGCGAAACCATGTAGAGAGTGATATGTGCCAGCGTCGCCAGAACTCGGTCAGACTTAGCGAGCGGTAGGGGAACCTGAAGTTGTCGGGCAGCCAGAACCCCAGTATTGCAGCTGCACCGATGCTCAAGTCGCTGTACCCCGAGAAGTCGAAGTATATCTGCACAGGATAGGCAATCAGCGCAGCCATGTTCTCGAAGCCAGAGAAAGTGTGTGGGGCGTCAAACACCCAGGTGGTGAACTGCCCTATGTAGTCGCTCACCACATTCTTCTTCACTATCCCCAGCATGATGAGCCACAGCCCCGTCCACACCATGCGGCTTGATGCCTGCTGGTTGCGGCGAAGCCGTGGGATGAGGTTCTCGGCGCGTGTGATGGGGCCGGCGAGGAGCAGGGGGAAGAATGTGAGGTAGAAGCAGTACTCAAGCAGTGTGGCGTTCATGGTGAAGCGCCGCCGGTACACATCCACAGCATGGCTGATGCCCTGGAACGTGTAGAACGAGATACCCACGGGCAGCACTATCTCACCCAGGGCGAAGTTTGTGTGCAGCAAGGTGCCAACCACATCGCCCAGCACAAAGTAACTGTACTTGAAGTAGGCCAGCACGCCAATGTTGGTCAGCACCACGGTAGCCAGCAGCCACTTGCGTGCGCGGCCTTCGCGCAGGGCCATCTCCTGGGTCAGGGCATAGTTGAACATTGCCGTTGCGGGCAGGAGCCACATTATTACACCGTTTAGACGATAGGCAAAGTACAGGTCGAATGCCACCACATACAGCATCATTGCCGTGCGTGAGGCACGGCGAATGAGCGCGTATATGGCGAGAAATGCCACAAACAGCATTTCTATGTATATGTCGGTGTAATGCATCTCTCCTTAGTCTTCATTCACGTCTTCACCATGGATGCCGGCAGTGGTATCTGCGGGTTCTGGTGCTGGTACTGTGGTGGCTGGTACTGTGGGTGCACTGTCGGGGGCATGGCTTGCCAGGCTGTCCTTGGCTGCAGGATGTGTGCCAGGAATCATGGGGATGATAATCTGCCTGTAGTTCCTCGAGTGAGTGGCAGGCTTGTTCAGCACAATCGGGTGTGCAGCCTTGCCACTGTTCATCCATTCCACTATCCTGTCCATCCATTGGGCCGAAGCCGCATAGGTGGGATGCCGTCCGTCCTCCTGCCGCTCCAGTTCCATGCCCTTGGTCATAAAGTATCGCCTCTTGCCCAGCAGGCCCTGTAGCATGTCGTTGATGCCCTTGTCTTCTGTCCAGTTGGGCGGCCCTATCCAGGTTATGGGCACATTGCCAATCTTGGCGATAATCTCCTCGGCCCTTTTGCGGCAGCCCTTCATGTCACCCGTGTAGAGTTCGTTGCTGCCCAGGCATACCAGCACATGCGTGGGACGTATCTTTCGCATATAATGGCACAAGGTATCGGATGCTGCCCATTGGCGTGTGCTTGAGCCGTTCCAGGTGACGCAGGTGAGCGAGTGCCCATTGGCATTGGTGTAGTCACACAGCCTCAGGGCAAGCAGTTGGCTCATCGAGTCGCCGAAGATAAGGATGCGTTGCCGGGCCGTGTCTGTTGGCTCGCGGGTGGTGTCTTCCTCGGCCTCTGTGGCGAGGGAGTCGGTGACTTGATGGTCTGACGGCAAGTGCGGGTCGCCTGTCAAGTAGCCCGAGGCTATGGGGTAGCCGGCAAAGGCAAGCCATGCGATGATGAAAATTGCGATAAGTTGGAAGGTTGGTTTCACGTCTGCGGTTCAGTTACACCTGGTACACTGTTCCACCACCTTCCAGTCCACCAGTCCCTTTCCCTCGCTGTCGAGCTCCACCGCGAGGGCAATGACCTTGCGGTGGTCGGCCTTGAAGGGCTCGGCATACCCGCACTCCCTTATCTGCCGCTCGGCGGATGCAAGGCCACCATTGCTTGCCAGTTTGAGTTCCATCACATAGATGTAGCGTGAGAGCCACGCCACCAGGTCAATGCGCCCGGTGGCAAGCATGCGCTCCACCTCCACCCTGATGCCCAGGGCATTGAGTATGGTGCTGATGATGAGTCGGTAACGCTCCTCCATGTCCATGGATGCCAGTTTCTTGTTGCTGTAGGGTACATCGGCGATGAGTGTGCGCATGGACTTCTTGGCCTCGTCCAGTTGTCCGGTGCCCAACTGATAGTAGAGGTTGGACTGCAGCGACACGATGTCCCCCTGCTTGCGCAAGGTAAGCGCGGGCAGCACCATCTGGTTGAGTGCCTGGCGTACCTCCTCGTTGGGGATGCCCAGGTTGTAGCCAAACTCGTCGCTGGACTTTATCGTGAGGTAGCCCGACTGGTAGAGGAACAGCTCCGGGCCTCCGCCGGTGACATCCGAGGTCTCCAGTATATCCCGAAACACACGGCAATGGTCAAAGTCGCAGAGGTGAATCTCCAGGTCACCCACAAACTTGGGCAGGAGGGACGTTGAGCCTGATGATGCCCAGTAGCTGCGGAGTTCCTTCTGGTACAAGGCGTTGATGAGGCTGAACGGGTTATAGACATCCACCATGTTGTGGCGGCAGAAGTGGTAGCCGTCATAGTACGCCTTCAGCCTCTCCAGGGTCTCCTCGGGAGTCCATCCGTTTGCCTCGGCCATCTGCTCCACCTCAGGCATGAAGTTGTCCCTGATCTCCTGGCTGGATATTCCGCATATAGTGGCACACTCGGGCTCGAAACTGATGTTGAGGAGGTTGTTGAGCACCGAGAAGAGGGATATCTGGGTGAACTTGGTGATGCCGGTGATGAACACGAAACGTTCCATCTCGTCATCAGCCTTCAGTATGGCAAAGACCTCGCGGTAGAGTGCCGTGCAGGCCTCGTGCTCGGGCGTGTGCCAGGAGTGCTGCAGAGGTGAGTCGTACTCGTCTATCAGGATGGCCACCTGCTGCCCTGTCTGCTCATAGGCTGCCACAATAATGGAGTCGAAACGGCTGGCGAGTGAGGAGTGTGGGCGCACGCTCACCTTGTACAGGGTCTCATAGCGACTAAAGGCAAGGTCGAGGTAGGAGCGTATGGAATCTGCGTCGGCGCCACCCCTGCTCATGTCGAGCCGCAGGACGGGCCGAGCCACCCATTCCTCTTCCATCACCTGCATTATCTTGAGTCCCTCAAAGAGGTCGCGCCTTCCCTCGAAGTAAGCCTGCAGGGTGTCTATCAGCACCGACTTGCCGAACCGCCGTGGGCGGCTCAGATAGTTGAACTTCACCCCGTTGACAAGTTGCCACACGATGTCGGTCTTGTCCACGTATAGGTAACCACGTCTTCTTATCTCCACAAACGACTGAATGCTCACCGGGAGTTTCCTCTTCAAGTTTCCTGCCATAGTGCTGAATGCTTTTTTTGTCCTCGCTTTGTCGTTTGCAAACATACGCAAAAATACTGGATTGCGCCTAGGGTGGGGGAAGAAAATTTGCGTCAGTGGGGCCGGGTGTTTCCAGGGAGCGAACTCCATTGGGCCGCCTTGCTGCTTGCCTTTTCTGGCAAGTCTGTTTGCCTGGCAGTCCAGGCCAGTTCGGATTCCTGTACAAGCATATCCGGACTGCAGTCCAAGCACGCCTGGACTGCAGTCCGGATATTGACGTACGGGACAGGCGGACTGGAGTGCTGGCAGCCACAGGACGTTCGTCCGCCGCTTACAGGCTTGGCCGGGTACGGAAAGAGCGTGACGCAACTGTGTTGTGCGTCACGCTCCTGGATGTCTGCTGGTATGCTGCTGGACAATTATCTGTCAGGCATTCATCTTGTAGCCTCTCTCAGCCCTTTCTTGGCGGGTGTTATGGGGATAGTCTTCAGGGTCAGTCCCGCCCTGGCCTGGGGCATGGCCGCCTTCTTGGCAGGCTGGATGACTTCGGCCTTCACTTCGCTGCTGAACCCGTCCACCTGCACCGTCTCCGTCTCGTATCCGAAATATCCTTCCTCTACATAATAAATGAGTGTCAGGTTGAATGTGCCCGTTTTCCTGTCGTAGGTGCAGGGGTAGCCATCATAGCCAGCGGAGGACTCGTAGTGCGGCACATCAGAAACCCACACGTCCCCATATTTGGAGTGCTCCGTCACCCATTGCTTTTTCACCTGGCAAAGCGAGGTCTCAGGGTCATAGTCAATCGTGAGGTTGGTCCCAGAGCCCCAGTTCTTGATTATGAATTGCCCTTGTGAGGAGCCATACGACTTCCGGTATCCGATTGTGAGCCCGGTGCCTGTGCCACTCCACAGGTTCTTGTATGTGTAAGAGCAGCTGCTTGTGCTGTCGGCCAGTGGCCACTCGCTGGCCGCGTTCCCGTCCTGTACCCATTGCTGTTTGGTGGTGTAAAGGGGAGACCACAACGGGAGCTCCGCCTGCGGGTACTGCACGTCCTTCACAATCTTGCCGTCGGTGTCGCATCCTGCAATCACCAGCGTGTAGCGGGCGTTCACATCAATCTTCCCCACGGCAAACTCCCGATCCTGGCTGGCACTCGTCACTTTCGTCTTGGCACGCGTGTTGTACACGGCCTCCCACACGTTGCCCGTCAGCATGCTGTCGGGGAGCAGGGCAATGTAGGCACTCTCGAAATCTGACAGGTCGTAACGCGCCCTGAAGAAGAATGTGCCGGTGCTGTCGCGGTATCCGCCGGTCAGCGTAGCCGAAAGCGCGCGTTCGGGATACTCGAAGACTTGCTCCGGCTTTGTCATATTCTCACCGCAGTTGTTCACCGACACCACCTTGCCGCCTGCCACGCATATGCTCATCAACTTGTATTGTGCATATCGCTTGGGGAAGGGTATCGTGACGACCTGGTAATAAGAAGTGTGGTCGAGGGGAACCTGCACCACCGAGGGGAGGGTGCCGGCCTCGTACATCTGTTTCACCTCATCTGCATTCGCGTATTTCTCCACCAGGGCCACATACCCCTTCTCCACATGCGGGCCAAAGTAGCATAGGGCTTTCACCACGGTGTTGCCGTCCTGGTCCTCGTCCTTCTGGCCGCTGTGGATGGAGCCTTCGTAGTCGGGGTATTTGACGGGGTAACTCTGATAGGTATTGAAGACGCTGCCATTGCGCATTCCCACGGCCACAAGGGTAAACTCACCATCAATGTCCATCATGGGTATGTTGACCCATCCCGTGTCCTTGGCCACGGCACCATATCCGCTGTCGGCCTTGAGCTTTTCCATCGCGTTGTCCGCCTCACTGGGGGGCACGCAGGCCACACGCAACTCGTCAAGTTCTGACAGCCAGACACGGGCGTGCAGATACTGTTTCCCGTTCTTCATGACCACCGTCGCCTGGTAGGGACCGGCATAGAAATCACAGCCAATCCGGAATCCAGGCTGTGGATTGTTGTCGGGTAGCCTCACCTCGGTGAGCACCTGGCTGTTGACCACCTTCACCTCGCTGCCGTAGGTGAGGGTGATGCTGTTGCGTGGGAAGGTGATGATGCCGTTGGTGAAAGTTCCGTTTCGGGTGCTCTGCACCGTCACGCTGTTTCCGTTGACCTTGAATCCCAGGGGCTGCGCGGGGATGCTGGCCTCGGTGCCGTTGAGCCGGATGCTGAGCGGTGAGCCGTCATACCCCATGGTGGAGTCGGCAACCTGGGCAAACGGCTCCTGCAGCACGATGCCCTGGGCAGTGTCCATGGCACATGCACGCAACGTGATGTATTCCGAAGGGGTGGAGAGCCCGAAGAGCTCACGCACGATGCCATCGTTGAAACGCACACTATAATATGACTCGCCAAATCCCACGGTTCCGCCTCCCGGCTTATAGATGCCCGAGGGGTCAGGGTTCTCCTGCCCAATGGTGTTCCACGGGTACATCATGTTACTTCTGTTCGGGAACGAGAGGTTCATCCAGGCGGGGCGGCCAATGGTGTGGAGCTGCTGATCCTCGGGGATGTACTGTGCGTCAACGTCCTGTATGCGGTCGACACCCATGTCCAATCTCTTGTAGTCAAAGAAGGACTGTCCCTCGCCCCACAGCTCGATACGCTTCTGTGCGACTATGATCTGGATGGCGTGCTGTGCGTCCACACCCTCGACAGAGGTGTAGCCTGGCTTGTACTTGCGCATGAAAGCGTCCAGGAGAGCCATCCCCTCACTTACCGATGAGTGTGCCTTGGCCTCCGCCTCGATGAAGTACATCTCCTCCACGCGCATCAGCGGGTAGGCCGATTGCGAGGCGATGGCAGAGTTGTCCGTACAGCCCTTGTAGGGGCGGAACTTCAGCGAGGCATACAGGGGCAGCTGGTCCCAGTCGATGCCCGACAGGTGTGGCACGGTTTCGCCCGGACCTGTCTTGAAGAGCTTCTCCCTGGGGTCATCCGCAATCATGTTGCTGACAAGCGAGGGCGTGATGCACAGGGGCACAAAACTGGCATAGCCGAATGTCTGCTCGTTGCTCATCCAGGAGGTCCAGTTGCAGAGCCCCGTTGTCACCACACGGTCATCCTCGCGGGGCTGTGCGCCCCACATCCACGAGGAGGGCTCCAGGCTGTTGAACCCATTCTCCACATCCAGCATCTCGGCCTCGGTGAGCGGTGTGGCTCCGCTCTGCCCGATGGCCTTGCGTGCCAGTTGCGCGGCCTTGGGGTAGTCCTCCACCCACATGCTCAGCCGTGCCTGCAGGCCGTACACGCAGGCCAGGTCGGGCAGCAGTTTGCTTGTGCGCTGGTAGTGTGCCAGGTATGTGGCGGCCTTGTCCAGGTCGGCCTGTATGAAGTCTCGCATCTCCTCGCGTGTGGCGCGTGTGAGCTGTGCCACCTGCGAGGGTGTGGTCTTCTCGGTGATGATGGGCACGGTGAGGTGTGTGATGTCCCTGCCCGTGTGTGAATAGGGCTTGGTATCCAAGTTGGGCAAGTACTCGTACATGCGTGCCATGTCCAGGTAGTGCATGGCCCTGAAGGCGTATGCCACACCCAGGTATTCTTTCTGCCTGTCGCTGGCCTTGCTCTCGTCGATGGCGCCTATCAGGTTGTTGGTGGCAGCGATGGCCTGTTCGTAGAAATTCCAGACCATTTGGGCTCCGGCACTGTTGGGCCCGACTCTGTTGATCGCCCAGCCTCGGAACCAGTTGTATCCGGTGGAGGGTCTGTACATGTCGGCCGTGAGGATGTCGCGCACGTGCATGATGGCGCCGTACCCGAAGGCACAGTGCATGCCCAGCCTTTCGTCATAGTAGTGCATGGCGTTGTTCACGTCCATGAAGTAGCGTTCCACATCGCCGAAGAAGGTCATCTCCTCGCCCTTGTACACCTGCACTTCACCATCCTGTGTCACTTTCACCTCAACCTCTCCCTCGCTGTTGGCTGTGAAGTTGACCGAGTCGCCCTCTGCGAGTTCCACTCTCTTGCCGCCCAGGTAGAATCCCAGTCCCTGCGCGCTCACGCTTCCTGCGGTCATTATCATGGCCAGCAGGCATATCAGATGTCCTGTCCGCTTCATTTCACAATAACTTTAAATGACACGTTTCCTGCCTTTACCACAATGGTGCCTGCCTGCCCGCGCAGGGATACGGATGCCTGCCCGCCGCGGCCTGCCTTGGCCTGTGCGATGACCTTGCCGTCGGTGGATGCCACGGTCACCTGCTCACCCTCGGCCAGTCCGGCCACCTGCAGGATACCGCCGCGCAGCGAGAATGCGGGGCGGGCTGTGCCGGCATCGGGAACTTCCTCTACCGAGGTGGCGCTTCCGTCATCAAAATAGCCGGTGTAGTCACGCTCCTCCATGGTGAGCTTGTACTCGGAGGACTCCGACATGAGGATGCTGTAGTAGCAAGTGTAGGTCTCCAACTGGTGCTCGTAGGTACCGTCTGACTGGATGTCAGCACGCCCGTCGTGGACTTTGAGCACAGGGTTGTCGGACACGAAGAAGCTGTACAGCTCGCTGTCCCCGTACCAGACAACAATCGCCGACTGCCTCTCCTCTGCCTTGAGGGCAGTGGATGCGACCGCGAGACAGATGGTGGCCACCAGTCCGCATCTTTGTAATTTCTTTGCCATAGGTTTGTTGCTTTATATGAATAGATGTGTGGTTTGCCAGTTCCCTTTGCCTGCTTGTCGTGAGAGGCTGTAATTGCCTGTCGCGCTTTTTGTTCGCATGGATTCTCCCTTGCAAAGTAAGCAAAAGTTGCCCGCTCAGCCAAGGGAAATGCTGTCGGATTTGTGTCATTCCAACAATAGCACGCATTTTTGTTGGAATGACATATTTTGTGCCGTGCTGGTGTAGTGCCTGTTTCCCGATGAAATGGGCAAAAATGGTTTGTGTGGCGCTCCGGCAAGGAGGGAGGGCTGTTCGGGGCTGCTGGCTTCGACGTACCTTCATCAGCATCTCGCACGTCTTCTGCACTAGGGTGCAGATATGCGTGGTGTGGGGATGTGGCTCACCAATGGGATGATGCGGGGAGAGTCCGGGATGGTGAGGGCGGGAGCTTGTCCTGGGTACATGTGGCTCGTATTTTCCTCCAGTCCTGCCTTTTCCTGTCCTTTACGTTCACAAGTGTGTCGGTTTTGTGTGGTGGAGTGAAGCCAATTCGCAGCTACTTCGTAACTTTGCGGTGTCTAAGGAAATCTACGTTACAGGACGCTTTGAGACGGATACTCTTAATCGTGTTGCCCCTCTGCCTGCTTTTTGTGGGCGAGGCGGCGGCGCAGGTGGTGCAGGGCAGGGTGACGGATGCGGCTTCGGGTGAGACGCTCCCCATGGCGCACGTCTATTATGCCGACAGGCGAGAGCAGGCCGTGGAGACAGACCTGGAGGGACGCTACAGGATACCTTACAGGCGTGGGACGCTCGTGTTCTCGATGGTGGGGTATGACACCAAGGCCGTGGAGGTGAGGCGGGCGCAGAGACTGGATGTGCGGTTGCGTGAGAAGTTCGCCGACATGCGGGAGGTGAGGGTGGAGGCCCGCCGCAAGCGTTATAGCCGCAAGAACAATCCCGCAGTGGAACTGATGCGCAAGGTGATAGCCGCCAAGGGCAGCACAGACCTTCGCGCGCGGGACTACCTGTCCTATAATAAATATGAGAAGATGTCGCTCGCGCTCGATGAGGTGACACCCAAGATACTGCAGGACGACCACTTCAAGCGCTTGCCATACCTCAAGGAGCATGTGGACACTTGCCCCGAAACGGGCAAACTTATCCTGCCGCTCACCGTGGACGAGAAGGCCAGCCGTGTCATCTACCGCAAGAGTCCGCGCCAGGAGAAGACCATCGTGGAGGGACAGAGGAGCGACGGCATAAGCAAACTGCTCACCAGCGGCAATATCCTCACGGGCATGATGGCCGACTGCTTTACCGATGTGGACCTCTACCATGACCGGGTGCGGCTGCTGCAATACCCCTTCACCAGCCCCATCAGCTCGGCCTCGGCCCTGTCCTTTTACCGCTATTTTATCGTGGACACACTCATGGTGGAGCGTGACAAGTGCTACCAGGTGGACTTCACGCCCAACAATCCCCAGGACTTTGGCTTTTCGGGCTCGCTCTTCATCCTGGCCGACTCCACATGGCGGGTGCGGCGCGCCGAGATAGGCATTCCCAGCCGCTCGGATGTGAACTTCGTGCGTGAGATGCGCCTCGTGCAGGATTTCCAGTCTCTCCCTACGGGTGAGCAGGTGGCCGCCGACAGCCGTATGCTTGTGCGCATGGCACTCACCTCATGGTTGCAGAAGTTGCAGGTGGAGCGTGTGGTGCATTGCAGCGGGTGGGATTTCTCGCCCATAAGCGACCGGGAGTTTGCTTTTCGCGGTGACATACGCCAGGAGTCCTCCTCGCGGATGCGTGGTCAGGACTTCTGGCAAGACGCGCGCCCTGATTCCCTTACGCGCACCGAGGGCAGTATGGGCAAACTTCTCGGACAACTCTATGCCACGCGGGGATTCAAGCCATTGCTGTGGGTGGGCAAGGCGTTCATCGAGAACTATGTGGAGACGAGCGTGCGCCCCGAGCATCCCAGCAAGTTTGACATCGGCCCCGTGAACTCCATGATAGGAGCGAACTTCGTGGAAGGATTCCATCTGAGGTTCAGCGGGCAGACCACAGCCCACCTCTCCCCGCACTGGTTCCTGCGGGGGAACGTGAAGTATGGCTTCGGCGACGGGCGGTGGAAGGGTATGGGCGAGGTCACTTACGCCTTCAACCGCAAGGCTTACCTCCCGCACGAGTACCCGGTGAGGAACCTCTCGGTGAGTTATGAGAATGATGTGTCGTCGCCCAGCGACAAGTTTCTCGACACCGACCGCGACAATGTCTTCGTGGCTCTCAAGTGGGCTCCCGTCCGGCACATGAACTACTTCGAGCGTTACCAGGCCCACCTGGACTGGGAGTGGGAGAATGGCTTGCGCTTCCAGGCACGGCTGCGGCGCGAGTGGAACAGGGGCGCGGGCGACCTTTTCTACCAGCCCCTGAACGGATTGGGTGTCAATGCCTACGGGCAGCAGGTGCCCACACGATCGGCTTTCTTGAACCTCCGGCGTATAACCTTTTCCGAACTGACTGCGGGTCTTTCCTTCCAGCCCGGAGCCTCTTATGTCAACACCAAGCAGCGGCGCTTGCCCACCAATATGGACTCGCCTGTGTTCGGACTCACCCACACGGTGGGCATCAAGGGGCTGATGGGCGGGCAGTATGACTACAACTTCACCGAGGCTTCTGTCTATAAACGCTTTTGGCTGAACTCCTGGGGCAAAATCGACGCGACACTCAAGGGGGGCGTGCAATGGAACAGAGTGCCTTACCCCTTCCTCATCATGCCGGCGGCCAACATGAGCTACATCATGAGTGAGAACACGTTCAGCCTGGTGCGCAATATGGAGTTCCCCAGCGACCGCTATGCCTCCATGATGCTCTCGTGGGACTTGAACGGCAAGGTGTTCAACCGCATCCCGCTACTCAAGCGTCTGAAGTGGCGCGAGTACATAGGTGTGAACACCCTGTGGGGAATGCTCTCCGACAGGAACAATCCCCAGCTGGAACGTAATGCGGGCGACGCGTGCCTGTTCTATTTCCCTGGCAGGTACGATGCCCAGGGCAACTATGACTATGCCTCGCGTGTCATCAATCCGCGCAAGCCATACGTCGAGGTCATTGTGGGCGTGCACAACATCTTCAAATTCTTCCATGTGGAATATGTGCGCCGGCTCAACTACATCTATCCAGGCACGCACCGCTGGGGCGTGCGTGGCTGTTTCCGCGCGACATTCTGACCGGGCTGTATTGGGCGGGTGAGAATGTCCAAGGTTGCTTGGTGGTGGGGGGGGGGCTACTTGGGGCGAGGCAATCCGGCTTGTTTGGCAAAGCGTCCGTGATTGACGGATAGGGTGTCTTGTGCTTCTTGGGAAAATGTCCTAAGACATGTCATCAGTTATCTTAGGGGGCTTTCCTCCCAGGTTCGTGTCCTCCCCCCTGTTCCCGCTAACCTTGCATTTCAATTTCGGGCGTGAGCAAGGGGGCGTTCTTGAGTGCCTGGTAGATGAGGATGTCCTGGGGGTGGGTAATCTTGAAGTTGAGCGCGTTTCCCTCGGCAATGTACAGGGGGGAGTGGCCAATCTCGTTGGCCAGGGTGAAGAGGGATTGTGACTGGGTGATGCCCAGCGCGCTGGCTTCCTGCAGCATTTTTGTCAAGGTTGCCAGCGGAAAGGTTTGGGGTGTCTGCGCGCGCAGCACTCCCTCGCGTGGCAGATAGCCTGTCGAGCTCTTGCCGTCCTTGCTCACGAGAAAAGCCTCCTGGCTGGGCAGGGCGGTGATGGCGTTGCCGCAGGTCAGGCACACGGCGATGTTGCGGCTGATGATGTCCTGTGTGACGAGCGGGCGCACGGAGTCGTGTACCAGCACCACGGCAGAGGGGTCGTCCACCAGGCTTTCCAGTCCTGTGATACCGTTGCGCAGGGATTCAAATCCTGTGGAGCCCCCCTCGATGGTGGAGCGGAACTTCCCCACACCGCCTTCCTTGGCTTCCTCTTCCACCTCCGCTGCCCACTCGCGCGCGCACACTACATATATGTCCTCGATGAGCGGATGACGCTGGAAGGCGCGCATCGTGTGCAGCAGCACCGACTCCCCGCCAATCCGCAGAAATTGCTTGGGCAGGGTGGCGTTCATCCTCACCCCACTGCCTCCCGCAAGCAGCAGTGCTATGTGCCGGTGGTTTCTCATTCTGCAGAAAGTTCCTGGTAAAGTCGCGCGCAGAGTGCCTCGTGCCTGCGTCGCATGCGGAATCTCAGATATTCCAGCACGGTGCATTCAAAGAGTGGCCACACCCAGGGCAGTCCAACCAGCATGGACAGGAAGAGCACGCCCACACGGGTGTCAAAGGTGAGGATATTGGTCAGAGGCATCAGGGGCAGGCTTCCGCTACGGAACTCCTGGCGCACTTCCCCGGTCAGCAGGTGGGGTCTCTCCCGCAGCAGACGGTACAGACGCTGGAACTGTGGAGTCTGCCTCTCCTGTGCGCGCGTGTATCTGACGTAGAAGAAGAGGTACAATTTGTGGAACCAGTCACGCGAGAGCCATCTCATCTCCTCCATCTCATCCCTTTCCTGCCGGCTGCTGTCCAGTTCGCTTCCCCGTTCTCCAAGCAGAAACCACAGGTGTATGTTTCGGTAATAGTCGGCCAGTGCGCACTGGCGGCTGTGGCAGTACAGCCCGGCCCATGCCATCAGTGCCCACACCCACGCGTCCTGCCTGACCCAGGGCAGGAAGCCGTCCCAGGCATGTGTGAGGCGCAGCGCGATGGCCAGATAGATGCAGAAGAACCACACGTCACCGGCAAAGCCGTCCAGGATGCGCCCTATCAAGGTCTTCTTGCCGGTCATGCGTGCCAGTTGCCCGTCGGCACAGTCATACCAGTTGGCCCACACCAGCAGCAGCATCCCGATGGCATTCATCTTCACATCGTCAAAGTAAAAAAAGCAGGCCGATGCCGCCCCGATACCGATGCTCATGAGCGTCACGGCAATAGGATGCACGTTTAGCCTGCGGAAGAGCAAGGCCCACAGATAGCCGGGGGTGCGCGTCACATAGAGTTCAAACGTCCCCTCGGTGTCGGTTGATTTCATGGTGGCCAGCACTTTGTCTCTCAGTCTCATGCCTGTTTGAAGCGTGTAAAAGTCCGTGCAAATGTATGGCTTTATTCCGAAAGGGGCAAGAGCGCACTCCTGTTTCGCTCATGTGCCGGCTTCCGGTATGCATGGGTGGATGCCTGTCAGTGTACCATGCGCCCCAGCCGAAGTGTCCAGTATAGAAGCGCGATGAGTGCAATCGCGCCTCCGCCCAGCCCAATGTGGGCGATGGTGTCGTGTGTGCAGATGCTTCCGCCGAGGAAGGCGCCACAGCCTATGCCCAGGTTGAATATCCCCGAGAATATGGACATGGCCACGGCTGTGCTTTCCTCGCTTGTCACCTGTATGATGACCGACTGCATGGCCACGTTGTAGGCGGTGGCAGCCATGCCCATCAGGGCAAAGGTGAGCGCAATGGCACACGGACTGAATGCTGCGGGCAAAGTGGCCGCGAGGGTGGTAGTGAGTACCCCCACCGTGCAGGCGACAAACAGGCGCGGGTTACGGTCATAGCACTTGGCATAGATGAGGCTGCCCAGGAATCCGGCCCCGCCCATGAGCATCAGCGTGGCGGTGACCAGGCTGTCGGGCATCTGCGTCACCTGCTTGAGGAATGGCTCTACATAGCTGTAGCACACATAGTAGGCCGTGGCCACAAGCAAGGTGAACAGATAGAGTCCGCGCAGGGTGCCTTGTGACAGCAGGGTGGGCAGTCTGCGCGGCGAGAAGCCGCCCCGGTTGGGTACTGCAGGCAGAAACACGTGTGTGTAGGCCAGTGTGAGAAAAGCAAAACCGCCAATGCTCAAGAAGGTCATTCGCCAACCCAGGTGCAGTCCTATCATTCGCCCCAGGGGCATGCCCAGCACCATGGCTACCGACGAGCCGGTGACCACCATGCTCAGTGCCAGTGCCTTGTGGTTTGCGGGTGTGATGCGCACGGCCATGGGTGCCACTACCGACCAGAATATGGCGTGCGTGCAGGCCACGCCTATGCGCGAGGCCATCAGCATGGGATAACTGGTGGAGAGGTATGACACGACCTGGCAGATGGCGAACAGTCCTATCAGCCAGAGCATAAGACGGCGCAACTCCATGCGCGATACCATAATCATCAGCGGCAGGGACAGGAGTGTCACCACCCATGCATATACCGAGATGAGCAGCCCCACCGACGCCTCTGTCAGGTGAAAGTCCTCCTTGATGTCGGTGAGCAACCCGATAGGGACAAACTCTGAGGTGTTGAAGATGAAGGCGGCAAAGGTGAGTCCTGTGAGCGCGAGCCAGTGGCGCGGGGTCATGTGTCCTTCCATAGTCATGTGTTCTGGGAACCGTTGTATGTTGGCAAATTCCGTTGTCGTGCGTCTTTCTTCCTCCTTGCCGTGAATTATGCCTGGCTTGGGATGATTGAATGTTGCCGTTTACGGATGCAAAGTTACGAAGAAATGCTTGTTGGCAGTTGTCTGCGGGGCGCGAAACTTTATTCCCGGCCAACGTCATGCTCCCGGCTTTTGCCCGTCTTGTCTCGGGATGGGCATGGTTCCCCATGCCGCAAATAAAGGCCAGACGTGTTGGTCGTGCGTCATTGCGCACAGGCGTAAAAAAGCCACCCCGCACAAGGGTGCAGGGTGGCTGTTGTGGGTTGTGCGTGTCTGCTTACCAGATGTCCTCGGGGGTCACGGGGTTGTCATACACCTCCTTGGCCGCATACTCCAGGTAGTCCATGTAGAAGTAGCGCGTGGGGTCGTCCATCACCGTCTTGAACCGGATGTAGTATGTCTCGTTGGGATCCATGGTCTGGCGCAGCAGGATGCGGCGTATGCACACGTTGGATTTGCGCATCATGACGGAGCCTCCGGGCGCGCCCGCCGTATATTGCTGGCATCCTTTCATGAAGCCGTTGTTGCGTAGGCGTTTGTCAATTTCCGCGTTGTAGTCATCGTCATCGGTGTCATCGGCATAGCCAATATCGCTGGCGATGGTTCCTGTAGAGGTGTTTTTGGCGTAGGCACCCTGTCGCAAGTCCATGGGGATACCCATTGCGGCCAGGTTGTTGGGGTCCTTGCCCCAGTAGAATTGTACCATGCCGCGCATGTTCCCACCACACTGGATGGCATATCTCAGTTCGTATGTTCCACGCTTGGGCACAGGTGGCAGGCGCATGGTGCAGTCCGAAAGTCCTCGTATGGTCATCTCGTCGCCTTGCATGTTCTGCCATCCCTTTCCTCTCCCTGGCCAGTAATAGAACTCGGTCTCC
The DNA here is from genome assembly GCA_002316015.1 of Prevotellaceae bacterium UBA1075. Taxonomy (GTDB): domain Bacteria; phylum Bacteroidota; class Bacteroidia; order Bacteroidales; family Bacteroidaceae; genus Physcousia. The sequence continues at coordinate 148,648 of DCCS01000038.1, forward strand.
TCGGACATGCTCACATCGTTGAGATATTTGTAGGCGGCATCGGTGGGGATATATACGTTCTGGTGCTTGTTGTCAGAAAGTTCCGACCCGCGTATGCCGTTGGTCATAAACTCGGGCCACATGGCCGTCACGTCCCAGCGTATGCGGCTTGCCTGCATGCTGTTGCGTGTCTCTTCGCTGTACACGAGCAGTTTGCCTATGGGGTAGATAAACCCGTTGCGCACGTTGTTCTCGCCATTCAGGTCGGGTATGCCCACCTTGATTCCCTCGTCCTCTTCCTTGCAACTCTCCTCATGGTAGTTCTGCCTGCGCCCGTTGTTCAGTTTCGGGAACCGGTTGATGTACACTCCATTGCTCTCCTTGCTCTCGTAGAGTTTGATGAGCCGGCGCTTGCCCATGGTTGTGTAAAACTCATAGACGGGCACGGTGGGGTTCTTGGCGGTGAGGCTATAGCCGTTCTCATTGTAGTGTATAACCAGGCGGTCGGTGGCGAGCGACATGGGCAGGAAGTGGTAGGTGACAAACTGGTTGAGCAGGTTGTCCTGGCTCTTATAGTTCGCGTCGTTCACAGCATCGGGATACACATTGTTCTGCACCAGATAGTTCACCACATCCTGCACGCCAATCTCCAGGGCAGGCTTTCCGATGGCCTCTGCCCAGAAACTGTCGGTCTCTGCAAAGAAGGTGAAGCCCACATAGCGGTGCTCGGGGGTGTAGAAGGTGATTGTGTTCTCGCTTGTCGCGCTGGTTTTGCTCTCCAGGATAGCCTTGCTCTTGTAGAGTTTCTCATAAATCTCGTCGCGCCATACGCTCAGCGTGTCCATCAGTCCCACCGCCTTCACCAGTTGTGCTGCCACATAGTATCCCTCGCGCTTGCTGTTGATGATGTCGTTCAAGAGGAATGACATGGTGTTGTTGCTGGGTGCCACCACGGTGGACATGCTTTGTATCACGCCGTTGATGGCGGGGATGTCCTTGTTGCGCGGGTCGATGGGCGCGTTGTTGATTAGTATGCTGTCGGGGTCGTCACAATAGTGTACCACCAGTTTGCGGTCGTACATGTTGGGGTAGGGTATCTCGGCGTTCTGGGTGGTAGGCAGCGAGGCTGTCTCGTAGCGCACGTTGTCGTCACCCGTGTCTATCACGCTGTTATAGACGATGACCTTGCGGATGGAGTCCAGTACGGTGCTGTCGGAGAATCCGTCCCATGAGGGTTCGCTGATGGTGCCCTTTGAGTAGAGCGAGTCCAGGTAGGTCTGTATGGCCGCATTGGTTGGGGCGAATACGGAATAGTTGCCTCTTGCCGAGAGCAACTGGAACACCTTGGTGCCGGACATGGAACTTACGGGTGTTGACTTCAGCAGCCCCACATAAGTCTTGTAGTCATCGTGAGCCTCCAGATAGTCCGTGATGGTCCTGTCCTTGAATACATATCGGGCGGACTTGTCCACCTGTTCAGAACAACCCGCAAATGTGATGGCTGCCATGGTAAGTACCAGGCCGATTAACTTCTTCATGTAATCTTTCACGTTTTGTCGTTAGTGCTGGTCCGTCTTCCTTTGCGTATTTTGCTTGTACGCCCGCCGGCGGTTGCTTGCTGGCGGGCGTACAAATGTATGGGTTTCTTGCTTAACTGCAAAGGAAAGCCAATTTTTTTTTCTGTGTCAGTGCTCTTTTTTCCTAATTCTGGCCTACCTCGACAGATGTCCCGGCCGTGTGTGCCTGGAAATCGGGGGCATACAGGCTCTGTAGCGTGGCGCTGGGCAGGATGTAGGTGCCGGCGCGGCTGATGAGCCAGTCCTCCTCGATGACATGCGTTCCCTTTGGAAGTTGGTCCATGAAGAACTCTGTGCTGGCGTCGTGGACGGATTTGTAGTATCCGATGTTCCCGGTGTGCTCATATCCCGAATGCTGGGCCGATGGCTCGGCGGCTGCCGGGCGGGGGGCAAGCAGGCGCACAAACTCGTAGTCGCTCTGGGTTGTGAGTGTGTAGCGCACGTGTACACGGTCTCCTGTCTTGAGGTGTTCCACGCCCGTGATGTCGCGTCGGATGCTGAGCCCTTCCTGCTGTGCCTCCACACAGGTGGCTGGAGTCTGGTACTGGGCATATACCGCCCCGTAGGACAAGCCATGGCTCTTCTTGTCTATCACCAGTGTGCGGGGCAAGGCGCTTATGTCCATTCGCTCGCGCACATAGCCCAGTGTGGTGGCTGGAGTGCTGATGACGAGTGGCTTGGAAGCGGTCTGCAGGCTCAGCCTGTCCTCTCCCTTGGTGAAATGCGAGCAGCCGGCCATCAGTGCGTACACCGCGTCGGCGGTCTGGCTGGCGTTCTCCCATTCCTGGGTGCGCTTCATCCCTATGAGCCATTCCCGCATCCCGTCCAGCGTGGCGGTGTCTTCCGGCTCTATCATGCGTATGGCTTCCATCAGTTGCACATGCTCGCTCGTCTTTCTGCTCACGCTGGTGCGCCCGTCGCTTCTGTAGGCCAGGTGCTTGCCGTCGGGCTGGTTGATGAGCGTGTGCAGCCGTTCCATCAAGTTCTTTGCCAGCGCGTCCTCGCCATACAGGTGCAGCACCACGGCAGCCAGGGCGCGCTCCTCGCGGTCCATGCCGTCAGCCTGCTTCTTGAGCAGGGAGAGCATGTGCTTGGTGGACTGCCTCTCCTCGTCGGTCATCTGGCTGTTGTATCCAGACAGGGCCAGGGCATACAGGGTGCGCATGGTGGCGGCACCGATGGTCGTGTTGCCGTTTTTCCTCATTTCCTTCACGTCCCGGGCCATTTCCTGCGACAGGAACTTGCAGCCTCGCTCGCGCATCTCCCTCTGCATGGGTATCTCGTTGGAGGTGAGCGCGTAGAGCCGGGCCATTTGGCACACAATGTCCTGCGTGACATGCGTCCTGACCTTCATTCCCGGATACCATGCGAAGGCTCCGTTGCTGTCCTGTAGGTTCTTGAGTGCGTTCAGTATGGTCATGCGGTAGTCCTCCTGCGCCACGTCGTCAAACAGGGTGACCAGTCTCATGCGGCGTTCCCGCTCGTTCTCAGACTCCAGTACCCACGGGGTCTCCTGAAGGAGCACCCCGGCCAGTTCCTGGTTTTTGTAGAGCGGGCTTTGCAGTGCTGCTGTGTCCCTTGTGTTCCACTCCCGGATGGCCTGCGCGACTTGGGGAAACTTCTGTTCGATGTTGCTGGCCAGGCTGCTTGCATAGAATGCCGCGGCCAGGCTGAGCGCGTCCTTGCACCTGGGCGAGACCATGGAAGGCAGAGTCTGGATGGCCAGCCACTTCGGGTCGCGTGTGTATTCGATGGTGAGCGAGCGTCCGGTGGCCTCCTTGCTGTCCTGCGCGAAGAGCTTGTCCAGTGGGATGTTGTGCTTGCCCACGCTGTTCAGGCTGAACGCCTGGGTCTCGGTGATGCTCTGCATGTCGGGGAGCACAGGCAGGTAGCGCTGCTCCCCGTCGCTGTAGTCCTGCCCCTGTGCCACCCATTTGACGGTGAGCGCGGGATGTTCCACGCTGCCCGTATAGGGGAATGTGAGGGTTGTGTCGGCATGCGCGGCCAGGTCAAAGCGCACCGTCTTGCGCGCGAGTGCCTTTCCGGTCTCAGCGTCGCTCACCAGGAGTGTGCCCTTGCCCTGTTGCTGTTTCTCACTGCGGTTGCGTATGGTGGCGGTCAGTGTGGCCTTGTCACCGCTTCTGAGGAAGCGCGGCAACAGCAGTTCGGCCGTCAGTTCCTTCTCTGCCACGATGATGGTGTCCAGTTGGCCCACCATCATGTCTGCCGTGTGTGCCACACCCAGCAAGTGCCATGAGGTCATGCTTTCGGGCAGTGTGAAGTTTATCTTCACCAGTCCATGTGCGTCTGTGCGCAGCCTGGGCATGAAGAAGGCCGTCTCCTGCAGGCTGGTGCGCAGGTTGGCATGGCCCTCTTGCTCCTCCGCGCCGTCCTCCGCGACCTCTTCGCTTGCGTGAAGGTCCTGGGCCAGGTCCCCGTTGTCAAGGCCGGCCTCCCGCTCCTTCAGGCTCATTCCTTTGTATGCTCTCGTGCCCGACAGCATGGGCCTGGCAGTCTTTGCTCCCCGGACATAGCCCCAGCCTGCCGCAGTGGGGGCACTCTCCATCGGTGTGGGAGCACCAAGGTAGAAGCGGTCGATGTCGAATGAGTAGGAAGTTCTTCCGGACTCCTTCTTCATCCGGAGCATGAAGTTCGTGTTAATTCGGTTGCGCTCGTCAGGTCCTGGCGTGTTCTGGAAAGCGGTTATGTGCGGGACATTGTTCCATCGGGACACGTTGATGGACAGCCGGTTCATGGCCAGCGCGTCAAGGGAGGCATCATAGAGGCTGGCAGTGAGGTTGGCCTGTGCGGGTTTCCCATCGGGCTGCCGCACCGAGAGCAGCCATTCCTCCTGCTGTCCGGGACGCAGGTGGTCGCGGAAGGAGTCCCAGTGCAGGCGCAAGCGGGTGTCGGGCAGTTTCAGTTTGAGTGTTTCTTCGTTCGAGAAGAGGCGGCCTTCGTGGAACAAGTAGGCGTTGAGCGTGAGCCCCTGCCCGTACTCCTTGCGGTACGGTATCGCCCATGTCAGGAGCCGGTTGCTCAGGTGCATCAGCGTGTCCATGGCTGTGGTGTCGTTTGACATCATCAGCACGCGCACCCAGGCATGCTGTAGTGTGGTGCCTATCTGCACCTGGGCCGTGTCATCGGGTGCGAAGGTGGATTTCACACAGTTCACACTCAGCATGGCCTTGTGGTACAGGATGGTATCTGTAATCGAAGTCAGTTCTACCCTCTGTCGCCACGAGGCTGTGTCGCCATCTACGTTGGCCTGTGCAACCAGTTCGTAGCAGCCCGACTTCATCTCCGGCAGTTCTTGTGGGACAGACGCGTTTCCCGCCTGCATGGTGAAGGTTCTCTTGTCCTTTCCCCCGCTTGACAGGGTGCAGGTGACGCTTCCCTTGACAGGCTGGTCTGTGCTGGAGTACAGTCTGATGAGCCACGGCTTGGGATAGTCCTTGCATATCTGGGCGGGGATGTCCGCTCTCATGCGCAGGGGCGTGTTGCATACAGGGATGCGCAGAGACCCTTGCTGTGTCTCCCCCTGTGGGGAGAGTGCGTCCACGCTCACCTCCAGGGTACGCCCCCGTCGCAGTTGCTCCTCTGTTCCCTTTCTCGCAATTCGGTAAGCAAACTTTCCCTCGCTGTCCGTCCAGAGGGTGTCCAGTTGTTCACGCTCTTCCTGCCATCCGTCGCGCCACCACCAGGGGAAAGTCCATGCGGTGTGTCCCGTGACGCGTGCGTGGCTTACGGGGATGCCGCTGTAGGTGGTCACCCTGCCCTCCAGGGCCACGGAGTCCTGGCTGGTGGCAGTGTTTCCCTGGGGCAGGGACAGTTCCACGCGGAAGGTGGGGCGCACATATTCCTCCACCCTCACGCTCCTGCGGCTGTTGCCTGCCTGCAGGGTGTAGGTGCCGGGCAGCCCCGTGGCGGGTAGCGTGATGGTGTCGGCCAGCACGCCCATGCTGTCGGTCCGGCATCTCAGGGTGCGGATGATGTTCCATTTGCTGTCGCGCAGGATGACCTCAAACTCCTCGTCCCTCAGCACCTGTGTGTCCCATCCCTTCTGCCTGTAGGCCACGGCGCTGAACAGCATCGGCTGTCCGGGACGGTAGATGCTCCTGTCTGTCGAGATGGCCACATGGTTTTCCGCCTGTCCGCCCGCGCCTTCATAGAGCGTCCCGCCCATCAGCCACCTCCGTTCCTGTGCCTCGTCTCCCGCGCGCGATACCTTTATATATAAGTCCCTTCGGTCGGCGCTGTCAAGCAGCGCGCGGCCCTCCTGGTCGGTGACCAGTCGGGCGAGTGGTGTGAAGGTGTGCCCGTCGCGGCTCCTCGCGGATATTTCCACGTTGACTCCCGGCATGGGCTGCCCGGTCTTGCTGTCCACTGCCGTGAGCCTCACACGCCCGTTCCTCATGGAGTGGTTGTAGATGCCTATGCGTGAGACACGCACCAGGCGCACCTGCGGATGAGGCCGCTGTTTCAGCGGCGCGTCCCCTCTGGCTTCCACCACCATTGCATACAGGCCGCAGTCGGGCGTGTGCCAGATGAGCGTGTCCCGGCACACCATTCCCCCGTTGTGGCCTCCCCGTGGCTGCATCGTGGTGTGTCTGACGCGCTTGCCCGTTTTCTTCGCCATCTTCAGCAGTTCCTCGTTGCTCCTCATGTGGTGGCTCTCCTCGTCCAGGTAGGGGAAGTCCGGGGGCAGCTGGTAGGTGGAGAGGGTGAAGTCGCGCAGGGTCCTGGTGGCTATGGGCACCCTCACCGTGTCAAGCGGGTAGGCCACGCTGGGGTACTCAATGCTCATGAGCGGGGAGGTGAGTTCCCTCCTGCGGTTCTCGATGTTGTTCCTCCATGGTCCCTTGGGCCAGATGCTGTCCGCCTCGTCCAGCATGGCCAGGCGCTCGTTGACCTTCATCCCCGCACTCTCCATCGCGTCCGACGCCAGGTGCAGGTACACCTGCGCGCACCCCTCGGTGTCCCTGTATTCGTCACGCAACGCCATCAGCCTCCTGTGCGCGTTCCGTATCCCGTTGTCCCAGATGCCGTCCAGCAGGACTTCCAAGGCCGCCTCGCGCAGTCCGTGCCGGTTGTAGATGGCAGCGATGGTGTCGGCTGTGGGAAGGCCCTCGCGCTCCCTCTGCTGCCTGTCGATGTCCTCCCTCAGGGCATGCCATACCACCAGGAGCATGCCTTCGTCGCACGCCTGCTTGCCGCGTTTCCGCTTGACGAGCGGCACCCACTGCCTTGCCGGGGTCTGGCGCAGCAGTTCCATGTTGGCCAAGGACTGCTTGTAGAGCATGGCCGCATGGTGGATGTACTCCTGGTAGGTCCACTCCCTGATGCTGTCCTGTGGGCTTTCCGTGTCGCGCCTCTGTGCTGTGGCATGGCTGGCATTGAGCACGAGCAAGTGTGCCAGGGTAGCCTGGTAGACAGCCTTTGCGGACGGGTCGCTCTGCCCCAGGATGGCGGCGCGCAGCGTGTCGGCGTTCTCGTAGAAGCGGTCGGGCGTGATGTCCTCGGCCCGGCGGAACTCTTGCAGCAGGTGTACCAATGACTGTGCCTGGCTCCGCCCCCACGACGGTGAGGGCAGGGCCAGGCACAGGAAAAGGGCAAGCAGGGCACTCCTCAGCAGTCCCCGCCTACATGACATTTTTTTTTTGTGAGGTCTCGTCCAGCGATGAAACCTCCTTGTCACAGGGTGCCGCTTGTCCCTGGGGCTTCACGGCCAGTACCTCCACCTCCACCAGGGCGCCCTTGGGCAGGTCTCTCACCGCCACGGCGCTGCGCGCGGGAAACGGCTCGCTGAAGAAGCGGGCATATACCTCGTTCATGGGGGTGAAGTTTGCGATGTCGCTCAGATACACGGTGGTCTTCACCACATGCCTCATGTCGGTGCCCGCAGCCCGCAGGATGTGGCTTGCGTTGGTGAGGGCCTGGCGCGTCTGTTCCTGTATGCCCCCCTCCACAATCAGCCCTGTGGCAGGGTCGATGGGGATCTGTCCGCTTGCAAACACCATCCCGTTGGCCTCTATGGCCTGGCTGTAGGGGCCGATGGCAGCGGGAGCCTGGCTGGTGTGAATAGTCTTTATGCTCATTGTGTGTGTTGTTTGTGTTATGCCTGTTGTGATTTCTTCTTGAGTCTCAGTTCACTTTGAACCCCTGTTCGGTCAGGGCTTTCCTGATTTCCTCGATGTGCTTCTCGTTGCGTGTCTCCACCTTGACGCGCAGTTGGCATGCCGTCACTCGTGCCGAGTCGTCATTGCGCTCGTGGTGCACGCTCACCACATTGCCGCCCATCCGGGCCACTATCTGGCTCACGCCCACCAGCTGGCCGGGCTTGTCCTCCAGTTCGACCGTGAAGGTGCAACTGCGTCCGCTCTTGGCCAGGCCGCGGTTGATGACCCTGTTGAGGATGGTCACGTCGATGTTCCCTCCGCTCACGACGCACACGGTCTTTCGTCCCTTGACGGGCACCTTGCCGAACATCGCCGCCGCCACGCTCACGGCCCCCGCTCCCTCGGCCACCATCTTCTGCTGTTCGATGAGCGCCAGGATGGCCGCGCATATCTCGTCTTCGGTCACGGTCACTATGCCGTCCAGGTATTTCTGGCAGGTGTCATAGGTGATTTCGCCCGGCTGCTTCACCGCGATGCCGTCGGCTATGGTGCTCACGCTGCTGAGCCGCAGTATCTGGTGGTCGACCATGCTCTGGTACATGCTGGGCGCTCCTGCCGCCTGCACGCCCCACACTTCCACCTTGGGGTTGAGCTGCTTGATGGCAAAGGCCATGCCGCTGGCCAGTCCGCCGCCGCCAATGGGGACGATGACGGCCTCCACATCGGGCAGCTGGTCCAGCACTTCCAGGCCGATGGTGCCCTGTCCGGCAATCACGTTCTCGTCGTCAAAGGGGTGGATGAACGTGTAGCCTTTCTCCTCGCGCAAGTCCAGTGCGCGCTGGTAGGCGTCGTCATACACTCCCGGAACCAGGCATATCTCCGCGCCGTATCGCCGTGTGGCCTCCACCTTGCTGATGGGCGCGCCGTCGGGCAGGCAGATGAGGCTCTTGATGCCGTTGCAGCTGGCGCCCAGCGCGACCCCCTGCGCGTGGTTTCCCGCCGAGCAGGCAATCACGCCGCGCCGCTTCTCCTCGTCGGTGAGGCACGCTATCTTGTAGCATGCTCCGCGCACCTTGAACGACCCCGTCAACTGCAGGTTCTCGGGCTTCAGGTAAATGTCGGCCCCGGGGTTGAGCCGTGGCGCCTGCACCAGGTCGGTGCGGCGTATGATGCGGCCCAGCGTGTAGCGCGCCTTGTAGAAGTTGTCGAGGTTCAGCATTGGGCGGGAATCTGCTTGAGCAAAGCCTTGAGGAACACCCAGAACTTCTCTACGGACGAGATGCTGCAGCGCTCGTTGATGGTGTGCGGGCTTCTCAGCGTGGGGCCGAAGCTCACCAGGTCCATCTTGGGATACACGCCGCCGATGATGCTGCACTCCAGTCCGGCGTGGCACACCTGCACCTTCGCCTCCTCGCCCAGGGTCTCCTTGTACACCTTCTCCATGACAGCCGTGATGGGGCTGGCGAAGTTGGGCTGCCATGCTCCGTACCGTCCGCTGTACTCCACCTTCATGCCAGCCATGGCGAAGCAGCACTGCTGCATCTCCTGGATGTACTCCATCATCGTCTCGTTGCTGCTGCGTGCCAGGATGAGCACCGACGCCTTTCCCTCGCCTATGTTCACTATGCCCAGGTTGCTGCTGGTCTCCACCACATCGGGGATGCTGGGTATGTGGCGCAGGACACCGTCGTGGCAGGCCATGATGGCGTCCACCAGGTTGTCCTGTATCTCCAGGGGCACCTGTCCGTCCGGCATGGTGGTGCTCTCCAGCGTCATCTCGATCCCGGCCTCGATGCCCTCGTACTCCCGGGCGAATGTCTCGCGGCAGTAGTTGAGCAAGTCCTTCAGGTCATCCAGGTTCTCCTGCGGGATGGTCAGGACGGCTGTGGCCACGCTGGGGATGGCGTTGCGCATGTCGCCGCCGTTCCATGAGCACAGGCGCGCGTCGTCATCGGCGATGGCCTGGCGCACGAAGCGGGCCATGAGCTTGTTGGCATTGGCGCGTCCCAGATTGATTTCCAGTCCGCTGTGTCCGCCTTTCAGTCCGTGCAGCGACACCCTCACGGCGATGTCGCCGTCCTCGGGCACCACCTCCTTGTACTGCATGGTGGCACTGATGTTCACGCCTCCCGCGCTTCCGATGACGAACTCCCCCATGGTCTCGTTGTCCAGGTTGAGCAGGATGTCACCCCGCAGCGTGTCGGCTGCCAGGTGGTTCACGCCGTACATGCAGGTCTCCTCGTCGGCCGTGATGAGGGCCTCCAGGGGGCCGTGCTCCACGTCCGTGCTCTCCATGACAGCCATGATGGCCGCCACGCCCATGCCGTCGTCGCTGCCCAGTGTGGTGCCCTTGGCCTTCACCCAGTCCCCGTCAATGTACGTCTCGATGGGGTCGGTCTCAAAGTTGTGCGTGCTGTCCTTGGCCTTCTGCGGCACCATGTCCATGTGCGCCTGCAGCACCGCCGTCTTGCGTCCCTCCATGCCCGGGGTGGCAGGCTTGCGCATGACGATGTTGCCGGCGTTGTCCTTGAATGCCTCGACACCGTGTTCCCGTGCCCAGGCGAGCAGGAACTCCTGCACCTTCTGCAGGTGTCCGCTGGGACGCGGAACCTGGGTGAGCAGATAGAAGTTGTGCCAGATGGCCCTGGGAGCCAAGTCTTTGATAGATGTAGCCATAACCTTGTGCTTTTATGTTCGACTTCCTTTCCTGTGCCGGCGCACCCCGCAGCCTGTGCCGGTGTGTCGGCAAGGCAAAGTTATGCCAATTCCCCGAATGCGCCAAACGGGCATTCTTAAAATGTCTTTACTGCCATCCCGGCATGTGCGCCGGAAGCGTGGGAAACACCGCCCGCGCCGCGATTCCTGTACTTTTGCTTGCCACTCCCGGGCAAGATGCTTACCTTTGCGCGGAGAACGGCGTGCGTCAGGCACGCCCAGTACAAGCATATGGTGGACTATGATTTTGACAAGCCTGTTGACCGTACAGGCACTTTTGACGTGAAGCACGTGGGGCTCGCCGAGCATTGGGGGCGCACCGACCTCCTTCCCCTGTGGGTGGCCGACATGGACTGGGAGACTCCCCCCTTCATCACCCGTGCCCTCGAGCGGAGGCTCAGGCACTCCCTCTTTGGCTACACCGCCCTGCCCGATGGTTACTGGGACTGTGTCATCCGTTGGGTGCGGGAGCACCACGGGTGGGCGATGCGGCCCGAATGGATGGCCTTCGTGCCTGGTGTGGTCAAGGGGATAGGCATGGCCGTGTGCGCCCTGCTGGAGCCGGGCGACAAGGTCATCATACAGCCTCCCGTCTATCACCCGTTCCGCCTCGTCCCCCAGGGCTACGGGCACGAGGTGGTGATGAACCCCCTCAGGCAGCGTGCCGATGGCTGTTACGACATGGACTTCGAGCACCTGGCCCGGGTGGCCGACGCACGCTGCCGCCTGCTCATCCTGTGCAACCCGCACAACCCCGCAGGCATCTGCTGGCCCCGGGGGACGCTGGAGCGCCTGGCCGCGTTCTGCCACGGGCACGGCATCGTCGTCATCAGCGACGAGATACATTGTGACATGGCACTCTTTGGCCACCGCCACGTCCCCTTTGCCAGCGTGAGCCGCGAGGCCGAGCAGAACAGCGTCACCTTCAGCGCGCCGTCCAAGACCTTCAACATGGCGGGACTGGTGTCCTCGTGGGCGGCTGTCCCCAATGAGCGGCTCCGCGCCCGCTTCTACGGATGGATGCGGGCGGGCGAGCTCAACGCGCCCACCCTGATGGCCCCCCTGGCCACGATGGCCGCGCTCAGCGAGGGTGAGGACTGGAGAAGGCAGATGCTGCGCTATGTGGAGGGCAATGTGGACTTTGTGACAGACTTCTGCCGCGAGCACATTCCCCAGATACGCCCCCTGCGCCCCCAGGCCTCGTTCCTCGTGTGGCTGGACTGCCGTGCCCTGGGGCTGCCACGCGCCCGGCTCCGGCGCCTCTTTGTGGACGAGGCCCACCTGGCTCTCAATGAAGGTGAGATGTTTGGCCCTGGCGGCGAGGGCTTCATGCGTCTCAACGTGGGCACGCAGCGTTCCGTGCTCCAGCAGGCGATGGACTCCCTGGCCAGGGCCGTGCGGGCCATGGGGTGAGCGCGTCTTTGTGCCACTCCAAACGCAGTGCGCTGCATCCGCCAATGCAGTGCGCTGCATCCGCCAATGCAGTACGCTGCATCCGCCAATGCAGTGCGCTGCGTTTTCTGGTGCGGGCTACTCCTGGTGCCGGCCTGCTGCAGGCAGTCGGGGATTCCCGCGCCCCATGGCCTGCGGGGTGGCGAACCGGGGAGGCTTCCTCCCTGTGGTGAAGGTCGGGAGATGGCTTCCTCCTGTTTTGTCGGCATAATCTTGCGATTGTGATAAAAATACATTAACTTTGTACGCACAATGCCAGGAATGGCATTGCCCGGTGCGGGCACCGTGTCGTGCAAAGGCGCTCCCGCATGTGGCAGAATTCAGAATAACAGGAACCCCAAACATAAAAACAAATCGGATGAAAAGGATAGCAGGAATGTTGGTGGCCGTTCTGGCCACCTTCCCCGTAGCGCCCATGCAGGCGCAGGAGGCGCAGATGGTGAGTGCCCGGGACGTGAAGGCCACCAGCAGCCTATACGTCAACAACCGTGCGCCATTGCGCCCCAATGTGTTTGTCAAGTTGCCCCTGGGCAGCGTGAAGGCACGTGGCTGGGTGGGCGAGATGCTCAGGCGCGAGTCGGTGGGCCTGGCGGGACGGCTGGGCGAGATAAGCGACTGGCTCGACAAGAAGGGCAATGCCTGGCTGGAGCCGGGCGGCTCGCACGGATGGGAAGAGGTGCCCTACTGGCTGCGCGGCTACCACGCGCTGGCCTGCCAACTGGACAACAAGGAGCTGCTGCGGGAGGCGCACTTCTGGATTGACGCCATCCTGGGGAGCGCGCAGGCCGACGGCTACTTCGGCCCGGTCAACGAGAACAAGGACGGCAGGCGCGAGCTGTGGGCCAACATGCTGGCCCTGCAAATCCTGCAGGACTACTACGAGCACACGGCCGATGAGCGCGTGCTGCCCGTGATGACCGCCTACTGCAAGTGGGAACTGGCCTATCCCGACGAGAAATTCCTGCGTGACTATTGGGAGAACAGCCGTGGGGGCGACAACCTGCTCAGCGTCATCTGGCTCTACAACCGCACCGGGGACGAGTTCCTGCTTGACCTCATGCGCAAGATACACCGCTGCACCGCCAACTGGATGCAGGAGAGCACCCTGCCCAACTGGCACAACGTGAACGTGGCAGAGTGCTTCCGCGAGCCTGCCACCTACTCGCTCCTGCCCGGGGAGGAAAAAGCCCTGGCAAGCGCGTACAACAACTACAGTCTCATACGCCGCATCTACGGACAGGTGCCGGGTGGAATGTTCGGGTCCGACGAGAACTGCCGCCAAGGCTACATCGACCCGCGCCAGGGAACAGAGACCTGCGGATTCGTGGAGCAGATGCTCTCCGACGAGATACTCATGGCACAGACGGGCGACATGATGTGGGCCGACAACCTGGAGGACGTGGCCTTCAACAGTCTGCCCGCCAGCATGACCGAGGACCTCAAGGCCCTGCGCTACCTCACCTGCCCCAACATGGTGCAGTCGGACAGCCGCAACCACCACCCCGGGGTGGACAACCGTGGCCCCTTCTTCTCCATGAACCCCTTCAGCAGCCGCTGCTGCCAGCACAACCACGCGATGGGCTGGCCCTATTATGCGCAGAACCTGGTGCTGGCCAGCGCCGACGGCGGGGCGGCCCTGCTCACCTACTCGGACTGCCAGGCCACGCTCAAGGTGAGGGGAGGGAAAACGGTAGTCATCGACGAGCAGACACGCTACCCGTTCTCCGAGGATGTGCTGCTCACCCTGGGCGGACTGGGCAAGAAGGGCACAGCCACCTTCCCCCTCTACCTGCGCATTCCCCGATGGGCGGGTGACGCGCATGTGCAGGTCAACGGGCAAAGCGTGGACTGCGAGGTCACGGCAGGACTGCTGCGCATCAGCCGGGCCTGGCAGGACGGCGACCGCGTGCGGCTGCACCTGCCCATGCGCCTGAGCCTGCGCCGATGGTCACTGAACAAGAACAGCGTGAGCGTCGATTACGGCCCGCTGACCATGAGCCTCCTGATAAGGGAGAGGCGCGAGCGGGCCGACAGCCGCCAGACGGCCATCGGTGACTCGCACTGGCAGGAGGGCGCCGACGCGAGCCAGTGGCCCACCACAGAGATATATGCGGCCAGCCCATGGAATTACGCCCTGGTACCCTGTGTGGGGAGCATGAGGGTGGAGCGCACGGCATGGCCGCAGGACAACTATCCCTTTGCCCTGGACTCCGTGCCTTTGCGCGTGAAGGCCCTGGGTGCCCAGGTGCCCACATGGGGACAGGACAGCACCGGGCTCTGCCAGGTGCTTCCCGATGCCTCTGCCCCGCGCGGCGAGGTGGAGGATATCGTACTGGTTCCCATGGGAGCCGCGCGCCTGCGCATCTCGGCATTCCCGCCCTGTGAGGAGCGCGGCGCCTGCGCGAGCGGCGGGGGGCGGTGAGACACCGGGCACACGCCAGGGCGACAGTGCAACCGGGCAGGCGTGCCGGCGGTTGTGCCATCCTTATTGACAACACATAACCAAATATCCAAAAACAGATGAGAAAACTGATGACTGCTGCCGTCCTGGCTGTAGCGACAGCCGGACAGGCACAGACAAGCGAGATTTTCCAGCCGTACCAGAGCACAGACCTGCGTCTGCCCTCGGTGCCCCTGGTGGTGAACGACCCTTACTTCTCGGTGTGGTCACCCTTTGACCAACTCACCGATGGCACCACACGCCACTGGACTGATGCCGAGAAGCCAATCCTGGGACTCCTGAGGGTGGACGGCACCACCTACCGCTTTATGGGCAAGGAGCAGGAGTATGTGCTCCAGAGCATCGCCCCCATGGCTGATGAGGAACGCTGGGAAGGACTGGTGACCCATGAGGCGCAGGCCGATGGATGGGCGGCCGAGAACGCAGGCACCAACGGCTGGAAGAAGCAGAAGGCCGCCTGGGGAAGCGACGGGCTCGACCATGTGAGCAACAAGTGGAGCAAGGAGAACAGCGACATCTACATACGCCGCGAGGTGGAACTCACCGCCGAGCAACTGGCCGCTGACCTGTACCTGAAGTACTCGCACGATGATGTGTTTGAACTGTACATCAACGGCAAGCAGGTGGTATCCACTGGCGAGACCTGGGTGGACAACGTGGTGCTTCATCTCGATGCCGACCTCAAGAAACTCCTGCATGCGGGCAAGAACGTGATCGCCGCGCATTGCCACAACACCACGGGCGGCGCGTATGCCGACTTCGGACTCTACAGGAATGTGAAGACACAGGGCGTAAAGATGGAGACCGCCGTGCAGAAGAGTGTGGATGTGCTGGCCACAAACACATATTACACAATGGTGTGCGGGCCGGTGGAACTGGACCTGGTGTTCACCGCTCCCATGCTGATAGATGACTACGACCTCATCTCCACTCCCATCAACTACATCTCCTACCAGGTGCGCAGCACCGACGGCAAGAAGCACGATGTGCAGTTCTACCTCTCGGCCGACGCACAGCAGGCCATCAACAAGGACTCACAGCCCACGCTCACCAGCCGTGGCTTCCAGGATGGCATCGCCTATGTCAAGGCCGGCACCGTGGAGCAGCCCATCCTGGCCAAGAAGGGCGACGGCATCTGCATCGACTGGGGCTACTTCTACATGCCTGCCATCAACGGACAGGTGACCATGGGTGATGCCAACAAGGTGCAGGAGACATTCGCACAGACGGGCAAGTTCCCCCGCCACGAGCGTCCGCAGATGCAGGGCGGCAAGGGCCACGGGCGCATGGGCGGCATCCGTGCCGACAAGGTGGCCGACATGCCCGCCATGGCCTATGTGCACGACTTCGGCCAGGTGGAGAAGGCCAGCAGCTTCACCATGCTGGGCTACGACGAGGTGCAGGACATCGAGTACATGTATGAGCGCTACAAGGGCTACTGGGCTCATGGTGGCCAGGTGACCATCTTCCAGGCATTCCGCAACCTGCAGAGCCGCTACTCGAGCATCATGGCACGCTGCCGCGCATTTGACAAGCAGGTGTACGACGATGGCATGGCTGCCGGAGGCAAGCAGTATGCCGAGATTCTGAGTGGCTCCTATCGCCATGTGATGGCTGCCCACAAGCTCTTCGAGGACAAGGATGGCAACCTCCTGTGGTTCTCAAAGGAGAACAACTCCAACGGCTGCGTCAACACCGTGGACCTCACCTACCCCGAGGCTCCACTCTTCCTCGTCTATAACCCCGAACTGCAGAAGGCCATGATGACCAGCATCTTCGAGTACAGCAGGAGCGGGCGCTGGACCAAGCCCTTTGCGGCTCACGACCTGGGCACATACCCCATCGCCAACGGACAGGTGTATGGCGGCGACATGCCCTTGGAGGAGGCTGGCAACATGATCACGCTTGCCGCACAGATATGCTTGCAGGAGGGCAATGCCTCGTATGTGGCTCCCTACTGGAAGGACATCACCGTGTGGGCCGACTATCTCTCCGAGAACGGGCAGGACCCGGCCAACCAGCTTTGCACCGATGACTTCGCAGGTCACTGGGCGCACAACTGCAACCTCTCCCTCAAGGCCATCTGCGGCGTGGCAGGCTACAGCGTGCTGGCTCGCCTGCGTGGCGATGAGGCTACCGCCGACAAGTACCTGGCACGTGCCAGGGAAATGGCGCAGAAGTGGGAGGAGATGGCGCTCGAGGGTGACCATTACCGCCTGGCCTTTGACCGGGAGAACACCTGGAGCCAGAAGTACAACATGATATGGGACAAGCTCTGGGGGCTGAACCTCTTCACCGAGAAGGTCTATGACCGCGAGATAAAGTACTACCTGAAGCACCAGAACAAGTACGGCCTGCCCCTGGACAGCCGCAAGGACTACACCAAGAGCGACTGGATCATGTGGACGGCGGCCATGTCGCCCGACACCAAGACCTTCCAGAAGTTCGTGGCTCCCGTATACGCCTACATCAACGAAACCGAAAGCCGTGTGCCCATAAGCGACTGGAGCGACACCAAGACGGCCAAGATGGTGGGCTTCAAGGCGCGCAGCGTGATTGGCGGATACTGGATGAAGGTGCTGATGGACAAGACCAGAAAGTAACGGCCAAGGCACATACACATGACAGCCAGGGGGGCTTGCCGCGCCATGCTGCAAGCCTCCCTGGCTGTCATGTGCCTGCGGCCAGGGAAATTTTCGTAATTTTGCAGGGCGAAAACAGAGTGTTATGAGAACAGGATTTGACAACGGGAAGTATCAGCGCATACAGTCGGAACACATCAGGGAGCGCATCTCGCGCTTCGACGGGAAACTCTACCTCGAACTGGGCGGGAAACTCTTTGACGACCACCATGCCAGCCGTGTGCTGCCGGGGTTCCTGCCCGACAGCAAGTTGCGCATGTTCGGGAAACTGAGTGACAGCATCGAGATAGTCATCGTAATCAGTGCCGCCGACATCGAGAAGAACAAGACCCGCGCCGACCTGGGCATCACCTACGACGAGGATGTGATACGCCTGCGCGGGGAATTCCAGGGGCGCGGCTTCATGGTGGGATCTGTGGTCATCACGCATTACAATGGACAGCCAGCGGCGGCGGCCTTCCGCCAGCGCCTGGAGCGCGACGGCATACGCACGTACTGCCATTACCTCATCGAGGGCTACCCGCACAACGTGGTCCACATCGCCTCGGACGAGGGATTCGGGAAAAATGACTTCGTGGAGACCACGCGGCCCCTGGTCATCGTTACCGCGCCAGGACCCGGCAGCGGAAAGATGGCGGTGTGCCTGAGCCAGCTCTACAACGAGAACAAGAGGGGCGTGAGGGCTGGCTATGCCAAGTTCGAGACGTTCCCCGTATGGAACCTCCCGCTCAATCACCCCGTGAACATCGCCTATGAGGCGGCCACCGCCGACCTCAACGATGTCAACATGATTGACCCCTTCCACCTGGAGGCATATGGCAGGGTGGCGGTCAACTACAACCGTGACATCGAGATTTATCCAGTGCTCAATGCCCTCTTCGAGGGAATCTATGGCTCCAATCCCTACAAGTCACCCACTGACATGGGCGTGAACATGGTGGGCTTTTGCATCTGTGACGACTCCGCATGCCGCGAGGCGTCCAAGAACGAGATTGTGCGACGCTATTACGCCGCCACCAACAAACTGGCCTTGGGGGCGTGCAACGAGGCGGAGATAGGCAAGATACAGCTGCTCTTCAACCAGGCGGGCATCAGCACCGGGTTCCGGCGCGCCACTACGGCGGCCAAGGAGTGCCGGCGCGAGACAGGGCACACCTCGGCGGCCATCGAGCTGGAGGACGGCACCATCATCACCGCGCATTCCAGTGAGCTGCTTGGATGCAGCGCGGCCCTGCTGCTCAACGTCACGAAGCATTTGGCCGGAATCGGGCACGAGGTGAAACTCATACCGCAATCCATGATAGAGCCCATACAGCACACCAAGGTCAGTTATCTGGGCGGCCACAACCCGCGCTTGCACACCGACGAGGTGCTGGTCGCGCTCTCGGTGCTCTCGCAGAACGACACCAACTGCAGGCGCGCGCTTGAGCAGTTGCCCAGGCTGCGTGGATGCCAGGTACACTGCACGGTGATGCTGAGTGATGTGGACCAGAAGATATTCAAGAAACTGGGCGTGAACATCACCTGCGAGCCCGTGAGAAAAAGGTGATGGAACAGGTTGGATGAATGCCTCCTCCCGCACTTCCTGAAAGTGGCTGCGCGGGAGGAGGCTTCTTGTTTCCCTATCCGAAAGCCTCCACCTCGGCAGAGTAGTGGCCATAGACGTACTCCAGCACCAGACGGCCGTATTTGCCCTGGCTGTGCAGGATGCTTGCCACACGCCCCATGGTCATGCGCCAGTTGATCTCCACGCACGGGCACAGTCCCTCCCGGCACAGCATCATGTCGATGCCCACGGGGCCCTTGTAGGCATAGCGTCCCAGTCTCTCCTCCCACCAGCGGCGCACCTCCACCAGGTCGGCGGGGGACACATATTGCGCGAGCCACTGGAACTTCTGCACCTCGGGGGCCACCCAGTTGCCCAGATAAGCACCTTGCTGGTTGGTATAGAAAAGCGAGAGCCCCTGGTACTCCACGCCTCCGTGGCCATCGCACTCAAACTCCAGCGCAAAGTCGGCCAGTTTGTCCAGCCACCGCTCCACCACCACGGAACCCTGGCGGGCGAGGATGTTGCGTGTCCATCCTTTCCAGCGTGGGTCGCAGGAGCGCATCAGCCCGCGGCCACTGCTGCTCCAGGGAGCCTTGAGCAGGGTTTGGGGCCAGCGTCTCATGGCTTCCTCAACCTCTCGCATGGTGTGGCACAAAGTGCTCTCGCCCGCCATCCTGTGGGCGAGCAGGCCATCGGTGCGACATTGGGCAAGAGCCTCCACGGCGGTTTGCCTGTGTGAGAGCTGCCGCAGGGAGTCCAGTTGTGAGGCGGTGGGGAGAAACTTCCCGTCCACACCTGCCTGTCTGAGCTGGTGCGCCAGCGCCGGGCTCCATCCCCACGGGCGTATCTCGTCGCCGTCGTGCAGCGTGAGCCGCTCCTCGCCGTCCCACACCTTGTCGCCCTCGCCTGCCCACCACAGGGGCAGCCAGTGCAACTCGTCTCTCATCTGGCGGATGGTTGCGGGAGGCGTGTAGCCCGCTCCGCCATCGGCCAGAGCCATGTCATTTTCGGGGTTGAACACATGTATTTTCATCCAGACACAAAGATACATATTTATTTGGCGGGAAGTGTTTTTTCCCGTACTTTTGTCTGAAAATGCACAGGGGAGCAACCTTCCGGAGACCTGAGGCGCGTCAGCGTGGCCCGGCGGGATGCTGCGCCCCGCGAAGGAATGGAAGTGATATGGAACAGAAACGTATAGACTGCTTTGTGCCTTACGAGTCGGACGGCCAGGTGCGGGATACAGTGAGTGAACTCTTGGCGGACTCCCATGTGGCCGCCGTGCGTTTCCTCAAGAGTGACGGCCCCGGCAGGACTCAGACATTGGAGTGGATGGCCAGTCAGGCCACCGCGCCCTACATATTGTTATACACCAAATACGACCGTCTGCGCATGGGTTATCATGCCCTGCACCGCCTGCTCACGGTGGCCGATGACAGCGGGTCGCTCATGCTCTACGCCGACCATTATGTGGAGACTCCGCAGGGTGAGTGCAGCCCTATGCCGCTTACCGACTGCCAGCTGGGCAGCGTGAGGGATGACTTCCAGATGGGGTCGCTGCTGCTCATACGCACCGCCGCTCTGAAGGAGTATGTGGCACAGGAGCACCTGCATCACTACCAGCATGCCGCGCTGTATGACTTCCGCCTGTATGTGAGCAGGCAGATGCTGCCCGTGCACCTGGATGAGTATCTATACACGGAAGTGGAGCGCGACACACGACTGAGCGGGCAGAAGCAGTTTGACTATGTGGATCCGCGCAATCGCGCGCGCCAACTGGAGATGGAGCGTGCATGCACCCGTCACCTGCGCGCAGTCAACGCTTATCTGCATGGCGACGAGTATGACGATGTGGACCTTGGCAAGGGACACTTTGCCGTGGAGGCCACGGTGGTCATCCCGGTGCGCAACCGCGAGCGCACCATCCGGGATGCCATCCGCAGCGTGCTTGGGCAGCAGGCCAATTTCCCTTTCAACCTCATGGTGGTCGATAACGGGAGCAGTGACGGTACCACGGAGGCCATTGACGAGTTTGCCGGAGACCCGCGTGTGATACACCTCGTCCCCGACCGTACCGACCTGGGCATAGGCGGATGCTGGAACATGGCAGTCCACGATGAGCGCGTGGGCCGTTTTGTGGTGCAGCTGGACAGCGATGACCTCTACAGCAGCCCTGCCACCCTGCAGCGCATGGTGGATGCCTTCTATACCGAAGGGGCTGCCATGGTGATAGGCTCCTACCGCATGTGTGACTTCAAACTCAACACGCTGCCCCCCGGGCTGATAGACCACAAGGAGTGGACAGCACACAATGGCAGGAACAATGCCCTGCGCATCAATGGGCTGGGTGCCCCCCGCGCCTTCTACACTCCTGTGCTGCGCGAGCAGCAGATACCCAACACCAGCTATGGTGAGGACTATGCCCTGGGGCTGATGATAAGCCGGCGTTACCGCATTGGGCGCATTTTCGACGAGGTGTACCTGTGCCGCCGGTGGGAAGGCAACAGCGATGCCGCCCTCAGCCAGGACAGGATAAACCGCAACAACACCTACAAGGACCACCTGCGCACCCTGGAGATACAGGCGCGCCAGCAACTCAACAGGAGTTGGCGGCACGAGGTGTCGGCTGACGAACTGGATGGTTTTTTCCAACATGAGCTGCGGGCATGGCCGGAGGCAGCGGAGCGTTACCGGGCTGTGCGGGAGCAAGTACAGACGAGAACGCTGGCTGTAAGCGAGGAGGTGGAACTCGCCGCCCAGTGGAACCCGGCACGCATGGTGAGCACCGGGGCGAAGGTTGACCGGCAGTCGCTGGCCAAGCGTCCGTGCTTCCTGTGCGAGAAAAACCGCCCCCCCCAGCAGCACATGCTGATGACGGAGAAGCACTTTGAGGTTCTGGTGAACCCCTTCCCCATCTTGCCCCAGCATTTCACCATCCCCATGCGCCGCCACACCCCGCAGCGTATCTATCCTAATTTCAGTACGCTGCGCCGAATGGCCTGGAACATGTCCCGCAGTATCGTCTTCTACAATGGGCCTTTGTGCGGCGCCTCGTGCCCCGACCACATGCACCTGCAGGCAGGAAGCCGTGGGGTGGTGCCGCTGGAGCGCGACTGGGCCATATACGAGAAGGGGCTCAAGAAGATATATCCCCTGACGGGAACGCAGAACGCGCGGATGGAGGAGTCGGGCAATGCCGACCCCCGCTGTGGACTGTATCTGCTCGCCACATATGCCTGCCCCGTGATAGTGATACGCAGTCTGCCCACCGAGGCCGACAGCGAGCTTTGCCTCAGAGTGTACAAGGCACTTCCCACACACGAGGGAGAGATCGAGCCCAGGATGAATGTCGTGTGCTGGAGGCAGGCCGGGGGCATCGGGCACTCCGACGAGATTGTCACCCTGGTGTTCCCCAGAGCCAAGCACCGGCCAGACTGCTATTATGCACGAGGGGAGGAACAGCTCCTTGTGAGCCCTGGCGCGCTGGACATGTGCGGACTGCTGGTTACCCCGCGCGAGGAGGACTTTTACCGGATTACCCCAGAGAGGGCGGCATCTATCCTGCGCGAGGTGACTCTGACACCCGAGGAGGTGGATGATGTGGTGCGGAAAATTACGGATGTGCGGGAAGTCAATCCGGCTGCGGACGCGGGGCGGGCCGACTCCCAGGTGGCCTCTGGCGAGGAGCCTGTGGTGCAGGTGGGAATCACGGAGAAACCGTCATTGCGCTTCCGTCTTGACGGCACGTTCAAGGCCAAGGGGGAACAGGTCAGCGGAGAGCAGTTAGTGGAATGCGTGGACGGATGTGTGAGTTGGCAAGGAGCGCTCTACAGTACAATCTCTTTTGTGCCGCAGAGCAAAGACAACACATTCAGCCTGGCGGATGTAACCATCGGCAGGGAGTTCCACTGGGAGCGCAGCGAGACGCAGACCTTCGGCGGCACGCTGCGCCTGATAGTGAACCGGGACAGCCTGGTGGCCATCAACGACGTGCCGGTGGAGGAATATCTGACCAGCGTCATCAGCAGTGAGATGAAGTCCACTTGCCCTACGGAATACCTCAAGGCGTCGGCCATAGTGAGCCGCAGCTGGCTGCTCACGCAGATGCACCATCGCCGCCTGGGGGAAGGAAAGCCCCAGCCGCCTGCGCTAAAAAGGACAGCGGACAGCCTGGTGCGATGGTATGACAGGCAGGAGCACACCCTCTTTGATGTTTGTGCCGACGACCATTGCCAGCGCTATCAGGGTGTCAGCCGTATCGGAAACCCTGCGGTGAGCGAGGCCATACGCCAAACTCGCGGTTTGGCGCTTACTTATGGTGGTGAGGTGTGTGACGCGCGTTTTGGCAAGTGCTGTGGCGGACGTACCAATGAGTTCCAGTATTGCTGGGACAACCTGCGGGTGCCTTACCTTAGGAGCGTGGAGGACAAGTTCTGTGATGTGCATGACAAGGCTCTCCTTGCACAAGTGCTCAACGATTATGATTTGGAGACGGCTGACTTCCATGACTGGACGGTGCAGTACACCCAGCGGGAACTGCATGACCTGGTATGCGGCCATCTGCAGATGGAGATGGGTGACATCCTGGCGCTGGAGCCAGTGGAGGTTGGCCCCGGCGGGCACATCAGCCTGTTGCGCGTGGTGGGACGGGAGCGTGAGATGACGGTGGGCAAGGAGTTGGAGATACGCCGCATGCTCAGCCACACCCACCTCAAGAGCAGCGCGTTCACGGTGGAATTGCTCGACGAGTGTGGCGGGATTCCCCAGCGCGTAGTCCTGCATGGGCACGGATGGGGACATGGAGTGGGTATGTGTCAGATAGGCGCGGCGGCAATGGCCGCCCAGGGCTATGACAGCCATGACATCCTCATGCATTATTATACAAATGCAAGTGTTACACGCATTTATGAATAGAGCGGCATATGGGCGGGGGCATGTACAGGTGCGACTGGGGCAGGGAAGTGGAAGACGGGCAGACGGAAGGGCTTGCTCTTGGATGGCAGGAAGAGCAGCGGGGCAATCGTAGTGCTTCCCCCGCATGTGCTGGAACGGGGAGAATTCATTGTCCAACCCAGGAAAATCCTGTGTCACGTCCACGTTCAGAGGCGTGTGCATAAGCCAGGGAGAGGAACATCGAGACGATGCTCCTCTCCCTGGAAGTAACCCGCTTGGGGTTCGAACCCAAGACCCCTTCATTAAAAGTGAAGTGCTCTACCTACTGAGCTAGCGAGTCAACCTGACAACTGCGCGCGCTGGCGCAACAGCGGTGCAAAGTTACGTCACTTTTTCCTATATGGCAAACTTTTGTTTGCATATTTTGTGAGGCTTTATCCCATGTGTGGCACCTTCCAGGCTGTGGCGCATGAATCGCGAGTCCATTGCTCCTGGAGCGGAAAGTAATCGTTGCTGTGATAAAGGAGGTTGGCCTCCTGTAAGTGCAAAATGGGAAACGGCCTCACAAACGAGACCGGGCTGCAACAAGACCGTGACAGGACTGCCATGGACACAGCCAGGGGGTGCCTGGTGGCAACGGTATCTCCTGGAGAAGGGAAACGCCTGGGGTGTATGAAAAAAAGAGAGCGCGAGGGGGAGAAGAACAGGGAATTTTCCCTAACTTTGTGTTGTTATTAACGTTAATACATATTCTCTATGGTAAAGTTATCTGATGTCCTGACGTGGAATCCGCAGTCCAATGCCATGCGTGCATGTTCAATCCAAAGAATGATTCTACTAGTATGCCTCGTGCTGACTTTGGCACCCGTCCCCGTCCTGGCAGCATCAATTACCGGCACTATCGCCTGCATGGGAGAGGGCGTGGAGGGCGTGGTGGTGTCCGATGGATACGCTTTCACCACCACGGACAAGCAGGGATTCTACACGCTCGACTCCAACAAGAAGTATGGTTACATCTTCTATGTCATCCCATCGGGATATATGCCATTGGCCGGTGAAAACGACTGGGAGGACAGGCTGTTCGGGGGCTTTTGGCAGACGCTTACCAGTCCCGAGGACAAAGACAAGGACGAGAGACACGATTTTGCCCTACAGCGTGAGGAAAACGACAATCATATCATGGTCTTTGCGGCCGACCCGCAATTGGGCAACCGGAAGGACACCAAGGACATGAAAATCTACAAGAAACTGTTCTTGCCCCGCATCAAGAGGGAGATTGAGGAGGCTGGAAGTACTCCTGTCTACTCCACAGTGTTGGGCGACCTGTCATGGGACAGATACTGGTACGCCAACCATTTCAACATTGCAGACTACAAGGCATATGTGGTAAAGAACCATAAATCATACAACATGCGGCACTTCTGCGTGATGGGCAACCATGACTACGACCCTGCCACACCATACTCCGGGGAGACAGACTTACTGGCCTCTGCCTTGTACCGACGGACTGTGGGACCCACTTACTACTCTTACAATATAGGTAAGATACACTATGTGGTGCTGGATGACATCATATACGAAAACAAGCCAAGCAAGTCGGGCAAGTATGAGGAAGGTATTGTGGGCACGCGCGACTACAAGGCCGGACTTACCGACGAGCAGCTGGCCTGGCTGGAAAAGGATCTCTCCTATGTGGATGCGGGTACGCCCGTATTTGTCAGCATGCATGCTCCCGCATGGGCAGAGAATGGACACTTTGAAGTCGTGGCACAGCTGAAGTACAACAATACCACAGCGCGGCTGTGCCAGATGTTGGGCAAGTTCAGAACCGTGCACATCATGTCGGGACACAGGCACCAGTGCTGCAACATGCAACCGGAGCAGTTTCCCAACATCATGGAGCACACTCTGGGTGCGGTGGGAGGCAACCTTTGGTCGTCAAGTGGCTACACAGGACATCCCGTATGCGTGGATGGCAGCCCTGGCGGCTATCAGACGTTCACCATCAACGGGAAGGACATCTCGTGGCAGTCGCACATCCTGGAAGGTGCTGGTAATGAGCAGATGCGTGTTATAGATGTCAATACGCTTAAGGAGTTACAGCGCGGTGACAGCACCTGGCAAACCATCCTGAAGACATATCCAGGACGACAGGACTTTTCAAAGATGGCCGACAACACGATACTCGTCAACGTATTCAACTACGATAATGAATGGACGGTGAGGGTATATGAGGACGGGAAGGAACTTCCAGTGAGCCGCATCAGGTGTGAGGACCCTTATGTGACCATGACCTTTGACATACCGATGTTCAAAAAGGAGAAGACATATAGGAAAGGGGACGCGACCAAGTACAACACACACACGTTCCTCGCTGTGGCAAGTAAACCGGACAGCAAGATAAGGGTGGAGGTTACCGACAGGTTTGGCCGCACATACCATACCACGAAACAGTTCCCTATAGCCTGCACATTGGAAGCGCTGGCACCTTCGGGCATATGACTAAGTCCAAGGGTGTGTGGACTTAGGCCGCAACGTGTCACCTGACGGCGCGTGCGAACAAACATCATGCTCCTGGAGACGTGCCCTGTCTGCTAGGGCACAGGCTCGCAAACTTTTTCATCTGTCCGTATGCGAATCTGACACGTTTCAATAAACTTGGCATCCGCAGGCAAATATTATTTTGGCACACGCGTGACACTCAGAACCGATATGTGCGGTTTGACTGGACAACCAGTCGGGCGGTTCGGGCAAAAAGTCGACTTAGGCGTTCTCGAAGGCTTCCTGGCCGTATCTTTCCACGAGGCAATCAAGATGCGGGAATCCTGAAGGGCGAAGGCCGTGAACAGGCCGAGGGCAGTTGGTTCGAATGTGTTGGCGCAAAACCAGAAATCAGCATGGTTGTTGGCACCATTGTGATTTAG
Source organism: Prevotellaceae bacterium UBA1075 (assembly GCA_002316015.1). GTDB lineage: Bacteria > Bacteroidota > Bacteroidia > Bacteroidales > Bacteroidaceae > Physcousia. The sequence continues at coordinate 174,959 of DCCS01000038.1, forward strand.
GCGTTCAGGGCTGACGAAAGAGCGGATTGAGGGTCAAGATTGCGTAACCTGCTTGTAAAATAAAGGCGGGTAGAACAAGAGGGGATGTGCCACGAGCACATCCCCTCTTGCCTTGTTTTTATTCTGGTGTTGCGTACTATTTCTTGCAGGCTGCACATGGAGTCCAGGGCTTGAGCTGCTTGAAGAAATCGTTGCCCTTGTCATCTACCAGGATAAATGCAGGGAAATTCTCCACCGTAATCTTCCAAATGGCCTCCATGCCCAGTTCGGGGTACTCCACGCACTCGATGCTCTTGATACAACTTTGCGACAGCACGGCCGCCACGCCGCCAATGGTGCCCAGGTAGAATCCACCATGTTTCTTGCATGCGTCTGTCACCACCTGGCCGCGATTGCCCTTGGCAATCATCACCAGGCTTGCACCATGATTCTGGAACTCGTCCACATAAGGATCCATGCGGTTGGCCGTAGTGGGCCCCATACTACCACATGGATAGCCTTTTGGGGTCTTGGCGGGACCGGCATACAGGATGGGATGGTTCTTGAAGTACTCAGGCATTTCCTCGCCTGCATCCAGGCGTGCTTTGAGTTTTGCATGTGCGATGTCACGCGCAACGATGATGGTACCCCTCAGGTTTACACGCGTGCTTACGGGGTACTTGGTCAGTTCGGCGCGCACGGTGTCAATGCCTTTGTCCAAGTCTATCTCGATACCCTTGGTTCCCTCGCCAGGATTGCGCATCTCAGCAGGAATCAACTCGGTGGGATTCTCGTCCATCTTCTCTAGCCAGATGCCGTCCTTGTTGATTTTGGCCTTGATGTTGCGGTCGGCCGAGCAACTCACGCCCATGCCGATGGGGCAACTGGCACCATGGCGTGGCAGGCGTACCACGCGTATGTCGTGCGCCAGGTATTTTCCTCCAAACTGTGCTCCGAGGCCAATTTTCTGTGCCTCCACAAGCAATTTGTTCTCCAGGTCGATGTCACGAAAAGCGCGGCCTGTTTCATCACCTGTGGTCGGCAGATTGTCGTAATACTTGATGGAGGCCAGTTTCACAGTAAGCAGGTTCTTCTCGGCACTCGTTCCGCCGATGACAAATGCGATATGGTAAGGCGGGCATGCCGCAGTGCCCAGGCTCTTCATCTTCTCCACCAGGAAAGGCAGCAGCGTGCCCTCGTTCTGGATGGTAGCCTTGGTCATGGGATAGAAGTAGGTCTTGTTGGCCGACCCTCCTCCCTTGGCCACCATCACAAAGCGGTACTCTTCGCCTTCGGTAGCCTCAATGTCAATTTGCGCGGGCAGGTTGCATCGGGTGTTCACCTCATCATACATGTTCAGTGGCGCGTTTTGTGAATAACGCAGGTTGTCCTGTGTGAAGGTGTTGAAGACACCCCGGCTTAGGGCCTCTTCGTCCTCGAAATCTGTCCACACACGTTGCCCCTTCTCTCCATGAATGATGGCTGTGCCCGTATCCTGGCAAAAGGGCAGGATACCCTTGGCGGCCGTCTCGGCGTTGCGGAGGAACTGTAAGGCTACGTATCTGTCGTTCTCCGAAGCTTCGGGGTCGCCCAGAATTTTCGCCACCTGCTTGTTGTGCTCGCGGCGCAGCATGAACTCCACATCATGGAAAGCCTGCTGTGCCAGCAAGGTCAATGCTTCCTTAGAAACCTTGAGGATTTCCTTACCCTCAAACTCGGCTGTGCTTACGCCTTCCTTGGTAAGCAAGCGGTACTCGGTCTTGTCCTCTCCAAGTTGAAACATTGGAGCATACTTGAAATCTGGAGTCTTGGCCATAATGTCTTATGTCTTTATTGTAATTGTTGAGTTGTTCTTTTTCTCAGTTCTCGTATTCACCCTCTTGGTCAAGGCTATTCACAAAGTCACGGAACACCTTTTCCTCCACGTCGCCCATGGCAAACTCCTTCTCGGCATCTTTCTTGATTTCTGCTATCCAAGAGCGTCGTGCCTTGATGTAGTCTTCGTGGATGCGGTTGGCATCTTCGGGGGTAATTCCCGGAATGTGGTAATAATCGCAAATCTTCTTGTAAGTCCAAGCCCACTGATATTTCCGGTAGTTTGCGTCTATTTCCTCAAACCGTCCGATGAGTTGCTGGATGTCCTTGATCTTGTCGTTTTTCAAGTCGTCCACGATGCGCTCTTCCTCGCTCACGGGAAGAAGAAGGCCCGAAAGGTCGTCCCAGTCGCCGTTGCCCGCATGTGTGGATGGAGGTGTGACAGCAGGGTCTCTCTTCAGCACTCTCTTCAGCACAGCACCCATGTAAATGCGCAGGGCGATGTCATAATACTTGATTCCTTTGTGGAGTGAGGATGATGGAATGATGTACTCATGGTAGAGATATTGCGACACGTTTTCGCCCGTTACTTCGCGCAGGCTCTCAAGGATTTTCTTTCCCTTCAGGATTTCGCCTACGGAGTAAGGAGAGAGCCAGTCAAAGTTGACGATGCTCTTGCGCATCTCGGGTGCACGAAGGTCACGCTTAGGCCATTTCTTGATGTCTCGATACAAGCCCACGGTGGTGATGTTCCTGCCAGGGATGAGGAACATCTTGTCACCATCGGCAATGAGATAGGAAAACGGAAGGTTGCGGGTATCAGGGTGGTGCATCAGTTTGCCAAAGCATACAGAGAACGAGCCAATGGTGGCTGGCATCAAAAGGTATGCGCCACTGGCTGTCTTCGAACCACGCTCCAGGATGCCCCAGTGCATAGGCCCCATCTTGTAGGCGTGGTTGGAGAAGTTTGTGGCAGAACCAGCGTTATAGAAGGAGAACATTCCACCAATGAGGAGGCTGCTCTTATGGTGCGACGCGGTGAATGGCCCGCAGAAGGCGGCGCAAGCCTCGCCATTGCTCATGTAGCAGTTGGCAAAGAACACAGACGCGGAGGCCGTGAAGCCATTGCTCAAACGGCAAGCCTCGCCCACAAAACAATCCTGTATCTTCACGCTGTTGATGACAGAAGCCCCTCCCGCGACAATGCTGTTCTCGGCTATGACACCCGTGCCCACATAGGCAATGCCATGGGCTGTCCCCAGCAGGGTACAGTCGCTCAGTCGGGACGCTCCTCTTACTTCACAGAAGTCGTTGATAATGCAGTTGGTAATTTCCTTGGTGTTCACAATCTTCACATTGCTGCCTATCTGTCCACGTCCAGGCATCTTGTTGCCGATGTCGGTCTTGACGAGCCGGCAAATCTTCTCCTTCAGTTCCTTGTCAGAAAAGTGCTTCACCATGAAGGCGGCAAGTTGGCTGTTGAGGTCAGAGAAGAGGATGACATTCCCGTCGCCCACCTCGTTGAGCACGCTCACCAGGTTGCCTTCGCCGTAAGTTGCCTTTTGGGTGGTCTCCATGGTGGAGATGTTGGAGATGAGACAGCCGTCTCCGATTGTGTAGTTGTTGATGAAGTTGCCCACGTTTTCGATGAGGCAATCATCACCGATAGTCACGTTGCGCAGGGTGGCATTGTTGATGCCCGAATGTTTCGTGAAGCCGGGACTTACCTCAACGCCCTTATTGAAGGCTCCGATATTCACTTCCCCGTAGAGCGTCACGCGGTGCATGAAGTCGGGTTTGAATTCCTCCGACACACGGACGGATGCCCAGTCCTCAGCCCAGCAGTCGTTATGTTTGAGCAATTCGATTTCTTTCGGTGTAAGGGGTTTGTAGTCAATCATAGGGGCACTTTACGGATTCTCTGAACTGATGGGAGCGTTTACTTCATTCGGTGGTGTCATAATGCTGGAACAGGAAATCGTTGTAGGGGTACTTCTGTACGTGCAGTTCCCGCACCCTGTCATAGAGCACCTTCTTGAGCGTGTCGATATTGGTACGCTCCCTGGCCGAGATGAAGAGGCAGTTGTCTCCCAGTTTTGCCATCCAGGTGTGAACCAGCTCATCGATGGAAACGTTACGCCTTGTGGCGGGTGTCAAATCATCGGCATCCTTCTCCTCCCATGTATAGGCATCTATTTTGTTGAAGATGACCATGGATGGCTTTTCGGCACACCCCAAGTCGGCAAGTGTCTTCTCCACCACGCCTATCTGTTCTTCAAAGTCGGGATGGGAGATGTCCACCACATGAAGCAGCAAGTCGGCCTCCCGCACCTCGTCGAGTGTGCTTTTGAAGGAATCTACAAGGTCGGTGGGCAGCTTGCGTATGAACCCCACGGTGTCTGAGAGCAGAAAGGGCAGGTTGTCCACGATGACTTTGCGTACGGTCGTGTCCAGCGTGGCAAAGAGTTTGTTCTCGGCGAACACTTCACTCTTGGAGATCAGGTTCATAAGCGTGCTCTTGCCCACATTGGTGTAGCCCACCAAAGCCACGCGAATCATGCGTCCACGGTTTCCGCGCTGTGTAGTCTTCTGCCTGTCGATATCTGCCAGCCGCTGCTTTAGCAGGCTCATCCGGTTCAGGATGATGCGGCGGTCCATCTCAAGTTGTGTCTCACCCGGGCCTCGCAAGCCCACAGACCCCTTTCCGCCGCCCGACCCGCTTCCGCCGCCCTGGCGTTCGAGGTGCGTCCACATGCGCTGCAGGCGGGGGAGCATATAGCGGTATTGCGCCAGTTCCACTTGTGTCTTTGCGCTGGCAGTCTTCGCACGCATGGCGAAGATGTCAAGGATGAGGCTGGTACGGTCGAGCACCTTGATGTGCAGTTCGTTCTCAATGTTGCGCAGCTGTTTCGCGCTCAGTTCGTCATCAAAGATTGCCATCGACACCTCGCGCCCGGCATCCTCTTCGGCCTGTATGTATGCGCGTATTTCCTGCAGTTTGCCTATGCCCAGGTAAGTGACGGCACTGGGGCCGTTCATCTTTTGGGTAAAGCGGCGCATGGTGCGCGCGCCTGCTGTCTCGGCCAAGAATTCCAGTTCGTCCAGATACTCTTGTGTCTTGCGTTCGCCTTGCTGCGGGGTGATGAGACCTACCAGTATGGCCGTCTCCTGTGTTTCGCCCTCCATCTGTCCCTGCTGCACGATGGCTGTCTTTCCAGTCTCGGACGAGAGCGATGACCGTGAGGCGTTATGATATCTGCTTCGGGTTGTCTTCAAGTTCTGTCCTGCGTTTGTAGTGTGCCAGGCCCTGTCCTTGTCTCCCTTGATGAGAGTGGGCAGAACGAGCCTCGCTTGTGCATATGGGTTATCACATTATATTATATGTTATGGCAATGTGTCAATCGCATTTCCACGACATCCCCTGCGTGCCTCTTCCACAGGGGAGGCATACACGGTTTTCCTCACTTCACCTGTACCACCAGGTATTTGCTTATGCTCCAGAAGCGTTTCGGGTCGGTGATGTGCAACTCGTATTGTCCTTGAGCGTCCTTGTCGAGGCTGTATGATCCTTTGGGATGCGTGGTGAGCAGTTTGGCGCTCTTGCTGTAGAGTTTCACCTCCTTGTCATATCTGATGTCAATCTTGGTGAAATAGTCGCGGTTGAAGTTGTTGTCCTTGAGCACATCCCCGCTTGAGAGTATCTTCTGTTCCTTGAGTTCGGACTTCGTCCCGAAGACGAACCATGCGGCGTTCAGTTCCTTTTCCTGTGCCGCCACGGTCTTGGCCTTGGCCTCATTCTCCGCACTCAGCGATGACACGTTGTCGTTCAGGTCGCTTATCTCCTGTCCCTTGCGCACAAGTTCCTCGTCCTTCTCGGCCAGTCTTGCCTCCAGTTCCTGTATACGCTGCGCCTGCTGCTCAATCTGGCTGTGCAGGTTGGCGATGGTCTTCTGCAGTTTCTCACCTTTGATGTTGCTGACACGCAGTTTCTCTTTCAACTGTGCCTCCAGGTCACGGTTCTGCTTCATGGCCTGTTCGATATAGTTGAGGTTCTCGCGTATCACCTCGCGGCTGCTGGGGTTCTCGCGTGTGGCATCGGCCACGGTGATGCGCCCCTCGGCCTCTGTTATGCGGCGTATGCCCTCCTGCACCTCGTTGAAGGTTCCCATTATGTCGTCCAGTTCTGCATCCTTTCCGTCTATCACATGCTGCAGCGAGTCCCGCTCCTGGCGGGCGGCGTCATCAACGGACTTTCCCTGGTTGCACGCGCACGCCACCAGCGTGCACACACATGCGGTAATGCATTTGCGTAATCTCATAGTTTAATTCTCGTTAGGTAAATGTTCTTTATCTTCTGTTGGCTTACTCTCCTCGTGTCCACCCACGACGATGACAAACTCGCCCCTGGGCTCGCATTCCTTGAAGTGGTCAAGCACCTGCTCAAGCGTGCCGCGCACACTTTCCTCATGTATCTTGCTTATCTCGCGGCACACACTCACGGGGCGCTCACTTCCAAACACCTCCATCATCTGCGCGAGTGTCTTCACCACACGGTGTGGCGACTCGTAAAACACCATTGTGCGCGGCTCTGTGGCCAGGAGCCTGAGGCGGCTCTGCCTCCCTTTCTTCTGCGGCAGGAATCCCTCGAAGCAGAAACGGTCGCAGGGCAGTCCGCTGCTCACCAGCGCGGGCACCATGGCGGTGGCGCCTGGCAGGGCGATGACCTCCACCCCGGCCTTGATGGCCTCGCGCACCACCAGGAATCCCGGATCGCTGATACCTGGAGTGCCTGCGTCCGACACCACAGCCACAGTCTCGCCGCCGCGCAGGCGGTTCACCACGCTCTCCACCATCTGGTGCTCGTTGAACTTGTGGTAGGAAAGCATGGCGTTCCTGATGTCGAAGTGGCGGAGGAGATTGCCGCTGGTGCGGGTGTCCTCGGCCAATATCATGTCGGCCTCACGGAGTGTTCTCAAGGCCCGCATGGTGATGTCCTCGAAGTTGCCCACAGGCGTGGGTACCAGGTATAATATGCCCATCATTCCGTATATTTGGGGCAAAATTAGTGATAAAAAACGAATCCGTACACCTGACGGACGAAAATATAGGACTTGTCATCTGCATGTGGGGCGGCGGGCATCGTGTTCCTCCCGAAAAATAAAGGTCAATAGTTGTCGCCACATGGAGAAACATTGTTACCTTTGTCGGTGGCAAGACAACGGCAGAATGGCATCGTGCTGTTACTATGGGAAAATAAGGAGTGAGAATGAAAGATATAGGGTCAAGCAATGGAGAGATGATGCGCCAGGGGCGCGTGGAGGTTATCTGTGGCTCCATGTTCTCGGGGAAGACCGAGGAACTGATACGCCGCCTGAGACGCGCGCAGTTCGCCCACCAGAGGGTGGAGATATTCAAGCCTGCCATAGACGTGCGCTACAGCGAGGAGGAGGTGGTCTCGCACGAGGGGAACAGCATCATGTCCACCCCCGTTGACTCATCGACCAACATCCTTCTCCTGGCACAGGGGAGCGATGTGGTGGGCATCGACGAGGCGCAATTCCTGGACTGTCACATCGTGGAGGTGTGCAACACGCTGGCAGGAATGGGCATCCGCGTGATAGTGGCCGGTCTGGATCTCGATTTCAAGGGACAGCCATTCGGCCCCATGCCCGCCCTGTGTGCCATAGCCGATGAGGTGACCAAGGTGCATGCCATCTGCGTGCGTTGCGGCGCGCTGGCTTATGTGAGCCACCGCATTGTGGCAGGCGACAGGCAGGTGATGCTTGGCGAGAAACACGAGTATGAGCCGCTGTGCCGCGAGTGCTACGCTAAGGCCAACCGGGAAAGAGGCGGGGGAAAGGAGGGATAACAGATGCAGGATGACAAGATTACCTTTGACCGTGTGGCCCGGTGGGGCGTGGTGATTGTGCTCTCGGCTGCTGCCGTGTGGTTGGTCAACAGGCTGTCCACGGTTCTGCTGCCCTTCTTTGCCGCCTGGCTGCTGGCCTACATGCTCTACCCGTTGGTGCACTTCCTCCAGTACCGTTTGCACCTGCCAGGCCGCGTGCTGAGCATCCTGGTGGCCTTTGTCCTGGTGTGCGCGGTGATATCCGGCACCCTGGCGCTCGTCATACCGCCCATCGTGGAAGAGAGCGTGCGCATGGGCGAGCTGACAAAGGTGTATTTCCACGACACGCTGGTGGAGACGGGACTCATACAGCAACTGGAGGATGCGGTGGCCAAGTACACCGAGGGGGTCAACCTGTTGCACCTGGCGCAGCAGAGTTCCTTTATGGACGCGCTGCAGAGCACGCTCATCCAGGTTTGGACGATACTCTCGGGCACCATCAATTTCGCGCTGGGCGTGCTGGGCTGCCTCATAGTGTTGCTCTACATGTTCTTTATCCTGAACGACTACGAGAAACTTTCGTCAGGCTGGGTCACGCTCATCCCCAAGGGAAAGCGTCCCTTGGCCACCATGATTGTGCAGGATGTGAAGTCCGGTATGAACGCCTACTTCCGTGGGCAGGCGCTCATCGCCCTGTGTGTGGGCATCCTGTTCAGCATCGGCTTTCTCATCATCGACTTTCCCATGGCCATAGGTTTGGGCCTCTTCATCGGGCTGCTCAACCTGGTGCCCTACCTCCAGACGGTTGGCTTCCTGCCCACCCTGCTGCTGGCCTTTATCAAGTCGCAGGAGACGGGGCAGAGTTTCTGGGTCATCATGGCCTGTGCGCTGGCTGTTTTCGCTGTGGTTCAGGGTATCCAGGACATGATACTCACCCCACGCATCATGGGGCGCGCCATGGGGCTCAAGCCTGCGGTAATCCTGCTGAGCCTGTCTGTGTGGGGCAGTCTGCTGGGCTTCATCGGCCTCATCATCGCCTTGCCGCTTACCACATTGTTGCTCTCCTATTATCGCCGGTTTGTGCTCAAGGAGAGCCCTGTGCCGGCTGTGGCATCCGATGATACGGAGCACAGGGGCGACACCAGCACCACCGGCCAGCCAGGCACCAGCCTGGAGTAGAAAGCGTGGGGAAAAGATCCGGGCTGCCTGAAGCCTTTCCCCCTACCTGCTCCACAGCAGCGTTCCGTCCTGCGCCTGTCCTTGTGCGTCCATGATGAGGCGGGCGGTGCGGCTGCCGTTGTAGAACTGGATGTCGGCCTCGCCTGCCTGGTTGAGCCGTACATTGGGGTTCCAGTAGAGTGTGCGGCGGTAGTCGGCGGGATGCGAGGGCTGCTGCTGGCTGTAGTCGGGCGAGTAGAACTCGGCAGGATAGGCAAATCCGTCAATCACATAGCGGCGGTCGCGGTAAGTGAGGCGGCGACTGCCATCGGGGTAAGGGTACTTCACCAGTTTGGTCTTGGGCATGTTGGCGCCATAATAAAGCGCACTGCCCTCCATGCGCGGACTGTAGTCGGAGTAGAACACATACCTGTCCCACACCCCATTGCCCATGTACTCCTGGGACTCCCCGGGCGAAAGCGTGAAGCCTGCATCTGCACCGAACCCGCCGATGCCCATGGTTCTGTCGCGCCGCGTGAGCGAAAAGGAGCCCGACATCAGGTACTTGCGGGCATAGATGGAATCCCCGGGAATGCTCAGCCCCAGCAGGTCGCGGCGTGTCTTTCCATAGCCATAGCGGAGGTCGAAGGTGGGTTCCTCGTTGAGTCCCTCCTGCCTGCTGGCCGCGTTCTTGCTGTCATCCAGCCCATAGTTGGCCACCATGATTTGCATGAAGTCCATGCCCAGGTCGGCCTCCATGTTCTGTGCCACGTCTGCGTCAATGGCCAGCACAGGCCAGGTGTCGTTGAACTTGCGCAGGACTCCCCGCTTAGCACTCACCGTCACTTCCTGCATGAGATGCTCACCAGGGCTGGCCGGCATGCCTGCCCCGCTCTCGCCTGCAGGGCGTGGAGCCAGGTGGTTTTGGTAGTGGGAGTAGGGCTTTACAAAGCGCGGATAGGGCCAGATGACGCGTGCCAGGTAGGTAGCCTCCTCCACGCGTAGTTTTCTCCTGGCCTTTGCATTGGCAGGCAGGAACATCCAGCTCACCTCGTCATCGTCCTCCTGAGCCTGTATCCAGGTGTAGGCTTTGCCCTTCTTCCACCTGGTGGTGTCGGCCACGCTTACAAAGAGAGTGCCCTGCCCGTAGAACGGGGGCAGCTGCAGGCGGAATGCCCCCTGCTTGCTCGCGCTCTCATAGGTGGCCGCTTCGTTCTCGCTCGACAGCACCAGCTCGGCATGCACCTTCAGTTCCTTGCGCTTGGGACTGTCCTGCTCCTGCTTGTCCAGTGCCCTCTTGTGCCGTATCACATCGGGGGTGGCGTCCTCGGGGCGGTGTGCGCTCTGGGCAATGTGCGTCCTGGGAATGAAGTTTACGATGTTGAGCAAGTCAGTCTTGGCATATTCTGTGCCGTTGGCATCCTTGCCCGGGTCAATCTCCATCCGTCCATAGTCGGGGTTGTACCAGTGGTCGTTATTATAGGTGGAGCCTGTCAGTATGGGAGCCTGCTCGGCTGGCTGGCACAGTTCCCATGCTCCCTGCACAGCCATGTTGCGCCAGTCAAACCTGCGCCAGCCCTGTGTCATCATCAGCAGGTCCAGCCCCCTGCGCCTCTCCTCATCGTCCTGTTCGAAGTACCAGCCTGGCTGCGGCACGAAGCCTCGTATCTCGCTCGCGAGCAGCATCTCGGTGAGTATGTTCCCATCATCGTACAGGCGGTCGCTACGGTCAGCGTCCCGCACGCTCAGCGAGATGTTGCTGCGCCCGTCGTAGGACTTCAGCCTTAGGCTTACAGGCTCGTATGGGGCATATTCCTCCTTTATCCCCGTGAGGCTCAGCGTGGGCTTCAGTTCCTGGTTGCCCCTGGAGAAGAATAGGCGGTCGGCATAGACGTGCCCCTGCGAGTCAAATACGGTCAGCTGATATACACCGGGGACCTGCACGGTAGAGTCACCGATGGAGTACAGGCAAGTGCCTTCCCCGTCCTCCATTTCCTCCAGTTCGTGTGCAGCCAGCAGCCTTCCCTCCAGCATCAGGCTCACGGCCAGGCTGTCGGCAGGCAGGTGGGCGGTGTGGCTGATGTGGGCTGTCCAGCCCCTTTCGCCCTGCTGCATGCTCAGCGAGATGCCCACAGGCTGCACCTGTGGCAGGTTGGCCCTGGCCACCTTGCCGTCTGTGGTCACAAAGCGTACCTCCTGCTCCATGCCTTCTGAGGGAGTGAGCGTGAACGTCCCCCGCCCCCGGTTCTGCACGCGGGCAGAGTCCTTGCCCCACACAAGCCAGCCGTCGGCCCACTCGCCATCATCCCAAGTGGCCTCGTAGGCAATGCGGCAGGGCAGTCCCGCCACCAGGTTGCCGCCCTCGGGGTAGAGTGCGACCTTCAATTTACGCTTCTTCGGGTCGCTTCGGTAACTCCTGCGCATGGCACGCAAGGTCATGTCGTGGTTCCAGTCGCCAGGCTCCTGCGGGCGGTCATACACGGGAAACACACGGCTGTACAGCTTGTCGTAGTCGCGGTAGAACTCCCGCTCCTGCTGCTCCGAGTCGAAATACTTGCCAAAGAGGCTTGAATGCTCATGCTCATGTAGCCCCCAGTTGAGCTGCCACCGCGTGTAGGCCCGCAACTCGTAGAAGCCCGCGTATTGTATGAGATTGTTGAGCGCAAAGAATCCCTGCCCGTGTCCCTTGCGCATCTGTATGAGTTTGCGTTCTATCAGATAACCCTCCTGGCCGTAGAACTCCACATAGAGCACGCCGCTCACGTCCGAGGGGCGGTCAGTGTCGGTGCGTCGGGTGTAGGCCGAGAACCAGATAGTGTCACCCAGCTGATAACTTGTGTTGTCCATGTGCACGAACACCTTCTCCTGCGGGATAGTCCTGCCAAAGGCGGCCTGACGTGCAGCCAATCGGTAGTGTGGCGAGAAGGCCGACAGGCTTACGTCGGGCTTCACCTTCGTCACATCCGTCAGTGGGGCCAGTTCCTTCTCCCTTTGTTCCGAGGCTGCCAGTGTCTGCCTCTCCCGCTCGGTCAGTTTCACCACCTCCGATGATGCCCACAGCAGGGAGTCATATCCAGCCTCGCTCATGGCATTCAGCATATTGCCCTTGATGCTAACCCCCTTGTCTTGCTGCTTGGACAGTTGCTTGCCGTCCAGGCTGTACAGGAACGCCTGGCCGTAGAACTTGGGCCCAGTTATCTGCACGTCGGCATGGCCCACCTCGGTGAACCCGTGGTCGTGCCGGTAGTCGATGTTGATGCGCGTCTCCACATCCTCCACGCGGAAGGTGCCTTGCGTCCCTATGGTTGTCATCTGCATGTTGGGCAGCCTGGCCTCAAAGCGCAGCAACTCTCCCGAGTGCACTGCCACATACAAGATGCCCTCTATTACCTTTACGTTGTTCTGCCTGCCCACATCTGAGCGCACCATTGTGATCTTGTACATGGCATCGCCATTCTCCTGGCTCAGGATATCGTAGTCATAGTCGTAATATCGGAGTTGGTTCATAAAAAGTATCCTGTCCAGAGGCGCGATGATGTCCGTCCAGAAGTCCGCGTCGCGTATGATGTGCCCCACCTCCAGTATGCGGTGCAGGTTCATCTGTGCCAGACTGGGCTTCCCGTCCTTTGTGCTCAGGCTCCTGTGCTTGCCTGTCAGCACCTCGGCCTTGCGCAGGTTGACGGTGCTCCTGGCCTTCACGATGGCGTCCATCAGGTCGTTCACCTTGTCCGACTGCTCCATCATGCGGCAGAAGTACCAGCCCTCGGCCTCCTTCCCCCGCTTGTAGTCCTTCTCCAGCCGCCTGGCCAGTGCCGTCAGTATGCTTCTCATGCTTTTCGGGGTCACGGTGACCTCCCGCAATTGTCTGGCGCAGGGCTGCAACCTTATCTCTGCAAGCGGCTTGCCAGTAGGGAACCATTGCGTGGCGTAGCCCACGAAACTCACGCGTATGCTGTCGGCCGTGCAATCCTGTAGCACAAACTCCCCCTCCCCGTTGCTCAGACACCCTTTGCCGTTGGTGGCGTATACCTGGGCATAGGGCAGGGGCTCGCCTGTCTTTGCATCCACTATCTTGCTGCTGAAGGGCTTCTGGCTCCATGCTGCGAAGGGGAGCAGGTAGAGAAACAATACTGTGAGGAACTTCCTTTTCATGGTCGGGATGTTTCGTTTGAGGGCGTAATGATGCTGGGTGGAGTGATGTCGTTCTCCCTCATCAGCCGTTGCTCGGCCTTGGTGGGCAGGATGATGTTTTTCTGCCACCATGCCGCGTCCTTGCGTGTGTGCCAAATAGCCACGAGAAGGTTTTCGGAATGTCTGCTGTCAGCATCATCTGGAATGTCAAGGTTGGCCACGTTGTAGGCTGTGGTCTGGCTGTCTATTCCATCGCCCCTCAGGTGTGTGCTGATGCTTTCCACTTTGTTGTAACCCTGCGCGCGGCTGTAGGCAATGTTGATGTCAATGCGGGCCTTGGCGGTACGCTTCTCACCATTGAGGCTCGACTCAAGCCTCAGCCCATCTATTCTGCCCTTGAAACCTATGGGATGCAGGTTGTCGGCCCTCACATAGAGGTCGCCAGTCATAACAGGCTTACGTTGTTTTTTACCTTCTTGGGGCTGGATGTGTATGCACAGGATGCGCCTCCCATCCTGGTCAGCCTGTGCGGTGATGCTGGTCTGGTACAAGTCCTCATAGTTGTATCGGTTGCGGAAACGCTTCTGATTGAGCGGTATGATAGTCTCTTGCCAAAACGCTTCGTCCTTTATCATGGGAGCAAGTGACAGGCTGGCATGGATGTTGGAGAAGTCCAGCACCAACTTACGCTCATTGCTTTTCTCGTGAAACATGCGTCCTGCCATGAACTCCACCTGGCGCAGATTGTTGGCACTGCTGGCTGTGAAGTAAGCCTCGGCCATCTCCACGGCATCGTCCATGCGGTAGGTCTGGCGCATATAATAATAGGTATAGACATTCTTGTGTGCCTGGTAGTCGGCCTCCATCTGCTGCACTACCTGCTTGAGGATGTTTTCCGAAGCCACCACCGTCACCTCGCGCATCTCGGTCGTGGCGGGTGTGAGGCGCAGCGTGTGTGGCAGGTCGGCAGCCTTCAGCCTCACGCGCTGGTAGCCCATGCAGGTGATGGTGAGCACCTCCTGGGGGTGTGCGTCAATGCAGAATTGACCCTCGGAGTTGGCCACCGTGCCCCGCCCCTCGCAGATATAGACTTGCGTGAAGGGCAACTCCTCGCCCGTCTCTGCATCCACCACCTGGGCCGAGTATGCTTCTCGTGCCTCTTGGGGAACGCGCGCGCTGCTGGCCTCTGCTGCGTTCCAGCCCTCCTCGGAGGGGACTGGGAAGCGCAGGCCCGCTGATATTCTCGCCTGCGGCATGAGAGCCGGAGCGAGAAACAGAAGGCACCAGCAGACCCTGTACAAGATGCGGGAGGTGTGGTGGCTGTGTGCTCTTGTCATAATGGCTATAGCTTTAGTGTGTTGCAAATATAGGAGTTTTGCGCGAGACGTGACAGGGAAAACTCTGGGGAAAAGCGTTTGAAGAGAGTGAAAGACGGTTATTCTGCAAGGGTGTGGCAAGATGCTGTAATGCAGAATAAATATAAGTGCAGAATGCGTAACTATAGAATTGTTTTCTGTAATAAATTCCTTCTGTTGCTTGATGAACCTGTGTTGTCGTAACTTTGCAGTGCGAAACAAAGGAAATGCAATCACATTCCAGGAGTGACGCAAGCAGAATAATAACGATAATACAAACGAATAAAAGGAGAATACAACTATGGCAACAAATCAGAAACTGCACCTTGAGACTCTGGCACTGCACGTTGGTCAGGAGACCGCCGACCCCGCAAGCGACGCTCGCGCAGTGCCCATCTACCAGACCACCAGTTATGTGTTCCACAACTCGCAGCATGCTGCTGACCGTTTCGGGCTGCGTGACCCGGGCAACATCTATGGTCGCCTGACCAACAGCACCCAGGATGTCTTTGAGCGTCGTGTGGCTGCCCTGGAGGGTGGAGTGGCCGGCCTGGCAGTGGCCAGCGGTGCCGCGGCCGTGACCTATGCCCTGCAGAACGTGCTGCAGAATGGTGACCACATAGTGGCGGCCGACAACCTCTACGGTGGCTCCTTCAATCTCATCACCCACACGCTGAGCACCCAGGGCGTGGAGTACAGCATCGTCAATGTCAACGACCTGAAGGCCCTGGAGGCCGCAATACGCCCCAACACCAAGGTCATCTATGCCGAGACCTTCGGCAACCCCAATAGCGACGTGACCGACCTGGATGCCATAGCCGAGGTGGCACACCGCCATGGCATCCTCTTCATTGTCGACAACACCTTCGCGCCGCTGCTCATCCGTCCCCTCGAGCATGGGGCCGACGTGGTGGTGCACAGTGCCACCAAGTTCATAGGCGGCCATGGCAGCTCGCTGGGCGGCGTGATAGTGGACGGCGGCAAGTTTGACTTCAAGGCCCATGCCGACAAGTATCCCACCCTGGCCAAGCCCGACCCCTCGTATCACGGAGCCGTCTTTGCCGATGTGGCAGGCGCGGCCGCCTTTGTGACCCGCATCCGCGCCGTCATCCTGCGCGACACGGGCGCCACCATCTCCCCCTTCAACGCCTGGATACTGCTGCAGGGTGTGGAGAGCCTGCCCCTGCGCATCGAGCGCCATGTGCAGAACGCACTCAAGGTGGTCGATTACCTGAGCCATCACCCCAGGGTGAAGAGCGTGTCGCACCCCGCCCTGCCCACGCACAAGGACCATGCACTGTACCAGAAGTACTTCCCCAACGGCGGCGGCAGCATCTTCACCTTTGAGATAGACGGCACCCAGGAGGACGCGTGGAAGTTCATCGACTCGCTGCAGATATTCTCGCTGCTGGCCAACGTGGCCGATGTGAAGTCACTCGTCATACATCCCTACACCACCACCCACTCGCAGATGAGTCCCGAGGAACTGGCCGAGCAGCACATCACGCCCAGCACCGTACGCCTGTCGATAGGCGTGGAGCACATCGACGACATCATTGCCGACCTGGACCAGGCATTCAGCAAACTCTGATATACCATAGCGTCAACACGAAGGCCAGCCGCCCGCCCCGCATGGGACAGGCGGCTGGCCTCATTCTGGCATGCCGCCGCGATGCCTGATGCAGCGCGCTGCATGTGCCATCGCAGCCGCATGCGTTGGCCACCGCAGCGCGCTGCGTTGGCGCATGCACCGCAGTGCTTTATTTCCCACACCACAGAGCCGTGGTCACAGGGCCGCGACCCGGAAGCAGGGCCTTGCCCTCTGTGCAGTATCCCGCAGCCCCTTGGCGTAGGTGACCAGGCAAGTGGTGCGGACATGCCCCGCCGGGGTGAGGAGGTGGCGGTGTCCCTGTTGCCGGACACCCTGGGCGCAAGGACGCGCGATGGCGGGCTGCGCCATGCTCCAGGTGCAGCCCGCCATCACGCGTCGGGGGGAGGGGAATGCGGATGCCTTGCCCGCGAGTCAGGATGCCAGGGTGAAGTAGATGACCGAGGCGGGGATGGCCAGCAGGGTGCTGTCGAAGCGGTCCAGCAGCCCGCCATGTCCGGGCAGGATGTGGCTGCTGTCCTTGATGCCCAGTTGACGCTTCATCTGACTCTCCACCAGGTCGCCCCAGGTGCCGGCGACCACCACCACCAGGGCAAAGCCCAGCCACACCGGCAGGCCGTGTCCTGCGGGCATCCACGTCCAGCAGGCCACCGAGGCCAGCAGGGTGGCTATGCCGCCTCCCACGCAGCCCACCCACGACTTGCCGGGCGACACGCTGGGGAACAGTCGCCAGGGGAAGAGGCGGTGCAGGGAACTGCCCACCAGGTAGGCTCCCGTGTCGTTGACCCATATGAAGACGAACAGAGCCATCGGGAGTTCCCAGCCGTAGCCGCAGTGCTCCCCGTCGAAAACGGTCAGCAATGGCAGCAGGGCAAATGGCAAGGCCACATACACCTGTGCGGCCAGCATCCCCATCCAGTCCTGCAGGGGATGGCCGGTGTGGCGGTACAGCCCCACGACGGGCATGGCCAGCAGCATCAGCCCGTACAGAGCCAGCCAGCGCAGCGACAACTCGTTGTCCATGCCCCAGAGCCAGGAAAATGCCACCAGCACAAGACTGGCGGTGGCGGTGAGCAGTCCCAGGGTGGATAGTCCTGCGTGGCGGTTTGCCACCATGCAGAACTCCATGGTGGTCGCCCATGTCACCGCGCCGAAGAACAGGAATGCGGTGACGGGGCCAAGCAGCAGGCTTCCTGTGAGCAGGGCCACATAGGCCACTCCCACGATAGTCCTCAATATGAAATTTCTCATGCCCTGTCGCTTTCTGATGGCTGTTTCCCGGAGTTGGCCTGTGTGCCGGCGCCCTGTGTTCCTTTGGCCCTTGCTTTCTCGTCGGCCTTCTCCTCGTCCAGCAGCTCCTCGCTGCGGCTCACCCAGGGGCGCGGGCCGAAGATGTGCTCCACATCCTCGGCAAACACCACCTCGCGCTCGACCAGCAGCTGTGCCAGCCTGGCGTGGCCCTCGCCGTGCTCGCTGAGCAGTTTCTTGGCGCGCTCGTACTGGGTCTCTATCATGCTCTGTACCTCCTGGTCAATAACCTGTGCCGTGTGCTCCGAGTAGGGCTTCTGGAACGAGTAGTCCTGGTTGTCATAGTAGCACAGGTTGGGCAGCTGGTCGCCCATACCCATGTAGGCGACCATCCCGTAGGCCTGCTTGGTCACGCGCTCCAGGTCGTTCATGGCGCCGCTGCTCACATGCCCGGCGAAGAGTTCCTCGGCTGCGCGGCCACCGAGCAGGGCGCACATCTCGTCGAGCAACTGCTCGCGGGTGCTTATCTGCCGCTCCTCGGGCAGGTACCAGGCGGCTCCCAGGGCACGTCCCCTGGGCACGATGGTCACCTTGACCAGGGGGTTGGCATACTGCAGCAGCCAGCTTATGGTGGCGTGCCCGGCCTCGTGCAGGGCGATGGTGCGCTTCTCCTCCACGGTCATCACCTTGGTCTTCTTCTCCAGCCCGCCCACGATGCGGTCCACGGCGGCCAGGAAATGGTCCTTGGTCACCACGGGGGCCGAGTTGCGCGCGGCTATCAGCGCGGCCTCGTTGCACACGTTGGCGATGTCGGCACCGCTGAAGCCTGGTGTCTGCCGTGCCAGGAAGTCGATGTCAAGCGACTTGTCCGTCTTGAGCGGGCGCAGGTGTACCTGGAAGATTTCCTTGCGCTCGTTCACATCGGGCAAGTCCACATATATCTGCCGGTCAAAGCGCCCGGCTCTCAGGAGTGCCTTGTCCAGGATGTCGGCGCGGTTGGTGGCGGCCAGGATGATGACACCGCTGTTGGTCCCGAAGCCGTCCATCTCGGTGAGGAGCTGGTTGAGGGTGTTCTCGCGCTCGTCGTTGGCCCCCATCTGCGGGCCTCTGCTGCGCGCCCGTCCTACGGCATCGATCTCGTCGATGAAGATGATGCAGGGGGCCTTCTCCTTGGCCTGGCGGAACAGGTCACGCACACGGCTTGCGCCCACGCCCACGAACATCTCCACAAAGTCGCTGCCCGACATGGAGAAGAAGGGCACATCGGCCTCTCCGGCCACGGCCTTGGCAAGCAGTGTCTTGCCCGTTCCGGGAGGCCCCACCAGCAGCGCGCCCTTGGGAATTTTTCCTCCCAGCTTTGTGTACTTCTGCGGGTTGCGCAGGAAGTCGACTATCTCGTGCACCTCTTCCTTGGCACCTTCCAGCCCTGCCACATCCTTGAATGTCACCTTGGCGCGCTGGTCTTTCTCCACCAGCTTGGCGCGGCTCTTGCCCACGTTGAAGATGCCCATGGGGCCTCCGCCCCCGCCTGCGCCTCCTGCCCCGCGCAGCATGAACATCCAGAAGAGCACAATCAGCACCAGCGGCCCGAACGACCAGAGCACGTTGTTCAGCGTGTCATCCCCCTGCTCATAGGCCACCTCCCCCTTGAAGTGCCCCTCCTGCTGTTGCTGGTCCACAAAGGCGTCGAGCCTGTCCACCGAGGAGAAGGTGGACTCCACGAAAGCCTCTGCGCCCGGCTGCAGGGAGCTTGTGGGGAACACGTCCCGCACATGCTCGCTCCGCACATACATGCGCAGTGAGCCGTCGCGCTTGTTGGCCACTATGCGTGAGGCGTATCCTTTTTCCACATAATTCTTGAACTGGTCGTAGGTCACTTCCTTGCCGGCCGAGGCCAGCAGCGAGGTGCCCCCGCTGTTAAGCACCAGCACCACCAGCAGGACGGCTATTCCCAGGTACACCCACATCAGGTTGATGGATGGGCGTTGGTTCTTGTTCTTGTCCATAAGTCAGTCTTGTTGTATGAGTGAATGGGCCGGGCGTGCGGTCAGTCTATGCTGGGGATGCTCACGAGCTCCGCGTCCTCCCACAGGTGCTCGATGTCGTAGAAGGCCCGCTCTTCGGCCAGCATGATGTGTACGATTGCCTCGGCATAGTCCATGGCCACCCAGCGCGAGTTGCGCAGGCCGTCCACGGCCAGAGGCTTGGCTCCCTCGCCGGTGCGCGCCTTGTCGGCGGCCGAGCGCGTGAGTGCCTGTACCTGGGCAGGTGACCCGCCTGTGCATATCACGAAATACTTGCACACGGCATCCTCCATGCCCGTGAGGTCCACCACCACGATGTCCTTTCCTTTCTTGTCCTGCAGGCCATCCACGATGGCGGTAACCAGTTTGTCCTTTATCTCCATCAATATTTATAACTTGTAATATACCAAATTGAATGCAAAGGTAAATATACTTCTCCGAATAAGCAAAGCATTTATTTTTTTTAGCAGAAAGATTTGGAGCATCGGAAAAAGTGCGTAACTTTGCGTCGCGATTGAGAGATTGTGAGGGTCTATTGGGCTATGGTGTAATGGTAACACTGCAGATTCTGGTCCTGCCTTTCCTGGTTCGAGTCCGGGTAGCCCAACCTTCATCAAGTGGCGTGAGCGTCCATGGGGATGCCGCTGTCTTTATTATTGGGCTATGGTGTAATGGTA
>DCCS01000038.1:194870-195017 GCA_002316015.1 Prevotellaceae bacterium UBA1075
TTTTTTTTTGTCGCGGAACAGTCTTCCCCCACCCGCATGGGGATGCCGGGTGGGAGGCGGGGACGGGATGGCAGATGGGAGGTGCTGCACTCTGTCACACATGTGTCCGGGTCAGGATGGGTGACGCACGCGGCTGCACTGGCCCAT
>DCCS01000038.1:195077-195319 GCA_002316015.1 Prevotellaceae bacterium UBA1075
GCCCATGCATGCGGCTGCGTTTTTTATAGGGGCTCCTGGTTTGTCGTGGGAAAACGGGGATGTGTGCAGCAGGTGGGCGTTTTCCTGTGGCGTTCCATCGCCCTTCGGGCCGGCACACAGCCGCGCCGTGGCGTTCCCCCGGCAGCATGTGTGGGCAGGCGTGGGGGGATTCGCAGGGAAACGCAAGAGGGCTTCCAAATGTCTGGAAGCCCTCTTGCATGTGGTGCCACCAGGAATCGAAC